>JAMHVS010000001.1:0-2515 GCA_035911315.1 Xanthobacter sp.
TGTTGACGACCGTCCAAAATTGACCCACTTACGGGGGTAATTTCCGCCCAAAACTGACCCACCTGAATCCGCTACCCTGCTCATTTTTTAAGCAGGGGGCCATGGAGTGATCACAGTGGGCATGTTAGCCAAGATCCGGCGGATGCATTTCCGCGACCACCTCCCGCTTCGGGAGATTTCACGACAGACTGGTCTGTCCCGCAACACCATTCGGCAATGGCTCCGGCAACCGGAGATGAAGGAGCCGGCCTACCCGGCACGCAACAGTGCCAGCATTCTGGATCCGTACAAGGACCAGCTCATCACCTGGATCAAGAGCGACAGCCACCGCCCCAAGCGTGACCGGCGCACGGGCAAGGTATTGTTCCAGTTATTGCAGGCGCAGGGTTATCCCGGAGGCTACGGCCGGGTGGCTCTCTTCATCCGGCGGTGGCGGGAAGAAGAAGCGGCTGCGCCGCATCGGCATGCCTATGTGCCAATGCGCTTTGCTCCCGGCGAGGCCTTCCAGTTCGACTGGAGCTGCGAGTACGCCACGATTGGCGGCATACGACGCCGGCTGGAGGTGGCGCACATCAAGCTGGCCCATAGTCGTGTGTTCCTTGTCGTGGCCTATCCGTTGCAAAGCCACGAGATGCTGTTCGATGCGCATGCCCGGGCGTTTGCGGCCTTTGGCGGAGTCCCGCGTCGAGGCATCTACGACAACATGAAGACGGCGGTGGACAAGGTGGGGCGAGGCAAGGAGCGGACGGTGAACGCCCGCTTCCAGGCCATGTGCGGTCACTACCTGTTCGAGCCCGAGTTCTGTAACCGGGCGGCGGGCTGGGAGAAGGGCATTGTCGAGAAGAACGTTCAGGACCGACGGCGGCAGTTATGGGCGGGGGTTACGGCCCGGCACTGGCCCAGCCTGCAAGAGCTGAATACCTGGCTGGCAAGTGAGTGCCGGGCGGCCTGGGCCGGGATGCGGCATCCTGACTGTCCGGAACTGACCCTGGCGTCTGTGCTGGATGACGAGCAGCCGCACCTGATGCCTGCCCCCAAGCCCTTTGATGGCTACATCGAGCAAGCGGTGCGTGTATCACCCACCGCCCTGGTGCATTACCAGCGCAACCGCTACAGCGTCCCTGCCGAGCATGCCCATCACGTCATCAGCCTGCGAGTGTATCCGTGGGAGATCGTGCTGGTGGCCGACAATCGGGAGATCGCGCGCCATGCCCGTCGCTTCGAACGGCATCAGACGGTGTATGACTGGCGGCACTATATTGGCGTGGTGCAGCGCAAGCCAGGCGCCCTGCGCAATGGAGCGCCGTTCGATGACATGCCAGAGGCTTTGCAGATCCTGCAGCGCCACCTGTTGCGGCATGAGGGCGGTGACCGGGTGATGGCACAGGTGCTGGCGGCCGTGGCGAGTCAGGGGCTGGAAGCCGTACTGGTGGCCGTGGAGCTGGCACTGGAGTCGGGCAACATCAGTGGGGAGCATGTGCTGAACGTGGTGGCCCGGCTGCAATCGCCGGCGCTGCCGCCGACCAGCATCACCTCGCACCTGCAGTTAAATGAAGAGCCGCAGGCGAATGTTCAGCGTTATGACCATCTGCGTCAGACGACGGTGGAGGTGGATCATGTCGATTGAGCTGATTGGCCAGTTGAAGGCGTTGAAGTTGCATGGCATGGCGCAAAGCTGGCCCGAGTTGATGGCGCGGGCACGCCATCACAGCCTGGATGCCGAACAGGTCATGCAAGAGTTGCTCGCGGCCGAGACAGCGGAACGGGAGGTCAAGTCGCTGGCCTACCAGATGAAGGCGGCGCGCTTCCCGGCACACCGCGATCTGGCCGGGTTCGACTTCGCGCAATCACAGGTCGACGCCACCCTGGTGCGCCGTCTGCACGAAGGGACGTTCATGGACAGCGCCCAGAATGTGGTGCTGATTGGTGGTCCGGGCACGGGCAAAACACACCTGGCCACGGCAATTGGCGTGGAGGCGATCCAGCGGCATCACCGCCGTGTACGCTTCTTGTCGACGGTGGAACTGGTCAACGCACTGGAGCTGGAAAAGGCGGCCGGCAAGCAAGGCCAGTTGGCCTATCGCCTGACCCATGTCGATCTGGTCATTCTGGATGAGCTGGGCTATCTGCCCTTCAGCCAGGCAGGGGGAGCCTTGCTGTTCCACTTGCTCTCGAAGCTGTATGAGCAAACCAGCGTGATGATCACCACCAATCTGGGCTTTGCGGAATGGGCCAGCGTGTTCGGCGATGCCAAAATGACCACGGCACTGCTGGATCGACTGACCCATCACTGCCACATCGTGGAAACGGGCAACGAGTCCTGGCGCTTCCGTAACAGCTCTGCTGCGGCTGCTCCTCGCCGCAAGAAAGCCCCACCCCCAACCCTTGAGCAGGAGGACAATCCCATCCCTGAAAACTGACGACTTATCCACAGATGCCTAGGTATACTGGGCACCGTTAACCCGGGTCAATTTTGGATGAAAACCCTGGGTCAATTTTGGGCGGAATTCAACAG
>JAMHVS010000002.1:0-15202 GCA_035911315.1 Xanthobacter sp.
TTAAATAAATCAGCGCAGAAGCGCGTTCATGAGGTGCCCCCCTTCCACTTTGGACCCTTGATCTATGCCAGAGATTCGCCGGTGCCATAGGTGAGGACTTCGGAAACGGAGAGGCGGACTTTGCGGGGCCAGTTGCCCGGAGCTGGATAACCCACCGCCAGGAGCATCACCGGCAGGTAGCGCTCGGAAATTTGGAACTCCCGCTTCACCCCTTCCGGGTCAAACCCGATCATCGGGCCGGAAACCAGCCCTTTCGCTTCGGCGGCGAGCATCAGAGTCATGGCTGCCAGCGAAGCCGACCGGATGGCTTCGTCACGCTGGGCCGCTGGGTTTGCATACATCTGGCCAGCCATGCCGACCATCCCGTCCACCACAGCTTGGTCGATTATGCCAGCCTTGACGGACCGACCTAAAGTTTCGGCTAGCTTCGTGTGGGCCAGCAGGTCGCCCAATACGATGAAGGTGACGGCCGCATCTATCACCTTTTGCTGGCCGTAGGCGACCGCTTTGAGTCGTTCTTTGTCCTGCGGCTCGGTGATGGCAACAAAGCGCCAGTGTTGCTGGTTAAACGAGGATGGTGCCTGTGTGGCGCAAGCGACCAATTCTTCGATTACGGTGTGCGAGAGCGATGTGTCTGGGGCAAACTTGTTGGCCGAGATTCGTTGATTGATGATTCCGAGTGTGTGCATGTCCAAGTGTGGTGAGTATTTGGTGGTGGGTCAAAAAATCGCGCGATCACCACTCACCTCCCAGCGCCTTGATCAGGCGGACGGTGGCGATGTGGCGCTGCGCGGAGATTTGGGCGGTCTGACGTTCCGTAAGGAGGCGGGTGCGCTCGGCGTCGAGGAGTTCGAGATAACTGAGGGTGCCACGCTCATAGGACTCGCGAATGAGGTCAGTGGCTTTGGTGGAGGCGGTGAGGGCATCGCCGATGGCGCTGGCCTGCTCGCGCAGGTAGCGGGTTTGGGCGAGACTGGTCTCCACATCGCGGATGCCGGTGAGGACGGTCTGGCGGTAATTCGCGATGGCTTCTTCGCGGGCGGCTTTGTGACGCTTGACGTTGAAGTGGATGACGGCCCAGCCGGTGAGCGGGAGGCTGACGCTGGGGCCGATGCTCCATACTTTGCTGTTGCCGGTGAGCAGGGTGTCCACTTCTTTGCTCAAGTAGCCGCCGGTGCCGGTGAGACGGACGGCGGGGAAATAGTCGGCGGTTGCGACGCCGATGTCGGCATTGCGGGCTGCGACGATGCGCTCGGCGGCGGCGATGTCCGGACGGCGCTCCAACATGCTGGCGGGGATGCCTGCGGGGATGACGGGCGGGGCTTTGGAGCCGATGGGATGCTCGCGAAGGGTGAAGCTGCTGGCGGGCTGGCCGCACAGGAGGGCGAGAGTGTCGCTGGCTTCCTGACGCTGGCGCTTTACGTCGGCGAGTTCAGCCTTGGCAGTGGCCACTTCGGTCTGGGCTCGGGCGAGATCGGTCTCAGGGATGGCTCCGGCTTTGAACTTGTCGTTGAGAAGGTTCACAAATTTTTCCCGCAGGGCGATGGTGCGGCGCAGGGCGTCGAGTTCGGCATCGGCGGCGCGGAGCAGGAAGTATTGTGCGGCGACATCGCCAGTGAGGGTGAGGATGGCGCTGTGGTAGCTGGCGGAGGTGGAATCGGCGGTGGCGCGGGCGCTCTCGACTTCGCGCCGCACCTTGCCCCAGAAGTCTATCTCGTAGCTGAGGTCGATGATGGTGCTGAAGCTGTTGACGCGCCCACGCGGGATGGCAACGGGCACGGGGGTGGGCAGATTGCCGGAGAACTGCTCGCGCTTGGTGTCGCCTTTGAGGCGGATGTCGGGCGCCCACTCGGAGGCGCTGATGCGGGCGGAGGCGCGAGCCTGATCGACGCGGGCGGCAGCGGACTTCAAGGATGGGCTGGCTTGAAGCGCGAGGGCTTCGAGGCGGTTGAGTTCGCTGTCGCGGAAGACTTTCCACCATTCGCCACGCGCGGTGTCATCGCGCGGGGCAGCGGTCTGCCAGCGCCATTTCGCGGGGGTGATGTCGGCGGTGTCGGGCTGCTTGTAATTCGGGCCGACGGCGCAGGAGGCGAGGCCAAGCGCAAGGGCTGCAAGAAGGGTCTTGGTCATGAGGTGCTAGTGGGTTGGCTGGCCTTGTTCGCGTTCGCGGGTCTTCGTTCCCTTGGCGAGGGCTTTCGCGATGCGCCTCTTTCTGATGCGATCTGGGAACTGAATGAGGTCGTCGAAGATGGAATAGATGACGGGCGTGGCGAGCAGCGTGAGCAGCAAGGATAGGCTCTGGCCGCCGAGAATGACGCCCGCCGTGGCATTGTTATAGGCGGCACCGACGCCCTTCGCAGTCATCATGGGGATCATGCCCGCGACGAAAGCCAGCGTGGTCATGAGGATGGGGCGCAGACGCTCTTTGTTGGCGAGCAGGATGGCATCGAGCCGGTCCATGCCTTTGGCACGAAGCTGGTTGGTGTGGTCGATTTGCAGGATGCCGTTCTTTTTCACCATGCCGAAGAGCACGAGGATGCCGAGCATGGAGAAGATGTTCACCGACTGCTGGAAGAGGATGAGCGAGAGGATGGCAAAGGGCAGCGTGAGCGGCAAGGCGAGCAGAATGGTGAGCGGATGCACCCAGCTCTCAAACTGCGCGGCGAGGATGAGATACATGAAGATGAAGGCCATCAAAAACGCGACCATGAAGGCCTTTCCCGCCTTGGCCATTTCCTTCGAGCGTCCGGCGCTGCCACTGGCGTAGTCGGCCGGCAGGTTGAGCATCTTCACGGCGGTGGCGATGCCATCAAGGATTTCGGTTTCACCCACTCCAGGGGCGTTGTTGGCGGTGATGGTGACCTGGCGGCGGCGGTTGAGACGGTTGATCTGCGAGGGGCTGTCCGTGTTTTCCAGCGTGAGCAGATTGGTGATGGCGACGGGTCCGGCCTTGGTGGAGGGCACGGTGAGGAGATTGAGGATTTCGCGGGTGTTGCGGTAGCTCTCCTCAGCCTGGAGATGGATGTCGTATTGCTCGCCGCTGTCGTCGAAGGTGGAGACGTCGAGACCGCCGACGAGCAGGCGCAGCGTGCCGGAGATGTCCTGGATGCTGGCTCCCATCTCGCCTGCTTTGTTGCGGTCCACGCTGCCGGAGATTTCAGGCTTGCCGGGAATGAGAGTGCTGTCGAGGTCGCGGATGCCGGGGAGGTCTTTGACGTCTTTGATCACTGATGCCGTGGCGCGGGTAAGCGTGTCGAGGTCAGGCCCGGCGATGAAATACTGCACGTTGGCGCTGGACTGGCCCGTGTTGAAAGGCGGGACAGAGAGCACGGTGATGCGCCATTCCGTGGGGAAACGCGGTACGATCTCTTTGCGCACGCGGTCCATGAGGGTCTGCTGGTCTTCGCGCAAAGCGGGATCATTCAGGCGCACGAAGATGCCTGCGAGATTCGGCGTGCGCTGGTCATTGTCCCCGATGGTGAGAAGTGTGCCGTCCACGCCGGGCAGCTCGCGGATCGCACGGGCGAAGCGCTCGGCCATGAGATCGGTGGCGGCGAGGCTGGTGCCCTCCGGCGTGCGGATGTTCACCACGAACTCCGCCTCCTCCACCGGCGGCAGGAAGCTCTTTTGCACGATCTTCATCAGCGTGGGCACGGCGGCGAGAATGCCGAAGCAGCCCAGCACGATGATCCAGCGATGCCGCATGGAAAAGCGCAGCAGCACCATGTAAAACGCCTCCACCGGGCGGTAGAAGATGTTTACCAGATGCTCCAGCCAGGCGTCAAACCGCGTGGCGTGGCCTTTGCGGAACATGCGGGCGGAGAGCGTGGGCGTGAGCGTGAAGCTGACCAGCAGCGAAACCGCGATGGCGAAAGCCATGGTGAGGCCGAAACTCTTCAGGAACATGCCCACAATGCCGCTGAGGAAGGCCACGGGCACGAACACCGCGAGCAGCGATAGCGTGGTGGCCAGGACGGCCATGCCGATCTCCTTCGGTCCTTCCACGGACGCGGTGAAGGAGTCCTCGCCCTTCTCTTCCATGTGGCGGAAAATGTTTTCCACCACGATGATGGCATCATCAATGACGATGCCGACCGCCAACGCGAGGGCGACGAGGCTGATGACGTTTAATGTCACTCCCTGCGCCCACATAACGCCGAACGCGGCGATGATGGAGGTGGGAATCGCGAGCGCGGAGATGATGGTGGCGCGTGAGTTGCCAAGGAAAATCAAAACGATCACGGCGGCGAAAATGGCCCCCAGCACCAAGTGCTCCTTCACCGCGTGAACGCTGGTGCGGATGACTTGCGACGTGTCGCGCACCATTTCGACATCGTAGCCTGCGGGCAGCAGTTTTTTAACATCGCCGAGCTTCTCATTCACCGCATCCACCACGGCCACCGTGTTTGTGCCGCTTTGTTTACGGATGGAGAGCACCACAGAGGGCACGCCATTGTTACGGGCCACGGTTTTTTGCTCCTCGGCCCCGTCTTCCACCCGCGCCACGTCACGCACGCGGACCAGACCGCCGTCCGCCTCGCGCAAGACGAGCATGCCGATCTCCTCCACGCTCCGTGCCTTGCCCAGCACGCGGAAGCCCGCCTCGCTGGCCGCATTCTTCACCGTGCCGGCAGGGATTTGCACGTTCTGTGCGCGGAGGCCGCGCTGCACGTCCGCAGCGGTCAGATTGTAGGAGCGCAGCCGCATCGGATCGAGCCACACATTGATCTGCCGCAGTCTTCCGCCCAGCAGCGTGATCTGCCCCACACCACCCACGCTTTCAAGCTGCCGCCGCAACACCTTGTCGGCAAACTCGGTGATCTCGCGCACCGGCTTGTCGGCCACGAGGGCGATGTTCAAAATAGGCGCGGCATCGGGATCGAGCTTCTCGATGATCGGCGCGTCCACCTCCTCCGGCAGATCGGGGATGATACGGGCGATGCGGTCCCGCACTTCCTGTGAGGCCACGTCGATGTTTTTCTCCAGCACAAAAGTCACCAGCACCTGCGAGATGCCCTCGCTTGAAATGGAGCGCAGTTCATCAATGCCTGCGACGGTGTTCACCGCCTCCTCGATCTTGTCCGTGATCTCGGTCTCGATCTCCTTCGGCGTCGCGCCGTCCTGCCGTGTGACGATGCTGACCGTGGGGAAGTCAATCTTTGGAAACCGATCCACCGGCAGCTTCGTGTAGCCCAGCACCCCCACGACCACGAAAACGAGGATGATGACGCTGGCGAAGACCGGGCGGCGGACGGAGATAGCGGCGAGCCATTGCATGAGCGTGTGAAGTGAAAATTAAGCGGCGGGTTCAAAGCGAAGCCCATCGGCGGCCTCTGCGCTGGGTTTAGCCAGCAACGGCTCACCGGCGGCGACTCCACGCCGGATTTCTGTGAAGCCCTCGCGCGTCTCTCCCACCTCCACGAGGCGTTCGGAGATCGTGTTGTCTTTGGTGATGACGAAGACCTTGCGGCGCGAGCCTTCGATGCGCAGCGCCCCCTCCGGCACCGCGACGGCTTTTTCCTCACGAAGCAGGATGCGCGCATCGCAAAAGAAGCCGGGCCGCAATTTGCTTTCCGCGTTGTCCACCGTCGCCTCAATCACCAGATCACGCGAGGCCTCGCGCATCGTCGCGCCAAGGAATTTCAACTTGCCCGTGAAGCGCTGCGCCGGGAACGCCGCCGTGGTGAACTCCACCACCTGACCGATGACCAGAGCGCCAACTTCCGTCTCCGGCACACTCAGCACGAGCCGTAGCGTGGACAGATCCACCACGCGGGCGACAGGGGAATCCGCCTTCACATACTCGCCTGGCTCCACCATGCGCTCCGCCACCACACCGCCAAACAACGCGCGGATCACGCAGTCATCGAGCGTCTTCTGCGCCAAGGCCTGACGTGCCTCCGAGGCCGCCAGTTCCGCCTCGCGCGCGGCGACTTCCGTGAGCAGCTTTTGGTAATCCGCATCCGCCACCGCCTTTTTCTCCGCCAGCGGCTTGTTGCGCTCCTGCTCGTTCTTCGCCAGCGCCAGCCGCGCCTTCGCCAGACCCACGGAGGCCGCAGCCTCCGCCAGAGAGAGCTTGGGCTGGCGCTCGTCGAGCTTCGCCAGCACATCGCCCGTCTTCACCACGGAACCACGTTCAATCGAAGCCGAGACCACTCGCCCCATCGAATCCGCCGCCACCACGGCGTCATTCTGTGCGGCGAGCTGCCCCGTCACACGCAGGAAACGCGGAAAGGCACGTTCAGCGGCCTGCACGGTGGCCCCTTTCACGATCACCGGCGCTACTTTCGGCTTTTCCGCCTGCGGAGCCGGTGCCGGAGCTTTGTTGCAAGCCACCAGCGCAAGCGCGGCAGCGGTTAAGATGCAGAGTAAGGTCGTTTTCATGCTGAAGTGCGTTTCTTGGAAAGGGTTGTCTTTGGCGTCCCGAGTCCCCGGAGCGCCATGTCCGCGATGCTGTCCGCCAGCCGAGCGATACCCGCCTCCGCCTCCGGCACGGCAAATCCAAGCCGCCCGATCACCTCACGGCTGTGGTCAAAGTGGACGCACATCGCAACAATTTGATGCGCCGCCATCTCCCGCCCATCCTTGTCCAGCGAGTCTCCCGCCAAGGCATTCACAATTTTGACGAGGTTCGCGAAATTCGGCTTGATGATCAGCTTCACCAGCTCGCCCAAGGCTGCCGTCGGCTGCCGCATCTCATGCGCCATCAGCCGTCCCAGCACCGGATGCGCCGTGCGTCTCAGCAGCACAAAGCGCAGGCAAAACTGAATCCATTCCCGCAACGACTGCTCAGGTTCCTCCGTCGGCTTCGGCGGCGGCTCCTGCTCCAGCAACTTCCGGTGCGCCGCCAGCAGCACCTCGCGGTAAAGCCCCTCCTTGCTGCTGAAGTAATAATTGATCGACGCCACATTCACCCGCGCCTTCAGGCTGATCTCCCGCACGCTTCCCGCCGCAAACCCCGCCTTCGCAAACACCACCCCCGCCGCCACCAGGATACGCATCTTGCGCGCCTTCGGGTTACGTTCTCGAGTGGGGCGCGTGAGGGTCATGGGCATTGGAGTTAAATGGCTGTTTATAAACGGACGTTCCATTAACCATGCGCAGACTCTTGTCAACGTGTGAGATGAGAATACCCTGCGGGTGGAGACAAGCGGGTCATCTACCAAGTGGCGTGGGCTATATGCACCAATTGGCAACTGGTCATTCAGGCTGCCATGCCTCCATCGCGTGACTGGCTGCTCCGAGCGCACCAGCGTCATCGCCAAGGGTCGAGGGGATGATGTGCGGCGGCATGTCGCGAAGGGCGGGCATGAGCGTAGCAGCATGGTTCGCGATGGCGCTGCAAAAACGCTCACCCAGGGCCACGCTGAGCGCGGACGAGAAACGCCGCCTGCTCGACCTGCAACGCCAGCACGCCGAAGTGCTGGGCATGCTGCCCGAGATCGCCGGATTTCAAGACCGCCCCGAGGAATATGGAAAGTTTTTCCGTAACATGATCCAGCAGTCCGCCGGCCTCACCGAGCCGCAGGGTGACTCCGTGGATGCCTATATGCGTCAGCGCGCGCAGTTGATGAATCAGCAGGGTCTGAACGCCGGTCGTGAGCCGCAGGACGCGCAGCTCGAAGCCGCCTGGGAGGCACGCCGGGATGCCTTCAACACGCAGACGGCCACCGGCCTGCAAAATCTGCTGCCACCCGGCGCAGCGCAAAAGGCGGGCATCTCCCCGGAACTGTTGGAATTCCTGGAGATGGACTTCGACAAGATACTCGCTCCCGGCACAGCCAAGCCTTGAGCCACGGCATTGCGATTGCGGCTTGCGCGTCCGACGCGCACCGCCAGCACGGGGCGGCACCCAATTTCAATTCTCGTGTTTGCCCTTCGTGTAATGGACGCCTCTGCCGCGCCCGTGGCGCGTCAGTAATCCGGCATCTACCAACTCGGACATCTTCGCCTTGAGCGTATTACGGTTTGCGGCGGTGGCTTTGACCGCCTCAGCAAGCGTTATGCTCTCCGCGTCGTCCAGCAGCCTCATGAGGGATGCGGCCAGCGGTGAACTGGCCTCGACACGCCTTTGCTCGACCTGGACCTTCACATTCAGATTGTCCTTCTGGCGCACCAGACAGCGCAGAAAGAACAGCAGCCAGGCATCCCATTCCACGCGCTTCTTCCGCATCGTCGCCTGCGTCTTTCTCAGCGCCTTGTAGTAGAACTCTTTGTTCTCCTCGATCACCGACTCCAGCGAGGCATACGGCACATAGCTGTAGCCGTGCCGTAGCAGGAGCAGAGTCGTCAAGACCCGCGACAGCCGACCATTTCCATCCTGGAACGGATGGATGGCAAGAAACCAGACCACAAACACGCCCGTGACGAGCAGCGGGTGAAGGTCGCCGTCTCTTTCGGCCTCGATCATCCATTCGACCAGCCGCTTCATGGCAAAGGGCGTCTCAAACGGCGATGCCGTTTCAAAGACGATGCCGAGCTGGTTTCCTTTTGCGTCGAACGCGGCCACATGATTGTCGAGCGTCTTGTAGTCGCCGCGATGCCGCTCGTCTTTGCTCGAAAACTGGAGCAGCGTCCGATGAAGCTGGCGGATGTGATTTTCCGTGACCGGGATGTGCTCGAAGGACTCGAACACCGTGTCCATCGCAGCCGCGTAGCCCGCGACTTCTTCTTCATCCCTGCTTTTGAACTCCTGAATTCTGAGTCCTGACAAAAGCGTGGCGATTTGCTGATCGGTGAGCTTGCTACCCTCAATGCGCGTGGACGAGCCAATGCTTTCAATGGTGGCGATCTTCTTGAGCTGCGAGAGCTGATCCCGTGAGAGGCGCTTGAAGGCACGCCACTGCCCTTTGAACTCATCGAGCGAGGCGATGAGCTTGAGCATTTCTGCGGTTATTGGCGGTTCTGGGGCGAGTTTTTGCAGCATTGCGTATCCATTCAATATCCAATTATATCCATTTCATCTCCAATTTACAAGCCTTCCGTTCATCACTGATTTTCAGGGGGGAAAGGCCTTTCCCTCGCCGCTACTTCGTGGGCGGCTATCACCGCGCCGTTTCACTTTCCTGCAATATGGCACATGACCGGAAATTGCACCTTCACCTGGAAGCACTGCCCCGTTAGGGGCAGCAGATGCGACACTCGCTGTTCGCTTGTTCTGCGAATACTTTTGGAAGTGCCCGCCCTGCCCATCCCTTGGTGCGGCTCCTCAAAGCGTCGCCTATTGACTCGGAAACCAGAGTTTTGATTTCTCCACAGGATTACTGCGGCGGCAATTGGCTCACTACTGAGGCCCCTTGCCCCACATCTCCACCGCTTGAATTCTCCCCACAGGCTGTTTGAGCTTGGCAACTTCGCGAAGCTCTGAGCCATCAGGCTTCATCCTGAAAATCCCATTGCGAGTCGCGAAGACTACCACGCCAAGCTCGCGCATCAAAGCCAGCGGAGCTGACTTGTCGTAGCCGACAAGATAAGGTTCGGCCAACACTCGCTGCGGTTCACTGCCAATGGTTTTGATCCAGGTGCCGCGAAGTTTCATGTCCGGGATTTCCCGTGAATAGATCAGCGTGTCGTGGCTGACCCAGCCGATATGATCGGCTTCAATGCCCAAATTCTCGGCGGTCTTCTTTTCGACATCGACCACCACCAGCGCCTGCCCGTTATTGCATAGCACAGAGCGGCCAGCGGACCTGCGCTTCATCGACGCCATGCATGCACGGGTGCTGCGTGGCAAAGTCACGGTCGATTGCAGCGCAGGTGGCAAGGGATTCATCCTCGATACGCCAGTGACGCGAGTGGTCGATGTGAGCACGCAGTTTGGCGTGGAGGCACGGGCGGATGGAGCGACCGATGTGCTGGTCATCCAAGGCAAGGTCGAGCTGGGAGCGCAGCACGCGGGGTTGGAGCAAGGCGAAGCGGTGCGCGTGGATGCCCGGCAAGCGATGGCGCGCATCGTCAACATCACGGGCGGTTTGCAACCCGGCGAGTGGTCCACGCAGTCGCCGCCGAATGACTGCAACATCGCGTCTGTAAGCGATAACTTCGGTGCGGCGGAAGGCTTTCATTTCTATCGCACCGTGCCACATGGCTTGCGACCAGGCGCTGTGGTTTATACCAATCGCCCGCATGTCTGGAAGGCTGCGGACGGACAAAGCTTTCCCGCCTCGCTGATGAATGCGGATGTGGTGCAGACCTTTCATGGTGAGTTGCGGCGGCGTGAATATGCCATTGAGATCGCGGTGGCGCGGCCTGTGGAGTTGTTCGTGCTCATGCCGAAGCGCGGGACTCCTCAAACATGGCTGACGGAAAACTTCACCCGCACGGGCGAGGAGATATGGCTCGATGAAATCGAGGCCCGTGTGCGATCTCACCTTCCTTTTGAGGTGTGGAAACGCGTCGTGCCACAGGCTGGAAAAATCACACTCGGCCCCGGCAATCGTGATGCCAGTGGCAGGCCCACTGGCATGTATGGCATCGCAGCAAAGAATTTATCCCCATGAAAAAAGCACACTTGTTATTCCTCATCTTGGCCGCCCTCACGTGCCATGCCGCTGAACCCTTGATCATTCGCTCCGCACAAAGCGGACCGTGGTCGGTGAGCGCGACGTGGGCAGGCGGCAAAGTTCCAACGGCGGGCGCGAGTGTGCAGATTCGCACGGGGCATGCGGTGATCTTCGATACGAACGCGAACGCACGCGCCATCTTCATCGCAGGCACGTTGAGCTTTGCACATGATCGCGACACTCAGCTCGATGTCGGCCTCATCAAAATCCAACCCGGCGATGACACAAGCGAGGAGGGCTTCAGTTGCGACGCGCACCTGCCGGACGTTGATCCCTCGCAGCCAAAGCCCGCGCTGGAAGTTGGCACGGGAGCACAGCCTGTTGACGCGAAACACACAGCGCTGATCCGCCTCGTGTATTTCGAAGGCATGGACCCGCAATCATGTCCCGCCATCGTTTGCTGTGGCGGGCGTATGGAGTTTCACGGCGCGGAACTGAACCACACCTGGGTCAAGCTCGGCGCGACCGTGAAGAAGGGCGACACGGCGATCACGCTCGCTGAAGCCGTCACCGGCTGGCGCGTGGGCGACCGCGTTTTCCTCACGGCCACGACGCGACAAATCAAGCGGGAGAAAACCTTCCGCACCAGTGTGCGCGACAACACGCAGACTGAGGAGCGCAGCATCCGCGAGGTGAATGGCACCTCAATCACGCTCGATCAACCACTCGCGTTCGAGCATCTCGGTGATGGCGCGTATCGCGGCGAAGTCGCGAATCTCAGCCGAAACGTCATCATTGAATCCGCCGATCCGGCAAAGGCGCGTGGGCACACGATGTATCATCGCGGCTCGGCGGGCGCGATCAGTTACGCGGAGTTCCGGCATCTCGGTAAAGAGGGCGTGCTTGGCCGTTACAGTATTCATTTTCATCTCGCCCGCGACACCATGCGCGGCGCATCCGTGATCGGCGCGAGCATCTGGGACAGCGGCAATCGCTGGATCACCATTCACGGTACGGACTACCTCGTGGTGCGTGATTGCGTCGGCTATCAGAGTGGCGGCCACGGCTTCTTTATGGAAGACGGCACAGAGGTCTTCAACGTGCTAGATCACAATCTCGCGGTGCAGGCCTGCGTCGCCAAGCCGCTGCCGAAACAAGTGCTGCCCTTCGATCACAACGACGGCGCGGGCTTTTGGTGGGCGAATTCGCTGAACACATTCACCCGCAACGTCGCCGCCGAGTGCGACGAATACGGCTTCCGCTTCGACGCCGCAGCAAACAGCGGTTTCGATCTCGCGCTCAATGTCCCGCAGCCCGATGGTTCGCGCCGCTCCACGGACATTCGCACGCTGCCCTTCGTTCGTTTTGACGACAACGAAATCCACTGCATGAGGCGGCACTCGCTCAACCTCGGCGGCTTGAGCGCTGAATTGAAAGGCGACGTAGGCGGTGTCGGCCCGGACGCGCAGCACCCGTTCGTCATTCGCAATTTGAAAATCTGGAATGTCCACTGGGCGCTTCATCCAGGATCGCCGTCGGTGATGCTGGACGGTCTCGACGTGCATCACGCCGAGTATGCGCTTTGGAAAGCGAACTACGACCGGCACGCTTACCGCCGCGTGAAGCTCGACGACATTTCGGTGAATCCCAACTTCACCCCGAAAGGCACGCAGCCGCTCGAAAAGGATTTCCCTGGTGAACTAAAGCCGGTGGATGATCTGCCGCCTGAGACGGTCATCACTTCCATGCTGCGGCAAAAGGACGGCTCCCTCCTCGTGCGCGGCACGACGAGCGACAACGGCGAGATCAAGCGCGTGATGGTGAATGAACTCGCGGCGAAGGCCACGCGCGCGAACTTCACCGAATGGGAAGTGAGCGTGCCAGCGACAGCGGCGTTGCGCGCCTTTGGCGAAGACGCCGCAGGAAACATCGAACCCAAGCCACACGTCCTCACACTCTCAAAATGAAACTGCTCGTCCTCTCGCTTTGTCTGACTTCGCTCGCGCATGGCGCGGAGATAACGCCGCTCTGCCCCGCGCTGATGCACCCCGATGCGGTGCATGGCGTCGCCCTCAGTGCCGATGGCAAATGGGCGGCCACGGGTTGCACCGATCACATGCTACGGATATGGGACACAGCGACAGGCGCGCTGCACGGCCAGCCGCTCGAACACGACGGCGGTGTCTATCCCATCGCCTTCAGTCCCGACAGCACGATGGTCGTAGCAGGCAGTGAAGGAGGTGCGAAACTCTGGGAGGTCGCCAGCGGCAAACTGCTAGCCACCTTTCCGCATCCGGGCTTCGTCTATTCACTCGCGTTTCGGCCTGACGGGCTCGCGGTGCTCACCAGCAGCCACGATAGCAAGGCGGATGGCACCGCACGGCTGTGGGATGTGCGCACCGGCAAACCGATGTGCGAACCCATCGAAAACCGGCAGCGTTTCTACGCCGTCGCGTTCAGTCCCGATTCCAAACTCGCCGCCGTCTGCGGCAACGGCACCGTGGCTCACCTGCTCGATGCGACCACAGGCAAATCACTCGGCTTCGATTTGAAACACGAAGGCTCGGTGCGCTCCTTGTCCTTCAGTCCCGACAGCAAGAAGCTCCTCACCGGCAGCCTCGATCACACCGCTCGCGTGTGGGATGTCACCACCGGCCAGCCGATCACCCCGCTGCTCAAACACACCGACCAAGTGCGTGCCGCCGTCTTCAGTCCTCTCGGCACCAGCGTGCTCACCGGCAGCAGAGACAAGACCGCCCGCATCTGGAATGCCACCACCGGCCAGCCGATCACACCGCCGCTGACACATCCCACCGAGGTGCGCTGCGTCGCCTTCAGCCCCGATGGCAAACTCGCCGCCACTGGCTGCTACGGAAACACCGCCCACGTCTGGGATGCGGTGACCGGCAAAGCCATCGGCGCGCCCATCCAACACGGTGCCCTAGTCCGCGCCATCGCCTTCGGTCCGGACAGCCGCGTGTTGCTCACCGGCAGCTTTGACAAAACCGCCCGGCTCTGGCGGATCAAGCACTAGCACGAACTATCACTGTATCCATTCTGCAGCACCCATTCCTCTTTCCAAAGATCGCTGCCGGAGGTCACAAAACTTGGTCTCGTGGGCGGAGTCGTAGTATACATATCCTATGCGCCACGACCAATCCATCCATCGCCGAGACTTTCTGAAGACCACCGCCGGCGCAGCCGCAGGCTTCAGCATCGTGCCCTTCGCCATAGGCTTAAACGGAGCAGAGCAGCCGGAGGCATCACGCATCTCGTATTGCTGCGACGGTCGGATTTACGTAAACGAACCCGGCGCGCCCGAGGGAAAGCCGCTCACCACGGGACACATGGATTTCAAGCCTTCCTGGTCGAAGACCGAGGGCAGGCTCATCTGCTTCCGTCGAACCAAGAATGATCCCATCACGGCGAACTGGAAGAGCGCAATCTTTGTCGTCAACGCGGACGGCTCGGGCTTCCACCTGTTGAGCGACGGCACGCGCACGGATTTCAACCCCACCTGGACGCGAGATGGCAGCAATGCGCCCATCTGGAATCGCAAGAACGACAAAACCGGAGCCTACTGCGTGATGAAGAGCAAGGTCGGCGGCAAGCCGGGCGACGAAATCCCCCTCACGGACACGAAGTTTCACACCTGGGCGCACTCGTGCCTGACCGATGGCCGGATTTTGGTGAACTCCCGCCATCCCACGCTCGGCTTCGGTGTCTGTTTGCTGACCTGCAAAGAGGGCGAGTCACCTTGCTATGAGCCCGTGCAATGCGAGCTGTCGGCGAAGGGCGAGCTTCACCGCGCGAGCATCTCGCCGAGTGAGAAGAAGATTTGTTTTGAGTTCATGACCGGGCACAAATTCAGCGAACTTGGGCACGTCCTTTACATTGCTGACTTCGATGCCGAGAAGCGCACGATTACCAATCTCAAAGTGATCGCTAACGCTGAGGCGAATCCCAAATGGTATGCCTACGCGCGCTGGATCAATGGCGAGTCCGCCGTGGTGTACCACCTCAATCAAACCGGCAAAGGCGAGCTCCAGGTCTATCAATTGTCCGACGGCACCACTAAGCGCGTCTCGACCAACCCCAAGGCCGACTACCGTTATCCGCATGGCGAAGCTGCGCCGTGCTGAGACTCCTCTTTTGGCGATTGGGTTGTCGTGCTATGGCGGTAAGCAGGTTTCTCAGCCACAGCGCAAGCGCGGCCATGTCTGCACATCAAAGCCGCCTTTGTTCGCCCTTCATCTTCCCAACCCTGATCGGGTGAAGGCTGATTACGCGGTTCTCTCGGAGCTATCACGCAGCCTCAGCGGCGGGGAGATCCTGAACGTTTGTATCAATGCGATCTACGCAGGCAGCACGAACCCGAACCCTGAGCTGTGGGAGGTGACGCAGGAGATGTTGGAGCAGGAGATCGTGAAGGCTAAGAAGGCCAAGGCAGAGCACTCGGGGAAGAAGGTCAAGAGCCGCAGGAGGATTGGGTTCCAGTAAAACTAACTTACTTCCCGAGCTGCAACCGCTGCGCGAAGTAGGCGGGCAAACCGGCATCTATAATCGCCTGCTGAGCACCGCTAATGACATAAGATACACGCCGCCACAGGATGTCCTGGGTGTCACGACGATAGATAGCGTAGCAGGCGTGCTCGTCTCGATCACGCGGCTGCCCCACTGATCCAACATTCACCAGACAC
>JAMHVS010000003.1:0-1465 GCA_035911315.1 Xanthobacter sp.
CCTGGTGCCCGCGGTGAGCACGGGCACGCTGGCGGTCGATGGCAAGACGATACGAGGCTCGGGTGATGGCGAGAACAGGCCGATCCACATGGTCAGCGCCTTCGCCACCGAATGTGGGCTGGTGCTGGGCCAGGAGAAGGTCAGTGACAAGAGCAACGAGATCTCCGCCATCCCCGAACTGCTCGACAACCTGCTGATCCGAGGCTATCTGGTCAGCATTGATGCAATGGGCTGCCAAAGCCAGATCGCCGCTAAGATCCTGGCACAGAAGGCCGACTACCTGCTGGCCGTCAAAGGCAACCAGCCTTCCCTTCAAGTCACGCTCCAGGAGCGCTTCGGCCTCGCCCAGCGCGAGGCGCTGCAGCAGGCCGGGCAATACGCCCGCTTCTCTGAGGAAGCCCATGGCCGCTTCGTGTGGCAGGAGTTCTGGGTAGCTGCCAACGCCGGCGAAGTGGATGTTGAACACTGGCCAGGGTGCAAGATGCTGGGCATGGTCGAATCGCTGAGGAGGGTTGGCGACAAGGCCTCTGCGCCAGAACGGCGCTACTACATTGCGTCCCGAGCCATGCCGGCCATCGACTTTGCCAAAGCCGTCCGGGCGCACTGGGGCATTGAGAATGGCGTGCACTGGATGCTGGACGTCAATTTCCAGGAAGACGCCGCCACCGTGCGCAAGGATTATGCCGCGGACAACCTCTCTCGGCTGAAGCGCATCGTTCTCAATCTGCTCAAGACTGAAACCGCCACCCAAGCCAAGTTTGGAAAGATCAGCATGCGCATGAAGCGCAAGCTCGCCGCCTGGGAAGATGGCTACAGGGAGGCGATGCTCGGGATTAGCCTGGCGCATGACGGATAAGTGCAATGGCCCTGGCTGAGGATGGAGGAGAACTCAGCACTCGACATGTCCAAAGCTATATCGCTTTGTGCGACGCTGTTAGTCGAGAACGGACCACTCAGCCGCTCTGGAGATGGCGGCAAGATTCGGATCTTGCACTCTCCTGCGCTCTGGAGATCTTGTCGCACTTCAAACTCGATGACCGACTGAAGTATCGTGGGCGAGTCTTTATCATAGACTTCAAGCATGTAGGACTTGAGCAGCTGATGTGTGTACAGCCTTCGAATGGTTTGCTCAATGCGCCTCTCCTTTTCGCGCATGTGGCGCAACTCACGGCGCAGTTCCAGCTTGTGCTTGCGGTCTTCGTTAGACGTTCCTTGCATGCCCCGAATCTTGGTGACTAGATCGTCGGTCTCGCGCTGGCGGACCACCACGTGCCCTGAGGGCCAGTCCTGATAGTCTTCGCCAAGCTCTCGCACAGAGAGCGCCCATTCTTCGCTCGTTGCCTCAAGCTTCCCGTCTCGCGTATACCAAGTGGCGAGTAATGGGGTGAAGCCGTTCTCATGCCCTCCCAGAGGAAAATGCTTCCGAGCCACGTCGTCGTATCGAGCGACTCGGCGAGCAATCTCA
>JAMHVS010000004.1:0-4238 GCA_035911315.1 Xanthobacter sp.
CCGTTGATCAGCACCGTGGCATGGGACTGGGAGAGTCGCCCGATGGCCCGGAAGACCTCCTGCATGGCAGGCGCCTGGCCAAGAATCTCCGGGACTGCGCTGAGCACTTCCTCGGAACCCACCTGATGGGCGCTCTCTTCGATGGCGCGACGCACCAGCTCCACCGCCTGATCCACATCAAAGGGCTTGGGCAGATACTCGAAGGCTCCGCCCTGAAAGGCCGCCACCGCGCTGTCCAGGTCAGAGTAGGCGGTCATGATGATCACCGGCATGTGCGGAAAGCGCGCCTTGACCTTGGACAGCAGGGTCAGACCCGACTCGCCGGGCATGCGGATGTCGGAGAGCAGCACCCTTGGCGCCTGCGACGTACCCTCCAGCGCCGCGAGCACTTCCCCGGCGGAGCCGAAGCTCTTGTACGGAATCTCCTCCCGCGCCAGGGCCTTCTCCAGCACCCAACGGATCGAGCGGTCGTCATCAACTATCCAGACTGCATTCATGTCATTCACGCGCACAAGTGATTCAGGCAAACAAAAAGGGTTAGCGGACAAATGCACCAAAACAGTGCCTCAGTCAATTCATGATTCCAGATCCCTGGCGATCGGCAGGAAGATCGTGAAACAGGTGCGCCCGGGACGGGACTCCACCTCGATTGCCCCCTGATGCTGTTCGACGAAGCTCTGTGCAAGGGACAAGCCCAGGCCGCTGCCGTTCTCACGCCCGGACACCAGGGGGTAGAAAATCTTGTCGCGAATGCCTTCCGGTATGCCGGGGCCGTTGTCGATCACCTGCAACTGCAGGGCGAGCTTGAAACGGCGCTTGGCCAGGGTAACTTGCCGAGCCGCCCGGGTGCGCAGCACGATTTCACCGCTGCCGTGCATGGCCTGGGCGGCATTGCGGGCGATGTTCAGGATGGCCTGGATGAGCTGTTCGCGATCTCCGGTGATGTAGGGCAGGCTCGTGTCGTAGTCCCGCTGCACGGTCACCGCCGGGAACTCCGCCAGGATCAGGCGCCTCACCCGTTCAAGGACATCATGGGGGTTGAGCTGGGAGGGCTGCATCATCCGGTGGGAGGTGAGCAGCCGGTTCATCAGGTCCTGCAGACGATCGACCTCGGCGATGATCACCTGGGTGTATTCGCGCAGTTGCGGATCGTCCAGCTCCCGCTCAAGCAACTGGGCCGAACCACGGATGCCCCCCAGGGGATTCTTGATCTCGTGAGCCAGATTGCGGATGAGTTCGCGGCTTGCCTGTTGTTGGTGCGCGAGCTGCTCCTCGCGTGCCACTTTCAGGTGCGCGTCCATCGGACGGAACTCCAGAAGCAGGCGCGCGCTGACCGAATCGACGGGCGTGACGGTGCAGTCAAGCTGCAGGGCCTCCATGCCCGGGCGCGTCACCGTCAGGTTGTGTCCGGTATAGCTCCAGTTGTCCCGCAGAACATTGTTGAGTGCGCTGGCCAGCCCCGCCGGCTCCCCGAGCAGGCGCCGCAGGGAATAGCCGACGATCTTGCGGCTGCTCGCGGCGAACAGGTTTTCAGCCCCGGGATTGAGATAGCGCACGGTGAGTTCGTCGTCCACCAGCACCACGGCAGATGACAACAGTTCGAGGCCAGCAAAAGGGGAGGTAGGGCTGGGGGATTGGTCGTTTTGCATATGGGCAGACCAATGCAAGAAGCAGACCACTTGCCCGACGATTCACTGAGGCGACGGAGCCCCCCTAACGGAGGTTCGCAATCTCCTTGCGCAGGGCCTCGATGTTGCGTTCGTGGATCTGCAGCTTGTCCTTGTAGGGCTGCAGCCGCTCCAGCGCCTTCTGGTAATTGCGCTCATCGGTACGGATGCTCTCCTGACTCGCCAGGTCCCGCCGGGCCGCATCCAGGGCTTTCTGTTCACTGGCCAGCTCTTCGTCAAGAATGCGGCGCCGATCACTGTCGCGCGCCTTTTGGGTGCCCGTATCGACCCTGGGGAAACCCGCACTGGACGTAGATGCACCATTTTGGGGCGCAGGTGCCGGGCGGGATGCACTCGGTACCGAAGACACCGCCTGATCACGGGCAAGAAGACTGCACCCCCGCCCGGAAGCCTTGCTGTTGGTGTATGTGACGTGGCCAGCCTCATCAACGCACTTGTAGATATCCGCCCACGCCGGGGAAATACACAGCGAGGCAGCCAGCGAAAGGAAAATTCTCGGGTTCATCGTTGGCACAGGTTGGTTCAGAAGCTGGACTAGTTTAGGGGCCGGCCCGGTCAAACACAAACAAGGGCCGAAAACAAAAGGACGGGCCTAAGCCCGTCCCCTTGTAACGCGTTGGCCGGCCAGCACGCTGACCGGCTCCGACCCGAAGATCAGATGGCGTAGTACATCTCGAACTCGACCGGGTGCACTTCGACGCGCAGACGGTTCACTTCATCGTTCTTCAGGGCAATGAAGGAATCGATGAAGTCATTGCTGAACACACCACCACGGGTCAGGAACTCACGATCCTTGTCGAGGGCAGCCAGTGCTTCCTCGAGGCTGGAGCAGACGGTCGGGATGAGCGCGTCTTCTTCCGGCGGCAGATCGTAGAGGTTCTTGTCGGCGGGATCGCCCGGGTGGATCTTGTTCTGGATGCCGTCGAGGCCGGCCATCATCAGCGCGGCAAAGCACAGGTAGGGGTTTGCACCCGGATCCGGGAAACGGGTCTCGATGCGGCGGGCCTTTTCGCTGTTCACGAACGGGATACGGATGGAAGCGGAACGGTTCTTGGCAGAGTAGGCCAGCTTCACCGGTGCTTCGTAGTGCGGGACCAGACGCTTGTAGGAGTTGGTCAGCGGGTTGGTGATGGCGTTCAGGGCCTTGGCGTGCTTGATGATGCCGCCGATGTAGAACAGGGCGGTCTCGGACAGGCCAGCGTAGCCGTTGCCGGCGAACAGGTTCTTGCCGTCCTTCCAGATGGACTGGTGCACGTGCATGCCGGAACCGTTGTCGCCAACGATGGGCTTGGGCATGAAGGTGGCCGTCTTGCCGTACTGGTGGGCAACGTTCTGGACGATGTACTTCAGGATCTGGGTCTGGTCGGCGCGACGCACCAGGGTGTCGAACTTGGTGCCGATTTCGTTCTGGCCGGCAGTGGCGACTTCGTGGTGATGCACTTCGACGGGCACGCCGCAGGCCTCAAGGGCCAGACACATGGCGGCACGCATGTCGTTGAAGGAGTCAACCGGCGGGACGGGGAAATAGCCACCCTTCACGGCGGGACGGTAACCGGTGTTGCCGCCTTCGAACTTGGTGTCGGACGACCAGGCACCTTCTTCGGAGAAGATCTTGTGGTACGCACCGGACATGCCCACTTTCCACTCGACGGAGTCGAAAATGAAGAATTCGGGTTCCGGGCCAAAGTAGGCGGTATCACCAATACCGGAGGACTTCAGGTAAGCCTCGGCACGATTGGCGATGGAGCGGGGATCACGGTCGTAGCCCTTGCCGTCGGCGGGGTCGATCACGTCACAGGACAGAACCAGGGTGGTTTCGTCGAAGAACGGGTCGATGTAGGCGGTGTTGGGATCCGGCATCAGCAGCATGTCGGAAGCCTGGATACCCTTCCAGCCGGCAATCGAAGAACCGTCAAAGGCATGACCGCTTTCAAACTTATCGTCGTCGAACGCGCTCACGGGCACGCCAACGTGCTGTTCCTTGCCCTTGGTGTCGGTAAAACGAAAGTCGACGAATTTGACTTCGTTTTCCTGAACCATCTTCATGACGTCTTGCGGGGTCATATCACTCACTCCTAACGGGTTGAAGCTGCTGCGCAGTGGAAAAAGATAGGGGTTACAACAATAAGTCAGAACGCTTGAAAGCAGGGAGCATGCCAGCTGCCAAGTGAAAACAGTTCATTGTGCCACAAGGGCAGGCCACATCGCCCCGAAAAAAACAGGCACCAATACGGTGCATGCCGTGCAAAAAGTGCACACAAATGGTGCCCACTCGGCCGATGCAATGCCACGATGCCACAGAACGAGGCATGAAAAAGCCAACCCCGAGGGGGCAGGAGCCCTCACGCACAGGGCAATCGCATGAATCTTATATAAGACCGAGGATTTCAGCGCGATAGGAGTCGGAAGTTGCGGCGACGAGGCGTCGGACTTTGAGGCCGCCCTTGCGTTTGGAGGGGGCGAGGCGGATGAGGTTGAGGGCGAAATGGCGCATGACGGCAAAGTTGTGGGCTGAGTTATCGGTTCGCGCACGCATGGTGTCGTCGCCAA
>JAMHVS010000005.1:0-8724 GCA_035911315.1 Xanthobacter sp.
AACCGGCCTGATCTACGACGTGGGCCGCTGGGCGCTGCGGCAGGCCCTGGCCGACAACCAGCGCTGGCGCCGCGCCGGCCACCCGCCCTTGCGTGTGGCGGTCAACGTGTCGTTCCTGCAACTGCGCCACCGGGGCTTCATCGCCGAGGTGGCGGGCGCCATCGCGCACGACCCGCAGGCCGCCGCCGGGCTGGAGCTGGAGATCACCGAAAGCATGGTGATGGAAAACGTGGAGCACAGCACCCGCAGCCTGCACGCCCTGCGCGAGATGGGCATCACCATCGCCATCGACGACTTCGGCACCGGCTTCTCGTCGCTGAGCTACCTGGCCCGGCTGCCGGTGGACACGCTCAAGATCGACCGCTCCTTCATCCTGGGCATGGCGGCGGGGCCGCAGGGCCAGGCGCTGGTGTCCACCATCGTCAACCTGGGGCACTCGCTGGGCCTGAAGGTGGTGGCTGAGGGCGTGGAAGCCGACGAGCAGAGCCGCCAGCTGGCCATGCTGAGCTGCGATGAAATCCAGGGCTATCTGCTCAGCCAGCCCGTGCCTGCCGAGGTGTTCGAAGAGCGCTTCCTGCGGCCTGCGGGCCAGGAGTGAATGTTATTGATTAAATAGCTTGCAGCGCTTGATGGATGGGCGTTACAGCCACTTTTCATTCAAAAATCCGGATGAACCCGGGCCGCAGGGCCGAGGGTGGTTTGACGAGAAGGGTGAACCATGAAAGACTAGTCAAATGACTAGTTTGATGGAGACCGCTATGCACACATGGCCCGTTCAGGATGCGAAGGCACGGTTCAGCGAATTCCTGGATGCCTGCCTCACGAAAGGCCCGCAGATGGTGACCCGGCGCGGCGCCGAGACCGCCGTGCTGGTGCCCGCGCAAGAGTGGCGGCGCCTGCAATCCGCGACGCGGCCATCGTTGAAGCAACTGCTGCTTTCCGACCAGGCGCGCAGCGGCATGATCGTGCCGGAGCGCGGGCAGACCAGGCGCCGCCCTGTGGAGCCCATGGCGTGACCGATGCCGGCATGGCGCCCATGTACCTGCTCGACACCAACATCGTTTCCGAACTGCGCACGCCGCGCCCGCACGGCGCCGTGGTGGCCTGGCTGGAATCGGTCGATGACGCCCAACTGCACCTGTCCGCCGTGACCCTGGGCGAGATACAGGCGGGCATTGAATTGACCCGGGAGCAGGACGCTCGCAAGGCCCACGAGATCGAGGCCTGGCTGGAACTGGTGGCCGGCGCCTACAACGTCCTGCCGATGGATGCGCCCACCTTCCGGGCATGGGCGCGGCTGATGCACAGGAAGTCCGACACGCTCTACGAAGACGCCATGATCGCCGCGACGGCCAAAGTGCATGGGTTGACCGTGGTCACCCGCAACGTGGCGAGCTTCAAGGCGCTGGGGTTCGAGGTCTTCAATCCGTTTGCCGCTGCGTAGGCTGCTGCCCAGCCCGTCCCCATGGATTGATTTACTATCATTAATATAGCTTTCAGCGCTTGATGGGCGGGCGCTGCAGCCGTTTTTTGCCCTGATTCTCAGGGCGCGCGTTCCGACTCCACCACCATGTCCAGCACATAGGCATGGCTGGGCGCATCGGCGGGCAGCTGCCCGTTGCGCGCCAGGGAATAGCGTTGCACGCGCAGCACGTTGCGGATGCCGCGTTCGTGCTGGTAGCCGTCGATCTCACCCTGGAAGATGCGCCACTCGCCCACACCCTGCTTCACGCCGTTGTCGGCATAGCGCACGTCGCGCACGCGCAGGCACTGGGCGTTGGGCATCAGCGGGTGGTTGCAGGCCACGCGCTCGGGCGCCACCTCCAGGAAGATGCGCTCGCCCGCCGACCCGTAGCGCGTGGCGGGCGTGGGCGAACCGGCCAGCTCCCAGCGGCTGCCGTCGGTGAAATGCAGCACCAGCCGGGGCGCCGCCGCGCCGCTGCGCAGCTCGTAGCGCTGGGCCTGTGGCAGCTGCGCGGCCACGCGGTGCTCCAGGCCCATCAATTCGCGGTCCGCGCAGGCGCGCAGGGTGGACATGGGGCGGTTCACCGTCAGGCGCTGGCCGTCGAGTGTGTAGCTCGCGCCGACGCGGTTGCACAGGTTCTGCACCGACAGCCCGTCCTTTTCGAAATGCAGGCGCGCTGCCGGGCGGCCCGCCAACTGCCACCCGGGTGCCGCCTGGCCACGGCCGTCGTAGGCGGCGGCCAGATCCCAGTCGTAGGTTTGCAGGGTGCGGGCGGGGTCGGAGGCAGAGGAGGGCGGCGTCACGGGGGCTACCTGGGGGTTGCTGCCGCAGGCGGCAAGCAGGGTGGTCAAGACAGCGGCGGCCAGGGCTTTGCCGGAGACGGGAATCAGAGAGGAGACGGTGGATCGGTTCGAATGCATCGGCCGACCTTACCGGGAAAACGCCGCGGGGCGGGTAGGAGAAGGGCTCCACCCTTCAGTCCGTACTAAGGTAGGCAGAAAGAAACTCGGCCAGGGACGAGACCAGCGCCTCCTGGCGGGACAGCGTGTCCTCCCCCAGGAGCAAATCGTCGGGATGGTTAGTGCTGAAGGAGTTTTTGGCTGGAGGCGAGGTTGGCGCTCATGCCCATGTGAATGGCCTGGATGACCCAGCAATTCGGCGCTCGCAACCCTTTGAACGGCGCCTGGCTACGGTCCCCTTAAGAGACTACGGAAGCACCCAAAAAAACATGCTGTCATGGGCCATCCAATTATCGGGGTCATTGGGGTCGGCCCCCTTGGCAACCAGGAAGCTGAACACGAACAACATTCCATCCTCATCGTTCGCTGACACTTGGTGTTGAATATCCTGACCATGCAGAAGATCGGTGGAAGTTTTTGCTCTCTCGAATGTAACATCCCGTCCCAGCGGCTCCAGGCCCTCGGCAAGACCCGGCACTATTCCAGAAGGGCCGGAAACTGGCACCACAGAAAAAGTCTTTCCGCCGTACATGAATCCGAAATACACATCCCATTTCCCAAGACCTTCCGGATCAGAATATACGGGATCAATACGTGTCTTGAATATAATCGGCAAACCAGGGGCGCTGCGCCGCACTTTTCCAAAAATGACTTCTGGTGTGGATGCCTCAACAGATACTCGAAATGGAAGAGCCAATGGAATCGTGTTGGCGTGCACTGCCACGGTGCCCAGCCAAACGAGCGGGGCCACGATCCAGTGGAAGAATACTCGCGGCATTGACTCGAAATGGAGCATGATCGAATCTCTAAAGAAAAATTGCAAAAGAAATGCCGGCCAGTATTTCAGGGTTTTACCGAAACAATTCTGGTCTTGCTCGTAATCCAGTTCCCCGGATCGGCAGGATTCTTCCCGGCATCTACCACCAAAATGAAGAAGATGTACAAACCAGGAACATCCTCTGGCATGAATTTGTACTCCATGTAAAGATATGAATTGTCCTTATGCCCAGTATACATAAAGCCATCCAGTTTCTTGTTGGCATCCAGAGGAGCTAGGCCGCTCACAATGTCGGCTCTGTCGCTAGACGGATTGCCGGGATTTGTTGGCGGCACCCACGAAATAATATTGCCGTTGGCCTTGACCATGCCATGATAAATATCAACATTATTTCCCAGTGCAGGAGATTCGTCTGGCGTCTCAATTTTTCCAACAGAGTAACTATTAAACTCCCCCCGTGAAAGATTGTGACTCACCATATCCTTGATGGTATCTTGATATGGACCAAAATACAGGGCGATTTTAATCGGCGGTCCTGGTAGGCCTGCATATGCATGCCCAAAAATCCCCAAAAGCATCAACGCGCAAACGAGAATTCCATGAATTTTATTTCTCATTTCTATTCTCCAACTCAACATTCAAGGCGGAAGGGGCGTCGTCGCGCTTTGAATATCGTGCGCCGACAGCGTTCTGACACAAGTTTCGCCTGGGTAAATGAAATTTCCCATAGTTGGCCTGTTTGGATCGACCCCCGGCGGCGGCGGATATCCGGGAAAATCTGGTGACGATGGTGGATAGGCAGCAAGGGCCGCACAACTTGGCGTATAACTGAAATAGCTAGGCGCGTAGTCAGGGCAAACATTATTTTCCCCGTGTGCAATTCCCAGAGCGTGTCCTGCTTCATGCGCCATGACGCTTTGCACATCGCGTTTTCCCGGCTCGGCCCCCAATGACCATAGAACATTCAGATTCAGAGAAATAGATTTTGTACCCAATGTGGTACAATTCTGGCAATTTGGATTATGGTAGTAATCAACAAAACCCAATGGAATGAATAGATCATCGAGATCGTAGGATCCAGTAACTCCTGTTTTTATGGCCGCCTGACAGGTGGACGCTTCAAACGAGTACACGCCAACTTGCAGCGACAGGCCATCAGGACAATCTGAGGCCGATATCGTACCAGGGGCAATTAGTCTTCCGTTTGTATAATATCCGCTAACATTCCAAACGTTAATTCCGTCAAGCAGTGCTTGACCAAGACCGGGGATGTTGGTGATTGCACCGGCAAGATTTGGGCCTACATTGTAGGTGGTATTCAATGGTATAGGTGTTGCCGCACGCAGGTGGCAAGCGGGAAATCCCATCACTGCAGTTGAGGCGGAGAGCAAAAAAGACATTATTGTGGTGGATTTCGTGTTCATTTCACCCCTCCGGCCGAATCGTGTTTGAAAATTCCAATAGGATAATAAGCGTTGCGGTCTTGGTATTTTTTTAAATACATCCTTACGGGCACGCCTTTTTGTAAAGGGCGAATGAATGAATTTGGCGGCAATATTATTGAATTTTCCGGTTAAAAACGTTCATCCTTGGATATGATTTCTCCGGTAATTAATATTTCCTGCCTTGATCCTCGTCCCAAGTCAAAATCCGCATTCGGCATGAGAATGGCCTCTGCATCAGCTAGCAGCCTTGGGTGAATCCCATAATCAACTGTCTGTCCGCGATTCAAGCTATGTTCTGCTGCATAAACGGTTATCCAGCAGAGCGAAAGCGCTGCAAAAGCAAGCATTTGATTGCGTAATGTCATGTGCGCTCCCATCTATTTTTTACCAAAACTAATATTCACGATAGCATCTAAAAATTTATCGGGCAATGCAAAAAATGTAATGATTTGTTTTGCGAATCGCCTCCATCAGAAAAGACAACGGGCGCTGTAACCACATGCTACAGCGCCCGTTTCAGCCGGTAAAGGCCCTTATCCCGCAGATTACCCCTGCTTCTGCAACATCTTGATCACGCTGGAGAAATCCTCCCCCCCATACCCCGAGATACTGTGAGCCGCGTACAGCGCCCGCGCCAGCCCGCCCAGCGGCGTGGCGGCCTTCACGGCCATGGCGTTTTCTTGCGCCAGGCCCAGGTCCTTGAGCATCAGGTCGGTGCCAAAGCCGCCCGCGTAGCCCTTGCTGGCGGGGGCGGTTTCCATGACGCCGGGGTAGGGGTTGTACTTTTCCAGCGCCCAGTTGCCGCCGGAGCTGCGGCGCATGATTTCGCTGAGGACCTTGGGGTCCAGGCCGTTGGCCACGCCCAGGGCGATGGCTTCGCTGGTTCCGGCCATCAAGATGCCCAGCAGCATGTTGTTGCAGATTTTGGCGGTCTGGCCTGCGCCCACGGCGCCTGCGTGGAAGATGTTGGCGCCCATTTTTTCGAGCACGGGGCGGGCGCGCTCCAGGTCGGCGGTGTCGGCGCCGACCATGAAGGTCAGCGTGCCCGCGATGGCGCCGCCGGTGCCGCCGGAGACGGGCGCGTCGATAAAGGCCACGCCCTTGGCCTTGGCGGCCTCGGCCACCTTGCGGGAGGTGGCGGCGGCTATGGTTGACGAGTCGATGACCAGCGTGCCTGCGGGCAACTGGGCCAGCAGGTTGCCCGCGCCCAGGAACAGTGCCTCGACATGCTGGCTGGCGGGCAGCATGGTGACGACGACCTCGGCGCCCTCCACGGCGTCGGCTGCGCTGGCGGCGATCTGCGCGCCGCCCTCGGCCACCTTGTCGCAGGCGGGTTTGGACAGGTCGAACGCGCACACTTCGTGGCCCGCCTTGTGCAGGTTCAGTGCCATGGGGCCGCCCATGTTGCCCAGGCCGATGAATGCGATCTTCATGATGTGTTGCTCCTTTGGTTTTGGTATGAAATTGATAGCTGCTGGCGCTTGTCCAGCAAGCGCTAGAGGCCAAAAAGGCTTGAAATCCTAGTCCGTGATGTCCGCCCCCCGCGCCAGCAGTTCGGCGCGCAGCACGGAGCGGTGGCAGCGTGCCTCGTCCTCGCAGTAGCAGCCCAGCGACAGGGCGCTGTGCTTTGACAGCGCGGCCAGCAGGTCCAGCGTGCGGCTGGCTTCGGGCTGGGCCAGTTCCTTGCGGAAGTGCTTGACGAACTGCGCCCATTCCTTGTCGCTCTGCTGGCTGTCTTTTTCGGCCTGCGCGTGCAGGGCTTGCTGGACCAGCTCGGGGGTGGGCGAGAGCAGGGGGTACCACACGTCGTAGTAGTCGCGGCTGGCGAACTCGGCCTTGGGCACGCCGCGCGGCGGGCGGCGCACGGTGCCGATGCGGGTGCCTTCGCCGGGTGCGCGCGGGGTGCCAAGGCGGACGATGCGTAGGGGCATGGCGGTTTCCTCCGTTCAGTCTTCTTCGGCGTCGAAGATGCTGTGCTTCGTCTTGCGCGCGGTGGTGGCGGCTCCGGCAGCCTGGGCCGCGCCGGCCTTTTTCTTGCGCGGCGGCGTGGCCTTGGCCTGCGGGTTGTAGGCCAGGGCTTCCTCCAGCCAGAAGTTCCATTGCGCGCGCGTGGCGTAGCCGTTGGGCTCCACCCAAAAATAGCCTTGCATGCCGCCGCCGGGCGAGAGTTCGCGGGTGTTCTGCATTTCCTGGAACTCGCCGTGCCGCGCGGGCGGCAGGCGCACCAGCAGTTCCCCGTGTTTGACGCCGATGCACAGCTTGCCGTCCACGAAGAAGGCCCAGCAGCCGAACAGGGTGCGTTCTTCCACGTCGCCGCGGTGCGCCAGCGCGTCGCGCACGGCGTCGATCAGGTGCAGCGTCTCGTCGGAGAGGGGGCGGGCGGGCATGGTTTCAAGCCAAATAGGCCTCTGGCGCTTATGTGGCAAGCGCTAGCAGCTATTGAATTGATAGTGTTCTTGGCTAGCGGATGACCTCCGTCGCGTCGCCGTCCAGCATGCGGCGGGCGATGATCACGCGCATGATTTCGTTGGTGCCTTCCAGGATCTGGTGCACGCGCGCGTCGCGCAGCAGGCGCTCCAGCGGGTATTCACGGATGTAGCCGTAGCCGCCGTGCAGCTGCAGCGCGTCGTTGACCACGGTAAAGCCCGCGTCGGTGGCAAAGCGCTTGGCCATGGCGCAGTAGGTCGATGCGTCGCGCGCCCCGGCGTCGAGCTTGGCTGCCGCCAGCCGCACCATCTGGCGTGCCGCGACCAGTTCCGTCGCCATGTCGGCCAGCTTGAACTGCAGGGCCTGGAAGCTGGCGATGGGCTTGCCGAACTGCTTGCGGTCCTGCATGTACTGCTGCGCGGCGCTCAAAGCGCCCTGGGCCGCACCCACCGAGCAGGTGGCGAGGTTGATGCGGCCGCCGTCCAGGCCCTTCATGGCGATCTTGAAGCCTTCGCCCTGGCGGCCCAGCAGGTGGTCGGCAGGGATGCGCACGTTGTCGAAGCTGATGGTGCGGGTGGGCTGGCTGTTCCAGCCCATCTTCTGTTCCTTCTTGCCGTAGCTGATGCCGGGCGTATCAGCGGGCACGGCAAAGGCGCTGATGCCGCTGGCGCCCGATGCTGCATCGCCCGTGCGGGCCATGAGCACCAGCACGTCGGTGCTGCCCGCGCCGCTGATGAAGGCCTTGGCGCCGTTGATGACGTATTCGTGGCCCACCAGTTCGGCCCGGGTCTTGAGCGAGGCGGCGTCCGAGCCTGCGCCGGGCTCGGTCAGGCAGTAGCTGGCGAGCTTTTGCCCGGTGGTGAGCAGCGGGCCCCAGTGGTCGCGCACCTCCGGCGTGGCCCAGGTGCTCAGCATCCAGGTGGCCATGTTGTGGATGGTGATGAAGGCGGTGGTGCTGGGGTCTACGGCCGCCATTTCTTCAAACACCAGGGTGGCGTCCAGGCGGGGCAGGGCCAGGCCGCCAGCGCTCTCGGGCGCGTACAGGCCGCAAAAGCCCAGCTCGCCGGCCTTGGCAATCGCCTCGCGCGGGAAGATGCCTTCCTCGTCCCAGTGCGCGGCGTGCGGGGCCAGCTCGGCCAGGGCAAAGTCGCGGGCGGTCTGGGCAAAGGCGCGTTGTTCTTCGGTCAGCTCAAAGTCCATGGTGTCTCTCTGTCTTTATTGTTTTACTTGGCCGGCGTGTCGGCGCTCAGCCAGCGCATCAGGCCCCGGCGGCGCTGCTGCGTCTCGCGCGTGAGGCATTCATGGTAGAGGCGCGGGCCCTCGGCCTGCTGCTCCGTGGCGCGGGTGGCCTGCTTGCATTGCGTGGCGCGTGCGCGCTGCCAGGCGCCGTGCTCCTGGCGCAGCTGGGGGCGTTCGTGGGCCGACAGGGCGCGCATCACGTCGCCGTAGAGCACGGCGATGGTGGTGTCAGCGGCCTGGAAGTCTTGCACGGCGCAGGCATTGATTTCGTCCACCGTGCCGCCAGCGCGGCAGGCCGCGCCCGCCTGCGCCTGCGCTTGCGCACAGGCCAGCGAGAGCGCCAGTGCGCTGGCCAGCAGGGCGCAGGCCCTTGCCGCCATCACTTCAAGCTGATGGTGGTGTTCACGCCGT
>JAMHVS010000006.1:0-7525 GCA_035911315.1 Xanthobacter sp.
GCGCTGGTGCTGCTGGTAGGCACCGCGGTGCCCGACACCCTGCTGCCGCCGGCCGGGCTGGACAGCGTGACGGCGCTGCGCGAACTGCCCGCCGGCCTGCCTTCCGCGGTGCTGCAGGAACGGCCCGACGTGCTCGCCGCCGAACGCCAGCTTCGCGCCGCCAACGCCAACATCGGTGCGGCGCGGGCGGCCTTCTTCCCGAGCATCAGCCTGACCGCCACGGCCGGCACCGCCAGCAGCAGCCTGGACGGGCTGTTCGCGGCGGGCTCGGGGGCGTGGACCTTCATCCCGCAAGTGAGCCTGCCGATCTTCAATGCCGGCGCCAACCGGGCCAGGCTGCAGGTGGCCGAAACCGACCGGGACATTTACCTGGCCCGCTACGAGAAGGCCATCCAGAGCGCCTTCCGGGAGGTGGCCGACGCCCTCGCCCAGCGCGCCACGCTGGATGCCCGCCTCGATGCGCAACAGAAGCTGGTGGACGCCAGCGCCGCCAGCTACCGCCTGTCGGACGCGCGCTACCAGAAGGGCGTGGACAGCTACCTGAGCGCCCTCGACGCCCAGCGCAGCCTGTACGCCGCGCGCCAGAGCCTGGTCAGCCTGAAGCTGGCGGCCGCCACCAATGCCGTCACGCTTTACAAGGTGCTCGGCGGCGGCGAACTGGCCCCTTGACGCAAGCCCCCACGACCGGCCGCAAGCTGGCCTACGCCAGCACCGGGCCCTATGGGTGCGCGCTCAAGTACGCCGATTATTGGCCCGGCCATTAATTAACTTGTCGAAAGGCTGCGGCAGAGCCGGGTTGATAGCCGCCCCTTTTGCAGCGGCGGCGCGGCAGACTGTGGGGGCGACTTCAGTCGCCCGCGGACTCTGATATGCGGCATGTCGATGATTCAACACGCGGCGGGCGACTGAAGCCGCCCCTTGTCGCCTCTACAGAAAATCACCCGTGACCATTCCTTGTCGCAACCGCAAACGGAACACCCTCCAGGAGGACTCATCAACCCGGTCATTGAATAGCGACCACACGTTCAGCCCGAACGGTGGCAAGGGAATCAAAGGGCCGGATTAATAATGGGGAGATTCGCGGACGCCTGCTCGCCACGGGCATCAGCCGAGGCCGGCACTGAACTGCCGTGAGCTTTCAATGACGATATTCAAATCATCAAGTCGAATGGTGAAGTCATCGTGAACCTGGAAGACACCCTCCACGGCATAGGCTCGCGGCCCGGATATATAGGCAATATCCGCCCCCGCCACACGCGCCACGGCATCCCAGTAGGGATACTTTTTGAAGGGATGGTCGGAATGCAATACAAAAACCCTGGTACCACCCCGGCACCACAGGATGTTCGTTAATGCGGCCCCGGACGGCCCGACGATGACATCGGCCTTCGAAAAAAGAGCAATCTGATCCCGAACAGAAAGCTCACCAGGATCAAGCGGCTCGAATCCGTGCCCGACAAAAAACCCTTCGACCTCCGCCTCATTCAGCAATTTTCGATAAGCAGAACACCGCCTGACAAAAATCCGCTTGCGCTCGCCTTCGTCCCGGAGGGCGACGGCGTTCTTGATTGTCGCCACCATGTCCTTTAACAGCGGAACTGACAGATAAGTGCTTTCCGTGCTCGGAGCCCTGTCATAAACATCGAGAATTCTGCTTGTGTCCGAAGGGTAAACCAGCTGCGCCACGCGATAACTCATTCCCGGGTCGAGATACTTGAGTTTTCTTTTCCGTGAACAAATCAGGTCGATAAAATCATAAAGGTTCTTGTTCAGCCCGGCGGAAACCAGCAAGGGCAAATCGGTCTCCGACGCCATTTTTTCATAGAGGTGGAGCCTGGGCAGAAGCTCACACACCCAGTGAAAGTAATTGGCCTCGTGCTCGCCTGTCAGATGAATGCCTGCAGGAATGATGTCCGGAGAAAGCGGCGGATGCGCAAAGCGAAGTTGTGGACCATCAGACAATTCCATCGTCCAGACCTTGGGGCGAAGCGAGAAAACCCGAAAGGCCATTTCCATTTCATCGCTATGGGCGTCGCCCCCGGCATCCAGCAGCACCTTGCAACCCGGCAACAAGGTCATGTTCTTCAAGCTTGCGATGTAGGCCTGAGGATTGCAGGGCGACTGTCGCCATTCCGCATCCAGCGGCGAAAGAATGCCAAGAGACTGAACAAACCGCTCAATCTCCGGGCCGCTCTTGATAAAGAAGCCATTGGGCAGAACGCAAGACCGCAGGTCATGGAGCGGACGCGTGACCGAGCGGTCTTGCGCCGAGGGTTCGCTGCTTTCCAGAATTTCGTGATCGGGCACCGTTGTCGTGTCCGGGCCCTGCGCGTTCTCTTGCTTGATCAAACGCCCGATCCACGCCACCAGGAATTTCACGCTCAAACCTTGGCCATTCTCAGCGCAGCCCTGAGTCCGGACGCTTGCATCACCGAGCGATCGGCCAGTGCTGCCAGCGCATGAACTCTCTCGACCATGCCTTCATTGGTCGCAAGCTGCATACGTTTTCGGTCCATCCAGAGATTGTCTTCCAGCCCCACGCGTACCGCCGGCGCCACGGCGGCGGCAATCGCGGTAACTTCAATCTGTGAGCTGCCAATGCCGCCCAGCCCCCAGATTGTTCCGGCAGGCAAAGCGGTGGTCAATGTGGCAATACTGAGCAGGTCTGCTTGGGCAGTAGCGACGTTGCCCAGAATAATGTTGGCATAGATGGGTGCCTCCATATTGTTCTTGGCCACCAGATAAGCTGCGTAGTTGGCCATGCCAAGATCAAAAATCTCGAACTCCGGAACGATGTCGTTCTCGAGCATCCTGTCCAGCAAACGCCGGACCATCTCCGGTTCGTTAATGCTCGCGCTGCGGGCGAAGTTCATTGACGACAGCGTCAGGGAGGCCATGTCCGGCTTGAGGTCGCCCTTCAGCTTCAATACATCGGCCCGTTGCTCGATATCGCCAAAATCACGTCCGGAACACGAAACCCCGATTACGATATCCGGGCGATGCTCACGAATGCCATGGATTATCCGGGCGTAAACATCCTTGGTATAAGTGGGCCGCCCATTCGGATCACGCGCATGAAGATGCACCATGGAAATTCCGGTGCGCGCCGCCGTCAATACACAACGCACGATTTCGTCGGGTTGCAGCGGGACATGGGGCGACATCTCCCGCGTCGGAATCATGCCCGTGGCGGCAAGGTTCACAATCAGAGGCGCTGCGTCGCCATCAAGACCCCACGCACCCCGGCTCATACGCCCACCTCGTTGTATCCGGCGATGCCCTCTCTTTTCACGACGGCCGGATTACCCATGACCAGGCAGTTGTCGCCGACGTCGCGCGTGACAACGGAACCTGCAGCCACGACGGCATTGGCGCCAATAGAGACGCCGGGCAGAATCACAGCCCCGGTTCCGATAACGCTGCCTCGACCAACGGAGACAAATCCGCCGGTCACCACCCCCGGCCCGATGGATGCAAACTCGCCGATAGTGCAATGGTGGCCAAGCGAAGCGCTCCGGTTTATGAAGGAGAACGCGCCCAGACTGGACATTCCGCCAATGGTCACAGCGCAGTTTATGAAAACCCCCTCGGACGTCTTCAAGCTGGATGGCGTAATGGCAGTGGGATCGATCAGCGAATAAAAACGTGTCGCACCCAGGCCCCGCGCCTGGTCGAGTGCAAACTTTCGGTGGCCGGGCGTAAACAGCGCAAACACCATCGGATGGGCCAGCATGGCGTCAGACACGTCAGCGAGGCCGATTACCTTTTCCTGATCAATTGCAAAAGACGGGCCATCCTGATTATTGACAATCGCAAAGAGGTCCAGGCCCAGGCGAGTGCATGTCTCCTCGAGATCCACAAGAATGGAAGATCCGGCACCGAAAATAACGAGTTTATCCATGGCGCTTTTAGTTATTCAATTCACATCGAGAAAACACATCCCGTCTCAGCCCGGAATCTCCGGCTCGACAAGCCTCTCCAGTTGAGCCAGCGATTCCTGCCAGCCGAGATAGCACATCTCGACGGGAATGATCTCCGGAATGCCTTCCTGCACAATCGTCAGCTCCGCGCCGCACACCACCGGCCTGATTGAAACCCTCACGTGAATCTCGCCGGGCAGGTTCGGATCATCGAAGGTGTCCGTATAGCGAATCAGCTCGCCCGGCACCAGCTCAAGATATTCCCCGCCAAAAGCGTGCCCGTTGCCGGTGGAAAAATTTTCAAAGGACATCCTGAACGTGCCGCCCACCCTCGCATCCAGGTGCTGCACCTGGCAGGTGAAGCCGTAAGGCGGAAGCCATTTCGACAGCGCGTCCGCGTTCAGGAAGGCGCGGTAGATCTTCTCCGGTTTGGCACGCAGCACGCGATGAAGTCGGACGGTTCCGGTCGGCATGATCAATTCTCCTGAAAGTTTGGCCGGGCAAGTGTGCCAGAAGCGGCGACCTCGCGGAGCAGGCCCTCGCCGCCATTCACTGACTGACCACGGACTGATTTCAATCCTGTCGATGAGCATTTTTGACAAGCGCCATTAGCCATGAAGTATTCATGGCTATAGTGGAGAGGTGGCGAGGCCCACGAAAGCGACGAGGAGGGCAGCGTTGGTCAGCACACTTACTCAAACCGGTCATTCGGATGTCCGTTTGACGCAGCTCGCCCGGCTTTGCATTGTCGCCGTGGCGTATTTTTCGACCGGCTGGCTCGGGCTCGAGCTGCCGTACTTCGGCTCTCATATCACGCTCATCTGGCTGCCTACCGGCATCGCCGTCGCGGCGCTTGTACGGTGGGGCTTTGGCATGTGGCCGGGCATCGCCATCGCTGCGTTCCTGGTCAATTGGGCCATCGGCTCGACCTTTCCCCTCGCCTTCGGCACCGCCATTGGCAACACCCTCGCGCCCTTGATGAGCGCCTTCTGGTTGCGGCAGGTTCATTTCGACCGCAATTTCAATCGCCAGGTCGATGTCGCTTCGTTCATCGTCGCCAGTGCCGTCGGCATGCTCATTTCAGCCACGGGCGGCGTCTTCAACCTCTATCTTGCAGGCTTGCTGACACTGGACGGCATGGCGGTTGCGTGGCTCACCTGGTGGGTCGGTGATGTGGTCGGCCTGTTGCTGGCCGGGCCTTTGCTGTTGCCTCTGACCCGCAACGCCCTTGCCCGGCTTGGCGAAAAGAAGAGAAGCCTGGCCCTGTGGTTTCTGGCGGCGGGGGGCATTGCCTGGCTGGTCTTCGTCGTGCATTACGGCGAGGTTGGACTCCGTCTTCCCCTGGCCTTTCTGGTGCTCCCCTTGTTTGCCTGGGTCGCATTGCACTTTGGCATCGTTGCCGCGGCTGTCGCGTGTCTGGGTTCTGCAATGGTGGCGACGTGGAGTGCCTCCTCCGGACAGGGCGCGTTTCATCTGCACAACCCGCAACTCGAGCTGATACTGCTGTGGAGCTATATCACCACCACCCAGCTGATAGGCCTGTCCCTGGCCGCACTCAAAGCGGAACGTGACCACGCCGACGAGATTCGCCTGAAGAGCGAAGAAGGCCTGCGGATGATGATCGCAAGCGTCAAGGACTACTCCATCATCATGCTCGATCCCGAGGGCCGGGTTACCTCGTGGAACGACGGCTCGCAGCACCTGAAAGGTTACGACGCAGCAGAAGTCCTGGGCCAATCGATTGCCCTGTTCTACACGCCCGAGGAACAGGCCAAGGGAAAACCGGCAGACCTGTTGAAGCTCGCCGCAGAAACCGGCCGCGCGAAGGAGGAGAACTGGCGCGTTCGCAAGGACGGTTCGCGCTTTTTTGCCGACGCCATCATCACCGCACTCCGTGCCCCTTCCGGCACCCTGATCGGCTTCTCCAAGGTAACCCGGGACATCACCGAGCGCAAAAGGGCCGAAGACGAGATGCAGCGGCTCAACCGCTCGCTGCGCCTGCTCAGCGACTGCAACCTGCGGCTCGTCCGTGCCACCGATGAAGCGGCGCTGCTCAGCGACATCTGCCGGGTGATGGTCACCTCCGGCGACTACGTCATGGCCTGGGTTGGCGTTCCCGAAAACGATGAGCAGAAATCGGTTCGCCCGGTTGCGGTATCGGGCTTTGAAAACGCTTATCTGGACGAGGTTCGCATCTCGTGGGACGGGGATAGCCCCCTGGGCCTGGGGCCGGCGGGCACCGCCATCCGCACCGGCAGGACCACCGTCAATCAGGATGTCCTGAACAACCCGAACGTGCGCCCATGGCGCGAAGCGGTGCTCAAGCACGGATTCCAGTCGAGCGTCAGCCTGCCGCTCGTCTGCGAGAACCGCACCATTGGCGCCCTCACGCTCTACGCGCGGGCGCCGAATGCCTTCGAAACGGAGGAGGTCAAGCTGCTCGATGAACTGGCCCGGAACCTGTCCTTCGGCATCCAGATGCTGCGCACCCGCCAGGAGCGGGATGCCGCCAAGGCGGCAACCCAGGCCAAGAGTGTCTTTCTCGCCAACATGAGTCACGAGATTCGCACCCCGCTGAACGCCATCCTGGGAATGGCCTACCTGCTGCGCCGTGAAGGTGTGACCGAACAACAAGCCGAGCGGCTTGGCACCATCAATGCCGCGGCAGACCATCTGCTCAGCGTCATCAACGACATTCTCGACATCTCCAAGATCGAGGCCGGCAAATTGACGCTGGAGGAAACCCAGCTTGAAGTGAACGTCCTGCTCAGCAACGTGCTGTCCATCATTGCATCCAGGGCACAGGCCAAGGGACTGAAACTGAAAGTGGAGGCCGGGAAAGTTCCGCGGCATCTGGTGGGCGATCCAACCCGGCTGACCCAGGCCTTGCTCAACTATGCCAACAACGCCATCAAGTTCACGGATAGCGGCAGCATCACGCTGCGCACCCGCGTCGTGGAGAGCGATGACGCCACCCTGCTGCTCCGCTTCGAGGTCCAGGACACGGGCATCGGCATTGCGCCGCAAGCCCAACGGCGTCTCTTCAAGGCCTTCGAGCAGGCGGACAGCTCCACCACGCGGGAATACGGCGGAACCGGCCTCGGGCTGGCCATCACCAAGCATCTGGCGGTATTGATGGGCGGCGAAGCGGGGGTAAGCAGCACCCCGGATGTCGGCAGTACCTTCTGGTTTACCGCAAGACTGAAAATGTGCGAGCAGACCAGCGGCAACCGGACCTCTGCCGACACGGTCAATGCCGAAGCCCGGCTGACCGAAACCTGCGCGGGCATGTCGGTTCTGTTGGTGGAAGACGAACCGATCAACCAGATTGTTGCGCAGGAACTTCTATCCAAGACCGGCCTCATCATCGACACCGCAGACAACGGACTTCAAGCGGTGGAAAAAGCCAAGGCCAAACCCTACGACCTGATCCTGATGGACATGCAGATGCCCAAGATGGACGGCGTCACCGCAACACGGCAAATCCGCCGGATTCGGGGCCGCCAGACAGTCCCCATCATCGCCATGACCGCCAACGCCTTCAGCGAAGACCGGGCCCGCTGCATGGATGCGGGCATGAACGACTTCCTGTCAAAGCCGGTGGT
>JAMHVS010000007.1:0-1289 GCA_035911315.1 Xanthobacter sp.
GGCAGCGAAAAGCTCATGCGCAAGGCCCTTGCGCTCCAGGTCGAGCTGGGACCGGTCTTTGACATCACGTGCGACTGCGAAGACGGCGCCCGCGCCGGTGCGGAAGCGGAACACGCCGAAATGGCAGCCTCGGTCGTGCTCTCCGATGACAATCACTTCGGGCGCGTGGGTGCGCGCATTCATGACATCACCCACCCCCATTGGGAGCAGGATGTGGACATCCTGGTGAGCCGTGCCGGGCGCCGGCTGGCCTTCCTCACCCTGCCGAAACCACGCAGCGCCGCGGACGCCGCACGCCAGATCGAGAGCATTCGCAATGCCGAAGAACGACATGGGATCGAGCGGGAGATCCCGGTACACGTCTTGATTGAAACCCACGGCGCGCTGCGGGACGCCTGGGACATTGCCGCCCTGGACCGGGTGGAATCCCTCGATTTCGGCCTAATGGACTTCGTCAGTGGTCACCATGGCGCCATTCCGGGTTCCGCCATGCGAAGCCCCGGACAATTCGACCACCCCCTGGTGGTGCGCGCCAAATGCGACATTGCCGCTGCCGCCCTTGCCAATGGGGTGGTGCCCTCCCATAACGTGACCACGGAACTGAAGGATCTGGACTATATCCGCCGCGATGCGGAACGGGCGCGCCGGGAGTTCGGCTACCTGCGCATGTGGAGCATTCACCCCAACCAGATCGTACCCATCGTCGAAGCCATGCGCCCGGATTTCTCCGAAGTCGAGGACGCATCGGACATCCTGCTTGCCGCCCAGGACGGCGGCTGGGGGCCGATCCAGCATGCAGGCAAGCTCCACGACCGTGCGTCCTACCGCTATTACTGGGAATTGCTCAAACGCGCGCGGGCCACTGGCATGACCCTGCCCGCCGAATCGGCCGTGCGCTTCTTCTGAGCGGCTGGCCGGCACACTCGAAAAAAACCCGGCTGAACGCCGGGCTTCTTCCGGGCTCACGACTTCACGGTCACTCCGGCAAGGCGAGCTGGTTGTCCGTACTGAACTGATAGTCACGGAACACGTGCTCCGCGGAGAGGATCTCGTAATTACCATCCGCCCCTTTGCGCGACGTATCCTTCAGGCGGTAGGTGTAGTGCCCGCAAGTCCACAGATCAAAGTTCCGCATGTGGGTACACATGCAGGTCTTTTCCATCACCGAGATCTTCTTGACGCCGGGGTGAAGCTCCACCTGACGGTTGTAGGCGTCGATGTAGGAACAATTGCCATTGCTGTCGAGCAGGTAACCATAGGCCTCGCAATTAGGTCGAATCCCTGACCCG
>JAMHVS010000008.1:0-1008 GCA_035911315.1 Xanthobacter sp.
GATGAGGCGCTCCTGGAGCTGGGGCGATGTCTTGGCGATCCAACCGTTGAACCAGTCGGCCTTCAAGCGCAGCCAGAGGCGTTCGATGGCATTGAGATCGGGTGATCTGGCAGGCAGGTAGATCGGCTCGAAGTGATGCCAGTTGAGCCTCTTGACCTTGTGCCAGGAGGCGTTGTCCATCACCAGCAGGGCCCGGCGGCCAACCGCCGGAGGGTTCTCTTCAGCCAAGGTGTCAAGGAAGGCTTGAAACGTGTCGCTGTCACAGTGGTTGAAGAGCATGGAGCATAGCCGCCCATCCTTCGGGCGCACGGCTCCAAAGACATTGTGACGGATGTGTTCGCCCAAATAGGGTGAAGTGCGCACGCTGCCGATCTTGGTCCACTGACGGCGCGGACGAGGGTCACCCTCGATGCCGCTTTCATCGCTAAACCACAGGTCAATGCTCTCATCTTTTTGCCAGGATTGGAGCTTCTCACAGAAGGCCTGCCTGGCTTCCTCGTCTTGATTGAGCGGCCAGGGCCGCGGCACCTTGAGCTTATAATCGAGCTCATGGAGGTAGCGCACGGTGGTGCTGTAGCCTAACTCGATTTGCAATGTGTCTTTGATCCACCCGTGCAGCTTGACGGCCGTCCAGTGGCTTTGACTGGCCTTGGAGGGTTCATCGACCAAGGGCATGATCTTTTCCTTCAATTCATCCTGAGACACTGCGCGTGGTCGTCCGCTGCTGCGGCCAGGGATGAGTCCGTCAAGGCCGCGGGCGTTGAAGGCCTGCATGAAGCGCAGGATCTGCCGTTCGCTGAAGTGGGAGAGGCTGGCGATCTCCTGATAGGTCTTGCCTTCGTAGAACCACAACAGTGCCTGGAGACGGCGAAAGCCCTTCTTCGTCGGGGTGCAATCCATCGCCCGACGAACCTCTTCGAGAGTCGCGTTTTCAAAGTTCAGTTCTGTGCGCGGACGGCCCACGCTTTCTATTGATTACCAACATTCTAAAAAGTACAGCGCCTTTTT
>JAMHVS010000009.1:0-4659 GCA_035911315.1 Xanthobacter sp.
CTGAGCGTGAACGCCGACGACCTGACGGTGACCGTGCAGCCCGGCATCACGCGCAAGCAGCTCAACGAAGCCATCAAGGACACGGGCCTGTTCTTCCCCATCGACCCCGGCGCGGACGCCAGCATCGGCGGCATGAGCGCCACGCGCGCCAGCGGCACCAACGCCGTGCGCTACGGCACCATGCGCGAGAACGTGCTGGCGCTGGAGGTGGTGACGGCCAGCGGCGAAGTCATCCGCACCGGCACCCGCGCCAAGAAAAGCAGCGCGGGCTACGACCTCACGCGCCTGATGGTGGGCAGCGAGGGCACGCTGGGCATCATGACCGAGATCACCGTGCGCCTGTACCCGCTGCCCGAGGCGGTGAGCGCGGCCATCTGCTCGTTCCCGAGCATCGAGGCCGCCGTGCGCACCGTGATCCAGACCATCCAGCTTGGCGTGCCGATCGCGCGCGTGGAGCTCATCGACCACCACACCGTGCGCATGGTCAACGCGCACAGCAAGCTGGGCCTGCGCGAGGAGCCCATGCTGCTGATGGAGTTCCACGGCTCGCCCGCCGGTGTGAAGGAGCAGGCCGAGACGGTGCAGGCCATCGCCAGCGAATTCAGCGGCAACGCTTTTGAATGGGCCAGCACGCCCGAAGAGCGCACGCGCCTGTGGACCGCACGGCACAACGCCTACTTCGCCGCCGTGCAAAGCCGCCCCGGTTGCCGCGCCATCAGTACCGACACCTGCGTGCCCATCAGCCGCCTGGCGGACTGCCTGCTCGAATCGGTGGACGAGGCCAAGGCCAGCGGCATCCCGTACTTTTTGGTCGGCCACGTGGGCGACGGCAACTTCCACTTCGGCTACCTGCTGGACCCGAACATCCCCCAGGAACGCATCACCGCCGAGGAGCTGAACCACAAGCTGGTGGCCCGTGCCCTGAGCATGGGCGGCACCTGCACCGGCGAACACGGCGTGGGGCTGCACAAGATGGGCTTTTTGCTCGACGAGACGGGGGCTGGTGCGGTGGACATGATGCGGGCCATCAAGCGGGCGCTGGATCCGAAGAACATCCTGAATCCGGGGAAGATCTTCGCACTGTGAGGGCGGCGGGTTTGCTATGGGTTGAATAGCTGCCAGCGCTTGTCCATCAAGCGCTAGAGGCGGATTTCATTCATATTCTCTACAGCACGCTTAGCGGGTTCAAGACGCCCCGGCCGCCTTTGGTGAGCACGTGGGTGTGACCATGGCGGGGTTCACGCGGTGGCTGTAGCAGACTTTCGGGCAGCGCTGCCTTGGCTTGGTTCTGCGTGGATGCGACACGCTACGCCGCGCCGCCAAGCGCGACAGGATCGCCGCCACCTCGTCCACCTCCATATAGACCGGGTGGCGCTTGCCATGGAAAAGCACGACGCAGCGCCCAGCCGACATAGGCTTGCTCGGTGCGACTGGAGTAATGCCGCATGCGAATCTGCTCCCCCACACGGTCCAGCAGGCGCGGGGGCTGCGGGGGCGCGAGCATGGTGAATGGTTCAGCATCCATCCGCAAAATCTTAGGTGGCATAAATCGCGCCATCGCAAGTGGTTGAGCCGAGGAACTGTTGCGTCGCGGGTTTGACTTAGACCGATTGGGGTCGGTAGTATGTGGCGATCTAAATCTAGTTGGGCGACTCAAATCAGGGAAGCAATATGAGCTTTGGTGAGTTCTGGAAAACGTTACAAGCAAACCTTTGCGTAGGGGATGAGATACGCAATTGGACTCAGTTCAGAGGTTACCTCGGAGATACGTTTGAGGTAGTGGAGGTCAATACCGACCATGTCATCATCAAAGCGCCGAACGCAAAGACTACACAGCGTGTGCGCGAAGCAGACTTTTTTCTGATATTCAATAAGTGGCCGCAGTACATCTCAGGAAAACATCCCCGTACCACATTAACAAAGGGCACCCGAGTATCAAAATACACCATAAGCATCATTAAGCATTTGACTGAATCTACAGGATTTTCTAGGTGATCGAAATTCCAACTATTCCACTTGACCCCCAACTTACGGGCAATGTTGGACTTTATTATTGCTGTTACCGACTTTCCATGCTGGGCTGGAATGTTATGCCAACAGCGCGCAATGCCCGGGGCATTGACATTGTTGCGTACAGCCGTGATTCCTCAATTTATCGTGGCATACAAGTTAAAGCGTTGAGCAAGAGAAGCCCCGTACCACTCGGGAAGACCATAGATAAAATTATGGGTGATTACTGGGTAATATTAAATCAACTCACCAGTAAGCCGGCAGCATATGTCTTAACACCCTCCGAAGTTATTGATAGATGCCATCGTGGGGAGAAGGAAGGGCGTGTGACCTTTTGGCTACAACCCAAGGATTATGAGCATGAATCATTTCGCGAGGCATGGAGCCGTATTGGCCATAGATAAAGATTCGCCCAACCATCCGTTTCAGCGGACCGCCTCCGACGGCCGCTGAACTTCAACATTAGGCATAGGGAAACCGATTTACCACCATGAAACAACGAGAAAAGTTCGAGAACGGCCTCTACTCGATCAGGTTTGTGGGAGAGGAACTATCGCAACGGGGCGTCAGTATCTACGACCTATCCAATTCTCTGTTGGCAATCCAGCGCATCGTTCACAAAGCGCACCTCTCGCTAGAAGATCGCCTAGTCAAAGGTGCATTTCCTGACACAGAAGATAGGTACCGCTTGGCACTCCAACTGGGCGAACGTCGGAGGCAATCCGATGCATTCGCGCTGATTCCAATCCTCTCCGATCCTCAGGTTCAGCAATACATGCTCAAGCTTGCCGACTATGTTGCCTCGGGGATCGTCGGCTACTACGTTGGTGATGTACTCAAGCGCGTTCAACGCGAGAAGGACCCGAAAAAGCAGATATTTATCGGCTCCATCTACACCGAGGTAGCAAACATCGTCAACCGCGTCGATGCCTCAGGCGGTGTGGAAGGCATAAACCTTGGCATGCCGTCCCGAGGCCGAGAAACGATCGCGACATTTGATTCCGACACCAAGGAATACCTCAGTTCCATCAAGGGCGAAGTCGTACTTGGTGGCTACCAGGAAATCAAGGGCAAAGTCTACAAGTTCTACCCGGCCAGCAAGATCGTCGCTATTCGTAGAAGTGGAGGTCGAACGGTCAGCGTCTTCCTGAACGGAGGAGATTTCGACCGTGTCCGTTATCACCGCGAAAACAATCCGATGTTCATTTTTCGCGGTCATCCTCGGTTTCAGTTCGGTGTCGAAACGAAAGTGGTTTCTGAGTTCGTTGCAGATGAGATTGAATACTCCCCGCCCGAGGCCTAACCCTTACTATATGGACTCCCCCACAACGACAAGGGATTGACCGATTGGGAACCAGTGGGTAAAGCACCTGCAGTCGTATATCCGGCATCTGTAGTGGGATCGTGAATGTCCCGAGCCGACATGGAATCTGCGTTACCGCGTCGCCACACGTTGCAAGCGGCTGCTATGGAGCCGGAAGAGTTATCGGCGTATTGCGGTGTGGGAGGAACCCGGTTGGCCATGATGGTCGATCAAACCCGTCGCAAGTGCAGAAGGTGTGAGTTGGCGTCAGGTCGGCATCACAAAGGACTGGTGGCTGGCTTTTGGGCTCACACGGGCCGTTTCATCGAAAGGCGCGTGATCACGCAGCGTGGCAAAGCAGATGCGCGCGAGCTTGTTGGCCAAGGCGCAGGTAGCCTTGTTGCGATTGCTGCGCTCCTGCACATCCAGCGCCCATCGGCGGATGCCCTGAACGTCCTTGCCCGCGCCCTCGTTCAGGCACCCAACGCAATCCCGGTGGGAAAATCAGGCCCCAGCGCCCGCTGCATCTGCGCAACCAGCTCCCCATTCCATAGCAACAAATCCCCCGCCGACCATGACCGACTTCCCCAAGGACATCTACACCGAACCCGAGCCAGACCCCCACACGCTCGCCAACCTGGGGCCGCTCACCGGCATGGCGGGCATCTGGTCCGGCGCCCGGGGCCTGGACGTGAACCCCAAGGCCGACGGGCCCGAGCGGCAAGCGTTCATCGAGCACATCGAGCTGCAGCCCATCGACGCGCAGACCAACGGGCCGCAGCTGTTCTACGGGCTGCGCTACCACACGCGCATCGTCAAGCCGAACGATGTCGAGGCCTTCCACGACCAGGTCGGCTACTGGCTGTGGGAGCCGGCGACGGGCGCCGTGATCCAGACGCTGTCGATACCGCGCGGCCAGGCGGCCATGGCCGTCGGGCAGGCGGCGGCGGATGCCAGATCGTTCCAGCTGCAGGCGGTGCGCGGCTCCGAGACGAACGGGATCGTGTCCAACCCCTTCCTCGAATACGCCTTCCGCACGGAGCGCTACACCATCACCGTGACCATCCACGACGACGGCACGTGGTCCTACGAGCAGGAGACCCTGCTGGTCATTCCCGGCCAGGCGGAACCCTTCCGCCACACGGACCGCAACACGCTGCACAAGATCGGCGAGCCCACGCCCAACCCCACGGCGCAGGCCGCAGCCGGCCTCGCGCCGCAGCAGCCCCCGTTCGGCGTGAAGTGAGAACTTGTTCACGCTCCGACGCGGCGGCCCTCCGGCACGCGCGCCGCGGCCTGGCAGGCGCCCCCTACGATGCCGGGCCATGCGCACCTTCATACGCCCC
>JAMHVS010000010.1:0-296272 GCA_035911315.1 Xanthobacter sp.
GACCGGGCTTCCCGGTCAGGATCATCGTCACCCGCGACCTTGTATTCGAGCCGGCAGGAGGTTGACCATGACCAAGCTGAAACTCGGCCCGCTTCCCGACGACAAGCCCGTGAAGGTCATGCTGGAGCTGCCCGCCACCCTCAACCGCGATCTGATCGCCTATGCCGAGGTGCTGGCCCGCCAGAGCGGCCAGCCCGTCGCCGATCCCGCCAAGCTCATCGTGCCGATGCTTCAACACTTCATCGCTACGGATCGCGGTTTCGCCAAGGCACGGCGAGCCGCAAGCTAAGTCCCATCCGAGCAGGGGTGCCGCCAGCGCATAGGCGCAAATGCGGCACGCTACAGGCCGCCGACTGCCCTCCATGGTTCACCTAATTCCGGGGCCTATAGCGCCCCGGAATTCGCCAGAACCAAGGAGGATTCCATGTGCGCAGAGCGCCGCCGCGCCCGCAAAGGGCGACCGCGACAGTCGGTCCCCGAAGCACTTCCCGACGACCTTTTCGACTATGCCGATGAACCCACGCCAGACGGCCGGGAACGCCGTAGGTCGCCGCTTCGCATCGTCGATGTGGAGTCGTTGCCGGTCTTCGACGACTGGCCCGAGAAGGTGCCGATCACCGAGGAAGAACTGCAAATCTTCGAGCGGTATTTCGGCCATGTGCTCGACCGGCTGTTCGGTCCAATCGAGCTTGAAGCCGAAAATAAATCCTTGTCACACTTATCAGACAGTGATAAGGATAAGTCATGAGCGAGGAACGTGATCCGAGCCTCGACACGCTTCTGGACCTCGACGGTCAGGTGCTCGTTGTCGATCCCGAGGGCGGCCATTGGGTGAAGTTCGTAGTCACCCGCGTTCCGGCATCGCCGGAGAAGCCGCACGGCCTCGATTACTCGCTCACGCTTCACGGGCCTTCGGGCGAACGGCTGGTCGGCTTCGATAACGCCCATCCGGTCGGCCGAGGCAGGAGGGGCGAGCCGATGGACCATCGGCATCGCCTCCAGACCGTGAAGCCCTACGCCTACGAGGATGCGGCCACGCTGCTGGCCGACTTCTGGCAGGCGGTGGACGCGGTGTTGAAAGAGCGAGGTGCCCTATGACCACATTGAAAGTCGGGATTGCCGACTACGACGAGATGAAGGCCCGCACCATGCGGATCGCCAAAGGCGAGGAAAAGCCCGCGCCCGGCGATCCGAAGGTGTGGTTCACATCGACCGAATCCTTCGCCAAGGTGCTGTCGGCCGGCAACCGCGAGCTGCTGCGCGTTATCGCCGAGAAGGCCCCGGCATCGCTGGAGGAACTTTCGCAGATCACCGGCCGGGCCTTATCCAACGTGTCACGCACCATGAAGACGATGGAGAGCTACGGCCTTGTCCGCTTGGAGAAGGAAGGCCGCAAGCTCGCGCCCAAGGTTGTCCATGACCGTGTTGAACTGGCGTTGCCCTTGCTTGACCGCCGCGTGGCGAAAGGAGGCCGGTAATGAACATTCATTCCCCGCACGTCGCCCTGCGCGCCGCGCTCTATCTGCGCGTCTCGACGGCACGGCAGGCCGAGCATGACGTGTCGATCCCCGACCAGAAGCGGCAGGGCGAAGCCTATTGCGAGTCTCGCGGCTATCAGCTTGTGGAAACCTTCGTCGAGCCGGGCGCATCAGCGACCAACGACCGCCGCCCCGAGTTCCAGCGCATGATCGAAGCCGGCACGTCCAAGCCGCCAGCGTTCGACGTGGTGGTGGTGCATAGCTTCTCGCGGTTCTTCCGCGACGAATTTGAAATGGAATACTACTACCGGAAGCTGGCGAAGAACGGCGTCAAGCTGGTTTCCATGACGCAGGAGCTTGGCGACGATCCGATCCACCAGATGATGCGGCGGATCATGTCGCTGTTCGACGAATACCAGTCGAAGGAGAACGCCAAGCACGTCCTGCGCGCCTTGAAGGAAAACGCCCGGCAAGGCTTCTGGAACGGTTCGCTGCCGCCCATCGGCTACCGCGTCGTCGATGCCGAGCAGCGCGGCACGAAGACGAAGAAGAAGCTGGAAATCGACCCGCTGCACGCCGACACTGTGCGGCTCATCTTCCGCCTTGCATCGGAAGGCGACGGCACGTCCGGTCCCATGGGCGTCAAGAACATCGTCAGCTACCTCAACAGGAACCGCATGTTCACCCGAAGCGGCGGACGTTGGGGCATCGGCCAGCTTCACCGTGTTCTGACCCGGCGCACCTATATCGGCGAACATCGGTTCAATCGCCGTTCCAAGAAAGGCGAGGTGAAGCCCGAGGAAGAAGTCGTCACCGTCGCGGTGCCGCCGCTGATCGACCTTGAGATATTCGAGGCCGTGCAGAAGCGGTTGCAGGTCAACAATCCGAAGGTGACGCCGCCGCGCGTGGTCAGCGGCCCGAACCTGCTGACCGGCATTTGCTATTGCGGCAATTGCGGCGGGGCCATGACGCTACGCACCGGCAAGAACGGCCGCTATCGCTATTATGCCTGTTCGATCCGGGCACGGCAGGGCGAAACCGGCTGCAAGGGCCGCGCGATCCCGATGGACAAACTTGACCGCATCGTGGTCAGCCACATCGAGGAAAGGCTGCTGGACCCCGAGCGCATCGAAGACGTGCTCGCCTCGCTGCTGGATCGCCGTCAGGAGAGCGTCGAGCGGCGCGGCCAGCACATCGCCGAATTGAACCAGCGCGCGGCCGAAGCCGACATGCGGCTAAAGCGGCTCTACGATGCTATCGAGGCGGGTTCGCTCGACCCGGCCGAATCCGCCCTCGGCGAACGCATCGCGGGCCTTACGGCGATACGGGATCAGGCACGGGCCGACGCTGTAAGGACCGAAGCCATGCTGAAAAGCTCGGCCCATCAGGGCCTCACAGGGGCGGCCGTGAGGGAACTGGCGAGCGAGGCACGCACCGGGCTTCGGCTCGAAAAGGGCGGCTATCGGCGGGATCACGTCCGGGCTTTCGCCCAGCATGTCGAGGTCGCGGACGATGCGATCTACATCAATGGCAGCAAAAACACGCTGTTGAGGACGCTGATCGCCGCAAAGGGAGGGAAATCGGCGGGAATCGGCGTTCCCGGTTTTATACCAAGGTGGCGGAGAGGGGGGGATTCGAACCCCCGATGGGCTTGCACCCATGCCGCATTTCGAGTGCGGTGCATTCGACCACTCTGCCACCTCTCCACAAGGTGCATGCCGAAGAATCGACCGCGTGGTTCAGCGCTTCTAGCGGAGGCGAAGCCTCAGGACAAGTCATTGCACGCAAGCTGGGGCAGAGTTTTCCCGCCTCATGTTGCGCGAGAGCCCCGGCGCAGACGATGCGCCGGGGTGATTAAGGCTCAGTTGTGGTTGAAACCACTGGCCTCGGATTCCGTCAGTGGGGCCGAAACGGGGTGTTTCTCGAAATAGGAGATGGCCCATTTCATGTCTGCCAGCAGCAGGCTGGACAGATCATGGGTCACCCCATGGCGAACCAGAATGCGCTGTATCACCAGATCCTCGCGGTGCGCGGGCATGGAATAGGCAGGCACCTGCCAGCCCCGGCTGCGCAGGCGGTCAGCAAGGTCATAAAGCGTGTAGCCGCCTATGGCCTCATTGTCCTTCAGCTTCCATGCGAGAGCCGGAATGCCTGCCTGCCTGTCGCCGGAGAACAGCATTTCAAAGGGGCCTATTTTGGAAATCTCGGCGGCAAGATATTCGGCTGTGTCGTAGCAGTTGCCTTGTATCTTGGCGTATCCCTCACGGCCAAGACGCAGGAAATTATAGTATTGGGAAACAATCTGGCCGCCGGGGCGCGAAAAATTCAGTGCAAAGGTGGGCATATCACCGCCCAGATAGTTCACATCGAAAATCAGCTCTTCCGGCAGGTCGCTGGCCTCCCGCCAAACGGCCCAGCCCACGCCCAGAGGTGCGAGGCCGAACTTGTGGCCGGACGCGTTGATGGATTTCACACGCGGCAGGCGGAAGTCCCATTCCAGATCCGGTGCGCAGAAGGGAGCGAGGAAGCCGCCGGAGGCACCATCGACATGGATGGGAATATCAAGGCCGGTTTCCTGCTGAAGCCGGTCCAGCGCATCGCTCACCTCTTTCACCGGCTCATACTGGCAGGTGAAAGTAACACCGAGTGTGGGCACCACGCCGATGGTGTTCTCATCCACACGCTTCAGCACTTCTTCCGCGTTCATGATGAGGCGTTCACCCTCAAGCGGGATTTCGCGCAGTTCAACATCGAAATAGCGGGCGAACTTGTGCCAGCAGATCTGCACCGGTCCACAGATAAGGTTTGGTTTGTCTGTCGGCTTGCCGGCAGCAGCCTGCTTCTTGCGCCAGCGCCACTTCATGGCAAGGCCACCCAGCATCGCCGCTTCGGAGGAGCCGGTGGTGGAGCAGCCCAGCGTGGTGCGGGGGGAGGGGGAGTTCCACAGATCGGCCAGCATGTGCACGCAGCGGGCCTCGATTTCAGCCGTCTGCGGATATTCATCCTTGTCGATCATGTTCTTGTCGATCGACAGGTCCATCAGCTCGCGCACTTCATCTTCCAGCCATGTCTGGCAGAAGGTGGCAAGGTTCTGGCGTGAATTGCCATCCAGCATCAGTTCATCGCGCACAGCCGCCAGAATATGGCGGGGCGACTGCTCTTTCTGCGGGAAGTCGAACTTGGGCAGATTGCCCTTCAGTTCGCTGGAGGCATAGACATCGTCCAGTACTTCTCCACGCAGGTTTGTTCTGGATGTCGTGTTGGCCAAGGCAGTGCCTCCTCTGGACATGACAGGGATGTTTCCGCGCCCATATTCAGGCACTCCTGTGTCGCTCATATTCTCATGGGTATCAAGGTGCGGTGAGGCTTCTGCGACGATGGAGCCGGGAACAGAGGCGAATTTTGATGTATTCGTGTTTCACGCCATCTTCTTTCCAGCCGGCATCATTTGGGTTTGTCCGGCCCAATCATGACGTGGGTGCGTGTTTCAGCGTGGTGGAAGAGCAAAGCGCAATAACAAAGTGCGCTGGATGGGGCTGAAATTGTCATCGGAGATCAGGGTCAGAAGGGTGCGCCCATCTGCGCCAATAGTGATGCTCATGCCCTCCATATTGTCGATCTCATGGGTGTTGTTGAACGTGCCCAGAATTTCGCCAGAGAGTACTGCGCCGGGGTGGATGTCTTCCAGCCGGAAGCGGCGCAGTTGCATCAGTACGCCGGTAAACCACGAAAAATGCCGTTCCAGCAGAAACAGCTCGCCATCCGGGCCAAGGGCGGCATCGGTGGCATTGAAATAGCTGCTTTTCGCAATGGTAAAGGAGCCGGGCGTGGGGCCGCCGATGATGAAGCCGGGCAGGTCGCCGCCGTCCTTGAGGCCGTCCTCGCCGATGCCGATCAGCGCTCCCTTGTGCGGGCCGGTGGGCACATAAACCAGACTCTCCAGCCCCAGATTGTTGCGCAGTTTGCGCACGCCCTGGGGCTCCTTCACCTGCGTGCCATTCCGGCCCATGGGCGGGCGAGGGTAGCGCCAGATCTCATTGATACGCTCCAGCCCGATATAGACCGCATCGGGAGACAGGGTGATCGACTCCGCATCCCCCCGGCCTCTGCGGGCCAGCGGGCGGCTCTTATCGTCTTTCAAGGCGGCGGCCAGGACATTGGAGAAGCCAACAGGTCGTTCGCCGTCCACATCCAGCCGGCCTGAGAGAAGCGTGCCTTTGTCCGTTACTGCAAGGAAGCTGTTGTCCTGCTGTGAAAGCTGAAAACCGGAGATGCCGCCGAAAACCGGATCATTCGATGTGAGGATCAGGCCACCCAGAAAGGTCAACTGACCAAAGGTGCCGGTGTCCTCTCCCGGACGGAAAGCGGTGATGGGGCGGGCGAAGACCTCGATCTGGTGCGGTTTATCGGGGATGGCGACAGGGCGTGCATACGCGGGGAGAAGAAAACCGCCACCAGAGAGGCCCGCCCCGCCGGCAAGGCCAAGCGCCAGAAGACCCACCCGGGCCATTCCTGAAAGGTGGGGCCTTAATCCGGGTTTTGTGGGTATCGGCGCATGGCGCACGTGGTGAGTATGCCCACCGGCACTGAGGTCAGGGGAGATGCTCGCCACCGGTGCGCGCACATGGCTGTGCAGAGTATTTCGTCTCTGCGCGAGAACGCTGCGCAGCCGGACGCACCAGTTCCTGATGCGTCCGGCGCTCATCTTCATCCGTGCCGCCTCTTGCCGCGGGTAGGGGCCTCGGCCTTTTCATCGAACAGTTCGGCGAGCTTCTCGGTCATCACGCCACCCAGTTCTTCCGCATCCACAATGGTAACAGCGCGGCGATAATAGCGTGTGACATCATGGCCGATGCCGATGGCGATCAGTTCCACCGGCGAACGGTTCTCGATCTGCGAGATGATGTGGCGCAGATGGCGTTCCAGATAATTTCCGGGGTTCACGGAAAGCGTGGAGTCATCCACCGGCGCGCCGTCGGAGATCATCATCAGGATGCGACGGGATTCCGTGCGTGCCAGCAGGCGCTTGTGCGCCCAGTCCAGCGCCTCGCCATCAATGTTTTCCTTCAGCAGCCCCTCACGCATCATCAGGCCAAGGCTGCGTCGTGCACGGCGCCAGGGTGCATCGGCCGGCTTGTAGATGATGTGGCGCAGGTCATTCAGGCGGCCGGGCGCAGCCGGCTTGCCGGCAGCCAGCCATGCCTCGCGGGACTGCCCCCCCTTCCACGCGCGGGTGGTGAAGCCCAGCACTTCCACCTTCACGCCGCAGCGTTCCAGCGTGCGGGCCAGAATATCGGCACAGGTGGCGGCGACCGTGATCGGCCGTCCACGCATGGAGCCGGAATTGTCGATCAGCAGCGTCACCACCGTGTCGCGGAAATCGGTATCGCGTTCACGCTTGAAGGTGAGGGCGGCGGTGGGGTCGGTCACAACGCGCGAGAGGCGGGCCGGGTCCAGCACGCCTTCCTCAAGGTCGAACTCCCACGCGCGGTTCTGCTGGGCCAGCAGGCGGCGCTGCAAGCGGTTGGCAAGCCGTGCCACAACACCCTGAAGATGCGAGATCTGCTTGTCGAGATGGGCGCGCAGACGGGTCAGCTCTTCCGTGTCGCACAGATCGTCGGCATGCACCTCCTCGTCAAAGCGGGTGGTGAAGGCGTGATACTCCGGCCCGCGATTGTCGTGCATGCTGGGGGGGCGCTGATGCATCGCCTCGCCCGGATCGTCGAGGTCCGCAGCCTCCTCGCCATCGGGCGGGGTATCGGCAGGAGCGCTTTCGCTCTCCATCTCGCCTTCGGGCAGGTCCTCATCGGAAAGCTCGCTTTCCGTCTCGGTCGCAGTGGGCTGGTTCTCGCTTTCCTCAGGCTGGCTGTCCTGCCCGCCTTCTTCCTCCGAGCCGCCTTCGCTTTCCTCGTTGCCGTCGTCCTGATCGTCCGCGCTGCCGGATTCCTCGCCCATGTCGAGCGAGGAGAGAATGTCACGGGTCAGCTGGCTGAAGGCCTTCTGGTTCTCCACATTCTGGAGAAGGCTCTCAAGCTTTGCGCCGGCCCGCTCTTCCACATGGGCGCGCCACAGTTCCACGATGCGGCGGGCATCGCGGGGCGGAGCCTGTCCGGTCAGCCGTTCGCGTACCATCAGGGCGATGGCTTCTTCCAGAGGCGCTTCGGACCTGTTTGTGATGTCGGCATAATTGCTGCGCCGGTAACGGTCAGTCAGCACCGCGGTCAGATTGCTGCGGGTTCCCGGCATGCGGTTGGAGCCGATGGCCTCCACGCGGGTCTGCTCCACCGCCTCGAAGATGGCGCGGGCCAGATCTCCGCTGGGCTGCATGCGCTGGTGCAGCTTGGTGTCATGGCAGGCGAGGCGCAGGGCGAGGGAGTCCGCATGGCCGCGCACGAGGGCGGCATCCTGCGGGCTCACCCGGCGGGGCGGTTCGGGCAGGCGCACCCGCCCGGCACTGAGCCCGGGGCGCTCGGCTCCGAACGTGACCTCGACCTCGCTGGCCCCGGCAATCGCCTTGAAGCAGCTGGAAACCGCCCGCTTGAAGGGCTCGGAGGGCGACTCACCCTGCGCTTTTCCGGGCGGACGGTTGCTGGGGGCCATGGCGGGTTCTTCACATCTTCGGGCGGCATGCGCCAAAGCTATAAGCCGGCGCGCCATCCTCATCTATGGGGCAGGCGCGCCCGGTCGGGCGCGCCGGATCATGCGTCAGGAGAGGGCGACGTTCACCGTGCTCTCGGCCAGTTCCTTGCCGAAGCAGCGCTGATAGAACTCCGCCACCAGCGGACGCTCCAGCTCGTCGCACTTGTTGAGGAAGGTCACGCGCAGGGCAAAGGCGATATCCTTGAAGATATCCGCATTCTCGGCCCAGGTGATGACCGTGCGCGGGCTCATGACCGTGGAGAGATCGCCATTGATGAAGGCCTGCCGGGTCAGGTCGGCAAGGCGCACCATGCGGCTCACCGTGTCGCGGCCCGCATCATTCTGGAAATGCTTGGCCTTGGCCAGCACGATGCCGACCTCATGGTCATGCGGCAGATAGTTCAGCGTGGTGACGATGGACCAGCGGTCCATCTGCGCCTGATTGATCTGCTGCGTGCCGTGATAAAGCCCGGTGGTGTCGCCAAGGCCGATGGTGTTGGCGGTTGCGAACAGGCGGAAGGCCGGGTGCGGGCGCAGCACGCGGCTCTGGTCCAGCAGCGTCAGGCGGCCGGAGGATTCCAGAACGCGCTGGATCACGAACATCACGTCCGGCCGGCCGGCGTCATATTCGTCGAACACCAGCGCGATGTTGTTCTGGTAGGCCCAGGGCAGAATTCCGTCCCGGAACTCGGTCACCTGCATGCCGTCCTTCACCACGATCGCATCCTTGCCGATAAGGTCGATACGCGAGATGTGGCTGTCGAGGTTCACGCGCACGCACGGCCAGTTCAGGCGTGCGGCCACCTGTTCCACATGGGTGGACTTGCCGGTGCCGTGATAGCCGTTGACCATCACCCGGCGATTGTGGGCAAAGCCGGCGAGGATGGCCATGGTGGTCGGCCGGTCGAACAGATAGTCGGGGTCGAGATCGGGCACATGCTCGTTGGGCTCGGAGAAGGCGGGCACCTCCATGTCCAGATCAATGCCGAAGGTCTCGCGCGCCGAAACAGTTTTGTCCGGTGTGGGGGCCAGGGTCTCGGTGCCGCTCATAACTCCTCCGCGGGCGCGCGTGGCGCCCCTTGTTCCAGAACGGCCAGCCGCCCTGTGACTTCATGATGAAAAATGGATGACCGCTCCGGGGTGATGCGCCAGAAGCACCTCACTCCGGCCGGGTCCGGTTCGGGTTGAGACCCGCAGCCGTGCCTTGCCTCAGGCGCACGGCGGGCGGGTCCGGATGGGTGGGGCAGGACGGTCAGCACAGACCCGCCTGTTTCAGAGTGGTATAGGCCTGAATCACACTGCGCAGCCGGTCCTCGGAAGAGCGGTCTCCTCCATTGACGTCCGGGTGGTGCAGTTTGACCAGTTCCTTGTAGCGCGCCTTGATTTCATCCGCGCCAACGGAAATCTCCAGCCCCATCACCTCAAATGCCTGACGTTCCGGGTTACGGATGGTGCGGGCGCGCGGTTCAGGTCTGGCATGGGCGCTGCCGAACGGGTGTCCGGCTTCATGGGCAAAACCGAAGGGGTCATGCGGATCAGGCCGGGCGGATGCCGCGCCGGTGTCTCCCTCCCGCGTGCCTTTCTTCGCCCCCATGCGCCATGTCGGGCGATGACCGGTCAGCGCATCCTTCTGATAGGCGTGGACGGCGTCGTCGCTCATGCCCGAGAAATAATTGTAGGACTGGTTGTACAGCTTCACGTGATCCACGCAGTAGCGCCAGTACTGACCTTCCTGATGTCGCCCCTTCGGCGCGCGGTGCGTCGCGGGCGCGGTGCAGCCGGGCCACTGGCAGCATGCTTCTGCCGGTTGCCTTGCACGGTCGTCGCCGGATTTGACGCGGATGCGGTCGAAGAGGGGAGAATCCAGTTTCATGGTGCGCGGATTATGCGTGTCGTGGCCCGATGCGGCAAGGTGAAGGGTTTGATGAAAGAAGCAAAACGAGAGCTGCGGGATATTGGGTGCGTGAGGGTGAAAATGCGGGCATGCAGCACGGTTCTATCTCTCATTCATGCCAGACATGGCATGAAGATGGTTCCCTGCTGCGCCCCCTATATAATGCCTTCCGTCTATCCGCGCCAAGCCACTGTCATCAACCGTGAATGAGAGATTGTGCGTTTGAAGGGGGCGATCTTCGCATGGCCTTCTTTTCTCTGCCATTCGCGTGGTGTTGAATGTCACACCAGACCGGATGTTGACCGGTGTGTGTCTCGTGCTGGAACAAGGTGATTATCATGTCTGAAACTGCTCTTGCCTCCATCCGGGAAACGCTTCAGGCCGGCTTGCATCCGCTGGCTCTGGATGTGGAAAATGAAAGCCACAAGCATGCGGGCCATGCTGGGGCACAGGGGCGCAGCGATGGCGGGGTCACGCATCTGCGGGTGCGTGTGGTTGCCGAAGGTTTTACCGGCAAGAGCCGGGTGGAGCGGCATCGCATGGTGAATGCGTTGTTGCAGGATGAAATCAGCCGTGGCCTTCACGCCCTCGCCATTGAGGCGAAGGCGCCGGGCGAATGACGGTTTATCGCAGCACTCATGGAAGCCGGATGGCGCGACGCGGTGATTATACCATGAAAGAAGACGAAGCGGTGGTGGATGGCGCACTCGTGCTGTTCTCGGGCGGGCAGGATTCAACCACCTGCCTTGCCTATGCGCTGGACCGGTTCCGCCGGGTGGAGACGCTGGGTTTCCATTACGGGCAGCGCCATGACATTGAGCTGGATTGCCGGCCCCGTGTGCGCGAGTCCATCGCCAGCCTGCGTCCCGGCTGGGGTGCACGGCTGGGCGAAGACCACATGATCACGATCGAGGCGCTGGGCCAGATCTCCGATACCGCCCTGACCCGCGCCACGGCCATCGAAATGAAGGACAACGGCCTGCCGAACACCTTCGTGCCGGGGCGTAATCTCGTTTTCCTCACCTTCGCGGCCGCGCTCGCCTATCGGCGCGGGCTGCGCCACATCGTCGGTGGCATGTGCGAAACCGATTTCTCCGGCTATCCCGATTGCCGGGATGACAGCGTCAAGGCCATGCAGGTGGCGCTCAATCTGGGGATGGGCCGGAATTTCGTGCTCCATACACCCCTGATGTGGATCGACAAGGCACAGACATGGCGGCTGGCGCAGTCTCTTGGTGGGCCGAAGCTGGTGGATGTCATTATTGAGCAGACCCACACCTGCTATCTGGGCGAGCGTGGCGCGCGGCATGACTGGGGCTATGGCTGCGGCACCTGCCCCGCCTGTCGTTTGAGGGCAGAAGGATTTGAGCGTTTCCGGGCCGGCAATGTGGATGCCGGACGGATGACACTGGCGTAAATGCGGAGAAGGGCCATGGGCAGAGACAGGAAGATGACGCGACATCTGTTGATGGCCACTTTTCACATCATGCAAGAATGGGCCACGCATGTGAGGGGGGCATCCCGTTTGGCACCATGCTGCGCGGTGTTGCTTGCCGGCCTGCTTCTTCTGCCCATGGGCGCTGCGCATGCGGCCAGCTTTGATTGCGCGACCGCGGTCACGCCCGGTGAAAAAACCATCTGTGACAATCGTGGCCTGAATGATCAGGACGTGAAAATGGCCACGCTGTATGAGGTGCTGACCCAGCTGGTTGCCATGGGGCAGCGCGGAGAGTTGCAGGATGCCCAGCGGTCTTGGCTGAAGGGGCGTGCGCAGTGCAAGGGCGACATCGCCTGCCTGCGGACAGCCTATGAAAGCCGTATCCACACGCTTCAGCAGGCGTTGCAGGGCATATATAGCCGTGGGCCTTATTGAGCTGTTGCATATGGCTCTTTTGCCTGACAACAACAGGCCTCTATCTGCCGGATCTGGTCTGGAATGGATCGCCGCGCCTGTGCGGCATGAAGGATGAGCAGTTTGACGATGGCGACCCGCAGCTTCGACGATATCGACACATGGGTGTTCGACCTCGACAACACGCTTTATCCCGCCCACCACGATCTGTGGCACCAGATCGACATGCGGATGAAGGGCTATATTTCTGATCTTCTGGGCATTGCACCGGAAGACGCCTTCATCATCCAGAAGGATTATTACCGCCGCTACGGCACCTCCCTGCGCGGGCTGATGATCGAGCACGGCATTGATGCTGACGCCTTTCTCGACCATGTGCACGATGTGGACCTCACCACGCTGGGGCAGGAGCCGCGACTGGCGCAGGCCATTCGGGCGCTGCCGGGGCAAAAGCTCATTTATACCAATGGCTCAGAGCGCCATGCCCGCAATGTGCTGGCGCGCCTTGGCATGGATGGCCAGTTTGACGCTGTGCACGATATCGTGGCCGGGGAATTTCATCCCAAGCCCACAGCCGAGGCCTATCACCGGTTTTTGGCCACCCATGGGGTGAATGCCGGGCGGGCGGCGATGTTCGAGGATCTCGCCCGCAATCTGGAAGTGCCGCATGAACTGGGCATGATCACGGTTCTGGTGACTGCGCCGGGAGAGGGCGTCGCCGCCCGCGAAAGCTGGGAGCTGGAAGGGCGGGAAGCAGGTTATGTGGACCATGTGACCGAGGATCTGGCGACTTTTCTGGAGCGCTTGCCGACCACGGCCTGAACCTGCAGGCCATCATTTTGCCCCACATCTTCGCCACATGATTGCGGCATCGGAAGATCATGCGATGCAGGTGTGTCGCTGGAAATGCCAGTCCTCCATGTATCGCATTTTATTCATGCGAACCGGGTATGCCTGCGCCGGTCATGCGCTTCACCCGTGATGCCAGCCTGAGATCGGGCCGGCTGAAGCATGGGCGCATTGCTCCTCCTGACATGTTCGGGCGCGACATTTTGTCCATTCCATGGCTGTTCCCAGTCTGGAATGTGGACAAAATGTCCATATGCCGCGCGCGATAGAGCCGCTATTTCCGTTGATTGATAGGCTTTTCCACTGAATGGCCTCCCCTTTGCTAGGGAGAAGGCATGCGCGCATCGCCCCGCCAACGATGCGTGAACGAAAAGAACTGTCAGGAGGAAGCATGTCCGTCTCCACCCTCGCGCCACCCCCATTCCTGAGCCGGGAGCGCACGGTTGCGAAACCCGGTTTTAACCGCTGGCTTGTGCCACCGGCCGCGCTTGCCATTCATCTGTGCATCGGCATGGCCTATGGCTTCAGTGTGTTCTGGCTGCCGCTTTCGCGCGCTGTCGGTATCTCGGCGGCGGTTGCCTGCCCGGCAGATATGGGCTTCATCGCCTCGCTCTTCACCACCAGCTGTGACTGGCAGATCTCCCAGCTCGGCTGGATGTACACCCTGTTCTTCGTGCTGCTGGGCTCTTCCGCGGCACTCTGGGGCGGCTGGCTGGAACATGCAGGCCCGCGCAAGGCCGGCCTCGTCTCCGCATTCTGCTGGTGCGGTGGTCTCGTCATTTCGGCCCTTGGCGTTTACCTGCACCAGATCTGGATGCTGTGGATCGGCTCCGGCGTCATCGGTGGTATTGGCCTTGGCCTTGGCTACATCTCGCCGGTCTCGACCCTCATCAAGTGGTTCCCGGACAAGCGCGGCATGGCCACCGGCATGGCCATCATGGGCTTTGGCGGCGGCGCGATGATTGGTGCGCCGCTGGCGGATATCCTGATGCGCCACTTCGCCTCCGCAACCGATGTGGGTGTGTGGCAGACCTTCCTGGTGATGGCCGCCATCTATTTCGTCTTCATGGTTGGCGGTGCGCTCACCTATCGCGTTCCCGCTGAAGGCTGGAAGCCGGCCGGCTGGACCGCGCCTCCGCCCAGCGCCAATGCCATGGTCACCCATCGCCATGTGCATCTCTCCAAGGCGTGGAAGACCCCCCAGTTCGCCCTGCTGTGGCTGGTGCTGTGCCTGAACGTGACCGCCGGCATCGGCGTGATCGGCGTGGCCTCGCCCATGCTGCAGGAAGTGTTCGGTGGTCGCCTGATTGGCCTCGACCTGACCTTCGGTGAGCTGAATGCGACCCAGACCGCGCAGATCGCGGCTATCGCGGCAGGCTTCACCGGCCTGCTCAGCCTGTGCAACATCGGTGGTCGCTTCTTCTGGGCCTCCTGCTCCGACAAGCTCGGTCGCAAGATGACCTATGCGATCTTCTTCGTGCTGGGCTTCCTGCTGTATGCAGCCGTGCCGACCACGGCGGCCATGGGCTCCGTGATCCTGTTCGTGCTGGCCTTCTGCATCATCCTGTCGATGTATGGCGGCGGCTTCGCGACCATTCCTGCCTATCTGGCCGATTTGTTCGGCACCCACATGGTGGGCGCGATCCATGGTCGCCTGCTCACCGCATGGGCCACCGCAGGTGTTCTGGGTCCGGTGCTGGTCAACTATATCCGCGAATACCAGATCGCCTCGGGCGTTGCCCGCGCGGATTCCTATAACCAGACCATGTACATCATGGCTGCCCTTCTGGTGCTGGGCTTCATCTGCAACCTGCTGGTGCGCCCCGTGGCCGAGAAGCTCTTCATGACCGATGAAGAACTGAAGAAGGCCGGCAAGAAGGTGCAGGAAGAAGAAGAGGCCGGCGCCGACTTCGAGGATTTCGAGGAAGAAGCCAAGGATGGTCCCATTCCCGGCACCCCCTACAAGACCTCGACCCCGGTCGCGACCTCCAGCACCTCTGGCGTTATCGTTGTGCTGGCATGGCTTGTGGTTGGTGTGCCCCTGCTGTGGGGCATCTGGATCACTCTCCAGAAGACCGCACTGCTGTTCCACTGAGATCAGCCGGCCTGCGGGTTAGCCCGCAGGCTTCTGCCAGAAAGACATACGGCGCCGGAGCAATCCGGCGCCGTTTTGTTTGCGCTGTACTGCGTGACCAGATTGCCCCGTTCGTCCGTCGGCGGTTCGGCCGCAAAGACGATGAGCCAGGTCGGGCATAACTGCACCGCGCAGTATGGGCGAAGCTGTGGCTGGCATGTCCGGAGCGGGTTCGGTGAACAACTCCGCATGACCGGCAGGAGGATGACAGGGGACAGTTCGGAGACGTGCCGGGCACCGTCCAGATCGCCACAAGGCATGCCCCTTCTCGGATCATGAATCTCAGAGACATGGTCAGGGACAGGTGCCATCACCGGAAGCTCTGCCCCGGAATAAAAAGGCCCGGCTCCGTTAAAGGAGGCCGGGCCGGAAGGTCAGGTCCGCGTTTTGTCCGGACGTGAAACCGGATCGTCGCGGTCCATATAGCGCATCATCTCGGCGGGTGCGCCGCGCGCCACAATGTGCCCGTTCTCGATCAGCACAACCTCGTCCATCTTCTCCAGCCCGGCTGGGCGGTGAGTGATGAGCAGCAGGCTGCGATCGCCCGTATCCGCCAGAACGGCATCGAGCACGCGCCGTTCTGTGTCCGTGTCCAGCCCTTCGGTGGGTTCATCGAGGATCAGAACCGGCGCATCCTTCAGCAGCACGCGGGCAAGACCCAGACGCCGCGCCTCACCGCCGGAGATCTTTGCCCCATGCACGCCGATGAAGGTGTCAAACCCTTCCGGCTGGGCCTGAATGAAGGGCAGGATACCGGCGCGGGCGCAAGCCTCTTCCAGCTTCTCCGGGCTGGCATTCGGGTCGGCCAGCAGCAGGTTTTCGCGGATCGTGGCGGAGAACAGATGGTCGTGCTGGGTCAGCACGGCCATGCGGGCGCGCAGGGCGTCCGGATCATAATCCGAGACAGAACCGCCAGCGAAGCTGATCTGCCCTTCATCCGGCGCGCGATAGCGCAGGGCGAGGGAGACGATGCTCGACTTGCCCGAACCGCTTGGCCCGATGAGGCCGATGCGCCTGCCGGGTTCCAGCGCCAGATCGATTCCGCGCAGGGCCGGGCGTTCCGCGCCGGGATAGGTAAATCCGGCATGGCTGAACACCAGCCCACCATTTTCGGGCACTGGCTGCGGTGTTGCCGGCACGCTCACCGGTGCCGGGCGCTCCACCATGGAGAAGATCCGCCGGGCGGAGGCCAGCGTACCGGGCAGGGTCTGGCAGGCCAGCGGAAGCGGAGCCACCGCCTCGAACAGGGACAGAACCAGCAGCGCCAGCATCGGCAGTTCGGGGCCGGAAAGAGAGCCTTCCAGCACGCGGGGGGCACCCAGAACCAGAACCACCACCAGCATGGCCTGTGCCGCCAGCCCGACGCCGGCAATCGCAAAGCCGCCAAGACCAGCCAGCCGGTTCTCATCCGCCAGCATGGCATCCGAGACACCATCAACTGCACGGCGGTGGCGATGGTCGGGATCGTAAATGTCGAGTTCGGCGCGGGCCTCGATATGGTCCACCAGCAGGGCGTTCAATTCGGCCGAACGGGCCGTGACCCGCCGCGATGCCGTGGCCCCGAGCATATGCACGAGAGCGGGCAGCCCCACCCCGGCCAGAAGTGCCACCACGATCAGGATCAGCGCGATGGTGCCATCATAGCGCGCCACGAACAGCACGCCCGCAATCAGCACCAGCAGGCCAGCGAAGGCGGGGGAGATGATGCGCAGGAAGGCGAATTCCAGCCGGTCGATATCGGTTTTCAGCCGGGCGAGAAGGTCGCCGCTGCGCTGGTCCTCGATTGCGGCGGGGGCGAGCGGGGTCAGCTTCTCGAAGAACCACGGGCGTAGGCTGGCGACGAATTTCAGTGTCGCCTCATGTCCCACCACCCGTTCCAGATAGCGCCCCACCGTGCGGGCGATGGCGAAGCCGCGGATCATCGCACCGGGTGTGAAGAAGTCGATCGCCACCCCGGCGATACCCGCCGCCGCCATGGCGGTGATGAACCAGCCGGAGGTTGCCATCAGCGCGATATGGGCGAGGGTGGCGAGGGCCGAGACGACCACCGCCAGAACCATCCACCACGCCTGCGGGCGCATCAGGGAGAGAAGGCGCAAAAAGTCCTTCATGACAGGGGCTCCCATTCCGGCATTGCACCTGTGCGCACAAGATCGGCATAAAGGCCGCCCTTCGCCATCAGGCTTTCATGGTCTCCGGTCTCGGCGATGGTGCCGCCCTTGAGCACCAGAATCTGGTCCGCATGTACCACGCCGGAGAGCCGGTGGGCGGCAATGAGGCCCGTGCGGCCCGGCAGCAGCCGTTCCAGTGCATCGTGAATCTGGGCCGCGCTCTCATGGTCAAGATGGGCAGTGGGCTCATCCAGAACGATCATCGGGGCATCACGATAGAAGGCGCGGGCGACGGCCAGCCGGTGGGCCTCACCGCCGGAAAGACCCGCGCCGCCTTCACCCACGCGGCCATCCAGCCCGCCGGGCACACGCGCCACCACATCAGTCAGGTGCGCCTGTGTCACGGCATGCTCCAGCCGCGCACGGTCCGGGGCATCTTCACCGGGGGCGATATTGGCCGCCAGCGTTCCGACGATGAGGCGCGGACGCTGGGGGACATAGCCGATGTGCCGCCGCCACTGCTTGATATCCAGCTCGCCCAGCGGCACGCCATTCACCAGCACCCGGCCGGAAGTGGGCTTCACGAAGCCCAGCAGCAGATGCAGCAGCGAGGATTTGCCCGCACCTGAAGGGCCGACCAGCGCATAATCCTGCCCGGCCGGCACGGTGAAGCTGATGCCATTGAGCGCCACGCGCCCGTCCGGGAAGGTCAGGTGAACATCCTCGAAAGCGATCTCGATCTTCTCCGGCGAGGGCAGGGGCGCGGTGCCGCCCGGTTCTGCCAGCTGGGGGGCATCTTCCAGCACCACCATGCGCTCGGCCGCACCAATGGCTTCCATGCGGGCGTGATAGGCCGTGCCCATGGCGCGCAGGGGGGCATAGAATTCCGGGGCCAGCAGCAGAATGAACAAGCCATCGAAGAAGTTCATCTCCCCCCACAGCAGCCGGAAGCCGATGAACACGGCGACCATGGCAATGGCGACGGAGGCGAAGAACTCCAGCACCATGGAGGAGAGAAAGGCAATGCGCAGCACCGACATGGTATCGCGGCGATAGCCATCGGCAGCGATTGCGACCTCGCGGGCCATGCGGCCGGCGGCGTTGAAGCCTTTCAGCGTTGCAAGGCCCTGCACCGCGTCCAGCAACTGGCCGGCCATGCGGGTGCGCCGGCGCCACTGCTTCTGGTTCCGTGATTCCGCGCCCTTGCCGATGATGATCATGAACACCGGAATGAGCGGGGCGGTGAGCAGCAGGGTGAGGCCGGAGATCCAGTCGAGCGGGAACACGACAATGAGGATGGCGACCGGCAGCACCACGGCAAGAACCGAGGCGGGAATATAGCGCGAATAATAGGGCTCTACCGCGCGCACGCCTTCGGCCAGTGCGGTCACGGTTTCGCCGGTCCGGGTTTCGGCCATGCCCACGGGGCCGATTTTCTCCACCCGGTCGATCAACTCGTCGCGCATGGCGCGCATGACCTTGGTGGCGGCGGCAAAGCCGAACCGCTCCGTGACCCAGACCGAGCCAAAGCGCAGGAGAATGATGGCGATGATGCCGGCAATCTCGGTGGCATAGACGCCAATACCCTGCGACTGGAACACCACGCCATTGATGATGCGCGCGACCAGAAAGGCCTGCAGGATGATGAGAAGGCCTGTCACCACCGAGAAGGTCATGGTCATGCGCAGATCGCGCCGCGCGGTGCCACGGAAGCGGGACAGGAAGGCCGACAGGCGCTTGCGATCGGGCCTCGGATCGGTCTCACGGTCGGTGGTGATGACGTTCTCTCCCGCAATCAGAACGAGGTTACCGGATGGATTCGTTTCCGGTGTCCTCGTCGAATTCATTCTGGAATTCGAACCACATGACATTGATGATGCCCAAAGAGAGGGCGGCTGCTACCCCAAGGACCCATGCGAAATACCACAAGTTTCTCTCTCCTTCACTGTGATCTGTTGCCCGAAATGCTGCCAATTTGACCCAGTGGGGATATTGGCGCGGGGATAGGGGGCGTGACCTCCACCCGGCGTCACCGGATGGAGGAAGTTGTTCAGTACGCCTGATGCGTGTTCTCCTCGATCTCTTTCACTGTCACCCGTCTCCACATGGTAAAATAACACCACGTCGTATAGAGCAGCACGAGCGGCAGGAAGATACCGAGCGCAACCAGCATCACCTTCAGGGTCAGCGCGCTGGAGGCCGCATCCCATATCGTGAGGCTGGAGCCGGGGTTGCTGGATGAGGGCATGACAAAGGGAAACATCGAAAGTCCGGCGGTCGAAATGATCCCGGTCAGCGTGAGCGCACTGGGAAGGATGGCGAGGCCGGGCCGGCGCAGCCGCGAGAGCGCCCATACCAGCAGGGGGGCGGCAAGTCCTGCGATTGGTGCCAGCATCGCGAGCGGCATGGTGGTGTAGATATCGAGCCATGCCCCCGGTGCGCGCACGACTTCCTTGGCCAGCGGGTTGGGCAGGGCATCCAGCGCCGGCTGGGAGACGATGCGATAGCCCTCGATGCCGTAAAACACCCACAGGCCTGCCAGTCCAAACAGCACGGTGACGAGTGGCGCAACCCAGGACACCACCCCTCGCGCCCGTTCCGCCACCACTTTATCGGCCCGCAGCTGAAGCCAAACCGCACCGTGCACGGTCAGCATCATCACGCTGATAAGTCCCGCCAGCAGGGCGAATGGATTGAGCAGGGCAGGGAGGGCGCTGAATGCGCCCAGATCATAATGGGGCTTGAGGAAGCTGTTGAGGTGGAAGGGCACGCCCTGAAGCAGATTGCCGAAGACCACACCGAACAGGAAAGCGGGCACGGCACTGCCGGTAAACAAGGCCCAGTCCCATGCGCCGCGCCAGCGTGTGTCATCGATCTTGCTGCGATAATCGAACCCCACCGGCCGCAGGAACAGGGCGGTCAGAACCGCCATCATGGCGAAATAGAAGCCGGAGAAGGCGGCGGCATAGACCGCCGGCCAGGCCGCGAAGATGCAGCCCGCACCGGCAATGAGCCACACCTGGTTGCCATCCCAGTGCGGGGCCACGGTGTTGATGATGACGCGGCGCTCATGATCCGTGTGGCCGAGGAAGGGCAGCAAGGTGCCCACCCCCATATCCATGCCGTCGGCGATGGCGAAGCCAATGAGAAGCAGGCCGATAAGCCCCCACCACACCAGCCTAAGCGTTTCATAATCCAGCATGGCTTGCTCCTTTCAGCTGTTGCGGCTCATGCGGCGGAGGTGGGAGAGGCGGCGGCATCAGCAGCCTTTGCCTGTCTCTCGTGGTGGTAGCGCCCGGTATGCAGCGCGCTTGGCCCCAGCCGCGCAAAGCGGAACAGCAGGAACAGCTCTATCGCCAGCAGCGCGGTGTAGAAAACCAGATAGACCGCGAGAGATGTGATGATGTCCGCGCTGGTGAGCGCCGAGGTGGCGAGGAAGGTGGGCAGCACCTCGCCAATCGCCCATGGCTGACGGCCAAACTCAGCCACGAACCAGCCGGCCTCGATCGCGATCCATGGCAGGGGAATGGAATAGACCAGCAGCCGCAGCAGCCAGCGCTGCTTGTCCAGCGTGCCCTTGGCGAGGAAGTAGAAGGAGGCCGCAAAATAGGCCAGCATCAGGAAGCCGAGAGCGACCATGATGCGGAAGCTCCAGAACAGGTAGCTCACCTTTGGAATGGAGTCGCGCGCGGCCTTGAGAATCTGTTCCTCGCTGGCGGTCTGCGGGTTCTCCACATAGCGCTTGAGCAGCAGGCCATAGCCGAGATCATTCTTGTGTGCATCGAAGGTGGCGCGCGTTTCCGGCGTGTCTGCGCCATTGCGGATGGCGTCCAGCGCGCCATAGGCGATCATGCCCGAGCGGATGCGCACCTCATGCTGGTCGATCAGGTCGTCGAGCCCTGTCACCTGCTTGTCGAGCGAGCGGGTGGCGATGAGGCCCATGACCCATGGAATACGGATGGCATAATCCGTTTCCATGTCCTCATTGTCGGGCAGGCCAAAAAGGGTGAAGGCGGCAGGTGCCGGCTCGGTCTTCCACTCCGCCTCGATAGCGGCGAGCTTCACCTTCTGCACATCGCCCAGCTCATAGCCGCTCTCGTCACCCAGCACGATCACGGCCATGGAGGCGGCAAGGCCGAAGCCGGCCGCCACGGCGAAAGAGCGCTTGGCGAAGGCCAGATCGCGCCCCTTCAGGATGTACCAGGCCGAAATGCCAAGCACGAACATGGAGGCGGCCACATAACCGGCGGCAACCGTATGAATGAACTTCACCTGCGCCACAGGATTGAACACCACGGCGAAGAAGTCGGTCATCTCCATGCGCATGGTCTCTGGCGAAAATTCTGCCCCCACCGGGTTCTGCATCCAGGCATTGCCGATGAGAATCCAGAGCGCCGAGAAGTTTGTGCCCACCGCCGTGAGGAACACCACGCCGAGATAGGCTTTGCGGCTCATGCGGTCGCGCCCCAGCAACAGCAGGCCGACAAAGGTGGATTCAAGGAAGAAGGCCATCAGTCCTTCAATGGCCAGCGGTGCGCCGAAGACATCGCCCACATAGTGCGCGTAATAGGACCAGTTGGTGCCGAACTGGAACTCCATCGTCAGGCCGGTGGTGACACCCATGGCGAAGTTGATGGCAAACAGCTTGGCCCAGAACCGCGACATGTCGCGGTAGATCTCCTTGCCCGTCATCACGAAGACCGCCTCCATGATGAAGAGGATCCAGATCAGGCCAAGTGTGAGGGGCACGAACACAAAGTGATACATGGCGACAGCGCCAAACTGCCAGCGTGACAGCTCGACGAAGGTTTCATCAATCATCCAGGTCTCTCCCGCGATGCCATGCGGCATGGCGCACCGGCGCAGGGGCCGTGGAACATTTGATCGGGAGTGTCAGATGAACTCGCATGGTCTGCTGATCGTGTCGGCAGATTTGCGCAGTATCAAAGACAGGTTCCGTGTTCAGATGCTCCAGTGCGCGTCTGTTTCGGCAGACTGACTATCCTTGATATTGATCTGTTTCTTGGTGACTTTCAGACGCATGCGACATGATGTGTCGGCGTGGTTGTCATTGTTTGACTAATACTGCGTCATGTGGGCGCAGATATGTGCGGCGTCTTCGCACTGTGTCAATCTGCCCGATGCGGCATATTGGAAAAAGACCAGAACCGGCCTGCTGGGGGTACTCGCGGGCGGAACTCCAATACCGTGTCGCCAGAGTGTCGCAGGCTGGAAAACAGGCGGATGGGCCTGCCCCTTATCAATCTACCTCACGCTGCGGCAGGTGGTCGCGCTGGTGCATCGCAGCCTCATTTCGAGAGGTTTTTGTGCTGGCAGCAGGCAAAGGCATGAAAAAAGGGGGCCGTGCCCCCTGATTTGCATCCGCTTTAAAGCCCCCTCTCGTGTCGGAGAGGCGGCTCAATGAGTCCTAATTGCAGCCCTTGCGCGTCTCCCATTTGCGGATCTGGTCCACATAACGCTGCTGGCTGGCTGTGAGTTTGCCATAGGGGGCAAAACAGCCATGCCCGAAGGTGGCAATGGCATCTGCCGTCTTGAAGCAATAGCCTTGTTCCGAATAAACGGCATTGCGCTGATACCAGAGGGCGCGACAGGACAGCTGGCTCAGCTCCTGGGCGGCAGCAGGGCGTGGGCCAAGGCCCGATATGGCGGTGAGCCCACCCGCCAGCGCGAGCGCCAGCATCAGGCCTTTTGGAACCATGCGACGGGCGGCATTCGAATCGGTCTTCCCCATGGTGCTTCTCCAGAGCTGGCATTTTCCGGCCACAGCAAGCTGTATCAGCCCGCCTCTCCATACTGCCCAGCCATCTTATGCCTCTTGCAAGACATGGGCACCGTGAAAAGCGGCTATTCCTGTTGGGTTGCGGGGCAGGTGTCTTCCCTCCGCCTCAAAGGCGCACTAAAGCCGGGCACCGAGGTCAGAGTCGGTGGCGTGCGCATCTCTCCCGGTTCCGCTGCGCATGACAGACCGGCCGCCACAGGGAATTTGCGCATGGACCAGAAGACCGCCCATTCGATCGATCCGAACTCCGATGTGGCCATTGCCTCGCGCGCCCGGCCCCGGCCCATCGAGGATGTGGCGGCCCAGCTTTCCATTCCGGCCGATGCCCTGTATCGCCACGGCCCGCACAAGGCCAAGCTGGCGCTGGATTTCACGAATGAACTGACAGTTGCCCCGGCTGGGCGCAAGCAGGGCAAGCTTGTTCTTGTCACGGCCATCAGCCCCACCCCGGCGGGTGAGGGCAAGACCACCACGACCATCGGCCTTGGCGATGCGCTCTCCCGTCTTGGCGCCCGCACGGCCATTGCGCTGCGTGAACCCTCTCTTGGCCCGGTGTTCGGGGCGAAGGGAGGAGCGACCGGGGGCGGCCATGCCCAGATCATTCCCATGCAGGACATCAACCTGCATCTCACCGGCGACCTGCATGCCATCACGGCCGCGCACAATCTGCTCTCGGCCCTGATTGATAATCACATCCACTGGGGCAATGCGCTGGATCTGGACGCACGGCGCATCAGCTGGCGGCGGGTGATGGACCTGAACGACCGCGCGCTGCGTTCTGTCACGGTGGGGCTGGGCGGTCCGGCCAATGGCTTCCCGCGTGAGGATGGTTTCGATATCACGGTCGCCAGCGAGGTGATGGCCATTTTCTGCCTCGCCACCGATCTGGCGGATCTTGAAGCGCGGCTTTCCCGCATGGTGATTGGCCAGACACGCGGCCGCCGCATGGTGCGTGCCGAGGAACTGCAGGGCATCGGCGCGATGGTGGCCCTGCTGCGTGATGCGTTCCAGCCCAATCTGGTGCAGACGCTGGAAGGGACGCCGGCGCTGGTGCATGGCGGTCCGTTCGCCAATATCGCCCATGGCTGCAACAGTGTGGTCGCCACCCGCAGCGCGCTGGCGCTGGCCGATTATGTGGTGACAGAGGCCGGCTTCGGGGCGGATCTGGGCGCGGAGAAATTCCTTGATATCAAGTGCCGGCAGTCTGGCCTGAAGCCGGATGCGGTGGTGGTGGTGGCCACCATTCGTGCGCTGAAGATGCATGGCGGTGTGGGCGTGAAGGAACTGGGGCCAGAGAATGTGGCCGCGGTGCTGGAAGGCACCCATAATCTGCGCCGGCATGTGGAGAATATGGGCAAGTTCGGCCTGCCGGTGGTGGTGGCGCTGAACCGCTTCCTTTCCGATACCGATGCCGAGGTGGAAGCCGTGCGGGCCGAGATGGCGCGCCTCGGCGTGGATGTGGAGCTGTGCAACCACTGGGCCGATGGCGGTGCGGGCGCAGAGGGGCTGGCCCGCAAGGTGATGGCTCTGACGGACACGCCCTCCGATTTCCACCCACTTTATGCTGATGGCCTGCCTCTGGTGGAGAAGATCGAGACCGTCGCGCGCGAAATCTACCATGCCGGGCGGGTGGACTTCTCCGCAGCCGCGCTCAACAAGCTGCGCGACTATGAAGCGGCGGGTTTTGGCGCGTTGCCGGTTTGCATCGCCAAGACCCAATACTCCTTCTCGTCCGATCCCAAGGCCCGCAATGCGCCGGAAGGCCATGTGCTGCCGGTGCGCGATGTGCGCCTATCGGCCGGTGCGGGTTTTGTGGTGGTGCTGGCGGGCGATATCATGACCATGCCGGGCCTGCCTTCGGTGCCTGCGGCCCACCATATCTTCGTGACCCCTGAAGGGTTCATCGGCGGGTTGAGCTGAGAGCCCTTCGGTTGCGGCTTGAGATGAATGTTTCCTGCTTCAACAGGCAGGCGCATTCATCTCTCTGAAGAGCAGAGATTGTTCCAGCGGCGATGCTCGCGCGGAACGCGCCCAGCCTGGCAATCCGCCCGCGCCTGACCATCGAGTGCCATGAAGCAGGACTTGCCCTCGCGCACATATTGGCACCAGCCCCTGTCTACCGGATCATTGAAAGACATGAAGCAGGAGCGCTTCTCCACATAAGCCTGACAAAAGCCGCGGTCTGGTCCGTTGAAGGTGATGAAGCAGGACTTTTTGCCCCGGCAGATCTCGGGCACGGGCTGGGCCTGCGCCATGTGTGCCGCCAGCAGTCCGCAGAGAAGTACTGAAAGCCAGAGCATGGTTTTCAGAAAAGGGATTGGTATGCCCTTTAGCCCGGCATGGGGCGCATGGAAACTTCCGGGGGTTTCTCGCATCCGGCCAAGCTCCTCTTATCCGCGCGTGAGGCCCTTATCCTCCAGCGCCTTGATGTAGGCTGCCATCATCTGTTCCTGTTCCACGCCGTAACGATAGAGGGTGGACCAAGGATAGATGCCGGTATCATGGCCATCGCCGAACACAATGCGCAACGCATAATTGCCGACAGGCTCAACGCCAGTGATGCGCACGTGGCGCTTGCCCGCAAGGGTCTTCTTTTCGTGCGGAGCGTGGCCCTGCACCTCGGCCGATGGACTTTCCACCCGCAGCAGTTCTGCCGTGAGGGTGAAGTCCTTGCCGTCATCGAAGGTGACGCGCAGCGTGCCGCGGTCTTCGGAAAGGCGGATCTCGGTGGGCCAGTGAACGGGGGTGGCCTGGGGTGTCGTCATGGCGTTATCCGCTTCGGCAGGTGGGGCACAGGCCACAGGTATCCCCTGCGTCAGCATCCCTGTTCATCTCCTTACCTTTTAAGCTATAAAGGGTGAATGCAGAAGGTCCGTGTTCCGCGCCACGGCGCGTGCCTTCGCAACAAGAATGCGGCTGACCGGATATCTGCCGGAATTGCCGTTCATGGTCACCGGGCGTGAACCCGGCGCAGGCCAGGGAGTGGACAAGTGGTGAGGAGCGCAGTTCCCGGGCCAAACTTTGGCCCCATGCACGATCTGGCAGAGCGCCCGGATGTTTCCGTTGGTCGCAGGACCGGGCCGCTGGTGGATGGTTTTGGCCGTCATGTCACCTATCTGCGTGTCTCGCTGACGGATCGCTGCGATTTCCGCTGCACCTATTGCATGTCCGAGCACATGACCTTCCTGCCGCGCGAAGAGCTGCTGACGCTGGAAGAACTGGACCGTTTGTGCAGCGCCTTCGTGTTGCGTGGCACCCGCAAGCTGCGCCTCACGGGTGGTGAGCCTTTGGTGCGCCGGAATGTGATGGGGCTGTTCCGCTCTCTCTCCCGCCATCTTGAGAGCGGGCATCTGGAAGAGTTGACCCTCACCACCAATGGCTCGCGTCTGGAGCAGTTTGCTGCCGAACTGGCCGATTGCGGCGTGCGCCGCATCAATGTCTCCATTGATACGCTGGATGCGGACAAGTTCCGCGCCATCACCCGCCGGGGTGATTTGCAGAAGGTGCTGGCAGGCGTTGCCGCAGCGAAGGCGGCCGGCATCCATGTGAAGATCAATACCGTGGCCCTTCGGGGCTTCAATGGGGGTGAGATCCCCGCCATCATGGAATGGGCGCACGGGCAGGGGCATGATCTGTGCCTCATCGAGGTGATGCCGCTGGGTGATGTGGATGAGGAGCGGCTGGACCAGTATCTGCCCCTTTCCGAAGTGCGGGCAGGGCTGGCGCAGCGCTATAGCCTGTCTTCCAGCTCCTATGTCACCGGTGGGCCTGCGCGTTATGTGAATGTGGCCGAAACCGGCGGGCGGCTCGGCTTCATCACTCCGCTGACCCATAATTTCTGCGAGAGCTGCAACCGCGTGCGCGTGACCTGCACCGGCACGCTCTATATGTGTCTGGGGCAGGATGATGCGGTAGACCTGCGCAGCGCCATGCGTGCAGGGCAGGATGATGTGATGCTGCACCGGGCGCTGGATGAGGCGATGCTGCGCAAGCCCAAGGGGCATGATTTCGTGATTGACCGCCTTGGGCAGGCACCGGCCGTGAAACGCCATATGAGCACCACGGGCGGCTGATTTTTATACCGTTTGTTTGGGATTGAGGCGAAGACGTGGCGGGGCCATGCGTTCTGTGCAATGCCCCGAAATCAGCCCCCTGAAATGAGCGGGCGGCGTTCTGCACCTTCTGGGTTAGAACTCATACTGAGTGGTGCAGATTGCATCAGGCGGTGGCGTTCATTTGTGCAGGGTCGATTCCATGCATGACGCCTGCGGATGCACTCCGGGCCATCGGGGCTTATTTTCCAGAACGAGGCATCAGGTGGCGGGTTTCGCGCGCGGCAGCGCGTCTTCATCCATGCATTTCATGCTGGCGGCCTTTTCGGCCCTGCCAGCCTTTTGTGTTTGCCAGAGGGGCACGGCATGAACGCCAATGCGAAAGCGCGGAGCTGGGCCAGCCGTCTTCTGCCCGCTTCCAAGGGTGTGCGCGGTGTCATCGCCATGATTCTGGCCATGGCTTTTTTCGTCACCAACGATACGCTGGTGAAGCTGGCGGTTCAGGACCTGCCGATTGGCGAGACGATCGCCATCCGCACCATTATTTCCTGCATGCTGCTGCTGGCTCTCGTCATCCGTGCGGGTGATCTGCCGGCGCTGACCCTGGCCATAAGGCCAGCAGTGATGATGCGTTCCGGGCTCGATGCGCTGACAACCGTGAGCTATGTGGGTGCGCTGGCCGTGATGCCGATTGCCGCCTCCAGCACCATTTATCTGGCTGCACCGCTCATCACCATGGCGCTGGCCGTTCCGCTGCTGGGCGAGCGGGTGGGCTGGCGCAGCTGGAGTGCGGTTGTGGTGGGCTTTGCCGGTGCGATCATCGTCACCAAGCCAGACCCGGCAACTTTCACCGCCATTGCCCTGCTACCCATGCTGGCGGCATTCTTTGGCGCGACCCGTGACATCGCCACCCGCAATATCAGCATGGAAATTCCCGGCGGTGTCGTGGCGTTCTCCGCCGCTGTGGCGCTGGTGCTCAGCGGGTTCGTCATGGGCGTGTGGGAAGTGTGGCGCATGCCCAATATGGTGGAACTCGCCTATGTGGTGGGGGCGGCCTTCGCGTTCGCGCTGGGCACGCTGGCCATCGTCTATGCCTTCCGCAATGCGCCGGTCTCGTCCATCTCGCCTTTGCGCTATCTGGTGGTGTTTGGGGCGCTCATCTCCGGCACGTTCGTGTTCGGTGAGGCTCTGGACCCGTGGACCAGCATCGGCATGGTGCTTGTGGTGGGCTCCGGCCTTTATGTCATCCACCGTGAGCGTATCCGCAGCCGGAACGAGGTTCGCACCATGGAAAGTGGTGGCGCCGGCGCGGCCCTGACCCATGTGGCCGTGGCCAACCCGCCCAAGGATTGAGCGGGAAGATCTCAGGTTCCAAATAACAAAACCCCGGATGCGGCTTCCGCTTCCGGGGTTTTTTATGGGTCGAACGATATGCTTTTTGAAATCGGGAAACGGCAAGTCGCGTTCGAGCGTGGCTCAGGCCATTCTGCCGGTGAAATGAGCTTTCCCATCGCTCATTTTCAGCTTCCCGTAGAATTTGGCCTGCATCGCCCCCTTGGCAGGGCCCGGGGCGAGCACGCTTCAGCCTTCGCGCGGGCGATAGTCCCCTGTCTCGGGGTCGCGCTCAAGGGCGATGGTCTTGACCTCACCATTGTCCGCAGCACGTTGCCGCTTCAGCGTGTCGTTCACACGACGGCTTTCCGCCGCCAACATTTTTGCAAGGGCCGCAGCACCAAGGGCACCAAGGGCCACGATGAGGAACGGGCGCACGTGACCTCCTCCATAATCCGAACCCCTGCTTCGGGGTGTACCCGCCAGCATAAGGCACAACCGTGTGTCGCATGAAGGCGTGGCGAAAAATAGTCCACCAGATCAGAGGCGTTCCAGCATTGTGAATTGCATCGGCCGGCCAGAACATATGCACCGGGCCGGCCCTCCCCCGTGCCGAATTCACAGGGACGATGGCCCGCCAGCCCGCCCTGCGTCAGATTCAAGGAGGGCTGATGATGGCAGGGCAAAGCTCCACCGCCATCAGCTTGTCCACAGATGCGTCGTCATCCTGGCAAGAACAGGATGACGATCTCAGCGGTTGGCCGCCGGAAACACCTTGTAGCGACGCGGCAGCAGGCCCACTTCCTCACCCACGCCGAGGGTCCGATCGAGTGGCACGGCGGCTTCCACCACCACATTGCCCTTCTCGCCCGCAATCTCCACGTCCGCGCGACGGGTGGGGCCGAAGGTGCGCACGGCCAGAACCTTGCCACGGAAGGGCGTGCCGGCCGGGTCATGCAGTTCCACATCATGCGGGCGGGCGAAGATGCGTGCGGGGCCATCGCCAAGGCCCTGTGCGTCCAGCCCGAGAGACTTCTCGTTCAGATAGAGGTCGCCGCCGCGCACCTCGCCGGGAAGGGAGATGGTTTCGCCGATGAAGTCATGAACGAAGGCGGTGGCGGGGTGGTCATAGACCTCACCGGGGGTGCCCACCTGCTCGATGCGTCCATGGCCCATCACCACCACGCGGTCCGCCAGTTCCAGCGCCTCTTCCTGATCGTGGGTGACGAGCACGGAGGTGACGGGCAGTTCCTCGTGAAGCTGGCGTAGCCAGCGGCGCAGTTCCTTGCGCACCTTGGCATCCAGCGCGCCGAAGGGCTCATCCAGCAGCAGCACCTGCGGGGAAATGGCGAGAGCACGGGCCAGCGCTACGCGCTGGCGCTGGCCACCGGAAAGCTGCGCCGGATAGCGGTCCGCCAGCCAGTCGATCTGCACCAGAGAGAGCAGTTCGTTCACCTTGGCCTGAATCGCGGCTTCCGGCAGCTTGGCCTTGCCCTTGCGCACCCGCAGGCCGAACGCGACATTCTCGAACACGGTCATGTGGCGAAACAGGGCGTAGTGCTGGAACACGAAGCCGACATTGCGCTCACGCACCGAGCGCGATAGCGCATCCTGCCCATCAAAGCGCACCTCACCCGAATCCGGCCATTCAAGGCCGGCGATGATGCGCAGCAGCGTGGTCTTGCCCGAACCCGATGGCCCCAGCAGCGCGACCAGTTCGCCGCTATTGATGGTGAGGCTCACATTGTCGAGGGCGGTGAAGGATTTGAAGCGCTTGGTGACGCCGACGACTTCGATACTCATTTATCATCCTCTGCGAGGCGGTGTTCCAGGATGGTCTTGGCGACAAGCGTCACGAGAGCGAGCAGCGCCAGGAGGGACGCCACCGCGAAGGAGGCGACGAATTGATACTCATTATACAGAATCTCGATGTGCAGGGGCATCGTATTGGTGAGGCCGCGAATATGGCCTGACACCACAGATACCGCACCGAACTCACCCATCGCGCGCGCGTTGCAGAGCAGCACGCCATAAAGCAGCGCCCATTTCACATTCGGAAGCGTTACCCGGAAGAATGTGGAAAGTCCGCCGGCACCAAGTGAAACAGCCGCCTCTTCTTCTGCCGTGCCCTGCTGCTGCATGAGCGGGATCAGCTCCCGCGCCACGAAGGGGAAGGTGACGAAAATCGTGGCCAGCACAATGCCGGGCAGGGCGAAGATGATCTGGATATCCCATGCCTGAAGCTGCGACGCAAACAGGCCCTGCGACCCGAACAGCAGTACGAACACAAGGCCCGCCACTACCGGCGAAACGGAGAAGGGCAGGTCAATCAGCGTGATGAGCAGGCTGCGGCCGGGAAATTCGAACTTGGCAATGGCCCATGCCGCCACCAGACCGAAGATGAGATTGGCCACGACCGAGATCGCCGCCACGATGAGGGTGAGGCGGATCGCCTCCAGTGCATCCGGTTCAATCAGGGCGGAGACATAGGCCAGCCAGCCGCGCTTCAGGGCCTCAACAAACACGATCACCAGCGGCAGGCCGATGAACAGAGCCAGAAAGCCAAGGGCGATGATGGTGAGCAGCACCCGCACATAGGCCGGTTCGGTGCGCACGGGTTTGGAGGCGTGCGCATAGGTGCGCGCTTCCTGCACGCCGGTGGGCAGGCCTTCGGAGGTGGCCAGAGGGAGGTTCGAGGCGGAATTGCCCATGATCAGCGCGCCCCCCGGCGTTCGGCCCAGTGCTGGAGCCGGTTGATGACAAAGAGCATGAAGAAGGAGGCCAGCAGCATCACGGTCGCGATGGCGGTGGCATCCGCATAGCGGAACTCTTCAAGCCGGATGACGATGAGAAGAGGAGCGATTTCTGAAATGCCGGGCAGGTTGCCAGCTATGAAGATGACCGAGCCATATTCACCCACGGCACGGGCGAAGGCGAGAGCAAAGCCTGTGAGCAGTGCCGGCCAGATGGAGGGCACCACCACGCGCCAGATGGTCTGGCTGCGGCTGGCACCGAGGCTGGCTGCGGCATCCTCCAGTTCCTTGTCGAGATCTGCCAGAACTGGCTGCACGGTGCGCACCACAAAGGGCAGGCCGATGAAGACCAGCGCCACCAGAATACCGAGTTGTGTGAAGGCCACCTTGATGCCGAGCGGAGCCAGCAGGCTGCCGATCCATCCGTTCTCCGCATAAAGGGTGGTGAGCGCGATGCCCGCCACTGCGGTCGGCAGGGCGAAGGGGATATCGATCAGCGCATCCACCACCTTCTTGAAGGGGAAATCATAGCGCACCAGCACCCACACGACGATAACGCCGAACACCATGTTCACCAGCGCTGCGGCCAGTGCCAGGCCGAACGAAATCTGCAGCGCATGCAGTGTGCGGTCACTGGTGACAATGGAGATGAAGCGTTCGAAACTGATCTCGCTCGTCTTGATGAACAGTGCCGAGAGTGGCAGCAGGACGATGAGGGAAAGCCATGTCAGGGTCAGGCCGAGGGTGATCCCGAAGCCGGGCACCACGCTGCGGCGCTGTGAGAACAGGCTGTTGGCTGATGTGCTCATGGGCGATTTATAACGTGTTACGCCGACGGTGCGGAACCTGCGACGAGGGAAAGGGACCGGTTTCTCTCCGGTATGAACGCTGAAGCCGAATGAAGTCTCCATCCGCCGCCAGCCGCAGGTCGAAAATTAGAGCATGGGAAAAACGCCGCATGCGGATGCTGGGTGCCTTACACAGACGCGGTCTGCAAGTCTGAACTGTAGGCAGATGGCGCATCATCCCCATGCAGGCACGTTGCACCGGTACCCCGTGGCCGTTCATGCGTCAGATAAAGACGCCGGCCTTGAGGCCGGCGTCTTCACGGGCATCAGTTCGAGTAGATCTGGTCGAACACGCCGCCATCGCCGAAATGTTCTTTCTGGGCCTTCTGCCAGCCGCCAAACACTTCATCGATGGTGAAAAGCTTCACCGGGGCGAAGGTGCCCTTGTGCTTTTCAGCAACTTCCTGGTTGCGCGGGCGGTAATAGTGCTTGGCTGCCAGTTCCTGACCTTCCGGGGAATACAGGAACTCAAGATAGGACTGGGCCAGTTCGCGCGTACCCTTCTTGTCCACCACGCTGTCTACCACCGCGACAGGTGGCTCAGCCAGAATGGAGACGGAGGGGGTCACGATATCGAACTTGTCCGGGCCCAGTTCGTTGACGGCCAGATAGGCCTCGTTTTCCCACGCCAGCAGCACGTCGCCGATGCCGCGTTCGACGAAGGTGACGGTGGAGCCTCGCGCGCCGGTATCCAGCACGGGGGCATTCTTGAGCAGGGCCTTCACGAATTCCTTGGCCTTGGCCTCATCCCCGCCCGACTGCTGAAGCGCATAGCCCCATGCAGCCAGATAGTTCCAGCGCGCACCGCCGGAGGTCTTGGGGTTGGGGGTGATGACCTGAACGCCCGGCTTCACCAGATCGTCCCAGTCCTTGATGTTCTTGGGGTTGCCCTTGCGCACCAGGAACACGATGGTCGAGGTGTAGGGGGCGGAGTTATCCGGAAGGCGCTTCTGCCAGTCCTTGTCCAGAATGCCGCGCTCGGCAATGGCGTCGATGTCATAGGCCAGCGCCAGCGTCACCACATCCGCCTGAAGGCCGTCAATCACGGAACGGGCCTGCTTGCCGGAGCCGCCATGAGACTGGCGGATCGTGAGCTTGTCATCCGGCTTGGCCTTCTGCTGCTGGGCGATGAAGGCGGCGTTCACGTCCGTGTACAGCTCACGGGTCGGGTCATAGGAGACGTTGAGCAGGGTGGTGTCAGCCGCCAGAACGGAACCGGCAGACAGGGCCAGGGCCAGCACCGCACCACTGATGCGCGAAGACAGACGACGGGCGCGGGAAGTAGAAGTGCGGTTAGAACCCTCGCGTGCGATCGTGCTGGCAGGGTTGGTCAGGTATTGGCGCATGCGGTGCAAGCCTCCGGTGCATCAGATCCGCTTGGCGGAACTTTCCTCATATTTGGAGGATGGCACCCCATGCGCGGTTGGTCAAGTTTAATTCAACAAAATCTATAGAATTAAGACTATATACCTTCGCCGCAGTGGATGCCGCATTCAGTCTTCGCGCGGCCACGCCAGCGCCCGGCCCGCGGATCTTCACCCGGCTTCACACGACTGGTGCAGGGCATGCAGCCGATAGAGGCAAAGCCATGCTTTTCCAGCGGGTGATGGGGCAGGTTATACTTGTCCATATAGGCGACGATTTCCTCGCGCCCCATGGAGGCGAGCGGATTGAACTTCACCCGCAGCCCGTCCCGCTCCACCACGGAGATAGATGCGCGCGTTTCCGACTGGTAGCGCTTGCGGCCATTGATCCATGCGTGGAACGGACGCAGCGCCTCGGCCAGCGGGACGACCTTGCGCACGTCGCAGCAGGCATCCGGATCGGTGGACCACAGATCCGTCTCGGGATCACGCGCCGCAAGGGCTGCATCATCCGGGCGGAAGGTGCGCACGCCGGTGAGGCCCAACTGTGCGATCAGATCATCGCGATAGGCCAGTGTTTCGGGAAACAGGTGCCCGGTATCGAGAAACAGAACAGGCACGCTGGGGTCCACCTGCGCCAGCACATGCAGCAGCACCACCGATTCCGTGCCGAAGGACGACACGGCCGTGATCTGGCCGGGGAATATCTCCAGCCCGGCGGCGATAATGTCATGCGGGCTGGCATCGCGCAGGCGGTTCGCAAGGCCTTCAATGTCGAGGGCTTTGTTATCCTGTGACGCGTGGTTCTGCGTCACCTGGCCGGAAAGGGGCGGAAGGGCAGGAGAGCCGATGTCGCGCAGGGCGGTGACGGTCATGCTTTTTCCTTCCCCCGTAATGCAGCGCGCAGGCCGCGAATGGTGGGCCGGCCATCGCCGGTCGGCTGGTAGAAAACCGAATAGCTCTTCAGCGCCTCGGAAAAGGCTGCGGCATCCGCATCCTTGTCGATCTCATAGGCATCGAAGCCCGAGCGCGACATCATCAGCAGCTGGTCACGCAGAACATTGCCGGTGGCGCGCAGCTGGCCCTTAAAGCCATAGCGCTCGCGCAGCAGGCGGGCCTGGCTGAAAGCGCGGCCATCGCGATATTTCGGGAAGTCCAGCGCCACGAGATTGAGGCGGGGCAAGAAGGGCTCCAGTTCCGCCACATCCCGATCATTCGGCCATAGCACGCCGAGATCGCCATTGCGCACGCGCAGGGATTCGCTTTCGGCCAGAAGCCGTTCAGCAGAAACAATCACTGCGCCATCAGGCAGGGCTTCGTCATCCGCCACGCGCACATATGGGGCGGGAGAGGGCGTGCCGGTTTCAACGAGGGGCATAGGCGCTCTCCTTGAAGGGATCGATGCCGAGGCGTTCGACCGCAGCGATGAAGCTTTCCTGCGGCGAGGTGCGTAGCGCGAGATAGGTGTCGACCAGACGCTCCACCACATCTACCACTTCGCTCTCCGCCACGGCCGGGCCGATGAGTGAACCGAGGCGGGCCTTGGAGTTGCCCTTGCCGCCGAGGGTGATCTGGAAGAACTCCTCGTCCTTCTTCTCCACGCCCAGCAGGCCGATATGGCCCACATGGTGGTGGCCGCAGGCATTGATGCAGCCGGAAATGTTCAGGTGCAGCAGGCCGATTTCCTTCTGGCGCTCAAGATCCGAGAAGCGCTCGGAAATACGCTGTGCCACAGGGATGGAGCGGGTGTTGGCAAGCGCGCAGTAATCAAGGCCGGGGCAGGAGATGATGTCTGTCACCAGACCCACATTGGGGGTGGCGACACCCAGTGCATCCAGCGCCCGCCACAGGGTCGGCAGGTCCTTCTGGCGCACATGCGGCAGAATGAGGTTCTGCTCGTGCGAGACGCGGATTTCACCATAGCCATAGCGTTCGGCCAGATCGGCGATGGCATCCATCTGGTCAGCCGTCGCATCACCGGGTGGTGCGCCCACCGGCTTCAGCGAGATGGTGAGAATGGCGTGGCCCGGCTCCTTGTGCGGCACAATGGAGTTGGCCTTCCAGCGCAGGAAGGCCGGGTCCTGCTCGATGGTCAGTTCAAGCGGGTTGTCTGGCAGCTTTTCGAAATCCGGGGTGATGAAGCGCGAGCGGATGTCCGCCATCGTCTCGTCATCCAGCTTCAGCGCGCCGTCGCGGGTCTCTTCCCATTCACGCTCCACGCGGCGGGAGAATTCCTCCGCGCCCATTTCGTGGACCTGGATCTTGATACGCGCCTTGTAGATGTTATCGCGCCGCCCACCCAGATTGTAGGTGCGCAGGATCGCCTCCAGATAGGAGAGCAGGTGCTCCTTGGGCAGGAATTCACGGATGGTCTTGCCGATATAAGGGGTGCGGCCAAGACCGCCACCCACCATTACCTCGAAGCCGATTTCGCCATCGCGCTTATGCAGGCGCAGGCCCACATCATGCACGCGTACGGCTGCTCGGTCGCGCTGGGCACCGGTGATCGCGATCTTGAACTTGCGCGGAAGATAGGTGAATTCAGGGTGGTTGGTGGACCACTGGCGGATGACCTCGGCATAGATGCGCGGGTCTTCCAGCTCTTCCGGGGTTGCGCCGGCCCACGGGTCGGTCGTGGTGTTGCGGATGCAGTTGCCGGAGGTCTGGATGCCGTGCAGGCCGGCTTTCGCCAGATCGGCCATCGCATCGGGCAGTTCTTCCAGCTTGATCCAGTTGAACTGAATATTCTGCCGGGTGGTGAAGTGCCCGTAATTGCGGTCGTAACGGCGGGCCACATGGGCCAGCGCGCGCAATTGCGGGGCCGAGAGCGTGCCATAGGGAATGCACACGCGCAGCATGTAGGCGTGAAGCTGGAGATAGACGCCGTTCATGAGCCGCAGGGGCTTGAACTCATCTTCCGTGAGTTCGCCGGAAAGGCGCCGGGCCACCTGATCACGAAACTCGACGACGCGCTCCTGAAGGAAGCTGCGATCGAACTCGTCATAGACATACATTGCGGTGATCCGTTTTTTATGCCGTCGGCCGCATCAGGGCCGGGAAATACGGCCCACCATTCAGGGGCCGAAAAGGTGCTTGTTCGGGGCGTGCTCAGGACGCCGCCACAGCCTCGCCATAGGCGACCGTGGGTCCGCTACAGCGGATGCGTTCGCGCAGGGTGCCGGGCACCACCGCGCCGTCTTCGCCGATATTGACGCGGGCGGGGTAGGCCCCGACAGCGATGCTTTCATCCGCCTGCGCGATGTCCAGCAGGTCCAGAACCTCATCCGCGGTATTGCCGACCGCAGCTTCAGGCAGGTCTTCACTCCACACGCCGTCGGCTTTCAGCCACACCACGATTCCGTCACGCAGGCGGTTGGCCGTCACCACGGTGGGACCGGTGATTTTCAGCTTGCGTTGCAGGGGCGAGGTCATGGTGTTTTTCCGAAATATCGCGCGGCCAATTCACGGGAGAACTTTGGCCAATCCGTTATGTAATGCATATAAGGTAAAATAACGGATCAAAATGCGCAATAAGGAAAATTTAACACAATAAATATGTTTAATGGTATCTGGGCGGCGTGGCTTTAGTGGTGTCTGATTTTCATATCACATTGTTTTATAATCACTATTCCGATTATTAAACAATAATTTTTGTTATTTAAATCAAATTACTTTTATATCATAATGGCTATGTACTAACTGGAATTTGGACCATGACGCATCAGCGCGGGCGTGTTCTTCGTGATAGCCTCCTCTTCATCCTCTCCTACGGCCTGATCGTTGCCGCGGTCATTTTCGTTTGAGGAGTGGCCATACTTCATCATTCACCGGAATGGGCATGGTTCCGTGCGGGCACAGATGTCCATGCGGGCATGACGGATGGGTCGTGCCGAACACTGCCGGACATGCTTCCGGCTGGTGTGATGTCTTGATGAGAGTTTAGCCCCGCGCAAGGATGCGCCGGGGTGCGCCCGGGCCTGAAATGGCAGGCGAACTGGGCCGCCTAGAGGCCTGCAACTCCCCTAGCGGGAGATGGCAACGGTCTGGCTGTCGTCCGAAAGCTTGCCCACAAAGCGGTTGGGGCCATCCGGGCTGAGCCGGGCGGTGACCTTGCCCTGATGATTCTGCAAGACGATATCTGGCCCCATCATGCTCCAGCCCTTGGTCATGAAAATCTCGCCGGGGCAGGAAATGTCAGCCTGCGCGGCAAGCCCGCTCATGCCGCGGTCCGGTGAGAGCTTTATCGGGCAGGTGTTGCGCCCGTCATCCCAGCTGAACTTCCATGCACCAGCCAGCTGCTCGCTCGCGGCAGAGGGCGCATAGGCTGTTGCGCCGGGATTGGTGGGGGGCGGGCTGAGCGGAACCGTGTTCGCTGCCGTGCGGGGGGTGATGGCCGTGGCGGCACTGGTGGGCGCATTCCCGGCCAGCGGGGTGATGCTGCCAGTGCTGGTCACGGGAGGAGGGGCCGTGCTGGGTGCGGGAAGAGAAGCGGTCTCCACGACCCCGGTGGGGGCATTGAGAACCCGGTTTGCTTCAATGGCCGAAGGTTTGGAGCCGAAGCCGTCGAGTTCCGTGCTGCAACCCGCCAGTGCGAGAGCTGCAAAAGGCATCAGTGCCGTAAAGACTGCGGAACGTCGGCCAAACTGCATCAATTATCTCCGCACCCACTTACAGGCCACATCCGCTTTCGATTCGGACAGTCATGTCTCCTGTCTCGCCCGAAGCAGGAGGACAGGCCCGAACAGTACGCGTCGTTTTCGTTGCACCGCAAGCGGCACAGATCAAACTTTATCCGGGAAACAGACAATCTTTTTCCCGGCTCACCCCATGCGCCATCATCATCGCGGTGATGTTCTGTGCAAAAACTTCAGCCCCACGCCAGACGCAAGCAGTTTTCCCACATTTTGCGCTGAATGGGGCGGGAGCATGACTTCAGGTGCTCGCGGCGTTATTATATTACCGCAACCCGTGAGTGATGGACGTTATGGTTCAGGAAGGGTATCTGCCTTACTGGCCACAGGCATGCTGCGCCCATCCCTGATGAGGCGCACGGCATCCGTCTCCCGGAGAAAACCCATCCCGGGAATGGCCCGGTTTTCAGGAAACGACCAAGGAACTGTTCCATGCCCCAGACTGCTTCCTCCCAGCCTGTCTCGACCATGCTGGACCCCAAGACCCTGACGGTTCTCATCACCGGCGCCTCTTCCGGCATTGGTGCGGCCACGGCGCGTCGCTTTGCCTCTGCCGGCGCGCGCATTATCGCGGTTGCCCGGCGCAAGGACCGGCTGGACGCGCTGAAGACCGAATTTGGTGACCTCATCCACACTGAAGAACTGGATGTGCGGGATCTCGATGCCACCAAGGCGCTGGTGGCTGGCCTGCCCGCGCCGTTTGCGCGCTTCAATGTGGTGTTCGCCAATGCCGGCCTCGCCATGGGGCTGGAGCCGACCTGGGAAGCCAAGATGGATGACTGGGCCGCGATGGTGGACACCAACATCAAGGGCATGCTCAACACGGTTGCCGCCACCCTGCCGCATATGGTGGAGCGGGGCGAGGGACATCTGGTGTTCACGGGTTCCGTGGCCGGTGACTACCCCTATCCGGGCGGCAATGTGTATGGCGGCACCAAGGCGTTCGTGAAGCAGTTCGCGCTGAATGTCTGGGCCGATACGGCGGGCACGGGCGTGCGCGTCACCAATATCGAGCCCGGCATGGTGGAGACGGAGTTCTCTGTCGTGCGCTTCCGTGGCAACAAGGATGCGGCCGACAATGTCTATGCCGACATGGCCCCGATGACCGGCGCGGACATTGCCGAACAGGTGTTCTTCGCCTGCTCGGTGGCGCGCCATGTCAACATCACCCGTATTCAGGCGATGGCCGGGCAGCAGGGCTTCTCGCCCTTCTCGGTCAAGCGCAAGCCGGCCTGAGCCGGCCATATTTCAGATCCGTCAGGGGGCGAGCGGTGAAGCGGAACAGGGCTGAGCATCTGTATGCGCGCGGGGAAGGGCCGGCATGAGTGGCTTTTTCTCCGCGTCCGGGGGCGGGGGCAGTTTGCCCAATCTCATCACCCTGTTTCGCATCATTCTGGTGCCCACCATCGTCTGGTCCATTGCCGCGCATGAGGTGCAACTGGCTTTCTGGCTGTTCCTCATCGCAGGACTTTCTGATGCGCTGGACGGTTTCATCGCCAAGCGTTTCAACATGCAGACGGAACTGGGGGCCTATCTCGATCCGCTGGCGGACAAGGCGCTTCTGGTCTCCATCTATGTGGCGCTGGCGGTGGTGGAGCTTATCCCGCGATGGGTGGCAATCGCCGTTGTCTCACGCGATGTGATGATTGTGGGCGCGGTGGTGCTGGCACTGGTCATGGCCAAGCCGGTCACCATCCGCCCCTTTCTTGTCTCCAAGATCAACACGGCTGTGCAGATCATCTTCGCGGCCTTTGTTCTCGCCGTTTCGGGTTTCGGCATCCATATGCCTGAGGTCTTTGGCGCAGGGCTTGTGCTGGTCGGGCTCTTGACGTGCCTTTCCGCCGCTGCCTATCTCGCAGAATGGATACGCCACATGGCGAACTGAAAGGCCGGCATGCCCGGTCCCTCACACCGCGGGGACGCAAGCGGGCAGCGCAGGGCGTGGTGCGTGCTGCGGTTGCATCCGCGCGGCTGAAGGGAGCAGAGGCCATGCGCATCGAGTGGCGTTTCTGGGGGGGCGCGCTTGTTGTTGTCGTGCTCGCGCTGTGGTTGCTCAGCGGCATCCTGCTGCCCTTCGTCATGGGCATCGTGCTGGCCTATTTTCTCAATCCGGTGGTGGTGCGCATGCACCGCATCGGCATTGGACGCATCCCGGCCTCGCTCTTCGTTGTTGCGGTCATGCTATTGGCCGTAATGCTGTTTTTCCTCGTGGTGCTGCCCGTTCTCGCCACACAGATGCTGGAGTTCATGCAGCGCCTGCCATCCTATGTGGCGCGCCTGCAGGGCCTGTTCACCGAGGAAAACCGCGAGTGGCTGAGCCATATCGTGGGCGATAGCCTGCCGGACATGCAGCGTTCCATCTCTGAACTGATGACTCAGGGCGTCACCTATGTGCTGGGCCTTCTGTCATCGGTATGGGCCGGGGGGCAGGCACTGCTCTCCATGTTCGCGCTGATCGTCGTGACCCCGGTGGTGATGTTCTACATTCTGTGTGACTGGGACAATATGGTGGAGTTCGTGGACAAGCTGGTGCCGGTGCCGCACCGGCCTGTGGTGCACCAGCTCGCCCGCTCCATGGACAGCGCGGTCGCTGGCTTTGTGCGCGGGCAGGCACTGGTCTGTCTCATTCTGGGCAGTTTCTATGCGGTCTCCCTGTCCCTGACCGGGCTGAATTTCGGCCTGCTGATCGGTATCGTCTCCGGCGTCATCACCTTCATTCCCTATGTGGGTTCGCTCACCGGCTTCGTGCTGGCGATAGGGGTCGCCATCGTCCAGTTTTTCCCGGACTGGTCGATGATCGGCATCATCATGGGCATTTTCCTGTTCGGCCAGACAGTGGAGGGCTATGTGCTGGCCCCCAAGCTGGTGGGTGACAGCATCGGCGTGCATCCGGTGTGGCTGATGTTCGCGCTGTTCGCGTTCGGCTATCTGTTCGGCTTTGTCGGCCTGCTTCTGGCCGTGCCGCTGACAGCCGTGGCCGGTGTGCTGGTGAGCTTCGCCATCACCCGATACCGAGCCTCCAAGGTCTATACGGGCATGGTCGAGGAGGAGCCTCCTCCATCGGTCCCCGGGCAGCTCTGAGGCGCACCCATGGCTTTGCGTTCTTCATCCTTCCAGCAGTTACCGCTGGATCTGCCCGCCACCCCGGCCTTGCGGCGCGAGGATTATCTCGGCGCGCCCGGCAATGCGGCGGCCTTGTCGCTGATTGATGCCTTTCCCCAGTGGCCATCCCGCGTGGTCTGTCTTGTGGGGCCGGAGGGGGCGGGCAAAAGCCATCTGGCCACCATTTTTGCGGAAGAGGCGGGTGCGCATGTCGTCATGGCGCGAGATCTGTCTCGCGCGCAGGTGCCGGCGGCGCTGGAGACCGGCGCTCTGGTTCTTGAGGATCTGGAGGCCGGCGGGTTCGATGAGGCCACCCTGTTTCATCTGCTCAATCTGGCGCGGGAGCAACATGCCTTTGTGCTGATGACAGCCCGCACCCCACCCTCGGGCTTTGCGCTGGCGACCGCTGACTTGGTCTCGCGTCTTCGCGCCATCCCGGTTTTCACCATAGCGCCAGCGGATGACGCCTTGCTGGGCGCTGTTCTGGTGAAGCTGTTTGCGGATCGCCAGCTTGCCGTTGATGGTGCAACCGTGAACTATATCCTGCCCAGAATGCAGCGCTCTGTTGCCGGGGCGCGGCGCATTGTTGAGGCGCTGGATACCATGGCGCTTGCCCGCAAGCGCCCCGTGACCCGTGCTCTTGCCGCACAATTGCTGCGCGAACAGCCGGAACTGGCAGCCCATCTGGATGATGGGGAGGATGAGGAGGACGCAGACGGGGCGGATGAGGCGTCTGATTTTTCCGATAATATGGGCAGTCACGTCCCAACATGATGTGTGACATATCGGAACTGTGCAGAGCGTCATAGAGGAGTCATCCAACGCGACCATCTTCCGCACGAAATTCGCGCGGGGAATGGTAATGAGCGGACATGAAGCTGGCGCACTGGCCAACGGGAGCGACACGGACGTGAACGAGGCGGACATGAACCATACCGGCAATGACAACGCCATCTCCGATGCAGCCCTGGAGGCGATGGACCTGGCGTCCTCGCCCGAGCGTTTCATCAATCGTGAAATCTCCTGGCTGCATTTCAACCGGCGTGTGCTGGAAGAAGCCTCCAATGGCAACCATCCGCTGCTGGAGCAGCTTCGGTTCCTCTCCATCTCCGCAAACAATCTCGATGAATTCTTCATGGTCCGCGTCGCCGGCCTGAAGGAGCAGGTGCGCGAAGGGGTTCAGACCGCGAGCCCGGACGGCCTCACCCCCTCTGAGCAGCTCTCGGTGATTCTGGCCAATGCCGCCCAGCTGATCTCGGACCAGCAGAATCGCTGGCTGGAACTGCGTCAGGATCTGGCCCGCAACGGCGTGGTGCTGGTGGGCGGATCGGATGTGACCCGCGCCGACCGCGAGGCACTTGAGGCCTATTTCCTCAACCGCGTTTTCCCGGTGCTGACCCCACTGGCGATTGATCCGGCCCATCCGTTCCCGTTCATCCCCAATCTGGGCTTCTCGCTGGCGCTGCAACTCGCACGCAAGGGCGACGGACGCGGCATGAATGCGCTGATCCGCATTCCGGCCAAGGTGGACCGCTTCATCCGCCTGCCGGATCTGGCCAGCGAGCCGGGCATGCGCTTCATCACGCTGGAGCAGATGATCGGCCTGTTCATCTCCTCGCTCTTCCCCGGCTATGAGGTGAAGGGGCAGGGTGCCTTCCGCGTGATCCGCGACAGCGATCTGGATGTCGAGGAAGAGGCGGAAGATCTGGTTCGCCTGTTCGAGACAGCTCTCAAGCAGCGCCGTTATGGCGAGGTGATCCGCATGGAGGCTGATGCTTCCATGCCGGAAGAACTGCGCAACTTCGTGGCCCGCGAGCTTGGCGTTGCGGATGATGAAATCTTCGTGGTGAACGGCGTTCTTGCGCTGAACGAATTCTCGCAGCTGGTGGGCGTTGATCGGCCGGATCTCAAGTTCCAGCCCTATAACGCTCGATTTCCAGAGCGTATCCGCGACCATGGCGGAGACTGCTTTCTCGCAATTCGCGAGAAGGACATTCTTGTTCACCACCCTTATGAATCCTTTGACGTGGTGGTTCAGTTCCTCCGTCAGGCCGCCCGTGACCCCAACGTCGTTGCCATCAAGCAGACCCTCTACAGAACTTCCTCCGATAGCCCCATCGTGAAGGCGCTGGCGGAAGCTGCGGAAGCCGGCAAGTCCGTCACCGCGCTGGTGGAACTGAAGGCGCGCTTCGATGAAGAGGCGAACATCCGCTGGGCGCGCGATCTGGAGCGGGCCGGTGTGCAGGTGGTGTTCGGCTTCATTGAGCTGAAGACCCACGGCAAGCTTTCCATGGCCGTGCGCCGCGAGGGTGGTTCGCTCACCACCTATGTGCATGTGGGCACGGGCAACTACCACCCCATCACCGCGCGCATCTATACCGACCTGAGCTTCTTCACCACCGATCCGGTGATTGCACAGGACGTGGCGCGCATCTTCAACTTCATCACCGGCTATGCCGCGCCGGCCGAACTTGACGCGATGGCGGTTTCGCCTATCACCCTCAAGCCGCGCCTGCTGCAAAATATCGCCGAGGAAATCGCGCATGCCCGCGCCGGTCGCCCGGCGGCGATCTGGCTCAAGTGCAACTCGCTGGTCGACCCGGAAATCATCGATGCCCTGTATGTGGCCAGCCAGGCCGGCGTGCAGGTGGATTGCGTGATCCGCGGCATCTGCTGCCTGCGCCCCGGCATTCCGGGCCTGTCCGAGAATATCCGGGTGAAGTCCATTGTCGGGCGCTTCCTTGAGCATTCCCGCATCTACTGCTTCGGCGCGGGGCATGGTCTGCCGAGCCCGAATGCAATTGTCTATATTTCCTCTGCCGACCTGATGCAGAGAAATCTGGACCGTCGCGTGGAAACACTGTGCCCCATCACCAATCCAACCGTGCATGAGCAGGTTCTGGACCAGATCATGGTGGCCAATCTGATTGATAATGAACAGAGCTGGAGGGTCTTGCCCGATGGCTCATCTGAACGCATATTCCCCGCTGCGGGCGAAGAGTCTTTCAACGCCCATCAATATTTCATGACAAATCCGAGCTTGTCTGGACGTGGTAAGTCTCTCAAACATTCTTCGCCGCGCAGCCTCCTCGTCCGTCGCTGAGGTCGTGAGCGATATGAACACTGCGCCGGGGCGAATTCCCGCAGGCCCGCCTGTCGCCGTCATCGACATCGGGTCCAACTCGGTTCGTCTCGTCGTGTATGAGGGACTGTCACGGACACTGACACCGGTGTTCAATGAGAAAGCCCTATGCGGCCTTGGGCGGGAGCTGGTTTTCACCGGCCGCCTGCCCGAGGACGGTATCCAGCGCGCGTTTTCGGCCCTGCGCCGTTTCAGGGCGCTGTGTGATGCCATGCAGGTGGGCACGCTTTATGCGCTCGCCACGGCGGCCGCGCGTGATGCCGAGAATGGCCCGGCCTTTATCGCGGAATGTGAAGGCATCTGCGGCGTCAAGATCGAGCTTCTCACCGGCAAGCGTGAGGCAGAGCTTGCCGCATGTGGCGTTATTTCCGGCGTGCATGAACCGGATGGCGTGGTCGGCGACCTCGGTGGTGGTTCGCTGGAACTGGTGGATGTGAAGGGCGCGAACATGGGGGCGGGGATCACCCTGCCTCTGGGTGGTCTGGCCCTTCAGGACCGCTCCTCGCGCTCCCCGCGCAAGGCGGACAAGATCATCCGCGAAACCATTCCCAATGCCGAGCTTCTGGACGGGCTGGCTGGTCGCACCTTCTATGCGGTGGGCGGCACATGGCGTTCGCTCGCCCGGCTGCACATGTTCCAGAAGGGCTATCCGCTGCATGTGATGCACGGCTATGTCATTTCGGCCCGTGAGGCGCTGGACTTCACGCGCATCGTTCACCGGGCGGACAGTGAAACCCTTGCCCATATCGATGTGATCTCCGAGGCCCGCCGCCCGCTTCTGGCCTATGGCGCGCTGGTGCTGGAGCATGTGGTGCGCACGGGCAAGGCCTCGCAGGTCGTGCTTTCCGCGCTCGGGGTGCGTGAGGGTCTGTTCTATTCCCTGCTGAACGAGCAGCAGAAGGCGCAAGACCCGTTGCTGCTGGCCGCGGCTGAATTCAACCAGTTGCGCTCGCGCTCTCCGCGCCATGGGGCGGAACTAGTGGAGTGGACCGATACGTTCTTCCAGTCCTCTCCCGGTCTGGAAGAGTCGGCCAACGAGACCCGGCTGCGTCATGCGGCCTGCCTGCTCTCGGATGTCAGCTGGCGTGCCCATCCTGATTATCGTGGCGAGCAGAGCCTCAACATGATCGCCCATGCCGCTTTCGTGGGCGTGGACCATCCTGAGCGGGCCTTCCTCGCGCTGGCCGTCTATTTCCGCCATGTTGGTCTGGGCAGCGATGACAGCGGCAGCCGGATTCTGGAAATGGTGACCACCGGCATGCTGGACCGCGCCCGCATTCTGGGTGGTGCGATGCGGGTGGCCTATCTGCTGTCCGCCGCCATGCCGGGCATTCTGCCTCGTGTGCCGTTAAAGGTACGCGATAACCAACTCGTGCTCACCCTTGCACCAGAGCTTGCCGCGCTGGTGAATGAGCGCATGCGCAGTCGCGTGCGCCAGCTGGCGCGCCTTATTGGTCGCGAGCCTGTGGTGGAAGTGGCCAGCTGAATGGCATAACCGGCGCGGGCACGCCCCGTGCCGGCTTTTTGCCTGGCTTGCGCGTGGCCCTTTATGGCGCACACCCACATCCTGCCGTTTAGAGTGTTTCTTGAGGCGCTGGGCAAGGCGGGTTCTGCCTGTTAATAAGCAGGCATCCGGGCATCGGTGATGCGCGCGCTCTGTCGCTGCCAACATCGTGCCTGCCCATGTCTCAGCAGGAAGGCTTGCAGGTCTCCATGGATAAGTTCTCAGTTCTCGAAGGTGTTGCCGCCCCGCTCAAGCTGGTCAATGTCGATACCGACATGATCATCCCGAAGCAGTATCTGAAGACCATCCAGCGCACCGGCCTTGGCAAGGGCCTGTTCTCCGAGATGCGCTATAATGAGGATGGCTCGGACAATCCGGATTTCGTGCTGAACCAGCCGGCCTACAGCCAGGCGAAGATTCTGGTGGCGGGCGACAATTTCGGTTGCGGTTCCTCGCGAGAGCATGCCCCGTGGGCGCTGCTGGACTTCGGCATCCGCTGCATCATCTCCACCTCTTTCGCCGACATTTTCTATAACAACTGCTTCAAGAACGGCATTCTGCCGATCCTTGTCTCGCAGGAGAACCTCGACAAGCTGTTCGAGGACGCCGATCGCGGCGCGAATGCGACCCTGACGATCGACCTTCCGGCGCAGGAAATCCGTGGGCCGGATGGTGGTACGGTGCATTTCGAGATCGACCCCTTCCGCAAGCGCTGCCTGCTGGAAGGGCTGGATGATATCGGCCTGACCCTTGAAAAGGCTGCTTCCATCTCAACCTATGAAGACGTCAAGGCAAGCGAGCGCCCCTGGCTCTGAGCTGTGATGGCAGAACTGTTCATGTTCCAGGAGTCCGGAGGGGCATTCCGGACATGAACAGCAGTATCGAAGCGCCCCCGCCGGGGCGCTTTTTTTGTCACCTTTTGTTAAGGCCCCGGGCATTTTGCATCGCGGAAAGGATGGATCGACTGCGTGATTGCCTTAATCTGATGGCATCCCGCCCTGACATAGGCCGCTCGCCCTCCGCGCCGTGGCTCCTCATGCCCTGATAAGGAGACCGCCGTGCCGCACGACACGCCGCTGATTGCAACACTTGTTGGCGCTTTCGTGCTGGCCTTTGTCTTTGGGGCCATTGCCCAGCGCCTCAAGCTGTCTCCACTCGTGGGCTATCTGCTGGCGGGTGTCATGGCAGGCCCCTTCACCCCCGGCTTTGTGGCAGACCAGCATCTGGCGACCGAACTGGCCGAACTGGGTGTCATTTTGCTGATGTTCGGCGTGGGGCTGCATTTCTCGCTGAAAGACCTGTTGTCCGTGAAGGCGATCGCGGTGCCGGGGGCGGTGCTGCAATTGTCTGTGGCCACATTGATGGGCATGGGGCTGGCCTGGCTCATGGGCTGGAATGTCGGCACGGGGCTGGTCTTTGGCCTTGCCCTGTCTACGGCCAGTACCGTGGTGCTGCTGCGCGCGATGCAGGAGCGACGGCTGATTGAAAGCGAGCAGGGTCGTATCGCGGTGGGCTGGCTCATCGTGGAAGATCTGGCCATGGTTCTCGCGCTGGTGCTGTTGCCCGCGCTTTCTACCGTGCTGGGCGGAAAGGCGCCGGATGCAGGCGCGGCGCACACATGGTTCGGCCCCATGGATGTGTGGACCACGCTTGGTGTCACGCTGGGCAAGGTGGTGCTGTTTGTGGTGCTGATGCTGGTGGTGGGGCGCCGGGTTATTCCTCGCATCATGCACTGGGTGGCGCTGCTGGGCTCGCGCGAGCTGTTTCGGCTGGCAGTTCTGGCGATTGCGCTCGGGGTCGCTTATGGGGCGGCGGCACTGTTCGGCGTGTCGTTTGCGCTCGGGGCTTTCTTCGCAGGCATGGTACTGAGCGAGTCGCCCCTCTCACACAGGGCGGCAGAAGAAAGCCTGCCACTGCGCGATGCCTTCGCGGTGCTGTTCTTCGTCTCGGTGGGCATGCTGGTGGATCCGGCCCAGTTGATCGCCAACCCGCTGCCCCTGTTGGCCACGATCGCGATTGTGCTGGTGGGCAAGTCCATCGCCGCTCTGCTGCTGGTGCGTCTGTTCGGCTATGGTTTGCTGACGGCGCTGACCATCTCGGTCTCGCTGGCGCAGATCGGTGAATTCTCCTTCATCCTGATGGCGCTGGGCACGAATCTGGGTCTGTTGCCGCCCGAAGCGCGGGAACTCATCATGGGGACGGCGATTGTCTCCATCATGCTCAACCCGTTCCTGTTCCTTCTGCTGGATCGTTTCCGCAGCCGGCTGGCCGATCCTGTCGCTGACAAGCCCGAACCTGAAACCGTGCTTCTGCCCACCCTGAAGACCGGCCACACCGTGCTCGTGGGTTACGGCCGCGTGGGGCAATTGGTGGGCGATGGCCTGCGCGCGGCTGGTGTGCCACTGCTGGTGATCGAGGATCAGTCTGATCGTGTGGCGCTGGCGCGTGCGATTGGGCTGGAGGTTCTGGACGGCAATGCCGCCCTTCTTGAAACCATCGCGGCCGCCAACATACCTGGCGCAACGCGGCTCATCATTGCCATTCCGGATGGATTTGATGCCGGCGGCATTCTGCGTAAGGCGCGCACGCTGAATCCGGGGATCGAGATTGTCGCCCGCGCGCATTCCGACAGTGAGGTTGAACATCTGCGCGCGAGCGGTGCGAACTTCATCATCATGGGCGAACGCGAGGTGGCGCGCGGCATGCTGAACCATGTGCTTTCCGGTCTTGATATGGCTGATGACCATGATGGCAATGCGCAGATGGCTGAGATGAAGGATGTTTCGCCATTGCGCGAAGACGGAGGGCCAGACAGCCCCGAGCCCGGCCGTTCGAAAGCGGATGCCGGCCAGATGCAGGCCCGGACCGCTGCGCCCCAGACCCCGGAAGAAGAGGGGGACGATGCGTCTGATCTACCCGATTTGAGATATGTGACGACATAGCAGGGCGTGATAGCCCCTTGAAGCAGTGGCTTTTCCAAGGCTATTCATTAATGCAATTAATTTGCAATTGCGAGAATGGCGGCTATTCTTTCATGGCATCGAATCATGAAGGGGCAGACGGATGGCTGGCAGCGAGACGAAGCTTACACGGGGCACAATGATGCATCGCAAGGGGGGGGCATTCGTGGCCACGCCGGCCGGAATCGCTCGCCGCGCCCGCGCCCTTGTCGTGGGTGGTCTTCTCTCCTGTGTCGCTCTTGTTGCTGTCAGCCCGGCTCATGCGGAAGACGCGGCGAAGGCAGACAAGTTCAAGGCCATCACCACCTTTACGGTGATCGCAGACATGGCCCGCAACGTGGCAGGCGATGCGGCGATTGTGGAGTCCATCACCCGCCCCGGCGCGGAAATCCATAACTACCAGCCCACCCCCGGTGACCTGATGAAGGCGCGCGATGCGCAGCTCGTGCTGTGGAACGGGATGAATCTGGAGCTGTGGTTCGAGAAGTTCTTCAAGCGGCTCAAGGATGTGCCCGGTGTGGTCGTGACCGAGGGTATCGAGCCGATGAGCATTGATGAAGGCCCCTATGAGGGCAAGCCGAACCCGCACGCGTGGATGTCTGCGGATGCGGCGATTATTTATGTCGACAATATTCGCGATGCATTCGTGAAACATGATCCCAAGAATGCTGAGACGTACAAGGCCAATGCCGAGGCCTACAAGCAGAAGATCCGAGATACTGTCGCGCCCATCAGAGAGCGCCTTGCCCAGATTCCCGAAAACCAGCGCTGGCTGGTGACGAGTGAGGGAGCATTCAGCTATCTTGCGCGTGATTACGGCCTCAAGCAGCTATATCTGTGGCCGATCAATGCGGACCAGCAGGGCACCCCGCAGCAGGTGCGCCGGGTGATCGACCAGATGAAGGCGGACAAGATCGGTGTCATCTTCTCCGAGAGCACGATTTCCGACCAGCCTGCCAAGCAGGTGGCGCGGGAAACCGGTGCGCGTTATGGCGGCGTGCTGTATGTGGACTCGCTGAGTGAGACGGACGGCCCGGTGCCCACCTATATCGACCTTCTGCGCGTGACCTCTGACACCATTGCCAATGGTCTTGCGCCTGCCGCGCCCAAGGAGAGCGCCCAATGAATATCGCGCTTCAGCCGGAAAGCCGGAGCGGACAAGCAGAGCCGCGCGGCGAAGGGCTGAGCGTGCGCGATGTGACCGTGGCCTATCGCAATGGTCACACCGCGCTGCGCAATGCGAGTTTCGACATTCCCACCGGCACCATCACGGCGCTGGTGGGGGTCAATGGCTCCGGCAAGTCCACTTTGTTCAAGACCATCATGGGTTTTCAGCAGACGGCGCGGGGGTCTGTCACCATTCTCGGCATGGGTGTGCGTGAAGCCTTGAAGCGCAACACCGTGGCCTATGTGCCGCAGGCGGAGGAGGTGGACTGGACCTTCCCCGTTCTGGTGGAAGATGTGGTGATGATGGGCCGTTATGGCCATATGGGCATGCTCCGCATTCCCCGGGCAAAAGACCGGGAAATGGTGGATGCCGCTCTTGCGCGCGTGAACATGACCGAGTTCCGCAACAGGCAGATCGGCGAGCTTTCCGGCGGACAGAAAAAGCGTGTGTTTCTGGCACGTGCGCTGGCGCAGGATGCCCGTGTTATCCTGCTGGATGAGCCCTTCACCGGCGTGGATGTGAAGACGGAAGACGCCATCATCGCCCTGCTGAAGTCGCTGCGCGATGAGGGGCGGGTGATGTTGGTTTCCACCCACAATCTGGGCAGCGTGCCGGAATTTTGTGATCGCACGGTGCTGCTGAAGGGCACGGTGCTGGCCCATGGGCCAACCGAGGATATCTTCACGCAGGCCAATCTGGAAAAGGCCTTTGGCGGCGTGTTGCGCCACTTCGTGCTGGATGAAAGCCATGGCCGCGCGGCTGGCATTGTGGGGGTTCTGACCGATGATGAGCGCCCGCTCGTTCTGGTGAAGGATCGCCCGGCCGCCAGCGGGCCAAGTGCACGAGATGAGGCCGGACGCGAGGAAGCCGGGCATCCTGATTCAGGGCAGGATACGCCCACATGAGCGCGCTTCTGTTGGAGCCTTTCACATATAGTTACATGACGAATGCCATGTGGGTGAGCGCACTGGTGGGGGCGGTGTGCGCCTTCCTCTCTGCCTTCCTCATGCTCAAGGGCTGGTCGCTCATTGGCGATGCGCTGTCGCACTCTATTGTGCCGGGCGTGGCCGGTGCGTATCTGCTGGGCCTGCCCTTTTCCATCGGCGCCTTCTTTTCCGGTGGGCTGGCGGCGGCGGCTATCCTGTTCTTGCAGGAGCGCACGAAGCTGAAGGAAGATGCGGTCATCGGCCTCATCTTCACATCCTTCTTCGGGCTGGGCCTGTTCATGGTTTCGCTCTCACCCATGGCGGTGGATGTGAAAACCATCGTGCTGGGCAATATTCTGGCGATCTCGCCAGAGGATACACTTCAGCTGGTTATTATTGGCGTGGTGTCGCTGGCGGTCCTTCTGGTCATCTGGAAAGACCTGATGGTGACGTTCTTCGATGAAACCCATGCCCGCACCATTGGTTTGCGCACAAGGCTGCTGAAGGTCATCTTCTTCACCCTGCTTTCCGCTTCAACCGTGGCCGCGATGCAGACCGTGGGGGCGTTTCTGGTCATCGCCATGGTGGTGACACCGGGTGCAACCGCCTATCTGCTGACAGACCGCTTCCCGCGCCTCATCACGCTCTCTGTATTGCTGGGGGCGGGCACCAGCTTTTTCGGGGCCTATCTCTCCTATTTCCTGGATGGCGCGACGGGCGGAATCATCGTGGTATTGCAGACCCTGCTCTTCCTGCTCGCCTTCGTGTTTGCGCCCACCCATGGTGTGCTGGCGGCCCGCCGGCGCGCGGCGGCTGCACTGGCGCAGGAGGGCGGCGCATGAGCGGGCTGATGGAAACTCTGCTGCTGCCGTTCGAGTTTGATTTCATCGTCTATGCGATGGTTATCTCAGCGCTGGTGGCGGTGCCGATGGCCCTGCTCTCGTGCTTCCTTGTGCTGCGCGGCTGGTCGCTGATGGGCGATGCGGTGTCTCACGGCGTGCTGCCCGGCGTGGTACTGGCCTATATGGCCGGTTTGCCGCTGGCGTTCGGTGCATTTTGCGCCGGCATGGTGTGTGCGCTTGGCACAGGCTATCTCAAGGCCAACAGCCGGGTGAAGGAAGACACGGTGATGGGCGTTGTCTTCTCCGGCATGTTTGGTCTGGGCATCGTGCTCTACACGGCTGTGAAGCCCGATGTGCATCTCGATCACATCCTGTTCGGTGATGTGCTGGGCGTGAGCCTTGGAGATATTGTTGAGAGCGCGGTGATTACGGCTCTTGTCAGCCTCGTCATTCTGGTGAAATGGCGCGATCTGCTGTTGCAGGCATTTGATCCGGCACAGGCACAGGCCATTGGCCTGCCGGTGAGCTGGCTGCATTACGGCTTTCTGGCCATGCTCTCCTTGACAATCGTGGGTGCGCTGAAAGCGGTGGGTATCATTCTGGCGGTGGCACTGCTGATTGCCCCCGGTGCGATTGCCTTCCTTATCACGCGGCGCTTTGGCCCGATGCTGCTCACATCTGTTGGCATTGCGGTCGCGAGTGCGCTTACTGGCGTCTATCTGTCCTTCTTCCTCGACAGCGCCCCCGCACCGACCATCGTGCTGGTGCTGACAGCAGCCTTCCTCATCGCCTTCATCAAGGTGCGCCTCGATGCGCGGCGGATGATGATGGGGCAGGGGTGATTGGCAGAGCCGGATTATCACGGGCTTTTTGCGGCCCATTAAGGCGCTTGAGCTTGCAGTACGGCCCGCTCATGGCCGTCTTGGGTGCGCGTTCAGTTCATGCGCACGCCGCGCCGCTGGGTTTCCCTGGCGAGAATTTCCGGCGCGCGATGGCTGGATATGGGCACCTGCGTGTTTGCGGAAACCTCTCCGGCGGCAATCAGGGCGTGGTAGCGCGCGCAGCAGACACGCAGGAATGATGTGAAGTTGCCGAGGTCGTGGTTGGCGGCCATCGCCTCATGCCAGAGGCGAGTAATGAGCTGCGCGACGGTTATCCCGTCGCGCGCGCCGATTTCGCCCAACGTCTCCCAGAAATGGTTCTCGATCCGTATCGAGGTCACCACCCCGTCGATGCGCAGGCTGCGGGTGCGGCTCTGCCACTGGTCCGGGTCGGCCTTGATGAAAAGCTCGCACATCTCAGGGCCTCCCAACCCGTTGATATCAGAGCAGCGCCATGAACTGCCGCAACCATGCAGGATGCGCGGGCCATGCGGGTGCTGTCACCAGATTGCCATCGGTCACGGCATCTGTCACCGCGATATCGGCGAATGTGCCACCCGAAGCTGTCACCTCATAGGCGCATGCGGGGTAGGCCGAGCAGGTTCGCCCTTCCAGCACGCCGGCTGCTGCCAGAAGCTGAGCGCCGTGGCAGATGGCGGCGACAGGTTTGTTGGTCTCGAAGAAATGGCGCACCATGTCCAGAACATCGGCATTCATGCGCAGATATTCCGGCGCACGCCCGCCGGGAACAACCAGCGCATCATAATCGGCTGCATTCACGGCGTCGAAATCCGCGTTCAGCGCGAAATTGTGGCCGGGTTTCTCGGAATAGGTCTGGTCGCCCTCAAAGTCATGGATGGCGGTTTTGACGGTGTCTTTGGCCGTCTTGCCGGGACAAACCGCATCAACATCGTGGCCACAGGCCAGCAATGTCTGGAACGGCACCATGGTTTCGTAATCTTCCGTATAGTCACCGGTGATCATCAGAATTCTTGCCATCTTGCATCCTCCCTGCTGACGGTCTCTAGAAATTAGGTCGGGCCATGCAAACACAGGTGTTAGCCGGATACTACATCGGTCTTCCTTCAGCCGACGGGCGCGCCATTCTCCCATCATGCGGGGGATGAACGTGGAATGTCCGGCACCGTGTCATGACGCTTCACGCGTTGTGTGAGATGAGTGCTTGACGCGGCATGCATGCCAGCGTATCGCTCTTGCCGGGACACCTCCCCCCAACGGGAGGCGCCCATCTGTAAGGATGGTTACATGACTGCGAATCCTGCACCGGCCGTTCGTCCGGAGAACCCCAATTTCTCCTCCGGCCCCTGCGCCAAGCGTCCCGGCTGGACGCTCGAAGCCCTTATCGATGCTCCCCTTGGCCGTTCGCATCGCGCGAAGGTCGGCAAGGTGAAGCTGAAAGAGGCGATTGACCTCACCCGCGAAGTTCTGGAAGTGCCTGCGGATTACCGCATCGGCATCGTGCCTGCGTCTGATACCGGCGCGGTGGAAATGGCCCTGTGGTCGCTGCTCGGTGCGCGTCCGGTGGACATGCTGGCATGGGAAAGCTTCGGCGAAGGCTGGGTGACTGATGTCGCCAAGCAGCTCAAGCTGGCTGATGCCCGCGTGCTCAAGGCTGGCTACGGCGAGCTGCCGGACCTGACCCAGGTCGATTTCAGCCACGATGTGGTCTTCACCTGGAACGGCACCACCTCGGGCGTGATGGTTCCTGATGCGAACTGGATTCCGGCGGACCGTGAAGGCCTGACCATCTGCGACGCGACCTCGGCCGCTTTCGCCCAGCCGCTCGATTTTGCCAAGCTCGATGTCGTCACCTTCTCCTGGCAGAAGGTGCTGGGCGGCGAAGGCGCGCACGGCATTCTTATTCTCTCGCCCCGCGCTGTGGAGCGGCTTGAAACCTACAAGCCCGCATGGCCGATGCCGAAGATTTTCCGCCTCACAAAGGGTGGCAAGCTCATTGAAGGTATCTTCGTGGGTGAGACCATCAATACCCCGTCCATGCTGTGCGTCGAAGACTATATCGATGCGCTGAAGTGGTCGAAGGATGTGGGCGGCCTGAAGGCGTTGCAGGAGCGTTCCAACCGCAATTTCGAAGCCATCGCCCAATGGGTGGCGGTGACGGATTGGGTGGACTTCCTCGCCAAGGATCCGGTCACCCGTTCCAACACCTCGGTGTGCCTCACCGTTGTAGACCCGGCCGTGACGGCTCTGCCTGCCGAGGCTCAGGCGGCTTTCGCCAAGGCGATCGCTTCCGGCCTTGAAAAGGCTGGTGTGGCTTATGACATCGGCGCGTATCGCGATGCTCCTCCCGGCCTGCGCATCTGGTGTGGCGCCACGGTGGAAAAGACCGATGTGGCAGCCCTGACCAAGTGGCTGGACTGGGCCTTCAATGAGGCCAAGGCCGCGCTGGCAGCCTGATTGCTGAACCCGCGGGGAGGGCACTTGCTGCTCCCCGCATGTTTGGCACTGTCGCCGCCCGGTCATCGGCTCTCTTTAGAAGAGCGTTGAAGGGGCTGGCAGATTCCCTCCATTTCGCAGCTTTCCCGCAAGCGGGTGAGCTTTCATGCCGGCAGGTCGCCTGATGGCGCGCCGGTTCGCGACACCTCAACATGACGGAGCCCACCATGGCACCCCGCGTTCTGATTTCCGACAAGCTGTCCGCCGCCGCCGTCCAGATCTTCAAGGATCGTGGCATCGAGGTCGATTTCCAGCCGGACCTCGGCAAGGACAAGGACAAGCTGGCCGAAATCATCGGCAATTATGATGGCCTCGCCATCCGTTCGGCCACCAAGGTGACGCCGAAGATTCTTGAGAATGCCACCCGCCTGAAGGTTGTCGGCCGCGCCGGTATCGGTGTGGACAATGTCGATCTGCCGGCGTCCAGCGCCAAGGGCGTGATCGTGATGAACACGCCATTCGGCAACTCCATCACCACGGCTGAGCATGCCATTGCGATGATGTTCGCTCTGGCGCGCGAGATCCCCGCCGCCGATGCCTCCACTCAGGCCGGCAAGTGGGAGAAGAACCGCTTCATGGGCGTTGAGCTGACCGGCAAGGTGCTTGGCGTCATCGGCTGCGGCAATATCGGTTCCATCGTGGCGGATCGTGGCGTTGGCCTGCGCATGAAGGTGATTGCATTTGATCCCTTCCTGTCGGCCGAGCGCGCTCTGGATCTGGGTGTTGAGAAGGTTGAGCTGGAAGACCTGCTCGCCCGCGCCGATTTCATCACCCTGCACACCCCGCTGACCGAGAAGACCAAGAACATCCTCTCGGCAGAGAACCTCGCCAAGACCAAGAAGGGCGTGCGCATCATCAATTGCGCCCGTGGCGGTCTGGTGGATGAGGTTGCGCTGCGCGCGGCACTCGACTCCAAGCATGTGGCTGGCGCGGCATTTGACGTGTTCACGGTGGAGCCGGCGGAGACCAACCCGCTGTTCGGCCACCCGAACGTGGTCTGCACCCCGCATCTGGGCGCTGCCACCACCGAGGCGCAGGAAAATGTGGCCCTTCAGGTGGCCGAGCAGATGAGCGACTACCTGCTCACCGGCGCCATCTCGAATGCGGTCAACTTCCCCTCCATCACGGCGGAAGAAGCCCCCAAGCTGAAGCCCTTCATTGAACTGGCTGAAAAGCTGGGTTCCTTCGCAGGCCAGCTGACGGACACCGACATCAAGACCGTGCGCATCACCTATGAAGGCAGCGTGGCGGACCTGAAGGTGAAGGCGCTGACCTCTTCGGCTGTTGCCGGCCTGCTGCGCCCCGCGCTTCAGGATATCAATGTCGTTTCCGCCCCCTCGGTGGCCAAGGAGCGCGGCATTGTGGTGGAAGAAACCACCCGCGCCGCTTCGGGTGACTACGACAACCTCATCACCATCACCGTGGTGACGGACAAGTATGAGCGTTCTGTTTCCGGCACCGTGTTCGCCGATGGTCACCCCCGCATGGTGAACATCAAGGGCATCAAGGTGGATGCCGAGTTCGCCCAGCGCATGATCTATGTGACCAACGAAGACAAGCCGGGCTTTATCGGCCGCTTTGCCGGCGTTCTGGGTGAGGCGGGCATCAACATCGCCACCTTCTCGCTGGGGCGCCAGAAGGAAGGCGGCGAGGCGATTGCTCTCGTCTCGGTTGATGGGCAGGTTCCCGGCGACGTGCTGGAAAAGATTCTGGCCCTGCCGCATGTGAAGCAGGCCAAGCTGGTCGAGTTTTGAGACTGAACCGGCTGTCACCGGAGGCGTGAGCCTTCGGTTCTCCGGCTGATATGAAAAAGCCCGCATCTCAAATCATGAGATGCGGGCTTTTTTGTCTGTGCAGAGTAGTGGTTCAGCCGGGCGGTGCGCCTGTTCCGGCCGCGCGCTTGGAACGAGTGGCCAGAATGATGCCGCAGATCACCAGCGCGTAACCCGCCAGATGAAACCAGGCCAGCGTCTCACCCAGAAACAGAATGGCAAGCCCTGTGCCGAAAACCGGCATCAGATGAAGGAAGGGCGCGGCCCGGTTCGCCCCCACCAGTTCCACCGCCCGGTTGAAAAACAGATAGGCGAGGATGGACGGACCGACCATGACATAGGCGAGTGTGAGCACCGTGGTCGTATCGAAATGCAGCGGGCGTCCACTGGCCAGTTCGGCAACTGAAAGGGGGAAGAGCAGCACCGCACCGATTGCCATGATGCTGGTGAGGAAGGATAGCGGCCCAAGGGTGGGGCGATTGCGCAGCATCGCGGCATAGAAGGCATAGATCACCAGCGCGCAGATGATCCATATATCGCCGATATTCGGGGTGAGGTGTAGCAGGGTGTCAATATCGCCCCGGCTGATGATGATGATCACACCACAGAGCGATGTGATAATTCCTGCCAGCTGCCCAAAAGAGAGCTTGTCCCGAAACAGCATGAAGCTCCACAGCGCCACCAGCAACGGGGCCATGGATTGCACCAGCAGGCCATTCACCGCCTGCGTAAATTGCAGGCCGTGATAGCTCATGGCGTTGAAGCTGGAGATGCCGGTGGCGGCCAGCAGAAGCAGAAGCCAGAAATAGCGACGGATCAGCGGCAAATCACGCCGGATCTGCCCCCATGCAAAAGGCAGGATGATGAGTGTCGCCCCCACCCAGCGCAGAAACGCGAGTGTTACGGGCGGCACATGGCCGGCAACATAGCGCCCAAGCACCATATTGCCCGCCCAGAGCAGGGCCGTCAGCGTGAGGAGCAGATAAGGCGCATTGAACAGTCCCGACAGGGGGCGGTTCGCGGGCGGAGCGGACATTTTTTCTCCTTGATGACCGCCACCGGAAAGTGGTGGCCATCACGCTCAGCCGGGGTGGGGATGAGCGGGTGAAGGGCTGCGACAGGCAGCGGGGGTGAGGGTTCAGGCCGGTGGCAGGGCTGTGCGTCCCGGGCAAGGTGGGCTGATGATGCCGTCTTGGGCAATAAATTCAACCATACCCAAAGGGAATGTGGTGCGCTCCTGTTTGTCTGCGCCTGTGTCAGCCCCTTCAAAGTGCAGGGTTTCAGATGAGTGATGCGCGCAAAAATGGTGCGGCTTGCGAGCAGAAACAGACATGTCCGGGAATGATTGCATACATATGAAAGAGCGGAGGACTTGGACGGGTATGGCACAGCCGTTCATTATGGCGCATGCGCTTGAGGGCCCCGTCTGATGCCGCAGTTTTTCTGCACATCACGGGTTCGTGCCAGCCGCATCTCTGCGATTCGGTGAGGCACTCCATCAGCAGCGTGCCGTTTCGCTGGAACCGTCTTCTGCGGCTGTATCCCGGCATGATGTGTGCGGGAGCAGATGGGCCGCCCAAGCATTGTGGGGGCTGAAGCGCGGGAAGGGCCACACGAATGGCCTCAGGTCTATTTCCACTGCCAGCCTCATGGGCGATGTCTGACCTGAATGTGCAAACGGCCGCGCAGAGCGCGGCCGTTATTCTTCAATCAAGTAAGGTCAAAACCACGCTTGCTCAGGCCGCCTGCGAATACCGGCGGTCCACAATCGAAACGATGTCCGCCATGATCCGGTTCAGTTCGAAATTCTTGGGCGTGTAGACAGCCGCTACCCCGAAGCTGAGCAGCTTGGCTTCATCCTCGGTGGGAATGATGCCGCCGACAATCACCGGAATGTCGTCCAGCCCTTCCGCTCGCATCCGGTCCATTACATCGCGCACCAGTGGCACATGCGAACCGGAGAGGATGGAGAGGCCCACCACATGCACGCTCTCTTCAAGGGCGGCATTCACGATCTCGGCCGGGGTGAGGCGGATGCCTTCGTAAACCACCTCCATGCCGCAATCGCGGGCGCGCACGGCGATCTGCTCGGCACCATTGGAATGGCCATCCAGCCCCGGCTTGCCGACCAGGAACTTGATGCGTCGGCCGATGCGGGATGAAACATCGTCGACAGCGGTGCGCACCTCATCCAGCCCCTGCGTATCCGCGCGGGCGGCCCGGCCAACGCCGGTGGGGGCACGATATTCGCCGAAAATTTCCCGCAGGCAGGTGCCCCATTCGCCCGTTGTCACGCCGACCTTGGCGCAGGCGATGGAGGGCTCCATGATGTTGCGGCCTTCTTGTGCGGCGCTTTTCAGTTCGGCCAGTGCACTCTCCACGGCCTTGGCATCACGGGCCTCGCGCCAGGCCTGAAGGCGGGCGATCTGCTCGGCCTCCACGCCTTCCGGCACGGTCAGGATCGCGCCTTCGCCCGTGGTGAGCGGGGAGGGCTCGGTCTCGGTCCAGCGGTTGACACCTACAACCACCTGATCCCCGCGCTCGATCGCCTCCAGCCGACGGGTGTTGGACTCCACCAGCGCCTGCTTCATGTAGGAGTTTTCAATCGCGGCAACCGCCCCGCCCATGCCCTCGATGCGGGCCAGTTCGGCACGGGCTTCTTCCTTCAGCTCCTCAACCTTGCGGTTGATCTCGATCGAGCCGTCGAAGATGTCGCCATATTCCAGCAGGTCGGACTCATAGGCCACAACCTGCTGCATGCGCAGCGACCATTGCTGGTCGAACGAGCGCGGCAGGCCCAGCGCCTCGTTCCATGCGGGAAGCTGCACCGCGCGGGCGCGGGCCTTCTTGGAAAGCGTCACCGCCAGCATCTCGATGAGGATGCGGTAGACATTGTTCTCGGGCTGCTGCTCGGTGAGCCCCAGCGAGTTCACCTGCACGCCATAGCGGAACAGTTTCTGCTTGGGGTCTGTCACGCCATAGCGGTTGACGCAGATCTCGTCCCACAGGTCCACGAACGCGCGCATCTTGCACAGCTCGGTGACGAATCGCATGCCCGCATTCACGAAGAAGGAGATGCGGCCCACCACCTCGCCGAAAATCGGCCCCTCGGCTTCGCCGGATGCCTTCACGGTGTCGAGAATGGCAATGGCGTCAGCCAGCGCGAAGGCCAGTTCCTGCACCGGCGTCGCACCGGCTTCCTGCAGGTGGTAGGAGCACACATTCATCGGGTTCCACTTCGGCAGGTTCTGCGTGGTGAAAAGAATGGTGTCTTTCGTCAGGCGCATGGAGGGCGCGGGTGGGAACACATAGGTGCCGCGCGAGAGATATTCCTTGATGATATCGTTCTGGGTGGTGCCCTGAAGCTTGGTGCGGTCCGCCCCCTGCTCATCCGCCACCGAGATATAGAGGGCAAGCTGCCAGGCTGCGCAGGCATTGATGGTCATCGATGTGTTCATCCCGGCCAGCGGAATGCCATCGAAAAGGGTGCGCATGTCGCCCAGATGCGAGATCGGAACACCCACCTTGCCCACTTCGCCACGGGCGAGGGGGTGGTCGCTGTCATAGCCGGTCTGGGTGGGCAGGTCGAAGGCGACCGAGAGGCCCGTCTGACCCTTGGCGAGGTTCGAGCGGTAGAGCTTGTTGGATTCCGTCGCCGTGGAATGACCGGCATAGGTGCGGAAGAGCCAGGGTTTATCGCGGACGACCATCCGTCTTCCCCATTATACAATTGGTTGTTGCAAGCCGCGTCTTCCCCTTTGCGCCGCGCGGGGGAAACGGGCACCTCCCAGATCGATTCCAGAAGAACCGAGCCAACTTATTGTGCGCTGCAACGATGCCTGCGTCGATGGAAAAATTCCACACTGCACGCGGGGAGGTTGCCTGCGTGGGGCCGGGTCTCCAGCCAGGGGGTCAGGGGCTGCGCTTCACCAGCGAGATGACGAACAGCAGGATGATGGAGCCGAGCGTTGCGCAGATGATGCGGCCAATGATCCCGCCCACGAGGAAGACATTGCCGAACAGGAAGCCGCCAATGAGGGCGCCAATCACGCCCACGGCTATGTTTCCCAGCAGGCCGAAGCCGTAGCCACGAAAAATCTGGCCGGCGAGAAAGCCCGCGACGGCGCCGATGATGATGGTCCATACAAGCGTCATGAGGGGCTGATCCTCTCTGCGAAGGTTGGCCGGTGCGCCCCGGCTTCCTGCACTGTAATGCGCCTGCGCCCCGGCGTGAACCGGCAAGCTGCGTCTCTGCTCTAAGCCAAAAGACGGGGTTCAATCTCTCTCATCGGCCTATTGCCGCGCAAAACATCTCTGATACGCTGCATTGCGATAACCATTCAAAAAAGGACCGCAAGGTTCACGGTTGGAAGAGAGGACGAAACGCTATGGGCCAGAATGTCGCCCCGGACACGACCGACGCGCCGCTGAAAGACCTCTACGAGATGGGTGAGATTCCCCCGCTCGGTCATGTGCCTTCCCAGATGTACGCCTGGGCCATCCGGCGCGAGCGGCATGGACCTCCGGAGCAGTCCTTCCAGCTTGAGGTGGTGCCCACCTGGGAACTGGGCGAGCATGACGTGCTGGTGCTCGTGATGGCCGCCGGCGTGAACTACAACGGAATCTGGGCCGGCCTCGGCCAGCCGATCTCCCCCTTCGATGTGCACAAGGCGCCTTTCCATGTCGCCGGCTCCGATGCGTCGGGCATCGTGTGGGCCGTGGGGCCGAAGGTGAAGCGCTGGAAGGTGGGCGATGAAGTTGTCGTGCACTGCAACCAGGACGATGGCGACGACGAGGAATGTAACGGCGGCGACCCGATGTTCTCGCCCTCCCAGCGCATCTGGGGCTATGAGACGCCGGATGGCTCCTTCTCCCAGTTCTGCCGCGTGCAGGCCCGCCAGCTTATGCCGCGCCCCAAGCACCTCACATGGGAAGAGAGCGCCTGCTACACGCTGACCCTCGCCACCGCCTACCGCATGCTGTTCGGTCATGCCCCGCACACCGCCAAGCCCGGTGACTATGTGCTGGTGTGGGGTGCTTCCGGTGGCCTCGGCGTGTTCGGCGTGCAGCTTGCAGCCGCTTCCGGCGCGCATGTCATCGGTGTGATTTCGGATGAGACCAAGCGCGATTACGTGCTCGGGCTTGGCGCGAAGGGCGTCATCAACCGCAAGGATTTCAACTGCTGGGGTCAGCTGCCCAAGGTCAATTCGCCGGAATATGCGGAATGGCTGAAGGAAGCGCGCAAGTTCGGCAAGGCGATCTGGGACATCACTGGCAAGCGCGATGTCGACATCGTGTTTGAGCATCCGGGAGAGAGCACCTTCCCGGTTTCCACACTGGTGGGCAAGCGCGGCGGCATGATCGTGTTCTGCGCCGGCACCACCGGCTTCAATATCACCTTTGATGCCCGCTATGTGTGGATGCGCCAGAAGCGTATTCAGGGTTCGCACTTTGCGCACCTCAAGCAGGCCACCGCCGCCAACCAGTTCATTATCGACCGGCGCGTGGATCCGTGCATGTCCGAGGTGTTCTCTTGGGAGCGTATTCCCGAGGCGCATAGCAAGATGCTGGCGAACCAGCATGCGCCCGGCAACATGGCGGTGCTGGTGAACTCCCCGCGCCCCGGCCTGCGCACGCTGGATGATGTGCTTGAGGCACGCACCAGCCGCTGAACCGATTAAGTGGCGGAAGAGGTCTTCCGCTGCATCCCATATTCTGAAGAACCCTCTTCCCATCCGGGAGGAGGGTTTTTTCATGGGAGAACAGTCCCGTATGCGGAATCTGATGCTCAACCACAGGCGGTGGGCAAGCAAAGCCTTTCGCTTGAAGGATCACTTGACCATAAAGTATATGAAACGTATATGTTTCGTATATTTATCTGTTGCCGAGGTTCGCTATGGGCATCGTGAAAATCGATGATGACCTGCACGATGACATTCGACGCACCAGCGCGCTTATGTGCCGCTCCATCAATGCGCAGGCTGAGTTCTGGATAAAAATCGGGATGTTGGCTGAGGCTCATCCGACGCTGTCTTTCAACGACATCATGAAGATGCAGCTGGAAGCGGCAGATGTGTATCCAAAGGATGTGGTTCTCGCCTGATATGGTCAAGACATCCGATGAACTTGCGCTCATGCGTGTTTCAGGTCGACTTCTGGCTTCGGTTTTCGAGATGCTGGATGGTCAGGATCTTATTGGCATGTCAACTTTGCAGATCAATGATCTGGTCGAGGCCTTCATCACAGATGGTCTTGCCGCCCGTCCCGCAAGCAAGGGGCAATATGGCTTCGCATATGTCCTGAACAGCTCGATCAATCATGTCGTTTGCCACGGTGTGCCCAATCCGGGCGAAAGCATGCGTGACGGCGACATCGTGAATTTCGACATCACGCTGGAAAAGAACGGTTTCATTGCGGATTCGAGCAAGACCTATCTGGTTGGCAATGCGTCTCCTGCCGCACGGCGACTGGTGCGGGTTGCGCGCGAGGCGATGTGGCACGGCATAAGGCAGGTGCGGCCGGGCGCGCATATCGGGGACATCGGGTTCGCCATTGAAAGGCATGCGAAGAGGAACGGTTATTCAGTCGTGCGGGAGTATTGCGGGCATGGCATTGGCCGCGAGATGCACGAGGACCCGCAGATCCTGAATTTCGGGCGGCCCGGAACAGGCATGAAACTGCGTGAAGGCATGGTCTTCACCATTGAGCCGATGGTGAATCAGGGCACCCGCAGGGTTTCCACTGCGGATGACGGCTGGACGGTTGTGACCGATGACGGGAAGCTCTCTGCCCAGTTCGAACATACGGTCGCTGTCACCAAAACCGGTGTCGAGGTGCTGACACTGCGCAAGGATGAACCCAACCTGCTGGCTGGAAGGGCCTGATAGCGCCACGCCATACCATGTTGCAGGACGCCATCAGGCCGGCTCAGAAGCAAGACAGGCTTGGTCTGCCTCTCAGAACATGGTGTTGGTGTTCTCGGATTTTTCCGGGACACCCTGGATGACATCCCAGTGTTCAACGATCTTTCCGTCCTTTACACGGAAAATATCGATCACGGCCTGCCCGCGGTCATCTGCACCATTTGTGGCGTGCACATGCAGCCAGACAAGATCTCCATTGGCGGCACTGCGAACAATACGGGCACCTGAATGGGGATTATACTTGAAGAAGCCGGTGAAGAAATTCACGAATGGTGCCTTTCCATCCGGAATTTCAGGGTTGTGCTGAATATAGTCTTCAGCAACAACCTGCGCAGCGGCAGTGGTTTCATGCCGATTGAAGAAACGATCGTAGAAATCCAGAACCAGAGCGAGATTGGCCTCTTCCTGTGCGCTGTCACGGGCCACGGCTGGCGCCGGGGCCGGCGCAGGGGAGGTCTGGGCGAAGGCGGGCACGGAAACGGTCATGAGGCTGCCAGCCAGAAGCCATGCGCTGACAGATGAATGCGGCATACGGAACATGAGATGACTCCGATACGATTTCAGTAGCCGACTGTGAAACGCTGGCGGATATGGGCCGGCGTTTCCAGTTCATCCACGAGGGCAATGGCGTAGTCCTCGAACGAGATGCTGGAGCCATTTTCATGGGTCAGCAGCGTGTCCTTGCCAATGCGGAAGTGGCCTGTGCGTTCTCCGGGCACAAACAGCGCGGAAGGTGAGAGGAAGGTCCAGTCAAGGTTATTGACGGCCTTGAGCTTGTCGAGAAATACAGCGCCCCTGGAAGCCTCTTCCCTATAAGCTTCCGGGAAATCCGGCTGGTCGATCAGACGTTGGCCGGGAGCAACTTCAAGGCTGCCTGCGCCGCCAACGACGAGATAACGTTTCACGCCCGACGCGCGCACTGCCGAGATCAGCAGATCAGGATCGCTGACTTTGAAATAGACTGCGCTGATCACCGCATCATGGCCCTTGAGCAGGGCTGCAAGACCATCCTTGTCCAGGACATCGCCCTTGAGTGCGGTGACATGGGGCAGGCTGGCGATTTTATCCGGGTTGCGGGCAATGCCGGTTACCGTGTGACCACGATCCGACAACTCCTTCAGGATGCGCGACCCAACTTTTCCGGAAGCGCCAATAAGGGCAATCCTTGCCATGATGTTCGTCCTCAATCTCGCCTGAGACGCATATGGCCCCCGGTCTGGTTCTGGTCAGTTGTTTCGCGTCAGGCTTCGGGGAACTGTTCGAAATGCCATGTCTCGGCAATGCGGCCCGCCTCTATGCGGTGCATGTCCATGCCGTGAAACAAGACGCGCTCATGGCTGGGCTGCCATTTGCCGAGCGGTTTCACATGGCGCCCTGACATGGTGATGCGGCAGACAACGAGATCGCCTTCGGCAATCAGGGCGTCACGCTGGATCACGAAATCTTCGAAGGCTGCGAGAAAATCTGTCACGCCACCCTTCAGACCCTCAACATTATTGGTGCGGCCGGGATCTGCCGGGTGGTTGATAAAATCGGGCGCAAGCAGCGTATCGAAACGCTCAACCGCTCCGGCCGTGAAGGCTTCATAAAAGGCGATCACAAGCTGCCTGTTGTTATCGAGAGAGGCGATCATCCGCGTATCTCCATCCTTTATGCGGTAATGGCGCTGCACTTCGGGCCAGAGCGCTCTTCATTGCCCGGATAAGCCCTAAAGCTGACGCAACAGGTCCTCCGGTTTCGCAAACAGCAGATTTGCGGGCAGAAGCTGGCGGGTCGGGCCATGGCCGGCCACCAGCGCCGGCACGCCCTGAATGCCCAAGGCGGCCATCTCCTGACGAACTGCACCCACGCGCTGATGATATGCAGCCAGCAGAGCCTCATCCGGTGAGGCCAACCGATGGGCGGCTTCGGCAAAGCCGTGCTGCGCAAGAGTATCGGCAATCACCGCCAGATCCGTAATGTCCCGCCCACCCACATAGCGGGCATGTTGAAGGGCCTTGAGGGCAATATGCTCACGCTTCGGTTCGCTCAGCCCCACGGCAATAATGCCAAGGGTCGCCGGCGCGGAATCAAAAGATCCGCCATGCGCGCCCAGTACATGCGTCCGATAGGCTTCAGAAAAGGGCAGGCCTGTCAGTTGCGCAATGCGCTGGTCATTGCGCCAGGCATATTCCGAAAAACCGGCATCCATTGACCGCGCACCCTCACCGGCGAATAGGCCGCTGGGTGCCAGCGAAAGCTCAATGCCGTCCATCAGCGCAATGCGCTCCAGGGCAGGAGTTGCGCCGTAACACCAGCCGCAAAGCGGATCAAAATAACAGGTGACCTGCATGGATATGCCTCCAGTCTTTCGCAAGACTATATGAGGCCCTCATTGTTTGATAAATGACCATATATATGACAATCTGTATGTCATTGGCATACAGTGAGTGCGGCTTCGGATATGGATGCGATCAACCTCAACCGGCTGACCTATTTCGTCGCAGTGGTGGATGCCGGCTCCTTCACCCATGCTGCTGAACGGCTTGGCATCACCAAGGCTGTGGTCAGCCAGCAGGTCGCGCGGCTTGAGGAGGAATTGCAGACAACATTGCTGATGCGCACCACACGCCGCGTGGAGCCAACCGAAGCGGGGCATCTTCTCTATGCCCGCGGTGTGATGATCTTGCGGGAGGCGGAAGGGGCATTCAGTGAGATCACGCGCTCAAATGAAGAGCCGCGGGGCCTGCTGCGCATCGCTGCACCCAATGATTATGGCGCCTTCACGCTGGCACCCGTGGCCGCCGCCTTTGCAAGGCGCTATCCCGCCTGTCATGTCGATCTCGTTCTGTCCGACATGCGCACGGATCTGCTGGCCCACCAGATCGACCTTTCCATACGTGTGGGCTGGCTGGATGATTCAAGCCTTCATACCCGGCGCATCGGGACTTTCAGGCAGTTTCTTGTGGCGACGCCAGAGCGGAAGGCCGAACTGTCCATTTCTGGTCTGGATAATCTGCCGGGTGCGCCTTTCATCGCGAATGGTGCCTTGAAGGAGCCGTTGGTCCTGAATCTGAGCAGAGGCGATTTCGAGCGCCGCACCATACGCATGACTGTGGCCATTTCCGCCAATACAACGCCTGCGGTGCTGGCCGCGACGCTTGCCGGTGGAGGCCTTTCCGTCTTGCCGGATTTTCTGGTTACGGAGCCCATAAGCAAGGGGAAGCTTGTCCGCATCCTGCCGGATTGGAGCCTGCCGGCAGGTGGGGTGCATGTGGTCTATCCCACCGCCCGCTTTCGCCCCGCCAAGGTGAATGCTTTTGTCAGCATGCTGATCGAGAGGCTCCGGCAGCCGGTTTTGTCCGGCCGGGATGCGCCCTGAGGTCGGCTTTTGAAGATGCGCTGATGCCGGTGTGTCGGTCGCAGCGCTGGCGCGCGAGGAAAAAGCCAAGAGGCCGGTTGGAAAATGGGCCATGAGACAAGCTCATGGCCCGGATGTTTCACACCTCTGTTTCGCCCTTTGAGGTATCGGTTTCGACAATCTCGATACCGAAGCCGCTGAGCCCCACATAGGTGCGTGGCGTGGAGGACAGAAGGCGGATGGAGGAAATGCCGAGATCGCGCAGGATCTGTGCGCCAAGGCCCACCTCACGCCAGTCCCGGTCCCGCGCCGCTTCGCTGCTGGCGCCGTCCTGCTGGCCCATGGCGGTGGCGGGTACGCCTGCGGTGCCATCCCGCAGATAGATCAGCACGCCACGCCCTTCGGCATCAATCCGCTCCAGCGCATTGCGGATGGTCTTGCCACCGGCAAACGCATCGTCGATCGGGTCGGCGCGATGCAGGCGCACCAGCACGTTCTTGCCATCGCCAATGCGGCCTTTCACCAGCGCCAGATGGTTCACCGGGTCGAAGGGGGTGGTGTAGGAATAGCCCTGAAGCTCGCCTACGGCGGTGGGAACAGGGAATTCGGCCGCCCGCGTCACCAGCTTCTCACGCGCCTGACGATAGGCGATGAGGTCGGCCACCGAGATGCGCTGGAGATTGTGCTTCTCCGCGAAAGCCGAAACCTGCGGGCCGCGCTGCACCGTGCCGTCATCATTCACCAGCTCGGAAATCACGCCGATAGGTGGAACGCCTGCAAGACGGCACAGATCTACCGCTGCTTCCGTGTGGCCGGAGCGGATGAGCACTCCGCCTTCGCGGGCGATGAGGGGGAAGATGTGGCCCGGACGCACGAAATCCGCCGCGCCCATGTTCGGGTTGGCCAGCGCACGCACGGTGTTGGTCCGCTCCTCGGCAGAAATACCGGTGGTGGTGCCGTGGCGTACATCGATGGAAATGGTGAAGGCGGTGCTGTGCGGGGCGTCATTCACCGCCACCATCGGGTCCAGCCGCAGACGGCGCGCCTCGGAGATGGGCAGGGGCGTGCAGACGATGCCAGAGGTGTTGCGGATGATGAAAGCCATCTTCTCCGGCGTGGCCAGAGAGGCGGCAAGAATCAGGTCGCCCTCATTCTCGCGGTCATCATCATCGGTCACCACGATGATCTCACCACGGGCGAAGGCTTCGATGGCCGGCTGGACGCGGGCCTGAATGGAATTGTCAGTCACGGGAAAACCTCGGGCGGGGGACAGGGAAAGGCCGAGAAAGTCATTCGGGGTCACATCATGCCCCGTGGCTTCGGCTATCCGTTCAGCGGTTTCGCGGGAAATCCATGACTTCTCGTCATTGCACAGGGCCGTGATGCTGGCAGGGGAAAGTCCCACCTGCCGGGCAAAAGCGCTGCGTGTTGTGCCAGTGGCAACAAGCCATTCCGCGAGTTTCATGCCCGCATCATAACAGTGGCGGTTTCAGTAGCAATGAAATTTCGAAAAATTCAGCAAGACTGAAAGTGGTGGCGGGGGCGCATCTGCCCTGAGACAGCCTTTGTATCTCTTGTCAGAACCAGCGTGCAACGGCACGCTCTCATTGTGTATAGAGAGAGGCATGATGAAGGACTGGCTTGCAGCCCGCTGGGTCACCGGTGCCATGTTCATGTGCGCGGCATTGCTGCTGGTGCTGCCGGCCATGCCCGCCGGCCCGGTGCGGATCATCTACCTGGCCAGCCCTCTCTATATGCTTCATCAGGTGGAAGAGCATCTGGGCGACCGGTTCCGGCGCTTTGTGAACACACGCATGTTTGGTGGCGTGAATGCGCTGACGGTTTCAGATGTTTTGTGGATCAACCTGCCGGGCGTATGGGGGCTGAACCTGCTGGCGCTTTATGCGGCGCTGTGGCTCGCGCCGGGCTGGGGGCTTGCCGCGCTCTATCTCATGCTCGTCAACGGCATTGCCCATCTGGGCATGATGGTTCGCTTGCGCGGCTATAATCCGGGCCTTGCGAGCGCCATCGCGCTGTTTCTGCCCTTCTCTGTCTTCGGCCTTGTTGTGGTGCCGGGGACACTGCCACAGCATTTGTTTGGCCTTGCGGTGGCGCTGGTTGTGCACGGGGCCATCATGCTGGTGGTGAAGCGCAATGCCGCCCGTGCACGCTCTGGGGCATGAGCGCCCGAACTCAGTCCTCGAACGGCCAGTGCGGGGTCACTCCCACCTGTCCGCGATGGCGCAGCAGGTGGTCAGCCAACACGCACCACATCATCGCCTCACCCACCGGCACGGCGCGGATGCCGACGCAGGGGTCGTGACGGCCCTTGGTGAAGAGGTCGGTTTCCTCGCCCTTGCGGTCCACCGTCTGGCGCGGGGTGAGGATGGAGGAGGTGGGCTTCACCGCGAACCGCGCCACAATCGGCGCGCCGGTGGAGATGCCCCCCAGAATGCCGCCGGCATGGTTGGCCAGAAAGTGCGGGCGGCCCTCATTGCCGCGCCGCATTTCATCGGCATTGGCTTCGCCCGTGAGGCGGGCAGCGTTGAAGCCCTCGCCAATTTCCACGCCTTTCACGGCATTGATGCCCATGAGTGCGCCGGCAAGGTCTGCATCCAGCTTGCCATAAAGCGGCGCGCCAAGGCCTGCGGGCACGCCTTCCGCGACCAGCTCGATCACCGCGCCGATGGAGGAGCCGGCCTTGCGGATGCTGTCGAGATATTCGGTCCACACCGGCACGGTCTGCGGGTCCGGGCAGAAAAAGGGATTGTTGCCGACCTCGTCCCAGTCCCAGCGCGAGCGGTCGATCTCGATCTCGCCGATCTGCACCAGAGCACCGCGCACGGTGACGCCCGGCAGAACCTTCGCCGCAATGGCGCCGGCGGCCACGCGGGTCGCGGTTTCGCGTGCAGAGGAGCGCCCGCCGCCGCGATGGTCGCGGATGCCATATTTGATGTCATAGGTGAAATCGGCATGGCCCGGGCGATAGGCGCCGGCAATGGCGGCATAATCCTTTGAGCGCTGGTCCACATTCTCGATCAGCAGGGCAATCGGCGTACCGGTGGTGACGAGACCGCCTTCGGGATGATCCATCACGCCGGAGAGCACCTTCACCTCATCCGGCTCGCGGCGCTGGGTGGTGAAGCGCGACTGGCCGGGACGGCGGCGATCCAGCGCGGCCTGCACCTCTTCCAATGTGAAGCGCAGTTGCGGCGGGCAGCCATCCACCACGCAGCCAATGGCCGTGCCATGGCTCTCGCCAAAGGTGGTGACGCGGAAAAGATGGCCGAAACTGTTGAATGACATATCGAGACCTGCCTTGCTGCCCCTGCTGAATAGACGAGCTTGGCCGCATTGCAAATCTCGGCGGCCATTTTGCGTGTCTCATTTTGAGCCTTGTTGCGCTGCGTCACCATCGCTTGAGGGGGGGCGGGCATGTTATGCAGGGCAGGAACGGATGATATTGCCTCCATGCCTGTCCTTGAAATTCTCATTGTCCTTGCGCTGGTGCTGTTGAATGCTGTGCTGGCTGCGGCAGAGCTCTCTATTGTTTCATCACGCCCGGCGCGGCTGCGCAGCATGGCGGCAAAAGGCCGGCGCGGAGCGCAGGCAGCGCTGGATCTGGCCGCGGAGCCGGGGCGCTTTCTCTCTACCGTGCAGGCCGGCATCACGCTCATCGGCATTCTGGCCGGCGCCTTTTCCGGTGCGAGCCTTGGTGCGCAACTCAGTGATGTGTTGCAGGCGGCAGACGTGCCCGCCGGTATTGCCGGGCCAGTGGGCTATATCCTCGTGGTGGCAGCCATCACCTATGTCTCGCTGGTGATCGGAGAACTGATTCCCAAGCGTCTGGCGCTCCAGAACCCGGAGCCGCTGGCCTGTGTCGTGGCGCCTTCCATGGTCACGCTTTCCAAGGCGGCAGCACCGGCGGTGTGGCTGCTGGATGCCTCTACCCGCTTCATGTTCCGCCTGCTGCGCATCAGTCAGGGCAATGAGAATGCGGTGACGGATGAGGAAATCCGCGCCCTCATTATCGAGGCCGAAACGGCGGGCGTGATTGACCCGGCCGAGCGGCGCATGCTCTCGGGCGTGATGCGTCTGGCAGACCGTCCGGTCACCGCCATCATGACCCCGCGAGTGGATGTGGAGTGGGTGAACGTTTCTGCCACCCCGGACGAGATTCGCGCCGCCCTGCTCTCAACCCCCCATTCGCGCATGCCCGCCTGTGAGGGTGCGCAGCAGGAGCCGGTGGGGGTCATTCAGGCCAAGATTCTGCTGGATGCCTATCTGCGCGGTGAAAGCCCGGACCCGCGCGCGCATGTCCAGACCGTGCCCTTCATCGTGGAGACCATGGGGGCACTGGGTGCCATGCGTGTTCTGCGCGGGGCGAAGGTGCCGCTGGGCATCGTGGTGGATGAATATGGAGACATGGCCGGGGTTGTGACAGGCTATGACCTGCTGCTGGCCATCACCGGCACCATGCATGGAGATGAAGCCGGTCTGTTGCCGGATCCGTCCGAGCGCTATGTGGTGGAGCGGCAGGATGGCAGCTTCCTTGTGGCCGGCGATGCGCCCATTGATGAACTGCGCGAGCTTCTGCATGTGGACTTCCCGGAGGAAGAGGACTTCCACACGGTGGCCGGCTTTGCGCTGGCCCGGCTGAAGGCCCTGCCGCAGGAAGGGGCGGTGTTCCAGGATGCCGGCTGGCAGTTCGAGATCGTGGATATGGACGGCCGGCGGATCGACAAATTGCTGGTCTCCCGTCCGCCTCATATGCTGCGCCGGACGCAGGCCGGAGTCTGATGCCGGGCGTGCCGGATCTCACACGGCCCTGAGGGGCTTTTCCAGCACGGCCAGCACACGGGGCAGTTCATGCCCGCGTTTCAGAATGAGCCCGGTTTGGGATACCACGCTATAGGCCCCCTGTTTGCGGGCGAGGCGGGGGTCTTTCTCGATCCGGTAAACGGGGACATCTGCGGTGCGCCGGAAGATCGAGAACACCGCCTTGTCGCGTGTGAAGTCGATCGCATAATCCCGCCACTCACCGGCCGCGACCATCCGGCCATATATGTTCAGCATGGCATCAAGCTCACGCCGGTCAAAGGTCACGCGCTGCGGGGCCGAGGGCTGCGGTGCAGCTTGGGATGATGGCGCGGTCGAGCGCCGTTCTGGTCTGCTTGCCTTATGGGCGGGGTGGAGTTGCGCTGGCGCGGAGGGAAGCTTGTCCCGCTCTTCGGTGTCCGGGCTTTCCTGTGAGGACTGGACGCGGAGCAGCTGAATGGGGGGCTCGTCTCCCATGTAACCTCCTTGGCGGCGGCCTGAACCCTGCGAAGCTCCGGCCCATATATTAAGCCATGATCGCCCTGCCGGCGCGGGCTTGCAAGTGACAGATACGGCATGGCCTCATTTGCCATGCATGGCTGCGCCGGGGAGAGATTTCGAGCGAAGTAACACCGTTTGCCTGTACGGGAGAATGAAGGAGGAGGGGCAGTCGCCCGTCCGGACAGGCATTTCCCGCACATCTGCCGCCGCGCCTTGCACGCAAACGCGATGGTTCTGAAGCATTTGCCCAGATGGTCCAAATGGCATGAGATATGGCTGTAGGCGTGGAATGGCTGGATATATCCGGGGCGGGTGGGCGATCACGCCGATGTTAGGCATTGTCACAGTGTTGCCGGAATTTCGTCAATGCCTTGCCCTTTCGGTCCGCGAATGTCTTGAACAGAGCAGGGTCGGTCCGTGAGGCGCTCCGGTCTATCCCAGCCCCCCAAGCCCCCCGTGGTGCTTCCGGGCCGGTCCACTGCTTAGCCGGGCAGGGTGATCTTTCATCCGCCCAAGCTTGACGATGTCCCTACATCATCAAGCCGGAACGGGCACCCGCCGGGTCAAACTGTCGGGGGCTCGTTCCGGTGGCTTTTTCAGGTCGCTACACTTTCCAGACAAACAGATGTTTTCAGCGCATGCCGGATGGCTCGTCCCGCGCATCCGCCTCTTCGATCGTTGGTGGCTGCTCGGGGATATTCAGCGCTGCTGCGCCCAATATCGGCCCCGGTTCATGCATTGTGCCAGCCTGAAGAAGCACGACAATCCTGTCTGCTCCATCATGCCTGAGGCTGGCCAAGGGGAGGCGATAGTCTGCGGCCGCGCCTTGCCAGTCTCCCAGCTTGGTCCAGCCACGCACCACATGGCTGTATTTCAGCGTGCGCCCGCTATTCTCGCCCTTCTCAACCTCAACGGACCTGTGGCGGCTCACCGGGCTGATCCAGACTTCCGCACGCCCCTGAAAACGGGCTGCCGGTATGCCAACCTCGATCACGTCTGCATCCAGATTGAGGGTCACCGGAACGGTGAGAGTGCCACTATGTTTCGCGAGCTTTTCAGCCACGCGCTCCACTGAAGCCTCATCATGCTCTTTGAGGGCATGCACGCCATTCACGACAATCTGCGGCGTGGCGAGGAAGCCTTTCCCGCGTGCCATCGCATAGCTGCGCTGCCGGGCCGTGTGCTCCTTGAGGCTGAGCGTATCCTTCCAGCCTGTGTAGTCCCAATAATCAACCGGCAGGGTCAGGATGATGATGTCCTCGCGCTGGCTGAGGCTGGCTATCATCGCGTCGGTCATCGGGCAGGAAGAGCAGGCCTGACTGGTAAAAAGTTCCACGACAGCCAGAGGCGAGACCTGCGCCGTCGCCCCGGTCCACATTGCTGGGGCCAGAAACAGGGCGAGGGAGGTGATGATGCCGCGAAGTCTCATGCGCGCCGGGGCCGTTTCTCATTTGCCACACCACTTCCCGGATACCGGACGAGATCATGTGGTGCCAGTCACAATGGAGTGTGCCGGGTGATCCGCAGTGGGGCTTCGCTCGTATAAAGAGGGGCTTGGGCCCGCATCCATGCTTTGAAATGAACATGCCGGCCTGCGGGAGCAGGCCGGCATGTTTCTTCAGGCCTGACGGGATCAGGCGTTCAGTGAACGCAGCACATAAGGCAGGATGCCGCCATTGCGGAAGTAATCCAGCTCATCGAGCGTATCGATGCGGCAGACGAGTTCCACGTTCTTCTGTGTGCCATCGGCGAACTGGATATGCGCGGTCAGCATCTGGCGGGGCTTGAGGTCACCCGCAATGCCCTTGATGGTGACCTGCTCGTCGCCCCTTAATCCCAGAGTCTGCCAGCTTTCGCCGTCCTGGAACACCAGCGGCACAATGCCCATGCCCACAAGGTTGGAGCGGTGGATACGCTCGAAAGACTGGGCGATGACCGCGCGCACGCCGAGCAGATTGGTGCCCTTCGCTGCCCAGTCCCGCGAGGAGCCTGTGCCATATTCCTTGCCGGCGAACACCACCAGCGGCACGCCCTCATCCTTGTACTGCATGGCCGCGTCGTAGATCGCTTCCTGCTGGCCACCCGGATAATGGATGGTGACGCCGCCTTCCACGCCCGGAACCATCTGGTTCTTGATGCGGATATTGGCGAAGGTGCCGCGCATCATGATCTCATGGTTGCCGCGACGGGTGCCATACTGGTTGAAGTCCGCCGGGGCGACGCCATGGGCGATGAGATACTGGCCTGCGGGCGAGTCTTTCTTGATGGAGCCGGCCGGGGAGATGTGGTCGGTGGTGATGGAGTCGAGGAACAGGCCGAGAATGCGGGCGCTCTCGATATCCTTCACCGGAGCAGGTGTCTTGCTCATGCCCACGAAATAGGGCGGGTTGCGCACATAGGTGGAGTTGTCATCCCACGCATAGGTCTGGCTGGTGGGAACAGTGATGGCGCGCCAGTGTTCGTCGCCCTTGAACACGTCCGAGTATTTCTCCACGAACATCTTCTTGGTGACATTCTCGCGGATGTACTGGGCCACTTCCTTGTTGGAAGGCCACACATCCTTGAGGAATACCGGCTTGCCTTCGCTATCCGTGCCCAGCGGCTCGGTGGTCAGGTCGATCTGGAGCGAGCCGGCAATGGCGTAGGCGACCACCAGTGGCGGGGAGGCGAGATAGTTCGCCTTCACGTCCGGATTCACGCGGCCTTCGAAGTTGCGGTTGCCGGAGATGACAGCCCCCGCCACCAGATCATTCTGGTTGATGGCCTCGGAGATATGGCCCGGCAGCGGGCCGGAATTGCCGATGCAGGTGGTGCAGCCAAAGCCCACCAGATTGAAGCCCAGCTTGTCGAGGTCACTCTGGAGGCCGGACGCCTGCAGATAGCCTTCCACGACCTGTGAGCCGGGCGCCAGCGAGGTCTTCACCCATGGCTTGGAAGTCAGACCCTTCTTCACCGCATTGCGCGCCAGCAGGCCGGCGGCGATGAGCACGGAGGGGTTGGAGGTGTTGGTGCACGAGGTGATGGCGGCAATCACCACATCGCCATGCCCCAGCGTGTAGTCCACGCCGGAGACAGGCACGCGCTTGTTTGCCTCACCAGCCTTCTTGAACTCGCCTTCCAGCGCGGCAAGGAAACCGGCTTTGGCGTCGGAGAGCAGCACGCGGTCCTGCGGGCGCTTGGGGCCGGCCATGGAGGGCAGCACGGTGCTAATGTCGAGCACCAGCGTATCGGTGAACACCGGGTCCGGCGTCTCCTTGGTGCGCCACATGCCCTGGGCCTTGGAATAGGCTTCCACCAGCTTGACGCGGGCATCCTTGCGGCCGGTCTCGTCGAGATAGTCGATGGTCTCGCTGTCCACGGGGAAGAAGCCGCAGGTCGCGCCATATTCCGGGGCCATGTTGGCGATGGTCGCGCGGTCTGCCAGCGAGAGATGCTCAAGGCCGGGGCCGTAGAATTCCACGAACTTGCCGACCACACCCTTCTTGCGCAGCATCTGGGTGACGGTGAGCACGAGATCGGTGGCGGTGATGCCTTCCTTCAGCTCACCATCCAGCTTGAAGCCGATGACTTCGGGAATGAGCATGGAGATGGGCTGGCCGAGCATGGCCGCCTCCGCCTCAATGCCGCCCACGCCCCAGCCCAGAACGCCAAGGCCGTTCACCATGGTGGTGTGCGAGTCGGTGCCCACCAGCGTATCGGGATAGGCGACCTCGACTTCCTTGCCGTCCAGCGTCTCCTTGCGGGTCCACACCGTCTGGGCGAGATATTCGAGGTTCACCTGATGGCAGATGCCGGTGCCGGGAGGCACGACGCGGAAATTGTCGAACGCGCTCTGGCCCCATTTCAGGAAGCGGTAGCGCTCCTGATTCTGCTTGTATTCTTCCTCGACATTACGACCGAGGGCAGAGTTGGAGCCGAAGAAGTTCACGATCACCGAGTGGTCGATGACGAGATCCACCGGCACCAGCGGGTTGATCTTGGAAGGCTCACCGCCCAGCGCCACCATGGCGTCACGCATCGCGGCCAGATCCACCACGGCGGGTACGCCCGTGAAGTCCTGCATCAGCACGCGCGCGGGTCGATAGGCGATTTCACGACCGTCCTTGCCCTTGTCGCTGAGCCATTCGGCTATGGAGGCCACGTCTTCCTTGGTCACCGTGCGCCCGTCTTCATAGCGCAGCAGGTTTTCCAGAAGCACCTTCATGGAGAAGGGCAGGCGGGAAACGCCTTCAAGCCCGTTCTTCTCTGCAGCCTCCAGGTTGTAATAAACATATTCCTGATCATCCACCTTGAGGGTGGTGCGGCATTTGAAGCTGTCGAGCGAAGTCATGGCTTTCTCTCCCGGTCAGTCAGCGAATATACGCAGAAACCGGAGGTGGCGGGAGAGGCCTCCGCCACCATGGTCGGTGCGGTTGGAGCGCTTTATAGAGCCATTTCAAGTCACGGTCATGCGATAAGAAGCGTAAAGATGCGAATGAAACGAAGGCAGTTTGAATGAATCTTGCAAAGATTGAGGCGCTCCACGGGGAGCGGCTGAGCTGCCAGAGGGGCTTCAAGCTGTTGTTTCAGCATCTGGATTTTGTCGCGCATCCGGGCCGTGCGCTGATTGTTCTGGGGCCGAACGGGGCGGGCAAGTCCTCCCTTTTGCGCATCGTTTCAGGGCATCTGGCTGCCACTTCCGGCGCCATTCGGCTTGAGGGGATGGATAATGATACCGCCATGCGGGAGCAGATCCATTATCTCGGGCATGAGGATGCCATCAAGGGCGGTCTCAGCGTGGCGGATAATCTCGGCTTCTGGCGCAAGGTGCTGGGGCCAAACGGAATTGGCGTGGAAGATGCGCTGGAAGAGGTGGGGCTGGGCGGACTTGGCCGGTTGCGCGCCGCGGTGCTCTCCGCCGGGCAGAAGCGGCGGCTGGCGATTGCCCGGCTGCTGGTGTCGCGTCGTCCAATCTGGGTGCTGGATGAACCCACCACGGCGCTGGATGTGAAGGCGCAGGCATGGTTCGCGGCCTTCGGACGGGCCCATCTGGCGGAAGGCGGTCTCATCATGGCGGCGACCCATGCCCCGCTGGATCTGGGTGAGACAGACGAACTGCGTCTTGGCGCGCCTCTGTAAGGTGGTTGTTTCTGCGCATGGACGATGTCGTGGCGGCCCTGTAAAGCGCAGGGAAGGGCAGGCGTCACCATGAAGGGGTTTTCATGATCGGGGCTTTTCTCGCCGTGGTGCGGCGCGATCTGGCATTATCTCTGGGTGCGGGTGGCGGTGCGGGGCTTGGCGTCGTGTTCTTCGCCTGCGTGATTACGGTGGTGCCTTTCGCGATCGGGCCGGATCTGGTTCTGCTCGCGCGCATCGGGCCGGCGATCTTGTGGATCGGCGCGCTGCTGGCCAGCCTTGTCGGGCTGGAGCGGCTGTTTGCCTCGGATGTCGAGGATGGCTCGCTGGATGCGCTGAGCCTGTCTGTCCTGCCGCTGGAACTGACCGCCGCCGCCAAGGGTGTGGCGCACTGGATCGCCACGGGCCTGCCGCTGGTGGTGGCCGCCCCGGTGCTGGCGCTGATGCTGAATCTGGAGCCAACAGCCATCGGCGCGGTGACGCTGACCCTGCTGGTGGGGACACCTGCCGTCACCTTTTTGGGGCTGGTGGGCGCGGCCTTTGCCGGGGCCTTCCGCCGTGGCGGATTGCTGATTTCGGTTCTGGTGATTCCCCTGACCGTGCCTGTGCTGATCTTCGCCGTCTCCGCCACGACTTCTGCGGTGACAGGGCCTATCCCGTTCGGTACGCCGTTTCGGGTGCTGCTGGGCCTCACCCTGTTTGCACTGGTGCTGGGGCCAGTGGCCGCCGGTGCTGCTTTGCGGGTTTCGCGCGGCTGAGCGGAGAAGATGTGGCGTGGCACGGCCGCGCGGTCGTTTGCCGGGTATAATCGTGCCGCAGCACAGGCGGGCGGGCGCTTCTGTCGCACCCTCGCAGAGCATATCCGTGAGAGAAATTGCCCCTGTTGTGGGTTTCCCTGTCTTCCCTAAGGCCACGTGCCGAACTAGAACCGCTCCATGGCGCTCCTTGATCTTGCCAATCCCGTTCGCTTCATGACGCTCTCTGCCCGCGTGCTGCCTGTTCTGGCGGCTGCTGCGGTGGTGGTGCTGGGCATCGGCTTTTATCTGGTCTTCCACGCACCGGCTGACTACCAGCAGGGTGATACCGTGAAGATCATGTATATCCACGTGCCTTTCGCGTGGCTCTCCATGTTTGGCTATACGCTCATGGCGACATCCGCCATCGGGCTGCTGGTGTGGCGACATCCGCTGGCGGATGTCGCGCACAAGGCGACTGCGCCGGTCGGGGCGACCTTCGCGCTTTTGTGTCTCATCACCGGTGCATTGTGGGGCCGGCCGATGTGGGGCACCTATTGGGTATGGGATGCCCGCCTCACCTCCATGCTGGTCTTGCTGCTGCTCTATCTGGGCCTGATGGCCCTGCGCGCCGCGATTGAGGACCCCAACAGGGCAGGGCGCGCGGCGGCGGTGCTCACCCTTGTGGGCTTTATCAATGTGCCCATCGTGAAATTCTCGGTGGACTGGTGGAACACCCTGCATCAGCCGGCCTCGGTGCTGCGGATGGATGGCCCCACCATCGACCCCAGCCTGTTGTGGCCGCTCCTCACATGCGCGGTCGGTTTCAGCCTGCTCTTCATCACCCTTCAGATGCTGGGCATGCGCACCGAAATTCTGCGTCGCCGCGTGCAATCGCTGGAAGCGCGGGCTGCTGCGGAGGCTTCGGCCTGATCGCCGCCATGATCGCCCTTCATCCTTACGCCGTATCTTCGCGCCCCGAACGCCGGATGATCGATAAAACAGCATGACCCACTTCACCTTCATCGCTGCCGCTTATGGGGTCTCGTTTCTCGGCCTCGGCCTGCTCACGCTCGTGCTGGTGCTGGAATATCGCGGCCAGAAGCGGCTGCTGGTGGAACTGGAGGCGCGCCGCAAGGCCCGTCGCCGGCAGGCAGCAGAGCGAACACTGGCGGCCCGGTCCGCTGCCGTGGAAAAGAGCGCGTGAAGGGTGAACCGATGACCACAGAGACACCTTCCGGCACCGGTTCTTCCGCTGAAGCCCCGCCCGCGCCGCGCCGTCGCCGGCTGTGGGTGCTGGCCGTACCCCTCGTGCTTTTCATGGGGCTGGCGGCGCTGTTCTTCAGCCAGCTGGTTTCGGGCAATGATCCGTCCAAGCTGCCATCCGCCCTGGTGGGCCGGGCCGCGCCAACAGTGACCCTGCCGCCGCTGGAAGGGCTGCTGGCCGAAGGGCAGCCCGTGCCGGGGCTGGATGTCGCCGCGCTGAAGGGCAAGCCTGCGCTGGTGAATATCTGGGCCTCATGGTGCGCGCCGTGCCGGCAGGAGCATCCGCTGTTGATGGAACTGGCAAAAGACCCGCGCATCACCGTGACCGGGCTGAACTACAAGGACACACCGGAGAATGCGCGTCGCTTCCTTGGCCAGTATGGGCTGCCATATGAGGCGGTGGGAGTGGACCCGCGCGGCCGCGCCTCTATTGATTGGGGTGTCTATGGCGTGCCGGAAACCTTCGTGCTCGATCACGAGGGGAATATCGTCCACAAATTTGTCGGCCCTCTGACACCGGAAACGGTGAATGGCACCCTGTTGCCATTGATCGGCAAGCTCACGGCCTCCACATCTGCTGATACGGCGGTGCGCTGAGCGCGCGCCTGCGGCGCGGTGTTTCAGGGGCAGTCTGGCAGCTATGGTCTTTTCAAGCGAAGAAATCGAGCGCTACGCCCGCCACATCGTGTTGCATGATGTGGGTGGGCCGGGGCAGCAGAAGCTGAAGGCGGCCCGCGTCCTTGTTATCGGTGCGGGTGGGCTGGGTGCGCCGGTGCTGCTGTATCTGGCCGCTGCCGGCGTGGGGCAACTGGTGCTGGTGGAGGATGACGAGGTCTCTCTCTCCAATCTCCAGCGGCAGGTCATCCACCGCACGCAGGATATCGGCCGTCCGAAGACAGACAGTGCGCGTGATGCCATCACGGCCCTGAACCCGCATGTGGAGGTGGTGACCCACCCGGTGCGCATCACCGCCGAAAATGCCTTCGATCTGCTGCGCGATGTGGATGTGGTGGTGGATGGCTCGGATAATTTTACCACCCGTTTTCTGGTTTCAGATGCTTGCGTGCTGGCGGGCAAGCCGCTGGTGGCGGCTGCATTGGGCACGTTTGATGCCACGGTCACCACCATACGTGCCCATGAACGGGGTGAGGATGGGGTGCTGAACCCCACCTATCGCTGCCTCTTTCCCGAACCTCCGCCGCCCGGCACGGTCGCTCCCTGTGCGGAGGCCGGCATTATTGGTGCGCTGGCGGGGCTGGCCGGCTCCATCGCCGCGCTGGAGGTGATCCGCGTCATTGTTGGCTTCGGTGAAGGACTGGTGGGCAAGCTGCTGATGATCGATGCGCGTTCCATGCGCTTCGAGACCCTGAGCTATGGCTGGGATCCGGACAATCCGCTCACCGGGGAAGCGCCGACCATCCGGGATCTAGGCGCGCATGCCGGGAGTGTGGCCGGGACGCCATGACCGGCCCGGTCTTTCCATATCCAACGAAATATCAGTAGTCTTACACGCTTCCAATGTGGTTCACTTCCTGAACCCGCAGCGGGCTTGCGCGCGTGCGGGCGGCATGGCAACAGGCATTTGCGCCACGCAAGGCCGCAGCACGCCACACAGCTATGCCAGGGAGCCCCACGCATGTTTCGCACGCTGACCGATTTCATCTCCGACATTACCGGCGGCCAGCGCGATACGGAGGCGTTTGGCCCCGGGGATTACCGCCTCGCTGCGGCCGCACTGCTGGTGCATGTGGTCTCGATCGATGGCGAGATGAGCGATGTCGAGCGCGACAAGGTGAAGTCGATTCTGGCGACCCGCTTCGATCTGGATGAGACCGCCAGCAGCGCGCTGATACAGGAAGCCATCGTCAAGGATGCCGAGGCGATTGACCTTTACGCCTTCACCAGCACGCTCAACCGGGCGCTGGATGATGTGGGTCGCCAGCGCATTGTGGAAATGATGTTTCAGGTCGCCTTCGCGGATGGCAACCTGACGGAATTCGAAGACAATCTCGTCGCCCGTGCCTCGGAGCTGCTGCATATCAGCGACCGTGACCGGGTTGAGATCCGGCGGGAGATACGTGAAGAGGTTCAGGCGGACGGTGAGCAGGAAGGCTAGAGGACATCACAGGACGGCAAGGCACGGCAAGCCGTCCGATATTCTCGTTGTCGTGCATCAGGCGCATTCCTCGGCGGGCCGGGTGGGCGAGCGGCTGCAAAAGCGCGGCTATGGCCTTGATATCCGTCGCCCCGCGCTGGGCGACAAACTACCCGAGACGCTGGATAACCATGCCGGGGTCGCCGTGTTCGGCGGGCCCATGAGTGTGAATGATCCGCTCCCCTTTATCCGTACCGAGATCAATCTCATCGAGAATGCACTGGCGGCGAAAACACCGCTGCTGGGCATTTGCCTTGGTGCGCAGATGATGGCGCGGGCACTGGGCGCGCAGGTGAAGCCGCACCATGAGGGTGAAAGCGAGATCGGCTATTATCCGCTGTCTCCCACCACCGCCGGTTCCGGCATGCTGCCGTGGCCCAGCCATGTCTATCACTGGCATTCGGAGGGCTTCGAACTGCCCCATGGCGCGGATTTGCTGGCGACGGGCTCGACCTTTCCCAATCAGGCCTTCCGCTATGGCAAGGCCGCTTATGGCCTGCAGTTCCATCCGGAAGTGACGCGCGACATGATGTGCATGTGGGCCGAACGCGGGGCGAGCCATCTCACCCGCCGCGGGGCGCAGCCGGGTCTGGCACATCTGGAAGGCTGGGCGCGCTATGACTCCGCGGTGTGCAAGTGGCTGGATGCCTTTCTGGATACATGGCTGGAGGAGGACTCTGGCGTTCCAGCCCATGATCGTGCACCGGCCAAGATTCCGGCGGTTTCCGGCACCACGGCCTCACATGCGCCGGTGCTATCCGGTTTTGCCAGTTCTGCGGGCGAGATTCATACGGCCGGGAAGGGTGACGGAGCAGAGGGTGCCGCTGGCAGGACCGGGCTGGAAAAGCAGACCCGCGATCATGTGTGATGCCTGATCCGGGAGCAGAGGGGGCCTCTCTTCCGCATTTTGCTTCGCATTTTGCAAATGCATTTTGCGAAACAGGAACTCTCTGCTGAAGAGGTTCCATATCTGGTGGCTTTATCCAAATCTTGCCCAGATATGGTGGCAGTAAACTGGCCAGAGTTTTGCTGAACTCGGTTGGCCGGCTGTCAGGTTCATGCGTCGCCGGCATTTCAAGGCGCCCGGTTTTGACCGGGCGCCTTCATTTTTTCTGCCGGTTTTCAATTTCGGGGCATCTCTCCATTTCCCGGAGCGGAGAGATCTTCCAGCCTACTGGCGCTTCGGGTTTTCCTCTCGCGAAACATCCTCGGGTTCAACCGACTGTTCTTCGGCATTTTCCGGTGAGGCAGGGGGCATCTTGTGTTCGTTCAGCGGGCGGGCGCGTTCCTGCACCACATGCAGGGGCTCCGCAAAGCCCTGCTTGTCCACCCCGAAGAAGATGGTCTGGTGGGGGAAGGCCAGCTGGATACCATGGGTCTCGAAGGCGATCTTGATCCGCCGGGTGAATTCGCGTCGGATCATCCACTGGGTCAGCGGCACGGTCTTGAAGCGGCCGCGCAACCAGACCGCGGAGTCGCGAATGCCATCCACACCGAACATTTCATAAGGCGCGGTGATGCTTGCAGAAAAAGCGGGATCTGCCGCCATTTCACGGGCCGTTTCCTCCATCACGGCCATGGCATTGTCCGCGTTTTCCCGCATGGAGATGGCGACATCCGTCACTGCATAGGCGAACTGCTTCGACATGTTCTTGATGGTCTGCACCTCGCCGAAGGGCAGGGAGTGCACATTGCCGTCAATATCGCGCAGATGCACCGTGCGCACCGAAATCTTCTCTACGAACCCCATATGTTCGCCCAGTTCCACCATGTCGCCCACAGCCAGCGTGTCTTCCATGAGGATAAACACACCGGTGATGACATCCTTCACCATGGTTTGCGCGCCAAAGCCGACGGCGAGGCCCAGCACACCTGCACCGGCCAGCAGAGGCGCGATATCCACCCCCATCTCCGACAGGATGATGAGGCTGGACAGGGTGATGAGGATGATGCGGAACCCGTTCTGGAAGAAGGGCAGCAGGGTCATCATCCGGGTTGAGTCCTGATGGCGCTCGCACAGATTGGTGGCGAACGCCTCTCCGGCCTCCCACAGGATGAAGGTGCCAAGGATCATGATGGCGATGGCGAGCACATGGCCCAGCATGCCTTGCCCTTCAGGCGTGGCCATCCACTCGAACGGGCCGATGCCCCAGATTTCCATCACCACTAGTGCAGTCACCACTGCTACCAGTGCATTCACGCCCTGCCGCAGCACCGGAAGGTAGCGGTTGGCGCGCACTTCCAGCTGAGGAAACTGGGTGCGCACGTCATCATTGAGCTTGAAGATGGAGGAGAAGATGCGGTGCAAGCCGAACACCAGCAGACGCGCCACCAGCACCGTGATGAGTGAGAGCACTGTGGCGCGCACGATGAACAGGATGCCGCCATCCACCTTCAGCATCCACACCACATAGACCGCAATGATGTAGACAATGGCGAAGAGGTGCCAGAACTCCGCGATGCGGTTGCGCAGCTTGTTCACGCGGCCGGACAGTTCGCCGATGCTGCGCAGCCGTCGTGCCACGGGCCTTTGCACCTGAAGCACGAAAATGATCATCATGCCGCAGATGATGAAGGCCAGCAGGTCAATCAAAATGGCATGGGCCGGCGTTGAAAGGCCCAGCATCCACGCTGCACGCAACAGGAAATAGCCATAGATGACGGTATGGGTGAAACGCCGCACCCACAGGAAGCAGTAGGTCGCGCTTTCATTCGCCATTGGCAGCAGGCGCAGGCGCGGGGCGGTGGGTGAAAGAAGGGTGCGTCCGGCTGCGATGATGATCCGGTCCAGCACATTGGCATGGATGATGGTGACAGCGGCCAGTCGCACCACGAATGGCAGCTGAATGGCAGCGAGCACACCAAAAGCCACCACATAAAAGGCGACGATGGGAGCGACATCCAGCAGCGTGCGCAGCACCATGGCGAGGATGCGGGCAACAAGATGGGAACCCTGATGCCCCTCAACCGCCCGGCGCGGACGGCTCAGCAGCCACAGCACCACCCATTCGGCCAGCAGGGCGGCGCAGATCACCGTGCCCAGCATCAAGACGGTCCAGCTTACATTTTCCAGCAGCATGGGGTCTGCGAGGCTGGTGAGCAGAAGCCAGGTTTGTTCCGGCAGATTCCGTATTTCAGAGACCAGCGAGATGATGAGGCCGGAGAAATGGCCGAGAGCGGTGGTGGCCTCTTCCAGCCAGTCGCTTTCCTTGTGGACGGGGGCCACCTCGCCCACGCTGATGAGTGTTTCCAGATTGCGCAGAAAGGCAGCGCGGCTGGTCTCATCATGCAGGGTATTGAGCAGGTTTCGGATCTCGCCGCGCTGGGTGTCTGTCAGCACCGGAGCCTGTCCGGGCGCAACTGTTCCTGCTGTTGAGGAGGATTGTGCTGTTTCTGATGCGCTGCCGGGCGGTGTGGCCTGTGTCCCGGTGTTTCCATCACCCACAGGGGCGGCTGTGGGTGTTCCCGCGGCCGCCGGCGCTGGCTGTGCAGGAGGTTCAGCCTCTGCTTGCGCTTCCTGCACAGGTGAGGGCGCGACTGATGCTGGCAGATGCGGGGCTTCCGGCGGTCCGGCAGGTGCAATCGACTGCGGGTTCGCCAGTGCCGGTGAGGGCGCAGGCAAGCCGAGGACCATCGCGGTCATCAACACTGTGAGAAACAGGACAAAAGTTCTGGGCAGCATGCGCAGCGGCATTGCGGGGGACTCCCGGCGGAATTCTGGCGTGGTCTGCACGGGGGGCAGGACGCACGGAAGAAGCGTCACAGGGGGCAACGCGGCGAGGGGCCTGGCCTGAGACCCATCGGGGTCAATTCAGGCGCATGTCTTCATCCATGGGACGACAACAGGCCACGAACCCGTAATGCTATACCGGTTCGGGCGGCAACCTTTCATCCCGGGCGCGCAATGTCCACCCCCGGATGTCAGCCAGTGGAATGTATCCGGTCATCCTCCCTGTCTGAAATAGTCCCGCACCGGCCGGTCCGGTGCTGATGGGACGTGTCCTGAGCCTTGCCAAATAGGCTTTGTGTCTCTCTGCCGCCTGAGGGGGAGGCCACTGGCCCGCTTGTCTTGCGCAATGCCCCCTCGGGCACCATATGCACTTATGCAAGGTGCCATTTGGGCCTTGTGGGTGCGGCCATCATGGACGTGCCCGGTAATGCAAAGTCGCTTGACGAGGGCTTTGAGACATGTCGCGAGTTTCATCATTGTCGAGCCCGTTTCTGCTGGGCTTTGACGAAGTCGAGCGCGCCCTCGATCGGGTCACCCGAGGTGCTGACGGCTATCCTCCCTACAATGTGGAGCGGCTGGAAGTGGGCTCCGGTGAGCCGCCACGCCTGCGAATCACGCTGGCTGTGGCAGGTTTTTCACCCGATCAGCTTGAGGTTACGCTTGAGGAGATGGAACTCACCATCCGCGGCCGTCAGGTCGAGGAGACGGAGGGGCGCACCTTCCTGCATCGCGGTATCGCGGCGCGGCAGTTCCAGCGCACTTTCGTTCTGGCAGAAGGCATGAGTGTTCTTGGTGCCGAGCTGCAAAATGGCCTGCTCTGTGTGGATCTTGTCCGTCCCGAGCCGGTGCGCAGCGTCAAGCGGATCAGCATCGTGTCGCGACCCTGAGGGTGTGATGACGATGGGTATTGCCGCCAGGACAGGAGTAAAGTCATGACACGAGAATGCACCACACAGGACAATATCAGTCCCGAGGCACTCGCCCTTCTGGGTGGGGGTGAGATTGCATATGTGCGCTCCATCCGTTCGGAGGATGTGCATGTGATGTTCCCGCAGGTTCCCGAAATCGGGCCGGGCCGCACGCTGTTCACCCTTCATGCGGCAGATGGCACGCCGATGATCCTGACCGACAGCCGCGAAGCCGCGCTTGCCAATGCAGCCGAGCAGTCGCTTGTGCCGATGAGCGTGCACTGAGCCGTGGCATGATGTTGTCTACAGGTTATCCTGAAGCGCAGGGTGAGCGCGTGGGTCGCGCTCACCGGTTTTAAGCGAACAGTTCAGGGATATCCTGTAGAGGCGGCCATGTTCTATTGCCGCGATCTTCTCACGCCGCGTTTGAGGCGGCGGTGGTGGTCAGCAGCTGATACATGATGGTGGCATCATGGGTCGCGCGCAGTTTTTCCACCATGTTGGGATCGCGCATCAGGCGGGCGACACGGGCCAGCGCCTTCAAATGGTCTGCTCCTGCGGCCTCTGGGGCCAGCAGAAGAAACACGAGATCCACCGGCTCACCATCCAGTGCATCGAAGTCGATCGGCTTTTCCAGCCGGGCGAACATGCCGAACAGCTGTGCCAGATCCGGCAGCTTGCCATGCGGAATGGCAATGCCGCTGCCAACGCCTGTGGAACCCAGCCGCTCGCGATGCAGAAGGGTGTCGAAAATCTCGCGATGATCCCGGCACATGAGGGTGCCAGCCCTTTGCGCCAGCTCCTGCAGAAGCTGTTTCTTGCTGCTCGCCCGCAACATGGGGAAAACCGCATTAGGCGCGAGAATATCGGCAAGAGGCATTACTCAGGGTCCCTGCGAGAGGGTGTGGCCCGGCTCGGAACGGGCGGGCTCTAAGAAGCCGCGGACGCTAGTCCCGAGCCGGATCAGGGTCAATGGGCTTCGTTGATGGCAGGATCAATCCAGCCAACATGACCATCCGCACGGCGATAGACAACGCTGATGCGGCCATGGTTGGCATGGCGGAAAACCACCACCGGAGCGCCGGTGATCTCAAGCTCCACAACGGCATCGGCAACCGAGAGCGGACGCAGATGCGTGGTCTGCTCGGCGACCACGGTGGGGCTCCAGGAATCGAGCGTATCCAGCGCATCGTCGCCTTCCGATTCGGGAGCGGCGCTGAGCACATAGCTCTGTGCGGAGATGGCCTCGGCCATGGGGGGCGTGCGTTCCTTCACCCGCACCTTGCGCTCCTTGTAGCGGCGCAGGCGGCGCTCGATGCGCTCCAGGGCTTGATCCGCGCTGGCATGAACATCCTGATCAACGCCCTGAGCCTGAAGGTTCACGCCGCTATCAAGATGAAGCATGCATTCGGCACGATATCCCGAGCCTTCGCGGGAGACGGTGAAGTGACCAGACCACCCACCATCAAAATATTTCCCGAGAACTTCCGAGACACGCTCCGTGAGCCGTGCACGAAGGGCTTCACCAATGTCGATGTTTTTTCCGGACACGCGTAGGGCCATGCGATCTGATCCCCCTTGAGCTATCGCTGCCAGGCAGCGCAAACTCTGTTTTTACAAACCGGCCGGTTGCTTAAGAGGTAGGGTTGCTTTGCCGATCTGTCAACGCAGCCAGCCAGATCACGCATTGTGCATGTGCGAACCTTGGGCAGTGCATGGCGTCTCCGGCCTAGCGGATCTGCATGGCAATCGCGCAATTGTGGGCAATGGGCGCGATGATGCCGGGGGCGCTTGTGTCGCAGCTTCCTGTGCATGACAGGGCAAGGCACACGAAAAAGCGCGCCATGCTTGTGGGCTGGCGCGCCATCTCACTCATTCTTCACACAAATCTGTCGATCCGGCACAGATGCCATGCAGAATGTCAGCCCTGCGTCTGTCCCAGCGCGCGCCAGCCGATATCGGTGCGGTAGAAGCCGTCTGGCCAGTTGATCTTGCGTGCTGCGTCATAGGCAGCGGCCTGCGCCTCAGCCAAGGTCTTGCCGGTGGCGGTGACATTCAGCACGCGCCCGCCATTGGAAACCAGCTTGCTGCCTTTCAGCTTGGTGCCGGCCTGGAAAACCAGAACGCCATCTGCCTTTTCGGCCTCATCAATGCCGGCAATCTCGCTGCCCACCTGATGCGGGCCGGGATAGCCGCGTGAGGCATAGACCACGGTGATGGCGGTGTCTTCAGACCATGAGGGGGCAATATCGGCCAAGCGGCCGGTGGCGGTGGCGTGCAGGACATCCAGCAGATCGCCTTCGAAACGCGGCATCAGCACCTGACACTCCGGGTCTCCGAAGCGGCAGTTATATTCCACCAGCTTCGGGCCATCCTTGGTCAGCATCAGTCCGGCATAGAGCACGCCGCGATAGGGCATGCCGGCTGCCGCCATAGCCTTGGCCGTGGGGCGCACGATCTCTTCAATGGCGCGGCGTTCCAGTTCCGCGGTCAGCACCGGGGCGGGGGAATAGGCGCCCATGCCGCCGGTGTTGGGGCCAAGATCGCCATCGAACGCACGCTTGTGGTCCTGCGCGCTGCCGAACGCGAGTACGGTTTCGCCATCCACGAGGCAGAATAGGCTGGCTTCCTCGCCAGACATGAACTCCTCGACCAGAACTTCCGTGCCGCCACCTTCGAACACCTGTTCCACAGCAGTCACGGCTTCATCGGTGGTCATGGCCACCACGACGCCCTTGCCAGCCATCAGGCCATCGGCCTTCACCACGATGGGCGCGCCCTCTGCCCGCACATAGGCGGCGGCGTCTGCGGCATTGGTGAAGCGGCCAAAGGCAGCGGTGGGAATATTGTTGGCCTTGCATAGCTCCTTGGTGAAGAGCTTGGAGCCCTCAAGGCGCGCGGCGGCAGCACGCGGACCGAAGGCGGGGATGCCGGCGGCTTCCAGCTTGTCCACAAGCCCGGCCACGAGCGGGGCTTCCGGGCCCACAATCACCAGTTCGATGCCATGGTCCTTGCACCAGGTCACCAGCATGTCGTGGGCGGAGAGGGGAATGCCTTCGATGAGTTCCGCATGCTGTGCGATGCCAGGGTTGCCCGGCATGGCGTAAAACTGGCCCAAGGCGGGGCTCTGGGCGAGCTTCCATGCCAGGGCGTGCTCACGCCCCCCTGATCCGAGCAGCAGAATATTCATGCGGCGTTTTCCCCTTGTCTCGTGCCCCAGCACACCATTCCGGCTTGTGCCTGTCTGGCTATCGGCTTGAGGCCTTGCAAACAAGACCCTTGGTTCTGCGCTCGCCGCATGGGAAAATGGCAGGCTATGCTTCCAGCTTGGGCCAGTGGTGCCTGAATGCAGAAGGTTGATTCGATGGTGGATGGCGCAGATGGTCGGGGCAATGCATCGGAATGGAGCGTTTCCGAGCTGTCATCAGCGCTGAAACGCACGGTGGAAGATGCATTTGGCCATGTGCGGGTGCGCGGCGAAATCTCTGGTTATCGCGGACCGCATTCCTCCGGCCATGCCTATTTTTCGCTGAAGGATGCCGGTGCGCGCATTGATGCGGTTGTGTGGAAAGGCAACTTTGCCCGCCTGCGTCTGCGCCCGGAAGAGGGGCTGGAAGTCATCGCCATTGGCCGGCTCACCACTTTTCCGGGCAAGTCGTCCTATCAGATCGTCATCGAATCGCTCGAATTCGCAGGTGCCGGGGCCATCATGGCCATGCTGGAGGAGCGCAAGCGACGGCTGGCGGCGGAGGGGCTGTTCGACCATGCCCGCAAGGTGGCGCTGCCCTTCCTGCCGCAGGTGATCGGGATCGTCACCTCACCCACCGGCGCGGTCATCCGCGATATTCTGCACCGTTTGGCAGACCGTTTCCCCCGCCGGGTGCTGGTATGGCCGGTGCGGGTGCAGGGCGAAACCAGTGGCGAGGAGGTGGCGGCGGCTATTCGCGGCTTCAACGCGCTGCCGGAGGGCGGGGCCATTCCCCGGCCGGATGTCATCGTGGTGGCGCGCGGTGGTGGCTCGCTGGAAGACCTGCTGGGCTTTTCCGATGAGGTGGTGGTGCGTGCTGTGGCGGAAAGTGCCATTCCGCTGATCTCAGCCGTGGGCCACGAAACCGATGTCACGCTGATCGATTTTGCATCCGATGTCCGTGCGCCCACCCCGACGGCTGCGGCCGAGATGATGGTGCCGGTGCGCTCTGATCTCATCGCCTTTGTGGAGGGGCTGGGTGCCCGCCTTGCCGCCGCCCCGGTGCGGCTGCTGGAGCGGCGTCGCGCCGAGATGCGGGCGCTGACGCGTCTGTTGCCTCGCGCGGAAGACCTTCTGGCCATTCCGCGCCAGCGGCTGGATCAGGTCTCTGATCGCCTGCCGCGAGCGCTGAAGGCCAATGCCAGTGCCCATCGCCTGCGCCTCACCCGTGCTTCCGCCCGACTTTCGCCAGAGGCGCTGCGCGGGCGGCTGGAACGGGCGCGCGAGCGGCTCAATGCCCGTAGCGGGCGTCTTCATGCTGCTGCGGGGATGCAGCGTCGGGAGTGGCGTCGGCAGAGCGCGCAGATGTCTGCCGCAATGCTGCGCGCCCGCCGTGCTCTTGCGCGGCAGATGGAAGAGCGCACTCGCAGGCTGGGCGCTCTGTCGCAGTTGCTGAAGGCGCTGTCCTATCAGGGGGTTCTGGAACGCGGCTTTGCGCTGGTGCGTGATGAGGCCGGGCAGATGGTGCGCCGTTCCGGTGCTCTTGCGCCCGGCATGCGGCTGGAACTGGAGTTTGCAGACGGTCGTAGCCCGGCCGTGACGCTTTCAGGTGAAGGCGCCGTGCCAGTTCCACCGGCACCGGCATCCTCTGCGCCCCGCCGCGCATCCACCCGACGCAAAGCCGAAGATGCCGGGCCAACCCTGTTTGACCTGTGATACGGGATGCGAGCCACCGGCTGCCCGGTCGTGCTATGCCCAGCGGGTTCAGGGCATCACGCGCAATACGTTTTTCCGGGCCATGCGCTCACAAGATGACCGCCTGCCAAAGGTGAGAATGACCGCGCTGATCCCTGCGATCTGGCCGGGCAAGCTGCTTTCAACGTGAGTGCAATGAACACACCCCCTTTCGCAGGGCTGCGCAAAGCCTTATCTTCGCTCCGTCAACTCAGGATCTTGCGTGCTTTCATGAATCGATTCGAACGCTTCCCGGAATCTCAGGGCGAAGCGCAGCTTCAGTATCTGGATGGTGATTTCCGCATCATCCGCCCCGGCCGTTTCGTGCGTTGTGCCGTAACCGGCCAGCCGATCGGGCTGGATGAGCTGCATTACTGGAGCGTCGATCTTCAGGAAGCCTATGCCACGCCGGAAGCGGTAGCTGCCCGTGTTGCCGAGGAAGGCCGCCCCAAGGCTTGATCTGGCCTTGGAGGGGATATTCTGGCGATCAGGTCTCTGCTGCTGAAGGTGCTTGCCGTGCGGCCGCGCGCTGGCTGGCAAGGTCCAGTAGCTTTGACATCTGTTCCGTATCATCCAGCATGAGATGAACCGGCAGTGCGATGATGCGCGCGCGCAGCACATGGAAGCGGCGTTCTGCCAGACGCGCCATATCTTTCTGGGTGGTCACCAGCAAGGCCCGGGCCCGCGCCGCACTTTCCACAATGCCTTCAATATCCTGCACACTGTAGGGGTGATGGTCCGGGAAGGGGTAAGTCTCCCGCAGGTCCATCCCCGCCTCGCGCAGCGTATTGAAGAACTTTTCCGGGCGGCCAATGCCTGCGAAGGCATGCAGGGTTGCGCCCTTGAAGCTGGCAATGATGTTCTCATCAGGTGCGATATGCCCATGCAGAATATCGCAACCTGCGGCCACCGCAGCCTGCCGGACCTGATCTCCGGGGCCATCGGTTTCGAGACCGTGTCCGCCGATGAGAAGAACTGCATCGGCCAGCTTGAGTTGTGGCGCAAGCGGTGCGCGCAGGGGACCCGCTGGCATCACCTCACCGTTGCCAACACCCACAGCGGCATCAATCACCAGAATGGATGCATCCTTCTGAAGTGTCGGGTTCTGGAACCCGTCATCCATGATGATATGGGTCGCGCCCTGAGAAACAGCGAGTTGGGCCGCTGCCAGCCTGTCTGTGCCCCCCGAAATGATGGTGGGGGCATGCTGGGCAAGAAGCAGCGATTCATCGCCCACCAGGTCAGGCCCATGCTTGGCTGGATCCACCCGCAACGGGCCGGTTGCCGCACCGCCATGCCCACGCAGCAGGGCGAAGGGGTGAGCGCCCTGTGCCTTCAGATATTCCAGAACCACGATGGCGGTCGGTGTCTTGCCCGCGCCTCCCACCGTGGGGTTGCCGATGCAGAACACCGGCACCGGCACCGTACCACCCGTTTGCGCCATACGTCGCAGGGCGATGGATCCCGCCAATGCGCCCACCGGCGAGATCAGGGCGGAGGCAAAGCCCGGTTTGCCCCACCAGAAGCCGGGAGGAGTTTTCAGCATTGATGTTGCAGCCGGATATGAAGGAGATATGGCTCAATGGCGCGCAGCGTGCGATCGAGCGCGCCGCCCATGGTTTCGAGCACGTCGGAAGCCTTGCGGCCGGTGCGCGAGCGCAGGCGGGAGTCACCGAACAGTTCCAGGGCACATTGCGCGAGGCTATTTGCGTCGGTGGCAACGAGCGCGCCGGAACCTGCATCGAGTCGGGCGTAGATATCCTTGAAATTATGGACATGCGGCCCATGGATCACGGCTGTGCCAAGCTGCACCGCCTCAATCGGGTTCTGGCCGCCATGGGGCACCAGAGAGCCGCCGATGAAGGACACGGGCGCGAGCCGGTAGAACAGCCCCAATTCGCCAATGGTGTCGGCAACATAAAGATCAGTATCGGTTTCGGGCAGGTGGCCAAGAGCGCGCTGGGCGGTGTTGAGCCCCGCACTCTGGGCTAGGGTGGCAATGGAATCGCCCCGTTCAGGATGGCGCGGCGCAATGATGGTGATGAGATCCGGGAATTCCGTGCGAACCTGCAAGTGGGCCGCGACAACCGCCTCATCTTCTCCCGGATGGGTGGAGGCGGCCAGCAGAACCGGGCGTCCACCCAAAGCGCGGGTCACGGCTTCCATCTCCATCGCATCCGCACCGGGAGGCGGGACATCGAACTTCAGGTTGCCGCATACATCCACGCGTTCCGTGCCCAATGCGCGGAAACGGGCCCCATCGGCCTCGCTTTGGGCAAGACAGAGATCAATGCGCGAGAGCAGGGCGCGCGCGCTCTTGGGCATGCGCTGCCAGCGCCGGGCCGAGCGGGGGGAAAGACGCCCGTTCACCAGCACCACCGGGGTGCTGCGCCGGCCAAGTTCTGTCAGCAGGTTCGGCCACAGTTCCGATTCGGCCAGCAGCACCAGATCCGGCGACCAGTGGTCGAGAAAGCGGGAGACATAACCGGTTGCATCCAGCGGGCAGAACTGGTGGATGACCCCTTCCGGCGCGCGTCGTTCCGCCAGCCGGCTGGAGGTGAGCGTGCCTGAGGTGAGCAGAACCTCGAACCCGCGCGCGCGCAACTGACCCACCAGTGGCAGAACGCAATTAACCTCGCCCACGCTGGCCCCGTGCACCCACACCAGCGGCCCCTGCGGCCGCTCGATGCTGGCGCGGCCGCGACGTTCACCAATACGGCCCGGATCTTCCTTGCCCTTGCGCACCCGGTAGCCCAGCCATGCCGGCGTGAGCAGGGACGCGGCCGTGCTGAGGCCGCGATAGAGGCGAAGGGTGATGGGAAGGCCGCGTGGTTTCATCCGGTCATCGCCTGTGGGTGATGAGGCCGTCAGAAGGCGCCCCGCGCGCGAGGGCCTCCGCACGGGCGGTGATAGCTTCCAGACTGGCCTGCACCTGATCTCTCGCGGCTTTCAGGCCGGCCTCATCCACATCGCGGTCGACATGAATGGGTTCGCCCACCACAGCCCCCCCGCGCCCGAAGGGCAGGTTGAGGCTGGCGCGGTCCCAGCTCTTGAGCGTAATGCGATTGCGGGTTGCCATGGCGACCGGAATGATGGGACGACCTGAATAGCGTGCCACCGTGACCACGCCGAGCCCGACCTTGCGCGCAATTTTGGGCACATCTGCGGTCATGGCAACATTGATTCCGGCCTCGAGCGTGTTCAGCAGCTCGAAAGTGGCGGAAACGCTGCCCTTGCGATGGAAATCACGCGGGGAGGTCGCACCCGATCCGCGAATGGTGCCAACCCCAAGCTTCTGCGCCGCGATGGCGTTGATCTCCGCATCCGCATGACGCGAAATCAGCACCTTGGCCTGATGGTGCGGCTGCATAGCAAAGGGGGTGAGAAAGTGCTGCCCGTGCCAGAAGGTGAGAATGACGGGCATCTGCGCGTCAATGGTCTCGAAGATATTGGCGGGCTCGACCGTGAAGCGGGTCGTCTTGGCGACCAGCTTGAAATAGTTCGCAAAGCTCGTGCCTGCTGCCACCTGAAAGGCGCGGTTGGTCCTCAGTCGACGCCACATCTTCTTGGATACTCGCCTTCAATTGTGATGCGCCAGAAACCCGCGCACACACTCCATAGCCGCCCCGGAGCCAGGATCAAAGCCCCGTGGTGCAACTGTGGGCCTCAAGGTCACATGCCGGACGCAGGACAAGGTCTCCGGCAGGTGCGAATGAAGCCGTCTGGCCGAGGGGAACTTCAGGACCGGAAGGCCGATCCTGAAGTCAGCCCGGATGCTCTCAGCCGGCCTTCACTTCGCCGGTCTCGGGGTCCAGCAGGCGGTGCAGATGCACCACAAAGTAGCGCACCATGGCATTGTCCACGGTCTGCTGGGCCTTGGCCCGCCATGCGGCTGCGGCTGTGGCATAGTTGGGGTAGATGCCAACGATGTCGACCTTGGACAGGTCCTTGAACTCATTGCCATCAAGGCTGGTGAGTTCACCACCGAAGACGAGATGGGGAAGTTGCCGGTTGGCTTCTGACATGGTCATGCCCTGTCTGGCTGGCGCTGGGGGAAGGTGTCGGCGCGGGCGGCGGCAAGGGCTGGGCCATGAAGGGCCGCACCGGCGCAGATGAGGGAGGCATGACGCGGAACCGGCGCATTGTAGCGCAGGGGGGCGTCATCATAAGTGGTCAGGCGGGCTCCGGCCTCGCGCACCAGAAGGTCGGCGGCGGCCAGATCCCAGTCATGGCTATTGGCGCGGGAGAGGGCGATATCCATTTCGCCGGTCGCAACCCGCGCGATGCGCAGGGCCAGCGAATAGCCGCGCGGCAGACGGGTGATGGGGGCCGCGCGCTCCAGTGCATCCAGCGCATCATTCGGCCCGGCGGCGGATGCGCCGTTCAGGCTGTCCCGCTCATTGGCTTTCAGCAGGGCACCATTTCGCCGCGCGCCGCCGCCACGCAAAGCGGTAAACAGCTCTCCGGTGACCGGCGCAAACAGCGCGCCGATGACGGGCACGCCATCTTCCACCACGGCAGCGGAAACGGCCCAGTCCGGCGCACCGCTCATGAAGCCGCGCGTGCCATCAATAGGGTCCACCACCCAGACGCGCTGGGCCTGAAGGCGGGCGTCATTATCCGCGGTTTCCTCGGAGAGCCAGCCCCATTCGGGCGCAATGGAAAGGAGGGTCTGGTTGAGAAACCGGTCCACCGCCAGATCAGCGGCTGTCACGGGGGAGTTGTCGCCCTTGGTCCAGGTTTCAACGCCGCGGCTGAACATGTCGAGAGCAAGAGCGCCTGCGGCTGTCACAGCCTCGGCAAGCTGGCGGGCCACACGCTGGTCGGCCGGATTGATGCCGGTTCCGTCAGGGGCGATCTGGGAGGGCTCAGCGCTCATGTCTCGCCAAATAGGGGGCTTGGGGGCAGATGGCAATGGGCTTTCCATCGATTCTACCGCACTGCACTGTTTCCACATTGCCAATGGTATGCGGGGACAGGCCACAGGAGTGCGACGTGCCGGAAATATGTGCAGGCGTGATCTGGTGGGCAACAGGCGCGGGCCAGCCCTTTCCGGTCCATCAGATCACGGGAAAAGAACGTGCAGCAGGGTCGGCACAATGGTGTCCAGTGCCAGACCTGCAAACAGGATAAGTCCGGCATTGCGGTTGGACTTGAACACGGCAAGGCAGCGGTCCGGGTCGTCGATATCGAGATTGCGCACCTGCCATTGCAGATGCAGTGCAAAACCGGCAAGGCCGAGCACCGCGAACAGCCCGGTGGAGACCGGCAGGATCGCTCCGGCAAACAGCGCAATCACCAGCGCGTAGCAGAGCCCCACCACCAGCTGGGTCTTGCGCCCGAACAGCAGGGCAGTTGAGCGAACGCCAACCACGGCGTCGTCTTCCTTGTCCTGATGGGCGTAGATGGTGTCATAGGCAAACACCCACGCCACGCAACCGGCGAACAACAAAATGGCCGGGTCATTCAGGGTCTGGAACACACTGGCCCAGCCCATCAGCGCACCCCATGAGAAGGCGATGCCCAGCACCAGCTGGGGCACGGAGGTGATGCGCTTCATCAGCGGATAGATGGCCACAACACCCATGGAGGCAAGGCCGGTCATGACAGCGAAGCGCGGCAGGCTGAACAGGACGAGCAGGCCGACAAGGCATTGCACGCCTAAAAAGGCGAAGGCCATGGGCACGCTCACCGCGCCGCTGGGAAGCGGGCGGCTGCGGGTGCGGGCGACAGCACCGTCAATCTTGCGATCGAGAATATCATTCCATGTGCAGCCAGCGCCGCGCATCGCGATGGCACCAATGGTGAAGAGCAGAAGCAGAGTGGGGTCTGGATAAGGCTGGTCTGCCGCCATGGCCGCAAGCGCGGTGGACCACCAGCAGGGCAGCAGCAGCAGCCACCAGCCAATGGGGCGATCCATCCGCGCAAGGCGCAGATAGGGCCGCACGGCCATCGGAGCATGGCGGTCTACCCAGTTCCCCCGGGAGGCATCAGCAACGGTTGTATCCGTGGCGCTGTTCTGCACCTCAGCCTCCGCTTACTTGGACTGGAGGGCGTTGCCGCGCAGGGTATCGAATACGCCACCCCGACGGTCCACCTGTGGATTGATCGTATATCCGGTGGTGATGCCAAGTGCACTGGAGATGGAGCCCTGAGCCGGAGGTGCGGACGGACCACCGCCACCACCGGGGCCCATGCCCGATGCGGCAGCCTGGCAGACGCGATCGCGCATGCCAATCGTGTTCTTGTGGCTCTTGACGGCCTGCTTGATGGCCTCTTCGGGAATCTGGCACCAGTCCTTGTTTTCGGTCAGGAATTGGTTCCACTTGGATTCGGCCGCCGCAAAGGAGCGGAACAGTGGGCATAGCACAGCCGGATCAGCCTGCTGGTTCGCCGTGGCTTTCTGAAGGAGCTTGCCCTTGGCTTCCAGATCCTCGCGCAGGGCGAGAACATCACTCTGGCAATCGGCCAGAGCGGGGGAGACGGTGAGCGCGCTCCCGACGCACGCTGCCGCCAGCACCAGAGTCAATTTGCGCATGGGTGATCCGGCCTTTGTTCTTTTCTCGCCCGAAAGAGCATGGTTCTGCTGATACAGAGACCAGACAGATGGGGCAACCTTGGGGCAGGATCAATATGTGTCGTATTTGTCCGGTTTGAGGCCGTGCGGGCTGCAAGGGAGCGATATCGGGTCGCATGCGCGGGTTTAAAGGCCCCGGATTCAGGTCTGTACGCGCGGCGCTTGACGAAACGCGCTGTCAAGGGTACCTTTCGCGCAACTTTTGAAAGGGGCTGCGTTGTGAAGCGCAATTTCGTTATCCTTATTGTACGCGGGGGCGCCACGATCGGTGCAGCTTGATGCTGTGACGAACTGACGTGGCGCGTGACGAGGGGCCCATCGGGCCCCTTCGTCGTTTCTGGAGGTTCTGGCGGTTCGGGGCACGGGCTTTTCCGGCTGGTTGACCCGGTGGATGTGAACATGATTATCCGGCGCAGGGAGCGTCGCGGGAGTTGGGCCAATGACCAAGAAGATGACCGGCGCCGAAATGGTGATCCAGGCTTTCACCGATCAGGGTGTGGAGCACATTTTCGGTTATCCGGGTGGCGCCGTGCTGCCTATCTATGATGCCTTGTTCAGCCATAACGCCATTGAGCACATTCTTGTGCGCCATGAGCAGGCGGCAGTGCATGCGGCTGAAGGCTATGCCCGTTCCTCCGGCAAGGTGGGCGTGGTGCTGGTCACCTCCGGCCCCGGTGCCACCAATGCCGTGACCGGCCTTGCCGATGCGCTGCTCGATTCCATCCCGCTGGTGTGCATCTCCGGTCAGGTGCCCTCGCACCTCATCGGCTCGGATGCTTTTCAGGAATGCGACACGGTGGGCATCACGCGCCCCTGCACCAAGCACAATTATCTGGTGCGGGATGTGAACGACCTCGCGCGCGTGCTGCATGAGGCCTTTTATGTGGCGCAGAGCGGCCGGCCTGGTCCGGTCGTGGTTGATATTCCCAAGGACGTGCAGTTCGCCACCGGCACCTATATCGGCCGTGAGAATATCCAGCACAAAACCTATCGCCCCAAGCTGACCCCCGAGCAGGAGCAGGTGGCCAAGGCGGTGGAACTGCTGGCGACCGCCAAGAAGCCCATTTTCTATACCGGCGGCGGCGTCATCAATTCCGGCCCCAAGGCCAGCGCACTGCTGCGTGAACTGGCGCGCATCACCAATGTGCCGGTGACCTCCACCCTGATGGGTCTGGGCGCGTTCCCGGCTTCCAGCAAGCAGTGGCTGGGCATGCTGGGCATGCACGGCACCTATGAAGCCAACATGGCGATGCATGATTGCGATGTCATGGTGTGCATCGGCGCGCGCTTTGATGACCGCATCACCGGCCGGGTGGATGCCTTCTCGCCCGGCTCGAAGAAGATCCATATCGATGTCGACCCTTCCTCCATCAACAAGGTGGTGAAGGTGGATATCCCGATCGTGGGCGACTGCGCGCGGGTGCTGGAAGAGATGCTCTCGGCCTGGCGCGGCAAGGATCTGGGGCTGGACCAGAAGGCGCTGGATTCATGGTGGGCGCAGATTGACCGCTGGCGGGCGCGCAAGTGCCTCGCCTATCGGCCATCCGATGAGATCATCAAGCCGCAGTTCGCCCTTGAGCGGCTGTATACGGCGGTGAAGGACAAGGATGTCTACATCTCCACCGAGGTGGGCCAGCACCAGATGTGGGCGGCGCAGTTCATGCACTTCGAGGAACCGAACCGCTGGCTCACTTCCGGCGGCCTCGGCACCATGGGCTATGGCCTGCCGGCCGCCATCGGCGCGCAGAAGGCCCACCCGGATGCGCTGGTGATCGACATCGCCGGTGAAGCCTCGATCCAGATGAACATGCAGGAAATGTCCACCGCGCTGCAGTTTGACCTGCCGGTGAAGGTGTTCATCCTGAACAACAAATATATGGGCATGGTGCGCCAGTGGCAGGAACTGCTGCATGGCGGGCGCTATTCCCACTCCTATTCCGAAGGCCTGCCCGACTTCGTGAAGCTGGCGGATGCCTATGGCGGCGTTGGCATCCGTTGTGAGAAGCCGGGTGATCTGGATGCCGCCATCCAGGAGATGATCAATGTGAAGCGGCCGGTGATCTTCGATTGCATCGTTGATCAGCAGGAAAACTGCTTCCCGATGATTCCCTCGGGCCGCGGCCACAATGAGATGATCCTTGGTGATATGGCCGTGGATCTCGATAGCGCCATCACTGATGAGGGCAAGATGCTGGTGTGACGCTGGCCTGGCGGGCCCCTTGCCGGCCCGCCAGCACCGCGCGACGGCGCAGGCTTGCTGCTGCGCGCACCGAACGTCTCACCAGAATGCCTTGAGGGATCTTTCATGTCGTCCCATTCCGAACGTACCGAAGCCCATACCCTGTCGATCCTCGTGGACAACGAGCCCGGCGTGCTGGCGCGCGTCATCGGCCTTTTTTCCGGCCGCGGCTACAATATCGACAGCTTGACCGTGTCCGAGGTGAGCCAGGAGGGGCATCTGTCCCGAATCACCATCGTGACCACCGGCACGCCCATGGTGATCGAACAGATTCGCAACCAGCTGGATCGGCTTGTGCCGGTGCACCGCGTGCTTGACCTGACCGTCGAGGCCGAGTGCCTTGAGCGTGAGCTGGCGATGGTGAAGGTGCACGGGCTGGGCGAGGCCCGCTCCGAGGCGCTGCGTCTGGCCGATGCCTTCCGTGCCCGCGTGATCGACGCGACGCGTGAGAGCTTCGTGTTCGAGATCACCGGAAAGTCGGACAAGATCAACCAGTTCGCTCATCTGATGGAGCCGCTGGGGCTTGTGGAAGTGGCGCGCACGGGTGTTGTTGCCATTTCCCGCGGGCCCAAAGCGATGTAAGCCGGCGAACCTCAGCTTCAGGCCATGTGCGCAGATGTGTGCAAAAGGCCGTTCCATTCTGCTGTGATCCGGTGCAAACAGGGGCCCGTCCATCCGGTTCGGGCTGGGCCAGATCACAGATAAGAAACGATTTAAAAGAGATAACGCTCAGCAGGAGATTATGATGCGTGTATATTACGACCGCGACGCGGATCTGAACCTCATCAAGGGGAAGAAGGTCGCTGTCATCGGTTACGGCAGCCAGGGCCATGCCCACGCGCTCAACATGCGCGATTCCGGCGTCAAGGAAGTGGCGATCGCGCTGCGTCCCGGTTCCGCCACTGCCAAGAAGGCCGAGGCTGAAGGCTTCAAGGTGATGTCCCCGGCTGAAGCCGCCAAGTGGGCCGACGTGGTGATGATGCTCACCCCCGACGAGCTCCAGGCCGACATCTACCGCGAGAGCCTGCACGATAACATGAAGGAAGGCGCAGCCCTGCTGTTCGCCCATGGCCTGAACGTGCACTTCAACCTCATCGAGCCCCGCAAGGACCTCGACGTGCTGATGGCAGCCCCCAAGGGCCCTGGCCACACCGTGCGTTCCGAGTACAAGCGTGGCGGCGGCGTGCCGACCCTCATCGCCATTGCGCAGGATGCCACCGGCAATGCCCATGATCTGGGCCTGTCCTACGCTGCTGCCATCGGTGGTGGCCGCGCCGGCATCATCGAGACCACCTTCAAGGAAGAGTGCGAGACCGATCTGTTCGGCGAGCAGGTCGTCCTGTGCGGCGGTACCGTTGAGCTGATCCGCGCCGGCTTCGAGACGCTGGTGGAAGCCGGCTATGCGCCCGAGATGGCCTATTTCGAGTGCCTGCACGAGCTGAAGCTCATCGTCGACCTCATCTATGAGGGCGGCATTGCCAACATGAACTACTCCATCTCCAACACCGCGGAGTATGGCGAGTACGTGACCGGCCCGCGCATCATCAACTCGGAGACCAAGGCCGAGATGAAGCGAGTTCTCACCGATATCCAGTCCGGCAAGTTCACCCGCGACTGGATGCTGGAGAACAAGGTCAACCAGGCTTCCTTCAAGGCGACCCGCGCCCGCAACAACGCTCATCCGATCGAGGAAGTGGGCGAGAAGCTGCGCGACATGATGCCTTGGATCAAGGAAAAGGCTCTCGTGGACAAGTCCAAGAACTGAGTCTTCTTGACAGGCCCTGCCGGTTCAGGCCGGCGGGGCATTGCCTGAACAAGGGCGGATGATGACGGCGCAGGCCGGGCATCATCCGCCCTTTTTTTTATTGGGCGCGAAGGGGCAGGGCTGGTGTCCGGTTTCCTGCCCAAATGCCAAATGCATGGTGTCATGCTTGGCACCTTGCCATGCTGCCAAGCAAGCTGCTCCGTGGGGCGTACTCTTATTTTTGCGCGGGCTGCTGGTCCTGTCAGAAAAAAGATTGGCCGGGAAGATGCGCTGGAGTGCTGATTTCACAAGGGTTTATGGCCGTACGCACACCGGGTTTCCACGCCATCTCCCTCTGTCCGCCACATCTTTTTTCAGTCTCTCAGCGCCGTAAGGTTGGTGTCAGCGGGCGGCGCCTATCTTCCTCTCAACAGAACGCGGGCCGGGTGGCCCACACAGAGAAGGAAGACGAAAATGAACACCAAGATCGAAACCATCGCCCTGAATGACGAAGCTCTGGAAGAGATCGCCGGCGGCGTGAACTGGACCGCAGTTGGAGCCATCGCCGGTGGTGTGGCGGCCGGTGTCGGGGCCGTGGTTGCCCTGCCTGCAACTGCCGCAGTCGCGGCAACCGCCGTGATCGCAGGTGCCGCAGCCGGGATCGGCAGCGCCATCGGCACCGGGGTCGGCAAGATCATTGATCTCGTGAAGTGACCTGAAATCCAGAAAATCCACTCAGATCAAAACATCAGAATTCAGAAGGAACACGAAAATGACCAACATCTCTTTCCAGAACGACTTCAACACTGCCGTCCCTTCCGCTCAGGCTTTCGCCGGCAGCAACGCCATCTGCGATAACGAACTGGACATGGTTGTGGGTGGTGCGTCCTGGCAGGCCATCATCGGCGGTGCGGCAGCTGGCGTCGGTCTGGTGGCAGCCACCATCGCCTTCGCCCCGGCCGTGGCGACCGGTGCAACGGTTGGCTTCGTCGCCTCGATGATTGGCGGTTCCACGGTGGCCGCAGGTGGTCTGGGCTCGATGGTGGGCGGCGTGGTTGACCTCATCAAGGGCGAATGACCGGATGGTCTGCGCTGCGCAACAGAAAAAGGGCACAGACGGTTTGCCGCTGTGCCCTTCAGTCAAACCCCAAGGCCGGCGAGAAAGCCGGCCTTTGTTTTTGTAAACGCGTCTGAACCCATTCACAGTGCGGAGTTGATGTCCGCGTGTCGCGTGGCCAGCGGCAGGGATGCGGTGGCGAGAAATGAACGGTAGCGGCGGCGGGCATCCATGGCGGTGCCATTGTCGCTGATGGCCGCTTCCTGCAGTTCCGCCAGTGCCCATGGGCCGGGCTCTACAGGCAGGGCCACGATTTCCGGCGCATTGTGGTTGCTGATCTCGATGATGTCATGCGCGGTGAGCGCCTGAAGGGCATGGGCCGCGAGCTGGCGCTGATAGGCCCGGCGTTCCGGCGAGAGCTGGTCCCACTCTTCCAGCAGCGGAAAGCGATTTTGCGAAAAGGCGTGCATCGCGCGCGCCATGCGCTCCACCATGTCCGTTGAAACCATACTCTTCTCGCTCCGCGAATACATGCGATCAGGGATATGGCCTCACCATGCCTGCAGGGAGTTTCCCGAAAGTTGTCTTGCGTCGGCGATATGTTGGCATGGTAAACGGAGCATGAATTCAGGCGCATGGGGGCAAGATGTGTCTTGCCGATTGTTCGCCGGCTGTAACATACGGGACATGCGCCGCGCTCTATTGTAGCTTCCGGCGAATCCAAATCGGGAGGGGAGTGTGATGTCCGTGAAGCTCGAGGATCTGAAGATCAAGCTGTACACCGATGGCGCAGACAAGGCGCAGATCGTGGAAATGGCGTCGCATGGTCATATTACGGGTTTCACCACCAATCCTTCCCTGCTGCGCAAGGCCGGCGTAACCGACTATGAGGCCTATGCCCGTGATCTGGTGGAGGCCGTCCCGGATCGTCATATCTCCTTCGAGGTGTTCTCAGACGAGATCGACGAGATGCGTGCGCAGGCCCGCGTCATCGCCACATGGGGCAAAAATGTCTATGTGAAGCTGCCGGTTTCAAACACCAAGGGCGAGACGCTCTACGAACTGGTGCGTGATCTGGTGCAGGACGGGGTGAGCGTGAATCTCACCGCGATTTTCGATATGCCGCAGGTGGATGCCGGCGTTGCAGCCCTGGCGGGCGGCGCACCCTCCTGCATCTCGGTATTCGCGGGGCGTCTGGCCGATACCGGCATTGATTATGTGCCGGCGGTATCACGGGCAGTGGAGCTTTCGCGCGCCACCAATAATGTCGAGGTTATCTGGGCTTCCACCCGTGAGGTCTGGAACGTGATCGAGGCCGATCGTCTTGGCTGCCACATCATCACGGCACCGGCCGATGTGCTGAAAAAGCTGCCGGCTCTGGGCTCACGCACTGCTGCCGAGCTTTCGCTGGACGCCGTGAAGTCATTCCGGGCAGATGCACTGGCCGTTGGCCTGACTCTGAAGACTGCCTGACGTATTTAGCGAGGCGGGTGACGTTTCGCGTGTAAAAATGTGATGGATCAACCGGTTGGAGCGTATCGCCTTTGCCATGAAGGGTGATGCGCTCCACGGCTATCTTTCATTTAAATGACATGCCCGCGCGTTTCCGGCGGCATCCGGCCATGCCTTTGCGCAGGATTTTCACCTTCCGCACGTCAAGTGAAGAAGCGGCATTGCGCCGCTGCGGGAGCCTGTTACACTTCTCCTCAAGGCGCAGCCTGTTCGTGGCAATCGCAACGGGTTTGAGCGCGTGATTCGCCTTGCGGCGAGGGGATGACAATGAGGGACGAGGCGAACGGGCCCAAGCCGGACCCGGAGCCGTCGTGCCACGCAGAAACCGGCGCCGAGAGCGCGGGAGATACGCGTGGCCCGGCCAGACCACGCTGGCGGCGCGGCCGTCCAGCCCCCTCCGCGCAAGCTGGCGCAGCCAATACTTCACAGGCCGGTGCAGCCGGTTCCGCGCAAAATTCCGGCTCTGCCAATGGCGCTTGTGCTGGTGCGACGCATTCGAAATATTCTGCGGCAGCGGGTCGGTCCGGTGCGTCCCGTTCGCATGCGGCCTCCCCATATGGTGAGGGCACACCAAACCCCATTTATGCGGCCATAGATCTTGGCACCAATAATTGCCGCCTGCTGGTGGCGCGCCCCACATCGCGCGGGTTTCGGGTGGTGGATGCCTTTTCGCGCATTGTGCGGCTGGGCGAGGGGCTGACGACATCCGGCCGGCTGTGCGAGGCGGCAATGGTGCGGGCCACGGCAGCTCTGGATATCTGCGCCTCAAAGATGAACATGCGAGGCGTCACGCGCGCGCGCATTATCGCGACCGAAGCCTGCCGTGCGGCAGATAATGGTGAGGAATTCTGCGCCCAGGTGCAGCAGCGGACCGGACTGGTGCTTGAGGTGGTGGACCGCCGGACCGAAGCCGGCCTCGCGGCTGCGGGCTGCGCGCCGCTGGTGGACCCGCACAGCGAAGGCGCGGTGCTGTTCGATATTGGCGGTGGCTCCACCGAAGTGGTGTGGCTGGGCCGGCGCGGCGCGGGAGATGATGGCCCGCCGCGCGCCCGGGTGCGCTCATGGGTCTCGCTGCCCGTGGGGGTGGTCTCCCTTTCCGAGCGCTATGGCGGCGAGCGGGTTTCTCCGGATGTGTTCCGACGCATGGTGCGCGAGGTGCGCGGCATGCTGGAAGGCGTGCGAGAGACATGGGGTGTGCGCCGGTGCGATCGTATCCATTTGCTCGGCACATCCGGCACAGTGACAACTGTCGCCGGCATTCATCTGGGGCTTGAGCGTTATGACCGCATGCGGGTGGATGGCGCGTGGTTGCACACCGATGATGTCGAGGGCGTGGTCGACCGGCTGATGGATATGTCTTTCGATGAGCGCGTGTCCAATCCGTGCATCGGGGCCCAGCGGGCAGACCTTGTGCTGGCCGGCTGCGCGATCATGGAAGCGATCCGTGCTGTTTTCCCGGCCGAACGGCTGCGGGTGGCGGATCGTGGATTGCGTGAGGGGATGCTGGTACAGCTCATGCGCGCGGACGGAGCGTGGCGGCGGGGGCAGGGCGCTTCCCATGCGGCTGCCGGTGGTAATGGTGAGGTGAGAGCGTGAGCACGGCTTCGCGAGGAAATGACGGACGCCCTTTGAAGGTCCGTGTGAAGACCGGGCGCGGGCGCACCACTTCCCAGCAGAAATGGCTGCAACGCCAGCTCAATGATCCCTATGTGGTGCGCGCCCGGCGCGAGGGCTGGCGCTCACGCGCGGCTTTCAAGCTGCTGGAGATGGATGAAAAGGCCCATCTGCTGAAGCGCGGCATGCGGGTGCTGGATCTGGGCGCGGCGCCCGGTGGCTGGTGTCAGGTCGCATCCAAGAAGATCGGGCTGGAGGATGGCCACGGCAAGATTGTGGGCATCGATCTGCTGGAGATGGAGCCCATTCCCGGCGTGACTCTGGCGCAGATGGACTTTCTCGACCCCACCGCACCCGAGCGATTGCTGGAGATGCTGGATGGCCCGGCCGACCTCGTGATGTCTGACATGGCCGCCAACACCACCGGCCACAAGCGCACCGATCATCTTCGGATTGTAGCGCTGGTGGAAATGGCCGTGGATTTTGCCCGGCAGGTGCTGGCACCCGGCGGGGCATTTCTGGCCAAGGTTTTTCAGGGTGGGACAGAAGGTGAATTGCTGGCTGACCTGAAGCGTGACTTCACGGTCGTCAGGCATATGAAGCCCGCTGCCAGCCGTGCAGATTCTGCCGAGCTTTATGTGCTGGCCACCGGCTATCGTGGGCGCATGGCGCGCGAAGACGCGGCACGTGACGACGCGCGCGAACTGGCCGATTAAGGGCAGGGTTCACACCCAAGCCCGGGCCCAAGTCCGGCTCTCAAGCCACGACCATGGCCCGGTTTCTGTCTGAACCGGGCCTGTTCCCGCTCCGCATGAGAAGTCTGCAGCCCCCTTTGCGCGGCCGGGCCAAGATTCATGGCAGGCTGTTATAGGCCTTCTGAACCTGAGCAGCATCAACGATGTTGTTGGCCAACAGCACCTGCAACAGCACGCGCGCCTTGGCGGGGTTCAGATAGTGGGCTGTGGCGAAACCGTAGCTGTCATCATCAATCTCGATGTTGCGCAGTACGGGGCCTGAACCCGTACGGGTAGAGCGCACCACCACCACGCCGGCCTTCACGGCTTCCGCCAGAGCCTCAATCGTGGCCTTGGAGGCGTTACCATCGCCGACGCCAGCCAGCACGAGCCCTTTCGCGCCATCTTCAATCGCATCCTTCACCACATCCGGATTCATGCCGGCATGGGCATAAATGATTGCGACCGGAGGAAGCGGAGGGTTGGCGGGAAGTTTGTAGATGGTGTCATCCGCATCCTCCTGTGCGGAGCGAAAGAACGATACGCCATTTTGGGAAACATGCCCCAGTGCACCTACATTCGGGGAACGGAAGGTCTGCACTGAGGTCGTGCTGGTTTTGGTGACATCCACCGCACCGTGAATGGTGTCATTCAGCACCACAAGCGTGCCGCGTCCGCGCGCATCGGGTGAGGCTGCGACGATGATGGCTTCCAGCAGGTTCAGTGGCCCATCCGCACTGGTGGCAGTGGAAGGGCGCATGGAGCCGGTGAGCACCACCGGCTTGCCGCGGGGCTCTACCAGATCCAGAAACAGGGCGGTTTCCTCCATGGTATCCGTGCCATGGGTGACGACGACCCCATCCACATCGTCCTGCGCGAGAAGATCGCCAATCTGTTTCGCCAGCTTGAACCAGACCTCCTCATTCATGTCCTGACTGCCGATGGAGGCGATCTGCTCTGTGCTGATGCGGGCCACCTTGTCCAGTCCCGGCACGGCGGCCAGCAACTGTTCCGGGGAGACCTTGCCGGCATTGTAGCCAGCCTGTGAGCGGGCATCGGCTGCGCCGGCAATGGTGCCGCCAGTTGCAAGAACCACAATATGGGGCAGGGGTGCCGCGTGCAGCGTGGATGCGAGGCAGAAGATGAAGAGGCCGGCAAGAGCTGGCAGCCGAACAAGGGCAGGCAGGTGAACAAGGGCAGGCAGGCGAAGCAGGAGACGCATGGGGTTCTTCCCGGTCAGGTGTCGCATGCGCTGATGGTTCCCTGTTTGGTGCGGTTGATCCAGCCCAAAATTCACGCGTGCCGCTTTTTAATGCGTATAGGGAGCCCGCTTCGGTTGGGAGGCTCAGTGTGGGGCGTCGGCATCCTGGCGCGGGTCCGGTGCCAGCTCCGCTGCGCTCTTCTTGCGCGCAATGAGTTCTTCACCCGCATTGGCAGGCATGCGCAGGAAGAAGAACACGCTGCCGGCGCTCACCAGTGACACCGCAAGGAAGGCCACCACAAAATCGATCTGGGTCACCATTTGCTCGCCGCGCCCGGAACGCATCAGTTCCAGAACAAGGCCGGAGAAGGCCACACCCATGGAGAGCGAGATCTGTTGCACTACACTGGCGAATGATGTGGCGTGGCTCATTTCCTGCTGGGAGACCTCGGCATAGGTCAGCGCATTCAGGGCCGTGAACTGGAGAGAGCGCAGGAAGCCGCCCACCAGCAGCACCATCACGATAATCCAGTGCGCGGTGAAGGGTGTGAAGGTGGCACTGGCAGCGAGGAAGGCGGAAGCAAGAATGGCGTTCACCACCAGCACGCGCTTGTAGCTGAGGGCCTGAAGAATGGGGGCGGCCGTGAATTTCATGAACAGCGCCCCTGCCGCCGCCGCGAAGGTCAGCATGCCGGATGCAAAAGGCGAGAGGCCGAAGGAGAGTTGCAGCATCAGCGGCAAAAGGAACGGAATGGCCCCAACCCCGACCCGGAACAGCGCGCCGCCCACCACGCCGGCGCGGAAGCTGGAATAGCGCAGCAGTTTCAGGTCCAGAATGGCATGGGGGGTGATGCGCGCATGATGGACATAAAACGCCAGTGTTGCTGCACCCACGGCACCGGATGCAAGCGCAACCCACATCGGCACCAGCGGCTGTCCCAGCATGGCGAAGCCGAATACCAGACCAGCGAGCCCGATGCCCGAGAGCACCAGCCCCCGTAAATCCAGCGGCGGCACATCCTGCTCACGGATATTCTCGATGAAACGGGAGGCCAGCAGCACGCCCAGTATGCCGATGGGCACATTGATGAAGAAGATGAAGCGCCAGTCGAAATAGGTGGTGATGAAGCCGCCGAGCGGTGGGCCGAACACCGGGCCGAGCAGGGCCGGAATGGTGAGCCATGCAAGAGCCGAGACAAGTTCTGTCTTTGGCACCGCGCGCAGAATAACCAGCCGCCCCACCGGCACCATCATCGCGCCGCCCATGCCCTGAATGATGCGATAGATCACAAAATCCAGCAGCGATGTGGAAAGCCCGCACAGAACGGAGCCCAGCGTGAAGATGACGATGGCCGCCCGAAACACCGTGCGCGCGCCAAACCTGTCTGCCGCCCAGCCGCTGGCGGGAATGAACACCGCCAGAGAGAGCAGATAGGAGGTCAGCGCCAGCTTGAGCGAGACCGGGTCCTCATTCAGGTCTGCTGCAATGGCGGGCAGAGACGTGGAGAGCACCGTTGCATCCACCTGTTCCATGAACAGGGCGCAGGCGACAATGAGGGGAATGAGAATATGCGGGGGCAGAGAAAGGCGAGGCACCGGGACATCCTGTCGGCTGGCCCCCTGTTTAGGCCAGATTTGTGAACGGATGAAGGTGGTCGCCTGGAGAAGTGCGGGGGCGTTCCGGATCATCTGCGATGGTGATGCGAATTTCGGCCTGCCCATAAAAAATGCGTGCCCAGTGGGCACGCATTTTATGTTCGACGATTTGCTGAGCTGGTGATGACCGGGCAAGCGGGCATTCAAGCTTCAGAAGAAGCGGCGGCTGCCATCTTCCTCGGAGATTGCACCCGGCTCGCGTGTCATGCGCGTGGCGTCATCACGGCGCATGAAATCAGCGAAAGGGTCGCGGGCGTCCTCCCGGGCGCTGGTCGAGGTGACTTCCAGCGGCTGGGGACGACCAACCGGGGTGCCCGGTCCGCGTCCGTTCTCAACCAGCACGGCACGGCTGGAATCCGTGGTGCGGGAGGCCTTGGCATCAAGCCACGGCAGCTGGAAGGGAGAGGCGATGTAAGCCACGCCATCTTCCTGTTCCCACGCCACCATATAGATCTCTTCGTCTACCGGCATGCCCGGCAGGGAGAACATCTGCGGAGATTCACGCGAAGTGCCGCTCCAGCCCAAAGAGTGGGCAAGCTGGAAGGCTTCGTCAAGAAAGCCGGTCAGTGCGGCCAGACGGTCCGCACGGAGGGACTGGGTAAAGTCCACATCCAGCAGGCGACGGAGATAGCTCTCCACGCTGTCACCGGCAGCCCACTGCGCCCCCGTGGCGAACTGATAAACATACACGCGCGGATTCGCCATTACGCAACTCCACCCACTTCAGGGAAACATTTTATATCACCTGCCCCCAGCCACAACGAATGTGGCCGGACCACGCAATCACACTTCTTTTACCGTCTTGCGCACCGAATTCAAAGAAAACTGCAAGGCGCAGCGAGGCGAGATTCCGCCATCTTGCCGCTTTTCCAGTCAGAGCAAGGGCTCAGGGCCTGTGAAACACGTGCATGGCTTGTGTGTATCTCATCAATTGCGAGACATCACAGCCACATGGAATAAGTGCCGCAATGTGCATTTGCAGCCACAGGGCGGTGCTCAGGTGGTGGTGACGGCTGCATTTCGGGGGCGATTCCCCTGCTGCGATTCCATGCCGCAGATCCATCTGCTTTCGCAGAAAAGGGTTCAGCCCAAGCCTGTTTTCCAGTTGCCCGTACAAGCCGCGCCCATGTGAGATAAGCACGCTAGGCAGAGCATCTCAGCGCGACCTAGAACCAGCCTTGCCAGAACCCAGGGCATCGAGCGCGGGACCCAGCTCCGCGCTGTCGCCTTCAATATAAAAGCTTTTAAGGCGGGCGGTCGCTCCACTCGCAAGCCGTATGCGGGAGGAAGGCAAGCCCAGCGCCTGCGCCAGAACCTTGCCTACGGCGGCAGTTGCCGCGCCATCTTCGGGGGCAACACGCACGCGCACTTTCAGTACCTGCCGGCCATCAGATAAAGCCACAGCTCCATCAACCGCATCGCGCCCACCCTTGGGTGTGGCGCGCACGAAGACCTCGACTCCGCCCTGTGCGGACCGCCAGAAACTCACGGCCCTAGAAGACGGCTGGGTAGATATAATAGCCGATCACCCGCTCGATAAAGAAGATGATCAGAATCACCACCACCGGCGAAAGGTCCAGCCCGCCAAGGTTGGGCAGAATGTTCCGCACCGGTGCCAGAACCGGCTCCGTAATGCGGAAGATGAACTCACCCACGCTGTGGACAAACTTGTTGTACGGGTTCACCACATTGAAAGCGATGAGCCATGAGAGCACCGCTCCCGCGATCAGTACCCATACATAAAGATTGAGAACAATCAGAACGACATCAAGCAGCGCGCGCATGGTGGCAGGTGTCCCCGGGGCGAATCTTCTGAAAGGAGATAGCCTTTTGAAAGGGGCTTGAACAAGGCCGCAGGTTCAGCTTTCCGCATTGCGAAGCCAAGCTGCTCTTGCTGGTCGGCGCGGATACTCGCGCCCAGTGAGGGCATTGGATCAGACAGGAAGGTGTCATGCTGCCTTTTCTCGCGGTGCTGCGTCGTCTGCGTCATGGCCTCACCATTGGGGTGCGGGTTATTGCGACTGATGCTGATGGACGGGTGCTGCTTGTGCGACACAGCTATGTGGCAGGCTGGCATCTGCCGGGTGGCGGGGTGGATGCCGGCGAAAGCGCGGAACAGGCGGCCCGTCGTGAACTGGCCGAGGAGGCCGGGGCCGAGGTGGAAGGGCCGTTGCATCTTCACGGCGTTTTCTTCAATCCGAAAGTCGGCGGGCGGGATCATGTGGTGTGCTATCGTGCAGCCTGTTCACGGCCGTATGGTGCGTGGGTGCCAAACCTTGAAATTCGCGCGGCTGAATTCTTCAGGCCGGAGGCTTTGCCGGATGGTTTGAGCCCGGCAACCGCCCGCAGGCTCAAAGAATGGCAACAGGGGTTCGCACCGGCTGAAATCTGGTGAGGCGTTGTTGTCCAGCCTGTGTGGCCCTGCCATCGCCCGGCGCGGTACATGCGGAGCGAGGGAGAAGCCTTGCCAAGATGCCAGCAGGCCGCTTATCTCGCAGGACAACACAGGGACACCATGCCGATGCCATTCGACGCCGATGAGATCGTTGAGCGCCGCCGCCTGCGGCGCAAGCTCACCTTCTGGCGGGTGCTGGGTGTGCTGGCTGTGGTTGCGGCCATCGTGGTTGCGGTAACCACGCTGCGCGGTTCTCTGGTGCCGGAACGCGCGGAACATGTGGCGCGCGTGCCAATCGGCGGCATCATTCGCAATGACCGCGAGCGGGTGGAGATGCTGGAGCGCATTCGCACCTCGAACGCGCGGGCCGTGATTCTCTCCATCAACAGCCCCGGCGGCACCATTACCGGTTCTGAGCAGCTTTATGATGCCGTGCGCCGGCTGGCGCAGGACAAGCCGGTGGTGGCCGTGGTGGAAGGCGCAGCAGCCTCTGGGGCCTATATCGCCGCGCTGGGGGCAGATCGCATCATCTCCCGTCGTAACGCGCTGGTGGGCTCGATCGGTGTTATCTACCAGTTTCCCAATGTGACCGAACTGATGAAGACGGTCGGGGTCTCGATGGAGGAGATCAAGTCCTCTCCGCTGAAGGCCGAGCCCAACCCCTTCTCCACACCCACGCCCGCCGCGCGCGCAGCCATCGATTCGCTGGTGAAGGACAGCTATGGCTGGTTCAAGGATCTGGTGGGCGAGCGGCGCCAACTGGCCGGTGCCGAGCTGGACTTCATCTCTGACGGGCGTGTTTTCACCGGCCATCAGGGGCTTGGGCTGAAGCTCGTGGATGAGATCGGCGATGAGCGCACGGCTCGCGCATGGCTGGCCAAGAACCGCAATGTACCTGAAGACCTGCGGGTGCGGACCTGGAATCCCGGTGGGCTGGACAGCCAGATCGGGTTTCTTTCCGGAAGTGCGCAGGCGTTCATGACCGTTATCGGTTTGCCACAAATGGGCATTTTTATTTCCGAGCTCTCTCGGGGCACTCTGGACGGGAACCAGCTTGACGGTCTTCTGGCACTCTGGCACCCTCGCGCCAATATGTGATAGATAAGCAGTAAGTCTTTGCCAGAGGCGGAAAATCGCCGCCATCAAGGACTATCGTCGGCTAACCCGGCCGATGATGAGAGGAGAGGGGCCAGCATGATCAAATCCGAGCTCGTGCAGAAGATCGCTGAAGCCAACCCCCACCTTTACCAGAGGGATGTGGAGAACATCGTCAACGCGATCCTTGAGCAGGTTGTATCTGCGCTGGAGCGTGGGGACCGGGTGGAGTTGCGCGGCTTCGGGGCATTCTCTGTCAAGAAGCGTGATGCCCGTGTGGGTCGCAACCCGCGCACTGGCAAACAGGTGGATGTGGACGAGAAGGTCGTGCCCTATTTCAAGACCGGCAAGGAGATGCGCGAGCGTCTCAATGACGGGAAGTGAGGGCCTGTGACCCGGTTTCTGTCCATTCTGATTGGCTTGCCGCTGTGCATCATCATTCTTGCGCTGGCTGTTGCCAATCGCCGGATGGTGACGGTTTCTTTTGACCCGTTTTCCGCTGATGCCCCCAGCCTTGCCGTGCAGATGCCGCTGTTTCTGGTGGTGTTTGCCGCCCTCATCGTGGGAGTGTTGCTGGGCAGTAGCGTGACATGGCTGCGTCATCGCCGTTTCCGCCGGGAAGCGCGGGAGCATCGCCGTGATGTGCGCAAGCAGGAAGCGCGGCAGGAAGAAGTGCGCCGCAAGACCGAGCAGGCCGCCCTTTCGGCGCTCGCCTTGCCGACCTCGCGGAACTGAGCAGCTATCTTCTGATGCAGCCCTGTTGGGGGCCCTTGCATCGCGATCGTGATGCGATGCAGTGGTGACCTCTCGGTCTCATATGCAGGCTGCGGGTAACGCCTTTACACCGCCCTCATATGCCGGGAAGCGGCGGAGACATGCATCACACCAGCCTGTGTGTTTTCAGTCCTGTTGTGATCTCCCTTTGCGATGGCGCCTCATCGGTTTGCCACTGATCGCGCAAGGTATTGATGATGATCCGGGTCAGGCACCATGTCTCGCCGGGTGCAGGCAGGAACAGTGCTGCGCATTGGTTGCGCAGCACGATTATCTGCCGGGCTGAAAACCTTCAAACGCGCATTTCTACGCTTCACGGATGCGCATGAGCTGTGCCTGTTCAACACGAACTCACAATTGTCTCTGAGGGTATTCAGCCGTCCAGTACATCGACGGTCTGAATCTCGTGGCGGGCGGCCTGTGCGCGCTCGATCAGGAACTTCGCAACCAGCGTGAACAGGGCCACACCCACCAGCAGGGTTGCCGCGGCAAAGGCGGCGATGACCTGGCTGTCCTGATAGAGCAGCTCAATCTGCAAAGGCAGGGTGGAGGTCTGTCCGCGAATATTGCCGGACACAACCGAAACAGCACCGAATTCACCCATCACCCGCGCATTGCAGAGTGCCGCGCCATAAAGAAGGGCGAGGCTCACATTGGGCAGGGTCACCAGCCGTAGCACCTGAAAGCCGGACGCGCCGAGCGTCACGGCTGCTTCTTCGGCATCACGCCCCTGCGCCATCATCAGCGGCACAAGCTCCCGCACCACGAAAGGCGCAGTGACGAAAAGGCTGGCCAACACGATGCCGGGGATGGCGAACAGCACCTTGATGCCGTGATCGAGCAGATAAGGCCCCAGCAGGCCTTGTGCGCCATAGACGAACAGATAGGCCACACCCGCCACGATGGGCGAGATGGAAAAGGGCAGTTCCACCACGGCGAGCAGGATATTGCGGCCGGGGAAGCTGAACTTGGTGACGGTCCATGCCACAGCGATGCCGAAGACCACATTGATGGGCACGCAAAGCAGGGCGACAAACAGGGTGAGGCCGGTGGCATAGAGCGTATCCGGCCGCGCCAGCGCTTCCAGATAAGTACTGATGCCGCCGCGAAAAGCCTCGGAGAAAATGACGGCAAGAGGGCCAAGAAGAATGACCGCAGTCACGGCCAGCACCGACCATGTCATGATGCGGCGGGTGACTGGATGATCGCCCACGCGAACGCCAGCCGGCTTTTTACGATGCTTCGCCATGCTCAGGCCTCCCGGATCGCAATGCGCTGGTGCCAGGCCTGAATCAGGTTGACCAGCAGCAGCATGAGGAAGGCGATGATGAGCAGGGTGGTGGCGATGGCCGCCGCTGCCGCATAGTCATATTCTTCCAGCCGGATGAAGGTGAGCAGCGAGACCACTTCGGTGCGGAAGGGCTGGTTGCCGGCGATGAACACCACGGCCCCGAACTCGCCCAGAGACCGGGCAAAGGAAAGGGACGTGCCCGCGAGAAAGGCCGGGAACAATGCCGGGAAAATCACCGAGCGGAAAATACGGAAATCCGAAGCGCCAAGGCTGGCCGCGGCCTCCTCCAGCTCCGGTTCAAGGTCTTCCAGAACGGGCTGCACCGTGCGCACCACAAAGGGAATGGAGGTGAAGGCCATGGCGCAGGCAATGCCGGCAGGCGCATAGGCCACCTCAATGCCCCAGCTGGCCAGCGGCGCACCATACCAGCCATTCTTCGCGAACAGGGCGGTCAGCGCCAGACCGGCTACGGCGGTGGGGAGAGCGAAAGGCACATCCACCAGCGCATCCAGAAGCCGTTTTCCGGGAAAACTATAGCGCACCAGCACCCATGCCAGAGCCAGCCCGTAAATCATGTTGAAAATGGTTGCGATGGCCGCGGCGGTGAAGGTGATGCGGAAGGCCGCGAAGGTGCGCGGTGAGGTGATGATCTCGAAATAGCGCACCAGACCGACATCTGCCGCCTTGAGCAGAAGGGCCGCGATGGGCAGCAGAACGATGAGAGCGAGATAAAACAGTGTGAGCCCGAGAGAGAGCCTGAAGCCCGGCAGTACGCGCCGTGGCCGGGATTTTGCGGGTCCGCCCCGCGCCGCCTTTTGTGCATCGCGCTCATGCGCTGCCGTTCCGGCCCCTTGGGAATCGGGAATGGCGGAGGATGTCGCAGCAAGTGTCAGGGGCATGGAAACGCGGGTCTCTTGGCGGCGAAAAAAGCAGTAGGCGCTTCTTATGCCCTTTTTGCCATGCAATGTCAGGTGAAATGTAAAACCATGCGTATGGACAGAATGGCTTTGTTGTTTTGGTCTTGGCGAGCAGGCGGCAGGTGTCGCGCACTCACGTTTGCCTCAGGCGTATGGCAGATGGGTAGATATGAAAAGGCCCGGCAGATGAGCTGCCGGGCCTTTTATATTTATGTTCCGATTGAGAGATCACCATCCTGGTGCTGAGGATGTTCCGCTTTTCAGGCCATGGGTGAGACACAGGCCTGAGTGGTCGGTTCTCATGTTCGGTCCACAAGCCCATGCCACGAACCGCAGTTCATCGCATGGGCACGAGCGTGTGTTCAGATTCCCAAGGGCCGGCGCAGGTCCAGCGTGGTGGGGAACTCGCCGGGGGCGGTTTCGCGGGTCACATTCATCCGCCCGGGTGTGTGTCCATAATCCTGGAAGCGGGCGAGGCGGCGGGCCTCGGCTTCATAGGAATTGACCGGGAAGGTGTCGTAGTTCCGTCCGCCGGGATGGGCGACATAATACATGCAGCCGCCGCGAGAGCGGGTGCTCCATGTATCGACAATGTCGAACACCAGCGGCGTGTGAACCGGTATGTTGGGGTGCAGGCCAGACCATGGCTGCCAGGCCTTGTAGCGCACGCCGGCCACGAAAGTGCCATTGCGCCCGGTGGGTGCGACAGGCACCTCACGCCCGTTGCAGGTAACGATATGACGGGAGGGATTGAAGCCCTCCACCTTCACCTGCAGACGCTCCACCGAGGAGTCCACATAGCGGGCAGTGCCGCCTGTCACCCCTTCCTCGCCCAGCACGTTCCAGCATTCCAGAGCTTGCCGGATTTCAAGATCCACCCCGGCGTGCTGTACCTTGCCAAAGGCCGGAAAGCGGAACTCATACTGTGCCCGGAACCATTCGGGATCAAAGACATAGCCGGAATCGCCGAGGTCTTCGAGCACGTCGAGGAAGTCTGCCCACACATAGTGGGGCAGCATGAAGCGGTCATTCAGCGTGGTGCCCCAGCGGGTGGCATTTCCGGTCACCGGGCTCTTCCACAGGCGCGAGATGAGGGCGCGCAGCAGAAGCTGCTGGGCCAGACTCATGCGCCAGTCCGGCGGCATCTCGAAGCAGCGGAACTCCACCAGCCCCAGACGGCCTGTCGGACCATCCGGCGAATAGAGCTTGTCGATGGAGATTTCCGTGCGGTGGGTGTTGCCGGTCACGTCCACCAGCAGGTTGCGCAGCATCCGGTCCACCAGCCAGGGCGGGGTGGCGGGGCCGCCGGGGCCTTCAATCATGCCCAGCGCGATTTCCAGCTCATAGAGGCTGTCATGGCGCGCTTCATCAATGCGCGGATGCTGTGAGGTGGGGCCGATAAACAGGCCGGAGAACATGTAGGAGAGTGAGGGGTGGCGCTGCCAGAACAGCAGCAGGCTCTTGAGCAGGTCTGGCCGGCGCAGGAAGGGGCTGTCCGCCGGGGTCTGGCCGCCCACTACCACATGGTTGCCACCGCCGGTGCCGGTGTGGCGCCCATCCACCATGAACTTCTCGGTGCCCAGCCGCGAGAGGCGCGCTTCCTCATAGAGCACGCGTGAAATCTCCACGCAGCCCGCCCAATTGTTGGAAGGGTGCACATTCACTTCCAGCACGCCCGGATCAGGTGCAATGCGGATGACATTGAGACGCGGATCGAATGGCGGGGGGTAGCCCTCCATATGGATCGGCGTTTCAAGCTCGATCGCCACCTGCTCGATGGCAGCGATGAGGTCCAGATAGTCTTCCAGCACTTCCACGGGCGGCAGGAACACGCACAGACGGCCACCGCGTGGTTCCACGCACAGGGCTGCACGGGTCTCCATGGTTGAGATCTGCTGTTCGTTGCGCTGGAGATAGTCCTTCACCAGTGCCTGCGCACGCGCGCCCACATCATGGGCGGCAACAATCGGGGCGGTGGGGGTTCTATCTGGTCGGCGTGCGCGATAGCGATCAGACAGCGCCTGCGCATCCGGCAACGGGTCTTGCAGCTCGAACGGATCCGCCGGCTGAACGAAGGGATAGCGGGTGGGCGAAAGATAGGTGAGCGATTCCAGCGGCAGGCGGTAGCCCATGGGGCTCTCGCCGGGCAGCAGGAACAGGAACTCGCGCCGGAAGCCCCACTGCTCGGAACGCCACACGCGCCCGGCCGGGGTCTGAACGCGGCTCAGCGGCAGGACAGAACCGGTGGGCGTGCCCAGTCCCTGATTGAAGGTGCGGGCCAGCATGCGCCGCTGCACCTCATCGGCCAGGCGTGGGTCTCCGGGCGTGAGGTTTTCGGGAAGACTCTGCTCCTTCCACATAAAATAGATGTTGTCCTCAAAGCCGGGCTGCACAAACTGCGCGCCTACCCCCAGCTTTTCCGCGAGAGCCTTGCTGAACCGTTCTGCATCGGCCGGGGTGGCCCCATAGTCCACGGTCTCGGCGGCGATCAGGTCCTCGCGCTGCCAGATGGGCTGTCCGTCCTTGCGCCAGAACAGGTCAAACGACCAGCGCGGCAGGGTCTCGCCAGGATACCACTTGCCCTGCCCATAATGCAGCACGCCCTCTGCCGAGAAACGACGGCGCAGGCGGCGGATGAGATCATCTGCCAGCGTACGCTTGTGTGGGCCGAGCGCTTCCGTGTTCCATTCGGGGGACTGGTAATCATCAATGGAGATGAAGGTGGGTTCACCGCCCATAGTGAGGCGCACATCTCCGGCGATGAGGTCCTCATCCACCTTGCGGCCGAGTTCATCCAGCGCCGCCCATGTCTCATCCGAGAAGGGATAGGTAACGCGCGGTGCTTCGGCCACGCGGGTCACATGCATCTCGAAACTGAACTCTGCTTCCGCCTTCTCATTGAGATAGCCGGAAATGGGCGCGGCAGAGCGATAATGCGGAGTGGCGGCCAGCGGAATATGACCTTCGCCGCACAACAGGCCGGAGGTCGGATCCAGCCCGATCCAGCCGGCGCCGGGCACATAGACCTCGCACCAGGCATGAAGGTCGCAGAAATCGACATCGGTGCCGGAAGGGCCATCCAGTGACTTCACATCCGGCTTGAGCTGGATGAGATAGCCAGAGGTGAAGCGCGCCGCGAGGCCGAGATGGCGCAGCAACTGGACCAGCAGCCAGCCGGTATCACGGCAGGAGCCCAGACGCTTCTCAAGCGTTTCATCCGGGGTCTGCACGCCCGGTTCCATGCGGATGACGTAGCCGATCTCGCCCTGAAGCTTCTGGTTGATGGCCACCAGAAAATCCACGATGCCCATTTTTTCACGGGGAATCGTGGCGAGAAACTTGTGGAACCGCGGCCCTTCCTTTTCCAGCTCCAGATAGGGCGCAAGCTCCGCCTTCAGTTCCGGGGCATAGGTGAAGGGGAAATGGTCGGCATATTCCTCGACGAAGAAGTCGAACGGATTGAGGACATCGAGCTTAGCCAGAAGGTCCACATCAATGCAGAACTCTTCCACCTTCTCGGGAAAGACGATGCGGGCCAGCCAGTTCCCGAACGGGTCCTGCTGCCAGTTGATGAAGTGGTCCGCCGGGCTGATCTTCAGCGCGTAGGCGGGAATCTCGGTGCGGCTGTGGGGGGCCGGGCGCAGGCGGATGGTCTGCGGACCGAGGGAAACAGGCCGCTCGTAACGGTAGCGGGTGACATGACGCAGGCTGGCGAGGATGGACATGCAGACACCTCATCCGGCGGGCCAAAGGATATGGCCCAAGGCTGATGCTCTAGAATTAGCCAACCCGCGCGGGGGCCGGAAGCACGTCTTTCAGGCGGGCCTGCCCTAAAATTAGGCATGCGCCGCCTTTTCCTCATTTCATCCTATGCGTGTACCTGTGACTTCAGACCGCCGCCGGGCTGGGTGGAGGCGGAGATGCTTGTGCCTCATCGCTCCCGGAGTGGCTTGCCGGAGGCTCTTCCTTGCCCAGCAGCTTGTTCTCCAGCCGTTGCAGCACCGTGTAGAAGGACGGCACGAACAGTACCGCCAGACAGGTGGAGGCCAGCATGCCCGATACCACGGTGACGCCGATGGAGACGCGCGAGGCGGCTCCCGCGCCGGTCGCGAAGACCAGCGGCAGCATGCCGAGAATGAAGGCAAAGGAGGTCATCAGAATCGGGCGGAAGCGCAATCGTGCCGCCTCTTCCGCTGCGGCCTCGATGTCCTTGCCGCCTTCATGCTGGTCTCGCGCATATTCGACAATGAGAATTGCGTTTTTCGCCGCCAGCGCGATCAGCAGGACGAGGCCGATCTGGGTGTACATGTTGTTCGACAGGCCGGAACCGGCCAGTGACAGCAGTGCGATCACTGTGCCCAGCAGGGCCAGCGGCACAGCGAGAATGACGCTGAGGGGCTGGATCCAGCTTTCATACTGCCCAGCCAGCACGAAGTAGACCAGCAGGATGGCGAGACCGAACACGTAGTAGATCTGATTGCCGACAACCATTTCCTGATAGGACATGGCAGTCCACTCAAAGCCGGTGCCCGGAGGCAGGGTGGCATTGGCGATCTGGGCCATCAGGTCCATCGCCTGACCGGAGGAGAAGCCTGTGGCCGCACCACCCACAATGGTGGAGGACGGATACAGATTATAGAGCGAGATCAGCGGCGGGCCCTGGGTCGTCTCTACCGTGATCATGCTGCCGATCGGCACCATCTTGCCTTCCGGCGTGCGCACCTTGAGGGCGAGCAGGTCATCCGGGGTCACGCGGAAGTCAGGTTCAGCCTGCACATAGACCTGGAACACCTGACCGAACTTGTTGATCTGCGTGACATAGGTGGAGCCCAGATAGGACGAGATGGTGGTGAAGATCTGGTCCACGGTCACACCGACCGTCTCGGCCATGATGCGGTTCACCTCGACATTGATCTGCGGCGCACCGGCACGGAACGAGGTGGAGACCATGCGCAGCGAGGACTGGGCATTGGCCTTCTCGACGATGGAATCGGTGACCTGCTGGAGCAGGAGATAGTCGAAATTGCCGTCGCGGATCTGCGGCTGCATGGTGAAGCCGGAAGCATTGCCGATGCCCTGAATGGCCGGGGGCACGATGACCATGGCATGGGCGTTTTCCACGACCTGAATGGCCTTGGTCATGTTCTCATAGATGTCGCGCAGGCCTTGCCCGGTGGTGGCGTAGCGCTCATCCCACGGCTTGAGCGTGACATAGATCACACCGGCATTGGCGAGGGAGGCATTGTTGTCGAGCGCCGAAAGACCGGTGATGCTGACCACATTCTGCACGCCCGGCACCTTCTCCGCGATGGCGCTGAGATCATGCATGACAGCCTGTGTGCGCTTGAGATTCGCACCATCCGGCAACTGAGCGGCGATCAGCACATAGCCCTGATCCTCGACCGGAAGGAAGGAGGTGGGCACACGGGTGAGGCCATACATGGCGCAACCCATCAGGACCAGCGCCACACACACCATGAGCTTGGCATGGCGCACCATGCGGGTGATGAGGCGGACATACCAGCGCTCGGCAACATCATAACCGGCGTTGAAGGTGCGGAAGATGATGTTGCGCTTTTCCGGCGGAACCGGGGTGCGCAGCCAGAGGGCGCACTGGGTGGGCTTCAGCGTGATGGCGTTGATGGCCGAGATGAAGGCTGTTGCCGCAATCACAAGCGCGAATTGCCGGAACATCTCACCCGTAAGGCCGGGAATGAAGGCGGCCGGTATGAACACCGACATCAGCACAAGCGTGATGCCGATGACGGGGCCGAACAGTTCGTCCATCGCTTTCTCGGCGGCCTGTCGGCCGGGCATCCCTTCCTCGATGTGGCGGGCCACGCCTTCCACGATCACGATCGCGTCGTCCACCACGATGCCGATGGCCAGAACGATGGCGAGCAGGGTGGAAATATTGACCGTGAACCCCATCGCATCCATCGCCGCAAAGGCGCCGATGATGGTGACGGGCACCGTTGTTGCCGGCACCAGCATCGCCCGCCAGTCCTGCAGGAACAGGGTGATGACGATGAGCACCAGAATCGCCGCCTCGATCAGGGTCTTGTAGACCTCGCCGATAGAGGCGGTGACGAACAGGGTGGTATCGAAGGGAACGTCGTATTCCAGACCCTCGGGGAAGTTCTTCTTCAGCTCCTCCATCTTTTCGGAGACCAGAGCAGCCGTTGCCAGCGCATTGGCTTCCGGAAGAAGGAAGATGCCGATGCCTGCGGCCGGCTTGTTGCGCTGGGTGAAGGTGTGGGAGTAGCTCTGCGAGCCCAGTTCAACCCGGCCAATATCGCGCACCCGCACGATGCGGCCGCCTTCATCATTGTCCACCTTCACGATGATGTTCTCATAATCGGAGACATCATTGAGGCGGCCATGGATATTCAGCGTGTACTGGAAGCTGGCATTGCTGGGGGCCGGCGGGGTGCCGAGCTGGCCGGCCGTGACTTCCTGGCTCTGGTTCTTGATGGCGTTGATGACATCATCCGGCGTGAGGCCGACAGACTGCATCTTCTGCGGGTCCATCCACACGCGCATGGCGTAGGAGCCGGAGCCGAAGACCGTGACGCTGCCGATGCCCTCCAGACGCGCCAGCTCGTTCTGGATATTGATAACCGCGTAATTGTTCAGGAACAGGCCATCATAGCGCCCGTCCGGTGAGATCAGGCTCACGAACTCCAGAATGGAGGTGCCCTTCTGCTGCACCGTCACACCCTGCACCTGCACCGCCTGCGGCAGTGAGGAGAGGGCGATGGACACGCGGTTCTGCACCAGCACCTGCGCCATGTTCGGATCGGTGCCGATCGCGAATGTGACCACCAGCGTGTAGGTGCCATCCGAGGCCGACCAGGACTGCATGTAGAGCATGTCCTCGACACCATTCACCTGCTGCTCGATGGGCAGGGCCACGGTGTTGATGAGGGTCTTGGCGGATGCTCCCGGATAGGTGGTGGTGACCGTGACCGTTGGCGGTACCACATTGGGATATTGCGCCACGGGCAGTCGCATCAGCGATACGATGCCGATGAGCACAATGACCATCGCCAGCACGTTCGAGAGTACCGGGCGCTCGATGAAGAAGCGTGAAATCATGGCCGCTACCTGACGTTCTGGGGCGGGTCAGTTCCGGGGCGAAGCCGGGGCGGCTGGCGTGTTTTCCTGCAGGGGCAAATCCGCTCCGGCAGCAGGTGCAGGCGGCGCATCGGGCGTTGTGCCCTTTATTTCCCCGGCCTTCGGCGAGACCTTTGAGCCGGGAACGGCGCGCTGGATGCCGGAGATGATGATGCGGTCTTCTGCCTTAAGGCCGGTCTCGATGGCGCGCAGGCCATCATTCTGGAGCTGGCCAAGGGTGACGATGTTCTGCGAAACCACATTGTCCGCATTCACCGTCAGCACATAAAAGCCGAGCTGGTTGTTGCTGACGGCTGAATCCGGCACCAGAATTGTGGGAACCGGCTTGCCCAGAGGCTGGCGGATGCGCGTGAACAGACCGGGAAGCAGCACGCTGTCCGGGTTATCCAGTATGGCGCGCACCGAAAGGGTGCCAAGATTGGGATCAATCTGTGGGGCGATATAGTCCAGCTTGCCGGGGTGCGGGAAGCCCTGCTCGGTCTGGAGGCCGACCTCAACGGGAATGATGCCGGGGTTTTCGCGCAGGGTGGTCAGCGCCGTGCCGGCCTTCTGGAGGTGATCCTGCACACGCAGGGCCTGCTGCTCGCTCAGCGAGAACCAGACATAGATGGGGTCAATCTGGATGATGCTGGCCAGCTTGGTCGGGCTGCCATAACCCACCAGCGCGCCCACATCCTGAAGGTGGGCCGTGACCACACCATCGAACGGGGCGGAGACCTCGGTATAGCCAAGCTGGATACGGGCCAGATCGAGGGATGCCTGCGCATTCTGGGTATTGGCGACGGCTGAGTCCCGCTTGGCGCGGGCAACATCAAGGGTGGCCTGCGAGGCAAAGTCACGGGCGGCGAGCTGGTTCTGGCGGTTGAATTCGGCTTCAGCCTGAATCTGATCCGCCTGCCGGGCCGCCAGCGTGGCCTCAGCCTGTGCGACATCTGCCTTGTAATTGTCCTGCTCGATCACGAACAACAACGTGCCCTTCTTCACGAACTGGCCGTCTGTATAGTTGATCTTGCGCAGATAGCCCTGAACGCGGGCGTTGAGGTCCACCTCATTGATGGACGCGGTATTGCCGGTGAACTCCACAAAGCGCGTGATCGGCTGCTGGAGCACGGTCGCGACAGTCACTTCCGGCGGAGGCGGCGCCACATAGGTGTTCTCTTCCTGACAGGCCGCCAGAAGAAAGGTGGATGCGATGATGCCGGCCATGCCCAGCCATGTGCGGCTGGTGGTTCTGCCGCTGGTGGGAAGGGGGGAGATCCGGTCGCTCGGGGGATGGATATTGCCCTTTGCTGACGCATGCCAGGAGCCCATGTGGGTGCTGACCGCTTCAAACCGCATCATGGTACCCCTCGCTCATCCTGCCCCTTAATCCGAGGGCCGTATGCCGTGGCCATGGGGCAGCAAGGAAGTCTATGCACAGGTCATTGGGGCAAGTCCATGCATCGGGCCGAGTATTGTGATGTCTTCCGCAATTCTGTCCACCATATGTCTTTTGTGTGACGCGCAGCCGTCCGGACGGGGATACAGGCGACCTGTGGTCGCGATCTGGCGGTTCAGCCTTGACTCATGGGCAAGGTGGGGGCAGCTTCGCGGCATCTGTGGACGGGCCTTTGCCCGCCTTGTCTGAACTTTACGGAAAAGCATGCGCAGCTATCTGGACTTCGAGAAGCCGGTCGCCGAACTCGAGGCCAAGGTCGAGGAATTGCGTGCCCTTTCGGCCTCTGGCGATAGTGTCGCGATCGGCGATGACATCCAGCGTCTTGAAGGCAAGGCCCGCGATGCACTCGCTTCTCTCTACACCAGTCTCACCCCCTGGCAGAAGACGCTGGTGGCCCGCCACCCGTTGCGGCCGCACTTCGCGACATTCGCCTCGACCCTGTTCGAGGACTTCACCCCGCTGGCGGGTGACCGCAAATTCGGTGAGGATGAAGCCCTGATTGGTGGTTTCGCGCGTTTTCGCGGCGAGGCCGTGTGCGTGATGGGCCATGAGAAGGGCTCCACCACCGAGACCCGAATCCGGCACAATTTCGGCATGGCCCGCCCCGAGGGGTATCGCAAGGCCGTGCGGCTCATGGAACTGGCAGACCGCTTTGGTCTTCCGGTGATCTCTCTGGTCGATACCGCCGGCGCCTATCCCGGCATTGGCGCGGAAGAGCGGGGGCAGGCCGAGGCCATTGCCCGTTCCACCGATGCCTGCCTTGGCCTGAGCGTGCCGAATGTATCGGTTATCATCGGTGAGGGCGGTTCTGGTGGCGCGATCGCGATTGCGGCCACCAACAAGGTGCTGATGCTGGAACACTCCATCTACAGCGTCATCTCGCCTGAAGGTGCTGCATCCATTCTCTGGCGCGATACCGCCAAGGCGCAGGATGCAGCCACCAACATGAAGATCACGGCGCAGGACCTGCTCAAGTTCGGCATCATCGACACCATCGTGAAAGAGCCCATGGGCGGCGCGCATCGCGACCCGCAGGCGGCTGTTGAAGCGGTGGGCGATGCCATTCAGGCTGCACTGGAAGATCTGGCCGGGCTCGATGGACCGGCACTGCGCAAGGCGCGGCGCGAGAAGTTCCTCGCCATCGGCCGCGGTCTTTGATCCATCTGCAATCAGGCGGCGCCCATGTTGGGCGCCGTTTTTTGTTAAGGGTCTGTTAACCGCCCAAACGGGTTTTCGCCCTGTGCGCAGGTGCTGATGGCGCGGTCGGCGCATCGACCTCATCTTGGCCTTATTTCGCCCATTTGCTCGGCTCTGCTTCTGCTTGAAGCGCATGGCCTGTCCCGTGTTTTTAGGGTATGGCACGGGGTCTTTCCCGCAAGGGGAGGAATGGTGCTTTCGATGTGAAACGGGCGGGGCCGCCCTTTTGCATGCTAACGTTTCGGCAAGGGGCAGGGCAGACAATGTCCTTTCATCTGACCGGTGCGGATCCTGGGAGTTCTGCGTTGAGCCGACCAAAGACCACATTGTCCCGCATGCGCCTGGTGGCTCTGGCCGCCGTGGCCGCGCTGTCAATTGCGGCCTGCAACCAGACGGACAACGTTTCGCGCAAGGCGAACAAGCCGCTCACACCGCAGATGCTCTCGCTGCTCTCGCAGAAGGGCATGTCCCCCGCGAGCCCGATTCTGGTGCAGATCTACAAGCAGGAAGCCGAGCTGGAAGTGTGGAAGGAAGGGGCAGACGGGCGCTATGCGCTGCTCAAGACCTATCCCATCTGCCGCTGGTCTGGCGAACTGGGGCCGAAGAAGAAGATCGGCGACCGGCAGGCACCCGAGGGCTTCTACAATATCACCCCCGGCCAGATGAACCCGAATTCCAGCTACTATCTCTCGTTCAACCTCGGCTTTCCCAATGCCTTCGACAAGGCGCACGGCCGCACGGGTGAATTCCTGATGGTGCATGGCGACTGCTCATCGGCCGGCTGCTATGCGATGACGGATGAGCAGATTTCCGAAATCTTTTCTCTGGCGCGCGAGAGCTTCGCGGGCGGGCAGCGCGCGTTTCAGGTGCAGGCATATCCCTTCCGCATGACGCCGAAGAACATGGCCAAGCACCGCAATAATCCCAACATGCCCTTCTGGCGGAACCTGAAGGAGGGATACGACCATTTCGCCGTGACCCGTCAGGTGCCGAAGGTGAATACGTGCGGCTATAAATATGTGTTTGATGCGGAGCCCGGCCTCGGCCAGCGCTTCGATGCGGCAGCGCCGTGCCCCAGCTATCAGGTGCCCCCGGCCATCGCTTCTGCCGTAGCGGCCAAGACCCAGCGGGATAATGCACAGATTGCGGCGCTGAGCCCCGGCTCTCCAGTCGCCCCTGTGCGCACCGGGCGCGATGGTGGCATGCATCCGGTATTCCTTGCCGAAATCAAGCGGCGTCAGGGGCAGTCCGAGTTTGCCTTTGCTCCGGCGACCCCCGGCACGGTGCCCGAACTGGTGCGCCCGCCCGGACCCGGCCCGGACGATGCCAGTGAGAGCACGCAGTTGCGTGAGGTGACATCGGATGATGCACCGCTTCCCGTGGTGAGCCCGCCGCCTTCCGAGGCCGCCCGTACGGCTGCGACGCTGGATGCTGCTCCGGCAGCACCCGGCAGTGTCACCATGTCTCCGGTTGCACCGCCTCCCGGCGAGGTCTCAGGCGATGATGCCCTGACCACGGGTAGCGCCGGCCGCTGAAATGGATCATCCCGGCGCTAGGCCGGGCCGGCCGCATATCGCGCCGGGTGTATGATGGTGAAGGGCTGACGATACGCCCGATATTCTGGATAGGGGTCTGGTCGGCGAATGCCTGCCTGGCCCCTTTTCATTTGGTACCGTTTTCCCGCGATCTGTCTGCTGCGGGCGGCATTGTGATGCAAATGGGATGTGAGGCTGCCGGGCTTTGGCTTGGGTGGTATGTGCCCCCACCAGACATTCTCATATCCATGCTGCTGCGCTGATGCGATCTGGAGAACGCCCGCGACAGGGGGCTGCATAACGTGCCTGTAGGGCCTTCTCACTCAAGCCCTTTTCACATGTGGCCTGTGAGGAGCATGACCGCTTTGGCACCAAAAAGTGCCGCTGATGGCGTGCCCGGCTCAAATGTGGGCGGGCCAACTCCGTGTTCTGCCCGTGAAATGAGCGCTATAGGCGCAGCCAATAGATCCTCACCATTATCTGGTGAGCTTCTCACCATGGTTGAGCCTATTATTCAATCTTCTGCACATAAATAAGTATAAGTGAATGAAATCGGGCATATAAGCTGCGTTTTATTTCGTCTTTGAAAAAATGGGAGGTGTTTGTAGGCTGCTCACAGATGTTTCGAGGAGTGTTCAGCGTGATGAAAGATCATCCGGAGACACGTGCAGTTGAAACAGGGGCGGTTCTTGAAGTTCCGAGCTCCACTCTGAAGGGCAATCAGGCTTACGAGATATTGCGGCGGGAGCTTGTGTCCTGCCGTATTCTGCCCGGCACCCGCTTTACTGAGGCGGAGTTGATGGAGCGGCTGGAACTGGGCAAAGCCAGTTGCCGCATCGCGCTTCAGCGCCTGAGCCAGGAAGGTTTCGTCACATCCATGCCGCGGCACGGCTATCGCGTTGTGCCCATTACGGTAAAGGACGTTGAGGAGGTCTTCGCGCTGCGGCTGGTGCTGGAGCCGGAGGCGGCAAGGCTGGCGGCCGGTAAGGTGCGGCGTGCCCATCTGGAGCGGCTGGAGCACGCTTGCCGGGTGAAGCTTCCGGCCGAAATGGGCAACCAGATCGACTTCTTTCTGGAAGCCAATCGCAGTTTTCACATGGCCATCGCGGAAGCCACCAAAAACCAGCGCCTGTGCCGCATGCTCTCCGGCCTGCTGGATGAGATGACCCGCCTTGTGGCGCTTGGCTTTGGTGTGCAGCGGGTGCGTCCCAATATCGATAACGATCACATGCTGCTGATCGAATATCTGGCGGCGGGTGATGCCGAAGCTTCCGCCGATGTGGCGCGCCGGCATGTGGCCACCTTCCGCGACATGGTGATGGAAAAGGTCGTGGCATCGCTGCGTGACTCAGAGGCTCTAGTTCCCGTGAATTCCGCTCTCAATAGTCTGGGTGGAGGTGAGCCTTGAACGCGGTACAATTGCAGCGCATTAGCAAGACCTTTGAACGCCGGGATGGCACGCAGCTGGAAGTTTTGCGAGATATTGATCTTGCTGTACCGGAGGGTTCCATTGTTGCTCTTGTTGGTGCTTCCGGATGTGGCAAGAGCACACTCCTGAACATCATCGCATGTCTTGTGACCCCAGATCAGGGAACTGTTTTCCTCAGGGATGTCCCCAGTCGCGAGTTCCGGGACTGGCAGACCATGACCTACATGTTCCAGGAGGATCGTCTGTTTCCCTGGCGCACGGCTGCACGCAATGTCGCGCTCGGGCTCGAGGCTCTTGGCGTGCCGATGGCGGAGCGTCGCGAGCGGGTGATGCAGACCCTTGAACTGGTGGGGCTCGAAAAATTTGCGGATGTCTATCCCCATGAACTTTCAGGGGGAATGCGCAGCCGTGTTGCACTTGGGCGCAGTCTGGTTACCGGTCCCAGAATTCTGCTGATGGATGAGCCATTCTCCAAGCTTGACCCCTCCATCCGCGCGCAGATGCATGATGAGGTTCTGCGCATTGCCGCGCTCAAGGACATGACGGTGATCTTTGTCACGCATGACGTGGAGGAGGCCGTGGTGCTTGCCAACAGAGTCGTCATTCTTCAGCCGCGCCCCGGGCGTGTGCGAGAAGTGCGTGACGTATCATTGGCTTATCCGCGAAACCCGTTGTCACCGGAAGTGGCTGAGGAAGTACGTCTGCTGCGCCTCGCCCTCTGAGCCGTCGCACCGCACATGTGCGGTCCCCAAAAAATCAGATCATAAGAGTCACTCATGACAGGCTCGACCAAACAACTTCTCCCTGACCGCCAGTTGCGGATGATGTTTCTGCGTCTGCTGTTGTTGTTCTCTCTTCTTCTGGTCTGGCAGATCGCTTCCATCGGGGTTCAGCCCTTTGTGCTGCCCAGTCCGTTTCTGGTCTGGGAAAGCTGGAGTGGCCTCGTTGTCACTTCGGGATTCTGGCATGACTTCGGAATTACTTTCTACCGCATCATGGTGGGTTTTCTGATCGCTGCGGTATTCGGAACAATTCTTGGTATTGTCCTTGGTGCCAGCAAGACGTTCGGTGAATTTTTTGAGCCGATACTCGTGGTTATCAATACGGTGTCATCTTCAATCTGGGCCATATTTGCGCTGATTTGGTTTGGTCTTTCAAACTGGAGCATCATATTCGTCGTATTCATGACCGCCATGCCATTGATACTGACAAATGTCTGGCAGGGTACGCGTACCGTGAATACGGAATTTATCGAGCTGGCACAGACCTTTCGCATGTCGCGTCATCAGGTTCTGACCAAAATATACCTTCCAACCATTCTTCCTCTCTTCTTTGCCGGTGCCCGTCTTGCATTTGGTTTTGGTGCGCGCGTCAGCATTGTTGCCGAAACACTCGGGGCAAGTAGTGGCATTGGTTATCGACTGCGGCAGGCAGCAGATCTTCTTCAAACAGATCAGGTCTTTGCATGGACGCTGACGCTGGTGACCCTGATGATCATTCTGGAGTCTGTCGTCCTCAAGCCACTCGAGAGATACCTGTTTTCGTGGAAAGCGCGGAACAAGAACTAAGAAATGAAACTGGGCGGATGAACAGCATGTGAACTGGAGAATTGTGATGAATATATTCAAGGTTCTTGCATCAGTTGCAGTCATCTCCATCACCGCCATCAATGCATTACCTGCAGAGGCGGCCAAGATCCGGGTGGGATATTGGAGTTCGGGTGTCAGTCTCGGTTTCGGCTCATTCCTTGAATCAGGAAAGTTCATGGAAAAGCAGGGGCTTGATGTTGAATTCGTGAAATTCCCGGATGTGAACGCCCCCACCAAGGCGATGGCTGCGGGTGCCATTGATTTCGCAATCGGTGCCAGCGCAGGAAGCGCTTTTGCTGCGGCTTCCAGCGGACTGCCCATGAGTATTGTTCTGGCCACGCAGGTTGCGGATCTTGATTTCGTGGCACCGGCAGATTCAACCATTAACAGCATGGCTGATCTGAAGGGCAAGAAGATCGGCATGTCTCCGGCGGGAAGTGCAACAGCTGCAATCACAGCGGCCATTCTCTCAAGTAACTACGACATCAAGGCCGCAGACTACGAGATTGTTCCCGGTAATGACACGCGCCTTGCCCAGTTTCTGGCCCAGGGGCAGATAGATGCTGCTGCATTGCGGACAGTGACCATTGCACTTCTACCGGACATGAAGCTCAAGACATTGGGCACATTCCGGGAGGAATGGAAGAAAGTCACCGGAGCAGATGCGCCGCCCGTGCTTGGCGTGGGGCTGATGCGCAATGCCTGGATGGACGAAAACCCGGATGCACCAGCCAAGGTGGTTGCCGCCATGCGCAATGCCTATGAGGCCGGAAAGGCCGATAAGGCTGGTGTCGCCAAGGCTTTGATGGACTTCGCAAATATCAAGGAAGCAGATGCCAGGGCTTATGCAGCCCTGTGGGACGGTATCTACACGGTTGATATGAGCCCGGCGACCATTGCCTCGCTCAAGGCCGAGTTCGAGGTGTTCAAGGGCGTGGATGTGGTCAAGGGTACGCTGCCTGATGCCGCACTGGTGAGTGCGCCGTTCGAGGCCTCCAAGTCCATCAAGTAAATCCCAAAAGACCAGAAGAGTGGGGTCATTCGACATTCATTCTTCTGGAAACAATCAATAAAACAGAGAGAGGACCAGATATGCAAAAGACCATGAAGGCTTTGCTGCTGAGACAGCATGGCGATGTCAGTGATCTTGAGGTTGTTGACGATTATCCGATGCCTTCCGCAAAGGCCGGGGAAGTTGTGATCCGTGTGGGTGCATCCTCCTTCAATTATCATGATGTCTTCACGGTAAAGGGCATGCCCGGCATCAAGGTTCCGCTGCCTGTCATCATCGGCCTCGACATGGCCGGTGAGATCGTGGAGCTGGGCGAGGGCGTGAGTGACTGGAAGATCGGCGATCGTGTGCTCGTCAATCCGCTCAATCCCGGTGTGGGTCTCATGGGTGAGATGCTGGATGGCGGCATGGCGCAATATTGTGCCGTCAGCGCCGGCCAGCTCATCATGATGCCGCCGGATGTGAGCTATGTGGACGCCGCCTCCCTGCCGGTGGCCTATGGCACGGCGCACCGCATGCTGGTGACCCACAACACGGTGAAGAAGGGTGACAAGGTGCTCATCCTCGGCGCATCAGGCGGGGTCGGCACGGGCTGCGTGATGCTGGCCAAGCAGATGGGATGCGAGGTCATCGCCTGCGCCGGAAGTGATGACAAGATGGAGCGCCTGAAGGAGCTGGGCGCGGACCATGTGGTGAATTATCGTGAGACCGATTTCTCCAAATGGGCCATCGCGCAATATGGCAAGCCGCAGCGTCGCACCTATGAAGGCGGTGTGGATGTGGTGGTGAACTTCACCGGCGGCGAAACATGGCTGCCCTCGCTCAAATGCGTGAAGCGCGGCGGCAAGGTGCTCACCTGCGGGGCAACCGCCGGGCACGATCCGAAGGAAGACCTGCGCTATATCTGGAGCTTCGAGCTTCAGGTCATCGGCTCCAACTCCTTCTATCACGAAAATCTCGCAGCCCTCATGGACATGATCCAGGACGGCTCACTGAAGCCGGTGGTCGACAAGGTGCTCCCGCTTGAGGAAGCCGCCGAAGGCCTGCGCATGATCCGTGACCGTGAGGTCATGGGCAAGATCGTCGTCACCCCCTGAGGTTCCCCATCATGACTGAAGTCAAGGAAACTGCTCCTCTCACGAAGGAGCAGGTCGAGACCCTGTTGCTGCGCGGCCCCTTCCACCAGTGGCTCGGCCTCACCGTGGATGCGGTGGGCGAGGGCACCATTACCCTCAAGGCGCAGTGGCGCCCGGAATGGGTGGTGAATGCGGAGCGGGGCTACACCCATGGCGGCATTCTCGCGACGCTGGTCGACCTGACTGCGGACTGGGCGCTGGTGTCCAAAACCGGACGTGGCGTGCCCACGGTGGACCTGCGGGTCGATTATCACCGGGCAGCCATGCAGGGCGATCTGACCTGCGTGGGCAAGGTCATCAAGTTCGGTGGGCAGATCTGTGTCAGCGAAGCGCAGATCTTTGATGATGCCGGCAAGCTCCTCGCGAGTGGCCGGGGTGTCTACCAGATCCCCAAGGCGTGATGGGGGCTGCATGATGAAACCTGCCATGAGTGAACTCGACCATGTTGTCGTCAATACATTGCGAAACATGGATGTGGCACATGATTGCTTCGCGGCTCTGGGTTTTACGCTCACCCCGCGCGGGCATCACTCCCTCGGGTCCATCAATCATCTGATGATGACTCGCGGGGCGTATCTGGAACTGGTTGGCGTGCCTGAAACGGGCCGCCAGCGGCAGGATGTGCTGGAGAGCCCTTTCGGCCTTAACGGCATGGTCCTGCGCAGTGCGGATGCGGACACCACATATGCGGGCCTCATGGCAGCCGGTCTTCCTGCGCAACCGCCCGTGTCCTTCTCCCGCCCCGTTCATCTTGATGGGCGGGAGCAGGACGCACGCTTCCGCACCGTGCGCCTTCCGGCTGAAATCTTTCCGGCCGGCCGGGTCTATTTCTGCCAGCACCTGACACCGGAACTGGTGTGGCGGCCGGAATGGCTGGAGCACCCCAACGGCTTTCGCGCCATCAGTCGCCTTGTTGTCGGCAGCCCCGATGGCGCGCGCGAGGCCAGCCTCTTTGCCGCGCTTGCCGGCAGTGCCGCGCAGGAGGTGCCTGAAGGATGGAGCGTTCCACTGGCGGATGCGGACATTCAGCTGGTGCCCGCACAGGACGCGCGTTTTCTCACGGTTGAGCTTCTGTTCGACGGGCTCGGCGAACTCGAGAGGCGCGCCCGCAACCGACAGGACGTGGAATGGACCCGGCACAGCGCCGTCCTCGCCACCCTCGTCCTCCCCGATTTCGATCTCACACTGATGTGTCGGAGCCGCTCATGACCCCTCCCGTGAATCTGGGCAATTTCGTTTGCCGTGATGGCGATCCAGATCGCCCGCTGTTCATCGGTGCAGGCCTTGGTGGTGCACCGGATGTGATGACCCGGGCCGGTTTTGATGCCATGGCGGATGCGTTCGCCCGCGGGCTTCTCGCCGGTGGCATCCAGCGCGGCGAGCGGATCGCGCTGCTGGCCGCCAACCGGCCTGAATATGTGGCGCTGCTGATGGGGGCGATGCGCGCCGGTGTGGTGCCCGTGCCCATCAATTTCAAATTTCCCCCGGCCACCGTTGCCGCCGTGATCGAGGATTGCGGCGCACGGCTGGTGGTTCATGACGCACCGCGTGGCGCGATGGTTGCGCCGGCGCAGTTCCCCGGCGTCCGCTTCGCCAGCTTTGATATTGAGGGCGAGGGCGGTATCGGGCAATGGCTGAACCCCGGTTCCTTCGAGCCGATCGTGCCGCGCCCGGATGAGCCGGCCCTCAGCCTTTATACATCCGGTTCCACGGGGCGGCCCAAGGGCGTGTTGCTCTCTCATGCCTCTCACATCTGGGTAGCCAAGACCCGGATGGCGGAAACGGACATCGGCAAGGAGAGGCTGCTGATTGCGGCGCCGCTTTATCACATGAATGCGCTGGCGCTGGCATTTCTGGTGTGCGCCAGTGGGGCGACAGCGGTGCTGCTGCCGCAGTTCCAGTCCCGGGCCTATATCGAGGCCGTGCATAGCTATCGCTGCACATGGCTCACCGCCGTGCCGCCCATGATCGCGATGATGCTGCGGGAGAAGGATGCGCTCGCGCAAGCCGACCTGTCCTGCGTGCTCACGGTGCGCATGGGCTCTGCCCCGGTAAACGACACGCTGACACAGCAGATCAGCACGCTTCTGCCCAATGCCCGCATCATCAATGCCTATGGCACCACGGAAGGCGGGCCGATTGTCTTTTCCGGGCATCCGAAGGGGCTTTCCGCGCCATCCGGTTCCGTGGGCTATCCGCACCCCGAGGTTTCGGTGCGGCTTGTCGGGCCGGAAGCGCCGGTGAATGGCGTGCTTCAGATGAAAAGCCCTGCGGTCATGCTCGGCTATCACAATCGGCCGGATGTCCGCTCGCCCATGACGGAGGATGGCTATTATGACACCGGCGATGTCTTCCATCGTGATGAAAACGGCTTCTACAGCTTTGTGGGGCGTGCGGATGACATGTTTGTCAGCGGCGGGGAGAATATCTTTCCCAGCGAGGTCGAGGCTGTTCTCGAACTGCATCCGGAGGTGATGCAGGCCTGTGTGGTGCCGGTGGATGATGACATCAAGGGCACGAAACCCGTGGCTTTCGTGGTGCGCCGGCCGGGTGCATGCGTGGATGAGGAAACGCTGAAGGCTCATGTTTTGGCTAACGCCCCGGCCTATCAGCATCCGCGCCATATCTGGTTTCTGGACCAGATGCTGCTGGCCTCCACCAACAAGATTGACCGAACCGCCCTGCGCCAGCGTGCCGAAGCGGCGCTGAAGACGTGCACGGCTCATGCATCGCAGAAGGGTGGTTTTGTTACCCCCGCACCCCGGGTGAAAAGCCATGACCGAGCCTGGGTGGCGCAGGCGATCCGTTATCTGGAGGCCGATATCAACCGCTCGGCCGATACGCACCTGCTGCGGGTGGAACTGCCGAAAGCGCCGGGCATCAGCCTCTATCTCAAGGATGAATCGAGCCACCCCACCGGCAGCCTCAAGCACCGTCTGGCCCGCTCGCTGTTTTTGTATGCCCTGTGCAATGGCTGGATAGGCCCTGATACCACCATTGTGGAATCCTCCTCCGGCTCCACCGCGATTTCAGAGGCCTATTTCGCGCGCCTGCTGGGCTTGCGCTTCGTGGCGGTAATGCCGCGCAAGACCTCGCCGGAGAAAATTGCCGCCATCACCTTTCAGGGGGGTGAGCCCTATCTCATTGACGGGCGCAACACATCCGAGGCGGCCATCAAGCTCGCTGCGGAAATTGATGGCCATTACATGGACCAGTTCACCTTTGCCGAGCGGGCATCCGACTGGCGCGGCAACAACAATATCGCCGAATCCATCTTTGCGCAGATGGCGCGTGAGGCGGACCCCACCCCGGCCTTCGTGGTGTGCAGCGCCGGCACGGGCGGCACCGCCGCCACCATTGGCCGCTTCCTGCGCTATCACAAGCACAGCACCCGCCTGTGTGTCGCCGATCCTGAATCCTCGGTGTTCCACCGCCATTATGCGGATCGCGATGTAACCCGGGTGGAGGCCTGCACGAGCGTGATCGAGGGCATTGGCCGCACGCTGGTGGAGCCTTCCTTCATGCCGGATATCGTGGACCGCATGGTGGTGGTTCCGGATGTGGCGAGCATCGCTGCGGCGCGCAAGATCAGCGCGGTGACAGGGCGTTTGTGCGGTGGTTCCACCGGAACCAACATCTGTGCCTGTCTCGAACTCATCGAGGACATGCGCACGCGGGGCGAGACCGGCTCCATCGTCACCCTGCTGTGTGACTCCGGCGAGCGCTACCGCTCCAGCCTCTACCACGATGGCTGGCTGGCCGAACACGGCTTTGACATCGCGCCCATGATGAGCCGGCTCGATGAGGTTTTCGGCAGCACGCACTGAACCGAACCTCCCCTCTCTCATATTCCGGGGCCTGAGATGACAGCTTCCTTTGACTGGACCGCCAGCTACAACTCCCGTCGCCTGCCCATATTCGGCAACTCCGTCGTTTCCACCTCTCATCCTCTGGCGGCGCAGGCCGGGTTGAAGATGATCTGGCAGGGGGGCAATGCCGTTGATGCGGCAATCGCCACCGCCGCCGTGATGACATTGGTGGAGCCCTGTTCAAACGGGCTGGGTTCGGATGCCTTCTGCATCTTGTGGGATGGCAAGGAGCTGCACGGGCTCAATGCCTCCGGCTTTTCCCCCGCCACATGGAACGAGCGCTACTTTCGCGACAAATATGGCGAGGCGGCGATTCGTCCGCCGATGCGGGGTTGGGATAGCGTGACCGTGCCGGGTGCGGTCGCATCCTGGGTGGCGCTCTCCGAGCGTTTCGGCAAGCTGCCCTTCGCGGACCTGCTGGAACCGGCGATCGAGGTCGCCGAGCGCGGATATCTGGTGCCAACCGTGGTGCAGCAGAAATGGGCGGCGGCGGCGGGGGTTGCGGATCTTGTTCGCCAGCCGGGATTTGCCGAGGCATTTCTGCCGCATGGCCGGGCCCCGCATGTGGGGGAGCGCTTCACTTTGCCCGGTGCGGCCCGGGCCCTTCGGCTCATCGGTGAAACCCGTGGCGCTGCCATGTATGGCGGGGAGATTGCCGAGGCGCTGGAAAATGCGGCTCGCGCCGGTGGCGGCACCCTGAGCGCCGCGGATATGGCCGCCTACAAGCCGGAATGGGTGAAGCCTACCGCCCAGACATATCGGGGCCACACGCTTCATGAAATTCCGCCGAATGGGCAGGGCATTGCCGCGCAGATCGCCCTCGGCATCCTCTCCAGCTTTGACATGTCATCCTTCGCGCCAGACAGCGCAGAAGCACAGCATCTTCAGATCGAGGCGATCAAGCTCGCCTTTGCAGATGTCTATCGCTACGTGGCCGACCCGAACCACATGGGCATCACGCCCGAGGATATGCTGGACCCGGCCTATCTCGCCGGGCGCGCAAAACTCATCGACCTGAAGCGGGCAGGGGATTTTGCACCCGGAAATCCGGTAAAGGGCGGCACCATCTATCTGACCACGGCCGATTCATCCGGCATGATGGTGAGCTTTATCCAGAGCAATTTCATGGGGTTCGGCTCCGGTGTCGTGCTGCCGGAATGGGGGCTCTCGCTCCAGAACCGGGGGCATGGATTCCTGCTTGACCAGAACAGCCCCAATGCCGTGGCGCCACACAAGCGGCCTTTCCACACCATCATTCCCGGCTTCCTCACCAGGGATGGCGCGCCGGTTATGAGCTTTGGCGTGATGGGCGGGAACATGCAGCCTCAGGGGCATGTGCAGACCCTGGTGCGGATGCTGGATTATCAGCAGAATCCGCAGGCGGCCTGTGATGCCCCGCGCTGGCGCTTCAATGCCGGGCGCAACATCAATGCGGAAGCCGGTATGCCACCGGAGACCCTCGCCCGGCTTCTGGAACTGGGCCATGAGGTGGATGTCATCAACGACAGCTATCAGGATTTCGGCGCGGGCCAGTTTATCTGGCGGATGGGGGATCCCGCGATTGAGGGCTATGTGGCGGCCAGTGATCCGCGACGTGATGGGCAGGCAGTGGTCTTCTGAAGGCCGCGCGGCAGGGTATCAGGCTGCTGGCGCATCCGTCTGCAGTTTCGCGCCTTGATGAGTGGCAAGAAGAGCCGCCATGTGAAAGGCCGCCTGCTCGGGTTGGTGCTGGTAAGACACGCCAACCGGGCAGGCCCGTCGCGCCAGACATCCGCGAGACATGCAGGCCCCGCCCTCTGTGCTGGCAAGATGGGCTGCGCACAGGGTTGTATCAAGCCCGTGCGCCGAAAAGGCATTGACGGGGCAAGCTGTCATGCAGGGATGTGCGTGGCAGGTCTTGCAGGGCGAATGCGCTTTTTCCACCTCTGGCAGTTCAAGCAGATTCGCGAACAGCATGGCGCCCCGGATGGCATGCCACAGCCCATATTCGGGGTGGATGAGAAGACGTAACGGGGAGACATGGCAGGTTTCCGCCCGCTGCAACCAGCGCTGAAACGGCTGGAACGGGCTCTGGAATGGAAAAACGGCATGGGCGCCGAATGTTTCAGCTATCGGCCCCAGCTTTTGCGCGGTCCAGCGATCAAGCGGGTCCGGTTTGTCCGGGCTGTCGGACTGGAAATGACGCCATAGATCGGTGCCGGCGCTGCCAATCAGAATAATGGTGGCGGCTTTTCGCCCATCCGGCAGCATGGGCATTTCATCCCGCGCATCAGGATGGAAACCGCCATGCAGGGTGAAGCCACATGCGCTGACCGCAGTCTCCAGATCATGCAGCATGGCCTGTTTCCCTGCTCTCAAGGTCTGACTGCCGATGATGATGCGACATGCCGGCTTGTGGTTGAATCCTGTTGCAATACAGGAAGGCCAATCAGGCCCGCATTTCATGCCGTGCTGAAGCTCAAGCATGCCAGCACCGGTTTCCAAAAACAGACGGCGCGAGCGGGTTATCCCCGTCGCGCCGTCTGTATCAGGCCCTGAACCGGTCAGCTTCAGGCGAAGGTGCCGTGGCAGTGCTTGTATTTTTTGCCCGAACCGCAGGGGCAGGCCTCATTGCGGCCCACCTTGCCCCATGTGGAGGGATCGTTCGGATCCCGGTTCACAACGTCCTCATCGCCGCCCAGAACAGGCGGGGGCAGGGAGTTGAGGGATGCCCCGGCCAGCGCCATCTCGTCCTCACCGGTGGTGGGGTCCAGATGGTGGGCGGTCATCGGGGGCAGTTCTTCAACCGGCGGGGGCTGGGTCATGATTTCCACCCGCATCAGCTGGGAGGTGACCACTTCGCGCAGATTGTTGAGCATGGCGGAGAAGAGGTTGAATGCCTCGCTCTTGTACTCATTCAGCGGGTCACGCTGGGCATAGCCACGCAGGCCCACCACCTGACGCAGATGATCCAGCATCGCGATGTGCTCGCGCCACAGATGATCCAGCGTCTGGAGGAGTACGGACTTCTCCACATAGCGCATCAGTTCCGGCCCGTAGAGCTCGGCCTTGCGGTCCATATGCTCATTGGCCAGCTTCAGAACGCGCTCGGTCATTTCCGGACCGGCGATGCCCTCTTCCTGCGCCCAGTCCTTCACCGGCAGGTCCAGCGCAATGGCCTGAATCAGCGCCTCGCGCAGGCCATCGGTGTCCCACTGCTCGGGATAGGAGTTCTCGGGGATGAACTTGGCCACCGTATCCGTGACGAGGGCGTGGCGCATGTCCACCACTGTCTCGGCGATGTCCTCGTCGTTCATCAGTTCAAGGCGCTGCTCGAACACCACCTTGCGCTGGTCGTTCAGAACGTCATCATATTTGAGCACGTTCTTGCGCATGTCGTAGTTGCGCGCTTCCACCTTCTGCTGGGCTTTCGCCAGCGCCCGGTTGATCCAGGGGTGGATGATCGCCTCGCCTTCCTTCAGACCCAGCTTCTGGAGCATGCCATCCAGCCGGTCAGAACCGAAGATGCGCATCAGGTCATCATCGAGAGAAAGGAAGAACTTGGAGTGGCCGGGGTCACCCTGACGGCCGGAACGCCCGCGCAGCTGGTTGTCGATGCGGCGGCTTTCGTGGCGCTCGGTGCCGATAACATAGAGGCCGCCGGCTTTCAGCGCCTCCTGCTTCATCTCGTCGATCTCGGCGACGATCCGCGCCTCGGCGGCCTCGCGCTCGGGGCCTTCCGCCATGTCCTTGAGCTCGACAGAGATGCGCATCTCCGCAGAGCCACCCAGCTTGATGTCGGTGCCACGGCCGGCCATGTTGGTGGCGATGGTAACCGCGCCCGGCACGCCGGCCTGCGAGACGATGAAGGCTTCCTGCTCGTGGTAGCGCGCGTTCAGCACCGCGAAGGTCTTGCCCTTGCGGTTGCGGCCGGAGAAGGCATCGGCGTCGGTGAAGTCCTTCTGCTTGAAGCCGGCCTTCTTGAGGAGGTCTGCGAGAATCTCGGACTTCTCGATGGAGGTCGTGCCGACCAGAACCGGCTGCCCGCGTGCATCGCAATCGCGGATCAGCTCGATGATGGCGTTGTATTTTTCGCCGGCAGAACGATAGACCTCGTCGTCATCGTCAATACGCGCCACCGCCACATTGGTGGGCACGCTCACCACATCCAGCTTGTAGATATCGGCGAACTCGGCAGCCTCGGTGTCGGCGGTGCCGGTCATGCCGGCCAGCTTGCCGTAAAGTCGGAAATAGTTCTGGAAGGTGATGGAGGCCAGTGTCTGGTTCTCCGGCTGCACCTTCACCCGTTCCTTGGCCTCGAGTGCCTGATGCAGGCCCTCGGAGTAGCGCCGGCCCGGCATCATGCGGCCGGTGAACTCGTCAATGATGACGACCTCGTCATTGCGCACGATATAGTCCTTGTCCCGCTGGAACAGGGCATGGGCACGCAGGGCCTGGTTCACGTGATGGACGAGTGAGACATTCTCGATGTCATAGAGGCTTTCGGACTTCAGAAGCCCGGCCTCGGTCAGCATCACCTCCATCTTTTCCATGCCGGCCTCGGTCATGGAAACGGCGCGCTGCTTCTCGTCCACCTCATAGTCCGACTTGTCGAGCTTCGGAATATAGGCGTCGATGGTGTTGTAGAGTTCGGAGCGATCGTCGAGAGGGCCGGAGATGATGAGCGGTGTGCGCGCCTCATCGATGAGGATGGAGTCCACCTCGTCGACGATGGCGTAATGATGCGGCCGCTGCACCATCTGGGCGCGCTCATACTTCATGTTATCGCGCAGATAATCGAAGCCGAGCTCGTTATTGGTGGCGTAGGTGATGTCACAGGCATAGGCCTGCCGGCGCTCGTCATCATCCAGCCCATGCACGATGACGCCGGTGGTGAGGCCCATGAAGCTGTAGAGCACAGCCATGGTCTCGGCGTCGCGACGGGCGAGGTAGTCGTTCACCGTCACCACATGCACGCCCTTGCCGGCCAGTGCATTAAGATAGACAGGCAGGGTCGCCACCAGCGTTTTGCCTTCGCCGGTCTTCATTTCGGCAATGCCGCCTTCATGAATGACCATGCCGCCGATCAGCTGCACATCGAAGGGGCGCATGCCGAGGGCACGCCGGGCGCCTTCGCGCACGGTGGCAAAGGCTGGAACCAGCAGGCTGTCGACGCTGGCGCCTTCAGCAATCTGGCGCTGGAAATCGGCCGTGCGGGCGCGCAGCGCCTCATCGCTCAGGCCTTCCAGCTCTTTCTCAAGGGCATTGATCGCCTGAACGCGCGAGCGGTACCCTTTTACCCGGCGATCATTCGCCGATCCGAAAAGCTTGCGGGCAAGTCCACGAAACATGGTAATCTCTGGTTCCGATCCGTCAGGCCGTCGAGACGGGTGCAGCCGTGCGCCGGAACCTTCGGGACCTCAAGATGTGCGTGGCCGTGACACGAACGGCCATATCCCGCACACCGACACCCGCATTGTGGCGTCGACAAGTCCGAAGGCGGCCCAATGACTGCCCGTTCAAAGACTGACCGCTCGACCAGTGGCGGACAGCCGGTGCAGCACGCCGCATATCAGTATAATCCCTTGCGGGTTCATCCTGACGGCGCATCGCTTGGAGACTTATGAACGCCCCCGCCCAATGTCAATGTAACGAACCGTAATATCAGGGGGCATGATGGGCTAATCAGGGGGTATCGGTGTCGTTCGCGGATATGGCTCGTGCGTTATATTAGAGGCAGTCTCGTAAGGACATGCCGGCACCGGCCCAATGACAGGCCCCGTTTCGCCCCCGTGATGGAGCGGTGCTGCCGGGGTGCCGCTCTTGCTTTCACGGCGAAACATGCTATAGCCCCGCTTCCGTCGTATCCGGCCGGAGGCTGAACGGACGGCTTTCTTTTGGCTCAGTCATATTGACCGAACTGCAAAGAGGGCAGGGCAAAAGCCCGTCGTCCCGTGTCTCCGCCTTCCGCGCTTCGCGCCTTTCGGAAAGGCAAGAAGGGCTCGGCGTCGGTACGGTGGGGTTTGTAACGAAAGGCAAGAACACATGCCGCTCTATGAGCACGTGTTCCTCGCGCGCCAGGACGTATCCGCGCAGCAGGTCGAGGAACTGACCGCCCGTTTCAAGGGTGTGATTGAAGAAAACGGTGGTTCGGTCGGCAAGATCGAATACTGGGGCGTGAAGTCCCTCACCTATCGCATGAACAAGAACCGCAAGGCTCACTTCACGCTCATGAACATCGACGCCCCTGCGGCGGCGCTTCAGGAGCTGGAGCGTCAGCAGCGCATCGACGAAGACGTCCTGCGCATCCTGACCCTGCGTGTTGAAGAGCACGAGGAAGGCCAGTCCGCCATGCTGCAGAAGCGTGAGCGTGATGACCGTGGCTTCGGTGGTCGTGAAGACCGTCCGCGTCGTGCGCCGCGTCAGTCCGACGCAGCACAGGCTGAAGGAGAGATCTGATGGCTTTCACTTCTGGTGGTGCTGGCGGCGCAGGTGCTGGCGCTGGTGCAGGTGGCGGCGGAGCCCGTCGCCCCTTCTTCCGTCGTCGCAAGACCTGCCCGTTCACCGGCGCGAATGCTCCGAAGATCGACTACAAGGACGTGCGTCTGCTGCAGCGCTACATTTCCGAGCGCGGCAAGATCGTTCCGTCCCGTATCACTGCGGTGTCTGCCAAGAAGCAGCGTGAGCTGGCCACGGCCATCAAGCGCGCCCGCTTCCTGGGCCTGCTGCCCTTCGTGATCCGCTGATTCTGTCGGCCCTGCGTCCGCATGATCTGCGGGGCAGGGCCTTCAAATCTTCAGGCGCAAGCCTGAAACAGGAAAGACGCGCTGCGGGAGTGTCCGGAGCGTTTGTTGGGGCCATTTGGCCTCTAACCGCCCAGTGCGCGGGACAGCTTGTCAGATGATACTTTTCCTTCTTGTCGCCATTGCCGCGGGGGTCGCCTCCGCGCTTCTCACCGCCGGTGTTGCGGCAGGATCGATGGTGGCCGTTCCGCTTTTCTATCTCGCCCCCCTGCCGGTCATGATCGCCGGCATCGCCTTTTCGCCGGCCGTGGCCTTCATTGCCGCGCTGATCGCGGCGGCCGGGCTGGGCTGGGCTTATGGCGGATCTTTCCTTCTGGCATATGTGGTTGGCATGGGTGTGCCGGCATTCGGCCTCTCCTATGCCGCGTTGCTGGCACGTGCTGAACCTGCGGGCCGCGACGGCTTGCTGTGGTTCCCCGTGGGCGGGCTTGTGCTGCTTGCTGCACTGTTCTCCACCATTGGGGTGACCGTGGCGGTGCTAACCCTCGCCTCGGACTATGACACCTATCTCACCACCATCATCAACATGATGGATGCCCTGACAGCGACACGCGCCCATGTGCCGCCAGAGCAGGATATGGTGCGTATGGCGGAACTGGTGGCTCAGGTGCTGCCCCCCATGGCAGCTGTGGCGAGCATGGTCTCGCTTCTGGCTTGCCTGTATCTGGCTGGGCGGGCAGCGCTGTTCTCGTCACGCCTGTCCCGCCCCTGGCCCTCTCTTGCATCGCTGCGTCTTCCGGCGCGCACCCTGCCTGTGGTCGCGGTTGCAGCCGTGCTCTCACTGCTGCCGGGCATGATCGGGCTGTTGTCCTCGGCGGCGCTGGCGACCCTGTTGCTGGCCTATGCGCTGGCGGGGTTCTCCGTCGTTCATGCCATCACCATGGGTATGGGGCTGCGGAGCATCATTCTCACAGGCCTGTGGGCCGCAACCCTCATGCTGGGGTGGCCTGCAATCTTCATGGCCGGGCTTGGCTGTCTGGATGCGGTGCTGGATCTGCGGTCGCGCTACACGCGCGGCAGGCAGCCACCGGCCGCAAACGATCGCTGAACCCGCTTCTTCTTTCACTGAACACGAAATCAAAATTATCAGGAGACTGACATGGACGTTATTCTGCTCGAGCGCGTTGCCAAGCTGGGTCAGATGGGTGAAGTGGTGAAGGTGCGCAATGGTTATGCGCGCAACTTCCTGCTGCCCAACCACAAGGCCCTGCGCGCCACCAAGGAAAACCGCGCCCGCTTCGAGACGATGAAGATCGAGCTGGAAGCCCGTAACCTCGAGCGCCGTCAGGAAGCTGAAGTCGTCGCCGAGAAGCTGAATGGCCAGATCGTGGTCATGGTTCGCCAGGCTGGCGAGAGCGGCCAGCTCTATGGCTCCGTGTCCACCCGTGATATCGCCGAGGGCCTCGTGGCTGCCGGCTTCAACGTGGACCGTCAGCAGGTGGTTCTGAACCACCCGATCAAGGCTCTGGGCCTGCACAGCGTGCCGGTGACCCTGCATCCGGAAGTGGAAGTCTCTGTCAGCGTGAATGTCGCGCGCAGCGCAGAGGAAGCCGAGCGTCAGGCGCGTGGCGAAGACGTGCGCACCTCGCGTGATGAAGACGCCGAGATCGAGGCCGAACTGGCTGAGCAGCGCGCCGAAGTGGCCGCCGAGCTGGCTGCCGAAGAAGGCGCCTTCGAAGACTGATCCACATGTGGCGGAACGTCGCGCCCTCTTTGGTGCGACGTTCATCGTCCGTTTGGACTTCAGAGGTTACAACACGGACCGGAAAAGATTCGGAAGCCATCAGGGAACCTGAGTTCCAGTGAGCGGTTTCAAAGTAGCTGTTCGATGGGTGGGGGACAGAATGGTCAAGAGAATCGCCGTCTTCGCCGCACTGGTGTTGGGCTATGTGGCGACGGGCATGGCGCTGAGTGCCAGCCAGCCCGGTGATCTGCCGACGGCGGAATTTGCCCGCATAACTGCGGAAGACTGATTTTATCCGGCACCATAGCCGGACATATCTGACACTCTCATTCGCCCGTCGGAAGCTCCGGCGGGCGAATGCGTTTCAGCTATTTGTCAGGGGTAAAGCGCACAGAGTCGCCAGAGGAGTGCCTATTAAGGCGCTCTCAGGTTGACCAGTCGCAAATGATACGCCCCGGCTCTTCCTCTGGAATGATGGCCCCATAGCCCGCGCCATCTGCACTTGCGGCTTCACCCTTGGCATTCCCCCGCGCGATCGAAGCACCGAACGTCTTCACGACATCTGCCCGTGACCCGTCGAAGACCAAAAGCGCAGTGTTGATGCCGTTCTCATTGCCAAAGGCAAACTCCAGCGCCTTCAATGGCAGGCCACCAAAACTGCCTTTGAGGGGGATGGACAGCAGGGTATGGTCACCCTCATTGCGGGAGGTGACGGGGCCAATATTGCCCACAAGATCTGCGGGAATCTCCAGCTTCACATTCGTGCGGTCTGCCGCCGGCTGGGCATCGGGGCTGAAATCATTGCGATAGCGCTCGACCAGAGAGCGCACGAACAACTCGAACGGATCTGTTTCATTCGAATAGTCGCATTCGCGGAATGTGCTCAGGAAGCTTTCAAGCCCGGCGGCATGGGCGGGCATGGCCATTAAAGTGGCAGGCATGAAAAAGGCGGCGCAGATAGAAATCCGCGCCGCCTGAAAACTCTGTCTGAAATACCGCATCGGCTTTTTCCTCCGTCCCGCTGACGATACAGCGGGACGAAAGATGCGCAATGCGTCTCTTGAGCCTCAGCCCTGCTTGCGGGACGCCAGAGCGGCCTGCGCAGCGGCAAGGCGGGCGATTGGCACGCGATAGGGCGAGCAGGAGACGTAATCCAGCCCGATGCTCTCGCAGAATGCGACAGAGGCAGGGTTGCCGCCATGTTCGCCGCAGATGCCGATCTTGATGTCCGGGCGGGTGTTGCGACCGCGCTCAGCACCGATCTTCACCAGCTCACCCACGCCGTCCACGTCGATGGAGACGAACGGGTCTATCTCGACGATACCCTTCTGGACATAAACGCCCAGGAAGGTGCCGGCGTCATCGCGCGAGATGCCAAGCGTGGTCTGGGTGAGATCGTTGGTGCCGAATGAGAAGAACTCGGCACTCTTGGCGATCTCGCCGGCCTGCAGGGCAGCGCGCGGCAGCTCGATCATGGTGCCCACCTTGAAGGTGAGTGTCGCACCGGTTTCCTCTTCAACCGCCGCAGCGGTCTTGCGGATAACGGCATCCACGATGTCGAACTCGGCCTTGGTCGCGATCAGTGGCACCATCACTTCCGGCACCACAGCCTCGCCCGTCTCACGGGCAGCGGCAACGGCAGCCTCGAAGATGGCGCGTGCCTGCATCTCGGCGATTTCCGGATAGGCGATCGCGATACGGCAGCCACGGAACCCGAGCATCGGGTTCGTTTCGTGCAGTTCCTTGTTGCGACGGGTGATCTTTTCCGGATCAACGCCGAGGCTCTTGGCCACTTCAAGGGTTTCCGCCTCGGTGTGGGGCAGGAACTCGTGCAGCGGTGGGTCGAGCAGGCGAATGGTGACCGGCAGACCCTTCATGATCTCGAAGAGCTTGGCAAAGTCATCGCGCTGCATGGGCAGCAGCTTGGCCAGAGCCGCACGGCGACCGGCTTCGTCTTCGGAGAGGATCATCTCGCGCACGGCGAGAATGCGGCCCTGTTCGAAGAACATGTGCTCTGTGCGGCACAGACCGATGCCTTCCGCGCCGAAGGAGCGGGCCATGCGGGTATCGGCCGGGGTCTCGGCGTTGGCGCGCACATTGAGGCGGCGCACCTTGTCTGCCCAACCCATCAGGGTGGCGAACTCACCGGAAAGCTCCGGCTGCTGCATGGGCACTTCGCCCTTCAGTACCTGGCCGGTGCCGCCATCAATGGTGAGCACATCGCCCTTCTTGAAGGTCTGGCCGTCCACGGTCAGGGTCTGCGCGGCGTAATCGATACGCAGCGAGCCGGCACCCGACACGCAGGGCTTGCCCATGCCACGCGCCACGACGGCGGCGTGCGAGGTCATGCCACCACGCGAGGTGAGGATGCCTTCCGCGGCATGCATGCCGTGAATGTCTTCCGGGCTGGTCTCGACGCGAACCAGAATGACCTTCTTGCCCTTTTCTTTCGCGGACTCAGCTTCATCAGCCGAGAACACGATGGCACCAGCAGCAGCACCGGGGGAAGCCGGCAAGCCGGTGGTGAGCACCGTGCGGGCCGCCTTGGGGTCGATGGCCGGGTGCAGAAGCTGGTCCAGAGCTGCGGGATCAACGCGGCTGATGGCCTCTTCCTGGGTGATGAGACCTTCATTCGCCAGTTCAACAGCGATGCGCAGGGCGGCCTTGCCGGTGCGCTTGCCGTTGCGGGTCTGAAGCATCCACAGCTTGCCCTGCTCCACCGTGAACTCAAGGTCCTGCATGTCACGGTAGTGGTTTTCAAGGATGTGCGAGATCTTCTCGAACGCCTTGAACGCCTCCGGCATTGCGGCTTCCATGGAAGGCTTGTCGGAGCCTGCCTCGATGCGCGCCAGTTCGGTCAGGTTCTGCGGGGTGCGGATGCCCGCCACCACGTCTTCGCCCTGCGCGTTCACGAGGAACTCGCCATACAGGGCATTCTCGCCGGTGGAGGGGTTACGGGTGAAGGCCACGCCGGTGGCGGAGGTCTCGCCCATATTGCCGAACACCATCGACTGCACGTTCACAGCCGTACCCCAGCTTTCGGGGATGGTGTGCAGGCGGCGATAGGTGATGGCGCGATTGTTCATCCAGGAGCTGAACACGGCGCCAATCGCGCCCCAGAGCTGCTCGTGGGGATCCTGCGGGAAGGGCTTGCCGAGTTCGTTCTGGAACTTGACCTTGTATTTCTCCACCAGCCGCGCCCAGTCATCGGCGTTCAGGTCGGTGTCGAGAACGTAGCCCTTCTCTTCCTTATAGACTTCAAGGATTTCCTCGAAGTGATGGTGGGGCACGTTCATGACCACGTTGGAATACATGGTGATGAAGCGGCGATAGCTGTCATAGGCGAAGCGACGGTCGCCTGCGAGCTTGGCCACGGCTTCCACCGTCTGGTCATTGAGACCGAGGTTCAGCACGGTGTCCATCATGCCCGGCATGGAGGCGCGGGCACCCGAGCGGACCGAAACCAGCAGAGGGTTTGCCGCATCGCCGAAGGACTTGCCGGTCAGCGCGCCGACCTGTGCCAGCGCGGCTTCCACATTCCCCTTCAGTTCGGGGGGATAGGCATGCCCATTTTTGTAATAATAGGTGCACACCTCGGTGGTGATGGTGAAGCCGGGCGGTACGGGCAGGCCGAGATTCGACATCTCGGCGAGGTTCGCACCCTTGCCACCGAGCAGGTTCTTCATATCGGCTTTGCCTTCAGCCTTACCGTCGCCGAAGGTGTAGACCCATTTCGTCATCTAAGAGATCCCTTGTGGAGGGGTACTGGAGACATGCAGGATTGGCGTTGCTTTAGCTCGCAGCGCGCAAAGCATCAACTGCGCAAGCGCACTCTTAAGGCTTATACCGGCGCGGTTTTTGGCATTTTGCCCCTTTTTCGTGAGCCGGGCGGCGATTGGCCAGCTTCAGGGCGGCGGTGTTAGTCATTTGGAAACCATAAAAAAAACGAGCATGCCCTAGGTCAGGGGCAGGGATTCGGGCATCTTCTGTTCACTATAATGAAACCTTTTGTGAAGACGGCTTTCTTTTCGGTGTGTGCCCCGTCTGCACAATCCGGCGGCAGGAAAGAGGGGCGACTCGGGCATCAATGCATGTTGCGCTGCACATGGGAGCCATGCGGAAAACAGGGGCGCAGTGGGCTTGATCGTGCCACAGCCATCAGATACCCAGCGGCCATGATCCAGACCGCCAACATTCTCGCCCGTTCTTATTATGCGACGTTCCCATAGGAGCGGCGCGGTTCGATCATGACCCGTTAAAGCCGCCGTTCAGGCGGCTTTCGTGTTTTCGGCGGTGCTCCTGACGGCGTTCAGGAGATACAAGATGCCGACACCGACCGAGGTAGAGACCTCTTTCCAGCCCATTTCACCTGTGCTGCAAACCCTGCTGGCACGCGGTTATGTGAACCAGTCCACCAATATGGCCGGGCTGGATGAGGCCTTTTGCGCGGGAATCGTTCCGGCCTATGTCGGTTTCGATGCGACCGCAGATAGCCTCCATGTGGGCCATCTGCTGCCGATCATGACTCTGCGCCGCCTTCAGCAGGCCGGGCACAAGCCGATTGTGCTCATTGGCGGTGGCACCACCCGCATCGGTGACCCGAGCTTTCGCTCTGATGCCCGCCCCATGCTGGATGATGCGCAGATTACGGCCAATATCGCCGGCATCGCCAGCGTGTTCGCGCGTTTCCTGAAATTTGGCGATGGACCTTCTGACGCCGTGCTGGTGAACAACGCCGACTGGCTGGATGGCCTGCGCTATATCGACATGCTGCGCGATATCGGCCGGCATTTCTCGGTCAACCGCATGCTCTCTTTTGATAGCGTGCGCACGCGGCTGGAGGCGCAGGAGAATCTGAGCTTTCTCGAATTCAACTACATGATCCTTCAGTCCTACGATTTTCTGGAGCTTTCGCGCCGCATGGGGTGCCGCTTGCAGATGGGCGGGGCGGACCAGTGGGGCAATATCGTCAATGGCATTGATCTTGTGCGGCGCATCGAGGGACGAGAGGTGTTCGGCCTCACCGCGCCGCTGCTCACCACCTCATCGGGTGCGAAGATGGGCAAGACGGCGGCTGGCGCGGTGTGGCTGAACGCCGACCGCCTCTCTCCGTTCGATTACTGGCAGTTCTGGCGCAATACGGAAGATGCTGATGTGGGCCGCTTCCTGCGCCTGTTCACCGATCTGCCCATGGATGAGATCGCCGCGCTGGAACAGGCTGAGGGGGCCGCATTGAACGCGGTGAAGGTGCGCCTCGCCCATGCTGCGACCGCCCTTGCCCATGGGGCTGATGCTGCCGATGCCGCAGGGCAGGCAGCGCAAAAGCTGTTCACGGGCCATGCGGCCGGCGAGGGGTTGCCGCTGCTGGAGCTGGATGAGGCCGCACCGGGTGCCGGCCTTTCGCTGGCGCAGGTGCTGGTGGAGGCAGGGTTTGCCGAAACCCGTAGCGCGGCGCGCCGTTCCATCGCCGGGCGGGGTGTGCGGCTGGAGGGGGAAGTTGTGGATGATGAGGAGCTGAAGCTGTCTGTGTCGGCAGCGCCTGTTCGTCTTTCACTGGGCCGCAAGCGCCATGTGATGGTGCGGATACGCGGGGTCGCGCCCGGCGGATGATCGGAACGGCCAAACTGGCCGGAACCGGAAACAGCAGGCTGGTGTTACGACATGACAATCGGCCTGCTGTTCCGGCTTGTTCGCGCCATCATGGCGTGAAACTCTCCATAACAAGGGCGTGATGACAGACGGCGGGCCTTGAACATGCCGGGTGGAAAGGGAGGTCACGGATGTCTGAGGAATCAGGTGCAGGGCGGTTCGAGAGCGTCACGCAGACAGAAACTGAAACTGGCTCATCCGCGAATCTCCTGCCGGTTGCTCCGCCCTCTCCAGAGGTGAGCCATCCGCTGATCGCTCCAATGCCGAAGCTGCCCGCCACCGACAAGCTGTTGAGCGAACTGCTGAACGCCATAGCCTGTCTGGAAGACACGGATTTCGATGAAGGCGGCGGGGGAGAGACCCTGCGCGCACTGGACCGCGCCACCGTTGCATCGGTGGGGCGTTACACCGCCGGCATTTCGCCCACGGCGCTCACCTTGGCATGGCTGGACTGGTGGATGCATCTGTCTGTGGCGCCCGGAAAGCGGATAGAGCTTGGGGTGAAGGCATGGCGCAAGTTGCAGCGTTTTTCCGCCTATCTTGCCTCCGGTGCCCTGAACAAGGAACTTCCGGGCTGCATCCAGCCGCTTTCGGGAGATGACCGTTTCAGTGCGCCCGAATGGCAGCAGTGGCCCTATCGGCTCTGGTACCAGTCCTTTTTGCTGAACCAGCAGTGGTGGCACAATGCCACCCATGGCGTGCCGGGTATCTCGCCCCACAATGAGGCGATCATCTCCTTCGTCACCCGCCAGATGCTGGACATGCTCTCGCCCTCCAATAACGCCTTCACGAATCCGGAGGTGTTGCGCCGGGCACAGGAGACGAAGGGGGCAAATTTTGCACAGGGCATGCAGAACGCGCTGGAAGACATGCGCCGCAAGACTGCCGGAGAACCGCCGGTTGGGGCCGAGAAGTTCGTGCCCGGCGGCAATGTGGCGGTGACACCGGGGCAGGTGATCTTCCGCAATCACCTGATCGAACTCATCCAGTACAGTCCGGAGACCGAAAACGTACTGGCAGAGCCGGTGCTGATCGTGCCGGCGTGGATCATGAAATATTACATTCTTGATCTTTCGCCGAAGAACTCGCTGATCCGCTATCTGGTCTCGCAGGGGCACACGGTGTTCTGCATCTCCTGGCGCAATGTGCGTGAGGAGGACCGGGATCTGGGGCTGGATGATTACCGCACGCAGGGCGTCATGAAGGCGCTGGAGGTGGTGAACACCATTGTGCCGGATCGCAAGGTGCATACGGCCGGCTATTGCCTCGGCGGCACCATTCTCGCCATCACCGCCGCCGCCATGGCACGGGCACGTGATGAACGGATTGCCTCCGTCTCCCTGTTCGCCGCCCAGACCGATTTTTCCGAGCCCGGCGAGCTTCAGCTCTTTGTGGATGCCAGCACGCTCTATCTGCTTGAAAGCACGATGTGGGAGCAGGGTTATCTGGCTGCGGGCCAGATGGCGGGCGCTTTCCAGATGTTGCGTTCAAATGATCTGGTGTGGTCACGGGTGGTGCGTGAATATCTGCTGGGCGAGCGTGGGTCGCTGAACGACCTGATGGCATGGAACGCAGATGCCACCCGCATGCCCTATCGCATGCATTCGGAATATCTGCGTCGCCTGTTCCTCAACAATGATCTGGCGGCCGGGCGCTACAAGGTGGATGGCCGGCCGGCCTCCCTGCTGAATGTGCGCGCCCCCATGTTTGTGGTGGGTACGGAGCGGGACCATGTGGCCCCGTGGAAATCGGTCTACAAGATCCACCAGCTCACCGACACTGACCTCACCTTCGTGCTCGCTTCTGGCGGGCACAATGCGGGCATAGTGAGCGAGCCCGGCAAGCCCCGCCGCCATCATCGCATCCGGGAGGTGCTGCACGGGCAACTGCATCTGGGGCCGGAGGAGTGGGTGGAGGCAACCCCGGTGACGGAGGGCTCATGGTGGCCGGAATGGAGTGCGTGGCTCACCACCAACTCCTCACCGGAACGGGTCGCGCCGCCTGCCATGGGCGCGGCAGATTACCAGCCCCTGTGTCCGGCACCGGGCACCTATATCCTGCAGCGCTAGGCGCAGACAGATGATGCGTGATGTGTGCGTCCACGCACATCACGCGGATGTGATGTTGAGCGCCCAAAGCTGAAGGTATGGCTAAGGAATAAACCTCGCCAGCCGCCGCGACGGAGTGGTGTGTCTGCCCCGTTTGATCTGAAATTCAGCATGCCGTCTGTTTGATCCGGAATGGCGTGCATCACACATGCGTCAGAGGACTTCATGAACCAAAGCCTGACTTCCGCCCAACCCTATGTTCTGAGCGCCCTGCGCATCGCACTGGGGCTCGTGATTTTTTCCTTCGGGCTGGCAAAAATTTTCCACTTCCATCCCGGCCCGTTCACGCCACCTGTTGGCTCACTGCCGTGGATTGCAGGCATTTTCGAACTGGTTCTCGGTTTTGCCTTTCTGGTGGGTTTCCAGACCCGGCTTGTCGCCTTCGTGATGAGCGGCCTTATGGCCTCCGCCTATTTCATTGCCCATTTTCCAAAAAGCTTCTTTCCCACTGAAAACGGGGGCGCTTCAGCCATCGTGTATTCGTTCGTGTTCCTGTACTTCGTCACATCCGGTGCGGGGCCCATCAGCCTCGATGCGCTTTTGGGGCGTAAGGCACGCTGATGAAGGTGCCGGCTTCCCGGTGGATGCATCCACCGGGATTTCAGGCCTCGGACCCCGGAGCCCCCAGCACACGGCTGACAATGCGCGCCGTGAAATCCACCATCGGCACGATGCGCCCGTAATTTAACCGGGTGGGGCCAATCACACCCAGCACACCCACAACACGCCCCTGTCCATCACGATAGGGGGCCACGATGGTGGACGAGCCGGAGAGCGAGAACAGCCGGTTCTCTGAGCCAATGAAGATGCGCAGAGATTGCGCCTCTTCCGCTCTTCCCAGCAGTTCCACCACCTCGCGCTTCGATTCCAGATCATCGAACAGCAGGCGGATGCGCTCCAGATCTTCCAGCGCATGCAGGTCTTCCAGCAGCTTGGCCTGCCCGCGCACAATCAGCTTGCGCTCATGGGGGGCCTCATCAGACCATGAGGCGAGCCCCGCCTCCACCACCCGGGCGGTGAGGGAATCCAGATCCCGGCGCAGTTCATTGAGCAGGCTCTCCATCTCGGTCCGTGCTTCAGCCAATGTGCGGCCGCGGATCTGCGCATTGAGGAAATTGGTGGCTTCGGTGAGGGCAGCGGCCGGCAGGCCGGGGGGCAGGGCCAGCACCCGGTTTTCCACTTGTCCGTCATCGGAAACCAGAATCACCAGCGCGCGGGCGGGGTCGAGCGGAACGAACTCCACATGGCGCAGGCGTGGGTCGGTCTTGGTCGCGGTCACCACCCCGGCTCCGCGGGCAAGACCGGAGAGCAGGGTGGTGGCCTCTTTCAGCACCCCCTCCACTGTATTGGCGCGGGCGGCGGCGGCCATCTGCGCCTCGATGCTGGCGCGGTCGCCCTCATTCACGTCGCCCACTTCCATCAACGCATCGACGAAAAAGCGCAGGCCGCGCTCGGTCGGCAGGCGTCCGGCGCTGGTATGGGGGGCAAAGATAAGGCCGGCCTGTTCCAGATCCGCCATCACATTGCGTACGGAGGCGGGCGAAAGCGGCATGGTCAGCAGACGGGAAATGTTGCGCGAACCCACCGGCTCGCCCGTCGCGAGATAGTTTTCAACGATCTGGCGGAAAATCTCGCGGGAACGCGCATCAATCTGCGCCAGTGCGCCGGCGGTGGTGGAAAGCAGCGCATCGCGCATGACTGGCCTCCTGTGCGGGAAGGGACGAAGACGGCGACGCTTGGGCCGGCTGTCCAGCCGACCTCTCCTATATGTGTCGTCTCTGGCGAGAGGCTTCAAGCGCACTTTCGAAGCTACCGGCAGGCTCCAGTGTGCACCCGCACGGGTGTGCCCGGTGCAAGAGCTGCTGTTTTCCTTGCGCAGGATGCATTTTCTTGATGTGACCCCGTACCCATGACCTTCAAAAATGCTCTAGAAGAAGCCCACAATTCGAAAAGAACGAGGATGTTTTCCATGCGCCCCAGCAAGCGTGCAGCAAATGAAATGCGTGCCGTTTCCTTCGAACGGGGCGTGATGCGCCACGCGGAAGGCTCCTGCCTCGTGAAGTTCGGGGATACCCATGTGCTGGTCGCCGCCACTTTGGAAGAGCGCATGCCGCCATGGCTGAAGGGGCAGGGCAAGGGCTGGGTCACGGCGGAATATTCCATGCTGCCGCGCGCCACCCATGATCGCACCCGTCGCGAATCCTCCACCGGCAAGGTCTCTGGCCGCACGCAGGAAATCCAGCGCCTCATCGGCCGCTCGCTGCGCGCTGTGACCGACCTGACCGCATTGGGCGAAAAGCAGATCACCATCGATTGCGACGTGCTGCAGGCCGATGGCGGCACCCGCACCGCCGCCATTACCGGCGCATGGGTGGCACTGCATGATTGCCTGAACTGGATGTATTCGCGCTCCATGGTGCGGCAGATGCCGCTGACCCAGCATGTGGCGGCCGTCTCTTGCGGCATTTACAAGGGCACGCCGGTGCTGGACCTCGACTATGCCGAGGATTCCTCCGCCGAGACCGATGCCAATTTCGTGATGACCAACACCGGCGGCATCGTGGAAATTCAGGGCACCGCCGAAAAGACCCCCTTCTCGCAGGATGAACTGCTCAACCTTCTTGCGCTGGCACGCGGTGGTGTGGATCAGCTGGTCGCGCTTCAGAAGCAGGCGATTGCGTGATGGGTCGCCTTCTCTCGGGCCGGGTGGTGATCGCCACCCATAATCCCGGCAAGCTGCGGGAAATGCGGGAGCTGCTGGCTCCCTATGGCATCGAGCTGGTTTCCGCCGCCGAGCTGAACCTGCCCGAGCCGGAAGAGACCGAAACCACTTTCGCCGGCAATGCCCGCATCAAGGCGGAAGCGGCGGCGAAAGCCGCGCAACTTCCAGCCTTTGCAGATGATTCCGGGCTGGCGGTGGATGCGCTGGGCGGTGCGCCGGGTATTTTCAGCGCCCGCTGGGCCGGGCCCTCTAAGGACTTCGGCGCGGCCATGGCCAAGGTGAACAACGCACTGGACGCCAATGGCGCAACCCGTGCGGAAGATCGCATGGCCCGTTTCGTCTCGGCCCTGTGCGTGGCATGGCCGGATGGGCATGTGGAAGAGTTTCTCGGCGAAGTGGTGGGCGAGATCGTCTGGCCCCCGCGTGGCGAGAAGGGCTTTGGCTATGATCCAATCTTCCAGCCACAGGGGCACAGCCGCACCTTTGGCGAGATGACCGCGGATGAGAAGCACGGCCTGCCGCCTCTGGGCGAGGGCCTTTCCCACCGGGCGCGGGCCTTCTTGCTGCTGGCCGCTGCCTGCCTCAAGGCCTCCTGATACATGGATACCTCCCCGAATTGCAGGCATGCAGCACAATTCGGGGAGAGCGCAAAAAAGAGGCGGCAAAAAGCGCTTCATGCTTGGCTGGCCACTGTTTCTGGGTGGCAAAGTTCAGTCTTTTCATTATTCCAAGGTGAAAAGTGGCGAGGTCGTTGCGGACCTCATCCATCGGACATGCCAAACGGGAGGGGCCGGCTCTCATGATCTGTCGCAAGCGTAAACTCATCTTTGTCCATATTCCCAAGTGCGGGGGCACTTCACTTGAGAATGAGATATGGCCGGATGAAGCGCAGCGCACGCCGGAGAACCTCTGGATGGGGTTCACGCGGCCGATGCACAATGCCTACCAGACCGGCGGCTTGCAGCATCTCACCGCACGGCTTGTGCGGCAGGTGGTGGGCGAGCAGATGTTCGCGGACTGCTTCAAGTTCGCCATTGTGCGGCATCCGCTGAACCGGCTGGTATCGCAGTTCAAATATATGGAGCAGCGCGCGGATTTGCGGGAGTTTGCCGGTCTGCCCCCGCGTTTTGATTTCAGCACCTATCTTGACCATATTCTCCGCACACCCCACGTGCAGTGGACCCCGCAGAATGAATTCCTGCTGGATGCGGATGGCAGCCTGCTGGTGAACAAGACCTACCGGCTGGAGGAGCTGAACAGCAATTTCGAGCAGTTCCGCCGCGATATCGGCTTGGATATTGTGCTGCGCCATGACAACAAGACAGCCCATGTTGCCGCGCCGGAGATTTCGCCGCGTGACAAGGCGCGGGTGCTGGAGTTCTACAGCGCCGATTATGACCTTCTGGGATACGAGCGATAATGGTTCTTTCCGCCGCACGCGCCGCCCCCGCGCAGTCCTTGCGCTCTTCCGGCGCCGAGGGTGGTTTCGGGGTTTATGTGCACTGGCCCTTCTGCCGCGCCAAATGCCCCTATTGCGACTTCAACAGCCATGTGCGCCGCGACCCGCCGGACCAGAAGCGCTATCTTGAGGCGTATCGGCGCGAGATCGCCCAGATGCGCGAGCTCACCGGGCCGCAGAATGCCGAAACCGTGTTCTTCGGTGGCGGCACGCCCTCGCTGATGGAGCCGGCACTGGTGGCGGGCATTCTGGAGGCGATCAATGCGGCATGGCCGCTGGTGGCGGATGCCGAAATCTCGCTGGAAGCCAATCCCACCTCGGTTGAAGCCGCCAATTTCGCAGGCTATGGCGCGGCGGGAGTCAACCGTGTGTCTCTTGGTGTGCAGGCGCTGAATGATGCGGACCTGCAATCCCTTGGCCGCATGCACACGGCGCAGGAAGCGCTGGAGGCTGTGGCTGTGGCGCGCCGGGCTTTTAAGCGGGTGTCGTTCGATCTCATCTATGCCCGCCCGCGCCAGACGCCGGAACAATGGGCGGCAGAGCTGGCCCGCGCGCTGGATGAAGGGTGCGAGCATCTCTCGCTCTATCAGCTCACGATTGAGCCGGGCACGCCGTTCGAGCGGCTCTATGGCACCGGCAAGCTCATCCTGCCGGATGATGATCTCTCCCGCACCCTGTGGGATGTGACACAGGATGTGACGCGCGCCGCCGGTCTTGCGCCCTATGAGATTTCCAACCATGCCCGGCCGGGTGCGCAGGCGCGCCACAATCTCATCTACTGGCGCTATGGCACTTATGTCGGCATTGGCCCCGGCGCGCATGGGCGCATTCTGGCGAACCGGCCCGGCGACAATCTCGGCCGGCGCGCCACCATGATCGAGCGCATGCCCGATGCCTGGCTGGCACTGGTGGAGGCGCAGGGCCATGGCATGGTGAGCGATGAACCGCTGACCCCGGAAGAGCAGGCCGATGAAATGCTGCTGATGGGGCTGCGCCTGCATGAGGGGGTGGATCTGGCCCGCTATCATCGTCTCTCGCCCCGCCCGCTGGACCCCGTGCGTATCCGGTCTCTGGTTGAAGACGGCATGTTGCGGCAGGATGGAAACCGGCTGATGGCGACGGAAGCCGGCTTCCCGGTTCTGAATGCGGTGATCGCAGCGCTGGCGGGGTAGGGCCGCCCACCGGTGCCGTGCGCAAGAGCCGGGGGCGCCTCTCCGCCCGCATCATTTAGCGCTAATATCCGCTCCCAATCCCGATTCCCGGAGCCTGTTGCTTCATGTCCATCCGTCGCCTGCCGCCTGTGCTCATCGATCGCATCGCCGCGGGTGAAGTGGTGGAGCGGCCGGCTGCGGTGGTGAAGGAGCTGGTGGAAAATGCGCTCGATGCCGGCTCATCCGCCATTGAGGTGGTGATTGATGGCGGCGGCCGGCGGCTGGTGCGGGTGAGTGACAATGGCAAGGGCATGGGGCCGCAGGATCTGGCCCTGTGTGTGGAGCGCCACGCCACATCCAAGCTGCCGGATGAAGACTTGCTGGCCATCTCCACCCTCGGCTTCCGGGGCGAGGCGCTGCCATCCATCGGCTCTGTGTCGCATCTGTCCATCGCCAGCCGGCCGCGCGGGGCGCAGCACGCTTTCGAGGTGCGGGTGGATGGCGGCAATATCTCGCCACCGCGCCCGGCCGCCCTTGCCGAAGGCACGCGAGTGGAGGTGCGCGATCTGTTCTACGCCACGCCGGCGCGCCTCAAATTCCTGAAGTCAGACCGCGCCGAAACCACGGCGGCGGTGGACATCGTGCGCCGTCTCGCGCTGGCGCGGCCGGATGTGGCCTTCACGCTGGTGGCCGAGGGCAAGGCCCCGGTGACATGGCCCGCGCGTGGCACCGATGCAGAAGGCCGCAATGCCCGCCTCGCCGATGTGCTGGGCGCGGAGGCCGGGCGCAATGTCGTGGATATTCACGGCGTGCGCGAAGGCGTGGTGCTGGAAGGACTGGCGGGCCTGCCCAGCTTCTCCAAGGCCAACTCACTGAGCCAGTATCTGTTCGTCAATGGCCGCCCGGTGCGCGACAAATTGCTGATGGGTGCCGTGCGCGCGGCCTATGCCGATCTTTTGCCATCCGATCGTTTTCCCGTTCTGGCGCTGTTTTTCAGCCTCGACCCGCGTGAGGTGGATGTGAATGTGCATCCGGCCAAGACCGAGGTGCGCTTTCGTGATGGCGGCAATGTGCGCGCGCTGGTGGTGCGCACGGTGGGCGATACGCTGGCCGCCCGGGTGCCGCGCACGGCCGGCACCATCGCGGACCGGCTGGTGACTTTGGCCCGTGCGCCTGAGTTGGATGTGATTTCCCGTCCCATGCCATCGGGTGGTGCAGGCGCGCCATTCTGGCAGCGTCCGGCGCAGGCGATGCCCGCCGGCGGATATGACTGGCGCGCTTCCCCGGCCTATCCCGCCTCCCGGCCGGATGGGGTGGCGGAATCCGGTGTTTCAGATGCTCTGGGGCATATGGCTCCTGCACCCACCGCAATTTTCGGTCTTGAGGGGGAGGATAGCGCAGGGCAGGGCCAGTTCGATATTGCCGGTCCCTCCGCCGATGCGCGGGCCGATGCCGCGCCCATTCATGCACCTGACCTCGACCGGCCACTGGGGGCCGCGCGCGCGCAACTGCATGAAACCTATATCGTTGCCCAGACCCGTGAGGGGCTGGTGCTGGTGGACCAGCATGCGGCCCACGAGCGGCTGGTTTATGAACGCCTGAAAGCGGGGCTGGATCGCGATGGCGTGGCCCGGCAGGGCCTGCTTATTCCCGCCGTGGTGGAACTGGACCCGGCCGAGGCCGAGCGGCTGGCGGAAAAGAGCGCGGAATTGGAAGCGCTGGGGCTCGTGCTTGAATCCTTCGGCCATGGCGCTGTGCTGGTGCGCGAGGTGCCGGCCCTGCTGAAAGATGCGGATGTGACCCGCCTTGTGCGCGACCTTGCCGAACATGCCGCCGAATGGGATGACGCCCTGCCGCTGGAGCGCCGCCTGCTGCATGTGGCCGCCACCATGGCCTGCCACGGTTCGGTGCGCGCGGGCCGTCGCCTGCGGGTGGAAGAGATGAACGCCCTGCTGCGGGAGATGGAGGCCACCCCCAATTCCGGGGAGTGCAACCATGGCCGGCCCACTTTTGTCACCCTCTCCTTGAAGGATGTGGAGAAGCTGTTCGCACGCCGGTGAGAATGGCAAACGCAGCGCTTACGCCTGAAGCGAAAGAGCTGTCTCAGCCCGCCGGAATGGTGCCACCAGCGCGCCTTCCGGCCGGCTGCTCTCGATGGCAGAGGCCACTCGCACCACATCTGCCTCGCCAAGCGCCGGCCCCACAATCTGCACGCCCACGGGCATGCTCTCCGCATCCAGCCCCGCGCACACACTGGCGGCCGGTTGGCCGGTGAGGTTGAAGGGGTAGGTGTAAAATACCCAACTCACCAGATTGCGGTCATTGAGGTGCGCCGGCATGTCCAGCCCGGCAGCCAGCGAGGTCACGGGCAGAACGGGTGAAACCAGCGCATCATAACGGGTGAAGAACTGGCGCATCTCCTCACGCAGGGCATAGCGCTGGAACACGGTTTCATAATAGGCGCGCATCTCCTGCCCAAGGGCTGCTTCCAGCACCACGGCGACAGAGGGATCGAGCAAGTCTTTCTGGTTCTCGATCACACCGCGCAGGCGGGTGCCGACGCCGGCATAAAACTCGTTGATCCAGATGTCGGCGGGGTCGGTGGCGAAAACGCTCTCCACTTCCTCCACATGCGCGCCCAGCGCCGCCAGCCGCTCTACCGCGCGGGTAGTGATGTGCAGCACCTCCGGGTCTGGCCGGGCATAGCCAAGGGTGGGGCTCCATGCGATGCGCATGCCGGCGATGGACGTGCCCACGGCGCCTTCCACATCCGGCACCGGGCCGGCCACACTGAAGGGGTCGCGCGCATCATATCCGGCGATAGCGGCAAACAGCATTGCGGCATCAGCCATATCGCGGGCGATGGGGCCGACATGGGCAAGGGTGGGCGTGGCTGATGTGGGCCACACCGGCACACGGCCAAACTGGCCCTTGATGCCGGCAAGCCCGGAAAAGGCGCAGGGAATGCGGATGGAACCGCCGCCATCTGTGCCCAGAGCAAAAGGGGTGATGCCTGCCGCCACCGATGCGGCCGCTCCGGCACTTGAACCGCCGGGGGTCTTTTCAAGGTTCCACGGGCTGCGGGTGATGCCGGTGAGCGGGCTGTCGCCCACCGGTTTGCAGCCGAACTCGCTGGTGGTGGTCTTGCCGATGAGGATCGCACCAGCAGCCTTCGCCCGCTCCACTGCCGGGGCATCCACTGCCGCGATGTTTTCGGCAAAGGCGCGGGAGCCGGAGGCATAGGGCACGCCTTTTACGGCCATCAGGTCTTTGGCTGAGAAGGGCAGGCCATGCAGAGGGCCATGCGCCTCACCCCGCATCACCGCATCCTCCGCACTGCGCGCCGCCGCCATCGCCTCATCTTCCATGATGAGAAAAAAGGCGTTGAGGCTCGTCTGTGTGTTGCGGGCGGCATCCAGCGCGGCGCGGGTCAGCTCTACGGGGGAGATTTCCTTGCGGGCGATGCGCGCGCGCGCTTCACGGGCGCTCAGGCATGCGAAGGGCAGAGGGCGGTTCATGGCGGCATCCTTTTCTGCATCCCTGGCGATATGTGGTGCTGCGGTCCGGTGGGCCGATGCACGGAATGGACCGGGCGACGGACGGGGCAGTGCCCGTCGCCCGGCAAGGGCGGGGCGTCAGTCCACCAGCGCGAACGCGCGGACCGGAGAGCCAGAGCCGCCCTTGAACTTGAGGGGCGCACCAAAGAACTGGATTTCGCCCTTGCCGATCAGTTCTTCCAGATTCACCAGCCACTCCCAGTGGCTCATGCCCAGTTCCCGGCACAGGCGATGCTGGGCGAAGATGTCATCGGTGGGCTTGTCGGTGGAGGGGCCTTCCACGCCATGCATGCGGCTGCCGCGGTCATAGAGCCACTGGGTAGCCTCGGCGGTGAGCAGCGGGTTCTTCCACACCGAGTCCAGCTTGGGATAGTTGCGGGCATGGAAGCCGGTGCACAGCAGCACGATGTGCCCGTCCACCTTCACGCCACTCTTGGCCTCGGCCTCTTCCATGTCCTTCACGCCGATCTCACCGAGATCGGGGATATGGCGCAGGTCGAAGCAGACGGCCTTGCCCATGAACATTTCAAGCGGCATCTCATCGATCGGCGCGCCATCCGGCTTCACATGGCGGAAGGCGTCCACATGGGTGCCGACATGGTCGAGCATGGCGATGAAGTTGGTCTGGAAGGTCATGGCATCGCCGGGCACGCCGAGGCCAAGAGCCTTCGAGCTTTCATGGCTCATATGGGTGGTGATGACCGGGCGCTGGAACAGCTTGTGCGCCGGCATGTTGTCTTCAATCAGAAGGCTCAGATCGATAACGCGGGGCATGGTTTCTCCTTGAGGCAATGGGTGTGGAAGAAAGGGGGGAGGCGCGGACGTTCAATCCGGTGCGGCTCAGCTCTCGGGCTTCTTGCCGAGGAAGGCGGCCATCACCTCCGGGTCTTTTGCGAGTTCGGCGCTGGGGCCATCTCGCACCACCCGGCCATTGGCGATCACATAGGCATGGTCGGCGATGGCGAGGGCGTAGGAAGCAAGCTGCTCCACCAGCAGGATGGAAAGCCCGCCGGCATTCAGGTCTGCCAGCACGCGGATGAGCTGATCGACGATCTTGGGTGCGAGGCCGAGGGAGAGCTCGTCAATGATGAGCAGTTCCGGCTCCCCCATCAGGCCGCGGGCAATGGCGAGCATCTGCTGTTCACCGCCGGACATGGACCCCGCCTGCTGGGCCAGACGCTCTTTCAGGCGCGGGAAGAGGGTGAGCACCTTCTCCAGTGTCTCCCGCGCGCGCGGTGTTTTCAGGCCGCCATGGGCATAGGCCCCGAGGATGAGATTGTCCTCGACACTCTGGTCGGGAAACAGCAGCCGGCCTTCCGGCACCATGATGAGGCCGCGCCGCACCTTCTTGTTCGCGGAAAGGGCGGTGGTGTCCTCCCCCCGAAACAGCACCTGCCCGCCGGAGGGGCGCACAAGGCCGCTGGCTCCGCGCACCATGGAGGATTTGCCAGCCCCGTTATTGCCAATAACCGCAACAAGCTGGCCCGGTTTCACCTTGAGCGAGATGTCGCGCACCGCAACTGCCGCCCCATAGCGCAGTTCGAGATTGCGGATATCGAGAAGGGCATCATCTGGAGTGGTCATGCCGATGCCTCCGAAGGCTGGGGATCGCTCTGAAGGTGCGTGCTGTCGGAGGTGCCGAAATAGGCTTCCACCACGCGCGGGTCGGCCTGCACCACGGCCGGTGTGTCGCTGGCGATGACCTGGCCGTAATCCAGCACGGTCACGGTGTCGGCGACCGCCATGATGAGCTCCACATGGTGCTCGATGAGCAGCACGCTGATGCCCAGCCCCGCGATGCGGCGGATCATGGCTTCCAGATCGTCGATTTCCTGCGTGGTGAGGCCGGCGGCGGGTTCATCCAGCAGCAGGAGGCGGGGGCCGGCCGCCAGTGCGCGGGCAATCTCCAGCCGGCGCTGCAGGCCGAAGGGCAGGAAGCGGGCCTCCTCATGGGCGAAATCTTCCAGACCCACGAAGGAGAGCAGGCCAATGGATTCCCGCCGGCACTGCTCTTCTTCCCGGCGCATGGAGAGCGTGTGCAGGATGGAGGCGGCAATGCCATAGGTGAGGCGCTGCTGGCAGCCCACCATCACATTTTCCAGCACCGTCATATCGCCGAACAGTTCGGTGTTCTGGAAGGTGCGGGCCAGACCCACCCGGGCAATCTCATGCGAGCGCAGGCCGGTGAGTTGCACGCCGTCCAGCTCGAATTCACCCGAGGTGGGCTGGTAGAAGCCGGAGATGGTGTTGACGAAGGTGGACTTGCCCGCGCCATTCGGCCCGATCAGCGCATGGACCTCGCCCGGCTTCACACGGACCGATGCTGCGGAAAGCGCGGTGAGGCCGCCAAAGCGCACGGTGAGATCGCGCGTTACCAGCTCTGCCCGCATGTGGCTGAGATCGCGGCTGAGGGTCGCCTCGGCCGGGAGACCCTCGCTGGCCGCAACGGCCACCGCACGGGGGCGCAGGCGGGCGAAGAGTGCACCCAGCGAGCCCATGATGCCGCGCGGCAGGGCGAACATCACCACCAGCAGCAGCGCACCATAGGCGAACTTCTGCCACACCGCGAATTCCTGGAGATATTCGGGCAGATAGGTGAGGATATAGGCACCGATCAGCGGGCCGAAGGTAGAGGCCGCCCCGCCCAGAATGACCATCAGCAGAAAGCGCACGCTGTCCGTGAAGGTGAAGATATCGGGCGAGATGTAGGAGTTGAGGAAGGCGTAATAGGTGCCCGCAATGCCGGCCGTGACAGAAGACACCACGAAGGCCAGCGTGCGCATGGTGGTGGGGCTCAGCCCCAGCGCGCGGGCCGCCGTTTCGCTTTGCGAGACCGCCAGCATGGCGCGGCCATAGCGCGAGTGCTTCAGATTGTGGGTGCCCACCACCAGCAGGAACAGGGTGACAGCCAGCACGGCATAATAGGCATAGCCGGAGAGGCGGATGCCGAAGGCATTCGGCGCGGGGATGGACATGAGCCCGGTGGTGCCCCCGGTGAGGGACTGCCACTCAATGGCGATATTCTCGATAATCAACCCAAACGCGATGGTGACAACCGCGAGATAAACCCCGCGCACCCGCACTGTCGGGTAGGCCAGCAGCACACCGAACAGCCCGGAGATGATGGCAGCGACAATGGTCGCGCTGATCATGTCGAAACCGAGCCGGATTGCCACGATTGCCCCTGTATAGGCGCCAAGTGCGAACAGGCCGGCCTGACCCAGAGACACGAGGCCGGATAGCCCCACCAGCACATTCAGCCCGACCGCGATGATCGCGTAGATCAGGAACAGCATGAACAGGCGCAGCTCATACTCATTGTTCGAGGCGAGCGGCACGGCCAGAAGGATGAGCGCGAAGGCCAGAAAGCCAAGGGGATAGAGACGTTTCATACCTTGGCCACCTCGCGCTTTCCGAACAGGCCCTGAGGGAAGGCGAGCAGCACGACGATCATCAGAGAGAAGCCAACGATCTCGCGCGCGGAGGTCGAGATGTAGCCCTCGACGAATTTTTCCATCACGCCATAGGCCAGTCCGGTGAGGACAACGCCGGGCGCGGAGGTGATGCCGCCCATGATGGCGATGGCGAACCCCTTGAGGCCGGGCAGCACGCCCATGGTGGCCGAGGCCTGCACGACCGGGGCAATCAGCACGCCGGCGGCTGCGCCCAGAAGGCTGGCCAGCGCGAAGGAGAAGGCGACGACCAGATTGACATCAATGCCCATCAGCGCCGCGGCATTCTTGTTATAGGCGACGGCCTGCATCGCCCGCCCGATGAGGGTGCGGCGCTGGAGCACGCGCAACCCGGCCATGGCGGCAAGCGCAATGACCGGAATGGCCAGTTCCTGCGGATAAAGCCCCGCACCCATGATCTGCACCGAGCTGGTAATGCCGGGAGAGGGCAGGGGCAGCGCATAGCCCTGCGTTTCGATGGTGGCGATGCTTTCCACCATGATGCCGACAGCGATGGTGGTGAGCATCCAGCCGATGGAGTTGGACTGGCCCAGAAAGGGGCGCACCGCCATGCGTTCGAGCACGAAGCCGAACAGGCCGCCGCACACAATGGCGATAAGGCAGGCCAGCCCCAGCGGCCAGCCGATGGCGACCAGATAGGCTGCCACGAGGCCACCAATCATGAGCGTGTCGCCATGGGCGAAATTCACTGCCCGCGCCGCGGACCACATGATGTGAAAGCCAAGCGCGACAAGGGCATAGATGCCGCCAATCGCCAGGCCGGATAAGACATATTGCGCCACCGTAGACATGGGATGATCCAGTGCTGACAGAGCGGACGAGGGGCGGGTGAAGCAGGCACAGGGGCGGTGGCGGAGGCTTGCTCCGCCACGCCGGGCTCATTTGTCGTAGGGCGAGCCTGCGAAGGGGATCAGCTTTCCGTCGTGCCAGACGGCGAGCAGGTAATGTTCCGGCAGCAGGGCGTCATTGCGCTCCGGGTCGGCCTTGTCGAAGGCGGGCTTGTAGGGGGCTACCAGCCCGTCACGCTCGACCTGATAGAGGGCCTGCTGCACCTTCGGCCAGTCATAGGACCCGGCGATCTTGATGGCATCCGCCAGCAGATAGACCGCGTCATAGGCATTGGCGATGCCGGAGGCCGCCTTGATGGTGGAGGGATCCTTGAGGCCATATTTGGATTCAAGGGTGGCCAGCACCTTCTTGCCGGTCTCGCTTTGCGGTGTGAGGAAGGAATAGGTCTGCATCACCCGCGTGCCATTGGCGAGCGGGCCGGCCAGTTCACCCAGATTGCCGCTGATGCCCCAGGCGCCAACGATGGTGGGCTTGTAGCTGATTTTGTCCATGGCGCGCAGGACCTGATTGGCCTCGCGATCCAGAGACCAGATGATGATGACATCCGCACCGGCATCGCGCGCCCGCATCACTTGCGGAGACATATCCTGGTCATTCCAGTTGAACGTCTCGGCAACAACCAGTTCTTTGCCCTTGGCGGCAAGTGCAGCCTTCACATCCGGCAGCGCACCGTTACCCCAGCCAGTATTCTCGTAGAAGAAGGCAATCTTGCCATCCTTTGTGACCTTCAGGGCTTCATCGACAAGGAAGCGGGCTACCCACTTGTCCTTGGCCGAGATGCGGAACATGAAGTTCGGGTCTTTGCCATTCTCGATGGCTTTTGTATTGGCTGCCCACACGCCCATGTATGGAATGCCGATTTCATGAACCGGGTCTACCTGTGCCACCGCTACGGTGGAGTGGAAGCCACCCAGAATGGCAATACATTTGTCTGCCAGTGCAATACGCCGTGTATTGTCGACACCACGCGGTGGTGCACCTGCATCATCATACTGCACAAGTTTAAGTTGTTTTCCGAGGACCCCGCCGGATGCATTGATTTCATCAATGGCGATTTCCGCGCCCATCTTGATGGCGAGGCCGGAGAAGGCCGCAGGGCCTGTCACGGCTGCGGAATTACCAATGCAGGGCTGCTGCTCGGCCATTGCCGCCGAGCTTGCAAGGCCGAACGCCACAGTGGCTGCCATGAGCCGGAGGCGCTTGAAGCGTTGAAAAGGCATGCTTGTAGCTCCTGTTGTCGCCAGGATGAGCGGAATGGCTGGGCTCTTGGCCCGCTTGTTGGGTACGACTTCAGGCTAGAGATACATTGCGCCTCACGGCAAAGACTATTTTCCAATCATAGATATAGGTAATGCCTATTGAACTGAATTATAGGCAGATTTTATCGGTATAGAATTGTGTTATCTCACTGAAATTGCATGAAAACATATATTCTATTGTCTATAGTTTGTGCATATGAGCGAATTTTAGTCGCTTGACACCTCTAGGTCCGGTGGCAGACTTGCCGAACAAGGGGCCTTTCATGGACTTGCGACAGCTCAAATATTTCGTGCAGATCGCCGAGAGCGGGAATTTCTCCCGTGCCGCGGAGGTGTTGCGCATTGCCCAGCCTTCCCTCAGCCAGCAGATGAAAAATCTGGAAGACGAGCTGGGGGTGGGGCTGCTGGTGCGCCATGCGCGCGGCGTGACGCCAACGGAAATTGGCCAGCAATTATATGACCATGCGCGGCGTATCCTGCAGGAGGTGGACCGCACGCGGGATGTTATTCGTTCCCAGTCCCTCACGCCTTCGGGCAAGGTTTCGGTGGGCCTGCCCACCTCGGCCTGTCGCGGATTGTCTCTCCCGCTGATTACCGCCATGGCTGAGCGCCAGCCCAATATCACCCTGCACATTGTGGAGGCGATGACGGGCTATATTGATGACTTCATCCAGATGGGACGACTGGATGTTGCGCTGCTCTACGATCACCGGGCCTTCGAGAATGTGGCCTGGACCGAGATGATGGAAGAGGAGCTGATGCTTTTTGCGCCACCGGGCCATCCGGTGATCGCGGCCGGGCAGATCAGCTTTGATGACATGTTCGATCTGCCGGTGGTGCTGCCCGGCGCGCCCAATGTGATGCGCACGGTGATCGAGCGGTTCGCGGCGCGTCAGGGCATCGTGCCCAATGTGATGTCATGTGACAGCCTGCCCGCCATCGCCCGCATGGTACGCGCCCGCCATGCCCTGGCGGTGATGCCGCATTTCGCGTTCGGCGACGAGATGGCGCGGGGCGAGATGGTCGCGGTGCCGATCGTGGACCCGACCCCGTCATGGCGGCTCTCGGTTGTGGTGTCCCAGCGCAGCATGAACCCACGCGGGAGCGAGGCGGCGGCGAAGGTGATGGCGGATGTCATCGCGGAAATGGTTGAGCTCGGCATCTGGCGGGCAAAGCTTCGGGGCGACCGGGCAAGGCCGGATGCAGCGCGCCTCTCCATGCGCTGAGGCAGGCGTAACTTAATTCTTGCAGCAGGAGATGAGCGGATGGACCTGATTGTCACCAATGCCCGGCTGGCGGAAAATCCGGATACGCTGGTGGATATCGGCATTGATGATGGCCGCTTTGTCGCCATCTCGCCCGCCCTTACAGCCGAAGGTGTGCGGCTGGATGCCGGCGGCCGGCTGGTGGCACCCGGTTTCGTGGAAACGCACATCCATCTCGACAAATCCTGCATTCTGGAGCGCTGCCACGCTGCGACCGGCGATCTGGACGAGGCGATCTCGGAAGTTGCCCGTGTGAAGAAGGATTTCACGGCGGAAGATGTGTTCACCCGCGCCAGCCGTACGCTGGAAAAGGCGATTGCGCAGGGCACCACCCATATGCGCACCCATCTGGAGGTGGATCCCGGTATCGGTCTGCGCAGTCTTGAAGGTGTGCTGGCCGCGCGTGAGGCCTATCGCTGGGCGATGGACATCGAGATCTGTGTGTTTCCGCAGGAGGGTTTGCTCAATAATCCCGGCACCGATGAACTGATGTTGGAAGCCCTGCGCGGCGGCGCGACCTGTGTGGGGGCCGCGCCCTATACGGACAGCAACCCGCATGGGCAGATCGACCGCATATTCGAAATGGCGCGCATGTTCGATGTCGATATCGACATGCATCTGGATTTTGGAACGGACACCGCAGCGCTTGATCTTGAATATGTCTGCACCCTTGCGGAGCGATATGGCTGGGGCGGGCGCACCGCGATTGGCCATGTGACCAAGCTGGCTTATGTGGAAAAGACACGCCGCGCACAGATTGCGGCCCGGATGCGCGATGCCGGTGTGGCGCTGACGGTTTTGCCCTCAACCGATCTGTTCCTGATGGGGCGTGACCGGGATTGTGCGAAAACACGCGGTGTGACCGAGACGCATGAGTTTCTGCACCATGGCGTCAATTGCTCGCTCTCCACCAATAATGTGCTGAACCCGTTCACGCCCTTCGGGGATTGCTCACTGGTGCGTATGGCGAATCTGAATGCCAATATCTGCCATATCGGCGCGCAGGCTGATGTGGAGGAGTGCTTCCACATGGTGACGCGCCGTTCTGCACAACTGCTGAATATTGCAGACTATGGCATCAAGGTGGGCCATCCGGCGGATTTCGTCATTCTGGATGCCCAGAGCCCGCATGCTGCGGTGGCGGAACTTGCGCCCGTTCTGCATGCCTTCAAGCGCGGACGCAGGACGCTGACCCGCCAGCCGGTGGAGATTCATTTCCCAAGTTAGGTGCGGAGGGCCGGACTGAGAAAACAAAAAGACCCCGGCAGAACTATTCTGCCGGGGTCTATACAGGCTTGCCGGATGTATTCCGGATTTCCTCAGGCCACGCTTTTCAGAAGGCGCAGCAGGTCACGGTGGATATGCTCGTTGCCAGCCAGCACGTCGCCCTTTTCCAGCGCCTTGTCGCGGCCTTCCATATCGGAGGCGAAGCCACCGGCTTCACGCACCATCACGAGGCCGGCGGCCATGTCCCACTGCGACAGGCCACGTTCCCAGAAGGCATCGAAGCGGCCGGCGGCCACCCAGGACAGATCCAGTGCGGCAGAACCGGTGCGGCGCAGGCCGGCGACCTGCTTCTGCACCACGCCCAGCTCACGGTTGAATTCGGCATGGTCGCCGCGCGCCATATGCGGCAGGCCACAGCACACCACGCAATCGGCCAGCTTCAGACGGGCGGCGACACGCAGGCGGCGGTCATTGAGGAAAGCCCCCGAGCCGCGCTCGGCGATGAAGAGCTCGTCGGCGATCGGGTTGTAGATGGCACCGGCATAGGGCACGCCAGCCCGCACCAGCCCCACCGAAACGGCGAACATGGGGATGCCGTGCAGGAAGTTCGTGGTGCCATCCAGCGGGTCCACCACCCACAGATTATCCGGGTCCGAACCTTCCACCACGCCGCGCTCTTCCATCAGGAAGCCATAGGTGGGGCGGGCGCGGGAGAGTTCGGTGAACAGGATTTCCTCGGCCTTGCGGTCGGCGTTGGAGACGAAGTCCGCCGGGCCCTTGCGGGAGATCTGGAGCTGCTCCACCTCGCCGAAATCGCGGATGAGGGCGCGGCCCGCCTTGCGGACGGCCTGAACCATGACAGTGATGAGCGGCGAGCGGATCATAGGGACGTGTCCGAAAATGCGGCCCCGGGGGGAGCCTTGGCGGAAACTGCGGCGCGGCGACGAATCGCACCCGCGCGCGTAGTTTCCATGAAAAGAATGTGTTGCCGCGACGTGTGCCCGCCCGCAGCGCCTCCGTCAAGGCCGTTGCGGGGAAGGGCTGGCATGCGAGGGCGCGTCGGGGGGGCTTTGCGCATGCGCGCCCCAGTCCGCGGCCAGCGCTTCGGCCTTCTTGCGGTCTGCTTCTGAAAGGCCGGCCATCAGCTCATCCAGATAGGGGTCGCCAAGGCCACGGTTCTTGGCCATGAGGTGCCATGCTGCGGCAGAGACCTTGTCCTGCAGGGTGCCGCGCCCGGCCGAGAGCAGGCGGGCATAGCGGTTCTGGGCAATGGCATTGCCGGCCAGCGCCGCTTTGCGGAACAGGCCCGCTGCCGCAGCCTCGTTCTTGTCCATGCCCGTGCCATTGAACTGCATGATGGCAAGCTCAACCTGCGCGGTGACATGGCCGTGGTCGGCCGCTTTCTGCAGCATTCTCGTGGATGCGGGCAGGTCCTGCGGCACGCCATCGCCTTCTTTCAGAAGCACGGCGAGGGCGTATTGGGCATCCTCGACCTCCTTCTTGGCGGCAACATCGAACCAGCGGGCGGCGGCGCTCTGGTCTTCAGGCAGTTTGCGACCGGCGAGATAGAGCAGGCCCAGATTATAGGCCGCCTCGCCATGTCCCTTTTCCGCAGCCTGCTGAAACAGCTTGGCGGCGGCTTCCTCATCCTGCGGCATGCCTTCACCGGCCAGATACATCAGGCCGAGGGAGAACTGGGCGTCAGCGGACCCCTTTTCGGCGGCCTTGCGATACCATTCCGCAGCCTTTTGCGCGCTGGCCGGTGTGCCAAGCCCGCGCTGGGAGAGTTCGCCAAGCAAGGTCATGGCAGGCACGTTGTTCTGTTCATTCGCCTGCTTGAGGGCGGCCTGATAGGCGGTACGATAAAAGCCGCGCTGATAGGCACCATAGGCGATATCGCCCTTTGCGCCCGGCGTATCCTCCTGCGGATAGCGGATGGGCGCTGGCTGGTTCGCAGGCGCTGGCGCAGCCTTCTGCCCGGCCTTTGCAGGCGCGCGTTCCTTCGGCTGCTCCTTGGGGGCGGCGGATGAAGGCGATGCAAGCAAAAGCAGGCCGAGGCCGAATGCCATCAGCCCGGTAAGAGCGCGCACCCGTTTGGGTTGGTGCAGAACGGAATGCCGCATCGCGTGCTCCGGTCAGTTCCGCCCTTCCAGGGCGGCATTGAAGGCTTCAACCCGTGCCGCGTGGGCCAGGTCCAGTCTCTGCTGTGCCTCGCCCACGCGGGCAAGACCCTCCGGGCCTTCTGTGAGAGTGGCTGGAAGCGCCACGAAATCGGCACCCAGCAGCGCCAGTTCCTCCACCTCGTCCAGTGATGTGGCGACGCCGACGCAGGGCACTTCGCACAGCTCTGCCCACCATTCGATCATGGTGCGGATGCTGGCGGCATCCTCGGGCGTGGGGGCAAGGGCACCGAACAGCACATAATCCGCGCCGCTCTCTCCCGCCTCCATGGTGGTGTGGCGCTCCATCAGTCCACCTGCGCCGACGATGGAGGCCGGCTTGAGGGCGGACAGGGCGTTCTTGAGCGGAGCAGGGGTGGCGGTGCGCACATGCACGCCATCAAGGCCTGCCTGCTCCACCAGTGCTTCGGCATCTGTCACCAGTACAGCGGCGTCACGCTGCTGGGCGGGGGCGGCGAGGGCGCGCAGATGTGCCGGCTCCGGCAGGACGTTCTCATCTGTCGCGAGGATGATGGCGGCGACATCTCCCGCAGCCACGCGGGCTTCCACCGCATCCGGCTTCAGCGCGGTGCTGGCTTCGAGAATGAGCATCAGGCGAGGTGCGGGCAGTTCGGTATCGGACATGGTGAAATCAATCTGCCAGAAAATGGGCGGTTCAGGGGCGGTTATCAGGTGTGTGCCGAACTTGCTACCTTTGTTGCGTCAACACGACGGCTGGGCATCGCATTCGGGGCTGCCACATGATGGGACAGGACGCCGAAACCGTTCTGCTCCGCAAGCTGTCTGTCTTCTGTCGTATCCAGACGGGCGCGATAGGGCGGATGGCCTGAAAAATGGCCAATGACCATTCCCTGATGTGTGTCGCGGGTGATTGTGGAGCCTGCTCCGGGTAGCGCGCGGGCGCGAAAGACGGGGAATGCCCTGCGCTGATCTTCGGGCGCCGGGTGAAAAACCTGCCTCATGCAAGGAGGCCATAGTCTGCCGGTCACAGGCCAGTCCTGCGCGGAAAGTCGGCTGGGGCAGGGGGTGATGCGTGAGGAACTCGAATCAATGCCTCTTTCCGTCATGGGCAATAGGTCCGCCGCATGATGGCAGGCGGTCGGTGCCGACCGTGGATGAGAGCTCCCTACCGCATGATTCCATGTTTCCTGTTTTGCTGAAGCCGGGTTGTCATGATTCTGTGGGTTGGAAATGCTCAATTGTTTCGAATTGGGTATTTCATATTATTTCATGATGATTGCAGTAGAGTTCGTGTGATTATTTCAAAGGTTGATGTCTCAAGGGCTCTGGCACCAAGGATATCGGACTGTCATGGTAGGCCCGTTGCGGGCGGTGTCCCTCAGTTCATGGATGGGGTTGAAAATGCCGACAGTGAAGGATGTGACGTTCAATCTCCTGCGTCAGCTCGGGCTAACCACGATCGTTGGCAATCCCGGCTCCACGGAAGAGCCCTTTCTCAAGAACTTCCCTGAAGACTTCGATTATGTGATGGCCCTTCAGGAAGCGAGCGTTGTCAGCATCGCGGACGGGCTTTCCCAGGGGCTGCGCAAGCCGGTGGTCGTGAACCTGCACACGGGTGCGGGAACAGGCAATGCCATGTGCGCCATTCTTACCGCCTATCTGAACAAGACACCCCTTATCATCACCGCCGGCCAGCAGACACGGGACATGCTGCTGGTTGAGCCCATGCTCACCAATATTGATGCCACCACGCTGCCACGCCCATGGGTGAAGTGGGCTTATGAGCCCGCGCGCCCGCAGGATATTCCGGGTGCCTTCATGCGCGCCTACGCCACCGCCATCCAGCAGCCCGCCGGCCCCGTCTTCCTCTCTCTGCCGCTGGATGACTGGGACCAGCCGATGGATGAGATGCCCCCCGTGCGCACGGTGGCGACGCGCATCGGGCCAGATCCGGCGCGGGTGTCGGCTTTCGCGGAACGCCTCAATGCTGCAAAGGCCCCAGTGCTGATCTATGGCGGCGATGTCGCGCGTGGTGGAGCGGATGCGTGGGCGGATGGCATTGCGCTGGCGGAGCGGCTTGGCGCACCGGTCTGGTCTTCGCCTTTCTGCGAGCGGCCCGGTTTCCCCGAAGTCCACCCCCAGTTTGCAGGTGTATTGCCACCCGCCATCGGCCCGCTGAGCGACAGGCTCAAGGGGCATGACCTCATCTTGGTCGTGGGTGCGCCCGTATTCCGCTACTACCCCTATGTGCCCGGCTCCTATCTGCCGGAGGGTGCGGAACTCATTCATGTGACGGATGACCCCAACGCCACCGCCAAGGCGGCTGTGGGTGACAGTCTGGTGAGTGATGCCGGCCTGTTCCTGGGCGCCCTGCTGCCGCAGGTGAATGCACGCCCGGCGCATGAAGGGGCGGCATTGCGTTCCGCGCCGGAGGTTCCGGTGGCGGGAGAGCTGCCGCTGACCCCCACCGCTGTTTACGCCACCTTGCAGGCCCTGTTGCCGGATGACTTCGTTCTGGCGCAGGAATCCCCTTCCAATGTCGCGCAGCTGGCGGACCAGATCCGCATCCGCAAGCCGGATGTTTCCTATGCCTTCGCCTCGGGCGGGCTGGGCTGGACCACGCCGGCCGCCGTGGGGCTGGCACTGGCCGAGCGCAAGAGCGGGCGGGAACGGCCTGTTTTGTGTGTGATGGGGGATGGCTCGTTCCAGTATTCCATTCAGGCGGTCTACACCGCCGCCCAGCAGCAGGCCCATGTGATCTATGTGGTTCTGCAAAATGAAGAATATGGAATCCTGAAGCAGTTCGCCGAGCTGGAGAAAACCCCCAATGTGCCCGGCCTCGACCTGCCGGGTCTGGATATCGTCGCGCTTGGCAAGGGGTATGGAGCCCGAAGCTCCTCTGCCTCCACCACGGAAGAACTGGCCAGCGCCTTCAAGGCAGCTCTCGATTTCAAGAGCACCAGCGTCATTGTGGTGCCGATCACACGCAAGCTTCGCAAGCTGATCGGTTAGGCATTCGAAGGGCATAAGAAATGGCCTTGCCGCCGGGCCTGCGTAAAAACAGAGGGGCAAAGCGCATCTGTGGTTTCGTGCACCACGGATGCACTTCGTCTTCCTGCAAAGTGACGGCATGGGTATGCAGGGAGATGGATCATGTGTCGCTTCTGTGTGGGAACGCTTTTCACCAACAAGAGTCTCTATAGCGGCTGGTCCAGTTTTTCAGCGGAAATGGGGCGGCGCGGGGGGCCCTCGCGTCGTGCCTTCATGGCGCTGGCCGGCGCAACCGCGGGTGTAACGGCATTGGGGCTGCCTTTTGGGCAGGCACATGCGCAGGCACAAGCTGGTGCGGGTGCTGACACCATATTTCGTGGCGGCACCATCATTCCCATGAACGGCACTTCCGGCAGCCGGGCCGAGGCACTGGCGGTGCGCAATGGCCAGATTATTGCCGTCGGGGCGCTCACCGATATTGACGGGCTGCGCACAGCCAGAACGCAGGTTATTGATCTGGACGGACGCACCCTGCTGCCCGGCTTCGTGGACCCACACCAGCACTCCTGCTTTGTCGCGCTCTTCTCCGAGTTGCTGATTGATGTGGGGTTTGAAACCTATCCCACCCGCGCGGACCTGATTGCCGGCCTCAAGGCGCTGGATGCGAAACTGCCGCCCGGAAAGTGGCTCGCAGCCTATAATTTCGACAACCTGCTGCAAGGCGGCAATCTGACAATGGCGGAGCTTGACGCCATCTCGACCGAGCGCCCCATCTTCATCTGGTACATCAACATGCATGACGGGGCAGCCAATTCGGCAGCCTTCAAAATTGCGCAGATCCCTCAGGATGTTGGCGTTCTGCCCGGTGGCGGCCATTTCGGGCGTGATGCGAACGGACAGTTCAACGGCCTCGTCTATGAAGAGAGCGCCATGTTGAAGTTCGTGCCGCATGCCCTGCCAAAGATCACACCACAGGTCTTCGCCAAGGCGATGCAGGATTACTTCAAGCTGAGCGCGTCACTGGGCAACACCACGACCCATGAACCGGGCACGGTGCAGCCGGAATGGATCGAGAGGCTGGTGAAGCTCACAGCCAGCGGCACGGGCCGGCTCAGCGCGAGCCTGATGTATGACAATATGGCTGCCGGTGATGCCTACAAGAGTCTGGGCCGGGGTGCGAAAGCGGCGCTCTTCCCCAATTCGCGCTTCTCGCTGTTCGGCATCAAGATCATCAATGACGGATCTAACCAGACCAAGACCGGCGCGCAGACCATTCCGTATCTGAATACGGATGTGAAGGGCGCGACCAATTATCCGCCGGAAGAGCTGAAGAAGATGGTTGCCGCCATTCAGGCCGCCGGTTGGCCGGTGCAGATTCATTGCAATGGCGATGCGGCGACCGATTCCGCGCTGGATGCCATCGAGGCCGCCTATGGCGCCAACCCGCCCACCGGCCTCAACCGCATCGAGCATTCCACCATCGTGCGGCCGGAGCAGTTGACCCGCATGAAGGCGCTGGGCGTGCAGCCGACCTTCCTGATGAACCATGTCTATCTCTATGGCGCGGCCTATCGTGACCAGCTTTTCGGCCCGGAGCGGGCGGCTTTCATGGACCCAGCGGGCGCATGTGCGCGCGAAGGGCTGCCCTTCACCCTCCACACGGATGGCCCCTGTTCACCGCTGGGTGCGCTGCGGCTGGTTCAGACTGCGGTGACCCGGCGTTGCACGGTGGACAATTCCATTGTTGGCCCGGATCAGGCCGTCACGCTGGAAGAAGCATTGCATGGGGTGACATCAGCGGCAGCGGTGCAGATCGGGCAAGGCGACCGGATCGGCTCTCTGGAAGCTGGCAAGGAGGCGGATCTGGTCCTGCTGGAGCAAGATCCGTTCAAGGTTGCGCCCGATGACATCATGAAGATCAAGATCTCCCAGACCTGGGTTGGTGGGGAGAAGATCTTCGGGTGAGATTGATAGGCGAGAGGCCACCGACATATATGCCGGTGGCCTCCAATTCCGGATGCGCGGCTCTGCCTTCTGCCGTCTAGCTGATCTTTTCCGGGAGGATGGGCGCACGCCCGGAGGTGAGCACGCCATCCAGCATCTCCAGCCGGTCCTGCCCCCAGAATGGTTCGCCGCGATAGAAATAGAATGGGGCACCAAACAGTTGCCGCTCAATGGCTTCTGTCGTCAGCTCCGTCTCGCGCCCATGCAGGGCCGGGTCATCCGCGCGGGCCAGCAGCGCCTTTCCATCGAGGCCGGCCCCGTCTGCGAGCCGCACCAGAGTGGCAGGATCCGCAATATCGAGCTCATCTGCCCATACGGCCTTGAGACCCGCATGCACAAACCCGCCCACATCCGCGCCATCATCCAGTGCAGCCAGCAGCATGCGATGACCCAGCGTGGGATCTGCCGGATAGAATTTCGGGTGGAACACCAGCGGGATATTGCGAAGATCCTTCCAGCGCTCCATCTCCACCAGCCTGTATGACTGCCTTTGTACCGGCCGTTCCCGCACCGGCTTGCCGCCACCAGCCGCAAAGACCTTCAGAAGGTTTACCGGCTTGTAGATCACCTGCACATCATGCCGGGCAGCAATGTCCTGAAAAACCAGACTTCCGACATAAGACCACAAGGAAATAAAGCTGAAATAATATTCGATCTGCGGGCGATCGGGGGTGGGATTATTGGCGGTCATGGGGGTCATGTTCCAATATAGGCGGAAAGAATGGAGGGGTCGGCAGCTATGGTTTCGGCCGGGCCATGCCGCACTGTGCGCCCTTGATCCATGATATAAACATGGTCAGCCATTTCCAGCGCGATCCCCACATCCTGCTCGACCACCAGAAGGCTCGTGCCCGTGGCGCGCACCTGCTGCAGGGTGAGAACCAGCTGGTCGACCACAGCCGGTGCAAGACCGAGGGAAAGCTCATCGATCAGCAGTAGGCGGGGAGAGGCCATGAGACCGCGGGCGATGGCGCACATCTGCTGCTCGCCACCGGACATGGTGGTCGCATCCTGATTGCGCCGCTCGGCCAGACGGGGAAACAGCGCATACATTTTCTCGAGATCGGCCCGGATCGCCTGTTTGCCATCCTTGCGCCGGTATGCGCCGAGCATCAGATTGTCATGCACGGAAAGACCTGTGAACAGGCGACGTCCTTCCGGCACATGGGCAATGCCCTGTTCGACGAAATGCTGGGGCGATGCGCCGGCCAGATCGCGTCCACTCATGCGGATATGCCCGCCGATGGGCTGAAGCAGGCCAGACAGCGCACGCAGCAACGTGCTTTTACCCGCGCCATTCGAGCCGATAAGGGCAGTCGTCGTGCCCTCACGCACCTGAAGATCGGCAGACCAGACAACCTGAATGTCACCATAGGCCACCTGAAGCACTTCGACATCCAGCAAGGTGGTGCTCATATGCCTGCTCCCGCCATGCGCTGGGCATATCGACGGCCAAGATAGGCCTCGATGACCATCTCATCCGCCATCACCTGTGCCACGGGTCCATCCGCGATCAGTGCGCCATGGTGGAGCACGACCAGCCGCTGGGCGGTGCGGGTAACAACCTTCATCAGATGCTCGATCAGGAAAATCGTGATGCCGCGTGCGGCGATGGCAGCAATCAGTTCCAGCGCCGCGTCAATCTCGGCCGGGTTGAGGCCGGCATTGACCTCATCCAGCATCAGGAGCTTTGGCTGGAGCGCGAGGCTCTTGGCCAGTTCCAGCCGCTTGCGTCCGGCGAGTGTGAGGGCGGCGGCAGGCTTGTGTGCCTGACTGATCAGCCCGCAGAATTCCAGATGCTCGGCGGCTGAATCCCGCGCCTGCGTAATGGAGCCGGCCCCGCCCGCGAAAAGTGCCGCCGCGGTCACATTTTCCAGCACGGTCATGGCCGGAAAAGGCTGGACGACCTGAAAGGTGCGGGCGATGCCAAGGCGGGCAATCCGGTCCGGTCGCTCGCGGGTGATGCTTTTGCCCGCGAACTGGATATGACCGGTATCCGACTTGTGCACGCCGGTGATAACATTCACCAGCGTGGTCTTGCCCGCACCATTGGGGCCGATGAGGCCCACGATCTCGCCGGACTTCAGGGTGAGGCTGATATCAGACAGCGCGACCAGACCGCGAAACCGCTTGGTGACGTGCGAGAGTTCGAGAAGCGGGGTCATGATGCGCGCTTTCTCCATGCCATGAGGCGGGCAAGTCCGAAACCGCGGGCTTCGCTCAGCCCGCCGGGCAGGAACAGCACCAGCAGCACCACCATCAGGCCGAGAATGCCGGCGTGGAACTCCAGTATGTTGCGCCACAGCAGCTCTTCCAGAGCCAGATAGGTGAAGGCACCGAATATGGGCCCGAACACCGTGCCAACCCCGCCCAGCAGCACCATCAGGATCGGTTTTACCGACATGGCGCCGTCATAGACATCGGTAGGGTCAATATAGGTGATCCAGGATGCATAGATGCCGCCCGCGCAGCCGATGAACAGGCTGGACAGAATGAAGCCCAGTGTCTTGGCCCGGCGGGTATCGATGCCGATGATCTGCGCGGCGTCCTCATTCTGGGCAATGCACCGCAGGGCCATGCCGAGGCGCGAGCGGTCCAGCCACAAGGTCGCGCTCATGGCGATGGCGGCCAGTCCCAGCATGGCGGCGAGATAAAACTGCGCCTGACCCATGACGCTGCCACCCACCAGCGGCAGGTTGATACCCATGCCGCCGCCGGTCACATCGGTCCAGGAATTCGTGACCTCACGCAGCACCTCAGCGATAACGAGGCTGGCGATGGCGAAATAGCGGCCTCGCAAATGCAGGATGGCTGAGCCCAGAAGGCCCGCAAACAGGGCCGCGCCCCCGCCTGCGAGCAGCACGGCAAGCATGAGCGGGGCACCATTATTCTGGGCCACCGCGGTTACATAGGCTCCAAGGCCGAAGAAGGCGGCTGTTGCGAAAGAGGGATAACCCGCAAAGCCCCCGATAATGTTCCATGAAAGAGCGAGGGTGGCATACATGCCGAAAATGGTGGCGAGGCGGATGACATAGGCATCCGTCTGGCTCAATGCCGCAAAAGCGACGGCCAGAACGACAAAAGGCAGAGCAAGGCGCCACATCAGGCGAACCCCCGCTTGCCCAGAAGGCCGGAGGGACGAACCGCCAGAAGCACCACCAGCAGAATGAAGGCGAGTGTCAGTGCATGTTCCGGCCCCAGAAACAGCGCCCCGAAGCTCTCGATAACACCCAGAGCAAAACCGCCAATCACCGCTCCGGGTATGCTGCCAAGCCCGCCCAGCACACAGATGACGAATGCCTTGCTGAGATAGCCGGCAGACGCCACCGGAGAGATGGGGAAAATGGCGCTGAGCAATGCACCGGCGCTGCCGGCCATGAAGACACCGAGGCCGAAGGCCAGCGCATATGTCCAGCGCACATTGATGCCCAGCAGAGCGGCGGCATCCCTGTCCATGCGCACGGCAATAATAGCGCGGCCAAGCTGGGTGAAGCGCAGCAGAAGTGAAAGAAGGCCCACAAGGGTCAGGCCAATCAGCGTGGCATAGATGCGGTCTGCCGGCACCACGATGGAGCCAAGCTCAAACACCCCCAGTGGTGGATCCAGCAGAACCTTGCGGTAGTCCGCGCTGAACATGGCCAGCATGGAGTTATCGAGGAACAGGTTCAGCCCGAATGTGAGAAGCAGGGTGATGAGGAAGGGGCGTGTCATCACATGGTTGATGACGAGAGCCTGCAAACCTACGCCCAGAACGAACAGGATCGCCCCGGCGAATGGCGCGAACAGAAAAGGGCTGATGCCCCAATACTGGTGCGCAAAAAAAGCCAGATAGCCACCCAGCACGATGAGCGAACCGTGCAGGATGTTGATGATGTTCAGCACACCCCATACAATCGAGAAACCCACCGCGATACAGGCATAAAGCCCGCCAACGGCCAGCCCGTTCACTAGAACCTGCAACCACAACATGGAACGCTTTCCCTCATGCGGCCGCGCGGTGAGGCGCGGCCGCATGGATGTTCAGGTCTCAGTTCTTGAGGCCGGTGCGGAATTCGCTGGTTGCGATGTCAGCAGGCAGAACAACATCCACCTTGCCGTCCTGGATTTGCATGACAGGCGGCACATAGGAGTTCGCGATACCGCTCTCGGCGAAGGAAATCGGGCCGAAGAAGGTCTTGAAACCACCCTTCTGGAGTTCTGCGCGAACCTTGTCATGGTCAGTCGAGCCCGCCCGCTCGATCGCCTGCTGCAACACGACGCCGACAGCAGCGCCAGAAGCCTGCGTGAAGTCTGGCGCAGAGCCGTACTTTTCCTTGAACAGCTCGACGAACTTGCCGGATGAACCGAAAACGTCTTCGCTTTCGTACTTCACGACCGGGTGGAACCAGCTTGCCGTCGTCACATTCTCGGCCAGCGGGCCAACGGCGCTGATCCATTCCTGATAGGCCGGACCATTGATGAGGGTGAAGACATCCCCGCCCACCTTGAGATCAGCCGCCTGTTTGCGGATAGTGATGAGATCATTGATATAGCCGGTCACAACCACCCAGTCGGGGTTCGCGGCACGAAGCTGGGTGAGGGCAGAGGCATGATCCAGCGTACCGATAGCGTATTTCTCGAAGAAGACGACATCCAGACCGCGCTTCTTGGCACTCTTTTCGAATTCATTGGCCAGTGACAGCGGATAAAGGTCATTGCGCGCGAGAATGGCGACACGCTTTGCATTCGGCAGCTTGGTCTTGACCAGTTCGGCGATGGGTTCGCTGAAGGTGCTGTTGTCGGTGTAAACACCGAAGAGGTTCTTGTAGCCCTGATCGAAGACCTCGACTGATGAGGCGGAAGACGCGATCATCGGCACGCCATGCTTTTCCGCCACGGCGCTTGTCGCCTTGGTTGCGCCGGAGCCGAAAGGCGAGAAGAGAAAGTCTACCTTGTCATCCGTAATCAGCTTTTCAGCGAGCTGGATGGCCTTGGGTGTCTGCGACTGGTAGTCGTAATAGCGCAGGTCGACCTTCAGCTTCTTGTCGCCGACCTTGACGCCACCGGCAGCATTCACCTGTTCCTGCCACAACTCATAGCCCTGCTTCAGCTTGGTGCCTTCCGGGGAGAGCGCGCCCGTAACCGGCAAAGGTGCGCCGATGACAAGCGTGTCCTGGGCAAGGGCGGGCAGCGTGCCTGTTGTGGCCAGAAGCACGGCTGCGAGCGCTGCGCGAAAACCTGACGTCATGGATATGGTCCCGATATAGCTGTGTGTGAGGAACGAGCCCTGAAGAGAGCACCTCTCCCCGTTGCCCGGCTGTTCATGCTGCAGGGGGAGAATTTATTCACATAAATTAAATGTAATAATACCTTAAATTGATTAGATGCATGTTTGAAAACATAAATCAACTTAATCCATGTAAATAATATAATTTTGATCTGATTTAATGCCAGGCTATGGCCAAGCATCATGACGCCGGGCACAGATCACATGGCGCAGCCAAGCGGTTGGCGAATAAGGGCAAGTGAGTGCGGGAGCTATTGGGGAAACGCGCTCGGGAGAGGCAAGCTACCGCTCATCGGCTTCGTTGCTTTGTCGATGGGATGAATATGCAAGCAGCCTTGATGCTGCAGGGGGCGGGGCCCTTAGATGAGTCATGCTTGTCCGCAATGGTCCTCGGCCCGGCAGCGCTATGGCATGCCATGGGTAGAGATGCTGAGCGCAACGGGTGCGTATATTCACCCGGCATCCTTGCAATCAGGAGGCGTGTCTCGCCAATAAAAAAAGGGCCGGTCACTGACCAGCCCTTTCTTCATTCCTATGTAAAGGCTGGCCTCAGGCCACCTTTTCCTGATCCGCAGACCACAGGCCACGCGAAGCCAGAGAGTTCATGCGGGCGCGGTGGGTGAAGGCGGCCTGCGCTGCGGCCACATTCTCCACCTTGCCAGACCATGCCTTCTGCGGGGCAGCCTGCAGGGCGCGGCCGTAGGAGTAGGTGAGCGCCCATGGCAGGTTGCCCAGCTTCACCATGGCATCGAGATGCGCGGTGGATTCCTCATCGGACTGGCCGCCAGAGAGGAAGGCAATGCCGGGCACTGCGGCCGGCACGGTGCTCTTGAGCACGCGCACGGTCTTTTCTGCCACTTCCTGCACGGAAGCCTTCTTGCCGGACTTCTTGCCCGGCACGATCATGTTGGGCTTCAGAACCATGCCCTCAAGGCGCACGCGCTGGGTGAAGAGCTGGTTGAACACCTCGTTCAGCACAGCTTCCGTCACTTCATAGCAACGTTCGATGGAATGGTCGCCATCCATGAGCACTTCCGGCTCAACGATCGGAACGATCTTGGCTTCCTGGCACAGGGCCGCATAGCGGGCCAGCGCCGAGGCATTGGTCTCGATCGCGGTGCGGGAGGGAATGCCGGCGCCGATATCAATCACCGCACGCCACTTCGCGAAGCGCGCGCCAAGGTCATAATATTCCTTGAGGCGGCCGGCGAGGCCATCGAGCCCCTCGGTGATGGTCTCACCGGGGCAGAAGGGCAGGGGCTTGGCGCCGGCATCGACCTTGATGCCCGGCAGCGCGCCGCTCTCGGCGATCAGCGTCACCAGCGGGGTGCCATCAGCGGCCTTCTGGCGGATGGTCTCATCATAGAGAATGACGCCGGAGATGTAGTTCTTCATCGCCTCGGTGGTGCGGAACATCAGCTCGCGATAATCGCGGCGGTTGTTCTCGGTGCATTCCACATTGATGGCGTCGAAGCGCTTCTTGATGGTGCCGGTGCTTTCATCGGCGGCCAGAATGCCCTTGCCTTCGGCCACCATCTTCTGCGCATTTGCGTCGAGTTCAGCGCTCATGTGCAATCATCCTTGGTTTTTCTGCCGCATTGGGCGGCGATCAAGCGTTAACGGCAGCGGGCTGGCCCGCAGTCTTGGGACGCAGAGCCTCGACACCGGGGAGGGACTTGCCCTCAAGCCATTCGAGGAACGCACCGCCAGCGGTAGAGACATAGGAGAAGTCATCTGCCGCCTTGGCGTGATTGAGGGCCGCGACCGTATCGCCACCTCCAGCCACGGAGAGCAGCTTGCCAGCCTTGGTCAGGCGGCCCGCTTCCTGTGCCACGGCAACAGTTGCAGCATCGAAAGGGGTGAGTTCGAAGGCGCCGAACGGGCCATTCCACACCACGGTCTTGGCATCAGCGAGCTTCTTCTCGACCAGTGCGACCGTTTCCGGGCCGGCATCGAGAATCATTTCGTCAGCGGCCACATGGTCGACATCAATGGTGCGGTTCTCGGCATTGGCCTTGAATTCACGCGCCACAACGGCATCCACCGGCAGCACGATCTCGCAGTTGGCCTTGCGGGCTTCCACCAGAATGTCGCGGGCAGTGCCGCCCATCTCGCGCTCGCACAGCGAATTGCCCACGGTGTGGCCAGTTGCGGCCAGGAAGGTGTTGGCCATGCCGCCGGCGATCACCAGCACATCGACCTTGTGGACGAGATTGCCCAGAAGTTCGAGCTTGGTCGACACCTTGGCTCCGCCCACCACGGCGACAACCGGCCGCTCGGGCTGTTCCAGCGCATGGGTCAGCGCATCCAGCTCACCCTGCATGGCGCGTCCGGCATAAGCCGGCAGCACATGGGCCAGCCCCTCGGTGGAGGCATGGGCGCGGTGCGCAGTGGAGAAGGAGTCGTTCACATACAGATCACCGAGGCGCGCGAGCGCCGCGATGAAGTCCGGCGCGTTCTTTTCCTCGCCGGGATGGAAGCGGGTGTTCTCCAGAATGATCACCCCGCCCGCAGGCAGATCGGCCACCGCCCTGGCAGTTTCCGCGCCGAGGCAGTCGGTGGCAAAAGCCACCTCATGTCCCAGCAGGTCTGCCATGGGCTGCACCAGCGGCAGGAGGGACTGCGTGTCATCACGCTGCCCCTTCGGCCGGCCGAAATGGGAGATCAGAATGGCCTTGCCCCCCACCCGCGTGATGTCGCGGATGGTGGGAAGGATGGCCTTCAGCCGGGTATCATCGGTCACCCGGCCGTTATCCATGGGCACATTCAGGTCAACGCGAACAATGACGGTCTTACCAGCGAGGTCAGCGTCGTCCAGGGTCAGATAAGCGACCATGATGTCAGAACACCCTCTTCCCGGTTCAGCCGAGCTTGCCCATGGCGACAGCGGTGTCGCTCATGCGGTTGGAGAAGCCCCACTCATTGTCGTACCAGGAAAGGATACGCACCAGCGTTCCGTCCATCACCTTGGTCTGGTCCAGATGGAAGGTGGAGGAGTGCGGGTCGTGGTTGAAGTCGATCGAGACATTCGGCACAGCGGTCACGCCCAGAATGCCCTTCAGCGGGCCGTTCGCGGCAGCGATGATGGCCTCGTTGATCTCTTCGCGCGTGGTCTTGCGGCTGGCAATGAACTTCAGGTCCACAACCGAGACATTCGGGGTGGGCACGCGGATGGCGGTGCCGTCCAGCTTGCCGTTCAGCTCCGGCAGCACGAGACCAACAGCCTTGGCCGCGCCGGTGGAGGTCGGGATCATGGACAGGGCTGCAGCGCGGCCGCGATACAGGTCCTTGTGCATGGTGTCGAGCGTGGGCTGGTCGCCGGTATAGGCGTGAATGGTGGTCATGAAGCCCTTCTCGATGCCAACGGCATCATTGAGGACCTTGGCCACGGGCGCCAGGCAGTTGGTGGTGCAGGAGGCATTGGAGACCACGCGGTGCTCGCTGGTGAGCTTCTGGTGGTTCACGCCGTAGACAACCGTGAGGTCGGCATTGTCGGCCGGGGCGGAAACCAGCACGCGCTTGGCGCCGGCCTCAAGATGGGCCGCGGCCTTGTCACGCGAGGTGAAGATGCCGGTGCATTCCAGCGCGATATCCACGCCCAGCGCCTTGTGGGGCAGCTCTGCCGGGTTGCGAACGGCGGTGACCTTGATGGGGCCGCGACCGACATTGATGGTGTCGCCATCCACGGTCACCTGAGCCGGGAAGCGGCCGTGCACGCTGTCGAAGCGGAGGAGATGAGCGTTGGTTTCCACCGGGCCGAGGTCGTTGATGGCGACCACCTCGATATCGGTCCGACCGGACTCGATAATGGCGCGCAGCACGTTACGACCAATGCGGCCGAAGCCATTGATGGCCACCTTCACAGTCATTTCCGTTCCTCCATGAGCGGCATTCGTGCCGGCTCTGTCCTGTCATGTTTGCCGCTCATCCGCGCGGCGCGGTCCTGATCCGCCGTGCCACCGGGCCCGGCGGGCCGGGGCGCGGCGACACTGCACGGGAGAGGCGTCTAAATTATGCCTGCTTCAGCAGTTCGAGAGCGGTTTTTGCAACCGCCTCAGCCGTGATGCCGAAATGGGCGTAAAGATCCTTGGCCGGGGCGCTGGCGCCATAGCCATCCATACCGATAAAGCCACCCTCGGAACCGATGATGGAATCCCAGCCCATGCGGATGGCGGCTTCCACCGCGACCTTTGCCGGGGCATTGCCGATCACCGCCTTGCGCTCTGCCACCGGGCGGGCAAGGAACAGCTCGAACGAGGGCACGGAAACCACGCGGGTGGCGACACCCTGTGCTTCCAGCGCCTTTTGCGCATCCAGCGCGATGGCGATTTCAGAGCCGGTGGCGAACAGCGAGACCTGGGCCTCGCCCTTGGCCGGGGAAAGCTCATACGCGCCTTCCGCAGAACGGTTGGTCGCATCGGCATCGGTGCGCACCAGCGGCAGGTTCTGGCGGGAGAGGATCAGCGCGGTGGGGCCGCCCTTGTTCTCCACCGCGATCTGCCAGGCTTCCGCCGTCTCCACCGTATCGGCAGGACGCAGAACGGTGAGGTTGGGGATAGCACGCAGGGCCGCCAGATGTTCCACCGGCTGGTGGGTGGGGCCATCTTCGCCAAGGCCGATGGAGTCATGCGTCAGCACATGAACCACACGCTGGCCCATGAGGGCGGCAAGGCGGATGGACGGACGGCAATAGTCCGAGAACACCATGAAGCCGCCGGAGAAGGGCACCACGCCGCCATGCAGCGAGAGGCCGTTCATGGCCGCAGCCATGCCGTGCTCACGAATGCCCCAGTGCACGAAGCTGCCGGAAAAATCATCCGGCGTGATGGACTTTGCGCCCTTGGCCTTGGTGTTGTTGGAGCCGGTCAAGTCGGCGGAGCCGCCGATCATTTCGGGCACCACCGGGGTGATCACATCCAGAACCAGCTCGGAAGACTTGCGGGTGGCGACAGCGCCGCCATCAGCCACGGCCTTCGCCTTGGCCGCGACAACCGCATCACCAAGAGCTGCGGGCAGGGTGCCGGCCATGCGGCGCTCAAACTCGGCGCGCTCTGCGGCAGGGACGGCGGCAAGGCGGGCTTCCCATGCCTCGCGCGCGGCACGGCCACGGCTGCCGGCGGCGCGCCAGTCTGCCAGAACATCGGTGGGAATCTCGAACGGAGCGGCTTCCCAGCCCAGCGCAGCGCGGGTGGCGACGATTTCATCGGCCCCGAGCGGCGCGCCATGCACCTTCTCTGAACCCGCACGGTTGGGCGAGCCGAAACCGATGGTGGTGCGGCAGGCGATCAGGGTCGGCTTGTCAGAGGCGCGGGCCACTTCGGTTGCGGCGAAAATGGCCTCCGGGTCATGCCCGTCCACCTCGATGGTGGCCCAGCCGGATGCCGCGAAGCGGGCCAGCTGGTTGGTGGAGGTGGAGATGGAGGTGGGGCCGTCAATCGAGATGCGGTTGTCGTCCCACAGCACCGCCAGCTTGGAGAGCTTGAGGTGACCGGCAAGATCGATCGCTTCCTGGCTCACGCCTTCCATCAGGTCGCCGTCGGAGGCGAGCACCCATGTGCGATGGTTCACCACATCCGCGCCAAAGCGGGTGGAGAGAAGACGTTCCGCCATGGCGAAGCCGACCGAGGTGGCAATGCCCTGACCCAGCGGGCCAGTGGTGGTTTCAATGCCTTCGGTGACAAAATTCTCGGGGTGGCCCGGCGTGAGCGAGCCCAGCTTGCGGAAATTCTTCAGCTCGCTGATCGGCAGCTTCTCATAGCCGACCAGATGCAGCAGCGCATAAAGCAGCATGGAGCCATGGCCGGCGGAGAGGATGAAGCGGTCGCGATCCGCCCATTTCGGCTGGGTCGGGTCGAAGTTCAGAACGCGGGTGAACAGGACAGTGGCGATATCCGCCGCGCCCATCGGCAGGCCGGGATGCCCGCTCTTGGCTGCTTCCACGGCGTCGATGGCGAGGAAGCGGATGGCGTTGGCCATACGATCATGGCGCGTGCGGTTTGACATGAGGCCCCATTTCTCCGCGGATACTGGCCGGAATATCTGGTCTCGGGCGGCGTGTGCTCCTGAACTGAAGGCCACCGGCCGGGGCTTTCACGTAGCGGGAGCTGCCGCTCGCGGCGGTTTTGTATCAATGCTTCGGGGCTGTCAAACGTACATATTTGATAAGATCAAGGCAGCGGCGCACTTCATGGGCGTGCCGGATCGTCGCGCTTTGGTTGGGGTGAGCTTTTTGCCGGCTTCACAAAAGGGTCGGACAACCGCGCAATTGCTGGCAGAAACAGGTGTGACGCGCTTTTGGCCGCCTGAACATTGCCGGCAGGTGCATGCGTCTGTGAGCAGGAAAAGAGACGGGACGGCCGGTAACCGCGTTTGACGATTTGTCTGCGCCATTTATCGTTGACAACCCGAACCCCAGTGGCGCGCCCGGCTTCGACTCGGCTAATATCCCGCCATGTACGCCCTGAAACCAAAGATGCCTGTGCAGGAAACTCCGGTGGAAGCCGCAACGCGGCGTCTTCATGCGGCGATCGATTCCCTGACCAACGCCCTTGAGCGTCGGCAGGAAGCGGATCGTCATCAGGAAACGCTCATGGCGCAGCTCCATGCCATGGGCAATGATCGCGCGCGTCTGGCCGCTGAGCTGGATCAGTCGCAGGCCCGCGCGGGTGAGGTGACAGAAGTGGGACAGGAAATCTTGCGCCGGCTGGATGTGGCCATGACCACAGTGCGCGACGTTCTCGCGACTCACGGTGGCTGAGCCCGTGCCCCACGTTTCCGTCACCATTGCCGGACGGCAATATCGTATGGCCTGCGATGAGGGACAGGAAGATCACCTTGTCCGCCTCGCCTATGATATCGATACCCGCATCACCCAGTTGCGCTCCGCTTTCGGCGAGATCGGCGACCAGCGGCTTGTCGTCATGGCCGCCATCACCATTTCCGATGAGCTGGCCGAGGCGCGCAATCGCATCCGTGCGCTGGAAAGCGACATCGAGGGCCAGCGTGATGCACGCGCCTCCGCCCTTGCGCGGATCGAGGCCAGCGAGCTGGAAGTTGCCCGTGCCATAGAGGATGTTGCCGAGCGCATCGAGCAGCTTGTGGTGCAGGTGACGCCACCTGCCAAGGACAATGTGGGCATGGGCTGAGCCTGCCCTGTTTGATCGCCTTTCAATTTGTTCGCGGATAGTTGTGCGTGCCACTGAAAGGGACTGGCGGGCGGGCGCGTTCATCCCTACATTAGGGATGCGGCGCTGCAGGGTTCGTTAGGAACATTTCCCCGGGGCCTTATCGATCCTTAAGGGAGCTGTCCCTGACCTCGCTTCCGGGCTTGGACACACGGCGCCCACCTACTCTGTAGGTTCCCGGGATCGCCATCCGACGGCTCAGGTGGCCCGCACTTTTCCTTCCTGCTGGTTCTGCCCCATCTGGTCTGCACCATGGGGCGCCCAGCCTGTCAGGCTCTGCGGAGGGGCTTGTCGTGGCTGATTCTCCCGCTCCTGTTCTTTCAGATTCTGCTTCAGCCGCGCCCCTGCGTGACGAGAAGTCCCGCCTGCGTGCCGCGGCGCTCCAGCGCCGGGCAGCAATGGGTGCTCAAGCGCGGGCAGAGGCGTCGCGCCGTGCCGCAGGCTGGGCAGTGGATTTAATCTTGGCGCAGCCGGTGCGTTGCGTCTCCCTCTTCAGCGCCATTCATGACGAGATTGACCCTCGCCCGTTGGCGGCTGCCCTGCGGGAACAGGGCGTGGCGCTGGCGCTGCCGGAGGTGGTGAGGCTGGGCCAGCCCCTGCTGTTTCGTCACTGGGCGGTGGATGACCCGTTGCTGCCGAAGGGGTGCTACGCCATTCCCACCCCCGCGCCAGATGCGCCCATTGTGGTGCCGGATGTCGTGATGGTGCCATTGGCTGCCTATGATGCTGAAGGCTTTCGCATCGGCTATGGCGCTGGCTTCTATGATCGCTCGCTGGCGCTGTTGCGGGCGCAGGGGCCGGTGCGCGCTTTCGGCTTTGCCTTTTCCTGCCAGCAGGTGGCACGCGTGCCGCGTGAAACACATGATGAGGCGGTGGACTGGATGATAACCCAGGATGGGGCCGTTCCCTGCATGCTGTCTCAGGCGATATGAGGCGCAGAACGCTGTCGTCAGGCATTTTTATGGGTGAACCGGTCTCTGCTGCACCCGAAAATGTTCCGGGGCGCTTTCCTGCGGATTGTTTAATCGATCAGAATTCGCTCAAAACAGGAATCATCTGCCGGCCTTGTCCGGTTGGGGCACGTTCAGGCCGCAGGGCTTTGGGGAATATCAGACATGCGCATTCTCTTTCTCGGTGATGTGGTGGGCCGCCCGGGCCGCGAATGCGTGCTCTCGCGCCTGCCGGGGCTGATCCGCGAATGGAAGCTCGATCTGGTGGTGGTGAATGGCGAGAATGCCGCCGGCGGCTTTGGCATCAACGAGACCATTTACAATGAACTGATGGAAGCGGGGGCAGATGCCGTCACCCTCGGCAACCATGCCTTTGACCAGCGGGAGTCGCTGGTTTTCATCGAGCGCGCCCCGGCGCTGGTGCGGCCGATGAACTTCCCCAAGGGTACGCCGGGACGCGGTGCCGCGCTGGTAGAGGCGAAGAACGGCGCGCAGGTTCTGGTGATGAATGTGATGGGCCGCATCTTCATGGACCCGCTGGATGACCCCTTCGCCGCGCTGGATGCTGCACTTGATGGCGCGGTGCTGGGCGAGATGGTGGATGCCGTGGTGGTGGATGTGCATGCCGAGACCACCAGCGAAAAGCAGGCCATCGGCTATCATTGTGACGGGCGCGCCTCGCTCGTGGTGGGCACTCACACCCATGTGCCAACAGCCGACCATCGCATTCTGGCCCATGGCACAGCCTATATGACCGATGCCGGCATGTGCGGCTGCTATGACAGCGTGATCGGCATGGACAAGGAAGAGCCCCTGCGCCGCTTCACCCGCAAGATTGGCGCGGGCCGTTTCCAGCCGGCAGAAGGGCCGGGCACGCTGAGCGGCGTGGCCGTGGAAACCTGCGCCCGCACCGGGCTGGCACTGAAGGTGGCTCCCGTGCGGCTTGGCACCGGGCTGGATGAAGCCCGGCCGGCTTTCTGGGAGGGCTGACTGTTCGGCACGATGCCATGAGATTTTGGGTTGCCGCATACACATTCGAGGTGCGGCGCGGGTTTCTATCCACGCCTCCGCATGGGAGGCGACGGCCTCCGACAGGAACGTCTCGCCATCCGGCTCGTTTCTATCCACGCCTCCGCATGGGAGGCGACGCTATCGCTGCGGCACCTATGTTGCGGCTGATGAGGTTTCTATCCACGCCTCCGCATGGGAGGCGACGCGCCGCCTCGACATTCACACCATGCACCCGCTCGTTTCTATCCACGCCTCCGCATGGGAGGCGACCACGGTGAGCGCATCGGCCACGGCGGCGCTTGCGGTTTCTATCCACGCCTCCGCATGGGAGGCGACCAGTCATCTATGCCGGCAGCCGCATTGAGGCCAGTTTCTATCCACGCCTCCGCATGGGAGGCGACGCTTCGGTCATTTCTCCCATTGGCGATCTCCCTGTTTCTATCCACGCCTCCGCATGGGAGGCGACGCTATGGCAGCGACCGGCGCGCGCGGCGGGACGACGTTTCTATCCACGCCTCCGCATGGGAGGCGACCCCTGCCCGTGCGAGCATCAATTCCTGCCATGCCGTGTTTCTATCCACGCCTCCGCATGGGAGGCGACGCCCTCATCTATAACCCGCTCGCAGATTTCATAAAATAACCCCGCGCGCGCGAATGTCCGGGGTGGTGGGGGCATTTTGCAGTGTGATGAGAGCAGGATGCCGCAAAAGACAGAGATGACAGTATCTTGGACGTTCCGCGAACCTGCCCGGAAAAGCGGGCGTCCTTGGGGTTCGCGCGCCATCGGGGATCAGCGGGGATGAGCGGGGGATGATGCCCTGGAAACGGGCGGGGTGCCGGGGCGCTCTCACCTTCCACTGCGCCAATCTCGCACGGCATGGGCAGTTGCGACCCGGACACAGGGAGCATGGCAGGTCTGGCGAAGACCGTTCCGGGTGCATCCTGTGGCTTTTACATGCCTGCCTTCGTCAGCAGAGGCCGGACACGACAACGTCCGGGCCAAATGAGCCCGGCCGTTGTTCTTTCATGACGTGCGAACCATATGGGCCCGCCCGAATCTCAGTCTTCGGCCTGTGCGCGCTCGATGCCCTCAACGATGAGGCGCGCGGCTTCGGCCTTGTCACCCCAGCGGATCACCTTGACCCACTTGTTGGGCTCCAGATCCTTGTAGTGCTCGAAGAAGTGCTCGATCTGGCGCAGGGTGATTTCCGGCAGGTCCGGGTAGTTCTCGATACGCTCATAGCGCTTGGAAAGCTTGGAAACCGGCACGGCGATGATCTTCTCATCCTGCCCGGCCTCGTCTTCCATGATGAGCACGCCCACGGGACGCACCGCGATGACAGACCCGGGAGCCAGCGCGCGGTTGTTGGCGATCAGAACATCGCACGGGTCGCCGTCGCCGGAGAGGGTGTGCGGGATGAAGCCGTAATTCCCGGGATAGCGCATGGAGGTGTAGAGGAAGCGGTCCACGAACAGGGCGCCGGATTCCTTGTCCATCTCATACTTGATCGGCTCGCCGCCAATCGGGACTTCGATGATGACATTCACCTCTTCAGGCGGGTTCTTGCCGACGGGGATCGCTTCGATGCGCATGTTTCTCTCGCTTCAGTCCTCGGAGCACGCAGGATCACCCGCGCGGTGGTTACCGCTGCCAAGCAAATGCGATCTTGTCCAGTGTTTTTGTGCCGAACTTCTCGGTTGATGATGCAACAGCCTGCCCGCCAAGGGTGCGATAGAAGCCGGCGGCGGGGGTGTTTTCCGCCAGTGCCCACGCCACCAGCCCCTTCAAACCGGCGACGGCCAGATCGCGCCGAGCCGCGCTGAAGAGCCGCTCTCCGAGGCCAAGTCCCTGATAATGCGGGTGAAGGTAGATTTCATAAATCTCCCCGCCATAGGGCAGACCCTTGGCGCGGTTGCCCCCGAAATTCACATAGCCCGCCAGCGTGCCGCCCACCCGCAGCACGGAAAGCCGGCTGCCCCGGTTGATGGCTGCCTGCCACCATGCTGGGCCGCGTCGCTCCACCATGCGTTCAAGGTCCACACCCGGAATGATCCCGCGATAGGTTGCCCGCCATGCCGCATCATGCACCGTGGCGATATCCGGTGCATCGGTCTGGGTCGCCCTGCGGATTTCCATCAAGAGGGTCGTCATGCCCTGATGGAAACAAACACCGGGCTCCGCATCAAGGGGGAAGTCCCGGCCATGCACCATGAATTGGAGGGGCACCCGCAATGCACAGGCTTCTGGCGGGTGCTCCGGCATGTTTCGGGATGGGCGCAAAACCCTGCGCTTATCCGCATTCCGGCCATGGGTGCGGGCATGGACACGTGCTCTGCACTTGCTGCGCGCGTCGGGGCTGCCCATCTTGGGGGAACACCAATTTCATCCGCGCCGGACGCGGGGATCAGGAGCAGATCATGTTCTGGAAGACGACACCTGTGGGCCTGCCCTCCGCCGCCGAAGCGCTTCCCGGCCGCGACACACCCATGCATACGGCACAGACTCATGCGGTCTCCGGCCGCCCGCTCAAGGGGCCGTATCCTGAAGGTCTGGCGCAGGCGGTGTTCGCGTTGGGATGCTTTTGGGGGGCAGAGCGCTGCTTCTGGAAGCAGCCGGGTGTGTGGGTGACGGCTGTTGGCTATGTGGATGGCATCACGCCCAACCCCAGCTATCGTGAGGTCTGCTCTGGCCTCACCGGCCATACCGAGGCGGTGCTGGTGGTTTATGACCCGGCCATCGTGAGCTTTGATGAGCTGCTGCGCCTGTTTTTCGAATCCCATGATCCCACGCAGGGCATGCGACAGGGAAACGATGTGGGCACGCAATATCGCTCCGGCATCTATGTGGAGGATGAGGCGCGCCTTGCGGCCGCCCGGCAGGCGAAGGAAACCTATGAGGCGGCCCTTAAGGCGCGTGGTTTCGGCCCTGTCACCACCACCATCGCCAAGGCGGGGCCATTCTATTTTGCTGAAGAGGAGCACCAGCAATATCTGGCGAAAAACCCCAATGGATACTGCGGACTGGGCGGCACGGGCGTTGCATGTCCGGTAGGCGTGCCCTTATCGTGAGGGGCCATGCCGGTGCGCCGCGCCGGTTTTGGTTTGCGTGATGTGAAAGGTGTATCCATGGTCGCTTATGTCATCCCACCGCGCATGCAGCCGGCTCTGCCTGTTTCCGGGCGCGAAGAGATGTTTCCGGTTCATCGCATCTATTGCGTGGGCCGCAACTTTGCCGACCATGCCATCGAGATGGGCCATGATCCTTCGCGCGAGGCGCCTTTCTTCTTCCAGAAGAACCCGGATTGCCTTGTGCGATCTGGCGCATCCATTCCCTACCCACCCTTGACGCATGATTTGCATCACGAGGTGGAACTGGTGGTGGCGCTTAAAAGCGGCGGCGACAACATCCCGGTGGAGCAAGCGCTGGCCTGTGTCTATGGCTATGGCGTGGGCATAGACCTCACCCGGCGTGATCTTCAGGGCGAGATGAAGAAGGCTGGCCGGCCGTGGGAGATCGGCAAGGCCTTCGAGCAGTCCGCGCCCTGTTCGGCACTGGTTCCGGCGGATGTGGTCGGCCATCCCGCGCAGGGCCGCATCTATCTGAATGTGAATGGCAAGCCGAAGCAGGAAGGTAACCTCAACCAGATGATCTGGAAGGTGCCGGAGATGATATCGACCCTCTCCACCCTGTTCACCCTTGTGCCCGGAGACCTCATCTATTGTGGTACGCCTGCGGGTGTGGGGCCGGTGGAGAAGGGCGATGTGCTGGACGGCGGCGTGGATGGTGTGGGCACCATCAATCTCACCGTGGTGTGAGGGAATGGGGCCATCGCGCTCCTGTTGCGCACAAGGCCGGCAAGAGCGTGGGGCGGGTTCTGCCGCCTCCGGTTAACGATCAAAAGCTGAAGCGGCGCGGGTCGGCCATCCAGACCGTGCCGGCGTCCTGCACGGCCGCACGGGTTGCCGCACCAATCGCCTCGCCCACAGCCGTATGCATGCCGGCATAAGGGGTTTGCTCTGACGGTGGGGCAAGAGGCGATGCCATCACCACGCAATCTGTGCCAGTGCCGGAGACGGCTTCCTCATTGCCAGAGCGTTTAAAGCCGATATCCAGAATAGCGCGGGTGCGTGCCTGCACCACGATGGAACTGGCCTCCAGCAGCGCGGCATCGCTCAGGGGCTGATTGACCGCGAGCAGGATATTCACGGTGCCGATTTGGGCCGGCTTGTTTTTCTCCGGTGATATCTGCTCCGCCCCATCCGTTGAAAAGGCCGTGAGCGGGAAGCGTGTGCCCACGCATTCCCCATTATTGAGACCGAGCGTGACAAGGCAGGCCGCCTGCGCCTGCTCCACCTGCCGCACGGCGAAATGGTGATGGGTGACATCGCGCGATGTCATCATGCCTACGGCTTGTGCCAGCCCGGCGGTTTCAAGGCGTGTGCGGAACCACTCCAGCGGGTCGCCATCCATGGTCAGGTCGGTGTTGCGCACCTCCAGCCATGCCACTTCATCGGCTTCCACAAATCCGGGACGGTTGAGAGACCATGACACCATGCGCTGGGGTTCGGCAAAGCGGGCCACCAGAAGCGGACGCTGGAAACGGATGCTGAACAGGCCGGGGAAGGTCTCTGGCATGTCTGTCATGTTTCCTGTCCCTCGTGCATCACCGTGGCTTCTCTGTTGCCGTGTGGAAGATTGAAGCTTGCGATGCAAGGGGCGGGCACTAACAGCACGCAAAACAGGTGGCCGGAGCAGGGGTGAGCCTGCCGGCCTGCTATGGGCACTGGTGCCGTGAGGCATTTGCAGGAATTGCGAGTGTATCTGCTTCAGAAGAGTGCTGTGGCTTCTGAAACCAGAGAAGAACATCGGGGCATTTCGCCCACATATTGGGGTGAAATGGTAGAAATTCTTCAGTATCACCCCGCCAAGCCTGAAGAGTGGATACCAAAGCGGCCCCGGAAGGAGCCGGGGCCGGGCGTTTCATCTGAGGATGCCACTTCGCTTTTCGCTGGAGCAGGCAGTTCCTATTTCACCTCGATTGGCAGGTTTCCAGTGGCGGCAGCACCCTTGCCATCGCGCACGGTCACGAACACGCGGTATTTGCCCGGTGGCAGGTTGGCGATGCGTGCGCCGGTTTCTGATGCCTCATGTACTCCCTGCGGGAAGCTGGGTGGCACCGGCTCCGGCGCGCCGCCAACACTGCGCGCGGTGGTTTCGGCCATGATGTCCCATTCCACATTCACCGGGTCACCGTCCGGATCCGTGGTTTCCAGTACCACATGGGTTTCCTCATCCGGCGCGAAGCTTTGCGGCCCCTTGTGCACCAGAGAGAGAATGCGCGGGGCCTTGTTGGGGCCGCCCGGCGGGGTGCCGCCCCATGCATCGGCCATCACCTCTACGGTTTCATTCCACTCGCCGGTGGGCAAAAGCAGGGAATACCAGGTGGGGGTCACTTCCTGTTTCTGCCCCCACAGGATGGGCACCGCGCCGATACCTTTTTCCTTCGCGAGTTCGAGATAGCGGCGCATCTTGTGGGCCTTCTCGGTGGAGTTGGGCTCCAGCGCCGCACCCCAAGCGGTCTGCGGCACGCTCCAGTGCCCATCCGCCCCCATTTCGGTGAAGACCAGCGGGCCGGTCCAGCCCTGCTTTCGGGCGCGCTCATCAATGGTGAGCAGGCTGTCGCCATAGGCATTGATGCCAAGCACATCAATGGTGGGGGCGTACTGCTTCACCAGCGCAACCTTGTCGGCCCCGGTATCGGCGATCACGGCCATGGCCGGGTGGTGCGGATCTATGGATTTCACGAAGCGCGCGGCTTCATCAATGGCGGGCCAGAGCGGGTGGTTCGGGCTTGGCGGCATATCCACCTCGATCTCATTGCCGATACCCCACATCAGCAGGGCGGGATGATCGCGATACCGCTCCACCACCGGGCGGAAGCCCTCAAGCTGGGCCTCCACTGCGGCCTTGTCATTGTAATCGAAGCCCATCCGGGGATGGCCCATCCACAGGCCCACAATCACCTTGAGCCCGGCCTTGTGGGCAGCATCCAGAATCTCGCCGGGCTCCTGCCCATAGGTGCGCACAACGGTGGCACCCAGTTTCGCGAGATCCTCGAACCGGGTCTCGCCACCCGCGCCATTGGGCACGAAGGGTTTGCCATCCACCAGAATCTGGTTGCCGCGCACGGATACTTCCGCTGCTTCAACGGGTGTCAGGGCTAGGGCAAGCAACCCGGCGGCCAAGGCCAGATGCGAAATGACGGGGCGCGCGAGATGGCGATGGCGGAACAATGGGGCAGGGTGCACGGTGTATCAGTCTCCTGAACAGGGCGGCAGACACACCGCACAAGGCTGCGATGAATCCTGTTTCAGTCTGCGCATATGAATTTCGCGAAAATGAGATCGCTACCGCGCCGCACAGAGGCGTGGCCGAGGCATGGGGATCTGCCCATGGGCGTGGCGCGCATTATGTTGGTTGCGTGACAGTATCTTGAACTTTCATCCCGTTTCTGTTGTCAGATGTTGCTTTCAAGAATTGGAATTATTTGAATAAATTTATACTGTTTGAGTATTTATGTTCGTTGTGTATTTTTTAAGAGCGGTTTTTTGTTGTTGTGATTTATTCAATATTCAATTCGTTTGTTTCAATGTTTTCAAAACTACACATATTTGAATTATACGGCATGACCGCTGGTGCTTGTTTGGTCTGATATACTGGGGCGTACAGATGACTTTCCCGGAGCCGGTCAAGGTTGTGTTTGGGCGCGCGCCCGTGCTGATGGCCTCTGTTGCCTTCCTCATCCAGTTCATCGTCCCGGCCAGTGCGCAGAATGTGCCTGCCTTGCCGGGCGGAGGCTCGGTTGTCTCTGGCCGTGCCGTCATTTCAACGCCGGCCGGCACCAGTCTTCTGGTCACGCAGTCTTCCCGCAACGCCATCATCAACTGGAACTCGTTTTCCATAGGTGCCGGCAGCAAGGTCCATTTCGAGAATGGTTCAGGCGCGACACTGAACCGTGTCACCGGCTTTTCTCCATCCCAGATTGACGGGTCTTTGACCGCAACCGGCAGTCTATATCTGGTGAACCCCAATGGCGTGACGGTTGGCCCATCGGGGAATATATCGACCGGGGGCAGTTTCATCGCCTCGACCCTTGATGTGGACGATGCGGAGTTCGCGGCTGGCGGTGCCATGACCTTCCGGGGGGAGAGCCGGGCGGAGGTGGTCAATTATGGCAAGGTCGGTGCGCTGGGGGGCGATGTCGCGCTCATTGCACGCCGGGTTGAAAATGAAGGCAGCCTTGAAGCCCGGAATGGCACGGTGGCACTGGCTGCCGGTTATGAGGTGCTGATGCGTGATGCCGCGCTTTCCGATGGAAAGTTCGTGGTGCGCGTGGGGGGGGCGGATACGCAGGTCAAGACCCGTGGCCAGATCCAGGCTGCCGAGATCGAGTTGCGGGCCAATGGCGGCAATGTCTATGCGTTGGCAGGCAATACGAGTGGCGTCATCTCGGCGACAGGCGCGGCGACCCGCAATGGCCGCATCTTCCTCACCGCCGGTGATGGCGAGGTGAAGGTTGAGCAGAAACTTGAGGCGCGGCGCGCCACTTCTGGTGGCAAGAAAGGTCAGGGAGGCGAGATCCAGGTTTCCGGCCGCAAGGTCGATGTCTCCGGCAAAATAGTGGCCCGTGGAGAAAAGGCTGCCGGCGGCACGATCGTGATCGCAGCGCAGGATATCGTTCTGAACAGCACGGCGGCGCTTGATGTCAGCGGCACTCGCGGTGGCACGATCCTGATTGGTGGGGATTATCAGGGAGGGGCCGATGCCGCGAAGAATTTTGTCGCCACACCCACGCCCAATGCCGGGACGGTCAGTGTAGAGGCCGGCGCGGAGCTGAATGCGGACGGGCTGGAAGGCCGCGGGGGCAATATCGTTGTGTGGTCTGATGATAGCACACGTTTTGCGGGACGGATCTCTGCCACCGGCACGCATGGAGATGGGGGCTTTGCCGAAGTCTCGGGCAAGAGGCTGCTGGATTATTCCGGCACGGCGGATCTGCGCAGCGAGAAGGGCCGTTTCGGCACGCTGTTGCTGGACCCCTACAATCTCACCATTTCATCTGCCGCCAGCAGCAGTATGTCCGGCTTTGCGGCTGGCGGGCAGGATAGCGTGCTGAATGTCGGGGTTCTGCAGACCGCGCTGGCGACAGCCGATGTGATCGTTTCAACCGGTGGTGCCGATGGGCCGGGAGATCAGGCCGGAGATATTGAGGTTGCGGACAGCATCTCCTGGTCGTCCGGTTCCAGGCTGACCTTGAGTGCGGCCCGGAATGTCATCATCAACGATGGCGCTCTTGTCACGAGCACCCAGGGCGGCTCCCTCACCTTGCGGGCGGATAATTCCGGCACGGGTGAAGGGCGCGTAGAGATCAACTCATCCTCGACAACATCGGAAGCCGGCATCTTCATGCACGGTGCCGGTGGGGTGGTTGAAATCTTCTACAATCCCGAAGGGGGATATGGCGGATGGATGGCTTCCACCACTGATGGAAACCCGTATTCCTCCCGGGTTTCTCTTTCAGGTGGAAGCACGCTGAACGCATATATGCTAGTGAATACAGTTGAACAGCTTGAGGAGATTGGCGGCAGCGAGCTGTCCCTCAAGGGTGTCTACGCTCTCGGCCGTGATATTGATGCCACCGTCACCGCTGAGCGCACTTCAACCGGTGGACTGGTCTGGGGCAATGGCGCAGGCTTCAGGCCGATCGGGGATTCGACAACGCCATTCCAGGGCCTTCTGGATGGCCAGGGGCATGTTATCGACGGACTGAAGATCGAGCGCCCCATGGATGCAGACAGCACCGGGCTGTTTGGCGCGGCGCGCAATGCAACCATCCGGAATCTGGATCTCACCAATATCGATATTACAGGCGGGTTCTCAACTGGAGGTCTCGCCGGGCGATTTGATGTCACGGGTGAAAATGTGAGTGCCGGCATTTCCGGTGTCCATGTGTCCGGCTCTGTGACAGGAAGCGACAGTACTGGCGGGCTTGTTGGTGGGATCGGGGTGGAGGGCAAGGCCATGTCCCTCGTCCTGTCCGATGTGCACGCCATGGGGCAGGTTACCAGCGATGGCGCCGCCGGCGGGCTGGTTGGGGCGATGGAAATTTCGGGCGAGGGAAACACGTTCAGCATTCTGGAGTCGACAGCTCAAAATACTGTTCATGGTGCAGGTGTCGCCGGCGGAATACTGGGTGGAATAAAGGTCGAACCCTGGGATAATGTAGATAACACCATCTCCTTTTCTGATCTGAGCGTGAAGGGAGACGTGACCAGCTCTGATACTGCCGGAGGGCTGTTTGGCATTGGCGGCATCACGGGTGAGGGGGGGCGCCTGAGCATCCAGAATGCGGATGTTTCCGGCAGCGTTTCGGGCGGAAACATCGCGGGTGGTCTGGCAGGGGCGCTACAGGCTCTCGGGGCTATTGTCACAGTAGACGACAGCCATGTGCGCGGAGATGTGTCTGTCTCCTCACAGACCAGCATGGGTCTTGAAATGATGGCTGGCGGGCTGGTTGGTGGCATGATCGCCATGGACCCCGGTGCATCCATTTCAATCCGCAACTCTACGGTCTCAGGGGCTGTGAGTGGCACAATGGCCTTCAGCGATGTCTCCGGAGATGTTTCTGGCCAGCTGTCCGTCGGCGGGCTTGCTGGCATGTCGATGGCGATGGGGCAGGATGCTGTTGTGTCCATCACCAATTCCGTGGCCAGGAGCGATATTGATGGCCGGCTCTCTGTTGGTGCGGGTGAAGAGGTTCAGGCCTTTGGGCTGATAGCCTTCCTTGGCGGCCTGATCGGGCAGGCTGGCAGCATGGAAGGGGGCAGAACCACTCTTTCTGCCGCACATGCCGAGGGGAAGGTGACGGGCGCACTGAGCGCTGATCCGGAGATCGTTCCCGACAGCGCCTCCATGGGTGGGTTGATCGGCACGGCCATGGTGATGGGAGACAGGTCTGTCCTCGGCATCACAGGCTCAAGTGCTTCGGGCGATGTGACTGGAAATATGGGCCATGCCTTCGGTGGGCTCGTGGGCGAAAGCCAGACCATGGGCGAAAGCGCCTCTCTCCAGATCCATAAATCCCATGCCACGGGTGCGGTTTCCGGAACCCGCGAAGCTTTCGTCGGTGGGCTTGTGGGTGCGCTGGGCGTTGAGGGGGAAGCGGCCACTGCCGGCATCGCCCAGTCTTATGCCACGGGTGATGTCCTGAACGGCTCTACATCAGGCGGGTTGCTCGGTTATAGCGGGGCTGGTGAGGGGGCATCCTTCAAGATCGCGCAGTCTTATGCCACGGGTGATGTAAACGGAAATTACCAGACCGGTGGTCTTGTCGGCTTCATGGTGGGGGTCGGCGAACAGAGCATCGCGCAGTCTTATGCCTCCGGAGATGTGACAGGCATCTTCCTGCTGGGAGGGCTGGTGGGCTTTGGCTACATCTCGTCCGGCGGTGAGCTGAACATCTCGCAATCCTATGCCACGGGTGATGTGACGGGCGTCGGGCGCGATGACATGACGGCTGTGCAAGTCGGTGGCCTGATCGGCATGATTTCGGATGGCTCTACTGGTTCTATAGAGGAGGACGGTGGGGAAGGTGTGGGCACATTCAATATTTCACAGTCCTGGGCTTCAGGTCTTGTCACTGCGGAACAGGAGCATGGCGGACTTATCGGAAGCGTGATTGGCGACAGCCTGACATTTTCTGCCAGCTTCTGGGACAAAACATCGACCACGCAAGGCTGCGCCATTGGCTCAAATAGCTGTGCGTCTGTTGCCGGCACCACGGCGCTCACGACGGATGTGTTCCAGAACACCCATGAGTTCATGAAGCTGGCGAGCGAACAGGGGTGGAGCTTCCAGCAGGACTGGGCCCCCTCAACCGCCGGTTATTATCCCGAACTTTATGTGCTCTCGCCCGTCATGTGGGTTCAGGCTGGCAACAGCAGCCGGATATATGGCGATGAGAACCCGGCCTTCAGCACGGCCGGCAGCTCTGGCGGCAGTTCCGTCTATCTGTTCGGGCCAGACAATGACAGTCTGGACCTCACCAATATCTGGACCACCACCGCGAACGTAGCCTCGGATGTTGGCTCTTATGTCATTTCCGGTGCATCCGGTTCGGCGACGAGCCAGCAGGGCCAGACATACAGGCTGATCCATACCGATGGCACCCTTGCGGTGGCGCCCCGGCAGGTTTCGACCACTCTGATCGGCTCCATCCAGAAGGTATATGACGGCACATTGAACAGCTCGCTCAGCGCCGCGAATTTCAGCCTATCCGGGGTGGTCAACGGCGATGATGTGAACATCTCGCCTGTGATGTCCGGCCTTTATGCCGGAAAGAATGTGGGCGAAGGCATCATGGTGACGGCCACTGGCCTGAGCCTTGCCGGCGCGGACATGGCGAATTACGAGCTGGTCTCGTCGCAGGTCTCCGCCGCCATCGGTTCCATTACACCGGCACAGCTGCTTTATGTGGCCGATCCTGCCGAATACTGGCTCAATGGTGCGCTGCCTCAGCTGTCAGGCTCTATCACCGGCTTTGTTGCGGGTGAGGATATGAGCGTGCTTTCGGGCGAGCTGGTCTGGACATCGCCATCTCTGGCGCGTGCATCTCCGGGGAAATATGCAATTTCCGGAGGTGGGCTTAGCGCCGGGAATTATGTCCTCGTGCAGGCTCCGGGGAATGCATCGGCGCTGACGGTTCATGCCGCAAAGCCGGTCGGTCCCGTTGATCCTGTTGATCCTGTTGATCCTGTTGATCCTGTTGATCCTGTTGATCCTGTTGATCCTGTTGATCCTGTTGATCCTGTTGATCCTGTTGATCCTGTTGATCCTGTTGATCCTGTTGATCCTGTTGATCCTGTTGATCCTGTTGATCCCGTCGATCCTGTCGATCCTGTCGATCCTGTTGATCCTGTTGATCCTGTTGATCCTGTCGATCCCGTCGACCCCGTCGGCCCCGTCGGCCCCGTCGATCCCGTCGTGCCTCGGGAGCCGTTTGTGGAAACGCATGCGCCCGATGATGCCCAGAGCGTGCGCAATCTCGATAGGCTGCTCAGGCAAGTGGATGAAAAGAAACCGACGGCTGGCGAATGCGCGGTCATTCCCGCAGATGGTGCGGACCTGATCGTGCTGGATGACTGCCGTCATCAGCCGCATCCCTCAAACCTACCACTTGGTCGCGGGCTCCGCGTTTCGGCACAGTGAGGGCTGATCCCGTGTTCAATCCCATCCTTCATTCCAGCTCAGCTGGCCGGCTTCCCAAGTCCGCACAAAGCGCGTTCATGCGTGTGACAGCCCTGCTGTTCATGGTCGCGATCGGTACGGCTTTCCTGCCGGGTGCGGCTCTTGCGCAAGGGCGCGCGGTGGTGGAGCGCAACCTTCCGCCACCCGTCACGGGGCAGGGCGGTGTCATCATTGATCCCGGCCAGATGGCGGGGCCCGCAGATACAACGCCATTTGGCGTGGATGTTGCGGGTGTGCGTCTTATCGGTCCGGTGGAGAACCCGGCTCCGCGTCCGCCTGCGGGGATCAGCATCGGCGATGTCGGTGATATGCCCCATGATCGTCTGCGGGCTGTGCTGGCCCCTTTCATGGGCCGCTCTCTCAGCCCGAAGCTGATCGCGGACATGCAGGCGGCTATTGCCCGTGCGTATCGTGAGGCGGGGCATCCTTTTGTCTCCGTCACTGCGCCTCCGCAGGAAGTCACGCGCGGCATTCTGCAATTGCGCGTGGCCGAGTTCCGCTATGGCCGCGTGGGGGCAAAGGGTGTGGCGCCCGCTGAGGCCGAGGCCCTGCGGGCCCGCGTGCGTGCGCAAGCCGGGGGGCGCATCACCGCACCACTGCTGGAAGAAGACCTGGACTGGCTGAACCGTTATCCCTATCGCAGTGTGGAGGGCGTGTTTGCTCCCGGCGATGGGTTCGGCACAAGCGCGCTGACCCTGGAGGTGACGCCGCAAAAGCCATGGCAGCTATTTGCCGGCTGGTCCAATACCGGCACCAACCAGACCGGTTTTGACCGATATTTCGCAGGTTTCGGCGCGGCTCTGCCTGTGCTGGGGGACAGCTTCCTCTCTTATCAGGCCACGGGCAGCTGGAACTTCTGGTCCGATCCCGGCAGCCTCGGCACAGGACCGGATGCACCGCGCTATTTCAGCCAGGCGGCACGCGTGGTCCTGTCTCCCCTGCCACGCCAGAGCCTCGAAATCGCGCCGAACTATGTGGCCACCCGGCAGGACAGCGTGGAGCGCCTGTTCGCCTTCACCAATACCACCTTCGAACTGCCGGTGACCTATCGCACGGCCCTTTCGAACATCTTCCCAGGCCAATATCTGGGTGATCTCATTCTGGGAGCGGTTGGCCGTCAGATCTCGCGCACGAGCTATTTCGAAGGCATGGATATTGGCGGGTCCGAGGCCGGCGTGTTCGAGCTGATTGTCGGCTGGGCCGGGCGCAATACCGATGCCTATGGCACCAGCGCGCTGGAAGCCCGGCTGGTGGTCAATCCCGGCGGGGTTCTGGGTGGCAATACGGCGCAGACATGGGCGGCCTACAGTGCCGGGCGCGTTGATGATGTGACCTATGCCTATGGCACGCTGGAGGCGAACCGGGTGGTGCGCCTGCCCATGGGGCTGGCCTATGTCGGCCAGTTCAACGGTCTGTGGGCGGGGCAGCCCTTGCCCGATACCGAGCAACTGGCAATCGGTGGCATGCACGCCACGCGCGGCTATGTGCTGGATGATGCCAGTGTTGATACCGGCCTTGTCTGGCGCAATGAACTGCGCCTGCCTGCCTTCCCGCTTCTGGGGGTGGGCGGCATGCTGCCGAACATCGCCGATGAAGTCTCCCCTTATGTCTTTTTCGATCTCGGTTACGGCTTCAACTATGGCTATGACAGTCCTCTCGGCATGGTGGGGGGCTACAACACCCACATGGCCGGTATTGGTGGGGGTGTGGACTATCGTCTTGCCAGTCATCTGCAGGCGAGCTTTGTCGCCGGCTATGCGCTGCGTGATGCTGGCGTGACCGATGCGGGGGATTGGACCCTGCAAGGCCGTCTGTTCCTGTACTATTGATCTGGAGCCGTGATGTTGGTTCTGCGTGTTTCCGGCGCGCTGGCCCTTGCATGGGCCATGCTTTGGCCCGCCATCTCCCATGCCCAGCAGGCGACTGTGCAGGCTCCGCAGTCCATGACTGCGACCTATCAGGATTGGGTGATGCGCTGTGAGATTCAGCACGGCGGGGAAAAGCTGTGCGAGATTGCCCAAGGCATTCAGGCGCAGGGGCAACAGGGGCTCATAGCCCAGATCGTGGTGGGCAAGCCGGCATCCACCGCGCCTTTCCGGCTCATTGTCCAGCTTCCGGCAGGCGTCTGGCTGCCGGGTGGGGTGAACCTTCAACTGGGTGGCAAGGCCCCGCCTCTCACTCTCACCTATACCCGTTGCCAGAATGCCTGTTTTGCGGATCTTGAGCTCAAACCCGCCCAGATCGAGCAACTGAAGGCCCGCACGGCTGCCGGGCGGCTTGAGTTTCAAGATGGCGCGCGCAAGACCATCCAGCTTCCGGTGTCATTCAGGGGCTTCTCTGCCGCTCTGGAGGCCAGCCAGAAGGGGTAGGGAGCGGGGCTTGGGTTCTGCCATCATGCGAAGCGGTATCCACGTCGCTCGAAAATGCTCTAAGGAAGGGTGCTCCGGTTCCCGGCTCTGAAAAGGTTGTCTTCATGTTCGTGCTTGCCCATCTGTCAGACCCGCATCTGGGCCCCCTGCCGGACGTGCGGGCCAGCCAGCTTGTCGGCAAGCGTTTTCTCGGCTGGATGAACTGGAAGAACAACCGCAAGCATCATCTCGGTGTATCCACGCTGGATGCATTGATGGATGATCTTCGGGCTCAGAATCCAGACCATATCTGCGTCTCGGGTGATCTTACAAATCTCAGCCTGCCGGAAGAGTTTGCTACCGGTGCGGCATTTCTGGCCACGCTTGGGCCGGGAGAGAAGGTCAGCGTGGTGCCGGGGAACCACGATGCCTATGTCTTTTCCGCCCGTCGCAAACCTGAAACCTACTGGGCCGGTTTTCTGTCCGGCGATGAGACGGTTGAAGGTGTGTGCGAAAGCGATGCGAAGCGCCCGGAAGCATCAGGCTATCAGCTTGCGGGCCAGACCTATCCCTATGTCCGGCGGCGCGGGCCTGTTGCCATCATTGGCCTGACGACGGCGATCGCCACCGGGCCGTTTCTGGCATCCGGCCGTCTGGGCCGCCGGCAACTGCGTGCTCTGGAGCATATTCTGGAGAAGCTGGGGCACGAGAAGCTGTTTCGTGTCGTCATGCTGCATCACCCTCCGATGGCAGATGGCCCATGGCATCGCCGCCTGCGCGATGCCTCGGCCCTGCGCCGGGTGTTGTCTCGGACCGGGGCTGAGCTTGTTCTTCACGGGCATGACCACCGGGCGAACCTCGCTCATATTGGTTCCAGCCATGGGCCGGTACCGGTGGTTGGGGTGCCCTCGGCATCCGCCGGCCCACGCGAAGGGGGTAAGGCGGGGGGGTATGCGCTCTATCGTATCTCGGGCGCACCGGGTGCATGGCATTGCGAGATGGAGCGACGGGGCTTCGGTGCGAAACCCGGCGGCATCTCCAGCCTTTCGCGTGAGTATCTGCCAAGTCTTGTGCAGGTGGTGCGTTAAAAGATGTGGCGGAAATCTGTCCTGTATATGTTTTGAAAAAGAGTGTCTTTGTTAAATTCATTTCAGATTTCGGAATGGATAATTACAGAAGTTTAAGTTGAACGGATCGTGACGAGCCGGCATGTTCAGGGCGTCTCTTAAGGAGGACAAGTCATGAAGAAAGCCGTTCTTGCCGCCACCGCTGCTGCGCTCATCGCCGGTACCTCGGTTTCCTTTGCCGCGCCCGGTCCGGGTGGCCCAGGCGGTCCTGGCGGTCCGGGTCGGCATGGCGGTCCGCGCCTCTCGGTGGAAGATCAGACCCTGCTGACCGATGCGCGCTTTGCCGCAGTGCAGGCGGCCCTGAAGCTGAATGCCGACCAGCAGAAGCTCCTCGCCACCCTGCAGAAGACGGTTCAGGATATTTCTCAGGATCGCGCCAAGCGTGGACAGGCGGCCGCCGATGCGCGTCGTGAGGCTCGCAAGGCGGATGAGCGTCCCGCATTTGACCCCGTCGCCCGCATGCGTTCCGCTGCCGAGCGGATGGATAGCCGCGCCGATGAACTGCGCAAGATCGCGGATGCCGCTGATCCCTTCTACAAGAGCCTCGATGCAGATCAGAAGCAGAAGCTGGGTGTGCTGGTGCGTGGTGGCTTCGCCAACTTCATGGGTGGCTTTCGCCATCCGATGATGGGGCCGCAGGGCTGGGGACCGCAGGGGCCCGGCAAGCCGGCTCCGGCTGATGCCGCCCCCGCCGATGCGGATGATGCCGGTGACGCTGCCGATACCACCGCAGAATGATCGTGGCCGGATCGCTCTGATCTGACCACCGCCTGTTCCGCCTGATGTGAGGCGAACTGCAATGGCGCAATCGGTTTCCCGGTTGCGCCATATGCATTTTGTTCCCTGTTTTCGCATGTGCGTTTCCGATCCTGACCTGACGCAAGGGCAGGGCTCGCCTATTTTTTCAGATGCTCTAGTATCGGGAAAACGCAGCCGCCCCGGGCATGCGCAGGAAACGTCCATGTCAAACTCATCCGCCCCTCCCTCAGGGGCCGCACCCGCTGGCATGAGCCACGGGCCGGTTTCATCCCGCTCCGTTCTGCTGATCATTGTGGCGGGTTGCGCCATCGCCATGCTCACCTTTGGCCCGCGCTCCGTGTTCGGGCTGTTTCTGGTGCCGATGTCTGCCGACATGGGCTGGGGACGCGATATTTTCGGCTTCGCTGTCGCCGTGCAGAATCTGCTGTGGGGTATCGGCTCTCCCTTCGCGGGCGGGCTTGCAGACCGCTTCGGCATTGTGCGCGTGCTTTGCATCGGCGCGCTGCTCTATGCGGTGGGGCTTGTGATGATGTCCTGGGCGATGACGCCCGGCAGTCTTTATCTCAGCGCCGGTGTGCTGGTGGGCTTTGGCCTGTCTGCAGCGTCTTTCAATCTGGTGCTGGCGGCTTTCGGCAAGCTTCTGCCAGACCGCTGGAAGGGGCTGGGTTTTGGCGCGGCGACAGCTGCCGGCTCATTCGGCCAGTTTCTGTTTCCCCCGCTCACAAGCGGGCTCATTGGCGTGGTGGGGTGGCAGGAAACGCTTGTGATCTTCGGCATCGCGATGCTGCTGGTCATGCCGCTTTCGCTTGCCCTTGCCACGCGCGGCATGCGTGGCGTGACAGCGGCTGTTGCGGAGCCTCCTCCGCAGAGCGCGGGTTCTGCCATGATGGAGGCGCTGCGCTATCCCAGCTATGTGCTGCTGGTGCTGGGCTTCTTCACCTGCGGTTTCCAGCTGGCCTTCGTCACCGTGCATATGCCGGCCTATCTGGTGGATGCCGGCATGAGCCTTGAGGTGGGCGCGGCGACACTGGCGCTGATCGGTCTGTGCAATATTGTCGGTTCCATCAGCGCCGGGCTTCTGGTGGGGCGGATGTCGCGCAAGTGGCTTCTGGCCTGGATTTACGCGGCCCGCGGTGTCGCTATCGCGGTGTTCCTGATGGTGCCTGTCAGTCCGCTCAGCTGCATGGTGTTTGGCGCTGTTCTGGGGCTGCTGTGGCTCTCCACCGTGCCGCCCACATCCAGTCTTGTGATGATGATGTTCGGCACCCGCAACATGGCCATGCTTTATGGCTTCGCCTTCTTCTCCCATCAGGTTGGCGGCTTTCTGGGCGTGTATCTGGGCGGCGAGCTCTATGAGCGTACGGGGTCTTATGATCTGGTCTGGTGGGGTGCCGTGGCGCTCTCCTTCGCATCTGCCGCGATCAATCTGCCCATCCGTGAACGCCCGGCCCGTGAGCCGGTTGCGGCGGCTGCGGTTTGAGCCTGCTGCCTGTGCGATGATCGAAGAGGGGCGGTGGCGTTTTTGCCGCCCCCGCTCTTGCATGCTGAAAAGTGCAGCACACACGCCATAGTGCGGGCGGAAAGACAGCCGCGCCGCTCATCCTGCCTTGACAACAGGGCACCCGGTCTGTGCAACCTTGCCTCACTCCTGTTTTGCGTGAACCCTTGCCCATGCGCACCTTGCTTTTTGCGGCTGCCGGCTGCGCCACATTGGCAACCGGCGGCGCCCATACCGAAGAACTGAACCCGGAACAGGCCCGTGCCTTCGTGGTCGGGCGGACCTTCTCGTTCAATTGTTTCGAGGGTTCCAAAGGGGCCGGTCGGGTCCATGCGGATGGCTCTGTGGCTGGCACCATTTCCTTGCGTGAGAAAGCGGCGCGCTATGTGCGCCTGCCGGCCAACACCCTGCGCGTGCGTGATGGCGCGGTGTGCGGCTACATGAAGGGCATGGCTTTTGAGCCGTGTTTTGATGTGGTGCGCACGGGGCCGGGCAGCTTCCGCGGCACGCTGGCCGGCATCCACACCATGTGGTGCGATTTTGTGCGGGTGGATGATGGCCGCTCCAAAGTCGCCTCCCGGCGATCCCGCGCCCGGGAGGCCGAGGCCGATTGAAGATGGCGCTGTCGCTGGCTGTATGCGGGCAGCAGCTGGTGCCTTGTCTCTTCGATTAAGGCTGGCAAGCAGCTAAGCCATAGTGATCTGGTGCCGCAGTTGGGCTGTGCCTGCTCCTCGCCGGGCATGGCAAAGCATGCCGCGCATAACCATGCCCTCGGAACGGATGTGGCAAACCGCGCTGCCTCCAGAGCTCCACCTTTTGCAAGGATCACCCCGGCTTCCGGCCCCGCTGGTAAAGCCGGGAGGCAGGTTCGGCCGGTAGTGGCCTGCAATCAGGAAAGGCGGGGCACAGACTTGACCATCTGCTCCCAGTATCCCCCCAGCCCCGGATTATCGAGGCCGAGCGCGGCAAACCGGGCGATGCAGTGGAAGCGCCAGTCATAGAGTTCCATCATGTGGGCGCTCATCCCGTCATGCTCATAGCGGGTTACCCACGCTTCCTCTATTTCCTGCGGCTCAACCGAAACCGTGCAGCAGCCGGCGGTTATCATTACCAGACTCTCGGTATGGCGGATTTTCTCAACCGAGCCGTGATGAAGCTGCACAACCCCGGAATTGCCCACCATCTGGGTCAGCGGCATGCGCACATCGCAGGCCAGTGTCAGTATCTTGAAGACTTGCTCGGGTGAAACCTGCCACGCCCAGTCCTCACCCCAGTCGGGCAGGCCGCACCGGCGGCTCAGGCCATTGTCGCCGAAAATGCTGTCGGTCTGGATGGTGAAGTCATCACCCGGTTCAGCCAGCGGAATGTTTGCGGGGGCAGGGGGAGGGTGGGCTGAAGGGTGCTCGCTTTCCCAGCCATGGGTGAGGCGCGCGAAATCCAGATCATCCCGGCAGTCGGTCAGGAAGGATTTGTGCAGCACCGCTCCCTCGGCACAATAGAACTGGAGCGAGTAGGGCAGCTTTTGAAGTGGCATGCGCTCCACGGCCAGCGCGGTGCCCACCGCCGGGGCATGCAGGCGCACGCAAGTGGCATCAGGGTCGAGGCAGATCGGCCCGCCCGCCATTTGCGGACAGGCATATTGCCCGATCCGTGTCATCACGGCGGCGGTATTTGCTGTCACCGCAACCATCTCTCCCAGATGCTGGAGGTCTGAGGCGATACGCTCGACCCGCCCGCGCAACCGGGTGCCGCAGAAGCCGGGCTGGGCTGTCAGGGCACTGAGTTCACTCACAAAAGGACGACAGCAGCCGCCCCGCCCGCAGGGTGATGACATGGTAGGTCGCTTTTCCTGAAGAGCTGGTTCAGTAGACGTCGCGCTGGTAGCGCTTCTCGCGCCGCATCTGGGCGACATATTCGGCGGCCCCATCCGCTGAGAGCTTGCCATGGGTGGCGATGACCTCATGCAGGGCCTGATCAACATCGCGTGCCATGCGGCTGGCATCACCGCAGACATAGAAATGCCCGCCTTCCTCCAGCCATGCGAACAGGTCTCGCCCGTTCTCACGCATACGGGTCTGCACATAGATCTTCTCGGCCTGATCGCGCGAGAAGGCGAGATCGAGCCGGGTCAGCACGCCGTCACGACTCATCTCGCCCAGTTCATCGGCATAGATGAAGTCGGATTCCTGATGCTGGTCACCGAAGAACAGCCAGTTGCGCCCGCTCGCACCCTGACTGCGCCGGTGATGCAGGAAGCCACGGAAGGGCGCGATGCCGGTGCCCGGCCCCACCATGATCATCGGCGCGCTCAGGTCTGCCGGCGGGCGGAAGGCCTTGTTGGGAGAGACGAAAATGCCCGGCGTTCCGTCTTCCGCCACCCGCTCGGCCAGATAGGTCGAGCACACGCCGCCATGGGTGCGCCCATTGGCGGCCCAGCGCACGGTCGCGATGGTGAGATGCACCGTGCCTTCATGGGCCAATGGGCTCGATGAAATAGAATAGGCGCGGTGCTGCAATGGCTTGAGCCAGCCGAGAAACTCGCTCAGGTCAAACTTCAGCGTCGGGTTGAGGTTCAGAAGGTCCAGCACATCCCGGCCCCAGAGCCACGCATCCAGCGCTTCCTTGTCGCCATGGCGCAGCACATGGGTGAGCTGCTCATCGCCAGCTCGGGCCTCGATGGCGGCCACCAGCTCACGAGAAGGTGTGCGGATTTCAAGGCTCCGGGTGAAGGCCTCGGCCAGAGACACATCGCCATCCGGCAGAGGAGCCTCGCCCTTTGCGCCAAGGCGGGCGAGCAGGGCCTCCACCAGCGCCGGGTCATTGAGCGGAATAACGCCCAGTGCATCACCGGCTTCATAGGTCAGGCCGCTGTCACCCAGCGCGAACTCGAAATGGCGGATGTCCTTGCCGGAATCCTTGCCGGACAAACGCCGGTTGACCGCCAGCGATGCCGGATAGGGATTGCGCCGGGTCCAGCCGGACTTGGCGGCAGGGGCAGAAACTTCCTGTGCAGCGCCTGTGGGCAGCACAATCGCGCCATCCCCGTCCCCCTTCGGGAAGAGCGGCAGAGTGGAGGCGAGCCAGCCGGCAGAGGGCTTCTCATAGTCCACATCGCAATCAAGGCGCGCCGCCAGCCGCCGCGCACCCAGCTGTTCCAGCCGGGTGTCTATGAGCTTTGCGGCCTGGCAGAACCCGTCATAGGCCGTATCGCCCAGTCCCAGCACGGCAAAGCCCATATGCTCCAGCCGCGCCATTTCGGGCGAGGAGAGAGACTGCCAGAACAGATGCGCATTATCCGGCATCTCGCCCTCGCCATAGGTCGAGGTGATGATGATGACGCGCTCCATGCCGGCGAAGCGGGCCATGTCCACATCATCCAGCCCGAGCACGAGTGGCTCCAGCCCATGGGCCTTGGCCGATGCGGCGGCCTCCTGTGCCAGCACTTCGGCATTGCCGGTCTGGGTGCCATACAGAATGCCGATAGGCGCGCGCGCCACGGTTCCGGCTGCGGCCGTCTGCTCCTGCGCTGCCAACAGGCGGGAGTGCAGGCCGGCCATGAAGCCGTTGAGCCAGATGCGCTGGTCGCCCGTGAACGGGGCATCAGACGGAATGGAGGGAATGGTCATGCGGCCCCGCGGGAAAAGGCGATGAGGTCTGGCAGGGCAGCACGGGCAAACAGCTCTTCATAGCTGGGCATGCCGCCAAGAATGCTGCGGTTCTGCGCGCTCTGGAACAAAATCCAGCCATAGGTGCCGGGGCTGTCCATGGAGAGGATGTTGCGACGGCTGAGTGCGCTCTTGTAGTCATTCAGCCGCTTGTCCGCGACGAGGGCGGCGAGCTGCTCGTCGGGATACTGCTCCAGTGCCGCACGAGCATGGCGCAGGATGCGCTGCATCAGGGTGAAGTCCTCGGTCATGATGAGCTTGCGCACACCATTGCGAATGAGCGGATCATTCACATCGCTCACGCCCGGCATGCGGGAGAGGGCAAGCTGCTGGGCGATGGCCAGAACCGTGTAGTTGTTCAGCAGAACCAGCATGTCGCCATTGTCCTGCCTGGCTTCATCCGGCAGGGCTCCAGCCAGAATGGGCTTGCCATCGCGATAGGCGAGCTTGAACTTGCGCAGCTGGTGGCCGGCCAGCGCTGTCGCCACCTCTTCCAGCAGCTCCTTGCGGGACTTGGCCTTCAAAATGGCACCGCTGTCCTGATACTGAAGCAGGGCAATGGGCAGGCCATAGACGAAATTCTGCCGCTCGCTCTCCCAGTGCTCCAGCAGCCATGCCGCCTTGACCGAGCCGGTCTCCTCCACATGCCATTCCAGCATGCGGTGGATCGCGGCGGCATGGATAGCGGCATGTGCGTTGTCTTCACCAACCGGGAACAGCAGGATGGAGTCGTGGCTGGCCTTGGCGTGAAGGTCGCCATAGGGGTCGTACTGATAGACGAAGCCCCCGCTCATGCCATTGCCCAGCCCCTTGCCGAAGGCACCGATGTTGAGCACCGCGCCGTTGGTCATGTATTCGCAGCCAAAATCGCCAACGCCCTCAACCACGGCGCTCGCGCCGGAATTGCGCACGGCGAAGCGGTCTCCGGCCTGACCTTCCACGAACAGGCGGCCGCCTGTCGCGCCGAACAGGGCGAAATTGCCGATCAGCACATTGCCGCCGGCCCGATCCGCACCGCCGCCGGGCGAAAGCACGCGGATGACGCCACCGCACTGGCCTTTGCCGACACCATCATTGCAGGTGCCGGTATGGGTCAGCACCATGCCGTCATTGCAGAACGCGCCATAGGATTGCCCGGCCGAACCAGTGGAGACGATGGAGACGCTGCCGGGCGCAAGATAGCGCCGGCCCCGGTCATCCTCACACACGGCGGGCAGGTCGCGCGCCACATCAGCAGGCAGGGTGTGGTTCAGCAGGCGCTCAATGTCGATCGCCAGCCGCGCGCCCACGCTCTTGTTGCAGTTGTTGAGGTGCAGGCCTTCTCCCAGCGTGATCTGCGCAGCGCGGGCCGCCACCAGTTCAGCTTCGGTCTCAACGCTGAATATGTCATCAATACTGTAATCGGCCTCCATATAGACCGGGTTGGCAATGTGCACTTCGGGGATCACCGCCAGCATCGCCCGCAGGTCCAACTGACCGATGCCCGAGGGATGATCCAGCAGATGCAGGAGATCGGAGCGCCCGCGTGCATCACGCAGCGTGGGCAGGCCGAGGGCGGCCAGCAGTTCGCGCGTCTCATGGGCAATGTTCATGAGATACTGCGCCAGCGCGCGCGGGTCGCCGTCAAACAGTTCGGAGTTGGTGGTGAGGCCGGCCGGGCACTTGATGTTGCAGTTCTTGGCCATGACGCATTTCAGCATCATCAGCGCGGTGGTGCCGAACTCGAAGGAATCTCCGCCCAAAAGGGCAGACTTGATGACATCGCTCGCGGTCTGATGTGCGCCGGAGCAGCGCAAGGTCACCTTTTCGCGCAGGCCATTGGCACACAGGGCCTGATGCACCTCGGCGATACCGATCTCGGCCGCGCGCCCGGTATATTTCAGGCTGGTGACCGCCGCTGCACCCGTGCCGCCGGTGTTGCCTGCGATATTGATGACATCCGCGCCCGCCTTGGCCACGCCCACCGCAATGGTGCCGATGCCTTCGGAAGACACCAGCTTGACGATGACCCGCACCCTCGCGGCCTTGCAGTCATGGATAAGCTGGGCCAGATCCTCGATCGAATAGGTGTCGTGGTGCGGTGGCGGGGAAACCAGTTCCACCCCCGGCGTGCCACCACGCGCAGCCGCGATTTCCACGGTCACCTTCGCGGCAGGAAGCTGGCCACCCTCTCCGGGCTTGGCCCCCTGACCGATCTTGATCTCAAGCTCTTCCAGCGCTGGGTCGGCCAGATAGCCGGCCCATACGCCGAAGCGGCCGGATGCCAGCTGCTTGATGCGTGAGGCGCGGATGGTGCCATAGCGTGAGATATGCTCGCCGCCCTCGCCGGAATTGGAAAGGCCGCCCACCATGTTCGTACCATGCGCCACCGCCTCATGGGCAGGCGCATTGAGCGCGCCATGGCTCATTGCGCCGGAGGTGAGCTGACGGGTGATGGTACTGGCGGGCTGGATCTCTTCCAGCGGAATGGAATCAGGTGCGGACTGAAGCAAAGCCAGCCATGCGCGGGCCTCCCCCGTCACACGCATCGCCAGACGGCCGCCCTGAAGCCAGTGGCCGATAATATCCCGCTTGAAGCGCATGAGCAGGGATTGCCCCAGCGCGCTCAGCCGGCCGGGATCATCGCCCAGCGGGCCGGTGAGACCCAGCAGGAACACATCTTCTTCCCGGCGTTCGCAGGTCAGCCCGCGCACGAGGAAGCTGTTGTTGCCCTTGCGCGAGAACTTGCCCATTTCCCGACGGAAATCCTGCGCATGGCTGATGAAGGTCACATCTGCCGGCAGGGCCAGCACGTCACGCAGGGCGGCCGGGCGGCGCATGCGCTCCTCCGCCATCATCCGGCTGAAAGCGCGATAGCCGGGTGTGATGCGGAAGGCATCGATCGCGGACGGTGAAAGTGCCTCGAAGCTGTTGGTGCCATAGGCTTTGGCATCCAGCCCGAAGGCATCGGTGAGCTGGTTGAGGGGTAGAAGGCGCAGGGCGTCTGCGTCCATATCCTGCGGATCAGCTTCCTGCGGAAAGGCCGGCTTTTCCTCCGTCATGTCCACAAAGCCGCGCACGGCTGTGGCCCCGAAGGAGTGGCCCGCGCCCTCGGCGCGTTCCTTGAACAGGCCCAGCAGGGGAATATCCGCCTCGCCCTTCACGCTGAGCGCGCGGGTGTGCCAGTCCACCATCGCCTGTGCGATGACAGTGAAGGTCACGCCGCCCACGGGCGTGCGCATGTTGGGGAAATAGCGCTTGAGAACCGGGTCGTTGGTATCGAGGAAGTTGGGCTCGAAGAATTCGCCGCCAATGTAGCTTTCCGCCGTGCACAGGCCGACCTTGCCCATGGTCTTCATCAGCGACTTCTCGGCCGCCTTGGCGAAACGCTTGAACGCCTTGTCGGCATCCGCACCAAACTTTTCCTCGGCCCGGAACTGCACGCACAGCGGATAGACTGCGGATGCGCCAAAGCCGAGCGAGACCGCGATATGATGCGAGGAGGAAATCTGCCCGCTCTCGACAATGAAGGACAGGCGCAGGCGCAGCCCTTCCTCGATCAGACGCTGGTTGACGGCGGAAACCGCGAGCACCATCGGCAGGGCTGCCCGCTCGCGCGAGATATGCCGGTCTGTCAGAACCGCAATGCCACCCTGATCGCGGGCAAATTCTGCCACCTGACGGCACAGGGCATCCAGCGCATCGGTAATTGCCGCCTCATTGGCCGCCGCATCGCCGGGCACGGGCGTATAGAGCATGTCGAAGCTGCGGAACGGGGTCTGCGTCTGCTCGCGCAGCTTCAGCATCTCCAGATGCGTGAGGATGGGCGAGCGGATCACGATCTGCGGGGCGGAGGGCGCACCGATATTCGGCTTGGCTCCCAGCGCCACGCGCAGGGTCATGCCGTCGGCTTCGCGCAGTGAATCCAGCGGCGGGTTTGTCACCTGCGCAAACCGCTGGGAGAAATATTTGGCCACCCCCCCTTCCTGATCGGAAAGGGCGTTGATGGCATTGCCATAACCCATGGCGGAGATCTTCTCCGCCCCGCTTTCCAGCATCGGGTCCATCAGGAAGCGGAAGCTTTCCTGATTGTGCGAATAGGCAACATAGCGCTGGTGGCGCTCAAGGTCTCCGCTATAGCGCTGGGGCGAGCCCTGCTTGGCGGCGGGAATCTCCGGCAGGTCTTCCAGCGTCATGCGCGCATCGGCCAGAAGGGCGGCATAGTCGCGCCGCGCCGCCAGCATCTCCAGCGCCTCGATGGAGCCATAGCTGCGCTTTTCGAGGTGGTTCCAGTAGAGCATGCCACCGGCCTCGATGCGCCCGCGCCACTCCACGCTCTCTGGCGGGAAACCGATCTGCCCGGCTTCCGACATCACACACAGATAGTCTGCCGTTTCCACCGTGCGCAGGGGGCGCAGGCCGAGACGATCGAGCCGCGCGCCAACAATCTCTCCATTACCGAAGATGAGCGCGGCCGGGCCGTCATTCTTCTCTTCATAGAGCGAGAAATATTCGAGCATCGCCTTTACGGCGGGAGAGAGAGTCTCGTCATTCTCCCATGCTGGCGGCATCATCGAGACAACCGCGGTGACGAGGTCCAGATGGTCCTGCATCATGCGGCTTTGCAGGGTCTGGTCCAGCCGGCAGGAGTCAGACTGCCCCTTGGGGGCCACGATGCGCCCGTTGCGCGCACGTGCAATCGCAGCTTCGGAGAGGCGGTTCTTCTTGTCGGTGTTCAGCTCCCCATTATGCGCCATCAGCCGGAAGGGCTGGGCCATGGAGGGATGCGGGTCGGTATTGGTGGAAAAACGAGTGTGGAAGAACAGCGTGTGGACCGCATGGTCCGGCGCGTTCAGATCCTCGAAATAGGGGATGACCTCATCCGAGTTCAGCCGGCCCTTGAGCACTTGCGTGCGTGCCGAGAGCGAGAGCGGGTAGAACCCGTCCAGCTCCGGATCGGTAAAGGCTTCGGATTCGATGGTCAGCAGCGCGCGGTAGATGGCACGATCAAAGGCCTCGATGTCAGCGCATGAGGCGGGGGCGGCAAAGACCCATTGGCGGATGGGCAACTGATAGCGCACGGCGGCAGGGCGCAGCACGGCGGAAACCACCGGCACATCCCGTTCCAGCAGAATCTCCAGCCCCTCATCCGCACAGGCGGACGCGATGATGGCGCGCGCCCGGCCTTCCTGCGCTTCATCCACCGGCATGAAGAAATTGCCAACGCCGAAGCGTCCTGCCTCCAGTTCCGGCCGGCCGGTGAGGCGGCGGAAAAAGTCGAGCGAGAGATCAATGCAAACGCCAGCGCCATCGCCCACACCCTCGGCAGACATGCCGCCGCGATGCGGCACTGCGCACAAGGCTTCATGCGCTTTTCGCAGAACATCGGCGGTCTGGTGACCGTCTTTGCGGGTGATGAAGCCCACCCCGCAATTGTTCTTCTCAAGCGCAGGGTTGTGGAGCCCAGTGGTGGATGCGGGCGAGTTCAATGACGTATTGCCCCTAGTACAAGGTGGATTGTATTATATGCCTTAAAATTAGGCAGATGAGCGGCTGAGTATGTAGTATTCATACTTCATAGCCTGCATATTCTCGCGATTATCTCAGTTCAAGATGTGCGCAGAACTATTAAAATGGAATAATTACATGAAACGAGGATGGGCATTCCGTTAGAGACGTGGCCATGATGTGACTGAAAGATGCGAAGCGGCTGCCGGCAGTGGTGGCAGTGTGGTCACTTCGGGCGCAGCAGTTCTTTGCATGTCTGCTCTGTTGTGCGCCTGAATGCATGTGGGGTGAGGTGGACGACCGCTGAAAGGGAGGGCCACGTGCATGCCGTAACAGGTGCACCGCCGCCGGCCACGTTGTGCTCTTCATGCCATCGGCTCTCGACCATGGCCGTACGCGTTCGGGTTTTGCGGCTTATGGAATCGCGCAAGTTGCGCGCACAGGCGTGCCAGTCTCAGCATTACGGCTGAGCGCCTCAGTATCAATGCCCGGGAGGTATTGGCCGTGGGCGGGAGTCATAGGCCCGAAGCCAGCCCGACAGCTTGAGAATGTCCCTGCTGCCGCGCCAATATGTACGATGGCTTCGCCCGTTCATGTGGTGTTGCCGGTTCAGTTCATGCAGGCTTCAACTGTTCAGCACAGAAGCTGCGGTGTTCAGATATTGGCCCCGTTCACATTTTCCTGACGATAGGGCGGCGTCACCTGCGCCCCGCCATTGGCGACACCGTCCTCGCGTCCTTCAATGCGCGGCCGCAACCGGGCGAGTTCCCGGCCCACATGTTCCATGAAACTGCGCACACGGGCGGTGGAGCGGATATCGGGATGGGTCAGCAGCCACAGGCCGGCTTCCATTTCCGGGTCGGGCTCCATCAGGCGCACAAGGCCGGGAATGGTGGCGCCCACGAAACAGGGCAGAACGGCAAGGCCCATTCCGGCGGCGGCAGCTTCTGCCAGCCCCAGAACCGTGTTCACACGGTAGACAAGCTGGTCGTCCCCCACGCGCTCGCGCAGCCATTTGGCAGGCTTGATGGTGCCCAGCCCATCTGAGAAGCCGATCCACTGGTGGCGACGCAAATCGCGCGCTTCCAGCCGCGTGCTGCCCAGCATGTCGGGGCGTCCATAAACCGCCCAAGCGATGGTGGCGATGCGCCGCCCCACCAGCGTGTCGCCGGGATGGTTGCTGGCGCGGATCGCCACATCCGCATCACGCTTGGAGAGGTTGAGGGACTGGTTGGAGACCGCCACATCCAGCCGGATTTCCGGCAGGGCCGCATGGAAGCCGGCGAAGATCGGCGTGAGCATATGGGTGAGCAGGATGTCGTTTGTGGTCACCCGCAATTCGCCGGAGGGGCGCAGGTCACGCCCGGTGATGCGGCGCTCCACCGCCACCACCTCTTCGGCCATGCGGTCCGCCATCCGCACCATTTCCTCGCCAGTGGGGGTGGCGACATAACCGGCACGGGAGCGTTCGAACAGGCGGGTGCCGAGCTGCGTCTCCAGCGTGCCAAGGCGGCGAAACACGGTGGAGTGATTGACGCCCAGAGTCTCCGCCGCCCCTGCAAGCGCCCCGGTCTGTGCAATGGCCCGCACCAGACGGAAATCGTCCCACGCAATCATAATCTCATTGCATCCATGCAAAAATTCGAGCGCATAACTGATTATCGCATTGCGACTTCGAAAGGAATAGCTGTGGCGCATAAGCTGATCGGAGCAAATTCCATGGTCGATTATCGTACTGCGCCCTACGGGCTTTTCATCCTTCGCGTGGCTCTGGGCCTGATGTGGGTCTCCCACGCCCTGATGAAGATCTTCGTCTTCACCGTGCCGGGTTTCGCAGGCTTCCTCGCCAGTCAGGGGCTGCCGAGCTTCCTGGCACTGCCGCTGATCCTGGCAGAACTGTTCGGCGGCATTCTGCTGCTGGCCGGCGTTTATGCGCGCCCGGTGGCCGTGCTTCTCATCCCGATCATGGCCGGGGCGATGAATGTGCATATTCCCAATGGCTGGTCCTTCTCCGCAGCCGGTGGCGGCTGGGAATATCCCGCTTTCCTTATCGCCTCTTCGGTTGTGGTGGCGCTGGCGGGTGAAGGGGCCTTCGCACTGAAGTCCTCTCCGCTGATCCCGTTCATTGGCGCGAACAAGAGCCACGTCCAGCGCGCCTGAGGCAGATGCCGTCAGGATTGTGACGGAACAAAAAAGCCCGCGCTTTCAAAGGAAAGCGCGGGCTTTTGCATTCAGCCGGCCGATGTGTCCGGCGGCTCTGGCTTGCGGGTCAAAAGGCGCTGGTAGAGCCAGCCCATGGCCACCAGCACGAGGCCCAGCCCGATGAAGGAGAAGGCCCGCAACGCGCCTTCCAGATCTGCCATGTCAGAGAGGAACACCTTCGCCACGGTTGCCCCTGTCACCAGCGCCGAGGCCAGCCGCAATCCGCGCGAATTGCGCCAGAGCCCGGCCAGCAGAAGGGCGATGCCGAAGCCGAGCCAGACGGCGGACCACGCATACCATTCTGTGGCAGAGATGGTATCCGGGTTCAGCACCGGCCCCTGGAACAGGCGGCTCACCTGCATGCTCAGCCACGCCATCGCCAGCACCAGTGCAAGCCCCTGCGCCGCCAGCCGCACTGCGCCGAGCGTGGCTGGCAGGTGGCGTGCAAACAGCAGGGCCAGAACCGCCGGCAGGCCATAGGCGATGAGCAGGTCATTGATGAACAGGCCGCCCACATTCTCATTCAGCATGAACGGGTTGACGGCGAGAAGCCCGCCCAGCGCGCTGATGCCGGCAACCGCCCCCACCACAAGACTGAAGATGACATGCAGCCTGCGGCCGGTGCGTTCTGCCAGCCGCGCCAGCCCCACAGCCATCGCGCCATAGAGGGTGGTCATGAGCCCGCTTTCGAACAGGGAGGTGGAGGCGAGGGCATCCAGATCATCCAGCGCCAGCCCGCCATGGGCCAGATGGCGGACCTCAAACGCCACCAGCAGCAGGGCGAACAGCAGGGAGAGGCATTCCAGAACCCGGCGGCTCACATCATCGCGGGTGCGGCCCAGCAGATGCGCGGCGGCGGCGAAGGCAAGGGCGGGCACGCCATAACCCCACAACAACCAGTTGAAGATGGGAGTGGGGCCGGGGTCGATACCGGCAATAGCGGGGGCCCACCAGATGCGGGCCAGTACCACCAGCCCCAGCCCTGCCGAAAGCTGTCGCAGGCCCGGCAGGGGGCGCTGGGTGGAAACCCACGCCACGCCCAGCGCCGCCAGCGCAAGCCCCACCGTGAGCCAGCCTTTTTCCAGCGCGAAGGCCAGCGCCAGCGCAAGGCTCACCACGGCGCCGGCCGCGAACACGGCGGCGGCTCCGGTGCGGGCATGGCGCAGCATGCGATCCGCGCTCCAAGTGAAGAGCAGGCCAAGGCCAAGGGCAGTGAGGGCGAAGGGCGGGCTGGCTTCCAGTTCCGCCATCGGCCCAAAACCGGCGAGGAAAAGAACCACCGCAATGGTGAGGCGCATATAGGCCGCCAGCATCAGCAGGATCGGGCCTGTAGTGGCTGCCGTCGCCCAGATCACACTGACGCGTCCGCGCGCCCCGCGCATGATCCTGAACAGGCCGAGCAGATAAATGAGGCCACCCATCGCAACGCCATAGGTGATGAAGCCGCCAAGCGCATAACGGGCGGGTTCGGAAACCACCCCTTCCAGCGGTCCCGCAGGCGCAAGTGCGCTGCCGCCGGGTGGGGCCAGCACCCATTCACACAGCGGAATCGGCGCGGCAAACGCCACTGCCAGCGCGGCAAGGGAGATGGCCGGCGCGCGCCATGCCAACGCCAGCGCACCCAGAGCGGTAATGATGAAGAAGGTGAGCGGCGGGGTATCCATCTGTCCCTGCACCGCTGCTGTAGCGGACAACAAAAGGGCCAGGGCAGCGGCGATGGTAGAGAGCCGGTCCAGCGCGCGCCCGGATGCAACTGGCCCCCAGAGCAGCCCCGGTGTCAGCAGCAGTGCAGTCAGGCCCAGCAGCGCCAGCGCCATCATGCCGGTGGCGGGCACAGCCTGTGGCACATCAAAGAACAGCAGCAGGAAGCCCCATGCCGCTATTCCGGCAATGCCGAGCTGGGCCAGCCAGTGCCAGTAGCGCGCCCGTGCCACTGCCAGTGCGCTTGCGCCAACCGCGATGACGAGGATGGCGACCCCGAACGCATTCGGATCCTGCGATTCAATCAGAAGCGGGGTCAGCGCCGCACCGATGAAGCCCAGCGCCGCCAGAGCCGGGCCATGGAGCAGGGCCGCAAAAACGGTGGCGATGCCGGTGAGCGCCAGCAAGATGAACGCCAGCGCCGGGGAAATCAGGGCATAGAGTTCATAGGCCGCATAGATGCTGCCGAAGGCGGTCATGGTGCCTGCAGCCGTGAGCATGGCCGGCACAGAGGGCAAGGCGCGAGCGGCCAATGGTGCAGGCTGGCCGGGTGCTCGCGGCTCGCTATTCTCCTGCCGGGTCGAGAATTCAGCCTGAACGGCTTCTGCTTCGAGCGCTGGGGCCATGCTGTCGCCAGCAGGCTGTTCGGTCTTGAGGCCGGGTGATGGATTGTTCGTCCGGGCCATGCGCCGCACATCGTTGCGACGAAGCACCTCTCCGGCAATCAGAAGAATGGCCGCCAGCAACAGGCCAAGAGTGACACGTGCCGCTGGTCCCAGCAGATTCTGCTCCACGGCGAAGCGGACAAGGAAAACCCCGCCCAGCGCCAGGGCGAGGCCACCGACCCACACGGTCCAGCGTGCGCCGATGCGTTCCTCAAACCCGCCAAGCCGTTCGCGTAGCCCGGGGCGCGGCGTATCTGCCGGGGATGGCGCGGCGACCCGTTCTGTATATTCAGCATCTGCCGCATCTCGCAGGGGAGGTCGTTCAGCCTTTTGCTCGCTGCCAAATGGCAGGGGGGGCGGGGTGGGCATGGCAAAGCCGGGGCGGGAGATATTCTCCCGCTGTGGCGCTTTGTGAGGGGGCGGAGTTTCATCCGGTTCGGGCAGGCCCTCCTGAGCGGGGGATGCCGGCGTCTCAAACCGGCTCAACGCCATTGGAGATGTCTGTGCGATGACACTCTCAAGCTGAAGAATGCGGCCTTCCAGCCTCTTCAGTCTGCCGCGTTGAACGAGAGCCAGAACCAGCGCCACGATGGCGATGATCGGAAAGGCCATCAGTAGCAGCAGAAAAAAGAGAAAATCATCGTCCAGCATCGGGGCCTCACTGGCGCATCATGAGCCGCGCCATCTCAATCATACCAGCCTCGCGCCAGTATGCAGTTCAGCGCGGCGCAGGCTGGGGTTCGGATATTTCAGATGGAGCGGCTGGCATATTCCGGCTGGCGCGGGCTCCGGCGGGGCTTGTTGGTCGGCTATGTCTCATGCCGGGATAGCGCATGGCAGGCCTTTGCACCATCTCACACAGGTTGCCGAGCGTGGCCTTGCCAGCCGGACGGAGAGGGCAGACGTGAATGAACAAGGCCCTGACCAGAGATCAGGGCCTTGTTCATTCATCAGGACTTTCGCGTTCTGCCAAGACGATGTTTCGTGATGGTTCGCGATGGGGCGACATATGGCGGGTGAGGTGTATTTCCCGCCATGCTCAGGTCAGTCCGGCTTTTTGTCGGCCGGCTTGCTGTCGCTTGCATCCTGCTTTTGCGGGGCCGGGTCTTTTGATGCGCCATCAGTGGCCGCATCATTCTTGGATGCATTGCCGCTTGTTCCGCCAGCCTCGGAGCTGGCATCTTTGGCGGCGCCATCCTTTTTGGCCGCGCTGTCATCAGCCTTCACGTCGCCACTCTGCGCCGTTTTTTCCGGAGTGGCGGCGGTGGCCGCGTCGAGCCCATCCTTCAGCTTGCGCTCGATCTTGACGAGATCATCCGGCTCGGGCTTCAGGTCGCGGGCATGAGACCACTGGAAGCCGGCCTCAAGGCGGCGACCCACCTTCCAGTAGGCATCCCCCAGATGGTCGTTCAGAACCGGGTCCTGCGGCATCAGCTCCACCGCCCGCTCCAGCTCCTGCACCGCTTCATTATACTGGCCGAGCCGGTAATAGGCCCAGCCCAGACTGTCGATAATCGCACCATCATCCGGGCGCAGGCTGGCGGCCTTGCGGATCATGTCCAGCCCCTGATCCAGATTGATGTGCTGGTCGACCCATGAATAGCCGAGGTAGTTCAGCACATGGGGCTGGTCGGGATACAGTTCCAGCGCCTTCTTCAGGTCCAGCTCGGCCGCCGGCCAGTTCTTGGAGCGCTCATTGCAGATGCCCCGGAAATAGAACAGAAGCCAGTTGGAGCGCCCCGGCTCCTTGATGAGCTCAATCGCCTTGCTGTAGGTGTCCGCGCATTCCGCGAACATCTTGCGCGCCTGCTGGATGCGCCCCAGCGCGATGAACCCGTCCGGATCATCGGGCGCTTCCGCCACCAGTTTTTTCAGATGTGCCTCAGCCTCGGGGAACTTGTCTGCGGCATCAAGCGCCACACCAAGCTGGATGTCCGCATCCCGCTTCAGCGGAGAAGAGGCGGGCACCGAGCGATAGACCTCGATGGCCTTGTTGGGTTGCTTGAGCTGCTCGTGCAGTTCTGCCAGCGTGAGGCTGGTGAAGGGGTGCTCGGGATACAGCCACAAAGCGAGCTGGAGATAGACAAGGGCGAGATCCTCGCCCCCCTGCCGTGCCAGCGTGGAGCCGAGGCTGTACAGCACTTCGGCCGCACCCTGCTGGGGCGTGGTGACCAGCGGCGGAAGGCTCTTGCCCTGCTCCAGCAGTTTCTTCTGCGCTTCCACCACCGGATGCGAGGCCAGACGGTCTTCAAGGCCATCATAGACCTTCAGGGCCGCCTTCACGCCTTCATTGCGAGACACCCAGCGGGCATAGGCATCCAGCGTGCGCAGGGAGCCGGGGTCCAGTTCCACCGCTTTCTTGAGCTGCCGGCCGGCTTCTTTCTGCTGGCCCGCGGCATCCAGAATGAGGCCCGCATTCAGGGCCTTCAGCGGGGCATACCAGTCCGGCCCCTGAAGATTGCTGATGGCGGCAACGCCATTCTTGACATCGCCCGCACCATAATAGGCCCAGCCGGCGAGCAGTACGGCGGTGAGATCGCCGATCGGTCCGCGCATGGAGAGCGCCAGATTGCTGCGCGCGGTGCGGTACTGCTTCTTGTTCAGCGCATTCACGCCCTGCGTGAGGCGGGCGATGCGGTTGGAGTTGTCGACCTTCACCAGCTTGTTGGCGAGGTCCACCGCCGCATCCATGTCGCCATCCATGAGGGTGGCGAAGAAGGTGCGTTCCACCACCTCGGGGTTGCGCGAATCAAGCTTCAGCAGATTGCGCAGATAGGTGACGGCGGCGTCATTATCGCGTTCAGAACTCGCGAAGCGTGCGGCCAGATAGCTGCCGGAGACGGTCGCCTGATCTTCCAGCTGTGCCCGTGGAATGGGGCTGGTTGGCGCTTCCGCGCGCGCTGGAGACAGGGCCGGGAGCGTCACGGCAAAGGCAGTGGCGAGAACCGCAAGGGAGGAGGGGCGGGAAATCTTCACTGATCAAGAATCCTGAAACGCTTCAAGGGCCAGCGCGGTGCACCATACAAGCGACGCGAGATGGCGGGAGGATGGCGAGTTTCCGCTTCCACCGCAAGTTTGGTGCAATCCGGGCCGATATGAGCGCAAGTGGGCACCAGACAGCTTGAAGAAAACGTATGCATGGGCCAGATACATGCCCGGCCATCATTCGGGGGTATCATGTGGCCGGAGAATGCAGGCCGTGGGGAAGCAAGGCCGTGACAGGCCTGCCGCCTGTCCGCAGATGTACAAACCGGCTGTACACAGAATTACCGCCTGCGGGACCAGCCGAAGACACGCTATCTGCCTGCCTGCGCCTATATTTCCACCACTGGGCCTTGCACCCCGCTCTTGCCCCTGTCGTCCGTGCGCGGCATAAGCCAAGGCATGGAAAAGCTCGTCGCCCGCGCTCCGGCGAAGATCAATCTGACCCTGCGCATCACCGCGCGCCGTCCGGACGGATTTCATGATCTCGTCAGTCTGGTCGCGTTTGCCGGTGCCGGGGATTTGCTGACCCTTGAGCCGGATGCACCGCTGGCCATTGCCCTTGAAGGGCCGACAGCAGGTGCCGCCGGGCCGGATGCAGATAATCTGGTGCTGCGCGCGGCTCGTGCCTTTTCTGAACAGGTGCCGGGTGCGCGCCTTGGGGCTTTCCGGCTGCTGAAGCGTTTGCCGGTTGCGGCCGGGCTGGGGGGCGGTTCTGCGGATGCGGGCGCGGCCCTGCGGCTTCTGGCCACGCTCAATGGGCTGGATGCGCTTGATCCGCGTTTGTTCGCCGCTGCCGCGACCTGCGGGGCAGATGTTCCGGTGTGTGTGGACCCGCGTGCACGGCTGATGGAAGGGGTGGGTGAGCGACTTTCTCCCCCGCTTGATCTTCCACCCCTGTTCTGTGTGCTGGTGAATTGCCGGGTGCCGGTGCCCACCGCAGATGTCTTCCGGGCGCTGGGTCTTCGGGCGGGGGAGGATCTTCCCGGTCCGGCCCACCCTCCGGTGGCCGAAGCCCTGCCGCAAAAGCCAGATGATCTGGTCACCCTGCTCGCCAGCCTGCCGAATGATCTTGAGCCGCCGGCCAAGGTCATCGCCCCGCAGATTGCGCAGGTGATGGAGCTTCTGGCCGCGCAGCCCGAGGCGCGGCTGGTGCGGATGTCAGGATCCGGTGCCACTGTGTTCGCGCTCACGCAGGATTGCCATGCGGCGGCCCGGCTGGCGCGTCGTATCTCGGCTTCGAATCCGGAATGGTGGGTGAGGCCTACGGCCCTGCGATGACAGTAACCGGTTCGGCTGAATTCCAGGCCGGACATGGACAGACACGGAACCAACATGACCTTGCCGGCCTATCTCATCGCCGCCCTTGCGGAAATCGCCGGCTGCTTTGCCTTCTGGCATGTTGCGCGGCTGGGCGGCTCATTCTGGTGGCTGGTGGCGGGCATGGTCTCGCTCGCGGTGTTCGCATGGGCGCTGACACTGGTGGAGTCCGATGCGGCCGGTCGGGCCTTCGCGGCATATGGCGGCATCTACATTGTGTCGTCTCTGGTCTGGATGTGGGCGGTGGAGCATGTGCGGCCTGATCGCTGGGACGTGGCCGGCGGTCTGCTTTGTCTTGCCGGCGCGGCCGTGATTGTCTTTGGCCCGCGGGGATGACGTGTCGGTGCGGATGTGGGCCTGAGTGCGTAACATGTTCGTGAGCCGGCAACATATCCGTTGGAGCTGGTGTTTCTTTCCTTTTGTTTCCAGTCTCGCAGATGGCGCAGTATAGAGCCCATATATACTGGTGAGCATGCAAGACATGGCTCAATATGCCCGCTGACGGGCAGTCTGCGGCATGATAGGTTTCTTCCGCTCCCGGAATGTGGGGCAGGAGGGTTTCATGACGAGACATTGGACCAGAACCTCGGCCGCCGTCTTCGCCACAGCCATGCTGTTTTCTGCAAGCGGGCATGCCCAGCAGCCGCAGGCACAGCCGGGCGACCAGCAGGCCACCAATGCACAGGCGCCGTCCCCCTCCCCGGCAGTCTGGCCGCGTGATTTCGATCTGGGCAGCGACCAGCTTCTTCAGCTTTACCAGCCCCAGATTGATGCATGGGACGGAGACAAGATTTCCGGCCGCGCCGCTGTCGCCATCGGGCCGAAGGCTGGCGCGCCCACCTATGGCATGGTGAGGTTCTCCGCGCGCGTTGCTGTCGACAAGCCCAATGGTCTTGTCCAGTTCGCCCAGTTCAATATTGATGGCGTGGAAGTCCCGACCGCGACCGACAAGGCTTCGCTGATCCGCTCCGCGCTTCAGTCCCGCCTGCCTGCGGCCGGCATCACCGTGCCGCTGGACCAGCTACAGGCCAGCTATGCGGTCAATCAGGAAATCGCGAAGCTGAAGACCCAGCCGGTGGACAACAGTCCGCCGCAGATTCTCTTCGCCAGCACGGCCACCATACTCATTCCGATCGGCGGTGACCCGGCGCTGCGCCCCATTTCCGGCATCAGCGGTTTCCAGCGCGTCATCAATACCCGCCCCTTGCTGTTGCAGGACGAGGCAGGCACCTGGCACCTTGAGGCCGCCGGCCACTGGTATGAAGCCTCTGACCTCTCCGGCCCGTGGGTCGTGACCCCGCAGATCCCCGCACCCCTCGCCGCCGCCAGCCGCGCCGCGAACCAGGAGATTGCCGCAGACCCGCTGCTGGATGCGCAGGGCAAGGCCATCAACCCGCCGCCCGCCATCGTGGTTGCGACCAAGCCGACCGAGCTGATCCAGACCGAAGGCCAGCCGCAGATGCTGCCGGTGGCCGGCACCAATCTGCTCACCATGAAGAATGCCGACCACGGCGTGTTCATGGAAACCACGACCAACACCTATTATGTGCTGATCTCCGGCCGCTGGTTCCGCGCGGCGGATCTCAAGGGCCCGTGGAGCTTCATCGCCAGCAATGCCTTGCCGGCGGATTTCGCGAAGATTTCGCCGCAGGATCCGCAGGCGAATGTTCTGGTTTCCGTTGCCGGTACCCCGCAGGCGAAGGAGGCGGCCATCGCCGCCACCATTCCCCAGACCGCGACCGTGAAGCGCGATGTGCCGCTCTCGGTATCCTTCGAGGGTGAGCCGAAGTTTGAGCCCATTACCGGCACGTCACTGTATTATGCGGTGAATACGCCCACGCCCGTTATCCGGCTGGATGACCAGCGCTATTATGCGGTGAACAACGGCATCTGGTTTGTCGCCAATGCACCCGCCGGCCCGTGGCGCGTGGCGGATGTGGTGCCGGATGTGATCTACACCATCCCGGTTTCATCTCCGCTTCATTATGTCACCTATGTGCGCATCTATGCGACCACACCGGAAGCGGTGGTGGTGGGCTACACGCCCGGTTATATGGGCGTGACGGTGGCCCCCGGTGGCACGGTGGTTTATGGCACCGGCTATAACTGCAATGGCTATGTGGGCGCCTACTGGTTCCCGTGCCCGGTCACCTATGGCGTAGGGGCGGGCTTCGCGCTGGGTGCAGCAGAAGGTTTCGCCTTCGGCTTTGCCACCGGCTGGCCATGGAGCGCGGCGGTGTGGCCGGCATGGGGGCCATATTGGGGTGGGTATCATTATGGCCCTTGGGGTGGGCCATGGGGCTACACCAACATCAACCATGCCAATATCTATGGCCGCTGGGGCGGCGCCGCCACAGTGAACCATGCCTGGGGCACCACCTGGAACGGCACCGGCTGGTCTGGTCGCAATTATGCTGGCGTGGCTGGCAACGGCACCGCTTTTGCCGGGCGCTCAGGCGCGGCCTTCAATCCCTATTCCGGCAATTATGCCGCTGGCCGCGAGAATGCGTATGCCAATCCCGTCACGGGGGCGCATGGGGCGAGCCGCGCTGGAGTTGAGGGCAATGCCTATACGGGCAATGCGGTCGCTGGCCGTGAGTCTGCCGGCTATAATCCCACGACCGGCACGGGTCATGCCTCTCAGACCGCAGTGACCGACCATGACGGCAAGGTCAATGTCGACAGCCGCGGGGTCGCCGGCAATGCCAAGACCGGCAATGGCGTGGCGTGGAACAACGGCAATGTGATGGTGGACCATGACGGCCATGTCTACCAGCACACCGACAATGGCTGGAACCGCAACACGGCTAATGGCTGGCAGAATGTGGACCGCAACACCGATACTCGCGCCCTTGATGAGGAAAACCGCGCCCGTGACTGGGGGCAGCAGCGTGTGGAGCATTATGGCGATGCGGGCATGGCTGGCATGAATGATGACTTCCGCCGCAATGATGCTTTTGGTGGTGGTGATCGCTTTGGTAGTGGCGGCTTCGGAGGTGATCGCTTTGGTGGCGATCGCTTCGGGGGCGGTGACCGTTTTGGTGGCGGTGGCTTTGGCGGCTTCCACGGCGGCTTCCGTCGCTGATCTTCCCTGAAAGATGGAGCCGCAGGCCTGCGGCTCCATCCGTTTCCCGTAAGGTTGGTGTCAGGCCAATCTCTTCAAATGCTCCCGAAGACAACACCGCATGGGCGGCGTGATCTGAAAAGGAGAGATGTCATGGATGACAAGAGCCAGAACAACACGGTGCCGGAAGCGCAACTGACTGATGTCGTGGGCGGTGCACGGGCAGATACGCCGACCTATCAGGAAATGCAGAAATCCCTGAAAACGACCGGGGTCGGTGATGCGATCATCGACGTTTTGAAAAACCCTTCGCCTCTTTACTCACTCGTCTCCTTCCTCGCATCGGACAAGCCGGGAAAGAAATGAGCATCTCCTCCAGCCAGACTGGAGCAGCCTGTGCGTTTTGGGCGGCATGGTTTGTGCGGGAGGTCTGGCAATGCCCGGGAAGAGGGCGCCAGACATACGCGCACGCCGCCGCCCCATCTCGCCGGATCGCCTAAGTGATGTATCCGAGACGGGATGGGGGCTATTGCGAGACTGGTTCAAGCCGCAAAAGCAGTCTGGCGAATCAGTCCATAAATCGTTGTTATTGCAGGAAAATGGTGTCCCCGGCGTGACTCGAACACGCGACACCAGGTTTCATCCCACTTCGGCTTTCACCGCCGCCATTCGGCGTTCGTGGTCTGGACTATCCCTTCGCCATGGCCCCAAGAGGCTTTAGGCGCCGCCCGTCTAGTCTCTACACCTTCCTCCTGCCACTGGCATTCCAGCGGCATTCGGCTTGGCTCGGGATTGGCATGGCCAGACATGACCGAAGCTTTCCCCGACTTTGAGCGGATTCACGCCAGAGTTTCCAACCGGCGTGCCCAAATTTAGGAAACCTGTGCTCTATCCTGCTGAGCTACGGGGACCTTCCGCCTGTATAGCGAGACTGTCGCGCGGGCGCCAGCCCGAAACAGGCAGGCCAAGCCATCGCCCACAGAAGGCGCTGGTGCCCCGATTGTCTTGCGCCCGGCCCGGATGGCGGGAAGGGGACACGCTCAGAGACGCTCGGTGTCATCATCCTCGCAGGAAAGGCCGAACTGGGACATGGCCTCTTCCAGATAGTCCGCCAGCAGCGGCATGCCCAGAAGATAGCGGGCGGTGTGGCGGTTATGGGCGCGGCTGGCTTCCTCACGCACATCATTCCAGCTCTCCGGTCCATCATCACTGCGGCCGAGCCAGACGAGGGCAACAAGATCCACCTGCTCATCCACATTCATCGCGTTGATAAAGCTGGCGATCTCGCTCACGACAGGATCGTCGCCGTGGTCCTCTAGCACATTCACCATGCCATCATCGCTGGCATTGGAGCCGGGATCGGAAACCGATGGTGCATCCTTGACATCGAACTCGCGGAACTTGGCGACGAGAAAGCAGAGCTGCTCTGTCGAGATGGCGAGGTCCGGAGTGATCGGTGTGGCGCGGGAGATCGACATGACGCAGATCCTTTCATCAATGGCACAGGCCAGGCAGGGCCTTGTCGGCATCGGTGGCAAAGCCATCCGAGCATATCACTGCGAACATGACATGCGCGGCTATGAAATCAGGCTGCCATATCCACACCTGCGCAGGGCAGATGCATTGCTCTGACGCAATCCTGCGGCTTCATGCACAGCCCGGTGTTGTCTGTAAGCAGTTCATAGATGGATGATGCAGGCCGCGTCTCCCAGCGTGCGTTCCGCGCAGGCCGTGACATGGCGGTGGTGGGTGAAAATGATCACCTGCGTGTGCGCCCCCAGTTCCTTCATCAGGCGCAGGCCGGCTTCCGTGCGAGTCTCATCAAAGCTCACGAACAGATCATCGGCAAGGAAGGGCAGGGGAGCAGCCCGGCTGGCATGTTCCTCGATGGCCGCCACGCGCAGGGCGAGGAAAAGCTGGTCTGCCGTGCCTTCGGAGAGCGCATCGAAGTTCAGAAGCTGCGCCTCTCGCGTGGCGGCGAGGCGAGGGGTGTCAGCGTCATAATCCACCGCAATGCCTTCCCAGCGCCCATTGGTGAGGGTGCGGAAGGCCGCGCTGGCGCGGTTGAGGATGGGGTGCTGATGCGCCTCGCGATAGCGCTCTATGGCGCGGGCGAGCAGGCGGGATGTCACATGGTCACGCGTGAAGCGCTCGGATGCTTCAGCGATTTCGGCCAGCGCGTCTTGCGCCTGTTGTGCGGCAGTGGCGGCACCATCCCGCTTTTCCAGCGCTTCCAGAGCAAGGCGGGCCTGTGTGGCATGCTCCACCGCACGGTCTCTTGCTGCGCGGGCTTCCTCCTGCGCATTGGCGCAGACTTCAGCGCGCTGGGTCAGCGCATCATCATCGGCCTCGCCAATGGATGAGCGGATTTCCTCCAGACTGCGCGCTCCGCGCATCTCATCCAGCCGGCCCAGCGCTTCGGCTTTTTCTGTCCGGGCGCTGAGAGCCTGATCCATCAGATCCAGCCATGCGGGCAGCTCTTCCGGTTCACAAAGGCCACCCAGAACGAGTATCTCATCCAACTTTCCGCGCGCCTCAACCTGCCGGGCCTGAGCCGCCACGCGGGCATGTGTGCGGGCGGCTTGTGTGGTTTCAGCCTCACGGGCGCGGGTGCGGGCGTCTCTTGCATCCTTCAGGCGTTCGCGCAGCTGTGCTGCGGCGGCATAGGCATCCCCTGCCGGCGCGCTGCCAATATGGGCCAGAAGGGTTTCCACCTGCGCAATGAAGGTCGCCTCATTCTGCTCAATCTGCGTGATCCGCCGCTCGGCGGTTTCCAGATTGCCAGACTGGCCAAGAGCCTCCTGCCACAGCTCAAGGGCGCTGCGGGCTTCATCTGCGGTTGCGGCGGTGCGCAGTGCGAGCGCTGGGAAAACGGCTTCCGCTTCCTCTCGCAGACGTTCGCTCTGGTGGGTGAGTTCATCGGTGCGGGTGGCGAGGTCCTGTGCGGCCTCATCCAGGCGTTTCAGGTCGCGCTGGCTGTCGCGCAAAGTCTGGAAGGCCTCCTCCCGCTGCCGCACGGCTGAACGCAGCTCCGCCATGCGCAAGGGGGCATCCCCCAGTGGAGAGAGGCTAAGTGCTGCACGCAGACGGTCCGTTTCCTCCCGGTCCCAGCGGCGGGTTTCGGCAAGGCTGCGGGCTTGCGCCTCATCGCGGCGAATGGCTTCGCGTTCTTGCCGGATGGTTTCCACCTCACGCAGGAAGGCGAGGGCCTGCGGCGTCGCATCCGGTGTAAAGCCGGATGAGTTCCAGAGCGTGGCCCAGTCCGTGCCGGCCCTGGCATGCGTGGTTTCCGCTGATTCAAGCCCGGCTTGAGCCAGAGTGATGCGCGTGTCCAGATCTGCCAGATCCAGCGTGGTTCGTGCCAGTTCCGCGAGGCGCTCGGTTTCGGTCTGGCGATCATCGGCCAGCCGGTCAGCCGTCATGATGGCGGCGTCCAGCGCCTCTGCCTGCACAGCATCATCCGGATTGAGGCTGCGTGCGCCGGTGGCCAGAGGGCGCAGACCGGCCCACAGCTTGTCACGGTTTGCGCGTGCGGCCTCGATGGCGGCCGGGGTGGGGGCCGTGCCGCCGGCATCCAGAACCCTGAGGCGCGCCAGCTTGCGGGCATGCTCGCTGGTGACTTCAGCCAGAAGGACATGCGCGCGGGCGATGGCCTCCTCTGTCGCGCTCACGGCATCCAGCCGGGCCTGCGTGCTGGCCATGTCTGGCAAGGGGCACAGCATCAGGGGTTCGAGCTCATGCGGGCCGAAGGGCAGGCGGGCGATGCGCGTCTCCAGCGCCTTGCGGGCGGCGGCAAGCCGGCTGATGAACTCGCGCAGGCTGGTTTCCCGCACTTCCGCGCCATCCAGATCGCCCAGTCTGCGGGCAAGATCCGCAGGGTCTTCCACCGGCGTGCCGTTTTCCAGAGCGGCCTGTGCCTCCCGTCTCCGACGGTCGAGGCTGGCGCGCTCCTGTTCCACGGTCTGGATATGGGCTTCATGGCTGCGCAGCTTGTCCGCAAGCTGGGCGGCGCGGGCCATAAGCGGGCGGGCCGGCAGGCGGGAGCGCAATTCCTCCAGCCCGCAAAGGCCGAGATCTGTGGCGATGCGGGTCAGGATGAGACGGGCGTCGTCCCTTTCCCGCATCCGGTTCGGCAGGGCGCTGCGCTTGTCACGCATCGCCACATAGGCATCGGCGCACTGCTCGATGCCATCGGCATTCTCGAGAATGGCGCTATCGACCATGATCGCGGCGCAGGCGGCCAGTGCGGCCTCTTCCTCATGGGTCGTGCGGGCCACCTGCTCCTGTGCATTCTCATGTGCGGCCAGAAGCGCGCGGGCGCGGGCCAGCACGGCGGGGGCGATCTGCGGCAGCGGACCAAGCGCGGCCAGAGACTGCTCCAGCCGGGCGATGGTGCGCAGTTCTCCTGCGGCCCTGCGCAGCAGCAGGGCATTGTTTACGGCGCGGCCGGCTTCGGTTTCCGCCTCTTCGGCATGCCGGCGCCCGGTCTGGGCAAGCTCGGCCTCCTTGCGGGTCTTGCGCACATCGCTCAGCCGCAGTTCCTGTGCCTTGAGCTGGGAGAGCGCTTCCTCGCGCTGTTTGATGGCCCGGTAAAATTGCTGGTTGCTGCTGCGGCGGGCCGGATTGAACATCTCCGCCGCACTGCGCTGCAAGCTGTCCCGAAGGGATGCCACATGGGCGAGGCCGGGTGCGATGGAAAGCAGGGTTTCCGCCAGCGCGCCGCCACCCGCCACCATGGCTTTTCCCCCCGCCCGCAGGCGGTGCTGGTCGAGCCCGTAAATATCGAGAAAGGCCTTGCGGTCATGCAGGCCGAGGAAGGGAGCCAGCGCATCATCTGCCAGTGGGGTGTCATCGGCAGGATTGACCAGCGGGGCGTTGCGCCGCTTCAGCCGGGCGAAGGAAAGGGTGCGGCCGTCTGCGTCCGTGATTGTCGCGGACAGCCGCATGGATTTGTAATCATGCAGGAAGTTGAAGCGGGAGCGCTCATCTATGCCGAACAGCAGGTCGCTGGTCGCATTGAGGGCTGTGGTTTTTCCGGCCTCGTTCGCCCCCTCGATGATGACCACCGGTGCGGCCGGGTCCAATTCAATCTGCCGGTCGGTGAAGCGGCCATAACGGTCCAGCCCGATATGAGAGAATTTCATGCCTCATTCTCCGGCGTGGTGGCCTCGGCAAGGGGAACATCATCGGCAAGACGGGCCAGAATGCCTTGCCGCGCCGCCTCGATGGCCGCCGTTGCGCGTGCGCTGTCGCTCAGGGATGCGCTCTCGTCCAGCTGCGTCAGATCCTGCGGGGCCTTTGCCCGCAGCTCTCCGAGGGTGGCTGCAATCTCCGCCAGAAAGGCCGGGTCTGATGCCACTTCGTCCAGAATGGCATCGAAGCCGGTCAGGGCGAGTTCGCCATGGGCGCGCACGTCCTGTGTGGCGGTCACAACCTTCTCCACCAGCATGTCCGGCCCGGCCTCCGATGCCAGTGCCTGCATGTCTTCGTAAATCTGCGCGGGGTGGGCCAGAAGGTGGGGATGAAGGCTGGTGACGCCGCGCAACACGATACGGGCCGCCACGGGCCGGCCCTCGGCTATCTCGGCAGCGGCACGCAGTGCTGCGCGTGCGGTATGGTGCAGATGCGCCATGCCTTGCGCACCGGAGAGGTCCAGTTCCAGTGTCTCGAAGCGGGCGGTATCCAGAATGAGGGGTGTGAGCGCGGTGATGCGCCCGTCCTCCACATCGACCAGCGTTGCCCCCTTCGGCCCGGTCTCGCGGGCATGGCGGCCCTGGAGATTGCCGGGAAACACGATGGGCGGGGCGTCATGCACCACCTCGCGCTGATGCACATGGCCCAGCGCCCAGTAATCATAGCCCAGCCGCAGCAGGTCTGGGACCGTGCAGGGGGCATAGACCTCATGCCCATCCCGTCCGGTGAGCGAGGTGTGCAGCACGCCGATATTGAAATGGCCGGCACGGGCGGGTGGATAATCCAGCACGATGTTTTCCGGCACATGGCGTTCAGCAAACCCGCGCCCGTGCAGGGTTACACCCAGTTCTTCCATGGTCACGCTCTCGGCCCGGTGCACGGAGAATTCGTGGACATTGGAGGGTAGTGGCAGCTCCCGGGAAATCAGCGATGCGGCATCATGATTGCCGCGCAGGATGAAAACCCTGATGTCTGCCTGTGCCAGCCGCCCCATCTGCCGCACGAAGAACTGGCCGGTGGCGAAGTCCTTCCAGTCGCCGTCATAGATATCACCGGCGATGATGAGAAAGGCGGCCTCGTGAGCGATGGCGGCTGCCACCAGATTCTCCAGTGCATGGCGTGAGGCATCCAGAAATGAATCCGCCATGGACCCGCGCCGGGCGAGACCGCGCAAGGGGCTGTCGAGATGCAGATCGGCGGCGTGCAGGAAGCGGAAGGGCGCTGACATGGGATGGGCATACTCTGTTGGACCGGGACAGAGACGGCGGCAGGCCGGCGTGCCGTGCCGTTGTTCCGCACCTTGGGGCGCAGGGCAAGCATGCATTGCGCGGGTGAGGCTCGCGCGTGCCTAAAAGGGAGGTGGAGAGGAAGGCTGATGGACCCGCAAGCGGGCGGGAGGATTTATCGTCTTCCGCACGGAAAACGGGCTGGATCAGAGGATTTTCCGGCCCCTGACCTACCCGCCAGAAAGAAACACAAAATCTGTTGTCATTCGGGGGCGATGTTTGAGCGAACCGGGTAGCCACTCCGTCCACAAATGCTCTAAAGCCTGACCGGGCAGGGCACGGTGTGTCCCATTCGCAGCAGGGCCGGGATGACACTGGATTTCTTCACCCTCTATATCGTCATCCTGCTCAACTCATTTTTCATGAGCCTGGTCTGGCTGGGCTTTGTCATCACGCATCGTGATATTCCCGGCGCGCATCTGTGGCTGGCCGCCGCCTGCTGCACCACGCTGGGCGGATTGCTGCTGGCGGGGGATGGCACGGCCTGGGGGCGGGCTTTCTGCATTGTGGGCAATGTGGTCATCACGCTGGGCTTCTCCTTCATGTGGAGCGGCGTGCGCGTGTTCTACGGGGCACCGCCGCAGTGGCGTGTGTGTGCCGGCATTATTGCATTCGGCCTGTTGCTGATGCTGGTGGCGGGGCCGGAGCGGCCGGGGCAGAATATCGCCTATGCAGCCTCGCAGATGATGCCGATGTCTCTGGCCATCCGGGATTTCACGAAACTGCGCCCCTTCTCGATGGGCGCGCTTTCTGCCCTTCTGGCGGTGTTTCTGGCCTATACCGGGCAGGTGACGGAAGCGGTGCTGAATGCCCTGCGCATTGTGGGGCTGCTGTCTACTGCCGCCTATTATGAGGTCGCTGCCGGGTTGCTGCTTGCGGTGATCTGCGGCGCCACATTGTGGAATCTCGGCTTCCTGCTGATGGCGATAGACCGGCTGAGCGAAAGGCTGGAGGCACAGGCGCTGAACGATGAACTGACCCGCCTGCCCAATCGCCGTGCCTTTCATGAGCGGGCCGAGCGGGAGATGGCGGCAGCGCGGGCAAAGAATGGCGCGCTTTCGCTGTTCCTGTTTGATCTGGATCGCTTCAAGCACATCAATGACAGCATGGGCCATGCGGCGGGTGATGCCTGTCTGCGCCATTTCGCAACCGTCGCCGCGCAGGTTTGCGCTGGCCATGGCGGCATGGAAGGCGGACTGGCACGATTGGGCGGCGATGAGTTTGCCCTGCTCGTGGCGGGGCTTACGCCCAGGCAGGAAGAAAATCTGGCGCTGGATCTGGTGCGCGCCATCAGCGAAAATCCGATGGAATGGCGGGAATGGCCGATGTTCCTGTCTGTCAGTATCGGGGTTGCATCCTGGCGCGGGGTAGGGCCGCTAAGCTTGCAGAGACTGACCGAGCAGGCCGATACCGCGCTGTATGAGATGAAAAGACGCGGGCGCAATGGTTATGTTGTCGCCGCAAATGAGGCGTTGACTGATTCAGGACAGCCGGCAGCTATTATTGCCTGAAAAGGCATGGATGCCCTGTCGTGCCCCTGATTTGCAGGCCATGCCGATCTGGTCCGCCTGCCATGGATGGAGGATGAAATGACCGCGCACGCCCTGAAAGACGCCTGTCTGCGCAGCTTCCTCGCCGCACTCGCAAATAAGTCGCCGGCCCGTATTTCACTGGCTGATGTGGCCGATGGGGCCGGGGTGCCCCTTTCTGAGTTGCGGGCCGAGTTTGACTCGGTGCAAGACCTGCTCTCCGCCTTCTTCCGCGCAACTGACCGGCAGGTGCTGGCTGAAGGCGGGCCTGACAGCGAGGATTTGGCTGCAGAAGGCCCCAAAGAGCGCCTGTTCGAGGTGCTGATGCGCCGTCTGGATGCGCTTGAACCACACAAGGATGCCGTGCGCACCCTGACGCGGGCGGCTCGGCATGATCCGGTTCTGGCGCTGCGCCTGCTGTGTCTTTCCGAGCGATCCCAGCGCTGGATGCTGGCGGCGGCCGGTGTGGACTGCACGGGCCTTGCCGGGGCGACACGCGCGCGCGGGCTGGCTTTTCTTTTCGCCCGTGTGGTGCGGGTATGGCTCAAGGATGATGAGCCGGGGCTGGACCGCACCATGGCGGCGCTGGACCGTGAACTCGACAATGGCGCGAAACTGCTGGGTATGCTGGACAATGCCCGCACCATTCTGAAGCCATGGCGGGCCTGCCGGGAGCGATGCGAGAGGAGACGCGCGCGGCGGCGGGAGCGGTCGGCAGAAACCAGAAGGCCGTCTGCTGATGCAACTGCAGCGGCTGAAGGCTATTCAGGCGCGTAAGATCTGAAGCTATCCCGGCAAGATTGGGGTGCTGTGAAAACATGTGTCCCAGTATGTGGGCTGCCGGGGCGCGTATCAGCATAAAGCTCTGCCGGAAAGCCTTGTCGGCCATCATCCTTTCAGACCGCATGGCGAATCCTGCCCGGTTGAGCGGATTGCGGGGCTGGACTGGGCGTCCGTATGCATCGTGATGATGGCAGGTGCCATGCGTGCCCAGATCTGGAACCTGTGTAGTCGGCTATATGAGGCGGGGGATGATGGGCAGAGATGGAGACGCCGGATTGCCTCTCCAGTCTTTCATATCCTTCCGGCCCGCATGAACGGAACGAAATTGTGGAATGCTGATGGGCGCTTGACGCCCATTGAGCGCCCGTATTTTTCATGCGGGCCTGCTCCACTTCACTCGCAAATTCTTTAGCGCCCGGTACTGGCCTTCACCTGTGCCAGCGCTGCCGCAAAGGCGTCCTCAATGCCAAGAGCGGTGGTGTCCAGCATCACCGCATCCTCCGCCTGTACCAACGGAGCACTGCTGCGGCCGGAATCGCGGGCATCGCGCTTGCGGATATCTTCCAGAACGGCCTCAAAGCTGGTGGCTTCACCGCGCCCTTCCAGTTCACGAAACCGGCGCTGGGCACGCACTTCCGGCGTGGCCGTGACGAACAGCTTGGCATCCGCCGAGGGGCAGATGACCGTGCCGATATCGCGCCCATCCAGAACTGCGCCACCATCCTGTGCGGCAAATTGTCGCTGAAGTTCCAGCAGGGCTGTCCGCACCGCTGGCCGTGCGGCAACAACGGAAGCGGCTTCACCGATCTCCGCCGTGCGCAGGGCTTCCGGGTCGAGCGTCGTCGTGTCCAGCGCACGGGCGATCTCAGCGGAAGCTGTTTCATCTGCCAGAAGGCCGCGCGAAAGGCACTGTGCCCCCACGGCGCGATAGAGCAGGCCGGTATCAAGATGCGGCAGGCGGAAGTGAGCCGCCAGCCGCCGCGCCAGAGTGCCCTTGCCGGATGCCGCCGGCCCGTCGATCGCGATCAGCATGGTTCAGTCAATCACCGCGCCAAGGCCGCGCATCATCGGCATGAAGGTGGGGAAGGAGGTGGCGATGAAAGCCACATCATCCACGCGCACGCCTTTCTCACTGGCCAGACCCAGCACGAGGAAGGACATGGCGATGCGGTGATCCATGTGGGTTGTGACCGGCCCGCCGCCGACCACCGGCCCGCCGGTGACAAACAGGTCATCGCCTTCCACACGGTGCGTGATGCCGCAGGCTGCAAGGCCATCGGCCACGGCCGCGAGGCGGTCGCTTTCCTTCACCCGCAATTCGGCGAGGCCGCGCATGATGGTTTCACCCTCCGCGCAGGCGGCGGCGACCGCAAGAATGGGATATTCGTCGATCATGGCCGGTGCGCGCTCTGCCGGCACCTCCACGCCATGCAGGCGGGAGTGGCGCACGCGCAGATCTGCCACTGTCTCGCCGCCCTCGGTGCGCTCGTTCAGGATTTCGATGTTCGCACCCATTTCGAGCAGGGTGGTGAACAGGCCGGTGCGCAGCGGGTTCATCATCAGATCGGTGAGAGTGACATCCGAACCGGGCACCACCAGCGCCGCCACCAGCGGGAAAGCGGCGGAAGAAGGGTCTGCCGGCACATCTACCGGGGCGCCCTTCAGATGAGGATGACCGGGCAGGGTGATTCGCCGGCCATGCGCGCCATGGGGTTCCACCTGCACATCCGCACCGAAATGGGTGAGCATCCGCTCGGTATGGTCACGCGTGGCCTCGCGTTCCACCACCACCGTCTCGCCGGGCGCGCCAAGGCCCGCCAGAAGCACGGCGGATTTCACCTGAGCGGATGGCACCGGGGTCTCATAGGTGATGGCCTTCAGCTGCGTGCTGCCCTGGAGGCGAAGGGGCAGGCGCTGGCCTTCGGCCGCTTCCTCCACCGCAACACCCATGGCGAGCAGCGGGTCCAGAACACGCTTCATGGGGCGGCGGCGCAGGCTGGCATCACCATCAAAGGCCACGCTGACCGGCTGGCCCGCAACCACGCCCATCATGAGGCGCACGCCGGTGCCGGAATTGCCGAAATCCAGCGGCTCACCAGGCGTGGAAAGGCCGCGCGTGCCTACACCCTCAACCCGCCATTCCCCTTCGCCCAGCCGCTCAACGCTCGCACCCAGCGCAGCGCAGGCCTTGGCGGTGTTGAGCACATCCTCGCCTTCCAGAAGGCCCGTGATGCGGGTTTCTCCTTCGGCCAGCAGGCCGAACAGCAGGGCACGATGGGACACGGACTTGTCTCCCGGAACCCGCACGCGCCCCTTCAGCCCGGCAGATGCGCGGCCGGTTGCCGGCTCAGGGGTGCCGTGATGGCCTGCCGATGAGTGCGTGCTGGGGGAAGACATGCTGGCGGAGGACATGGACTTACCTCGGTTCTGCCTCGTCACCGCACATGGCGGGACCGTGCCTCGAATCATGCAGGTGATCTAACATGGCTGCACGGCTGGTGCCATGTGAGGGAGGCCTGGCAGGCGAGGAAGAGGGGGAGGCGAGCCAGGACAGGGCCCCGCTGAAAGGCATGTGATTGGGGATTGCAGCATCATCTCAAGCCTGAGGAAAAAGCTCGCCGGATAGATTGCGCCTTGACACAGCCCATGCAACGCTTCAATGGAGCAGCCTCTTTCCACAGACTTAACCGAGGATCTTTGCCGTGGCGAAGCCTGAACTCGGCACCAAGCGCACCTGTCCTGTTACGGGTCGCAAGTTTTACGACCTGAACAAGGACCCGATCGTGTCGCCATTCACGGGGGAGAGCTATCCGCGCTCCTTCTTTGAACCGGCAGCCCGGACACCGGCCCGCAGCGAGCCTGCAGACGGAGAAGAGGAAGACACGGAAGAGACCGCAGCAGAGGTCATCAGCCTCGAGGAGGCCGATGCCGAATCCACGGGTGCGTCCAAGGTCACCGCGACCGATGACGTCGATGTGGAAGACGACATCGACGATGGCGATGATGATGCATTCCTCGAGGATGACGAGGACGAAGACGATGATGTCTCCGATCTGATCGGTGATGGCATCGAGGACGATGAAGAGGGTTGACACCCCTCTTCGGGCGTGCTCTAAGGCCGTCCTCGCTCAAGGGACGTGAGTTCCAGAGTGCCCGCTGCGGGGCTTCCCGGTGGGAAAAATCAAAGTAAAAGCCTAGGCTTAGCTTTGAGTTTTCACACAACCCGCAGCCCGGTGGGGTCATAGCTCAGTTGGGAGAGCGCTTGAATGGCATTCAAGAGGTCGGCGGTTCGATTCCGCCTGGCTCCACCAAATTACTTTTAAGGAACGCAAGTTCCGTTTTATCCAGCCGGCGGACTTCCCGGCGTTAGGTCGAATTGAAGCGAGAGCTTCTGTTTCGAGTTTGACGCAGCCGTCGGTTTTGTGGGGTCATAGCTCAGTTGGGAGAGCGCTTGAATGGCATTCAAGAGGTCGGCGGTTCGATTCCGCCTGGCTCCACCAAAACTGATTTTCCGTTCATATTGAAAAGCATAAGTTTGATGCGGTTTGAGCGCAGCACTGCGCGGCTAGCGTGTGCTTCATCCGTGCTGCTTTGTGCCTGCTGATACGGCCTCAGCTGTGAGGTCCTGCGCCTGACTATCCCACAGTCCGGGTGATGTGCGGTTCTCCGCGCCCTTCTTCCATGATGTCATATCCAGCTTGATTCGCCTGTCCTCCCAACAGGATGCGAGGGGTGTTGAGCGCGCTTTCCTCCGTGAGATGAAAAGCATTGAGACTCCGGCTCACATAGGGTACACCCCTATCCCATGGCACATACAAGTACTCCCGCTTATAAAGAAGCCCTGCGCATGCGCGTGAAGCGCCTTGCGGGGCAGATCGAGGCTATCGACAAGGCGCTGATGCGCGATGCCCCCTGCGCAGAGCTGTTGCATCAGGTGGCTGGCGTGCGCGGCGCTGTGAACGGCTTTCTTGATGAGGTCGTTGAATCGCATCTGCGTGAACATGTGGCCCGGCCCGGCCTATCTGATGAAGAACGGGCGCAAGGGGCAGAAGAATTGGCGGCTGTGATCCGTCGTTATTCCAGATGAGAGACCCGTTGCGCCGCGGTGAGAGTTGAACTGGCGCAGCCTGAAAATGCTGTCCGAACGGGCGGCAGGAGACGATGTCATGAGTTCTGGCGCGCACAATCATCCCCATCCACACCCACACCCTCACCACCATCCTCATCCGGGGTCTGCTTCCCCCCATGGGGAGAGCGCTCTTCCCGGTGCGCACGAGCATGTGTTCTTGGGCTCTCACCATGGCGATAATGCCCGCCGGACCCTTTGGGTGGTGCTGCTGACTGCAGCCATGATGGTTGTTGAGATCGTCGCCGGTCTGATTACGGGCTCGATGGCGCTGCTTGCAGATGGTTTCCACATGGCGACCCATGCCGGCGCACTGGGGTTGGCTGCCGTGGCCTATTCCTATGCCCGCCGCCATGCGCGGGATCCGCGCTTCAGCTTTGGAACGGGCAAGGTGGGAGATCTGGCAGCCTTTGCATCTGCCCTGATTCTGGGTGTGGTGGCTCTGGGTCTGGCGGTTGAATCAATCGCGCGCCTGTTTGAACCCGGCGACGTGAACTTCACGGATGCGGCCATTGTGGCGACGCTGGGTCTGGGCGTGAACATTCTCAGCGCGGTTGTTCTTTCTGGTGGGCATGGTCACCATCATGGCCATCAGCACGATCATCACGGTCACCACCATCATGGTCATGGCTCCAGCATGGATGGCGACAACAATCTGCGCTCGGCCTATTTCCATGTGCTGGCAGATGCCCTGACCTCGGTTCTGGCCATCGCCGCGCTTCTGGCAGGCCGCTATCTGGGCTGGGACTGGTGTGATCCGCTGATGGGTATCATCGGCGGTATCGTGATCGCGCGCTGGGCATGGGAACTGATCCGCGAAACCTCGCGCGTGCTGCTGGATGAGACAGATGAACATGTGGCCGATGAAATGCGTGCGGCCGTGGAAGGGCCGGGAGATGCGCATATTCTGGACCTTCATGTTTGGCGCGTGGGGCCGCAGGCGCGGGCCGCGATCATCAGCGTGACGGGTGATGGACTAACCCAGCAGATGATCCGTAGCCGGCTTTCCGAAGTGGACGAGGTGGAGCATCTGACGGTGGAGTGCCGTTAGAAAAGCCAGTCGTGAGGTGTCGCGGGGAAGATATTTCCCTTTGACATCAAGTATGTTTTCGGGTGGTCAAGGTTTGGTCGCCCGAAAACAACGCGCGATGATGAGGCATGCTGCGCGGCAGTTTGTGTGCATGATGCTTGATTCGTATCGCAAGCCATTGTTCTGGAAATAGAAATATATGGCTTCCCCGGTTGGATTCCGGGTGCGAAGCAGGACGCATATCAGCGGGATGTGGGTTTATCCACAGTCCTTCTCGGGCAGTCTGAATCTCTGCCTGCGGTGTATTGCGCGTTATCTCATAACCTTGTGCGATACCGTCCATTTCTGCCTGCAAATTATGCAGTAGGTTGCAAATTTTTCCGATTGCATCAGTTTGTTGAGGTTGTCACTGTCAAGAACAGTTGGCCGCAAGAGCTTGCTGCCGGCCATAAGGGAAACACTTAATAGCTTTGGAGAGCTTTTTGCTTACGTGCCACATGTTTGGCCCATGTTTGCCATGATGTGATCATATCCAAGGCCGGATTGTCTCTGGGTATCAGGGGCGGAAGTTCTGTCTCCAGGCGTAGACGGTGCGTGGCCCTTACAAGGCGATGGCCCGGATGGTGCCGGCATGGGTGGAGAGCGATGACCGAATTGATTGTGCCGAATACTTTTCAGGGCAACTGGTTCAGGGTCACCGTGTCTGGTTTCTCCCGCTTCAGGACCATTTCCTCGTGAGCGATAATGCAGGTCTCGTGTCCACGAATGTGAGTGCACGCGGTGAGGATCCGCGTGTCGCCAGCATTCTGGATGCCTGTCAGGAGTGGGTCTGGCAGGTGGACGAGGCCGGTATCTTCACATTCTCTTCCAGCGCCTCCGGTGATGTGGTTGGTCTGCGCCCGGAGCAGCTGATTGGATGCACCTATGTGTCGCTGCTCCCCGTGCGTGAGGCAGTGTCCTTCGGTACGTTTTTTCGCAATGCTCTGGCTGAGGGGCGTTCAATTCACAGGCATGTCCACCGCATTTCCCGCAAGGACGGGAAGGTGGGCCTGCTGGATATGAGCGGAACCACACTGCGCGCAGCCGACGGCCGGGTTATCGGCTATTGCGGCGTCTCGCGGCTGATCTCCGATGATATTCAGGCCGATCCTGTCTTTCGCGAGTCCGATAATTACTATGATGTGGTTCCGGTGGCCTTGTGCCTGGCAGACCGTAATGCGCGCTTCGTGCATGTGAACCACGCTTTCGCCCGCCTGCTGAACATGAGCCCGGACGAGGTTCAGGGGCGGATGATTGCCGATTTCATGCCGGAAGGCGCGGCCAATTTCGGCCGGGACATCGAGGCCTTTGACCTCGGGAATGGTGTGCCGGATCATGAGTTCATCTGGCGCGGGCGTTCCTATCAGGTCTCCGTGCGGGCGGTGCGTGATGCGGATGGGCAGACCATCGGCGGGGCTGTGAGCCTGACCGATATCAGCATCTACAAACGGGCAGAGCGCGTACTCGCGGCTGCGAATGAGCGGTTGCAGGCAACCGCTGAGCGAGACTTCCTGACCGGCTTGCTCAACCGCCGACAGTTCGAGGAAATCTATCGCATCGAGGTGAGCGCCGCGCGGCGTGAACAGGCGCCGGTTTCCCTGATGATTATCGATGTGGACCAGTTCAAGCTGTTCAATGATTATTATGGACACCCTGCAGGAGATGAATGCCTGCGGCAGGTTGCGCATGCCCTTTCCACGGCGCTGTCGCGGCCGCGTGATGTGGTCTGCCGCTATGGCGGGGAGGAGTTCGTTGCCATTCTGCCCAGCACGGATCCGGCAGGCGCGCTTGTGGTCGCCGAGAGGGTGCGCAAGGCTGTCTGGGATCTCGCGCGGCCGCATGTCCGCAGCACATGGGGGCACATCAGCGTTAGTATCGGCGTCTCATCGCTGATGAGTATCGATCCGACTGTCGATATGGCCAGCCGTCGGCGCATGTTGCTTGAGGCCGCAGATACAGCGCTTTATGAGGCCAAGCGGCGCGGGCGCAATACGGTGTGGGCCGCCAGTTCGGTTATTCATTCCTGATGGAATGTCACCATGTGTGGTGGACGATCTGAGCAGATTTGCGTTTTCGAGTTTGCGGGGTACATGCGATCCCGGCAGATATGCGGCATTCCCGATGCACTCTTGCATGTGCGTGGAAATAGCGGGCCGCCCAGTATGTATCTCAAGCCAATAGTGGCGTGGGCCACACGGATCTGAAAAGGTCTGTGCGGCCCACGCAAAGATTCAGCGCGAGAACTTCTTGTACTGAAGACGCTTGGGAATGGTGGAGTCCACACCAAGACGGCGCTTCTTGTCTTCCTCATAATCGGCGAAGTTGCCCTCGAACCACTCCACATGGCTGTCGCCCTCAAAGGCGAGCATGTGAGTGGCGATACGGTCGAGGAAAAAGCGATCATGCGAGATCACGACAGCGCAGCCGGCGTAATCTTCCAGTGCCTCTTCCAGCGCGCGCAGGGTTTCCACGTCGAGGTCGTTGGTGGGTTCGTCGAGCAGCAGCACATTGCCGCCGCTTTGCAGAACCTTGGCCAGATGCACGCGGTTGCGCTCACCGCCTGAAAGCGAGCCAACCTTCTTTTGCTGGTCACCGCCCTTGAAGTTGAAGGCCGCGCAATAGGCGCGGGACATGATTTCCTTCTTGCCGACATAGATGACATCATTGCCGCCGGAAATTTCTTCCCAGACATTCTTCTTGTCATCCAGCGCATCGCGGCTCTGGTCCACATAGCCCAGCTTCACCGATTCACCGATGGTGATGGAGCCGCCATCCGGCTTTTCCTGGCCCGTAATCATGCGGAACAGGGTGGACTTGCCCGCACCGTTCGCGCCGATCACGCCAACAATGCCGCCCGGGGGCAGCTTGAAGGTGAGGTCATCAATCAGCAGCTTGTCGCCGAAGCCCTTCGAGAGGTTCTCGAAATCGATGACATTGTTGCCGAGGCGCTCGGCCACCGGAATGATGATCTGCGCCGTCTGCGGGGCCTTTTCATTGGCCTTCATCACCAGATCATCATAGCGCTGGATACGGGCCTTGTTCTTGGCCTGACGCGCCTTGGGGGATGCGGAAATCCACTCCTGCTCGCGGGCAAGGGCGCGCTGGCGGGCCTCATCCTCGCGGCCTTCCTGCTGCAGGCGCTTCTGCTTCTGCGCCAGCCATGAGGAATAATTGCCCTCATAGGGAATGCCACGGCCGCGATCGAGCTCGAGAATCCAGCCCGTCACATTGTCGAGGAAGTAGCGGTCATGGGTCACGATGAGAATCGCGCCCGGATAGGTGCGCAGATGCCCCTCCAGCCAGTTCACCGTCTCGGCGTCGAGATGGTTGGTGGGCTCATCGAGCAGCAGGATTTCAGGCTGTTCCAGCAGCAGGCGGCACAGGGCCACGCGGCGGCGCTCACCACCTGAAAGGCGGGTCACGTCCCAGTCATCCGGCGGGCAGCCCAGCGCTTCCATCGCCTGCTCAACCTTGGAGTCGAGATCCCACAGGCCCTGCGCCTCGATCTCGTCCTGCAGCTGGGTCATCTCGTCCGCTGTCTCGTCCGAATAGTTCATGGCGAGTTCGTTGTAGCGGTCCAGAATGGCCTTCTTCGCGGCCACGCCGTTCATCACATTCTCGCGCACGGTCTTTTCAGGGTCGAGGTGCGGTTCCTGCGGCAGATAGCCAACGCGCACGCCTTCCGCGGCCCAGGCCTCGCCGGAATAGTCCTTGTCGGTGCCGGCCATGATGCGCAGCAGCGTGGACTTGCCCGCGCCGTTGACGCCAAGCACGCCGATCTTCGCATCAGGGTAGAAGGAGAGGTGCACATTATCGAGCACCTTCTTGCCGCCAGCATAGGTCTTGGTGAGACCGCTCATATGGTAGGCATACTGATAGGGGGCCATGCGCCGCCGGCTCCATCCGAAAGAGGGATTGAGGGAAGTTGCTGATCTTCTATCGCCCCCATGCCGAAGCGGCAAGCCGCGCAAGCCGGCAGGTCGCAAGGGGGAGGTGAGGGCGGTGCTCGCAGCCCCTTGCAAGAAGCGTGAGATGGGCGGGGATGATGCGGGGAACTGCACCTTGTGGAAAAACTGAACGCGGGTGTTGCCAATTCTGAATCGTGTCTTTAAAAGCACCTCTTACCGCAGCGGCCTTGCTGGTGCGGGTTGAAACTGATGCGGGCGTAGCTCAGGGGTAGAGCACAACCTTGCCAAGGTTGGGGTCGTGGGTTCGAATCCCATCGCCCGCTCCAGTTTTCAGCAGGAAACAGGGCTCGCGAAAGCGGGTCTTTTTCTTTCTCAGGGTGCGGTCCGGGCCTTCAGGTTCGTGTGTCGTGCCGTGATTGTTACAAGAGAATTGCTCTTCGGGTGTCTCTTGAGAAGGACTTCCACCAAGGCCCATGCCATGGTGTTGAAACTGATGCGGGCGTAGCTCAGGGGTAGAGCACAACCTTGCCAAGGTTGGGGTCGTGGGTTCGAATCCCATCGCCCGCTCCAGTTTCTCTCTAATATTCCGGAAATTATAAAGCGGCTGCCGAAAGGCGGCCTTTTGTTTTTTGCGCTATCTGAAACCCTGGGCACGAGAAAAATCCCGGCTGGGGCCTGACTTCTGAGGCGATGCGATCAGGTGAAGGTGAACCGCAGGCCCGGCGGGTCATTTGCCGGGCCTGTCTCACGGCTCAGGCCATGCCGCCGACGAATCCTTCCATCTGGTTCTGATGGGTCAGGGCAATGCGCACCGCGCCTCGGCAATAGCGATCCCGGCAGCGCAGCGCGCGTTCCACCTCATCCAGATATGCCTGTTCCAGCTCGGGATGGGCCATGAGGGTGCTGGCAAGCTCATAGCGCATTTTTCCGCACTTTCGGCACGTCACCTCGATCTGGCGACCGGGCTCCAGGTCGGGAAGTTTCAGTTCCGTTTTCCAGCTCACCAGAAATCCTCCGCCGATGGAATGCGCGTGTAGCTGATCTTGCCGCCGGCATAGCCGCCCGGTGGCGGACTCCAGGTCCCGACATGCACCAGCGTTTGGCCATAGCGGGTATTCAGCGCATCCACGGCTGCGGTGGCGGCCTCCCGGCGTGTGCGGGCTGCACGCTCATGCGGTGTGGACAGCAGATCCATCTGCTGTTCGCCCAGAGGTGTCAGCTCGAACAGGGTGACAGAGAGGCGAAAGACCGTCTCTCGCCGCCTCAAGGCCGAGCGGGCCTGAAACCAGAGCCCTTGCAGGGCTTCACGCACAGACAGATCATCATGTGCTTCATGCAATCGGGTTTCCGCACCCCAGCCAGACCCGCGAAGGGATAGCCACAAACTCAGGCGAGAGGCTGCCCGGCCATCCCGCCGCATGCGCCGCGCGGCCTTCACCACGAGCAGAAGCGATGCTTCTTGCGCGGCTTCAAGGGTGCGGTGGCTGGGTGGCAAGACACGGGAATGGCCATACATGCCGCGTCCGGATGGCGGCGTCTGCACATCATGGCCGTGCAGTGCATACCAGAGCCGCTCGCCGGTCACGTTGCCCCACAAGGCGCGCAATTGCTTGGGTTGTGTTTCCAGCATGTGACCGATTGTGATGATGCCGGCACCCGCCAGACGCCGGGCCATATGACGGCCGATGCCCGGCACATCAGGCAGGGGGATGTCCAGCAGCGGGCCGGGCATGTCGGCTGGTCGCCAGACCATGAGGCCGTCTCCATAACGGGCAGGTTGCGTTCGTTTGCCAGCCTTGCAGGCCATCTTGGCCAATTGCCGGTTCGCAGCCATGCCGATTGAGCAGGTGATCCATGGTCCGATCTGCTCACGCAACCGGTCCTTTATGCGCCGGCCCAGCACCTCTGGCGCGGAGCGGTGGGCGGTCTCTATCCGGCAGGTCAGCTCATCAATGCTTTTGACGGCATCGACAGGCAGCACCGCCTCAATCTCGCTGAGAAGAGCATTGTGTGCCCGGCGGTAGAGGTCGGGGGATTGGGGGACGATGATCAGTTCCGGGCAAAGTGCCAGGGCATCTTGTATGCCCATGACATTGTTCACACCGCGCAGCTTGGCCTCGCGGGAGCAGGCGATCATGCAGGTGCGTGCACCCGGCCCGACATCAAACGGCACGACGCCGACAGGCTTGCCGCGCAGGCGGGGGCGCGCCTGCTGTTCCACCGAGGCGAAGAAACCATCAAAATCAAGATAGAGGCGTTCCACCTCTGTCGGCTTGCGCATGTTGGCCTTCCCATCAGGATCAGGCCCTATGGATTCCATAGGAACAAAGAGAGAACAAGAGGAAAGATGTGATGGCTGCCCGTTCATGCGACGCAAGGCAGATTAGGCGAGGCGGCAGGGAGCAATGCGCCCTGCTATTGCCTAGGTGTCCGATCGCTCTTGAATTCAAAGTGCATACGCGGGAGAAATCCCGCCACAATATTTCGATAACGATTTCAGCTTGGTGCTGTAGTGGTGATCCTGGAGAGTAGGATGAAGGTTTCAGATCTTGGAAATAATAATAAAATTAAATTCGGAAAAAACATGTCCGGATTCATAAGTGTGCATGGATCTGATAATATTGTTGAAGTAGGAGATTCTTTAGCTGAATCAATTTTTCATATTGTAGTTAGAGGATCTAATAACGTTATTGATATAGGAAATATTAGAAAATCAACTCAAACAAAAATTAATATAGGAAACCACATTCACGCAAACAATGCTCGTGTCAGTATCGGAGGTGAGTTCTCCGGAGAGTCTGGATGTGAATTTTTCATATACAATTCTTGTACGAGCCTCTCAATTGGTTACGACTGCATGTTTTCAAGGGATATAATAATCAGAACAGGTGAATCTCCACATCTTATTTTCGATAGAAATACTGGAGAATATTTAGATGTCTCCGGTAATGTGTTGATAGGAGATCATGTTTGGGTAGGGGAGCGTGCATATCTTACTAAGCATGCTTGCATTCCAAATGAGTGCATTGTTGCTGCGTCATCTGTTGTTACAAAAAAATTTTTAGAAGAAGGATCTGTAATAGCTGGAAATCCGGCGAAAATTGTTAAATCAAATATAAAGTGGATGAGAAATAAATCATTTATTGACCCGAATTCGGTATATCATGAGAAATATTATGAATATTTAAATAAATTAGATAATTAATATATTCTGTATTTATGTAAAAACATGATATTTAATGATTTTCATCTTGAATTATCATCAAAATATCTCTGCGCTTGATGCTCTCTAGGTGGCAGCCTCATAATGCCTTGATTCAGATACATGTCGCTGCGAGCTTGAGGGCTGCGAGGATGTTTTCCGGGTGACCCGTGACGGCACATTGGCCAAAGCGCTGCGTTCCGCCGTCTTGGCGCGGATGGCGCCGGTGTCATAGGCCTTGTCAGCAAAAAGGATGCCTCCCGGAGCGGGGCGGGCCAGTAGTTCTTGCCCCGGAGGTGCATCGCCAGCCTGTCCGGCGGTCAGGGCGAGATGGATGGGCCGATCAACCAAGTCATGGATCTTGGTGGTCCGGCCGCACCGGGTATCCCATGCAACGATTATCGTTTCCGCCTTGGCCCCATTTTGACCGCAGAGCCGTGTTGGTGCTCCCGGACACAGGACATATCGATCATGACGATGTCGCCATTATAGGCGATTGAGACCTTTTCCGGCAACACGTCCCAAACCCCGGCGGCGCGCCGGTAAGGAACCGCCAGAGGATGCCCTTGATCACCCGGCGGTCGTCCACCCGCGCCATGCCTTGCACCTTGTTCGGCAGAAGCGGCGCGATAATCGTCCATTCTTCGTCGGTCAGTTCGTGGCGGAGCATCTCTCAGGCACCCGGTTTGGGGGCTTGAATCGCGACACGCTCAGACGCGTAAATTTATGGGGCCAATGCCTTGGTGGCGGCTGCGCGCTTGTTGAGCTTGCCCGGCAAGGCTGGCCTGTGTCATGCCGGGCCTTGTGCTCAGGCCTCGAAGATACGCACCTTGCCGACACTGCGTTTGTCGAGCGAGAGCACCACAAACTTCAGCCCGTCGGCCTCGAAGGTTTCGCCTTCTGTCGGCAGGTGTCCAAGCCGGGTGAGGATATAGCCGCCCAGCGTGGAATAACGGTCGCCATCATCGACAAGATCGACATCCAGCATTCCGCTGAGCTGGCGCACATCCATGAAACCATCCACCATCCACGAGCCATCGTCCTGCCGCTCCATCACGGCGGCATCCTCATCATGGTCGGGGAATTCGCCGGCAATGGCTTCCAGAATGTCGGTCGGCGTGGCGATGCCTTCCAGCGAGCCGTGCTCATCCACGATCATGGCCATCTGCACGGGTGAGCGGCGCAGTTGCTCCATCACCTTCAGCACGTCCGTGGTTTCATGAACGATAACCGGCTGGCGTATGACCTGCGCCCAGTCGATCGGCTTGCCGTCGATCATCAGGTTCAGCAGTTCCTTGGTGATGGCGACACCCACAAACTCGTCCACATGCTCGCGCGCCAGAATGACCCGGCTGTGGGTGAGGGTGCGGATTTCCGCCAGCAGGTCTTCCTGGCTTTCATTTAGGTCCAGCCACTCCACCTCATTGCGGGGTGACATGATGGAACTGACCGGCCGCTCGCCGAGATCGAGTACCCCTCGGATCATTTCCTTTTCCTTGGGGTTGAACAACTCGCCATTGGCGGCCTGCTCGGCGATCACGTCCACCGTCTCACCCAGCGGCTCATTGCCGACGCGCCCGCCCAGAAGCCGGAGCACGGCCTCCGAGGTGCGCTCGCGCAGGTCGCCCGTGGTGATGTACTTCTCGCGATTGTGCCGGCCGAGCTGGTTGGCCGCCTCGATCAGCACCGAGAAGCCGATGGCCGCATAGAGATAGCCCTTCGGGATATGGAAGCCGAAGCCTTCCACCACCAGCGAGAAGCCGATCATCAGCAGGAAGCCAAGGCACAGGATGATGACCGTGGGGTGCTTGGAAACGAACGACATCAGCGGTTTGGAGGCCGCCATCATCACCGCCATGGCCACACAGACCGCCGTGATCATGACCCAGAGCTCGTTCACCATGCCGACAGCGGTAATCACGCTGTCGAGGGAGAACACGGCATCCAGAACCACGATCTGGACCACGACCTGCCAGAACACGGCATGCACCACGCGCCCTTCCTTGGGCTTGTGGCCACCTTCCAGCCGCTCATGCAGCTCCATCGTGCCCTTCGCCAAAAGGAAGACGCCACCGATTATGAGGATGAGATCTCGCCCCGAGAAGGAATAGTCGAGGATGGTGAAGAGGGGTGTTGTCAGTTTCACGATCCAAGAGATCGAGAACAGCAGCAATATGCGCATCACCAGAGCACAGGTCAGGCCGATGATGCGGGCCTTGTTGCGCTGATGTGGCGGGAGCTTGTCGGCCAGGATCGCGATGAAGACGAGGTTGTCGATGCCAAGCACGACTTCCAGCACGATCAGTGTGACGAGGCCGACCCAGATATGAGGATCCGCGAGAAATTCCATGGAACAGCCTGTCAGATAGTAATTGGCCAACGCGAAAAGCCCCGGAGATCATCCGAGGCGCGGTCGCGAATTATGACAATGAAGTGATTGGGAATCGGCTGACCTGATACAGGAGTGGTCAGCCGCGATCGGTATGGACTTTCGCTTGTACTGTCGCCTTCGTCCGGCATGGTCGTAGGTCTTTTCCCGATCCGGTTTCTACTATGGAAGCTGTGCGTATCACATTCACGTGTCATGGGGAAGAACATCACGACAGGAAGTTCTCATCCATTCGGTGTGTCGGTTGCGGTGCTCTTCCCCGGGTTGCGGTAGGCTGTCTGGTCGATATTGTGGCGGCGCAACTTGTCGTAGAAGGTCTTGCGCGGAATGCCGAGGGCCTGAACGGTGGCCTGCACATCGCCCTGTGTCGCCGCCAGCGCGGCGCGGATTTCCCCGGCTTCAAAGGCATCCACACGCTCGGGCAGGGGGCGTTGCGAACCAGCGCCATGTGTCGGCAGGTCATCTTCGGTGTCAGCCAGCCCAAGGGCGACCCGCTCGGCATAATGGGCAAGTTCACGCACATTGCCCGGCCAGTCATGGGCCTCCAGATGCCGGCGCACCGCCGGTGACAGCAGTGGGGGGGTAAGGCGAAAGCGCCGGGCTGCTTCTGTGAGGAAATGGCCGAACAGCAGGGGAATATCCTCCCGCCGCTCCCGCAGGGCAGGAATGTGCACGGTGGCCACATGCAGGCGGTAATAGAGGTCTTCCCGAAACTCTCCCCGCCGTACCAGTTCGCGCAGATCTATCTTGGAGGCCGCGATGACACGGATATCCACCTTGCGCACCTCATTGGTGCCCAGTGGTGTCACCTCACGCGCTTCCAGAACGCGCAGGAGCTTGATCTGAAGGGCCATCGACATGGCCTCGATCTCATCGAGAAACAATGTGCCGCCGCTGGCATGCTCGATACGGCCAATGCGTTTCTTCTGCGCGCTGGTAAAGGCCCCGGCCTCATGGCCGAAGAGTTCGCTTTCGATCACCGTTTCCGGCAGGGCTCCGCAATTCACCGCCACAAGCGGGTGGCTGGCACGCCGGCTCCAGCGATGAAGGGCATTGGCCACCACTTCCTTGCCGCTGCCGGTTTCTCCCTCCACCAGCACGTCCACATCCGCATCGGCAAGCTGGCGCAGGGTCTGGCGCAGGCGGTTCATGGCGGGCGTTGCGCCGATGAGGGGCATGTTCTCCCCCGCCGCTTCGGCCTGTTTGCGCAAGAGACGGTTCTCCAGCACCAGCCGGCGCTTCTCCAGCGCGTGGCGCACCGTGCCGAGCAGCCGCTCCATGGGGTAGGGCTTGGCGAGGAAGTCGTAGGCCCCTTCGCGCATCGCATCCACCGCCATGGCGATATCACCGTGCCCGGTAATGAGCATCACAGGCAGATCCGGGTCGATCTTCTTCAGGCGCCGGAACAGGGTGAGGCCATCCATGCGCGGCATGCGCACATCACTCACCACCACGCCTGGGAATTCGGCATCCAGATGCTCCAGAGCCTCGATCGCCGATGCATAGGCCACCACATCAAGCCCGGCCAGCATCAGCGCCTGCACATTGGCGGCGCGCAGGATCTCGTCGTCATCGATAAAGGCGACATCCATCAGTCGGCTCCGGGCAGGGTAATGGTGAAAACAGCGCCGTTCTCATTATGCGCGGCAAGGTTGCCGCCAGATTCGGCGATGATGTCGTGGCAGATCACCAGCCCCAGACCGAGGCCGTTGGGCTTGGTGGTGGTGAAGGGGGTGAACAGCGCGGCCATCACAGTTTCCGGCAGGCCGGGGCCATTATCGGCGATGGTGATGCGGACCGTTTCGCCCTCACGGGTGGCGGTAATGGCAATACGCCCATCCGCCCGTTCCGCCAGCACCTCCATGGCGTTCTGCAACAGGTTGACCATCACCTGCTCCAGACGGATCCGGTCGCCCTTCACCACCAGTTCCTGTTCCGGAATTTGCACGCACAGTTCCACTCCCTGCTGACGCAGACGATAGCCGATCAGCAGCAGCGTCCCCTCCATCACCGCCTGCACGCTGACAGTGCCGACCGCACGCGGGGGTTTGCGGGCGAAGGCGCGCAGTTCATTCGTGATGGCGCCGATGCGTTCGGTGAGCGCGCTGATGGTGCCCAGGTTCTGATGGGCGGCCTGCGCCTCGCCACGGTCCAGAAATGTCCGTGCATTGTCGGAAAAGGCGCGGATGGCGGCCACGGGCTGGTTCACCTCATGGGCGACACTGGCGGCGATCTGGCCCAGAGCCGCCAGCTTGCTGGCCTGCGCCAGTTCATCCTGAAGAGCATCGGCGGCCGCGCGGGCCCGGCGGCGGGCGGCCATTTCCGTACGCAACTGGTCATTGGCCACGCTCAGCTCAGCGGTGCGGGCTTCCACGCGCGTTTCCAGAAGGCGGCGCGCCTGCATCTCGCGCCGTCGCTCCAGCGCCCGCCGGTTCTGTCGCGAGAGGAACAGCGCTCCGCCCCCGATGCACAACACCCCGCCCAGCAGAACCAGCGCATGAACCGTTGCCTCCGCGAGGGACAAGGCAGGCGCGATCGGGGCGAGCACATGCAGGGTCCAGTCGGTTGTCGGCACGTCTGTGCGCACATCTATGTAAGCGTGTGGGCGCGTATTCGGCGGCACGGTCGCATCCACCGTGCTGTCAGGCTGTTGATGGATAGGCAACGGGTCCAGCGGTGCATCACCAAACTGAAGGCTGGTACGCAGGGCGGCTTTCTGTTCGGCCGGGATCGTGGATGTGGTGCGAAAGCGCCAGTCCGGCACACTGGTGACCAGCACGATATCGCGCGCATCGGTGACGAATGTGGGGTCGGGAAGGCGCCTCCAGTCGGCCTCCACATCGTCAAACTGGGTCTTGACCACCACCACGCCGAGCGGCCCTTCGGCATCCGCCACCTTCTGCGCCAGATAAAGGCCGGGCTGGTTGCTGACCGTACCCAGCGCGAAATGCTCGGCTTGTCCCTCGTCGATCGCGCGCTGGAAATAGGGGCGGAAGCCGTAATTGCTGCCAACGAAGCTGTCACGCATCTGGTGGTTGGAAGCAGCAATGGTATGACCATTCGGGGTCATCAGATAGATGACGCTGGCCCGTGTGGCGCGTGCAAGCGTCTCCAGCTTCGCATTGAGTGCGGAAATCCGCCCGCCATCCGGTTGGCGCAGGGCCATTCGCACGTCCGGGTCCTGCGCCAAAACAACCGGAAGTGTGCGCTGTTTCTCGATTTCACTGCGCAAAACCGCCACGCGCAGCTCTGCCGCGACCGCCGCATCGGTGCGGATGTCATCCAGAACCATGGTGCGGGTGGACTGAATGGCGATCTGGTCCACCAGAAGCACGATTGCACCTGCCAGAACCAGCAGAAATGCTGTCGGCAGGCGGCGTCTCCACAGGCGCGGCACCATGGTGATCAGGCGATGTCTCAAGGTACTGACAGAGCCGGGCACAGGTGTAACCTTGTCCAAAAATGGGCGACATCTCGCACAGTTTAAGGCGGCATTGTGCGGCTTTTCGCACAGCTTGTCGAGGCGGTTGAAAATCGCCAGCGGGATTCCTGAAAAGTTTCCAGACAATTAAGAAAACGCGAGCTGCCCGGAAAACTTGGCATGCGTTTTGCCGAATAAGGGCCAACCCGGAGCACTGGCATCGGGTTCCGGTCAACTTATCCGGGTTCCGACGCGTTGCCCGACCTAACGAGGCGCGACGTCCCGGCGGAAGGAAACGTCAATGGCAACCATTGCTCCTGCGGCTGCAGCCCCCAGAAAGCCCCGCAAGTTCTGGCAGCACCTCTATTTTCAGGTGATTGTCGCGATCATTGCGGGCATTGCGCTGGGTCATTTCTATCCCACCATCGGCACCGACATGAAGCCGCTGGGTGATGCCTTCATCAAGCTGGTGAAGATGATCATCGCGCCTGTCATCTTCCTCACGGTCGTCACCGGCATTGCCGGTATGCGGGATCTGGGCAAGGTGGGGCGCGTGGCCGGCAAGGCGATGCTGTACTTCCTCACCTTCTCCACGCTGGCGCTCATCATTGGCATGATCGTGGCCAATGTGGTGCAGCCGGGTGCGGGCCTGAATATCAACCCGGCCTCGCTCGACCCAAGTGCCGTGGCGAACTACACCAGCAAGGCACATGAGCAGACGCTCATCGGCTTCCTGATGCATATCATTCCCTCCACCCCCACGGCCGCGTTCGCCAATGGCGATATTCTGCAGGTGCTGTTCTTCTCGGTGGTGCTGGGCATTGCGCTGGCGGGCGTGGGCGAGAAGGCCGAACCGCTGATGGTGGTGCTGGATTCCCTGGCGCAGGGCGTGTTCCGCCTCGTCGCCATCCTGATGAAGGCTGCGCCCATCGGGGCTTTCGGTGCCATGGCTTTCACCATCGGCAAATATGGCATCAGCTCGGTCGCGAACCTCGCACTGCTGATCGTGACCTTCTATGTCACCGCGCTGCTGTTCATTCTGGTCGTTCTGGGTGCTGTGGCGCGCTATAATGGCTTCTCCATCCTCGCGCTCATCCGCTACATCAAGGAAGAGCTGCTGCTGGTGCTGGGCACCTCCTCATCGGAGTCTGCCCTGCCGAGCCTGATGGAGAAGATGGAACTGGCAGGCTGCTCCAAGTCCGTTGTGGGGCTTGTCATTCCTACCGGCTATTCCTTCAATCTGGATGGCACCAATATCTATATGACCATGGCGGCCCTGTTCATCGCGCAGGCGACGGGCATTGAGCTGAGCCTGTGGGACCAGATCCTGCTGCTGCTGGTGGCGATGCTCTCCTCCAAGGGTGCGGCGGGCGTGACGGGTGCTGGCTTCATCACGCTGGCGGCCACTCTCTCGGTGGTGCCGTCCGTGCCGGTGGCCGGTATGGCGCTGATCCTGGGTATCGACCGTTTCATGTCCGAATGCCGGGCCCTCACCAACTTCATCGGCAATGCCGTAGCGACCATCGTTGTGGCGCGCTGGGAAGGGGAACTGGACGAGACCCGTCTGGCGGCTGTGCTCTCCGGCGAGATCCCGGTGGAGGATGAACTTGAGGATCTGGTTGTGAATATCGACGAGGCTCAGGCCGGTCTGGTGCGCAACAGCGCGGCCTGATTTCAGGCCTTATGGGAACGTGAAAAAGGCGGGAGAAATCCCGCCTTTTGTTTTGTCCGTATGGCTGGCCTCAAATGCGTGCGGATTATTCCGCAGCATCCGCCTTCACATTGCCGCCATGGCCGCCACCGCCAAACACCTGCTTCTGGCCGAAGGACGCGCGCAGGGCATGGCGCGGGCCGGGCAGGCCCAGTTCCGGGAACAGCAGTTCAGAGACGCGGTAAGCCTCTTCAAGATGCGGATAGCCGGAGGCGATGACCGTATCGATGCCCAGATCCTGATATTCGCGCAGGCGTGCGGCAACCGTCTTTGGCGAACCCACCAGAGCCGTGCCGGCCCCCGTGCGCACCAACCCGATGCCGGCCCACAGGTTTGGCGAAACCTCCAGCTTGTCGCGACGGCCCTGATGCAGCGCGACCATGCGGGCCTGCCCCACGGAGTCCGAGTTCTTGGCGAAGGTTTCCTGAGCGGTGGCGATGGTTTCGTCCGAGAGTTTGGAGATCAGGCTATCTGCCGCCGCCCATGCCTCTTCATCGGTTTCACGCACGATGAAGTGCAGGCGAATCCCGAAGCTGACCTTGCGGCCCTTCTTCGCGGCTGCGGTCCGCACGCGGGTGATCTTTTCTTCCACCTGTGCAGGCGGTTCGCCCCATGTCAGATACTTGTCCACCAGCCCGGCGGAGAAATCGATGGCGGCATCTGAAGAACCGCCGAAATAGATGGGCGGGCGCGGCTCCTGCACCGGAGGCAGAACCAGCCGGGCATTGTGGGCCTGAATATATTTGCCATCGAGATGAGCGTGCCCGGTTTCGATCAGGCTGTTGAAGACCTGAAAGAACTCATCTGCATGGTCATAGCGCTCGTCATGGGGCAGGAAAATGCCGTCGCCCGCCAGTTCCTGCGCGCTGCCGCCAACCACGATGTTCAGCAACAGGCGTCCATTCGAAACCCGGTCCAGCGTCGAGGTCAGCCGTGCATAATAGGCGGGCGAGGCGGTGCCGGGACGGATGGCGACAAGGAACTTCAGCTTCTCGGTGTGGGCCGCAAGATCGGCGGCGAGAATAAAGGATTCCTCGCATGCCACACCCGTGGGAATGAGCACGCCGGAATAACCCAGCCGGTCTGCAGCTACTGCGATCTCGCGCAGATAGGCCGGGTCTGCGTTACGGCTCAGTTCATCTGAACCAAGATAGGCGCCATCGCCCGAGGAGGGGATGAACCAGAGAAAATCGAGGGGATTACGGTTTGTGCTCATGACAGATCCTGCATTGGCATCATCTGGTGAAATCGGGGCCAGCGCAGCTTTCGGGCGAAGCCTTGTGCGGCTCGCGGGAAGAACATGCGTTCATGGAAGGGGCCGGGCATCGCGGGCTAAGTGAAGCCGGGAGATGACCAGCAGGGCACCGGCAGGGGGCCATGCTGTGCGGCCCGCTGCCTGTTCAAGAGGGCGTTTCAAGACATCGCCCGATCTCCTGCGCTATGAAGACGGCATGTTCCGTCACCTGCGGCAGCCCCATCAGTTCGCCGAATGTGCCGCGCGCGAGCGGGCCGGCGATGAGAAGGCCGGGGATGGATGCGCCGTCTGAGGCAATCGCCCGCGCGGAGGCATCGCAGGCAATGCCGAGGCCGGTGGCGCACAGGCCGATCAGCCCGGCATTAGAAAGGCTTTTCAGGCAGGGCTGGCTTTCCAGAATGCCGCCATGGGCCGGGCCGGTGGTGACGATGACCCGGTCAAAGTCCAGCGTTTCCAGCGCATGGGTGCCGCGGTGGCGCAATGTCACGGTAATGGTGTCGCCATCCGCCTGCGCGTCTTTGAGACTGGCGGCAAGAATGCGTAGCCGGCCTTCTGCCACGGCCTTGTCCAGAACCGCCTCCACCTGCGGCGCGATACGGAACCGGTGCACATCCCAATAGGGGCGGGCGAGGCGTACGAGGCGGCGCTTTTCCGCCAGCGGCAGGGCGCGCCACAGCTCCTGTCCCTGAATGCGCAGGGCATCCAGAACCGCGTGCCAGCTGATGCCCTGTGCATTGGCCTCGCGGATGGTGGCGCGCACCCGGTGCAGCAGTTCTGACGCGCGCTTGGGCGGATGGGTGACGAAGTCTCCAAACGGTTCCTGCGGTTTGTCCGCATGCCCGCGAGAGCGCAGGCCGCGCCGGGAGATGGAGACGATCGGCCCCTGATGTCCGCGCCGTTCCAGCGCCGCGATGACATCTGCCGCTGTCAGCCCATTGCCGACAATGAGGATGCGGTCATCCAGCTGCACGCCATCCAGTGCATCGGGCAAGGTGGCGTCTGCGATCAGGCCGGGATGGTGCGCCACGCCCTGAAGGGTGCGGGGCGCGGCCGGTGGCGGGTGGCTGACCGCCAGAACCACAAGGTCTGCCTCTGCCTCTGCTGCATCAGCATTCGAGCCGTTCTGTTCAGTGACGATGCGCCAGAGCGCGCCATTCTGCTCGATGCGCGTCACGGCAGCGCGCACATGATGCACGGCACCAGCAGATAGATACGGCCCAATCTCGCTGGCGACATAGGCACCGAAAGCCGCGCGGCGGGGATAAGGCTGGCCATCTGGCGCGAAAGCCTGCGGGTCATCTGCCAGCGCATCTGTGCGCTCGAGCCATGAGACAAAGCTGGTGGGCTCGTCCGGGTAAAGGCTCATCTTCTCGGCCGGCACATTGATGCGATGGACCGGCTCGCTGGTGCTGTAGGCGAGGCCGGTGCCCAGTGTCTCGCGCGGTTCATAAATGGTGATGCCCACGGCTGTTGAAGGGCCGAGGCGACGCAGGAGATGAACGGCTGTTGCCGCGCCAGTGCAGCCGCCGCCGATGATCGCGATGCGGGGTTTCGGAGTTTCAGAGGACATGGGGGGCAGATGCTCCGTCAGCCCTTTCATGCGTCCGGGCATGCTCATGCGAGCACGCCGCGCGCGGGGGCTGGCCAGATAGAGGGAGGGGCGCGCAGCCGCAACCATGCCGGCAATTGAGCGGAGCCGGCTGGTGGAAGAGGGGTCATGAGCTTTCAGGCCCAGGGGCCGGCGGCTTTGCATGTCAGTCTCATTCAATGGTGCGGATGCGCGTCCGCTTTATACAATTAAATTCTATAGATTATGTGGCTTAATCGCGTGAGCGGTGCAGCTTTTTAAGGCAGAGTGGGCGTATCGGCCTTCACCGGCGCTTCTCCCTCACCTGCAAAAGGTGGAAAAAGACCAATTGGTATACGGAGATAGCGCCGGCCATTGGTTTCTTCCGGCGGCAGGCGTCCGCCATTGAGGTTCACCTGCAAAGCGGGCAACAGCAGCTTGGGGACCGGCAGGGTCTCATCACGCGCGCGACGCGCAGTCACGAAGGCGTCTTCGGTGGCGTATTGCACAAGATGAATGTTGCCGGCTTTCTGCTCCGCCACCGTGGATTCCCACTGCGGATCGCGCCCACCCGGTTGATAGTCATGGCCCGTAAAAAGGCGCGTTTCATCCGGCAGGGTCAGTATCTGCTGGATGGAGCGCCACAGGGCGCAGGCATCACCGCCGGGAAAGTCAGCGCGGGCGGTGCCGCTGTCTGGCATGAACAGCGTGTCATGGATGAAGGCGGCATCGCTGACCTCATAGGTGATGGAGGCGAGCGTGTGCCCCGGCGCTGCGCGAACATGGGCGGTGAGGTTTCCAATCTGGAAGCTCTCGCCATCCGCGAACAGATGATCCCACTGGCGGCCATCGGTGGGGAAGTCCGGCAGGTTGTAGAAATCCTTCCAGAGCTTTTGTACCTCCCCCACCTGTGCGCCGATGGCGATGGGTGCCCCCGTCACATCCTTCAGATAAGCGGCAGCGGAGAAATGGTCGGCATGGGGGTGGGTGTCGAGAATCCACGCAACCTCATAACTCTGTGCACTGATGAACTGGAGGATGCGGCTGGCCAGATGGGTCGCGAAAGCGCCGGCCGCAGCGTCATAATCCAGCACCGGGTCGATGATGGCGCAGATGCGCGCAACCGTGTCCGCCACCACATACTGTACGGATGAGGTGCGCGGATCATAAAAGGCGGTGATGTCCGGCTGGGTGGTCATGGCGCGCGGCCTGCTGTTCGGGGCGGGGCAAAGTGGGCCACGTTTGCTCCCTCGTGGGTGGTTCAGCGATAACGCAGGGACTGGGCGATGGTTCAGTCACCCTGACGGCAAACCTGCGTTCCCGGTCTTTGTCATCGTCTGCCAGCCGTGCATGGGCGGTAGTGGCAGGGGGCTCCTAGACGGCGGCGAGAATATTCTCCCGCAGGGCCAGAACGGCCGGTGCATCGGCCGTGCGGCGGGGGCGAGGCAGGTCTATGGGCTGGTCGAGCGCGATCTCGCCATTGCGCACCACCACCACCCGGTCTGCCAGCGCTATGGCCTCGGAGACATCATGAGTGATGAGAACCACCGTGAAACCGCGTTCCTGCCAGATGCGTTCTGTCAGGTCATGCATCTCGGTTCGGGTGAGGGCATCCAGCGCGCCAAAGGGTTCATCCAGCAGCAACACACCGGGGCGGCTCACCAGCGCACGAGCCAGCGCCACGCGCTGCTTTTGCCCGCCTGAAAGCACGAAGGGCCACTCGCGTCCGCGATCTCCCAATCCCACATCGCGCAGGGCAGCATGTGCCTGTTGCTGCCAGCCGGGGCCACGGGCAATGCCCACATTGCCAAGAATGCGCTGCCATGGCACCAGCCGGGCATCCTGAAACAGAAGCCGCACTTGTGGCACAAGGCTTTTCACTTCCTCATCCCCAATGCGGACGGTGCCGCCAGTGGCCTTGTCGAGCCCGGCGATCAGGCGCATCAGCGTGGTCTTGCCTCCGCCAGAGCGCCCGACCACAGCTATGAATTGCCCGGCCGGTACATGAAGATTGAGATGATGCAGCACCGTGCGCGGGCCGAAGGCCTTGGAGACATGATCCAGATGGATCGGCAGGCCATCATGCCGCGTGCGTGGTGTTTCCGGCGGAAGGGCGCGCGGGGTCACATAAGCATCCATCATACGTGCTCCCGGTCTGTGGAATAGGCGGGGTGCCATGCGAGGGTGCGGTGTTCCACCGCGCGGGTCACGCTATCGGCCAGCTTGCCGAGAAGCGCATAGGCCAGCACGCCAAGCACCACCACATCGGTCTGAAGAAACTCGCGGGCATTCATTGTCATGTAGCCAATGCCGGAGGTGGAGGAGATGGTCTCCGCGACGATGAGGGTCAGCCACATGATCCCGAGCGCATAGCGCAGCCCCACCAGAATGGAGGGCAGGGCCCCCGGCAGGACGATGCGGAAGAAAACCGCAATTGGAGACAAGCCATAAACACGCGCCATCTCGATCAACCCGCGATCCACCGTGCGGATGCCATGGAAAGTGTTGAGATAAATGGGGAAGGCCACACCAATGGCGACAAGAAAAATCTTGGCTTCCTCATCAATGCCGAACCACAGGATCACCAATGGAATGATGGCCAGATGCGGCACATTGCGCAGCATCTGCATGGTGGAGTCGAGCGCGGTTTCCGCCGGCTTCCACACCGCGTTCAGTACGCCCAGCAAAAAGCCGATGCCGCCGCCGATGAGCAACCCCAGCAGCGCCCGCTGGGTGCTCACCAGAATGTGTCGCACCAGACTGCCATCCTGAAAAGTGCGCCAGAACGCGGCCAGCACATCGCTGGGGGCAGGCAGCACGCGGGAGGAAAGCCAGCCGATGCTGACCGCTCCCTGCCATATGGCGATGAGGCCAATTGGCACGACCCAGGGCAGCAGTGCCGCCCCGAAGTGCTTCAGACCTCGCTGAAAGCCGGACTGTACGCGCTTTCCGGCCTGATCCCCGCTCCGGTCACGGACGGGCAGGTTTGGTATGGCAAGGGCAGCCGTGCCGCCTTCCGTCTGTGCCGGATGGGTCATGCAAGACTTCCTTACTTGGCCGGTTTGTAGAGCGCGTCAGCAATGCTGATCGGGGCCGGGATGAGGCCGAGCTTGTGGAAGGCATCCGCAACCTGCTGCTGCTGGGCGGCTACTTCTGGCGTCACGGGCTTTACGTCATATTGCTGGCGCGCGAGAGCGACCTCCAGAATGGGGGCAGGAATGCCGATCAGCGGAGAGAATTCCTCTGCGGCGGCCTTCGGGTTGGCCTTGGTCCATGCACCGATTTCCGAGACCGCCTGAAGGATCACGTCAATGACATCGGGGGCTTTCTCGGCGAAGGGCTTGCTGGCGAAATAGAACTGGTAGTTGGAGACGATGCCGGTGCCATCGCTGAGCTGGCGGGCTTCGATGGTCTTCTCGGCGGCTGCCTGATAGGGGTCCCAGATCGCCCATGCATCCACCGAGCCGCGCTCGAATGCGGCGCGGGCATCGGCAGGAGTGAGGAAGGCGGTCTTCACCTCATCATAAGGCACACCGGCCTTTTCCAGTGCCTTCACCAGCAGGTAATGGACATTGGACCCCTTGTTGAGGGCGATGGTCTTGCCGCGCAGGTCAGCCACTGTCTTCAGAGGGCTGTCCTTCGGCACAAGAATGGCCTCGCCCTGAGGGGCTGCGGGCTCATAGCCAACATACAGCAGGGGCGCACCGGCAGCCTGGGCGAAAATCGGCGGGGCTTCACCCGTATTGCCGAAATCCACCGCGCCGGCATTGATGGCCTCCAGAAGCTGCGGACCCGCCGGGAACTCTGCCCATTTCACACTGTAGCCCAGCGGCTTCAGCTTGCCTTCCAGAATACCCTTGTTCTTGATGAGGATCAGCGTGCCATATTTCTGGTAGCCGATGCGCACCACCTTGTCGTTCGCTGAGGCGGAGGTGGTGAGCGCGCCAAGGGTGGCGAGGCCGGTCAGCGCGCCTGCGGCCAGAAGCGAAAACGCACGGCGTGAAAGAGAACGGGTCATTGATATCTCCGGGATAAAACCCGCCCTCAGGCGGCAAGGTTGCGATAGGCGCCGGCCCAGTAGAGCAGGGGTTCCGCGGCTTCGGTGACACGGGTGGCGACCACGCGCCCCAGTACGATGACGTGGGAATGGCGCTGGATGGCCTCTTCCAGTTCGCAATCAAAGGAGACGAGCGCATCTGCCAGCACAGGCGCGCCGGTTTCCAGCTTCGTCCATTCCGCACCGTGATAGCGATGATGACCCTTCACCCCGCCCTTGCCGGCGAACTGGTCTGCCAGCGGCTGGTGATGGGCGCGCAGCACATTGATGGCGAAATGCCGGTGTGAGGCCAAAGTGGAAATAGCCGACGAGGTGCGATTGAGGCTGATGATGAGGGTTGGCGGATCCACCGAGAGGCAGGAGAGCGAGGTGGCCGTGAGCCCTGTTCTGTGTTCGCCCGTTCCAACCGTGAGGATGCTGACAGCCCCAGCCAGCTTGCGCATGGCTGCACGGTAGGCGATGGCCGCTGGCGGCAAGGGTTCAGACGGCTGCACGGAAGCAACGGCCTCTGGAGTGCGGGCGGGTGAATGCGCGTTCATGCGGCACCTTCCGAGGGGTATTGCGAGTTTGTCACCATGCTCGCCGCACCACCTGATTTCACGTAAATCTAATGTTTATAAATATTAAATCACGCCCATCAGTTGGTCAAGTAACCCTACAGAATTTGTACATTAATGGGTGCGCAGGTGGCGACATGCCATGCACCATGGATATGCGGTTTGGTTGATATGTCAGGCGGTGGGGGTAAGGCCGGGCGGAGTGCGGGCGTTTGACGGCGCCATCGTGCAGGCCGTTGCCTAATCGGTGTCGAGCGGTCTGGAGGGGTATGCCATTTCGAAATGGATTGAACCGCCTGGCCAGCGATCGCAGTGATGAACAGGGGGCAGTCTCTTCAGTTACTTGGCCTGCGGTACTATTTTGCAATCTTTCACTTTGCCGACTTTTGTTGTCTCCCGACCATCATGATCAGGGGATATGCCGTTCGAATTTGCACAAGCGGGCATGTTTGAGGGTGGAGTTTCAGGGGAGCATATGAAGTCAAGTAGGCGTATCAGTATAGTTGTATTTTGGTTGTTCTAAATGCGTTGCAATCTGGATGGGGTTTCGATGGCTTGAGCGCCTAGATCCCTTGATCGTTCGGATCTCATTCATTTTTGAGACATTGGGCAGCTTGTCTGGGTTGGATATCCGGAGCCGCTCGCACTTTGTTCGCGGATACAGAAGAGGTTATTGATGATAAAATTGGCTACACTGGTCAAAATATCAAATATATATTTATAAAAAAGCGATTTTTAACGATCAAAAATTTCGATAGTGAAATGTAATTACTAATTAATTTTAATGTAGTTGTAATTATTATTCATGTTAATATATATTACTTGAGATTATTAATATCAATTTCGGTTAAGTGAAAAATCAATCAAAGGTTGTGAAAAATAATTAAACTAAACTTATTAGTGCATTGATTTTTACTTGACCTTCAGTGCCAAAGTGGATGACAAACCGTGGAATAATAGCCTGTTCGTGGCTGTTGGCGCTGTAATAGAGGTGGATTAGGTGGCAAGAAGCGTGGCAGAATCCATGTTCTGCACAGTACCGAGGGCTCTTGTGGCTGAGGTGGCATGCGTCGGTCACCGCATCAGGCGCAGCATTGCCTTCAGGTCAAGTGACATGGGCCTGTCGCCTGTGCTCACTCTTCAGCAGGGTGATGCTCACAGCTCTCTGGCAAACCGGTTTCTGGTTGGCTCCAGGGCCGAGTTGCACAAGCGATCAATTCACAGGGGAGGATTGAGGTCCATTTCAGGCGCGAGCGCGATGTCGCCTTGCTGCCTGTGAAGCATCCCTGATTGGGCCTCGTGCCCGCTCGAATGGGTGTCACCATTTCATGACCGGACTCAGAACTCTGAGATGAAAAAGAACCTCCGCCGCATACGCGGACTTATCGGCTCCCTTCTTCCGGCTTCGCGGAAGAAGATCAAGTATCATCCTCAGCTTTCAGAAGATCTTGTCGAACGGATCCGGGATATTTTTGACCCGGAGTGGTATGGTATTCAGTACCCGCACGTCATTCAGGCCAAGCACGATCCTTTCAAGCATTTTGTGCGCCATGGCCTGGGAGAGGGACTGTCTCCCAATGCCCATTTCATGGGCGATTGGTATCTTGATGCGTATAAAGACGTTTCGGCCGCTGAAATTCCACCGCTTGTTCATTATTTGAAGCATGGCGAAGCCGAGGGGCGTGCGCCGCACCCGGATTTTGATATCAACTGGTATTCCGCACAGCATCCCGAAGCGGAAGGGTGTGCGCTTCAGTTCCATATGAAAGTCGGTCGGCATCGCAACTGGCCGACCCGCTCTCCGTTCAATATCGAGGACTATCTGCCCTCAACGCATTCGGTGCATGCTCTGCCCGCGGGTCTGAATGTTGATGTCATTCTGCCCGTCTATAAGGGGCTTGCGGAAACGCAGCGCTGCCTTGAGGCCGTGCTGGCGGATACATGTCGTCCATCAGGGCGTCTCATCGTGATCGATGACTGCTCCCCTGAACCGGAGCTGTCGCACTGGCTGGATGGGCTGGCATCGGAAGGTGCAATTGATCTGCTGCGCAATGAGGTTAATCTCGGCTTTGTACGCAGTGTCAATCGCGGCATGCAGGAAGCCGGGCGTCATGATGTCGTGCTGCTGAACAGCGATACGGAGGTGCCGGAGGGTTGGCTGAAGCGGCTGGCTGGCCATGCCCATAGTGCGACGAGAATTGGCACCGTTACGCCGCTGTCCAACAATGCAACCATATGTAGCTATCCATCACCTGAAGGAGGCCCTCTGCCGGAAGGTCGCAACCTTCAGGAACTGGACGGCATTTTCGCGCGCGCAAATGCCGGGCGCTCTGTCACTATTCCGACAGGCGTCGGCTTCTGCATGTATATCAAGCGGGCTTGCCTGGATGAAGTTGGGTTGTTCGATGCGGAAACTTTTGGCCTCGGCTATGGCGAGGAAAATGATTTCTGCATGCGTTCAGCGAAGGCGGGCTGGGAGCACCGTCTGGCATGCGACACATATGTCTTCCATGAGGGTGAGGTCAGCTTCGGGCGCAAGTCCTCACTGCGTGTGAAGGCGCAGGATTTGCTGCATGCGCTGCATCCTACCTATGCCAGGCTGGTCATAAATCACATCTGGTCTGACCCGGCCGCCCCCAGTCGCCTTGCCGCAACAAGCCTGTTGCTCCGCGAAGGTGGATTGCCGGTTATCCTTCTTGTCACGCACGCACTTGGTGGTGGCACGGAGCGCCATGTGCAGGATCTGGTGCGTGCGCTCAAGGGGCGGGCGCAATGTCTTATCCTGCGCCCGAATGAATGGGGATATGACCTGTCCTTCCCCGGCATCGAAGGGCACCCCAACTTTCGGATTGCTGCGGATAGAATCCAGCATCTGAGCGCATATCTGCATGCTTGCGGTGTTCAGCGCGTCCATATCCATCACCAGATGGGATACAATGGCGCATTGCGTAACCTGATTTGCGAGCTTGGGCTTCCATTCGACGTCACGGTACATGACTATTACAATATTTGCCCGCAGATAAACCTGATCACACCGATTACAGGAAGCTACTGTGGTGAGCCGGATATTGCATTCTGCAATGCATGCATTGCGCGCAGTCCTGTTCATGGCGCGAAAGATATCATCACATGGCGTCTCCAATATCGATGGATGATTGAGGAGGCCGAAAGGGTTCTGTGTCCGAGCCGTGACGTGCTGCAGCGTCTGCAGCGCTTTGGTCTGCATGGTAATATGATCGTGGCACCCCATCAGCCTGTGACGAATGGGCGTTGGCCTCATGTTCCGCACCCCGTCTTATCAGAGCAGCCATTGCGCATCGCGATTTTGGGGACACTGGCGGGGCATAAGGGCGCTGCGGCCGTGCGAAATACGGTGATCAGTGCACTCGGTATGCCGATGGAATTTATTCTGATCGGCTCCAGTCAGCCTGAACTGGAATTGCCGGAAGGCGTCGCCTACTCAGAGACCGGTGCTTATGAAGAAGGCAACCTCATCTCGCTTATCAAGCGGTATGAACCTCATCTGATCTGGTTCCCGGCACTGTGGCCGGAGACTTATAGTTATACATTGACGGCCGCGATCGAAAGCGGACTGCCGATTATTGCCAGTAATCTTGGCGCTTTCCCGGAGCGTCTGGCCCAGCATCCGCAGGCCATTCTGGTGCCCCCCTCAGAGAGTGCGGCGCTGTGGATTTCTGCGTTCAATCAGATCCGTGATGTCATGCTCGCCGGTGTGAAGTCCGCATTGTCGGCTCCGCGCCCGCTGGTTGAAGACTATTATCAGGATGCTTATCTGGCACCGCTCAAGCCAGCCCTTCCTGCACCCAAGGCCGTAAGGGATCTGCGCAGCCGGGGGCGTGTTCGTGTTCTCCTGGTGCCGGAGATGATGGATAATGGAGCATATTCTCCCTGCGCCTATATTCGCACAATATTACCTCTTGATCGTCTGGCCGAAGATGGGCTGATTGATCTCACAATCGCTACACCCCGGAATGCCCTGCATTATCAGGCTGATATTCTTCTCTGCCAGCGTCATATCACGCGCACTGCCGAGAATAGCCGGAAATTGATTGCGCACGCTGCCGATACGGGAATGAGGATTTTTTACGATATCGATGACAATCTTCTCGGTATTCCCAAGGAGCATCCGGAATATGCTGTTCTAAAAGAAAAAGCTGAGCGCATTGAAGATGTGTTGCGCGTTTCTGACAGGGTTATTGTTTCAACGCTGGCCTTGAAGGACGCTTTATCGACCCGGAACGATAATATTCATGTTATCCGAAACAGTCTGGATGAGAGGCTGTTTCAGGGGCAGGATACGATCATGGCCGTTTCTCCAGATGCCGGGCCGCAGCCTGTGCGCATACTCTATATGGGCACGGCCACCCATGATGCGGATATGGATCTCATCCTGCCGGCACTTGAGCGATTGCACAAAACCTCCACCCTCAATCTCCAGATCGAGATTATTGGTGTTACGGGTCGATCCCATTTGCCGGCATTCATGACGCGCTTCCCGGTGCCGCAACCTGCCAATCAGAGCTACCCGGCTTTCATGAGCTGGCTTGCCAGCCAGAAGCGCTGGGATATCGGCATTTCGCCACTTGCGGACAGTGACTTCAATCGTGCCAAGTCATCCATCAAGGCGCTGGATTATATGGCGATTGGTGCTGTTCCTGTCGTTTCGGATGTTACAGCTTATCGTGATTTGCCCTCAGAAGCTGTTGTTCGGGTTCCAAATGACACGGAAGCCTGGTTTTGCACGCTTGAAAGGTTGGTCAAGGCACATGCCGAGCGCAGAATACGGACCAAAATAGGACAATCTACTCTGCTCAATGACTATGTTATCGGTTCTAATATGGATAAATGGGCAGATGTTCTGAGGTCATGACCCCAGTGTCCAGATGTTATAGTTGAGGGCAGCCCATGATCGCGGTGTGGATATCCACACTGCAACTCCTGGCTCATACAATCTCGGGGCCGTATTGTGCTTTCAGCGCTGCCGCGACACGCAGGGCGAAACGCGCTGAGGCAACAGGCAGGGAGCGTCCACGGCGCTGCCCCAGAATGAGATTGCCTGCTGGGATGTCGCGGGCCGCGATGGGGCGAAAAGCCAATGATCCATCGCCGGGATCGCGCAGGCCGATGGGGATCTGAAAGCCGATCATCTGCTCATGAAGCACATAATGGCGGATCATCTCGAAGCTCTCTGACTCGATGACCGGAGAGAACTGGCGTGAGCCCTTGCGCGCGGCGAAGTCCAGAAGATGGCGCACGCCATAGCGGGAGGGCGGCGCGATGTGGGGGGTGTTGAGGCAGTCCCGCAGGCGCAGTTCCGGCTTTTGGGCCAACGGGTGGTTTGCCGCCATCACCGCATGCACGGTCTGCGGTACGATCTGGATCACCTCAAAATCCACCAGATAGATGGGCTCGAAAACCAGTGCGAGATCGCTGGCATAGGAGGCCAGCTCCTGCTCGGCCTCGGCCCGGTCACGCACATTCACCCCGAAGGTGACGCGCGGATGCTCGGCCCGATAGGCCGCGATCTGTTCCGGCAGAAAATAGGGCAGCAACGCCTGTGAGCAGGCCAGCGAGACATGGCCGCGTCGTTCGCCGGTCAGGTCCGCCACCTGCCCCTGCACCCGGGCAAGATCGGAAAGGGTGGCGCGGTAGTGGTGCAGCAGAAGCTCGCCCGCCGGGTTGAGTCGCACGCCACCGGGCAAGCGCTCGAACAGTTCCGATCCAAACTCTTCCTCAAACCGGCGCACCCTTCGGTTCAGGGCCGATGCGGTGATGTTCATATCCTCCGCCGCACGGCGCATGGAGCCGGCGCGGGCGACAGCCTCAATCAGGCGGAATGTCTGCAAGTGCTTCATAAGAATGGATTTTAAATGGGTGTGTCATTTTTTGCAACGGGTCGGTGTAATCATAGCAATTTATCGAACGCCCGGATGCGCGCAGGTTTGGGTCAGCACTTCTTCCCTTCCTGCCCCAGACGAGGCCCGGCATGTCCTTCTCCCGCCGTGATTTCCTGAAGACCAGTGGCGTCCTTCTCGGTGCCCTGCCATTTGCCCGCGCCATTCCGGCTTCGGCAGCCCCGCGTGACACGATGGTCGCCGTCATCAGCCAGACCATCAACAGCCTGGATCTGCACCGCGTGGGCACCAATCGTGCCAGCTATCAGATCGCGGTGAACTGCTATGATCGCCTGCTGACCTTCGGCAGCAAGACCCTGCCGTCTGGCGAACTCTCCTATGACTATAACAAGCTGGAGCCGGAACTGGCCGAGAGCTGGACCGTTTCCGAGGATGGCAAGGTTCTCACCTTCAAGCTGAAGAAGAATGCCGTGTTCTTCGACGGCACGCCCGTCACCGCCCATGATGTGAAGTGGTCGTTCGATCGTTCGGTTTCGGTGGGCGGCTTCCCCACCACCCAGATGAAGGCCGGCGGCTTCGAGCGCCCGGACCAGTTCAAGGCGCTGGACGACGAGACCTTCCAGATCACGCTGGACCGCCCCTCCAAGCTGGCGCTGCCGGATCTGGCCGTGCCGGTGCCGTTTGTCATCAACTCGAAGCTGGCCAAGCAGCACGCCACTGCCGAGGATCCGTGGGCGACCGAATATCTGCACAAGAACACCATCGGCTCCGGTGCCTACAAGGTGGCGCGCTGGGACAATGGCCAGCAGGTTGTTCTGGAGCGCAACGACAAGTGGGTGGGTGGTCCGCTGCCTGCCGTGCGCCGCGTGATTGTGCGTGAGGTGCCCTCCGCTGCCACCAGCCGCGCGCTCATCGAGCGTGGCGATGTGCAGGTGGCGTTCGAAATCCCGGACAAGGATGCGGCGGAGCTCGCCAGCAAGCTGAAGGTGTATTCCACTCCCATCGAAAACTGCCTGCATGTGCTGTGCCTGAACACCAAGTTCGAGCCCTTCCGTGACGACAATGTGCGCAAGGCAGTGGCCTATGCGGTGCCCTATGAGGCCATCTTCAAGACCGCCGCTTTCGAGCGCGGCGCGCCGATGTGGGGTGGCACCGGCACGGTGGACTCCATCGCTTGGCCGCAGAAGTCACCCTATGACACCAATCTGGAGAAGGCGAAGGAACTCCTCGCCAAGTCCGGCTTCCCCAATGGCTTCGAGACAACCCTTTCGATCGCCACCGATCTGTCCGCATGGATGGAGCCGACCGCACTGCTGATTCAGGAAGCATTGGCCAAGATCGGTATCAAGACGACGATTGAAAAGATTCCGGGCGCGAACTGGCGCACCGCCTCGCTCGTGGAAAAGCGCCTGCCGCTGCATCTGGAGAACTTCGGCGGCTGGCTGAATACGCCGGACTATTACTTCTTCTGGGCCTATCAGGCCGGACACCTGTTCAACTCCTCCAACTATGACAACCCGGAGGTGAACAAGCTGGTGGACGAAACCCTGCACATGTCCATGGATGATCCTGAATATGCGCCGAAGATCCGTCGCGTCATCGAGATCATCTTCAATGAAATCCCGCGCATTCCGCTGTGGCAGCCGGCTCTCAATGTCGCGCTGAACGGGGCGGAAGGGTACGAGTTCTGGTTCCACCGCCAGCTCGACCTGCGCACCATGAAGCTGACGGAGGGCTGATCCATGGCAGGGCGTTCGGCAGCTATTATCGGGCGCATCGCTCAGGCGGTGCCTGTCATCATCGGCGTTGTGGTGATTTCTTTCATCCTCACCCGTGCACTGCCGGGAGATCCGGCGGTGCAGTTCGCCGGCCTTGCCGCAACGCCCGAGTCCATCGAGCAGGTCCGGGTCAAGCTTGGCCTCGACAAGCCGATGCCCGAACAGTTCCTCATCTATGTGGGGCAGCTCGCGCACGGGGATCTGGGACAATCCATCGCCACCGGGCGTCCGGTGGCGGAGGAACTGGCGAGCCGCCTTCCGGCCTCGCTGGAGCTGACACTGGTGGCGCTGGTGCTGTCCTGCATCATCGCCATTCCGCTGGGTGTGCTGGCGGCAACCCGGCAGGGCACATGGGTGGACCAGCTCTGCCGGATATTGGTGACAGCGGGCGTCTCGCTGCCCACCTTCTTCACCGGCCTCGTGCTGATCTATGTCTTCTACTATCTGCTGGGCTGGGCGCCTTCGCCCCTTGGGCGGCTGGACTTCGTGTTCATTGAGCCTGACCGCGTGACGGGCTTCTACCTGATTGATGCCGCGCTGGCGGGAGATTGGGAAACATGGACGGGCGCGCTCAAGCAGCTCATCCTGCCTGCCATCACGCTGGCCCTGTTCACGCTGGCCCCCATTGCCCGCATGACCCGCGCCTCGATGCTCTCCGCCCTTTCGGCAGACTATGTGCGCACGGCGAAGGCCGCGGGGCTGGGTTCCCGGCAGGTGCTGTTCACTTATGCCTTCCGCAATGCCCTGCTGCCGGTCGTGACCACACTCGGCATGGTGTTCTCCTTCGTCCTTGGCGCGAATGTGCTGGTGGAGAAGGTCTTTGCCTGGCCCGGCATCGGTTCCTACGCCGTGGAGGCTCTGGTGGCCTCAGATTATGCTGCGGTGCAGGGCTTCGTGCTCACCATGGCGCTGCTGTTCGTGGTGCTGAACCTCATCATCGACCTTGCCTATTCAACCATCGACCCGCGCTTCGGAACCGGGGCCCGATGAACGCGCAACCCGACACGGAAAGGAAGGCCACAATGGCGACAGTTCTCGACGCCCCCACGGCCTCCGCGCAGCCGCCCAAGATGGCGCAGCCTGCTGCGGTCAAGTCCGGTGCGCTGGCGCACACCCTTTATGTTCTGCGCGAAAATCCAGTTACCGCGCTCTCCTTCGGCATGTTCGCCTTCTTTATCGCCTCGGCCGTGATAGGGCCCTATGTGGTGCCCTACGATCCGCTGGCGACCAATTCGGCCATGTCCCTGAAGCCGCCATCTCTGGCGCACTGGTTCGGCACGGATAATCTGGGGCGCGATGTCTTCAGCCGGGTGATCGTGGCGACCCGCCTCGATCTCATCATCTCGGTGGCGGCGGTGGCGCTGTCCTTTGTCATCGGCTCTTTCATCGGCGCCATTTCCGGCTATCGCGGTGGCTGGCTCGATACGGTGATGAACCGCGGCCTCGATATCATCATGGCCTTCCCACTGTTCGTGCTGGCGATGGGCATTGTTGCGGCGCTGGGCAATTCGGTGGCGAACATCATCTATGCCACGGCCATCATCAATATTCCCTTCTATGCCCGCCTTGTTCGTGCCGAGGTGAATATCCGCCGCGAGGCCGGCTTCACCCAGGCCGCCAAGATCGCCGGAAACTCCGATGCGCGTGTGCTGGCCTTCCACATCTTCCCCAATGCGCTGCCGCCGATGATGGTGCAGGTGTCGCTGAACCTGGGCTGGGCCATTTTGAATGCGGCGGGACTGTCGTTCATCGGCCTTGGCGTGCGTCCGCCCACCCCGGAATGGGGGATCATGGTGGCGGAAGGGGCGAACTATATCGTCTCCGGCGAGTGGTGGCTGGCTGTGTTTCCCGGCCTCTGGCTCATGCTCGCTGTCTTCACCTTCAACCTGATGGGCGATGGTCTGCGTGACATCGTCGATCCGCGCCGGAGGACCTGATCATGCTCTCGGTCAAGGATTTTGCTGTCTCCTTCCGCACAAGGCGGGGTGATGTGGACGCGGTGAAGGGCATCAGCTTCGAGCTGGCCAAGGGGGAGCGGCTCGGGATTGTCGGCGAAAGCGGCTCGGGCAAGTCCGTCACCTCCTATGCGCTGATGCGTATTCTGGATGCCAACGGGCGGATCAAGGCGGGCGATGCGATCTATTCCGGCATCGACCTGCGCCGGGCCAGCGAAGGCGAGATGCGCGACATTCGCGGCCGGGAGATCAGTATGATCTTCCAGAACCCGCGCGCAGCGCTCAACCCCATCCGCAAGGTGGGCCACCAGATCGAGGATGTGCTGCGCCGGCACAATCAGGCCAGTGGCCATGATGCGCGCGATAAGGCCATCGCAGCCCTTGAGGCGGTGAAGATCAACGATGCGGAAAAGCGGTATGATGCCTATCCGTTCGAGCTCTCCGGCGGCATGTGCCAGCGCATCGTCATCGCCATTGCGCTGGCCTGCGACCCCAAGCTGCTGATCGCTGATGAGCCCACCACCGGCCTCGACATCACGACCCAGAAGGTGGTGATGGATCTGGTGGACGATCTGGTGCGGGCGCGCGGCATGTCATCCATCCTCATCACCCATGATCTGGGACTGGCCTCAGATTATTGCGACCGGATCGTGGTTATGAAGGACGGGGTGATCGTGGAGGAAGGCCCGCCGCAGGAGTTGTTCTCGAACCCGCAGCACCCCTACACCCGCAAGCTGGTGGATGCGACACCCCGGCGCAACGCCACCATCCGCTCCCTTCTGCCGGAAGATGAGCGTCGTCCGCTGGAGCCGCACACGGTCAGCACCACACCGCTGCTGGAAGTGCTGAACCTGCGCAAGACATATGCGGGCAAGTCCGGCCCCGTGCATGCCGTGAAGGGCGTGAGCTTCACCGTGCACAAGGGCGAGAGCGTGGGGCTGGTGGGCGAGAGCGGTTGTGGCAAGTCCACCACCTCTTCCATGCTGGCGCGCCTTTTCGACCCCACCTCCGGGCAGATCCTGTTCAAGGGACAGGATATTGCCGAAATGCCGGCCGCAGGCTTCGCCCGCAATCCGTTGCGCGGCCGCATCCAGATGGTGTTTCAGGATGCGACAGACAGCCTGAATCCGCGCCACACCGCGCGCCAGTCCATCGCCGAACCGCTCAAGCGCATGAGTGATCTGCGCGGCAAGGCGCTGGAGGCGCGGGTGGAGGAACTCGCCCATCTCACTGGCCTGCCGCCCCATTTGCTGGATCGCTTCCCCCACCAGCTTTCGGGCGGGCAGAAGGCGCGTGTCGGCATCGCCCGCGCCATCGCGCCGGAACCGGACTTCCTCATTCTGGATGAGCCGACAGCCGCGCTCGATGTCTCTATCCAGGCCGTGGTGCTGAACCTTCTGGCAGACCTGCGGGCCCGCCTTGGCATGAGCTACCTCTTCGTGAGCCATGACCTGAACGTGGTGCGCCTTCTGTGCGACCGCGTGATCGTGATGAAGGGCGGTGAGGTGGTGGAAGCCGGACCCGCCCAGCAGGTGATGGATAATCCGCAGCACCCCTACACGCGGGAGCTTCTCTCCGCCGCCCCCCAGCCCCCGGAGCGTCAAAATGCAGCGTGAAACCCCTCTCCAGAAGTCTGCCGTCTCCGAGGCACCTCTGCGTGCTGCCGCCCGTATTGTGAATGAGGATACTTCCGTGGATACGTCGTTGGCCGCAATGCCCTTCACCCTCTCCGCCCTGCGCGCGGCCTATGCCGCCGGGGTGCGGCCGGAAGCGGTGATAAAGGAAGCCTTCCGGCGTCTTGATGCGACGAACGATCCCGGCATTTTCATCCATGAGGCACGTGAGGAAGCGCTGGCTGCTGCCCGGGCACTGGGTGCACCGGATGGCCGCCCGCTGTGGGGTATCCCCTTTGCGGTGAAGGATAATATTGATGTGGCGGGCATGCCGACCACAGCCGCTTGCCCCGATTTCTCCTATCAGCCCGCGAAAGATGCCTTCGTGGTGGCGCGGCTGCGGGCGGCCGGGGCGATTTGTCTTGGCAAGACCAATCTCGACCAGTTCGCCACGGGCCTGGTGGGCCTGCGCACGCCTTATCCTGTACCGAAGAATGCAGTGGACCCGGCCATTGTTCCCGGCGGTTCATCTTCAGGTTCCGCCGTTGCGGTGGGTCACGAGATTGCGGTGTTCTCTCTGGGCACTGATACGGCAGGCTCCGGCCGCGTGCCTGCTGCACTGAACGATATTGTGGGGTTAAAGCCGACGCTCGGTGCTTTTTCCGCATCCGGTGTGGTGCCGGCTTGTCGCTCGCTGGATACGATTTCCATCTTTGCCCGCACGGTGGCAGATGCGTGGGAGGTCTTTGGCCTGTGTGCGGCGCATGATCCGGCAGATGCCTATTCGCGCGAACTTCCGCCGCAGCACCTTTCGCATGTGCCACCTTCCATCCGCATTGCCGTGCCAGATGAGGAAAGCCTGCGAACCTTTGGTGATGCGGTGCAGGCAGAAGATTTCCGCGCCACGGTTGCCCGCCTGCGCACATCTGGCGCAGTGGTGACGGAAATCGACTTCACGCCCTTCTATGATATCGCGACCATGCTCTATAACGGCCCATGGGTGGCCGAGCGCATCGCGGCCGTTGGCGCGCGCCTTGAGGATAAGCCGGAGACGCTGCACCCCACGACCCGTGCCATTCTGGAAGGCGGGCTGCACTTTACGGCAGTGGATGCTTTCAAGGCACAATACCGGCTGGCTGAACTGAAGGCGCGATGCGCAGAGGAAATCGCGGATGCGCATTTCATCTGTGTTCCGACCATGCCGCGCTTCGTGACCTGCGCGGAGGTGGAGGCCGATCCCATTGGCCCAAATGCGCAGCTGGGTACCTACACCAATTTCGTGAACCTGCTGGATATGTGTGGCCTTGCCGTACCGACCGGTCCAAGAGCAGATGGACGGCCCGGCAGCCTCACCATTCTGGCGCGCAAGGGTGAAGATGCGCGGGTGGCTGCACTGGCACTTTCCATCGAACGCGGGCAGGGGGCTTCAGGAACGCCTGCGACATATGCCGAGGGGCCAGCAGCCGATGAAATTGCTGTCGCCGTGTGTGGTGCACATATGTCAGGGCTGCCGTTGAATGCGGAACTGACCGCACTGGGAGCACGCTTCCTGCGGGCCAGCCGTACGGCTCCGCTGTACAGTCTCTACGCTCTGCCGGGCGGCCCCCCCTTCCGCCCCGGCCTGCTGCGGACAGGTGAAGGGCAGGGCGGCGCAATCGCTCTTGAGGTGTGGGCACTTCAGCGCACGGCCTTTGGAGATTTCATGGCCGGCATTCCCGCCCCATTGGGCATTGGCTCATTGCTGCTGGAGGATGGTGCGCTGGTAAAGGGCTTCATGTGCGAGCCCTATGGTGTGGACGGAGCCGTGGATGTGACCCAGACCGGTGGATGGAGAGCTGCACTGCAATCTGGCAAGGTCGGGACCGTTATGCGCAAGGTTGCAGCTGGTTAGGGGTAGAGGTGAATGGCCATCATGCCATTTTGAAGGCCGTTTGGTCTTATCGGGTTGCGCTGTGGCGACAGGCATGTCCAGCGCGAAGCATGACGCGACCTGAAAGATTGTTTGCGAGATGAAAAAAGGCCCGCATTTCATGCGGGCTTTTTTTTAGCCATTATTGAAGGGTTTGTGGCTGGTGTGAAAGACGATGGCTAGGCCCGGTTAACAGATCCGGCGACGGGGATATCACTTATCCGCGTCGAATTTATTTGAATCATTTTAGCAGGAATATGTCTCTGCCATTACCCAAGGCATATGGACGGAAGTGGATGACTGAGGATTGAAATCAGCCATCACGCCGTGGATTGTTTTCTAGATATGGCATCTGGGGTCATGCGGACTTCGAGATATAACCTTCGCGACCGCCTCTAAATCTATGCCTTCATGCACGCTGAACGCGCATTCTGGGTAAGTGCAAACATCGGGGTTTTGAGTTTCGGGCAAGGATACGTTCATTTTGAACGGGTCGATGCGAATATATACCCTATATGGGAGATTTATGCCCACCCCACCCGTTTGCTAGAAAGATTCATCGAAGTTTGAATACTCATTAATTAGCTGAATGTGTTCGCATAATCCATTCCGGTTTATCGAGGTGTTGGGATCTCCCATAAGTTAATATGAGTATTTTAGATCTTTCGATCTTGATGATTATTATGTTTTATTTGAGGTAATATAGAACCTTTCATCGTTTCGAGCCCATGCCCGCACAATGGTTATGACGCCGGGAGAGGGCATTGGACGTGACTTATGGTGAGGGGCTCTTGTGGAGGTCCGGGACCTATAGATCACGTTGAGCGCATGGAAGCGATTGTTATCGCTTTGACTGTGAGTTGAATGTCAACAATGACAGGGATGAATGTAATGTCAGAGAATAAGCTGCCGCAGCCGATCCGTGGTGACAAGGGTGCGACCGATCCCGGTCCGCGCAATGTTGAGCTCGACCTTCAGAATCCCGATATTTATACTCCTCCGGCGACTGATCATGGGTCCATTCCGAACCTGAAGTTCTCCATGTCCATGGCGCACAATCGTCTCGAAGATGGCGGCTGGGCTCGTGAGGTGACCACGCGTGAGTTGCCTGTCGCAAAGTCGATGGCAGGTGTAACCATGCGGCTAAATCCGGGTGTGGTGCGTGAACTGCATTGGCACAAGGAAGCCGAGTGGGCCTATATTCTGCAAGGCAAGGCGCGCCTGACCGTTGTTGACGCCCAGCGAAATGTTTCTATCGACGATCTTGAGCCGGGCGACATGTGGCTGGTGCCGGCCGGTGTGCCCCATGCCATTCAGGGCATGGAAGAGGGCACTGAATTCCTGCTTGTTTTCGATGATGGCAACTTCTCTGAGAACGAGACCTTGCTGATCACTGAATTCTTCGCGCATACGCCGCCTGAGGTTCTTGCCAAGAACTTCGGCCTTCCAGAAAGCGCATTCGCAAATATTCCGAAGTCCGAGAAGTATATCTTCACGCTGCCCGTACCTGGTCCGTTGGAAGAGGTGCGTGCGCAGGTTACGGACAAGCCGACCACTTCGCCATACGTGTTGAAGGCTTCCCAGAAGCCCTTCAATGAGTTCGCTGGTGGCGCGACCAAGATCATCGACTCCAAGGATTTCCCTGCAACGACACTCACTGCACTGATCATTGATTTGGAGCCGGGTGCGATGCGCGAGCTGCATTGGCATCCTGATGCAGACGAGTGGCAGTATTATCTGGAGGGTGAAGCGCGTATGACCGTGTTTGACGCCACTAACAAGGCGCGCACGTTCAACTATCGGGCGGGGGATGTCGGCTTTGTTCCGCGCACGATGGGGCATTACATTGAAAATACGGGTACCACAAAGGTGCGCGTGCTCAATGTATTCAACAGCAAGCACTATCACGATATCTCGCTGAACCAGTGGATGGCTCTGACGCCTCCTGACCTGATCCGCGGGCATCTTGATGTGGGCGATGATGTAATCAACGCGCTGCGTCGCGATTACCGTCCTGTCGTGAAGTGATATCGCTCTAATAACTGGTGGGAGGGGCATTTAAAATGCCTCTCCCAGATTGAGTGAAATTATTCCCGTTTCTGTCGTTGACGATCTGTAATTCAGATTTTTGTTGTTACCATCTTGTGTGGTCTGAACAATATCCGACAGTTGAGTCGCCATATTCACCCATGCTTTCCTGGCCGCCTGAAACACTGGTGTTGTAGCTATCCTAATGCCAGCGCGCTCGGGTGGATGAAATCATATATCCGAGAGTCATTGATATGACCGCGATCCTACAAGATATCGTGTCGATATTCTTTGTTCTGATATTGGGATACGTTGGGGGGAAGCGTAACCTGTTTGATCAGAAACAAGCAGCCGGTTTAAATCACCTCGCGTTGAACTACTGCCTGCCAGCTGTACTTTTTGTATCGATTGCAACAAAGTCGTGGGATACTCTGTTCTCAGATACCCACATGCTGGTAACTGCGACAATCGTTCTGATTGGCTGGTATTTCATAGCATTTTTCGTCGCCATGTTTGTGTTCAAGCATGATCGGCGCGAGGCGGGTATTGCTGGCCTGAGTGCAGGCGCGCCGACTGTTGGCTTTCTTGGAATAGCGGTGCTGCTGCCTTTGTTCGGCAGTAGCGCGGCCTTGAGCGTTGCGGTTGTCGCAATTGTTGTCAATGTTCTACAGATTCCGTTGGGTATGATTTTTGTTGCGCCGGCTGGTGGAAAGCCGACAGATGCTCTTTTTCATGCCCTGAAAGAGCCTGTTGTACTCGCCCCCATACTTGGTGTGATTTTTGTTCTTATTGGTATAGAGCTTCCAGATATCGTGAAGATACCACTCTCATTTATCGGGCATGCAAACTCAGGTGTCGCTGTTTTTGCGGCAGGGTTGGTGCTTTCTGCCCACAAGTTTGAGCTTGATATTGAAGTTGGCTGGAACACACTGGTGAAGCTGGTTTTAATGCCTGCAACGATGTTGGCTATCGCCATGCTTCTCGGTGTTCATGGTGAAAAGCTGGAACAGCTCCTGCTTCTCTCTGCGCTTCCTCCCGCATTTAGTGGTGTTGTTATCGCAGGTAGGTTTCAGACATACTTTAATCAAGCGGCATCGACGGTAATACTCTCTGTTGTTCTTTTCGCCCTTGCAGCTCCTGCGTGGATTGCTGTCGCCCGATATGTCGTCGGTTAAGGGGGGGCTGAAAAGCGGTCAATTGCGCTGCGGCCATTTTCTTGTTGTCGCAGCGCAATTCAAGTGCCTACTTATAGTTGTTGATGCGAATGATGCATCCATTTAGCCGGCATATGCGTAGAGCGGATATGGAAAATGAACCTCAAAACTATCGCCCTAGTGATCAGGGCGGTATCATATCCGAACGTGGCGGGTCTTTTGTTTACGCCTGTTACAGATCAGTCGCGCGCAGTTTTCGGATTAAATGGAGATGACTTTGACCCTCTTCAATGATGCCATCTATAGCGTATATAATGCAACGTTGTGTCCTGATCACTGGTCCTCAGCACTTGATGATGTGGCCTCACTTTCGGGTTCTAATGGCGCAATACTTTATGCAAAGCGATCTGAAGGGTGGGTCTTTCCCATCTATTCTCAGAATGTAACCGGCGCCATAGATGCATATGTACGTGAGGGGTGGTCAAAACAAAATCCGTGGCTTGAGAGTCGTACGGAAACCGGATTCCGAGTTGGCGATGTCTATCGAGATCTGGACATTGTAACACCAGAGGAGATGTCAAGTAATCCATTTTATACGGACTTCTTGCACCGGTTCGGACTTGGGCGGCAGATGGTTGCCGTGATCTATTCAGATCTTGGAAGTCCTACATGTCTTGTTGCGCATCGGGAGATGTCAAAAGGACCTTTCCGTAAAGATGAAATGGATACGCACCTGCTTGTGGCGCGTCATCTGGAACAGTCGCTTCGCATGTCATCGGAATTCTCTAAAATAAATGCATCGCATGATTCTCTATCTCATGTATTCGATGCAATGGACCGTCCGGCCTTCATACTGGATGAAGAGCAAAAGCCACTCAAATTGAATCGCTCTGCCCAGAATTTGATGGATAATTATTTTGTTCATCGGGAAAGCCAGTTAAGGCCAATCATGCCTCACGAAGAGATGGCATTTTCAAATATTGTGCGCAAGGCACATAATTTGATGCCAACTGATGATTCAAAACCTGAACCAGCAACCATTTCAGGTAAAAATGGTGAGGAAAGACTGGTCGTCTGGAGTCTTCCGCTTGTCGGGTCATCCGCGGATAAGCTCGGGTTCGTGCGCTCTGAGAAGAATGTTCTCGTTCTTGCGCAGCCGTTGCAGCAGAACCGCTTGATAGATCTGTCCGTTATTCGAAGCATTTATGGGCTTACGACCGGCGAGGCGAGGCTCGCTTCTCTGCTGGCAGCAGGGCGGAATGTGAAGCAGGCCGCTGTCGAGTTGGGGCTGACAGAAGGCACGGCCCGTTTTGTTCTCAAGAGAATATTCCAGAAGATGGATATTCACCGACAATCAGATCTCGTTCTGAAGATCAATAATCTTGGTATATGATTTTCAGGGCGGGTGTCCATGATACCCGGGGGCGACATTGACTGATAGAATTTATATGCCTGACCGCAAGGTGACATATCTTTTTATTTTGACATCTATTTGTACGCTTTCTGGCGCATGTGCATCTGCTTTTGCAGCGGATATTCCCGCCAAAGCGATGAAGGTCGATTATGTAAAGACATGCTCCGCTTATGGTGCAGGATTCTATTATATATCCGGTTCCGATACTTGCCTGAAAATGGGTGGGTATGTGTGGTTTGCTGCAATGGCCAATGGCTCGCAGTCCTTTAATCCTGGCATCAGCAATGAAGTTCTGGGAAATGGATTGCTGATGGATGATACCAAGAATTGGTATACAACGCGCACTCGTGCAATTGCCCAATTTGATGCACGTAATGAAACTGAGCTTGGAACTTTGCGAGGATTTATCGGAGTTGGTGCAAATCTTGATAGCTGGAGTGGAGCCAATGGTGGCGCTCAGGTCGATCTTCAGCAGGCGATGGTTCAATTTGCAGGGATGACGGCCGGTTATACAACCTCAGTCTTTCAGCCTAATCTGGATTATATGCTCACAAACCCGTTCACACAGATGAACCGCAAGGTCAACTTAGTAAGCTACATGGTGCAGTTTGATAATGGCCTGTCTGCTTCGATGGCTGTGGAGGATGGGCGTTTTCATTCTGTACTGAACAATCAGGCCTTGGGGCCTGACCACGCAGCGATGGTGCCCGCCGATATCAATGTGCGTGGCGGCAGTGAGTTGCCGGATCTTGTTGGCACGTTGCGTCTTGAACAGGCTTGGGGGTTGGTACAGCTTTCAGTTGCTGCTCACCAGTCTCGTGTCGCTTATAACTCCGCGCATCTTAATGCTGCCGGAGATGTTTGGGGCTGGGCTATCGGTGGGGCTCTTGAGTTTAAACTGCCTCAACTGGCCGCCGGCGACAGTTTTTTCGTAACGGCAGCTTTCGGTGAGGGGGCATTGAACTATGTCGGTTTTTCCGGATCGGATCGTACCGACAGCCTTGCAACCCAATTCGGGCGTGTTAACGGACTGGGAAATGGGGCCTTCTATCAGCTTTCTGATGTCGTCTACAATGAGACTTCCGGGGCTTTTGACAGCACGAAGGCATGGTCTGTCACCGGTCAAGTCCGTCATTTCTGGACACCAGCTTTGCGCTCTGCCGTGATGGGCGGTTATGCGCAAGTCGATGCGCCGGATTCTGCCTATGCCTATCAGAACGGTTTCGTGAACTTCAATATCTGGCAGGTTGGTGTCAATACGGTATGGTCTCCCGTGCATGCGCTCGATATCGCCGTTGAGGCGGTTTATTCGAAGGTCGAGGGCGATCATGTGCAGGGCTATAATCTGGCCACTCAGAACCTCGCTATCAGCAAGGGGCAGGCCTATGGTGGCACCGCAGATGTGTTCTCTGGTGGCCTTCGGATCATGCGGTCGTTCTGAACAGGCGCCCTGATACTCTCTCAGTCAAGATCAGAAACAGGCGTGCCTCTCATGCAGAGGTGCGCCTTTTGTTATTGGAATGGGGGGCATGCAGGACTGGTGAAGGGGGAGGGGCAGTTGTAATGTCGCGGCCGCATAGGGGCCTGTTCGGGGTATTAGGTCATCCGGCTGGATATCTAAAATGGGCTGTCTTCGAACATGACTGGGATGCTGCGACGTTCGCCGTTTCGCCCTTCATCTCGTGGAAAGAAGGATTGCATGACCCGTTTCGCCTTCAAACTCGCCTCTGCCCTCCTGATGGCCGCACCCCTGATGGCAGGCTCGCCGGCCATGGCACAGTTCGCGCCTCCACCCGATGCTCCGCCGAAGCAGGAGCCCAAGGTGACAAGCCGTCAGGAATGGCTGGGTCATCTTCAGGGCAAGCTGAACCGGACGAAGAGGCTGCCGGATGAACTGCGCCAGACACTGGCGCCGGGCAGTTACAAGGTGATGCTGGGCTTCACGGTGGATGCGGCAGGGCAGGTTTCCAATATCGTGGTGCAGGAAAGCTCTGGGCAGCCCGGCCTTGATGCGGCAGCCCAGGAGACCGTGGGTCGTCTCTCCCCATTGCCGGCGTTTACTGCGGATATGGGGCAGAAAGAACAGCAGTTCCGGCTTCCCATGGTGTTCGTGATCCCCGAGCCTGCCACTCAGGAGCCGACAGAGACGCAGGGCGGCGCTACGGGGGCCAAGCCGGCTGGACAGCAGTAGGACTTCTCCCCCACACGGTGTTCGTGGCCGGACACCGTGTGGGGCTTGTGGTGGTGTATCGGTGCTAGAAGCCGCCCATCAGGATGATCCAGCCTGCAGCCATGATCATGCAGGCTATCGTGACCGGCACGCCTGCGCGAGCAAATTCACCGAACGAGATGGTGATGCCACAGGCCTTGGCCTGTTCCACAACGATGATGCCGGCGAGGCTGCCAAATACAATCAGGTTGCTGGAAAAGCCTGTGCCCAGCGCAATGGCGGCACCAAGTGCGTTCGCCTCTGCTCCCGGGGAGAGATAGGGCACCAGCAGCATCACGGCCGGGTTGTTACCCACGATGTTGCTGAGAATGCCGCTGACAATGAACAGCGAGAGTGGCTGGTTCAGGTCAATGCCTGTTGCGCGCAGATCATCCAGCAGCATCTGCGGCAGGCCGGTGGCGGCCATGGCGGCATTCACGACGAACAGGCCCATGATGAGAAGCAGCAGGTTGCCATCCACATGCTTCATCATGTCGGATGAGGAGATCTGGCGGTTGATGAGCAGCACGCCGGCCGCGCCAAGGGCAATGAGCTCGCGCGGCCAGTCGCTGACAATAAAGGCGATGATGACGATCGCTGTCACGACACCCGCCTTGATGGTCTCCCGCATATCCAGAACCGGGGCATAAGCGGGGGTAGGCGCTGCAGCGCCAGCGGTTTGGGGCAGCTCCCATTTGCCACGATACACCCATGCCAGAACACCCCACACGATGGGGAGAGACAGCAAGGCGGGCAAACCAGCGACCTTCAGGAAGCCCACGAAAGACAGCCCCAGCCCTTGCGCCGCGATCATGTTCTGCGGGCTGCCAATCAGCGTCCCGGCAGAACCGGCATTGGCCGCAAAGCAGAAGGCCAGCAGAAAGGGTACGGGGTTTAGGCCGCGCGCGAGAGTGAGAGAGACCAGCAGGGGCGTCATCGCCACCACCACCACATCATTCGTGAGCAGAGCCGAGAGTGCGCCGCCTACAAGAATGAGAACGGCCAGAAGAGCAGGCGAACTGAGGGGCAGGGTGGCCACGCGCTGGGCTGTCCAGGCATAGAAGCCGGACACCACGAAAGCAGCCGAAACCACCATCAGACCGAACAGCATGCCGACGCTGCGATAATCAATCGAGTCCCAGGCCGCTTTCGAGCTGATGCTGCCGAAGACCATCATCGCCAACGCACCGATGACGGCGGCACCGGTGCGGTCCACCTTGAAGCCCGGCAACTTGCCAAAGCCCATGGCGACGTACACCAGAAGAAAGATGAGTATGGTTGCGTCCATCTAGCCGGCCATCATGTTTCCGGCGCGCAGGAAATGGGCCGGCGGCGCGAGGAAAGCCTCCGCCTGAATTGTTTCAAGAGCGATACCGCCCGTTTGGGCATGTCATCACTCTGCTCATCAATTGTATCGCGCACTTGCACCTTCCGGGCATAGCCGGTGTGCGCAGATGTGCGCATATTTCCACGCGTAATAGATATCGTCAGCATGAAAGACATGCGACGCATGGAAGAGCCGGTGAGCAGGGTGCATCAGCCTGAAAGCGCGCGGGCCCGGCGCATGTGCGCCCGCCCGCGCGGAAGATCAGTCCTTGATCTTGTTGGTGACCGCAGAGTGATACAGCTTGCGGATCTCTTCGATATCCACGGTCGGCTGCGGCATCTTCAGGTCCATGTCTTCCAGCGTCTTCCCGACAATGTGCGAGACTGCAAGATTGCGGAACCATTTGTGGTTGGCGGGAATGACATACCAGGGCGCATGCTTGGTGGAGCACTTCTCCAGCATGTCCTCATAGGCTTCGCTGTATTTGTCCCAGAAGGCCCGTTCCTTGTAGTCGGCATCCGAGATTTTCCACTGGCGGGCCGGGTCATCCAGACGCTGGCGGAAGCGCTCAAGCTGTTCCTCTGGCGAGATATAGAGGAAGAATTTGAGAATGGTCACATTGTGCTGGGTGAGCATCTTCTCGAAATCATTGATGAGTTCGTAGCGCTCGGACCAGATGGACTTCGGCACGAGATCATGCACCCGCACCACCAGCACATCTTCATAATGGGAGCGATTGAACACGCCCACCTGGCCCAGCCCCGGCACATGAGGGTGCACGCGCCACAGGAAGTCATGGGCGGCTTCTTCAGCGGTGGGCTGCTTGAAGCCGGTGACATCCGTGCCCTGCGGGTTCATGGCGGAAAGCACGTGCCAGCAGGTGCCATCCTTGCCCGCACTGTCGATGCCCTGCAGCACGATAAGCAGTGAATGCTTCTTCTCGGCATACAGGCGCTGCTGCATTTCTGTCAGGCGGGCGGCATTTGCAGCGAGGTCTTCCTTGGCATGTTCGGCAGACTTGTAGTCTCCGTGGAAGCTGGCATCCACATCCTTCAGGCGGATCTTGCTACCCGGCTTCACGATCAGTTTCTGACGCAGGCCCATCCTCGCTCTCCACTCTTTCGGTTGGTCGTTTCAAATCGATATGGCTACCAGCCGTACGGGATAATGGGGACATGATCTGGTGGTGATGCGGGAAAGACTTTTTCTCCTGCATCAAAGCTTATTTCGCGCTTCCTGAAACGCTCCCCTCCAGCGCTCTTTGGAATTGTGCGGAAAAAAGCCCCATGCGTTCGTATCTGTATGAGCGCGTTCTGGTTTTGACGGCTCACCTACTTTTATGCCGGCGATCATGGCGCATATGCATCATGACTTACAAGCCTAATATTATGCGACATAAGCAGTTTCAGGTGCGCGAGATGATCTGGGCTTTTGGCGCATTGCATGCCGGCAAAGAAAAGGAACCTTCATGCCGGTGAGAGCATGAAGGTTCCTTCAGCACGTCTTCATGATGTCCTGCGCGTTGCCCACCCATGGTCTCACGGGCGGGCAACGCGTCAGAACCGATCACTGGGTGACAGCGACTGCGATGGACTGCTGGAAGGTGATCTGCACGAGTTCACCAACCTTCAGTTCCTTGACCTTGGCCTTGTGCTCATCCTTGGCGGCCTGCACCGTGTAGAGACGGCCCTCCGGACCGCGCAGGGTCAGTTCGCCATCTGCCGCATCAAGGCGAACGATCTCGCCGGTGAGGCGGATGGTGTCGATAACTTCGCCAGCCGGCGGTGCATTCTCGGGAGCGGTGCCGACAGCCTGCGCGATCTGGATGCCGATGCCCTGACCATCCTCAGGCTTGGCAATGTCGACCACGACAGCGTCGGTCTGGGTCAGGACGATGCTGTCACCGACCTTGATCTCATCGAACTTCTTGATCACCGGGCCGGCATGCACGGTAAAGATCGAGCCTTCCGGACCCTTCAGCACAACCTGACGGGTCTCCGCATCCACAGCAATCACGGAAGCCTTGACCTGGCTCACGGCCACATCGGCCTCAGCCGCCACGGGCTGGGCAAAGGCTGATACGGTGCCGATCACCGCAGCGCCGGCAATCACGGAAAGACGCGTCGCGATCTTCTTGAAAGTCATGCTGATGTCTCCCAGCGCCTTTCACGCCACCATCCTGAATGCAGGAGGGTGCGAAAGGCCAAGCTTGCAATTCGGATCCGGCACCAGGACCAGAGCGGCCATAGTGCGCGAACTGAGGGAGGCATTCGTCACCATCACGGGTTGTGATGTGAGTCACGCTCCCGGTATCATCATAGTCGTCCTGCGCATCGGTGCCAGCCTGTTTTCGGCATTATGGCGCAGCATCCACGACCTTAAGAGCACACCCCAAGCGGCTTGTGGGTGAGCATACGCTTGGCTGTGGGCGAAACGAATATTCCCATGTTATATATCGTTACGCCTGATGCATCATGCACCCGGCGAACGTGTCACAGTGCGGGTTTGCGCGCGGCGTCGTGCTGGCGGGATTCGCGTTTCAATAGATGGCCCCGGCCTCGGCCTTGGGGTTTCGGGCAAGGGAGAAGAGGATGAAAGCGGCTGTCATCATTGGAGCGCTGGCGCTCGCCCTCGCGGGTTGCAGTGAATATTCCCGTTCGGACCGCGCTGTCGGCGGCGCGCTGATCGGTGGTGGCGCAGGCGCTGCCATTGGCGGCCTTGCCACCGGCTCCGGCACCGGCGCGCTCGTTGGTGGTCTGATCGGTGCAGGCACCGGCGCCATCGTTGGCGCTGAGACCACTCCGAAGAACTGCTGGGCGCGTGACCGCTACGGCAACGCCTTCCGCGTGGCCTGCCCCTGATCTCAGGGACGGTAGATGTGCTGGATGGGCGTAACCTTATGGTTACCCGACTCAGTCCAGATCACCGCATCTCCAAGTTGACTTTTCTTGCGGGGCAGCACGGCTGCCCCGCTTTTTTTTGTTCCACGCTGTGGTGCCCTTGTGTCTCCACGCTGCTGAATGATTGATCCGCATGCGCTTTTGGCCATGGCCTGTTTTTTCCGCAGATATGAACCGTGTGTCTGGAACTGAAGCCGGCAATCTGCGTTATGGTTTACGTGTCGCGCAGAATTTGACGGAGGAAGAGGCCGTTCGGGCCATTCAATCTCACAGGTCGCATCCCGATTGTGCTCGAGATGCAATGTGTGGAGCGTGCAATGCAGGGCAAAAGAGATATTTCTCATGCAGGACGGGTGAATCGGCCAACGGAGCTGGCCTCTGTTGAGGCTTTTCCGATCGCGCGCGCCCTTGCTTCATCTCCTTGTGGTCTGGATCATATTGCCACTGCACCGTGGGAGTATGGGCCGGAGTTTCTGGCCATCATGGATGGAAGCTTCTCTCCCGTCCGCAGCGAAGAGGGCGCATCTCAAGCCTGTGATGTTCAGAATGAATGTGCCCATCATGGGAAGATCTGAAACGGGCGGGTTTTCGCCCCGGAAGAGGCAGCCCGCAAATACAGTCATATGCCCATCTGTTGTAAGCGGCTGCAGTGTCTCGCTTTGCCGGGGCCGGCGCTTGCATCATACGGGGCAGGGTGCGAAACCCGCCGCACATTATCATCCCACGGGGCTCTCCCAAGCTGAACCGAACCAAACATGACCAGATCCAGCTCTTCTTCTTCCCCTGCGCGCCCACACCGTCGCGATATTTCTGCGCGGCAGGATTTACTCGGCCGGGAACTGCGGCAGTTGTTCGATGGCTACACGCTTGAAGATGTGCCGGATGATCTCCTGCAATTGGCACAACAGCTCGAAACCGCATTTGCCAGCCCCGCGCAGGGTGCAACGGCAGAAACTACCCCGCCCGTATTGCCGCCAAAGCGTGCTCCATCTCAGGGGTGATCCATCTCGGATCCGTTGAGAGTGGACTTTTTCGCCTGTCCCGCCGGCATTATCTGCATGAAAGAATTCTTCTCTGCCGATTGGGCTAACGAGCCGTTCCGGCACTGAACGTCCTTGCCAGCATGCGAGGCGATGCCGGTGGGAAGCATCCCGCCGGGCTCTCTGATCATGTTCCGTAGCATCGGGGCCTGAGAGGACCGGGCCAACCTCTTTAGATGTGCATTGTGGCGTCATGCCAGAAGGTGGCTTTTCGGGCGGCCAGCTCGTTGGGCTGAGACCAAAGCCATTGCGCGCCCACCCTTCGGGCATAGGTTCCGGAAGGGCATTGTGCGCAAGAAAACAAAAACCTGCCGCGATAATGCCATGGTGTTTTAACGGCTTCGCAACGGCCCATGCCGCACTGTGCGGGCATGATGCGTGGCCTGTCCTGGTATCTCCTCGCGCCCATCCTGTGTGTGGGCCTTTTGTCCGGCTGCCGCTTCGGCGACAATGGCCGCGAGCCTTGGCGCGCAGAGGCCGAGGAGCAGTGCCTCGCCGAAAAAGGCGTTGTTGCCTCAGCCTTCATGGAGCCTCTGCCCGCGATTGAGGGCAAGGGCATGTGCGGCATGAACCATCCCTTCCGCGTTAATGCATTCTCGGATGGAAATGTGATTGTCGAGCCCGCTGCCCGTATGGCTTGCCCGGCTATCCGGGAGACGGATGCCTGGATGCGCGATGTGGTACAGCCCGCCGCCACCGCTTGGCTGGGGCAGCCCATCACGGCTATCCGCCAGATGTCCTCCTATTCCTGCCGCACGATGAATGGGCAGGCCGGTGCGAAAATATCCGAGCATGCTTTCGGCAATGCACTTGATATTGGTGCGTTCCGCACGGCGGATGGGCGCTGGATCACGGTGAAGAATGGCTGGAAGGGCACGCCAGAGGAGCAGGGCTTTCTGCGACAGGTCCATGCAGGGGCATGCGACAGGTTCACCACCGTGCTTTCGCCCGGCTCCAACATCTACCATTACGACCACATCCATTTCGATCTGAAGCGGCACGCTAAGGGGCGCAGCTATTGCAACCCCAAGCCCCAACGGGTCGCCGCGCCACTTGCCCCGCCCATGCAGGCTGCACCACCCTCCCTGCCGGTGAAGGCCGAGCCGCCGATGCTGCCGCCATACAGCCCGCCTGTGTATGACGACCCGCCTTATGCTCCTCCATCTGGGGGACCCCAGTCCGATCCATCCGGTGATTTGCCTCCCGGCTGGATGATGGGGCCGGAAGGCTATCCCACGGGTGGTCCGATGTCTTATGCCCCTCCAAAGGCTGGCAAATATGGCCCCTTTGAAACGGGGAGCGTGCGGCCTAAGCGGGAATATTACATCACCCCAACTCCGCAGGCGTCATCTATTCCCTTACCCTTGGCCCAGCCCGGAGAGGACTGAAGGCTCGCGCTTTTTGCAGCCATGTCAGGCATGGACCGGCTGTAATGGCTATTGTCATGGTCTGGTCAGGGATGAGAGCCGGTTCCACATGGCTGCTGCGCCTTAGCTGAGTCGCCCCATCTCTCGGCTCGGCCCAATATCTGCATCGCACCCCAAAACGGGCTTGAGATGTTGATTCATAATGCTTTCAATGCAGCTACTCTTGCATGCTCACTTCAGGCGCACTGTCGTGCTGATGAATCTGCATGATTTCATGACAGCAGGTTGATGGAGTTTTCATTCATCACGCGTGCGGATGATAGGTCAGGGCATTGGCATCAGCTCGGCCTGAGGCTGATTATTTTGATTAAGGGTGCGCCTCCCATGCAAGGCGCCTCTGCGCTGTGCGCGCAGCTCAGCTTCTCTCATCGCCTAAGACATGGCATGCAGAGAGGTTGAAATATCAATTTAAAACAATGCGGTAAAGGAGGTGATGTGGTGCCTCTTGCCGCTCCCCCTCATGCACCTTTGCAGCCATGAATGCATGCTCATTGTCTTAAGTCGAATTCCGGGGAACGGTTGGCCTCTCTATGGGCCAAAGGTATGTCATTTGAGGAAACACCCCCGGGAGCCAATATGCCACAGGATCGTATCCGTCTCGCCTCCCTGCGTGACAAGATCGTCTCCGCCGAAGAAGCCGCGAGCCACATTCAGGATGGAATGATCGTGGGCATGAGCGGCTTCACTCGTGCGGGAGAGGCGAAGGCCGTGCCGATGGCGTTGGCTGAGCGCGCCAAGCACGAGCCGCTCAAGATCACCCTCATCACCGGCGCATCTCTCGGCAATGATCTCGATAAGCAGATGGCCGAGGCGCACCTGCTCTCGCGCCGCATTCCCTTCCAGTCCGATCCGGCGCTGCGCAAGGCCATCAATGCCGGCGAGGTGATGTTCGTTGACCAGCACCTGTCCGAGACTGTTGAGCACCTGCGCACGCATCAGCTTGGCCCGATTGATGTGGCTGTGATTGAGGCCGTGGGGATCACCGCATCGGGTGGCATTGTGCCCACCACCTCGGTTGGCAACTCCGCGACCTTTGCCATTCTGGCCAAGAAGGTGATTGTCGAGATCAACCTCACCCAGCCGATGGAACTGGAGGGGCTGCACGACATCTACATCCCCACCCGTCGCCCGTTCCGCGAGCCCATTCCCGTGGTGACGCCGGAAAGCCGCGTGGGTATGCCCTTCATTCCAATTCCTGCGGAGAAGATCGCCGCCATTGTGGTGACGCAGAAGCTGGATTCAGCCTCTACCGTGCTGCCGCCGGATGATGAAACCGCTTCCATCGCCTCCCATCTCATGGAATTCCTGAAGCATGAGGTGAAGATCGGCCGCCTCACAAACCGTCTCCAGCCGCTTCAGGCCGGCATCGGCACCATCGCCAATGCGGTGATGCATGGCTTTATCGACAGCCCCTTCCATGACCTGACCATGTATTCGGAGGTGTTGCAGGACTCCACCTTCGATCTGTTCGATGCCGACAAGCTGAATTTCGCCTCCGGCTCCTCCATCACCCTGTCCAAGCCCAAATATGACGAGGTGATGCCGAAGATCAGCCAGTACAAGCCGCGCCTCATCCTGCGCCCGCAGGAAATTTCCAACCACCCGGAAATCATCCGCCGGCTGGGCCTGATCGGCATCAATACGGCGCTGGAGTTCGATATTTATGGCAATGTGAATTCCACCCATGTCAGCGGCACTCACATGATGAACGGGATCGGCGGTTCGGGAGATTTTGCCCGCAATGCCTATCTGTCCGTATTCGTCACCAAGTCGGTTGCGAAGGGCGGCGCGATTTCGTCGGTGGTGCCGATGGTGAGCCATGTCGACCACACCGAGCATGATGTGGACATCCTGATCACCGAGGTCGGCCTTGCCGATCTGCGCGAGCTGGCCCCGCGTGAACGGGCGAAGGTCATCATCGCCAATTGCGTGCACCCCAGTTTCCGTGACGAGATGCAGGACTATTTCGATCGCGCTCTTGCCCGTGGCGGTCACACGCCACATGTGCTGGAGGAGGCTTTCTCCTGGCATATGAGGGCGCGCGAAACCGGCAGCATGCACAAGGATGTGGTGCGCAAGATCGCCTGATACCTGAACTTGGAACTCATGAGCCGGATGATGGCCATGAGGTTCCGCTTTTGAGGGGCGCAGTTCTGGCTGCGCCCTTTTTCTTTGAGAAAGCGTCTTTACCGGCCCCGGAAATGATAAAGGCGGAGCCATTGGCCCCGCCTGAAATCTTGCACTCACGTGGCCGGCTGCCAGAACGTGGTTCTGGCATTCCTTCTGTTCAGCGGGTGGGCACCGGTTTTTCACCGCGATAATCATAGAAACCGCGCTTCGTCTTGCGACCGAGCCAGCCGGCTTCCACATACTTCACCAGCAGCGGGCAGGGGCGGTACTTGGAATCGGCCAGCCCTTCGTGCAGCACCTGCATGATGGCAAGGCAGGTATCCAGCCCGATGAAGTCCGCAAGCTGCAGCGGCCCCATGGGATGGTTCGCGCCAAGACGCATGGCCTTGTCGATGGATTCCACCGAGCCTACGCCCTCATACAGGGTGTAGATGGCTTCGTTGACCATCGGCAGCAGGATGCGGTTGACGATGAAAGCCGGGAAGTCTTCCGCAACAGCATAGGTCTTGCCGAGGCGCGAGACAAACTGCTTGGAGGATTCAAATGTGGCATCATCGGTGGCGATGCCGCGCACCAGTTCCACCAGTTCCATGATCGGCACCGGGTTCATGAAGTGAACGCCGATGAAGCGCTCCGGCCGGTCCGTGCCGGCGGCAAGGCGCGTAATGGAGATGGAGGAGGTGTTGGAGGCCAGCATCGTCTCCGGCCGCAGCACCGGACACAGAGCAGAGAAGATCTTGCGCTTCAGCTCCTCTTTCTCGGTGGCGGACTCGATGATGAGGTCACAGCTTTCCAGATCATTGATCTGCGCCGCAACCGCGATGCGTTCGATGGCGGACTGACGGGCATCGTCCGTGATGACGCCCTTGGCTACCTGTCGCGCCATGTTGCCATTGATGGTGGCGATGCCGGCGCGGATGCGATCGGGATCGATGTCGTTGATAGCGACGTCATAACCAGCGAGGGCGCATACATGAGCGATGCCATTGCCCATTTGCCCTGCGCCGATCACTCCGACCTTTTTGATCTCGATCGACATGTTTCTCTCATTTTTCCGCGGGGCCAGAAGCGGCGCCCGGATACGGACAGAGACCGGGGAGGAGCAGGGCTGCTCCCCGGCTGCGAGAATCGTCAGCCCTTGAGCTTGGCGATTTCTGCCTTTAGCTCGGGGATGACGACATTGATGTCACCGACGAGGCCATAATCGGCGACCTGGAAGATGGGAGCTTCCTCATCCTTGTTGACGGCGACGATGAACTTTGAGTCCTTCATGCCGGCCAGATGCTGGATGGCGCCGGAAATGCCGAGCGCGATATAGAGCTCGGGGGCGACCACCTTGCCGGTCTGTCCCACCTGCCAGTCATTGGGGGCATAGCCCGCATCCACCGCCGCGCGCGAGGCGCCAACAGCCGCACCCAGCGTATCGGCCAGCGGCTCGATCAGCTCGGCGAACTTCTCGCGAGAGCCAACAGCC
>JAMHVS010000011.1:0-3864 GCA_035911315.1 Xanthobacter sp.
TCCAGGGGTCGTATCTGGCAACGGACGCATTGAGGCCACCGAGATCAATCTCGCAGCCCGAGTGCCTGGGCGTTTGGCGGAGGTTCTGGTGGGTGAAGGCGATTTCGTGAAGGAAGGCCAGGTGCTCGCCCGGATTCAGACCGACATTCTGGATGCCCAGTTTCTGGAGGCCCAGGCAAAGCTTCGGCAGGCGAAAAATGCGATCATCACCGCCCAGGCGCAGGTGACGGCGCGGGAGAGCGAAAAACTGGCAGCCGAGGCTGTGGTTCTCCAGCGCGAGAGCGAGGCGCAGGCGGCTCAGCAACGGCTGGTGCGCACCGAATCGCTTGCGACAAAGAATGCGGTGTCCGAACAAAACCTCGACGATGATCGTGCCCGCGCGAAAAGCGCAGAGGCGGCGATCAAGGCGGCAAAGGCGCAGGTGGCGGCAGCCGGGGGTGCTGTGGCCGCAGCCAGCGCACAGGTGCAGGATGCAGAGGTGATGGTGGAGGCAGTGCAGGCGACTGTGGGCCGCGTGCAGGCCGAACTCGATGACTGCACGCTGAAAGCGCCCCGCGATGGACGGGTGCAGTATCTGATCACGCAACCAGGAGAGGTGCTGGGCGCTGGGGGGAAGGTTTTGAACCTCGTGGATCTAGGTGACGTGTATCTGACCTTCTTTCTACCCGAGACAGTGGCGGGCAGGGTGGCGCTCGGCAGCGAGGTGAGGCTCATCCTGGATGCAGCACCGCAGTTTGTGATCCCGGCGCGTGTCTCGTATGTGGCGAGCGTCGCGCAGTTCACGCCCAAGACGGTGGAGACCGCGAGCGAACGCCAGAAGTTGATGTTTCGCGTCAAAGCGCAGATTGACCGTGGCTTGCTGAAAGAACATCTGGAGCGTGTGAAGACGGGGCTGCCGGGAGTCGCGTGGGTGAAGATCGACGCGCAGGCGGAGTGGCCCTCCCATCTGGCATTAAAGCTGCCCCAATGAACACCGCCGCCGTCGTTGCCAGTCTGCGCGGAGTGCGTCTCCGCCATCGACGCACGCTTGCGTTGGATGGCATTGATCTTGATTTGCCCGGCGGCAGCCTGGTGGGTTTGATCGGCCCGGACGGCGTTGGCAAATCGAGCCTCCTTTCCCTGATCGCAGGCGCACACAAGGTGCAGGCGGGCAAGGTGGAAACGCTGGGTGGCGACATGGCCAGCGCCCGACATCGCCGTGCGGTGTGCTCACGCATCGCCTACATGCCGCAGGGATTGGGCAAGAACTTGTATCTCACCCTTTCCATTGAAGAGAACCTGCAGTTCTTCGGGCGTCTCTTCGGGCATGACCGCGCCGAGTGCCGCCGCCGGATCGACGAACTGACGACGCGCACCGGTCTGCGGCCTTTCCTTGACCGCCCGGTGGGTAAGCTATCCGGCGGCATGAAACAGAAGCTGGGCATCTGCTGCGCGCTCATCCACGACCCGGACCTGCTCATTCTCGACGAACCGACCACAGGGGTTGATCCACTCTCTCGCAGCCAGTTCTGGAGCCTCGTGGACGGCATCCGCCGGGAACGGCCTGGGATGAGCGTGATTGTGGCGACGGCTTACATGGAGGAGGCAGATCGCTTCGACTGGCTGGTGGCCATGGATGCGGGCAAGGTGTTGGCCACCGGCACTCCCTCCGAACTGCGCACACGCACCGCGACGGATTCCCTGGATGCCACCTTCATCGCCCTGCTGCCGGAGGAAAAACGGCGTCTCCACCAGCCGGTGGTGGTTTCCCGCTTCGCCCCCTCCGAGAAGGATGTGACCGCCATCGAAGCACGGGGGCTGACCATGCGTTTCGGCGACTTCACTGCCGTGGAGCGGGTGGATCTGCGCATCCGGCGCGGCGAGATCTTCGGGTTCCTTGGCTCCAACGGCTGCGGCAAAACCACGACCATGAAAATGCTCACCGGCCTGCTGCCGCCCACGGAGGGCAAGGCATGGCTGCTGGGCCATGAAGTCGATCCGCGTGATGTCGGTACGCGTCGGCGCGTCGGCTACATGTCGCAGTCCTTCTCCCTCTACACGGAACTGACGGTGGAGCAAAACCTCGTTCTTCACGCCCGCCTGTTCCAGGTCCCTGCGGAAGAAATCCCGGCCCGGGTGGATGAGATGGCGAAGCGCTTCGGGCTTGAAGGCGTGCTCTCATCCATGCCTGAGGCGCTGCCGCTCGGCGTGCGGCAACGCTTGTCCCTGGCCGTGGCCATGGTTCACAAACCAACCTTGCTGATCCTCGACGAGCCGACTTCCGGCGTCGATCCCATCGCCCGTGATCAGTTTTGGCAACTCATGCTCGATCTGGCCCGGCAGGACAAAGTCACCATTTTCATTTCCACCCATTTCATGAACGAGGCGGAGCGGTGTGACCGCGTCTCGCTGATGCACTCCGGGCGGGTGCTCGTCAGCGGTCCCCCTGAAGAGTTGGTGAGGGACAGCAGTGCCCACTCGCTGGAGGAGGTGTTCATCAAACATCTTCAAGAGGCGTCGGCCAGCGACAATCTGCCCGCCGCATCCTCCCTGGCAGTGTCCCCGATGCCTGACGCCGGCCGTGTCTCCGCACCACCCGTACAGCGGGTCTTCGCCTTTGGCCGGACATTCAGCTACATGCGGAAAGAAGCGCTGGAGTTGCGCCGCGATCCGGTGCTTGCCGGCATGTCACTCTTCGGCACGGCTCTGCTCATGTTCGTCATGGGCTACGGCATCAGCCTGGACGTGGAAAACCTTAGCTTCGCCGTGCTGGACCACGACCAGACCACCCTGAGCCAAAACTATGTCCTTAACCTCAACGGCTCGCGCTATTTTGTGCAGCAGGCTCCCATCCTTGACGAAGCCGATCTCGACCGCCGGATGCGTTCCGGCGAACTGGCGCTCGCCATCGAAATCCCGCCCGGTTTCGCCCGCGATGCGCAGCGTGGAGCCCCCGTGCAAATCGGCGCGTGGGTGGACGGTTCCATGCCGCAGCGTGCCGAGACCGCGCAGGGGTATGTGTCGGGAATGCATCAGGGCTGGCTGGCACAAATGGCCGCGCGGAGCTCCGGGCTTGAGTCCGCTTCGGGTGCTCTGAACATCGAGACACGCTTCCGCTACAACCCGGATGTGCGCAGTCGGCCCGCCATGGTTCCGGCTGTCATTCCCATGCTGCTGCTCATGATTCCGGCCATGCTCACAGCACTCTCCGTGGTGCGTGAGAAAGAGCTGGGCTCCATCGTCAACCTCCATGTGACACCGGTGACGCGCAGCGAGTTTCTGATCGGCAAACAAGCGCCCTATATCTTTCTTGGGATGCTGAATTTCCTGCTGATGACACTGCTGGCTGTCACCGTCTTTGACGTGCCCGTCAAAGGCAGTTTCACCACACTTGCTGCCGCCGCGCTCATCTTCGTCGTGTTCGCCACGGGCTTTGGTCTGCTGGCCTCGGCATTCACCCGCAGCCAGATCGCAGCCATGTTTGTCACCATGATTGGCACCATGATTCCCACTGCCCAGTTCGCGGGCCTGATCAATCCTGTCTCCTCACTGGAAGGTGCCGGAGCAGTTATCGGAAGGCTCTACCCGGCCACGCACTTCCTGACGATCAGTCGCGGCGTCTTCAGCAAGGCGCTTGGTTTTTCCGATCTCCACGCCTCATTCATTCCTTTGATCCTGGCTGTCCCTGTGATCATGGGAGTCGCGATTGCCCTGATCCGCAAGCAAGACACCTGATCATGAGCCGTCTCGCCAACATCTATCGCCTGGGGGTGAAGGAACTCTGGAGCCTGGCCCGTGACCCGATGATGATGGGGCTCATCGTCTATGCCTTCACGGCCATGGTTTACATATCTGCCACGGCGATGCCGGAAGCACTGCATCATG
>JAMHVS010000012.1:0-165429 GCA_035911315.1 Xanthobacter sp.
GACATCAGTCAAGAGGAGAAGCTTCGAAGACGACCCATCTCGCCGCTCCCTTGCGGTGAGCGGCGGTGGCTCGTCGTTGGTGAGCGCTTTATAGGACCACCAATCCCAAACCGTCAACCCGGCAAAACAAACATTCTCAACCCAAACAAACCAACTGGGGATAAATTCAAACCAAAACCTAAAATAACTAAATAATATCAACAGAATAGAGCGTGTGGATAAAAACAGAGGGAGCAGCCATCGTCACATCGATGGCATATAGGCTCGCGGATTTCTCCTACGCACGCTCGCACAGCGGCTGATTCAGGCCCGCAAAATCACCCTTGCAGAGCTCTCTATATATAGGGCGCATGCAAGCTCCCCTCTTTGCCATGCTTTTGCCGCCTCTTGCCCCTCTTATCCCGCCTCAATGAAGTGAGAAGATGCGCCGCGTTGACGTCTGCCATCAGGAACGGCAAGTTCCTCATGGATTCAGGGCTGATTTGCTTGCGCGCCGCCTCTCGCGGCATCAGCGGAAGGGACGGGATTTGTATCATCGACGATCTGCCGGCGCATGGCGCGATGCCACGAGTGCGGCCGGCCTCGGGGAGGACCCTCCTCTTGGCGTGGATGGCGACGAAGAGGAAATTGACCGGCATCGCGTTTCCGCGCGTTGGCTGGCGGCAACTCTGCTGACCGCCTTGTGCGGTTCATTTCTTATGGGCGGCGCGGTTTATGCTGCGCTGGATGGCGAATATCGCTCTGTGCTGATGCCGGAGAAGGCACGCCAGAACGGTCGCAACGTTATCCCTCAGGGTGAGCACCCCACGAATGCAGCCCGCAAGGGTGATCGCATGTCTCTGCTGGGTGAGACGGCTGGTGCGCGCCATACCTTTCGCGTGTCGACTGCGACCAAGATGGGAGATCGCGAGATCATTCGCGTGCGTCCCTTCACGCGCGTAAGCTCGAACCTCGCCATGACGGCGACGTCTCTTTCATCGGATATTCCCAGCTTCAACCCCATGAAGATCGCCAGTGAGGCGCTGGAATCCGAAGACGCCACACCACAGGCTGAGCCTTCCGGCGAAGTTACCGTGGTGACGCGGGATCTGGCCTCGGTTCCAGCGCGGACCAAGATCAATTCCGGCCTGCCCATGGAGCAGGTTCTGGTCAAGGTACGTGAAGTCGCGGAACTGGCGCGGACCACCCCGGTTGCAGATACCGGCACGCTGCCTTCCGCGATTGTCGGCAATGATGCCGCCTTTTCACCAAATGCGCCTTATTTGGCCTATGCCGTTGAGGGCAACAATCTGGACGCCGCTATCGCGCCCGCGCCCGCAGCCCCGGCCAATGTCAGCTTCATCCAGAAGACCTCAGCCGAAACATCCGGCGGCAATGACTGGTCTGACACCACTGTGGTGGTGAAGAAGAACGATACCATTGTCAGCATTCTCACCAATGCCGGCGTGTCTCGCGATGACGCCCGCGCACTCGTTCGTGTGCTGGGAAGAGGCGGCCGTGATGGCGCGGTGCAGGATGGTCTGCGCGTGCGTATGCTGCTTCAGCAGGAAGGTGACCGCATTCTGCCCCTGCGCGTCTCCCTCTTCAGTGATACCGGGCATGTCAGCTCTGTTGCGCTATCCGATCTCAACCAGTTCGTGAATGTACCGGAACTGGCGGAAACGGAAATGGCCGGTGTCTCCGAGAATACGGATGACAATGACGGCCCCGGCCTGCGCCTCTATGACAGCATCTATGAAACGGCGCTGCGCAATGAAATGCCGCAGGATGTCATTGCCGATATCATTCGCGTCTATTCCTTCGATGTCGATTTCCAGCGTCGCGTTCGGGCCGGCGATTCCTTTGAAGTGCTGTACTCGGATGAGCCCGGCAGCAATGAGGTGCTTTACACCGCCCTCACTCTCGACAACGAAACCCGCCGTTATTACCGTTTCCGTGCCCCTGATGATGGCGGCGTGGACTATTATGACGATCAGGGCCGAAGCGCGAAGCAGTTCCTGCTGAGAAAGCCTGTCTCTGGCGGCACCATGCGTTCCGGCTTCGGTTATCGTCGCCACCCCATTCTGGGCACATCCAAGCTGCATACAGGTGTGGACTGGTCTGATCGCACCGGCACCCCCATCTATGCGGCCGGCAATGGCACCATCACCCTTGCTGGATGGAAGTCGGGCTATGGCAAGCACACCGAAATCCAGCATGCCAATGGCTATGTGACCACCTATTCGCACCAGTCCGGCTTTGCCCGCGGCATTCGCCCCGGCGAAAAGGTGCGGCAGGGGCAGGTGATTGGCTATATCGGCTCCACCGGCCTCTCGACCGGCCCGCATTTGCATTACGAAGTGAAGATCAACGGCAACTTTGTTGATCCGCTGCGTATTCGTCTGCCCCGCGGACGGGCATTGCGCGGCAATGCCCTCTCGCAGTTCCAGCAGGAGCGCGAACGCATTGATGCCCTGATGAATCATGGCCAGTCACCGGCCCGTGTTGCAGAAGCAGGGCCGAGCAAAAACTGAACAAAAGGCTTTTGCAGGAATACCGACTGCTGACACGCTGCAATGGACTGCCAATAAAAAAGGGGCCTCAAGGCCCCTTTTTCGCATCTATATTTTCTTACCCGGCAAGAGACGCGGCACGAATCCCGTGAATTCAAGGTCAAAGGCAAACCCATAACAGGTACATGTCCATGAACCACGCCTGAACCTTGACTGTCGCTCTTTATCACCCGAACAGATTCTGCGCCTTCTTCAGCGCCGCGATGAAACGGTCCACATCCTCACGCGTATTATAGAGGCCGAAGGATGCCCGGCAGGTTGCTGTTACGCCAAAGCGCTCCAGCAGTGGCATGGCGCAATGGGTTCCCGCGCGCACGGCCACCCCATCCATATCAATCAGTGTCGCGACATCATGGGCATGGGCGCCCTGCATCTCGAAGGAGATGATGGCTCCCTTGCCCGGCGCATTGCCGATGATGCGGATGGAGTTCATCTCCCCAAGGCGCTCCTGCGCATAGTGCAGCAGGTCTTCCTCATGGGCGCGGATGCGATCCTTGCCGATGGAGGTGATGTAATCCAGCGCAGCCCCAAGTCCGGCCGCTTCCACGATTGGCGGCGTACCGGCTTCAAAGCGATGCGGCGGATCACCATAAGTGATGGTGTCCTGACGCACTTCGCGGATCATCTCGCCACCACCATTGAAAGGCGGCATCTGTTCCAGCAGCTCATATTTGGCGTAAAGCGCGCCAATGCCCGTTGGGCCATAGAGCTTGTGACCCGTGATGACATAGAAATCGCAGTCGAGATCCTGCACATCCACGTCCAGATGTACCGCCCCCTGCGCACCATCCACCAGCACCGGAATGCCGCGGGCATGCACGATGCGCACCACATCCTTCACCGGCACCACCGTGCCCAGCACGTTTGACATCTGGGTGATGGCGACCATTTTGGTGCGCTCACTCAGCGCCGCCTCAAAGTCTTCCAGATGAAATGCGCCGTTGTCGTCCACCGGCACCCATTTGATGACCGCGCCCAGCTTCTCCCGCAGGAAATGCCACGGCACCACATTGGCGTGATGCTCCATAATGGAGAGCACAATCTCATCGCCCGGCTGGATGCGTGAGGCACCAAAGGTGGCCGCTACCAGATTGATCGCCTCGGTAGCATTGCGCGTGAAAACGATCTCTTCATGCCGGCGGGCATTCAGAAACCGCGCCACCCGCTCGCGTCCGCCCTCATAGGCCTCGGTCGCCGCATTGGCGAGATAATGCAGCCCGCGATGCACATTCGCATATTCGGCTGTATAGACCTCTTGCATGCGGTCCAGAACCTGACGCGGCTTCTGGGCAGATGCGCCATTATCAAGATAGGTCAGCGGCTTGCCGTGCACCTGAAGCGAGAGGATGGGAAAATCCTCCCGCACGCGGGCCACGTCATAGCCAGTGGCGGTCACGGCCGGGTGGGTCATCTCAGGCACGTTCCTTCAGCCAGGAGCGGGTCGCCCCGATCAGCGCCTCGCGCACGCCTTCCAGCTCGATGGCATCCACCACCTCGCCCACAAATGCCTGAATGAGCAGGGCCTCGGCTTCCTTTTCGGGAATACCACGCGCCATCAGGTAGAACTTCACCTGCTCGTCCAGATTGCCCGTGGTGCAGCCATGGGCGCACTGGACGTCATCGGCGAAGATTTCCAGTTCGGGCTTATTGTCCGCCTCGGCCGTGTCGGAGAGCAGCAGCGCACGGGTCATCATCCGCGCATCGGTCTGCTGCGCCTCGCGGCGCACGGCGATACGGCCCTGGAACACATCACGCGCGTGGTCATCCAGAACCGCGCGGAAGTTCTCACGGCTCTCGCAGCCGGGCGCAAGATGCTCCACCGCAAGCGATGTATCCGCATGCTGCCGGTTGCCCAGCAGCGACACACCACCGAAGACGGCATGGATTTCCTTGCCCGTCAGCTGGGCAAAGGTCTGGTTGCGCACAATCGCGCCGCCAAGCATGAAACCCGCCGTCCGCACCAGAGCGGAAGCCGCGATATCCAGCAGCACGGTGGAAATGTGCAGGGCGGCATCGCCCTCGCGGGTCAGCTTCACCCGGTCGAGCTGCGCGCCCTCCCCTACCACAAGTTCCAGAGCGGTATGGACCTGATAGGCCACGCCATCCGGCCCTTCATGGCTTTCCACCAGATTGGCCTTGGCACCCTTCTCCAGCACCACCAGCGAGCGGGTGAACATGGAGACCGGCTCGGTGCCGGTGTTCACATGGATGAGCTCCAGCGGGCGAGCCAGTTCGGCCCCTTCCGCCACATGCACAACCACGCCTTCAGCGGCGAAAGCCGCATTGAGAGCGAACATCACATCGGTGCAGGGGAAGGTTTCACCCAGCCGTTTGGAGACAGCCACACCGCCCACATGGGCATCATCCCGCAGCGCATCGGCCAGCGATAGAATGGTGAGGCCGGCCTCAAGATCAGCCAGATCGGACAGGTGAGGCGCGAAAACGCCATCCACCACATAGAGCTTGCGGCACTCCACGGCAGCCAGAAGACCGGCAGCCTCGGGTGCCTTTTCCAGCTGTGTTGCAGGCGTCGCGGCCAGCGGGGCCATCTCGCGCATCAGCCGGCGCAGATCGGTATAGCGCCACTCTTCCACCCGGCGATGCGGCAGGCCGGCATCAGCAAAGCGGCCAAAGGCCTCTTCCCGGCGTGCTGCGAATGTCGCGGAGCCGGGCAGTTCCGCCTTCACGGCGGCAAACGTGGTGGCGAACGCCGTCTCGGCGGCGGTGCGCGCAGGCTGCCCACGGGCGGGCTGCGCGGAAATGGGGCGAGCTTCAGCAGCCATGGTCATCACGCCGCTTCGCCCTGATACTTCGCATAGCCCGTGGCTTCCAGTTCACGCGCCAGATTGGCATCACCCGAATGCACGATGCGGCCATTGGCGAACACATGCACCACATCCGGCACAATATATTCGAGCAGGCGCGGATAGTGGGTGATGATGAGGTTGGAACGCTCCGGTGAGCGCAGGCTGTTGACGCCATTGGCGACAATCTTCAGCGCGTCGATATCGAGACCCGAATCCGCTTCATCCAGAATGGCGAGGCTGGGTTCCAGCAGCATCATCTGGAGCACTTCGTTGCGCTTCTTCTCACCGCCAGAGAAGCCCACATTCACCGGGCGCTTCAGCATGTCGGCGTCGATTTCAAGCACCTTGGCCAGCGCGCGCACCTTGCGCAGCAGTTCCGGGGCAGTCATCTCCGGCTCACCGCGCGTCTTGCGCTGGGCATTCACCGCCGTGTGCAGGAAGGACATGGTGGGCACACCGGGAATTTCCAGCGGATACTGGAAGGCGAGGAACAGGCCCGCCGCAGCGCGCTCGTCCGGCTCCATCTCCAGCAGGTCCTTGCCATGGAACAGCACCTGCCCGCTCGTGACCTCATAACCCGGTTTGCCGGAAAGCACATAAGAGAGGGTAGACTTGCCCGCCCCGTTCGGCCCCATGATGGCGTGAACCTCGCCGGGATTGATGACGAGATTCATGCCTTCAATGATCTTGCGACCATCTTCGATGCGGGCATGAAGGTCGCGGACTTCCAGCAAGGGCGACATGGGACGGTTCCTTTAAACGGTGTTTTTTCGATCCCGGTCCAGGTGCATCCTGTGCACGCCGGCCGGCCTTATTCATGAAACGGGAACGCCAGCCTCAGCCGACGCTGCCCTCAAGGCTGATGGAAATGAGCTTTTGAGCTTCCACGGCGAATTCCATGGGCAGTTGCTGCAGCACATCGCGCACGAAGCCGTTCACCACCAGCGCCACCGCATCTTCCTGCGTGAGGCCGCGCTGCATGCAATAGAACAGCGTTTCCTCGGAGATCTTGGAGGTGGTGGCCTCATGCTCGAACTTGGCGGTCGGGTTCTTCGCCTCGATATAGGGCACGGTGTGTGCGCCGCAGGTATCGCCGATCAGCAGGGAATCGCAGTTCGTGAAATTGCGGGCGTTCTCGGCCTTGCGGTGGGCGGAAACCAGACCGCGATAGGTGTTGTTCGAGCGCCCGGCCGAAATGCCCTTCGAGATGATGCGGCTGGAAGTGTTCTTGCCCAGATGAATCATCTTGGTGCCCGAATCCACCTGCTGGCGGCCGTTTGAAATGGCGATGGAATAGAACTCCCCGCGCGATTCATCACCCCGCAGCACGCAGCTTGGATACTTCCAGGTGATGGCCGAACCGGTTTCCACCTGCGTCCAGGAAATCTTGGAGCGGTCACCCCGGCAATCGCCGCGCTTGGTCACGAAATTATAGATGCCACCCTTGCCCTCGGCATCGCCGGGATACCAGTTCTGGACTGTGGAATATTTGATCTCGGCATCTTCCAGCGCCACCAGTTCCACCACGGCGGCGTGAAGCTGGTTTTCGTCACGCTGAGGGGCGGTGCAGCCTTCGAGATAGGAAACGTAAGAGCCCTTGTCGGCGATGATGAGCGTGCGCTCGAACTGGCCGGTGTTGCGCTCATTGATACGGAAATAGGTGGAGAGCTCCATCGGGCAGCGCACGCCGGGCGGCACATAAACGAAGGAGCCATCGGAAAACACCGCCGCATTGAGCGTGGCGTAATAGTTGTCCGTCACCGGAACCACCGTGCCGAGATATTTGCGCACCAGCTCAGGATGTTCCTGAAGCGCCTCGGAGATGGGCATGAAGATGACGCCGGCCGACTTCAGTTCTTCCTTGAAGGTGGTGGCAACAGAGACCGAATCGAAAACGGCATCCACAGCGATGCGCGGACGATCGCCTTCGGGGCGCACCACACCGGCCAGCAACTCCTGCTCGCGCAGCGGAATGCCCAGCTTCTCGTAAGTGCGCAGGATTTCCGGGTCCACCTCATCCAGCGAGCTCAGGGGCTTGAAGGCCTTCGGCGCGGAATAATAGTAGATGTCCTGAAAATCGATTTGCGGGAAATCAATGCGTGCCCAGTGCGGCTCTTCCATGCTGAGCCAGCGCCGGTATGCATCCAGACGCCATTCCAGCATCCATTCCGGCTCATCCTTGCGCGCCGAAATGTAGCGGACAATATCCTCTGAAAGCCCCTTGGGAGCCTTTTCAGATTCGATAAGTGTCTCGAAGCCATATTTATATTGTTCGACGCCAATGGAGCGAACCTGTTCGACTGTTTCTTTTACGGCCGCCATGTCGTCCTCCGTCAGCTTTCCGGCACCGGGCGCTGCACCTTTCAGGTGCATGTCGCTCGCATAATTCGCAACGCACGATCACGTCTCAGGTGAGTTGTCGCCCTTATATGGGCATTCCCGCGCACAATTCGAGGTCTCATGCCTCGAAACGGGCGGAATTCCAAGGCGGCATTGATACCGCAGTGCGCGACAACAGGCAAAGCCTGTCCGAGCAGGAAAATGGAAAGGTTGACGCACCCAGAATAGGCACCTGCCTGCGGGGCGCTATCTCCCGCAGATCCCTGGCGCTGATGGAGCCTGCCATGGCCATGACCCTTGCCCAGAAGGCCGCGCGCGCGCGTCGTGATCTTCTGGAAGCCGCCGCGCCAGATGTGGGCGAGGCCAGCACCCGCTGGCTCGACAAACTCACCCATGAGCGACGCCTCTCCTTTCAGACCATTGAAGCCTATGCGCGGGACATGAGCGCGGTTCTGGCGCGCCTCACCCTGCATCTGGGGCATCAGCCGAATCTGAAAGACATCGCCATACTGGCACCGGCAGATGTGCGGGCGATTCTGGCCGCACGGCGGGCAGAAGGTGTGGCTCCGCGCACGCTGGTGCGCCTGCTGGCCGCCGCACGCTCCTTTGCCCGTCATCTGGAGCAGGAGGGGCATGGCAAGCTCGGGGCGCTCAGCGTCGTGCGTGCGCCTAAAGTACCCCGAAGCCTGCCCAAACCTGTTTCCGTTGAATCTGCTCGCGCCCTGGCTGATCCCGAGACCCGTGCGTTTGAGCCCCGAGATTCCTGGATTCTGGCACGCGATGCCGCTGTCATCGCCCTGCTCTATGGCTCCGGCCTGCGTATTGCCGAGGCACTGAGTCTGACCGCCGATGACATTACCCCCGGCTCAGACCAGATCACCGTGACCGGAAAGGGCAACAAGACCCGCATGGTGCCCCTTCTGGCTCCCGTGCGGGCGGCGGTGCTGGATTACAGATCCCAGTGCCCCTATCCACTTGCTCCCCGCACGCCCCTGTTTCGCGGTGCGCGTGGCGGGCCGCTCTCGGCACGCATCGTACAAATGGCGGTGGCCCGCATGCGCGAGACTCTTGGCCTGCCGGACAGCGCCACGCCCCATGCCTTGCGCCACTCTTTCGCTACCCACTTGCTGGCGCGGGGTGGAGAATTGCGGGCGATTCAGGAACTGCTCGGCCACGCCTCCCTGTCCACCACCCAGATCTATACACAGGTGGATGCAACAGCGCTCATGAATGCCTGGCGTGCCGCGCACCCCCGCGCCCGATGAGGCTGAGCCATGGCATCCGCTTTCACACCCATCAGGCCCGTTTTTGAGCATCTGTCGGTTGGCACCACCAATCTGGCCCGGGCCTGCGCATTCTATGATGCGGTTCTTTCGCCGCTCGGTCTGGTGCGTGTGGCCAATGAGGTTGAGCCGGCAGGAGCATCGGCCTGCTGGGGGCCGGCAGGCTCTCTTCCGGGGCCTGATGGCACGCCGGGGGCTGCCCCCTTCTGGGTCGAGGAACGCCCCGGGCCAATCATCTGCCCACCCGGCTTTCATCTATGCTTCTGGGCGGAGAATCGGCTGGCGGTACGCGCATTCCATGCCGCAGGACTGGCCCATGGCGGGCTGGACAATGGCGCACCGGGACTGCGCCCCCATTATGCAGACACCTATTTCGCCGCTTTTCTGCTGGACCCGGAAGGATGGCGTTTAGAGGCCGTGACCTTCGCTGCAGAATAAGGTGTGCCGGCTATTTCGCCCGGATTTCGGGCGTGCTGGTATAGGAACCTGATTTGTCTTGCCTCGCCCTACGGGTCAGCAGATCAGCTTTCTCACATCAGAAACATCGAAGGCAGCGGCCAACTCTGGCATGAAAGTAGCCGGGCAGGCGCGGCATTCAGGAAAGCCGGACATTCTCTGGCCGGGCCATGAAAACAAAGCCCGGCTCTTACTTCGTATTCCGGATCTTCTCACCCTCAGCGCTTGCGGACAAACTCCGTGCGCAGCACCAGTCCCTTGATGCCTTCAAACCGGCAATCAATCTCTTCCGGGTTGTCCGTGAGGCGGATGGCCTTGATGAGCGTGCCGCGCTTCAGCGTCTGGCCTGCGCCCTTTACCGGCAGATCCTTGATCAGCACCACCTGGTCGCCATCGGCGAGGATCGTACCCTGCGAATCCTTCACCTGCACGTCGCTGGCGGCTGCCTTGCGGCTTGCAACCTCGCTGGCGGGCAACCACTCTCCGCTTTCCTCGTCATAGATATATTCATCGTCCTGCATGTCATCCTCCGATGCGGGCTGCCATCACGATCCGGCGTCCTCAACAGAAAGGCATCCGGCGAGCATGGAGCTTTGGGACATGAGACGCGGAAATGTCCAGCCTTGGGCGAGTTAAAATCTCAAATTCAGCATAAGAACGCGCATTATTGATATTTAAAACATCAAAACGCATATTCCTGCGCTCAAAACAAAAAACGCGCCCAACCAATCGGCAGGGCGCGCTTTGATGACTTGAACCAGCGAGGCCGGACGCGAACCATCACATATGGATGGCGCGCTTCTCCACAGCCATGGCCGCTTCCTTCACCGCTTCAGAGCGGGTGGGGTGGGCATGGCAGGTGCGGGCGAGATCTTCCGAAGACCCGCCGAACTCCATCAGCACCGCGCATTCATGGATCATCTCACCCGCTTCCGGGCCGATGATATGCGCGCCCAGCACCTTGTCGGTAGCGGCATCAGCGAGGATCTTCACGAAACCATCGGTGGTATTGTTCACCTTGGTGCGGCCATTGGCAGTGAAGGGGAACTTGCCGACCTTGTAGGCCACGCCAGCCGCCTTCAGTTCCTCTTCCGTCTTGCCGACGGTGGCCACCTCGGGGAAGGTGTAAACCACACCGGGGATGATGTCGTAGTTCACATGCCCGGCCTTGCCGGCGAGCAGTTCCGCAAGAGCACCGGCCTCATCTTCGGCCTTGTGAGCCAGCATCGGGCCGGCGATCACATCACCAATGGCATAGATGCCGGGAACACTGGTTGCGTAATGTGCATCTGTCGCCACGCGGCCGCGTGCATCCAGTGCCACACCCACCTCTTCCAGACCCAGACCAGCCGTATAGGGACGACGGCCAATGGCCACCAGCACCACATCGGCGTCCAGCACTTCGGCCTCGCCACCGGCAGCCGGTTCAATCGAGACCTTCAGCGTCTCGCCCGAATTGTCGACGCCAGTCACCTTCGCGCCCAGCTTGAAGGTGAAGCCCTGCTTGTCGAGGATACGCTGGAAGGACTTGGCAACTTCGCCATCCATGCCGGGCAGGATGCGGTCGAGATACTCGACCACGGTGACCTGCGCGCCCAGACGACGCCACACCGAGCCGAGCTCCAGCCCGATCACGCCCGCACCCACGACAACCAGCTTGCCCGGCACCTTCGGCAGCGACAGCGCGCCGGTGGAGGAGACGATGCGCTCTTCATCAATGGTCACGCCCGGCAGCGGCGCAACATCCGAACCGGTGGCTATGAGAATGTTCTTCGTTTCCAGAACCTCGACCTTGCCATCGGCATTGAGGGTCACCTCAACCTTGCCGGGGGCCAGAATCTTGCCGACACCGAGATAGGCATCGACCTTGTTCTTCTTCAGAAGGAACTCGACGCCCTTCACATTGCCGTCGATACCACGGTCCTTGAAGGCCAGCATGGCCGGCAGGTCCAGTTGCGGAGTGCCGACGCCGATACCCATGTCGCCGAACTTGTGGCCGGCTTCCTCAAACAACTCGGACGCATACAGCAGCGCCTTGGAGGGGATGCAGCCCACATTGAGGCAGGTGCCGCCATGGGCGCCACGCTTTTCAACCACAGCCACCTTCAGGCCAAGCTGGGCGGCGCGGATGGCGCCCACATAGCCGCCGGGGCCGGTACCGATAACGATCAGATCGTAGGACATGGGATGCACTTTCGAAATGTCAGTGAGGGTCCAACGCGGCGTTGAAGGCCCAGACATGGCCGAACGGATCGCGGACGCGCGCATGGCGTGCGCCCCAGAACATGTCGGCCGGCGCGATGATCACGGTTGCTCCTGCCGTAACGGCACGTGCACAGGCGGCATCAACCGCGCCCGGATCGGAAAGATTGATATTGATGGCGACACTCGCACCGCCAAGGGCGGTCGGCCCGCGCATGGCATCGCCATAATCGGCGAATTCATCATGCAGCATCACCTCACCACCGAAGATGGCGAGATTGGCGTGCAGAACCCGCACGCCATCTTCCGCCATCTGAACAAAGGTACACCGGGCATCGAACGCAGCCTCGTAAAAGGCGATCGCCTCCTCGCCACCGGCCACACACAGATGCGGCTGGATGGGTGGTGGATGTGATCCGAACGCCAATGCCCGGCCTCCGTTCTCAGAGGTCCAGCACGAGACGCGCCGGATCCTCCAGGGTCTCCTTCACGCGCACCAGGAAGGTCACAGCCTCGCGGCCATCGACGATCCGGTGATCGTAGGAGAGCGCCAGATACATCATCGGACGAATGACCACCTGACCCTTCACCACGATCGGGCGTTCCTCGATGCGGTGCATGCCGAGAATGCCGGACTGCGGGGCATTCAGGATGGGGGTGGACATCAGCGAGCCGTAGATGCCTCCATTGGTGATGGTGAAGGTGCCGCCCTGCATGTCGTCGATGCCGAGCTTGCCGTCACGCGCCTTGCGGCCATAACCGGCAATCTGCTTCTCGATATCGGAGACGGTGAGCTGGTCGGCGTCACGCACCACCGGCACCACGAGACCCTTCTCGGTGCCAACCGCGATACCGATATTGTAGTAGTTCTTGTAGACGATGTCGTTGCCGTCGATCTCGGCATTCACCGCCGGCAGGTCCTTCAGCGCGGCAATCACGGCCTTGGTGAAGAAGCCCATGAAGCCCAGCTTGGTGCCGTGCTTCTTCTCGAAAGCGTCCTTGTACTGGGCGCGCAGGGCCATCACGCCAGACATGTCCACGTCGTTGAACGTGGTGAGCATGGCGGCGGTGTTCTGGGCATCCTTCAGGCGGCGCGCAATGGTCTGGCGCAGCTTGGTCATCTTCACGCGCTCTTCGCGAACCGCATCCACCGGGGCGGAAGCAACGCGCGGGGCCGCAGCGGCCGGCGCAGCAGCAGCCGAAACGCCACCGGCGATGGCAGCCAGCATGTCGCCCTTGGTGACTCGGCCATCCTTGCCGGAACCGGCAACGGCGGCCGGGTTCACACCGCTTTCGGCGGCAAGACGCGAAACGGCGGGGCCATTATTGCCACCAGCAGCAACCGGAGCGGCAGGGGCCGGCGCAGCAGCAGGAGCAGCCGCAGGCTTGGCAGCCGGTGCGGCCACCGTGCCGCCAGCACCTTCAGCGATAGCGCCCAGCAGAGCGCCAACTTCCACGGTGTCGCCCTCATTGGCGATGATTTCGGCCAGCGCGCCGGAGACAGGCGCGGGCACTTCCACCGTCACCTTGTCGGTTTCCAGTTCCACCAGCGGCTCATCGGCCACGACGGCTTCGCCGGGCTTCTTGAACCACTTGCCAATGGTTGCTTCCGTCACGGATTCGCCGAGCGTGGGAACGCGGATCTCGGTAGCCATGGGCGTCTCTTCTTTCTTTAATTCGAATATGTCGATGTTCTCTGCGGTCCGGCTCAGGATCAAGCCTGAAGATGCGCCCCGGCCTTAGCCGAGGGCCTCATCCAGGAATGCCTTGAGCTGGGCCAGATGCTTGGACATGAGGCCGGTTGCAGTGGCCGCCGAAGCTGCACGGCCCGCATAACGCGGCCGCGCGCCAGCCCGACCGGTCTGGTCCAGAACCCATTCGAGATAAGGCTGCACAAAGGCCCAGGCGCCCTGGTTGCGCGGCTCTTCCTGGCACCACACCACCTCGGCGTCCCGGAAGCGGGAGAGCTCCTGCACCAGCGTCTTGAGCGGGAACGGATAAAGCTGTTCCACACGCAGCAGGTAGACATCATTCACGCCCCGCTTCTCGCGCTCCTCCAGCAGGTCATAATAGACCTTGCCGGTGCACAGCACGACGCGCCGGATCTTCTCGTCCGCCACCAGTTCCAGCCCGGCGATTTCCGGATTGGTCTGAGCGTGATCCAGCATCACACGGTGGAAGCTCGTGCCAGCCACCATGTCGGAGAGGCTCGAAACCGCCTTCTTGTGGCGCAGAAGAGACTTCGGCGTCATCAGGATGAGCGGCTTGCGGAACTCGCGCTTCAGCTGGCGGCGCAGAATGTGGAAGTAGTTGGCCGGGGTGGTGCAGTTCGCCACCTGCATGTTGTCTTCCGCGCAGAGCTGGAGATAGCGCTCCAGACGTGCGGAGGAATGCTCCGGTCCCTGCCCCTCATAGCCATGCGGCAGCAGGCACACGAGGCCACTCATGCGCAGCCACTTGCGCTCGCCCGAGCAGATGAACTGGTCGAACACCACCTGCGCGCCGTTCGCGAAGTCACCGAACTGGGCTTCCCACAGAACGAGCGCGTTCGGCTCGGACAGGGAGTAGCCATATTCAAAGCCGAGCACGGCCTCTTCCGAGAGCATCGAGTTGATGACCTCGTACTTGGCCTGATTCTCTGACAGGTGATTGAAGGGCTTGTAGCGCGCTTCGGTTTCCTGGTCCGTCAGCACCGAATGGCGCTGGGAGAAGGTGCCGCGCTCCACATCCTGACCGGAAAGGCGCACGGGGCGGCCTTCCTCAAGCAAGGTACTGAAAGCCAGCGCCTCACCCGTGGCCCAGTCAATGCCTTCGCCGGTTTCGATGGCAGTGCGGCGGTTATCGAGGAATCGCTTCACGGTGCGGTGGACATTAAAGCCCTCCGGCACGCGGGTGATCTTCTCACCGATTTCCTTGAGCTTCTCTTCGGCAACACCGGTCTCGCCACGGCGCGGATCATCATCCTGCTGCGCCGCCTTGAGGCCCGACCAGCGACCATCCAGCCAATCTGCCTTATTGGGCTTGTAGGCCTGTCCGGCCTGATACTCGCCCTCGAGGCGCTCGCGCCATTCTGCGCGCATGCTGTCGAGTTCACCTGCGGCCACCACGCCTTCCTCTTCCAGCTTCTTGCCGTAGAGTTCCAGCACGGTGGGGTGCTTGCGGATGACCTTGTACATCTTCGGCTGGGTGAATGCCGGCTCGTCGCCTTCATTGTGGCCGAAGCGGCGGTAGCAGAACATGTCGATGACGACAGGCTTGTGGAAGCGCTGACGGAACTCGGTCGCCACCTTGGCGCAGAACACCACCGCTTCCGGGTTGTCACCGTTGCAGTGGAAGATCGGTGCCTCGATCATCTTCGCCACATCGGAAGGATAGGGCGAAGAGCGCGAATAGCGCGGGTTCGTCGTGAAGCCGATCTGGTTGTTGATGATGAAGTGGATCGAACCGCCGGTACGATGCCCCTTCAGGCCGGAAAGCCCAAGGCACTCCGCCACAACGCCCTGTCCGGCAAAAGCCGCATCGCCGTGCAGCAGCAGGGGCAGAACGGTCGTGCGCTCGGTATCCTTGAACTGGTCCTGCTTGGCGCGCACCTTGCCGAGCACCACCGGGTCCACGATCTCGAGATGAGACGGGTTGGCGGTGAGCGAGATATGCACCTTGTTGTTGTCGAACTCGCGGTCCGAGGAAGCACCCAGATGGTACTTCACGTCGCCCGAACCCTCGACATCATCGGGAGCCCATGAACCGCCCTTGAACTCGTGGAACAGCGCGCGGTGGGGCTTGCCCATCACCTGCGTCAGCACGTTCAGGCGCCCACGGTGGGCCATGCCGAACACGATGTCCTTCACGCCCAGATTGCCACCGCGCTTGATGATCTGCTCAAGCGCGGGAATCAGGCTCTCGCCGCCATCAAGGCCGAAGCGCTTGGTGCCGGTGTACTTCACATCAAGGAACTTCTCGAAGCCCTCGGCCTCAACCAGCTTGTTGAGGATGGCGCGCTTGCCTTCATTGGTGAAGGTGAATTCCTTGTCCGGCCCTTCGAGGCGCTCCTGAATCCATGCCTTTTCCTCGGGGGAGGAAATGTGCATGAACTCCACGCCCACATCGCCACAATAGGTGCGGCGCAGGATGGCGATCATCTCGCGCACCGTGGCAAATTCCAGCCCCAGCACGTGGTCGATGAAAATCTTGCGGTCGAGGTCCGCATCGGCAAAGCCGTAGGAGGCCGGATCCAGCTCCGGCGCGTCGGGAGACGGCGCCAGGTGCAGCGGATCGAGATTGGCCTGAAGGTGGCCGCGCATGCGATAGGCGCGGATCATCATCAGCGCCTTCACGGAATCGCGCGAGGCCTGCTGAACCTCAGCTTCGGAAAGGCCGGCTCCGGTCTTTTCCGCCTTGGCCTTCACCTTGTCGGTGATGACCTTCTCCACCTCGGCCCACTGGCCGTCCATCGCGGAAACCAGATCACCACTGGCGTGACGCGGCCAGTTGGCCTTCTTCCAGGACGCACCGCGGGCATTCTCGGCCACCTGGGCCGGATCATCCTTCAGCGCACCGAAAAAGGCCTGCCACTCGGCGTCCACCGAGTTGGGATCCTGCTCGTAGCGGGCATAAAGGTCTTCGATCCAGGCCGCATTGGCGCCGTAAAGGAAGGAGGTAGAGAGGAAAACGTCGTTCTGTTCTGCGCGCGACATGGCTTCATCCCGGAAGGCGGCCGACACAACGCTTTCCACGCGCCCATCACGCGAAAAGCGCGGCCGGACAGCCGCTACCAGCCACTCATCGATGACCGGCCCTTGCCGATGCATCTGATTAACCCCTGCCCGACCGTGGCTGTCGCGGACAAGGCGCTCAAGCACTCTAGCGTGACCTAACGGAAAAAGGGCAAAAACCCGTCTTCCACCCAGCCCCGATAGCGGCCCTCCCTTCGCCCATGATGAAGGCGAAAAACAGGGCCAATAACAACCTTTATGCTGGCCCGCCCCAACTGTTGCAAAATGGCAACAAAACAGGACCGAAACAGCCCCACCGATGTGGGAAACAGAGCCTTCAAAAGCAACCCGCCCCGCCTTCCCCAAAAGGAGAAGGCGGGGCGGGATTTCAGGCCGTTCAGCCCTTCAGCACTTCCACCAGCGTCTTGCCGAGGCGCGCCGGAGAGGGAGACACGCGGATGCCCGCGGCTTCCATGGCGGCGATCTTGTCTTCCGCGCCGCCCTTGCCGCCGGAGATGATCGCACCGGCATGACCCATGCGGCGACCGGGAGGAGCCGTGCGGCCGGCGATGAAGCCAACCATCGGCTTCTTGCGACCCTTCTTCGCTTCATCAGCGATGAACTGCGCGGCTTCTTCCTCAGCGGAACCGCCGATCTCGCCGATCATGACGATCGACTCGGTCTTCGGATCGGCCAGGAACATTTCCAGCACGTCGATGAACTCGGTGCCCTTGACCGGGTCGCCGCCGATGCCGACAGCAGTGGTCTGGCCGAGGCCTTCCTGCGAGGTCTGGAACACAGCCTCATAGGTCAGCGTGCCGGAGCGCGAGACCACGCCCACGGAACCCTTGCGGAAGATGTTACCCGGCATGATGCCGATCTTCGACTCGCCAGCCGTCACGATGCCGGGGCAGTTGGGGCCGATGAGGCGGGACTTGGAGGCCTCAAGCGCACGCTTCACGCGCACCATGTCCAGCACCGGAATGCCTTCGGTGATGCAGACGATGAGCGGGATCTCGGCGTCGATGGCTTCCAGAATGGCATCAGCCGCACCCGGAGGGGGAACGTAGATCACGGAGGCATCAGCCCCGGTCTTCTCCTTGGCTTCGATCACGGTGTCGAACACCGGCAGGCCGAGATGGGTGGAGCCGCCCTTGCCGGGGCTGGTGCCGCCCACGAACTTGGTGCCATAGGCAATGCCCTGCTCGGCGTGGAAGGTACCCGTCTTGCCGGTGAAGCCCTGGGTGATGACCTTGGTGTTTGCGTCAATCAGCACGGACATCAGACAGCTTCCTTCTTCACAGCGGCCACGATCTTCTGCGCGGCATCGTCCAAGTCGTCAGCAGGGATCACGTTCAGGCCGCTCTCGCGGATGATCTGCTTGCCCTCTTCCACATTGGTGCCCTCAAGGCGCACCACCAGCGGAACCTGAAGACCAACGGCCTTCACAGCGGCCAGCACACCACGCGCGATAACATCGCACTTCATGATGCCGCCGAAGATGTTGACCAGGATACCCTTCACGTTCGGGTCCGAGGTGATGATCTGGAAAGCAGCCGTCACCTTCTCCTCGTTGGCGCCACCGCCCACGTCGAGGAAGTTTGCCGGCTCTTCGCCATACAGCTTGATGATGTCGAGGGTGGCCATGGCCAGACCCGCGCCATTCACCATGCAGCCGATGGTGCCATCGAGCGCGATATAGGCGAGGTCATACTTCGATGCCTCGATTTCCTTCGCGTCCTCTTCCGTCAGGTCGCGCAGCTCGGCGAGCTCGGGATGACGGAACATGGCGTTGGAATCGAACGACACCTTGGCGTCGAGCACCTTGATCTGGCCGTCCTTGGTGACGATCAGCGGGTTGATCTCAAGCATTTCCATGTCGGTCGAGGTGAAGGCGTCATAGAGCACTTCCACCAGCTTGCCGGCCTGCTTGGAGAGATCGCCGGTGAGGCCAAGCGCCTTGGCCACCTTGCGACCATGGAAACCCTGCACGCCCGTCGCCGGATCCACGGAGAAGGTCATGATCTTCTCAGGGGTGTTGTGGGCGACTTCCTCAATGTCCATGCCGCCTTCCGTGGAGACCACGAAAGCCACGCGAGAGGTCACGCGGTCGACGAGCAGGGAGAGGTAGAATTCCTTTTCGATGTCGGAACCGTCTTCCAGATACAGGCGGTTGACCTGCTTGCCGGCCGGGCCGGTCTGGATGGTGACGAGGGTGTTGCCGAGCATCTGGTTGACGTGAGCAAGCACTTCATCAACCGAGAAGGCCAGGCGCACGCCGCCCTTTTCACCCGCTTCAGCTTCCTTGAACTTGCCCTTGCCACGGCCGCCGGCGTGAATCTGGGACTTCACGACCCACAGCGGACCGCCGAGTTCCTTGGCGGCAGCTTCCGCATCCGCAGCAGTCAGAACGGCCACACCGCGCGAAACGGGCGCACCGTATGTCTTCAGGAGCGCCTTGGCCTGGTACTCATGAATATTCATGTCTTCGTCCCCTAAAGGGTTGCGAAGTGCCCCTTCCCCCCTGAACCGGCCACTCACCACCCGGACCTTGTCCGGCGCGGCGGGCAACCGACCTCCATCCCAGATAGGAAACCACCCGAAAGCGCCACATGGACGCTGCCCGAACGGTTCCCGAGGAGGGGAACATTCGTCTCCTGCACCTCACCGGCAGCTCTGCCGGCACGAAAACGGCGCTCCATGTGGAAGCGCCGTCATGGATCGAGATCACTTGCCCAGAGCGGGTGTGATCTTCTGACAGGTCACCATCCGCCCTGCGACGGCAGCGACCGATTTCTCAAGCATCACGCCCTGCTCCACTGCCGGCCGGACATGGACCGGAGCAGGAAAGCGGCATGCGGTTTCAGGGTGCCGATACATCGGCACATCATGATTTTGAGTCTTGAACGGGAACGGCAGCCATCTGCGACTGATGGACGCGCGATTCTTGGACGCATCGCCAATAGCTTCACGTGTGGCCACCCGAGCGGTCTTGCCGTCAGTCGGGCTGGCCCCGAGAAGGGCGATCTTGTTGCGGGCCATACCATCGTCCCCGGGAATGAGCCTGCACGTGGCGGCATCAAACAAGCGGGGCTTGACTACTCCCATCCGGCAAGGCGTTCAAGCCGCCGGGATTGCACAAAAAGTGGCATATGGCGGACGAAGGTGGACAGACCACGCTTTCCGCACGGAAATATCACCATAATACCTCCCAAAAGGCATGACGGCGCTGTCGTGCGAATCTTGTTTTGCATTATTGCAAACTCAAGCTGGGGACATGACCGGGCAGAACAGAATCGCTCGTCATGACCGACCCTGTACAAAATGAAAAACCCCTCCCGCCAGAGCGGAAGGGGCACACAACATGGGTATGAGCTAAAGACGGGGTGAGGATCAGATCCCGGCGTCCACCGGCCCCTGCACGGCGTGGAAAGCCAGATGGTCGCCATCCAGATCCACACGCACCACCGCGCCATCCAGAACCTCGCCCCCGAGAATTTTCTCGGCCAGCGGATCCTGCACCAGCTTCTGGATCGTGCGCTTGAGCGGGCGCGCGCCATAGGCCGGGTCATAGCCCTTGTCCGCAAGGAAGCTGCGGGCTTCGGGAGACAGGTCGATGGTGATCTTGCGATCCTCCAGCAGCTTCTTCAGACGGCCCATCTGGATATCGACAATGGTGTCCATCTGCTCGCGCTTGAGGCGATGGAACATCACGATCTCGTCGATACGGTTGATGAATTCGGGGCGGAAATGGTGCCGCACCGCTGTCATCACCAGTTCATAGGCCTCATCGTCCGAAACCACCTTCTCCCCATCGTCACCCTCCACCTGGAAGCCCAGCGGCTGGCGCGGATCGGCCAGGAACTGCGCGCCCAGATTCGAGGTCATGATGATGAGCACGTTGCGGAAGTCCACCGTGCGGCCCTGCCCGTCCGTCAGGCGGCCGTCATCCAGCACCTGAAGCAGAACATTGAACACGTCCGGATGGGCCTTCTCCACCTCGTCGAACAGCACCACCTGATAGGGGCGACGCCGCACGGCCTCGGTCAGGGCGCCGCCCTCATCGTAGCCGACATAGCCGGGAGGGGCACCGATGAGCCGGCTCACGGAGTGCTTCTCCATATATTCCGACATATCGATGCGGACCATCGCGGTCTCATCATCAAACAGATACTCGGCCAGCGCCTTGGTCAGCTCGGTCTTGCCCACGCCCGTCGGGCCAAGGAAGAGGAAGGAGCCAATCGGCCGGTTGGGATCCTGAAGGCCGGCACGGGCACGGCGCACAGCGGTGGAGACCGCCGCCACGGCCTCGGACTGGCCAACCACCCGGCGCGCCAGTTCCTGCTCCATGCGCAGCAGCTTTTCGCGCTCGCCTTCCAGCATCTTGTCCACCGGCACGCCGGTCCAGCGTGAGACAACTCCGGCGATATGGTCAGGCGTCACGGCCTCTTCCATGGTGCCGCCATTGGCCCCGGCCTTCTCCACCTCGGCAAGGCGGGCCTCCAGCTCGGGAATCACCGAATAGGTGAGTTCACCGGCCTTCTGGTATTCACCCTGCCGCTGGGCAGCGGCAAGATCGGCACGGGCCTGATCCAGCTTGGCCTTGAGGGTTGTGGCCTCGCCCAGCTTTTCCTTCTCCGCCTTCCAGCGGGAGGTCAGCACGGACGCCTTCTCCTCCAGCTCCGCCAGCTCCTTTTCCAGCTTGGCGAGGCGGTCCTTGGAGGCGGTGTCGGTTTCCTTCTTCAGCGCCTCCTGCTCGATACGCAGACGCACGATCTCGCGGTCGAGATTGTCCAGCTCTTCCGGCTTGGAATCCACCTGCATGCGCAGGCGCGAGGCGGCCTCGTCCATCAGGTCGATGGCCTTGTCCGGCAGGAAGCGGTCCGTGATGTAGCGGTTGGAGAGCACCGCCGCCGAAACCAGCGCCGAGTCCGTGATGCGCACGCCGTGGTGCAGCTCATACTTCTCCTTCAGGCCGCGCAGGATGGAGACCGTATCCTCCACTGTCGGCTCGGAGACGAAGACGGGCTGGAAGCGGCGGGCAAGCGCCGGGTCCTTCTCCACATGCTTGCGATACTCATCCAGCGTGGTCGCGCCAACGCAGTGCAGTTCACCGCGCGCCAGAGCCGGCTTGAGCAGGTTGGAGGCATCCATCGCGCCATCGGATTTGCCCGCGCCCACCAGCGTGTGCATCTCGTCGATGAACAGGATAATGCCGCCCTCCGCGCTCTCGATTTCGGAGAGCACGCTTTTGAGGCGCTCCTCGAACTCGCCGCGATATTTGGCACCGGCAATCAGCGCGCCCATGTCGAGCGCAAGAAGGCTCTTGCCCTTCAGGCTTTCGGGTACGTCCCCATCAATGATGCGGCGGGCGAGGCCTTCCACAATCGCGGTCTTGCCCACGCCCGGCTCACCAATCAGCACCGGGTTGTTCTTGGTGCGGCGGGCCAAAACCTGAATGGTACGGCGGATTTCCTCGTCACGGCCAATCACCGGGTCGAGCTTGCCGTCGCGCGCGGCCTGCGTCAGGTCACGGGCATATTTCTTCAGCGCGTCATAGGCATTTTCAGCCGTGGCGGTATCCGCCGTGCGGCCCTTGCGCAGGGCTTCGATGGCGCTGTTGAGGTTCTGCGGGGTCACGCCGGAACGGGCCAGAATCTTGCCGGCTTCCGTCTCTTTTTCCAGAGCCAGCGCCAGCAGAATGCGCTCAACGGTGACATAGCCGTCACCGGCCTTCTTGGCAGCCTGCTCGGCAGCCTCGAACACGCGGGCAAGCTGGGAGCTGAGATACACTTGCCCCGAACCGCCGGAAACCTTCGGCAGCTTGGCGATAGCCGCTTCCACATCGGCGCGCACCTGCACGGGGTTGCCCCCGGCGCGCTGCACCAGACCGGCGCACAGGCCTTCCGGGTCATCCATAAGCACCTTCAGAAGGTGCTCGGGCGTGAACTGCTGATGCCCCTCACGCACCGCGAGCGACTGGGCAGACTGTACGAACCCGCGCGCGCGTTCTGTATAGATCTCAAAATTCATCATCATCCTCCATCTCGCTCCCTCACCTTCCATCGAAGCATGAAGCAGCGTCGGAATACGGTCCCGGCATCTCCGGCAACCGCGGTTCAGGCCTCAAGCCTGTTCTGAGGCTCATGTGGGTGTGGCATGGCTGCAACGGAAGGGGGCATGTCGAGGAAATCGAAGAGAAATATTTTACCCTTCCGCCATCTGGGCATCCGAACTCGGCCCCTAGCCATCTTAGGGCAGTTGGTGCACCATTTTCGCGACATCCTGTCTCGCCGCGAAAGACACCCATATGGAAACCGCGTGCCTCACTGCCCTATACCGCTACCCGGTGAAGGGCCTCTCGCCGGAGCCGCTGGACCACGCCACGCTTGAAGCTGGCGGCTGGTTTCCGGGAGATCGCATCCATGCGGTGGAAAACGGCCCCAGCGGGTTTGACCCCGCCAAACCCGTCCATCGTCCCAAGATCGCCTATCTCATGCTGATGCGGCAGGCCCGTCTTGCCCGCCTGCACACCCATTATGATGACGCCACCACCACGCTGGTGCTGAACCGGGATGGCAAGGAACTGGCGCGTGGAAATCTTTCCACGCCGGAAGGACGTGCAGCCATCGAGGACTTCCTTTCCGGCTTCATGGGCATGGAAGCGCGCGGGCCGCTGAAGGTTCTGAACGCCCCTGCCACCTACCGGTTCATGGATTCGGCAAAATCCGGCTTCGTGTCGCTGCTCAATCTCGCTACCGTGCGCGATCTTGAAACACAAATGGGCACACGGATTGACCCTCTTCGCTTTCGCATGAACCTGCATCTGGAGGGCTGGCCCGCCGGCGCGGAGCTGGAACTTGTGGGGCGCACCCTCATGGTAGGGCCGGTCCGGTTCGAGGTTCTCAAGCGCACTTCCCGCTGCCCGGCCACCGAGGTCAATCCGCGCACGGCGGAACGCGATCTCGATGTTGTTGCCGGGCTGCGCCGCGCATATGGACATGTGGACTGCGGCATCTACATGCGCCCCCTCAATGGCGGTACGGTGCGCATGGGTGACAGGATCGAACTCAGCGCCCCGGTTCCTGAACAGGCCTCATCCACAGCCCTAGCCGGTTGACATAAATCCTTCGAGGAAGCCGGCTATAGGGCGCAGGGTCGGATGTTTCTGCTTGCGTACTCCTGTGGCGCGGGCAGAAATATCCTTCGAAAAGTGGCAGCCAATGTCCGGGGAAACCATGCCCACCACCACCCCTGCTCAAGACCGCGTGTTCAACGTGCTGTTCCTGTGCACCAAGAACGCCGCCCGCTCCATCATGTCGGAGGCGATCCTGAACAAGGATGGCAATGGCCGTTTTCGCGCCTTCTCCGCCGGCACCAATCCAGCGGACAGCGTGCATCCGCTGGCGCTCGAAACGCTCCAGCGACTGGGTTATGAGACCTCGGGTCTGCACCCCAAGAGCTGGGATGAGTTCGGCGGGCCGGATGCGCCCCATATGGACTTCGTCTTCACCGTGTGTGACGACGCCGCCGGCGAGGAATGCCCGGTATGGCCCGGCCATCCGCTGACCGCGCACTGGGGCATCGAGAACCCGGCGCGGGTGGAGGGCAGCCCGATGGAGCAGGAAGCCGCCTTCAGCCGTGCCTTCCATTTCCTCCAGAATCGGGTTGCCGTGTTCGATAATCTGCCGCTCGCCATGCTGGATCGTCTCGCGCTCCAGTCCAGCCTGCATGAAATTGGCCAGATGGAAGGCGCAAGCCCGAACGCATCGCCGCGCTGAGCATATCGCGCCCGGTTATCCACCTTGTGATACCTGCCCGCGTGGCTCCCGCTTGACCTGAGCGCGCGGGCGTCGCACTAGAGGGCATGGAACCGGCTAGCCTCGTCCTTTTCGCGGCGGTTCTCGCACTGGCAGCCGCCAGCCCGGGCCCCGCCGTGGTCGCGCTTATTGCGCGCACGCTGGCCCGTGGCCGCGCGGGCTCAACTGCGTTTATTTTCGGAATTGTGCTGGGTGACATCATCTGGCTTGCCGGGGCTGTGCTCGGCCTTGCAGCGCTGGCCGCAACCCTTGGGCCGTTTTTCATTCTCGTACGTCTGGCCGGAGCGGCCTATCTGCTGTTTCTGGCGTGGCGGCTATGGCAGGCGCGCCCGGATGTGCAGCCTGAAACCGGGCAGCCTCATGCAGCGCAGCCTCCCGCCGGCTCAGGAACAGGCCAGTTTCTTGGCGGGCTGGCTCTTACGCTCGGCAACCCCAAGACCATCGCCTTTTATCTGGCCCTGCTGCCGACCCTGCTGGATGTCGGCCATGTCTCTCTGCCGGGCTTTCTGGAAATGAGCGCCATCATCGCCATCGTACTGCTGGCGGTGCTCTCTGCCTATGTGAGGCTGGCGGACAAAGCCCGCCATTTCATCGCCACACCCCGCGCCATGCGCATTCTCAACCGCCTGTGCGGCACCGCCATGGCGGGCGCTGCCGTATCGGTGGCCACAAGATAGGCCGTTTGCGCTAGATTTCGCGACGTGCCCAAAACGATTCGAGACCCCTATGGCTGAACCCATGCCCGAAGCCTCCGCTGAAGCCTATGACGCCCAGTCCATCCAGGTCCTGCGTGGCCTTGATGCCGTGCGCAAACGGCCGGGCATGTATATCGGTGACACCGATGACGGTTCCGGCCTGCACCACATGATCTATGAGGTGGTGGACAACGCCATCGACGAGGCGCTGGCCGGCTGGGCGAAGGAGGTCACTGTCACGCTCAATGCCGATGGCTCGGTGACCGTGACCGATGACGGGCGCGGCATTCCCACCGACCTGCACCCCGAGGAAGGGGTCTCGGCGGCCGAGGTCATCATGACCCAGTTGCATGCGGGCGGTAAGTTCAACCAGAACTCCTACAAGGTTTCCGGCGGCCTTCATGGCGTGGGCGTCTCGGTGGTGAACGCCCTCTCCACCCGGCTGGACCTCACCATCTGGCGTGATGGCAAGGAACATTTCCTGCGCTTCCGCCATGGCGAGGCTGAAGCCCCGCTGGTGGTGGTGGGCGCGGCCGCAGAGGGCAAGCGTGGCACCATGGTCACCTTCCAGCCCAGCCCGGAAACCTTCACGAAAACTGAATTCGACTTCGCCACGGTGGAACACCGCCTGCGCGAGCTGGCCTTCCTGAACTCCGGCGTTCTGATCGTGCTCACCGATGCCCGCGGGCCGGAGCCAGTGCGCGAGGAGCTGCATTATGAAGGCGGCGTGGAAGCCTTCGTGCGCTATCTCAACCGCTCGAAGACCACCCTGCTCGAAGACCCCATCGTCATCCGCGCCGAGCGTGACGACATCAATGTGGAGGTCGCCCTCTCCTGGACCGATGGCTACCACGAGAGCGTGCTGTGCTTCACCAACAACATCCCCCAGCGCGATCGCGGCACCCACTTCACGGGCTTTGCGGCAGCGCTCACCCGTCAGGTCATCGGCTATGCCAATGCGTCTGGCATCGCCAAAAAGGAGAAGGTGGACCCCACCGGCGAGGATTGTCGTGAAGGGCTGACTGCCGTTCTCTCCGTGAAGGTGCCGGACCCGAAATTCTCCTCCCAGACCAAGGACAAGCTGGTTTCCTCCGAGGTCCGCCCGATCGTGGAATCGCTGGTGAGCGAGGCGCTGTCCACCTGGTTCGAGGAAAACCCCGCCCCGGCCAAATCCGTCATCGGCAAGGTGGTGGAAGCTGCTGCCGCGCGTGAGGCCGCCCGCAAGGCCCGCGACCTGACCCGGCGCAAGAGCCCGCTGGATGTTGCCTCCCTGCCCGGCAAACTGGCGGACTGTCAGGAGCGTGACCCCGCCAAATCCGAACTTTTCCTCGTCGAGGGTGATTCGGCAGGCGGTTCCGCCAAGCAGGGCCGCGACCGCGCCTTCCAGGCCGTGCTACCCCTGCGCGGCAAGATCCTGAATGTGGAGCGCGCGCGCTTCGACAAGATGCTCTCTTCTGACCAGATCGGCACGCTCATCACCGCGCTGGGCACGGGCATTGGCCGCGACGACTTCAATCTGGCGAAGTTGCGCTACCACAAGATCATCATCATGACCGATGCCGACGTGGACGGCGCCCATATCCGCACACTGCTTCTCACCTTCTTCTTCCGGCAGATGCCGGAGATTGTGGAGGCGGGCTATCTCTATATCGCCCAGCCGCCGCTCTATAAGGTGGCACGTGGCAAGTCCGAGACATATCTGAAGGACGAAAAGGCACTTGAGGATTACCTCATCACCGCCGGTCTGGAAGATGCCTCTCTCACGCTCAGCAGCGGCGAAGTGCGCATGGGTAAGGACCTGGCCCATGTGGTGGAACTGGCCCGCCAGTTGCGGATGACCCTTCTTTCCCTTCACCCGCGCTATAACCGCGCCGTGGTGGAGCAGGCTGCACTGGCCGGTGCCCTTGGTGCCGCAGCGCTGGGAGACATGGTGAACGCGCCTGAGGCGATGGCCAATGTGGCGCGCCGGCTGGACGTTCTGGCCGAGGAAACCGAGCGGGGCTGGGAAGGCGAAGTGGATGAGGATGGCTTCACCTTCATTCGCACCGTGCGCGGCGTGAAGGAAGTGGCCCGGCTGGACGCTTCTTTCCTCACCTCTCCAGAAGCACGCAGGCTTGATGCGCTGGCACGCGAACTTGAGGGCGTCTTCACCGGCAATGCGGTTCTGCGTCGCAAGAATGACGAGCAAGTCCTGTTTGGCGCCGCCGACCTGTTCGATGCCACCACGGATACCGGCCGCAAGGGTCTCAGCCTCCAGCGCTATAAAGGCCTTGGCGAGATGAACCCCGGCCAGCTCTGGGAAACCACCCTCGACATCAATGCCCGCTCCCTGCTTCAGGTGCGTGTGAAGGAAGGCGCGGCAGCAGACGACCTCTTCAACCGCCTGATGGGCGATGTGGTGGAGCCGCGCCGCGAGTTCATTCAGTCGAACGCGCTCAAGGCCAGCGTGGACGTGTAGTCCTCTGGCAAGGAATGCTCCGGCCTCACAGGTCGGGAGCATTCAGCCGGTTCAAGGATATCTGGTCCTGATATGAACGCAGGATCGGGGAAGCGATCTCCGGTCTCGCGACAAGAGACGGAGCAGGAGACGGAGCAGGCCATGACCCGCATCGGCATCATCACCATTTCGGACCGCGCCAGTGCGGGAAGCTATGAGGACAAGAGCGGTCCGGCCATCCGCAGCTGGCTGGAGGCCGCCATCACCTCTCCATGGCAGGCTGAATATCGTGTGATTCCCGATGGGCTTGAGAGTGTGCGCGATACGCTGGTTGAATTGTGTGATCAGGAGAAGGTGGATCTCATCTTCACCACCGGCGGCACCGGTCCCGCCCCGCGCGACCTGACCCCCGAGGCCATGGCGCAGGTGATTGAGAAACCCATGCCGGGCTTTGGGGAGCAAATGCGCCGCATCAGCCTGAACGAGGTGCCCACCGCAATTCTCTCGCGGCAGGAAGCCGGCGTGCGGGGCAAGACGCTGATCGTGAACCTGCCGGGCAAGCCTGCTTCCATCGCCACCTGCCTTGGAGCGGTGTTCCCGGCCATTCCCTATTGTCTCGACCTCATCGGCGCGACACGGATAGAAACCGACCCACAGATCTGCGCCGCTTTCCGACCCAAGGGGGCTTGAGGGCAAGAAGGGGCTTGAGAGCAAGGCCCCGTGCGGTCCATTGATCTTGGACCTGCAGCACAAAACCTGAAGACATAAGGGTGGAGTGAAGGAGCCACACGGATTTATGGCTCCAACCGCCCAACAGGCTTCGCAGTAGAAAGCGGGCTTGGCAGTGCTCAAGCCGCTTCCCACTCCCCGCGGGTTCAGAACACCATCACACTATCCAGACGCTGCGCCTCTGACTCAGGCTCGATATGGATCGAGATGATGGTGTCTTCCATCTCTTCATGGATGGCTTTCTCGATGCGATCGCAAATCGCATGTGCCTCCACCACCTTCATCTCGCCCGCGACCACAAGGTGAAACTCGACGAATGTCAGCCGTCCGGCATGGCGTGTGCGCAGATCATGCGCCTCCATTGCGCTGCCGGCATTCTGTTTCACGAGCTGACGCAGGCGTTCAACGGTTTCTGCTGGTGCGGCCTCATCCATCAGGCCACCGATGGATTCGCGCATGAGCCCCCAGCCCATCCAGAGGATGTTGAGGGCGACCAGACCCGCGATGATCGAATCAAGCTGCGCCCATCCGGTGAGCGGCACCAGCACGAAGCCGGCCAGAACACCAATGGAGGTGATGACATCTGCCAACAGATGCTTGGCATCCGCCTTCAGTGCCGGAGAGCGATAGCGGCGGCCAAGGCGCATGAGATACCAGCACCACACCGCATTGATGATTGTGGCGAGGCCATTCAGCATCATGCCCTGCCAGGGATCATCGGGCAGCTGGGGATTGAGGAAACCGAACCAGGCCTCACGCAGAATGGTGATGGCAGCGATGATGACGAGCACACCCTCCACCACTGCGGAAAGATACTCGGCCTTGGTGTGTCCGTACGGGTGGCCTTCATCCGCCGGACGGGCAGAGACCGCAAGCGCAACCAGCGCCACTGCGGATGCAACCACATTGATGATGCTTTCAAGCGCATCCGAGAGCAGCGCCACCGAACCCGTGACATACCAGGCCAGTGCCTTAAGCCCCAATACCACACAACCAAGCAGCACACTGGCTGCGGCCACGAGCATGATCCTGCGGTTCATCTACCGTCCTCGCATCCTGGCGATTTCAGGGCTGGCTGGCGAAATGCTGGCTGAACGAGAAATCGTGCCAGCATATACGCGCGTGCAGGACACGCATCTGTGACATTTTCCTGCCGAACACCGATTTTCCATATGCCATGTTGCGGCAGCATCTTGAGCGCTGCGAAGACGGGCTTGCATCATGAGAAGGTGCACACCTTCTGACCCCGCCAAAAGCAAAAACACCCCATCCGGCAGGACAGGGTGTTTTCAGATCACAGCACTGGAAACACTTCCACGAGGTGATGTCATCTCCACCTCAGGTGGAGACTCTTCTCACCCGGAAGCTTTATTCCGCAGCCTTGGCAGGCTTGTCGGTCGCCATCTGCGCTTCCGCATCTTCCTGTGTTTTCAGGACATCAGGGTGCGGCATGGACATGATATTGTAGCCAGAATCCACAAAATGGATCTCGCCGGTCACGCCGCTGGACAGGTCTGAAAGAAGATAGAGCGCGGAATTGCCCACTTCTTCAGTGGACACCGTGCGCCGCAGCGGGGCATGGCGCTTCTGATAGTTGAACATCAGACGCGCATCAGCAATGCCCGCGCCCGCCAGAGTGCGCACCGGGCCCGCCGAGATGGCATTCACACGGATAGCTGCCGGCCCGTAATCTGCCGCCAGATAACGCACGGAAGCCTCAAGTGCAGCCTTGGCCACACCCATCACATTGTAGTTCGGCATCACCCGCGTGGCGCCACCATAGGTGAGCGTGATGAGAGAGCCGCCATTGGTCATCAGCGCGGCCGCGCGCTTGGCAATTTCCGTGAAGGAGAAGCAGGAAATGACCATGGTGCGGGAAAAGTTGTCGCGGGTGGTATCCGCATAACGCCCCTTGAGCTCCGACTTGTCGGAGAAGGCTACCGCGTGCACCAGAAAGTCGATGCTGTCCCACTTCTCTTTCAAAGTGTCGAACACCGCATCCACGCTGGCCAGATCTTCCACATCGCACGGCAGCAGAATGGAGGCACCGATGCCTTCCGCCAGCGGACGCACCCGCTTGGCCATGCCGTCGCCCTGATAGGTGAAGGCCAGTTCCGCGCCCTGTGCGGCAAGCGACTGGGCAATGCCCCAGGCGATGGAGTGATCGTTGGCGACGCCCATCACCAGGCCGCGCTTACCTTTCATCAGGTCCTGCATCACTCACCCTCAACGTGCGACAGCGCCGGGCAGCATAGCCCGCTCATGTCCACAGTCGGATAGCAGACCTGAACGGCCTGCACCACGGGGGGACACTTCACCTCTCGCAACGAAACATGACAAAGAAAGAGCGCAGGGCCAAAAGCCGCTGCGCGAGACGCCTCATGCATCCACATTCTTGATGATGAGGCTGGCATTGGTGCCGCCGAAGCCGAAGCCGTTCGACAGCACATGGCCCAGCTTCACATTATCCACCCGCTTGCGCACGATGGGCATGTCGGCAAAGGCCGGATCGATTTCACCGATATGCGCGCTTTCACAGATGAAGTCATTCTGCATCATCAGGATGGAGTAGATGGCTTCATGCACACCCGTCGCGCCCTGCGAGTGGCCGGTGAGCGACTTGGTGGCGGAGATCGGCGGGCATTTATCGCCGAAAACGGCACGAATGGCCTCGATCTCCTTCAGGTCGCCAATCGGCGTCGAGGTCGCGTGCGGGTTGATATAGTCGATCGGCGCCTTGATGCCGCCCATCGCCAGTTGCATGGCGCGCGCTGCACCCTCACCGGAAGGGGCCACCATGTCCACACCATCAGAGGTCGCACCATAACCGGCGATCTCGGCATAAATCTTTGCACCGCGCGCCTTGGCGTGTTCCAGCTCTTCCAGAACCAGAACGCCGGCACCACCGGAAATCACGAAGCCATCGCGATTCGCATCATAGGCGCGCGAGGCCACGGCCGGGCGGTCATTATAGTTTGAGGACATCGCGCCCATGCCGTCGAACAGCACGGAGAGGGTCCAGTGCAGGTCTTCGCAGCCACCGGCGAAGATGATGTCCTGCTTGCCATACTGAATCAGCTCATACGCATTGCCGATGCAGATATTGGTGGTCGCGCAGGCGGCCGAGATCGAATAGCTCAGGCCCTTGATCTTGAACCAGGTGGAAAGCGTGGCCGAGGCGGTGGAGCCCATGGCCTTGGGCACCGCGAACGGGCCAACCCGCTTGGGGCCCTTTTCACGGGTGATATCGGCGGAATCCACGATGGTCTTGGTGGAGGAGCCGCCAGAGCCCATGACAAGGCCGGTGCGGATGTTGGAGACGTCTTTCTCCTCCAGCCCGGCATCGGCAATCGCCTGCTCCATTGCCACATGGTTCCACGCGGTACCGCCGCCGTGGAAGCGCATCGCGCGCCGGTCCACGACCTCTTCGGCATTCAGCGTTGGTGCGCCGAAGACATGCGAGCGGAAGCCCAGCTTGGCATATTCTTCCGCAAAGGAGATGCCGCTTTTGGCCTCACGCAGGCTGTTCAGCACTTCCTGCGTGTTGTTGCCGATGGATGAGACGATACCCATCCCCGTGACGACGACGCGCCGCATGTCATTTCCCCGTTGGAAGTTGGCCGGTTGTGAAAGGGTGAGCGCCTCAGGCGCCCGCCGATCCATTCTCCGACCCGGCTTCAGCCTGAAACAGGCCGACCCGCAAATCCTTGGCGCGGTAGATCACCTCACCGTCGGCCTCAACCCAGCCGTCAGCGATGCCCAGCACCAGCTTGGAGCGCATCACGCGCTTGAACTCAATGCCATAGACCACCTTCTTGACAGAAGGCAGAACCTGGCCGGAAAATTTCAGTTCGCCGAGGCCAAGGGCCCGGCCGCGTCCGGGCGAACCCAGCCAGCCCAGATAGAAGCCCACCAGTTGCCACAGCGCATCAAGACCCAGACAGCCTGGCATCACCGGATCACCCTTGAAGTGACAATCGAAGAACCACAGGTCTTCGGTCACATCGAGTTCGGCGCGCATATAGCCCTTGCCATATTCGCCGCCCGTCTCGGAAATCTCGGTAATGCGGTTGAACATGAGCATGGGCGGCAAGGGCAACTGCGCGTTACCGGCCCCAAACAGCTCGCCACGTCCACATGCGAGGAGTTCCTCGTATTCGAAACTGTTCTGCCGCTCCGCCATTCTCAGCTGTGTCGCCTTGGTGCCCATCAGGGTCGTTGTCGTTGAGCCATGAGCCCACCTCCGGAAACCGGACGCGGGCTCTCAGTATCATAGGCATCGGCGCACTCAAAGTCATGAAAGCGTCACGCCCTCTGCGACGGGCGGATAATAGGCCCGCAAAAGGGGTTCCACACTGGAAAAACCCAGTATGAACGGCTGTTTTCATGCGAATTGCGTGCAGTCCTGCGGTTCCGTCATCGTCACCCTTGCCGCCACAGCCCTGTTTCGTTCAGATGCGATCTAGGGATTCGCGCTGCGATATCCTTGTCATTTCATTCTGTGCGCGTGTGGGGAAATCGCATGGCTATCCTGCAGGAATTCAAAGAATTCGCCGTGAAGGGCAATGTCGTGGACCTCGCGGTCGGCGTCATCATCGGTGCGGCTTTCGGGAATATCGTCACCTCTCTGGTTGGCGACGTCTTCATGCCCGTCATCGGCGCCGTCACCGGCGGCCTGGACTTTTCAAACTATTTCATCCCGCTTTCTTCCGCCGTGACCGCAGATAACCTGGCGGACGCAAAGAAGCAGGGCGCGGTGCTGGCCTACGGCACCTTTATCACCATTGCCATCAACTTCCTGATTATCGCGGCAGTGCTTTTCCTTGTGGTGCGCGGGCTGAACGCACTGCGCCGCAAGGCCGAGGAAGCCCCTTCCGGCCCGACCAAGGATCAGGTTCTGCTGACCGAGATCCGCGATCTTCTGGCCAAGGATGTTGCCAGCAAGTGAAGCAGGCCTGAGAAGCACGCCTCTCTGAGAAACAAAATGCCCCGGCTGCATATATTGCAGCCGGGGCATTGTTTTGTGGATAACAGCACAGCAGGTCATCACATGCACTGCGGGAGTAAGGCTTCAGTTCAGGCCCGCACCCACAGCTTCGCTGACATGTGTGAACCCATCCGCCTTCAGCCGGGCCGCCAGATCCGCCTTGATGTCGCGGATCAGTTCCGGCCCGTGGAACACCATGGATGAGTATAGCTGCACCAGACTCGCGCCGGCACGGATCTTCAGATAGGCGTCCTTGCCCGAGGCGACACCGCCCGCGCCGATCAGCGGCAAACGACCATCCAGCAGTCGATAAAGCCTGGCAAGACGGTCCGTGGAGAGGGTCATCAGCGGCGCGCCGGAAAGACCTCCGGTCTCGCCCTTGTGTGCGCTTTTGAGGCTATCCGGCCGCGACAGCGTGGTGTTGCCCATAATGACGCCATCGACACCGGTCTCCAGCGCCACCTGCGCCACATCGGCCAGTGCGCCGTCGTCTAGATCGGGGGCAACCTTCACCAGCAGGGGCGGACGACCCAGTGCATGGGGATAGGCCTCGTCACGCACCAGCAACACCTGCTTCAGCAGGGCGCTCATATCGTCGCGCGCCTGAAGGGAGCGCAGGCCAGGCGTGTTGGGCGAGGAGATATTGCACACCAGATAGTCCGCAACCTCGCAGGTCGCGGCCACGCCGGTCACATAATCCTCTATCGCGTCCGTGCTGTCCTTGTTCTTCCCCACATTGGCACCGACGATGCCACCGCGCCCGGCGGTGCGACGCGCATGCAGCCGCGCCACAAACGGGGCAAGCCCCTCGCTGTTGAAGCCAAAGCGGTTGATGACGCCCTGGTCCTCATCCAGCCGGAACAGGCGGGGCTTGGGGTTGCCGGGTTGCGGGCGCGGCGTCACCGTGCCCGCTTCCACAAAGCCGAATCCCAGATCCAGCACCGGGTCCACCACTTCGGCATTCTTGTCGAAGCCGGCGGCAAGCCCGATGGGATTTGGAAACTCCAGCCCCCACAGGCGCGTGGCCAGAATCGGGTCATCCCGCTCCATAAAACGGGGCGAGAGCCCGCGCTTCATGGCATCAATGGCCATTCCATGCGCTTTCTCCGGGGAGATAAAGCGCAGGAAGGGGCGTGCGAGGGCATAGAGGCTCATGGCATTCACTCGCTGACGGCGGCAGCGCCTCCATGGGCGGCAGACCAGCCGTGGGGATCATGCAAAAAGGCCTCGATCTGCTCAATCGTCTTGGTGTCAAAACGGTTGGTGACCTTCACCTCGGCCAGCACGTCCCACCATGTGGCCAGATAGTGCAGGTCGAGGCCGGCATTCTTCAGCACATCCTTGGCTTCCGGGAAGATGCCATAATAGAAGAAGACGAAGCAGTGCGAGCACTCCGCACCGGCCGTGCGCAGGGCATTGACGAAGTTGACCTTGCTGCGCCCATCAGAGGTGAGATCCTCCACCAGCAGAATGCGCTGGCCGGGAGACAGGTCACCCTCGATCTGCGCATTGCGACCGAACCCCTTGGGCTTCTTGCGCACATACTGCATGGGCAGCATCATCCGGTCCGACACCCAGGCCGCGAACGGAATGCCTGCCGTCTCACCGCCGGCAACCGCATCGAACTGCTCATAGCCCACATCGCGGTAAAGCGTGGTGATACCGAAATCCACCAGCGTCTGGCGCACGCGCGGGAAGGAAATGAGGCGACGGCAATCGGTATAGACCGGGCTGGCCCAGCCGGAGGTGAAGATGAAGGGCTTCTCCGCCGAGAAGCGCACGGCCTCAACTTCGAGAAGCATGCGCGCGGTCTGCCGGGCGATGGTGTCCTTGTCCGCGAAGGAGGTGATGTTCGCCATGGGGGCTGCCTCTTGATGGGCTGGAAAGGGGAAAGTGCGAAATGTTGCCCGGCATATATCAGAGCCGCGCCCACACGACACCCCGCAACGCGCGAAAACCCGCACGGGAACCAGCCAGACGAGAACATGCCGCAGATCCAGCATGACGCTGGGGAAACAGAAATCCTGCGAACCTCTGGTCAGATCGCCGGGCGGGCTGTACATCGCAAGGCGCATCTGCACGCCTCCCAGGCCCTTGCACTCTGGCAGCGGGCAGAAGCAAACGGACACACAAGTGCCTCAGGCGCGCCCACAGCGGCGGCTCTCCCTGCGGCATGAACCGACACGGGCGGCACCTCCTTGAAGTTCGTTCTGTTCTTTCTTCTGGTGATCGGTGCGGCGGTCGCGATTCTGTTCGCGGTGTTTCCCCGTTGGGACATCGAGGTGACATCGCTGTTCTGGCATCCGCAGGGCGGCTTCATGCTGGCACTGGACCCGTGGGCGAAAACCCTGCGCGCCTTCGGTCACTTCATCCCATGGATCACCGTTGCCCCGGCCTTCGTGGTCATCGTGCTGAAATTTCTTTTTCCCCATCTGCGCATGTTCATGCCGGCCCGCGCAGCGGTGCTGCTGGCGCTGACCATGGCGGTGGGGCCGGGTCTGCTGGTGAATGGCATCTTCAAGGCTGAATGGGGCCGCCCGCGCCCGGTGCATGTGGAAGAGTTCGGCGGCAAGCTCGCCTATGTGCCCTGGTATGATACCAACGGCACCTGCCCATCCAATTGCTCCTTCGTTTCCGGCGAGGGTGCACTGAGCTTCTGGATGGTGGCACCGGCCAGCCTTGTGCCACCCGGCCCCTTGCGCGTGCTGGCTCTTTCGACGGCCGTGGGATTTGGCGTGATCGTGGGCGGTCTGCGTATCAGCTTTGGCGGGCATTTCTTCACCGATGTCGTGCTCTCCGGCGTGCTGGTCGTCGCCCTCATCGCCCTTACCCGCTACTGGCTTTATGATCGCCCCAATGCCCCCAGTGATGCCCGGGTGGAACGCGCCATCGGCCGTGCCGGCTTCGCCACACGCAAGACCCTCATCCGGCTGTGGCGCGGATTGCGAGCCCTGCGTAAGAATGCAGGGCAGGACCAGACCTCCTGACCTTCCCTCAACGGGCTCTGCTGTACGGCGCAGCCTCTGCGGTATAGTCACACGGTGGATTCGGGCGATTCCGGCCGTTTCCAGCAGAATTCACGCGCTCGCAGGGGATCAGGGCCATGCGTTGGGACAATTTTCGCTCCAGCAGCAATGTGGAAGATCGGCGCGGCCAGGGTGGCGGCGGCAATTTTCGCATGCCGGGTGGCAAGGGCGGCCTTGGCATCGGCACAATCATTGTCGTGGGCCTGATTGGCTGGGCGCTGGGCATCAACCCCGCGGTTCTTATCGGTGGCATGGAAGCGCTGAATGGTGCGGGCGGCGGGTATCAGCAATCCCAGCCGCAGCAGCAGACCAGCGCGAGCGGCACACCCACCGACCAGACCGGGCGCTTCGCCGCCGCCGTGCTGGCCCAGACCGAAGATGTCTGGCGCGATATTTTCCGCGGCGAAGGCAAGACCTATCAGGACCCGAAGCTGGTGCTGTTCACCGGGTCCACACGCTCCGCCTGCGGTGGGGCGCAATCGGCCATGGGGCCGTTCTACTGCCCGCTTGACCAGAAGGTGTATCTCGACCTCGCCTTCTTTCAGGAGATGAAGACCCGCTTCAGGGCGCCGGGGGATTTTGCGGCAGCCTATGTCATCGCGCATGAGGTGGGGCACCATGTGCAGAACATCACCGGCATTCTGCCGCGCGTGCAGCAGGCCCAGAAGCAGGCCGGCAGCAAGGCTGAGGCCAATGCCCTCTCGGTGCGCACCGAGCTGATGGCGGACTGCCTCGCCGGCGTGTGGGCCTTCCATGCCGATGCCCGCTTCCAGGTGCTGGAGGAAGGCGATGTGGAGGAAGCCCTGAATGCCGCCAGCGCTATCGGTGATGACCGGTTGCAGAAACAGGCGCAGGGCTATGCCATACCCGACAGCTTCACCCACGGCACCTCGCAGCAACGCATGACATGGTTCATGCGCGGGCTGAAAAGCGGCTCCATGCAGCAGTGCAACAGCTTCAAGGAACCGATCTGAACCGCACACGGCAGCTGATTCGCCATGCGTGTCCTTCAGGGCACGCATGATATTTTGCCGGCATGGCCCGCGTAGCTTCCCGTCCGGCAGGGCTTGCGGCGGGTGATGCGACATGCGAAGAGGCGAACAGGCCCGGTTGCGGAACGGGTGGCGCACATGCGCGCCGGTCGTGGTCTACCATTGAAACCTCAGGCGGCGTTCGCTATAGGGGCCGTCAACTTCTATCCAAAGGCCATCCGGCCGCAATTTTGGCCCGGCCGTTGCACCTGCGCTGCCCGAAAGCCAGCTGCACGGAACGGCCGACCACACGAGAGGCGCAGTCCATGTCTTCCACGTTCGAAACGGTGGCCAATATCATCGCAGAAACGTGTGATATCCCGCGGGACACCATCACGCCCGAGAGCCACGCGATCGACGATCTCGGCATCGACAGCCTCGACTTCCTCGACATTGCCTTCGCCATCGACAAGGCATTCGGCATCAAGCTGCCGCTGGAGCAGTGGACCCAGGAAGTGAACGAAGGCAAGGCCACGACCGAGCAGTATTTCGTTCTCGAAAACCTCTGCGCACGCATCGACGAGTTGGTCGCGGCCAAGTCTGCCTGAGGACTGGCACAAACATGCGTCCTGAAGTCTTCCGCATGATCGATCGGGTCGTTTCCATCGACCCGTCGCTCAGCAAAATTCACTGTCAGGGTCTGGTGCCTGAGGAAAGCTCCATTTTTGAGGGGCACTTCCCGGGGCACCCGATCATGCCCGGCGTGCTGCTCATCGAAGCGATGGCGCAGAGCACCGGCTGGCTGATTCTCGCACGCAACCGTTTCGACCGGATGCCCTTCCTCGCCACGGTGAAGGAAGCCAAGCTGCGCACCTTTGTCGTGCCGGGGCAGAATCTCGATCTGCATTCCGAGATCCTGCATGAAGGCTCCGGTTTCGTGGTCGCCAAGACCCACGCGACCATCGAAGGACGCCCCATCTGCGCTGCCGAACTGACCTTCCGCGTGCTGCCCTGGCCAGAAGGCCGGATGAAGACCGTGGTCATGAAGGTGGCGGAGCTTGTCTCCTTCCCACTCAAGGATTTCGTTGATGCCTGAGTCCCGTCCCGCGCGGCGTGAGGTGTGGATCACGGGCATTGGCCTGCTCTCCTCGCTTGGAGAGGGGCTCGATGCCCATTGGCACGCTCTGAACTCCGGCGCGGCGCCGGTGACCGATGCCGAAACCTTCGCTCCCTATGTGGTTCATCCACTGGTGAAGGTGAGCTTTGATTCGCAGATCCCGAAACGCGGCGACCAGCGCCAGATGGAAGCCTGGCAGCGCATCGGCACCTATGCGGCCGGTCTTGCGCTTGATTCGGCCGGGCTGTCCAAGAACACCGACATCCTCTCGCGGACCGACATGATTGTCGCCGCCGGTGGCGGTGAGCGCGACTTTGACGTGGACGCTTCCATTCTGGGCGATCTCGCCACGGCGGAGAATCCCGGCCGCGTTCTCAATGAACGTCTGTTGTCGGACCTGCGCCCGACCCTCTCTCTGGCCCAGCTTTCCAACCTGCTGGCCGGCAATATTTCCATCGTGCATGGCGTCACCGGCTCTTCGCGCACCTTCATGGGCGAGGAAAGCTGTGGGGTGGATGCCGTGCGCATCGCCTTTTCACGCATCGCCGCCGGACAGAGCGAGATTGGCCTTGTGGGCGGTGCCTGCAATGCCGAGCGTGAAGACACGCTGCTGCTGAACGATCTTGGCGGCTACTGTGCCAAGGGTGAGTTCAAGCCTGTTTTCGCAGGGCCGGATCGTGGCATCGCCACGGGTTCCATGGGCGCGTTCCTTGTGCTCGAATCACCGGAACACGCGACCGCGCGCGGAGCAAAGCCGATCGCGAAGCTCTCTGGCGTCTGGTCCGAGCGCGCACGCCGCTCTGTTGAAGGCGCGCTGGCGCAGCAGATTCGCGATCTGATCACCACTGCCGGCACCTCTGGCGACACCGCCATTTTTTCCGGTGCGGCCGGTGGGAAGGGTGCGACGCAGACCGAGGCCGAGATTCTGGCCAAAACCGGCCTGCCCGTACGCGCTGTCGGCAATCGTCTCGGCCATGGCTTCGAGGCGCACTTCATTGCCTCCCTCGCGCTTGCAGCGCTCAGCCTCTCCAGGGGTGCACTGTTTCCTGCCCTTGCGGATGATCCGCTGGAACAGCCGGCAGATGCTGCGGAACGCGTGATCGTGACCGGCATCGGACACTGGAGCGGTGAAGGCGCCGCGCTGGTGGAAAAGATCTGAGCCGCCCGCGCGCCCGGCCACAAGGCATTTGGGCGCGCGATGGCAAGGCGCATGGAATACGAGGAGCCGCCACATGACGCAGGCGCATTTGGACAAGTTCGGCCGGCCGGTTGTGGTGGTCACCGGCATCGGGCTGGTCACCTCGCTCGGACAGGGCAAGGCTGACAACTGGCGGCGGCTGACGGCTGGCGAATCGGGCATCCACACCATCACCCGCTTCCCCATCGAGGGCATGCGCACCACCATCGCCGGCACGGTGGACTTCCTGTTCGACGGCCGCGTGCCTGCCCCGGACCTCTCCGAGAAGCTGGCGACGCTGGCCATGGAAGAGGCCATTACCGAAGCCAATATCGGCACGCCCGGCAATTTCCCCGGCCCGCTGTTCGCAGCTGTGCCGCCGGTGGAACTGGAGTGGCCCGAGCGGCGTGAGCTGGCCGAATCGGTGGGTCACTATCCCCTCACCTATCGTGACCTGCTGAAGTCCGCCGCCTCCGGCAAGTTCCGCGCATTGCATGAACGCTTCCTGTTCGGCTCGGTTGCGGTGCATCTGGCGGAGCGTTTCGGCACCCGTGGACAGCCCATTTCGCTCTCTACCGCCTGTGCTTCTGGCGCGACCGCGATCCAGCTTGGCGTCGAGGCCATCCGGCGCGGCGACACGGATGTGGCGATTTCGCTCGGCACCGATGGTTCCGTGCATCCGGAAGCCCTCATCCGCTTCTCGCTGCTGTCCGCCCTCACCACGGCCAATGACAAGCCGGAGGAAGCCTCGCGCCCCTTCGCCAAGAACCGCGAAGGCTTCGTGATGGCAGAAGGCGCAGCAGCGCTGGTGCTGGAGAGCTATGAGCATGCGGTGGCGCGCGGGGCGAAGATTCTCGGCGTGCTGGAAGGCTGTGGCGAGATGGCCGACAATTTCCACCGCACCCGTTCCAGCCCGGATGGTCGCCCGATCATCGGCTGCGTGAAGAATGCTCTGGATGATGCCGGCGTCACCCCGGACGATGTGGACTACATCAACGCCCACGGCACCTCGACGCCCGAAAATGACCGCATGGAATATGTGGGTCTGAAGGGTGTGTTCGGCGAGGAAAAGCTGGCGCAGATCCCGATCTCTTCCAACAAGTCCATGATCGGCCACACGCTGACAGCAGCGGGCGCGATCGAGGCGGTTGTGTCGCTGCTCACCATTGCCAATGGCCGTATCCCGCCCACCATCAATTATCACATTCCAGACCCGGCCATTCCGCTGGATCTGGTGCCGAATGTGGCGCGTGATGCGGATGTGCGGCGTGTCATCTCCAATTCGTTCGGCTTTGGTGGCCAGAATGTATGTCTGGTGGTGACCGGCGAGCCGGGCTGAACGCTCTCGAATCAGGGCCGTTGCGAGGATATCGAAGGGATTCGCCCCCTCGATCTCCGCAGCGGCCTTTCTCTTGCCGGGCCCCGGCGGTTATAAAGCGGGCAGAATGCGCCGTGCTTACCCGGCCGCCCTCAGAATCAGAGACCAAGAACAATGCGTGGCCTTCAGCTCGTCTCCGACCGCAATCTCCAGATCGTCGAACTGCCGGAGCCGGAAGCCCCCGGCGCGGGTGAGGTGCAGATCCGCGTGAAGGCGCTGGCGCTGAACCATATCGATGTGTGGGGCTGGCGCGGCATGGCCTTCGCCAAGCGCAAGATGCCGCTGGTGGTGGGTGCGGAAGCGGCCGGTGAGGTTGTGGCACTGGGCAAGGACGTGCGCGGCCTGAAGGTGGGACAGACCGTCTCCATGTATGGCGCGATGACCTGCGGCCACTGCCCCAACTGCCAGAAGGGCCGGGACAATCTGTGCACCGATGTCGGCGGCGTTCTGGGCTTCCACATTGATGGCTTCGCACGCGACCTGCTGAACCTGCCGGAGCGGCTCGTGCTGCCCGCCCCCGAGGGCGTCTCGTTCGAAGATGCGGCCTGCGCCGGCATCACCTTCTCCACCGTCGAGCACATGCTGTTCGACAATGCGAAGCTGGAAAAGGGCGAGACCGTGCTGGTGCATGCCGGCGGCTCTGGCATCGGTTCTGCCGCCATTCGTCTCGCCAAGGATATCGGCGCCACCGTCATCACCACGGTTGGCGATGACGAGAAGGCCGAAAAGGCGCTGGCGCTGGGCGCGGACCATGTCATCAATTACCGCAAGGACCGATTCGAGCACGAAGTTCGCAAAATCACCAAGAAGGTGGGTGTGGACGTGGTGTTCGAGCATGTGGGCGCGGACACCTGGAATGCCTCGCTGCTCTCCATGAAGCCGGGTGCGCGCCTTGTGACATGCGGCTCCACCTCGGGTGTGAGCGTGCAGATGAACCTGATGCAGCTCTTCCAGCGCCAGTACAAGATTTTCGGCTCGTTCGGCGCCACCATCCGCAATGTGGCCGAAGGCCTTGAAAAGATGGGCCGGGGCATCAAGCCGGTGATCGACACCGTAGTGCCGCTGGAAAACTTCAACGAAGGGCTGGAGCGTCTGGAAAGCCGCAAGGTCTTTGGCAAGATCATCGTGAAGTTCTGAAATCAAGGCATAGAGGCCGCCCTTTAAAGGGCGGTCTGCCGAGCCGGATATCGTGACGAACCCTTCAAAGCCCCCTGCCAAACGCGTGGGAAAACGCACGGGCAATCCCCTGCGCCGCCTACGCAGAGCTGTGCTTGCACGCCTTGCCCCGCTGGGTGAGTCTTTTGTGGGCGGCTATGTCCGCTTTTCCATCTGGTGGCTCCGCCTTTGGCCACTCTCCGTTTCATCCGGCGGCATGGCGTTCTGGGCCAAGCTGGTTGGCCCGTTCCTCTCGGTCACGAAGGTCGCGCGGCGTAATCTCACTGCTGCTTTCCCTGAAAAAAGCGCGGATGAAATCAACCACATGGTGCGTGGGATTTGGGCCAATATGGGCCGCCTCACCGCAGATTTCTCCCAGCAGGACCGGCTATGGGACTATGACCCCGCCCATCCTGATTCTGGCCGGATAGAGGTGGTGGGCGCGGAGATTTTCCAGCGCCTGCGCGATGATGGCCGCCCTGCCCTGTTCTTCACCGCCCATACTGGAAACTGGGAACTGTGCGCCATTGCGGGTGCAAAATTCGGTGTGTCTGGAGGTGTGCTCTATCGTGCGCCAAACAACAAGAAAGCCGCTGACCTCATTGAGGAAATGCGCGCTGAGACCATGCCCTATCTCATCCGTGCCGGGCGCGATGCCGGCCGGGTGATGGCGCGGATGCTGGCAGAGGGCCAGCATCTGGGCATGCTGGTGGACCAGTACTGGACCAACGGGCCGGAAGTGACCTTCTTCGGCCGCCCCTGCGCCACTAACCCCACGCTGGCCCGTCTGGCCCGGCAGTTTGAGTGTCCGGTTCATGGCATGCGCGTTATCCGCCTGCCCAATGCCCGATTCCGTGTTGAGATCACGGAAGAAATCACCATGCCCCGCGATGATGAGGGCAAGATTGATGTGCAAGACGGCATGCAGGTTGTCACCTCCGTGATTGAGGGCTGGGTGCGCGAATATCCCGAACAGTGGCTCTGGCTGCACCGGCGCTGGCGACCCTGAGCGGTATCGCGAATCGGGGACCAGAGAATCATGCTCCTCTTCGGAAGCTGATCGTGGATCACGACGCATATCGGCCGTTTGAAAGCGCCCCTTTCAGACACCTCAAACCTGCATCCGTCTCATTTTCCTTGCTCCTTGGCCCGCTATCCGATAAGTCCGCGCTTTCCATTTTGCGGGGGTCCGGGAGATGAACGCACCGCAGGTGGCCGTCATTATGGGCAGCCAATCGGATTGGGACACAATGCGCCATGCGGTCGAGACGCTGGATGCGCTCGGCGTGGCGCATGAGGCGCTGATCGTCTCGGCCCATCGCACGCCTGAGCGTATGTATGACTTCGCACGCAGTGCAAAGGCGAATGGCTACAAGGTCATCATCGCCGGCGCTGGCGGTGCGGCGCATCTTCCGGGCATGGTGGCGGCGCTCACCACATTGCCGGTGTTCGGCGTGCCGGTGGAATCCAAGGCCATGTCCGGCATCGACAGCCTGTATTCCATCGTGCAGATGCCCGCCGGCGTGCCTGTCGGCACCCTTGCGATCGGCAAGGCCGGCGCAACCAATGCCGCTCTTCTGGCCGCCTCCGTGCTCGCGCTCTCCGACGAATCCCTTTCCGGACGACTTCAGGACTGGCGCACCGCACGTACCGAAGCCGTGACCGTGCATCCGGTCCGCTGATGCTGAATCCCGGAGATACGATCGGCATTCTGGGTGGCGGACAGCTTGGGCGGATGATCGCGCTTGCTGCCGCGAATCTTGGCCTCAAGGCCCGCATCCTGTGCCCGGAGAGTGAGAGCCCCGCCTTTCAGGTGGTGGAAGAGCACATCTGTGCGGCCTATGATGACGAGGAAGCCCTTGCCCGTTTTGCCGATGGCATCGCGGTTGCCACATATGAATTCGAGAATGTGCCGCTGAAGACAGCGGAATTTCTCGCCGCACGGGTGCCGCTCGCACCTGGGGCTCGCGCGCTCGCGATTTCACAGGACCGGCTGGCTGAGAAAAGCTTCGTGCGTGAACTGGGCATTGAAACCGCTCCGTTCGCGCAGGTTGATGATCTTGAAGCTCTTGCCGCCGCTGTCGCCACCATTGGTCTGCCCGCGGTGCTGAAGACCCGGCGTTTCGGCTATGATGGCAAGGGGCAGGTCACCATCCACCCCGGTGATGATCTTGCTGCGGCATGGGTCTCGATTGGCCAGCAGCCGGCGATTCTGGAAGGTTTTGTCGCATTCAAGCGGGAGGTTTCCGTTGTCGCCGCCCGTCGTGCCGATGATGCCTTCATCTCGTATGACCTGACCCAGAACGTCCATCGCAACCACATCCTGCACACCTCCACTGTCCCGGCCGAAGTCACCGGCTCTACCGGCAACAGCGCCCGCGCCATCGCCCGCGCCATCGCCAGTGCGCTGGATTATGTGGGTGTGTTGGCGGTGGAACTGTTTGTGGTTGGTGGCGGGGAAGATGAGCGGCTCGTGGTCAATGAGATCGCACCGCGTGTGCACAATAGCGGCCACTGGACCCAGAATGGCGCTGTCACTTCCCAGTTCGAGCAGCACGTGCGTGCGATTGCCGGCTGGCCGCTGGGTGATGCCACCCGCCATGGCCGCTCAGAGATGACGAATCTCATCGGTGATGATGTGCATGAATGGCGGCAGCTTCTGGCTGAGCCCGGAACATATCTCCACCTCTACGGGAAAATGGAGGCCCGGGCTGGCCGCAAGATGGGGCATGTGAACCGTGTGTGGCGCGAGGCTGGCAGCCTGCCGGACCCGGACAAGGAATCCTGCTGAAACCCGCCTTCAGGGCAGACTCATGTGGACAGCCCCCCCTATCCCTGTTAATAGGGCGGCTCTTTCCGGACATGCATGAAAAGACTCCTCTGGCTGTCTTTGGCACATGAGCCGGAATCCCAGATCAAATCGCACCGGATCGGCGCAACAGTTTGAAGAGGTAGACACGTGCAAGTTCTCGTCCGCGACAACAATGTTGATCAGGCCCTCAAGGCGCTCAAGAAGAAGATGCAGCGTGAGGGGATCTTCCGCGAGATGAAGCTGCGTGGCCATTACGAGAAGCCTTCCGAGAAGCGTGCACGCGAAGAGGCAGAAGCCATCCGCCGCGCACGCAAGCTGGCCCGCAAGCGCGCCCAGCGCGAAGGTCTGCTCCCGGTCAAGGGTCGCGCACGCTGAGATTTCGGGGGCTGGTTTCCAGCCTCATGCCTGCCGGGCGGCAATGTGTGGAAACGGCTTTACGCTTCCTCCGCACAGCCCGGTTCTCCTGAACCAGTCAGGATGCTCTGATCCAAGGAAAATATCCGCGTGGCCCGGCCGCGCGGATATTTTCGTATGTGCTCATGTTGAGCCACAGTGCCTGGATGCATACCAATCGGGCAGATGTTTTCTCCCAGCGCTCCGTTCTGTTTATCTCTGTCGGTGATTCACCATAAATACACAGAGCCCCTGCGCGCGGCGATTGCCCCTGAAACGTCATCATCATGCCGTGAAACTCTGGCTGGGTTGCCGGCTTGGAAATCCTTGCGACAATCTGTAAACGCAGGATCAGACAAGGCTTGCGGCGCATCAGCACCGCTGCGCTGAAGTCTGGGCCTTTCGGAAGATGCAGTCCCCCATGAGCGCAGTCACCACCTTCTCCACCCCTGCCACCGCTCAGGCCGCGCATGCCGCAGCAGACGATGCGGATGGTCGCGGCGCGCTGGATCTGGCATGGCAGGCGCTGGCTGACTTACGCAACCGGGAGACCCACACGATTGCGGAGCTGTTTCAGGCTCCGGAGCGCTTCGGCCAGTTTTCCGCACGCCATGATGATCTTCTGCTCGACTTCTCCAAAACCGCGCTGACCCATGAAAGCGTCGCCCTGCTGGTAAAACTGGCGGAAACCGCCAAGCTTGAAGTCTGGCGTGAGGAGATGTTTGCGGGAGAGCTTCTCAATAATACGGAGAAGCGCGCGGCGCTGCATGTGGCACTGCGCGATTCGGGCCCTGACCCGCTTTTCATTGATGGCGAAGACATCAAGAGTGCTCTGCGCGATACCCGTGCCCGCGTTCATGCCTTCGCGGAGGGTGTACGCAATGGCACGATCGCCGGGGCCGGCGGAGCGCCGTTTACAGATGTGGTGAATATCGGCATTGGCGGCTCTGATCTCGGACCGGCCATGGTCACCAAGGCCCTTGCCCCCTTCCATGATGGCCCGTCCTGTCACTTCATCTCGAATGTGGACGGGGCACATATTGCCGACCTGCTGAAAAAGCTGAATCCGGCCACGACCCTGTTCATCGTTGCGTCCAAGACCTTCACCACGGTGGAGACCATGCGCAATGCGCAAACGGCACGAAACTGGATTGTGGCGGCGCTGGGGGATGCAGCCGTAAGCGCGCATTTTGCCGCTGTCTCCACGGTTCCCGAGCGCATCACCGCTTTTGGCATCCGCGAAGACAGGGCTTTCGACCTGTGGGACTTTATCGGCGGGCGCTATTCGGTGTGGTCGGCAATCGGCCTGCCCGTCATCATCGCCATTGGCCCTGAGCGGTTCGCGGCTTTTCTGGCGGGTGCAGAGGCCATGGACCGGCACTTCCGCACTGCCCCTCTGGCGCAGAACCTGCCGGTGCTGCTGGCCCTCATTGGTATGTGGCATCGTGATGTGTGCCACTACCCCACGCGTGCGGTCATCCCCTATGACCAGCGCCTGCGCGCATTTCCCGCCTATCTCCAGCAACTTGACATGGAGAGCAATGGCAAGAGCGTGACCCGTGAAGGGGGGGCGGTCTCCCGCCCCACCGGGCCGGTGGTGTGGGGCGGGCCTGGCACCAATTCCCAGCACGCCTTCTTCCAGCTTCTGCATCAGGGTACGGATGTGGTGCCGGTGGAATTCATGATTGCCGCCGAGGGTCATGAGCCGGATCTGGCGGAACATCACCGGCTGCTGGTGGCCAATTGCCTTGCCCAGTCAGAGGCCCTGATGCGCGGCCGCACGCTGGATGAAGCCGCCGCCCAGTTGCGCACGCGCGGGCTGGATGAGGCAGAGGTGGAATGGCTGGCGCCGCATCGGGTGTTCCCCGGTAACCGCCCTTCCCTCACCCTCGCCTACCGGCAGCTTGACCCGTTTACCCTTGGCCGCCTGATTGCCCTTTATGAGCACCGCGTGTTTGTGGAAGCGGTCATCTGGAACATTAATCCGTTTGACCAATGGGGCGTGGAACTGGGCAAGGAATTGGCGACTGCCCTTCTGCCCGCACTGGCGGAAGGCCGCGCGCCTGAAGATGCCTCCTGTTCCACCGCCGGCATTATCGCGCATCTGCGGGACACGTCCGGGCAACCTGCCCGTACCTCCTGAAAGTCTCTCCCGCACAACACCGCCGACAACCCGCACATCGAGAACAGCGCGGTACCCGGCAGGCGACATTAACCCGACCTTATGCCTCACCCTTCAGGCTGATGGCAGGCCAACGGATGGCCTCTCATGCTTGTGCCCAATCGGCTTGAGCCGGAAAATCTCCAGCCTCATAGCGGGGTTATCCAGCTGAACACAAGATAACGCTCATTCTGCCCCAATTTGGTGATGGATAGACCCGTCAACAAAACGGCTAGGGTGGCGCGGGATCATTCATGGTGGAGAAAGGGCAAGGGCGTGAGCGCGGGCAGGATATGGAAGATGGACATGAGATGGGCAAAGATCAGAACTCGGGCATGAATCACGGTTCCGAAGTGCCCCGTGGTGGATCTCCACTCGATATCCGTCTCTCGCCCGAGGACCGTTCTGCCGCCGGCTCCAGCCCCCGCAAGGTTACGGCAGCCCGCAGCAGGGGTGCGGCTCCACGCAAGGAACCGGCCCTGCGTCAGGAACCGGGCATGCGATCCGGCCCCGAGCCAGACGAAAACAACACGCCTCCCGAGAAGAAGAGCCCCCTGCGCGCCGAACGGCTTGTACCAGAACAGATGGAGCCACGCGCGGCCGGCGGCAATGCACGCGGCCGCAAGAGCAGCAGCGCACGCACATCTGCGTCTTCTGGCTCGCCCAACACATCATCGCGTGCATCAGAACGCCCTGCGCCTCCATCATCTCGCCCCCCACGCGGCACCGGTCGCGGAAGCAGGCCGCCACGGCGCAGGCGCTCCCTTGTCTGGCTGCTGGTGAAGTGGTGCTTCATTCTCGCCATCTGGGTTGGCATCGGCGTGGCAGGGCTCGTGGCCTATGAGGCCTCCAAGCTGCCGCCCATGCAGACACTGATGGTGCCCAAGCGTCCGCCCACGGTCACCATTCAGGGTGAGAACGGACAGACATTGGCCACGCGTGGCGACATGGGCGGGGTCGCCATTCCCATCAGCCAGTTGCCGGCCTATCTGCCGGAAGCCTTTGTCGCGATTGAAGACCAGCGCTTCAACAGCCATTTCGGGCTGGACCCGGAAGGGCTTGCGCGTGCCCTCGTTACCAATCTGACCTCCGGACGCGTGAGGCAGGGCGGGTCCACCCTCACCCAACAGCTGGCGAAAAATCTGTTCCTGACCCAGGAGCGCACCTATTCGCGCAAGATTCAGGAAGTGCTGCTGGCCCTGTGGCTGGAGGCTGAATATACGAAGCCGCAAATCCTCGATCTCTATCTGAACCGGGTCTATTTCGGTGCCGGCGCATATGGTGTGGAGGCTGCAGCCCAGCGCTATTTCAGCAAATCCGCCCGGGAAGTGACCCTGGCCGAGGCTGCCATGCTGGCCGGCCTCGTCAACTCGCCCTCACGCCTTGCCCCCACCCGCAACCTGAAGGGCGCGCAGGCCCGTGCGGCGCTGGTGCTGAAGGTGATGGAACAGCAAGGCCTCATCACCCCCGCAGCCGCCAAGGCCGCGCTTGAGAGCCCTGCCACGCTCGCCAAGGGCAAAACCCCGAACTCCATAGGCTATGTGGCCGATTGGGTGATGGAACAGCTCGATTCCTTTGTGGGCCCCCTGCCCGGTGATGTCACCGTGCGCAGCACTATCGACCCTGCCTTGCAACAGGCTGCCCAGGGGGCGATCTCCGAGGTGCTCGACAAGTCTGGCGCGAAATACAATGTGGGTCAGGGTGCCTTGGTTTCGCTTGATACGAACGGTGCCGTGCGGGCGCTGGTGGGTGGGCGCTCCTATGAGGACAGTCAGTATAACCGGGCCGTGACCGCGCGCCGGCAACCGGGCTCCGCCTTCAAGCCATTCGTCTTCCTGGCTGCGCTTGAATCCGGCCTTGTGCCCAATCTTGTGGTCGAGGATGCCCCGCTTCAGCTGAAGGGCTGGAAGCCGGAAAATGCCACCCATAAATATATGGGCCCGGTCACCCTCCAGACCGCGCTGTCCCACTCGCTCAACACGGTCTCCATCCGGCTGGCGCTGGAAGTGGGCCCGGAAGCGGTTGTTAAAACCGCCCATCGGCTTGGAATCTCTTCGAATCTTGCGGCCAACCCATCCATTGCGCTGGGCACCTCGGAAGTCTCGGTGCTGGAGCTTGCCGGCGCCTATGTGCCCTTCGCCAGCGGTGGCATCGGCGTTATTCCCTATGTGATCGACACGGTGAAATCAGCCGATGGGCAGGTGCTGTACCAGCGCGACGGTTCCGGCCCCGGGCGGGTGATGGACCCCACCTATGCCGCCATGATGAACCAGATGCTGATGGAAACCGTGGTATCTGGCACCGGCCGCGCCGCCTCGCTTCCGGGCTGGGAGGCCGCCGGCAAGACCGGCACCTCCCAGAACTACCGCGATGCCTGGTTCGTGGGCTACACCGCGCGCTACGTGACCGCCGTGTGGTTGGGCAATGATGATTCCTCCCCCACCAAGCGCACCTCAGGCAGCAATCTGCCGGTGAGCATCTGGAACCGGTATATGCAGGCCGCACACAAGAATGTGCCGGTGGCAGAACTGCCCGGAGGCTCGCGCACAGCCGGATTCGGGGGCACAGACTTTGGCCCGCCCGGTGGCGCGCTGAACCCACCCGGTGCGGTTCCAGAGGACCAGCCCTCCTCGCTGTTCGGTGAACTCGTGGGTGAGCCCTCGCAGGCACAACAGCAGCAGCCACAGCAGGAAGAACCCATGACCATTGACCGCTGGTTCAAGAACACGTTCCTCGGCGGCCAGAGATAGTTTTGCGCCAGAACCCCGGCAGATGCAAAGCTGCATGCGCCGGGGTCTGACATGGCGACACACGACATCATCGGGCCATTCAGGAAGAAAGCTTGCGCCGTCTTGCGGCCTCAGGGATAAGCAAGCCATGAACACGCCTTCAAAGACCCCCGCCGCGACGGGCGAAACCAACACCTCCACTCCCGCATCTGTGATGACGGAGGAGGAGGCGCGCGCGCAGGCGGCCTTGCGTGAACAGGGACGGCTCCTGTTTGCAGGCGAATGGAAGTTCATCTGGGCCTCTCCCACCATCAAAACCCTGCCCCCCATGGCAGGGCTGGAGATTGCACTGGTGGGACGCTCCAATGTCGGCAAATCCTCACTTGTGAATGCGCTGACAGGCCGCAAGGCGCTGGCCCGCACGTCCGTTACCCCCGGCCGCACGCAGGAACTGATCTTCTTTGATGCCGGCCCGCAGTTTCGTCTTGTGGACATGCCCGGCTATGGCTTCGCCAAGGCCCCAAAGACGAAAGTGGACGCCTGGACCAATACAATCCGGGATTATCTGCGGGGACGCGTAACCCTTGCGCGCGTGTTCGTGCTGGTGGATTCGCGCCATGGCCTGAAGGCTGTCGATGAAGAGATTCTGGATCTGCTCGACACGGCAGCCGTGTCCTATGCGCTGATTCTCACCAAGACGGATCAGGTGAAGCCCTCGGCTTTGCCGGGCGTGATTGCAGCGCTCAAGGACAAGATCAAGCGTCGCCCCGCTGCCTATCCGGAGGTGTTTCCCACATCCAGCAACACTGGAGAGGGCTTTCCGGAATTGCGGGCAGCAATCGCGCGCTTGCTGAATGAGCTCGCCTGAGGCGAGGCACTGCATCGGCTCATTGATGGCAAATTCAAAAATATGAACGAAGATGGCGCGAGACAGGGATGACGAACTGCATCTCGCGCCCTCGAACATGAGCGGAACGCCCATGGGCAACGGCACGGAATTAATCGCGTGCTGTTCTAAGAATCATGATTTCAGATCAAAATCTTGAGGCTATGGCCATCTCAGCAGAACTGCCAGCACGATGGCATAGATGGCTCAGAGAACTGCCGGTCTTTACTTTCAGCATTTCAGAGAGGCTTGCCACATACCGTCTTGTGGCGTGCATCTGATAGGGCACCACATCAACACCGGTGCCGACAGCGTTATGCTGCGAGAAAAGCTGAGAAGATATTCTTGCCTGGGTCAGCTCTGGCAAAAGCTATGAGCAATTGCACCTGCGTAAAATGACAAAAACGCCTCATCTCTCATGGATGAATGCGAGGGCTGCAGGCTTGTGAGCAAATATGAGCCACTGACCAGCCGCACAAGCCGGAAAGAACACATAAAAACACAGTCTCATCCAGCCCTGAAAACAGAAACATGCTTCGGGAAGGCCGATGAGATGAAATGCAAGTATGACCTGCGGCGAAGAAGGTCGCCGCAGCCTCACTCAGCGGCGCGCACGCTCTTCTTCAAGAACAGCTTCTGTCGCAGCAATGACGCCTTCCAGCTCGGAAATCTTGCGCAGCATTCCGTCAGAAGGAATGGTGGTGCCACGAGATGCCGTCACGACCAGCTCCCGCTGAGCATTCTTGAGACGATCAAGAAGAGCGGCCAAATCCGACTCGAGCTGCTGCGTCATTGAGGTGGGACTCCAGATTTAAATAAAAGCCGGTGAGAATACAGAACCATCGCCCTTGCAATGGATCGTTGTCACCATTTCCCGACAGCAATGCCGGAAGCTGAAACGCGAGCGCGCGCCACCGTATCCGGTAGCGCGCGCCGCATTATTGAGAATGGCTCAGTCTGCCAGTTCGATGCCACGGGCTTCGGGGCCCTTCGGACCCTGCCCGACCTGCACCAGAACCCGCTGACCTTCGGCCAGATCGCCCAGACCCGAGCGGGAAATGACAGTGACATGGACGAACACGTCCTTGCCGCCACCTTCCACCGCGATGAAGCCGAACCCCTTGTCGGGGTTGTACCACTTCACGGTGCCCACGCGCTCTTCGGTCGGGCCGGTTGCGGCACGCGGGCCAGCGCCCATGCCACCTGAGCGCGACGCGCCAGCGCCTGGACCAGCACCAAAGCTGCGACGCGGAGGAGCCTCTTCGGCAGTGGAGGTGTCAACCTCCAGAACCTCGGTGACCTGACGGCCCTTCTGGCCCTGGCCAACCCGCACGGAAAGGCGGGAACCAGGAGGAACGCTGTCCTGACCAGCGGCTTCAAGAGCGCGCGCGTGCAGGAACACGTCACCCGAACCATCAGCCAGCTCTACGAAGCCGAAACCCTTTTCAGGATTGAACCACTTCACAGTCGCGTCGATGGTCGGGCCCGACGGGACCGGAGCGCCAAAGCTGCTGCTGCTGCTCGGCGAAGAAAAAGGACGATCTCCTCCGAAGCCGCGGTCACGCGGCGGCGCAAAGTCGTCGTCAAAGCCACGGCGGCGCGGCTCTCGGAAGTCTCGGTTACGGCTCATGTGTAATTCCGTTGAGGTCAATCGCCAATATGGGCTCAGGGCTATCCACCACTGCTGAAATGAATGCGTTACCGTGCAGATTTGGATGCACTGTCCGGGCGTCTTGACACACACCTTCGCTCAACGCTCAACCCAGCCACTGTTTCATGCCTTGTGCCAAATGGACAAGGCCGGACTTTCACGCACTAACAACACCTGTTCGCGCACTTCTTCCCGACCGGCATTAGCCTAACACGGATTCTATTCCATTTGGTACATGAATATTGAAACTTGGCGACCTTGAAGCGATTTTATCGTTTCAACCTGCACGAGGTTTATGACACCCGGCCATGCGCCAGCGTCACACGGCGCGCCAAAATCAACTTAAACCCATGATATAAAAGAAGATAACAACATGACAGCGGCGCAGTGCATATCTGCAAGGCACGCGCGCTGCATGTTTGAAATTCTGCGCTGTCAGCCACAAAACCTGCCTTGAGGCTTGGAGCAGGCAGAAAAAGCGCTGTTGAAAGGCAAAAAGGCGAGCACCCAGCCCTTGTTGTCAGCGCTGATAGCGCAGCGGCTCCGCCTGTGCGGCCTTGCGGAAATAGCGATAGGAGCCATAAAGAGCCAGCAGGCCAAAGATCGCCATCAGCCCGTATTCACCGATATCGCCCAGATTGAGCAAACCGCTGACAGCCCATCCGGCCGCGATGCCCACCGCGAAGAGTTCCGTCAGCACCAGAACCGTTGCGCTCGTGACAGTGAGAACATGGCCCCAGTTCGTCTGGCCGGCTCGATTCATTTCAAAACTCCTTCAGCACGGCCATGTGCCGCGTGCCATACAGGCTCTCTCGTGCGCGGAAGGTGCGATGCGACGCGCCCAGCGTCAAGATCAGATGCGGACAGAATAACCGGAGACGGCACCATGGACTTCCCCGCCGCGACAGATGCCGTTCTTTATCATGAATCCGTTCATGCCGGGCGCGGCATGGTGGCAGCCCCTCATATTATGGCCGCAGAAGCCGGGCGCGATGTGCTGGCAGAGGGTGGAAACGCCCTGGAAGCAGCGATCGCAACTGCGGCTGCCAGTGCTGTACTGTGCCCCCATATGAGCCATCTGGGTGGCGATGGCGTCTGGATAATCCGCACGCCTTCCGGCCGGGTGCACCACATCTCCGCCTGTGGTCAGATCGGCGGGCGGGCCACGATCCGCCATTATCATGATCTGGGGCTGGAACGCATTCCAACCCGTGGCCCGCAGGCTATCCTTACTGTGCCGGGCGCAGTGGCGGGCTGGTCCGTGGCAATGGATGCAGCCCGCGCGGCAGGCGGCCGCATGAGTCTGGCCCGCCTTCTGGAACGCGCCATGCATCATGCACACGAAGGCGCTCCTGCCAGCGATGCCATGCTCCATCTGGCACAGATGAATCTGGAAGAGCTGCGGGGTGCTCCCGGCTTTTGCGACATATTCATGCAGGCGGATGAAACCCGTGATGAACTGCGCCTGCTGAAACCGGGTGCGCCCCTTTATCAGCATCGCCTTGCAGATACGCTCGACCATCTCGCCCGGGCCGGCCTTCAGGATTTCTATTCCGGAGATGTGGGGCGCGAGATCGCAGCAGATCTGGAGCGGATTGGCAGCCCGCTCAACCGGACGGATTTGGAGAGCTATCGGGCACAGGAGCACCAGCCGGTGCAGGTGCATTTGAAGGCAGGCACGCTTTATAGCGCCCCGCCACCCGCACCGGGCCTCACCATTCTCACGATTCTGGCCCTGCTCGAGCGGCTGAATGTGCAAAAACCTGAAAGCCCTGCCCATCTGCATGGTCTTATTGAGGCCACCAAACAGGCTCTGCTGGCGCGCGACCGCCAGATGAATGATCTTGCACTCTCCAGCGAAGGCGCGCCTTTCCGGTTGTCCCCCAATACACTTGATGACATGGCGGCGTGCATTGATTCCTCACGCGCACAAGTGTGGCACCCAACCTGGTCCCAGCCTGCAAGCCCTCCCCTTTCCCTCTGGATAGGAGCGGCGGATGCATCCGGGCTGGTGGTCTCCTATGCCCAGTCGCTCCACTCCGCGTTCGGTTCCGGCTGCGTACTGCCCAGCACCGGCATACTGATGCAGAATCAGGGCACGGACTTCTCTCTGCAGCCCGATTCACCCGCCATGCTGCACCCCGGCGGGCAAGCCCTGCATGGCATGAGCCCGTCCCTTGCCCAGTTGAAGAACGGGCGTGTCATCACCTGTGGCGCGACCGGAGGCGAGGACCACATGCAGGCACAATCTGCCTTTTTCTCTCGCCACGTGATGTTTGTCATGCCACTTGGCCAGTCCATCGCCCGCCCCCGCTGGCACTTTGCTCATGAACCCGGCGGCGAGCATGGCGTGTTGCGACTTGAAGGCGGGTTCGAAGATGCCGTGCTGACAGCCCTGCGCCGCAGTGGCCACTCCATAGAGATGCTGCCGGATATATGGAGTGAGGAGATGGGGCAGGCCGGCGCTGTGGTGCTTCACGCGAACGGCATGCTGGAGGGGGCGGACGATCCTCGCGGCAGTGGCTGCGTGCGGGGCATATGATCCTCGGGCAGCTTTCCTCTTTTCTCATATGGGCCAGCCCGATTGTAAGGCTGGTGTCAGCAACGCCCCCTAAATACCCTAGATGACAGATGGATGTGCGCGTGAGGATGCACTCAGGCCCCCGCACCACTCCATACATAGGACGGCTTCATCACCTCGCTCTTCTCGGAGAGGCGAGAACAAGCTGGAATGCGAAACCGGGTTCATGGGGTTCGGCAGGCATGCCGATGGGATAACTGGCCGGGCTGGCCATCAGGGCGAGGGGAATGCAATGCCGTTGGTTCGTATCATGGTGGTGATCGGGTTCGCGCTGTCCCTCTCGGGATGCATCGAGCGCATGAGCAAACCGGGTGCCTCCGCTCAAGACTTCGATGTCGCGCTGGAGCGCTGCAAGGCGGATGCCTACATGCAGGTGCCGGTACAGACAGAGACCTATATCTCCCGGCAGGCCTATTATTCTGATGGGGCCGAGACCTGCATCGCGGGCGGGCCAAACGGCACCAAGATCTGCCAGCGCGCCAAGGTGTGGAACCCGCCCACATACAGCACGAGAGACGCCAATTCCGAAGCCCGCGAGACCGTGACCCGTTCCTGCCTCTATTCCGACGGCTGGCGGCCGGAGCAGTGAGCTGTGACGGGACGAGAAGGCAGGACAGACACAAAAAAGCCCGGCTCAGCGCCGGGCTTTTTCGTATCAGTCGAACCCGTTCGGGAAAGACGACAGGCCTCAGAAACCGCTCACGCGGCCTCGTCTTCCACATCGGTATCGCTGTCGGCATCCGCATCTGCGTCTTCAACCGCCTTGGCGGCGGGACCACGGCGCGGGCCCTTGAGCAGGTTCTGCTCAATGAGCTTGATCGCCTCGGTCTCGGTCAGGTCCTGCACCGCGGAAAGCTCGCGCGCCATGCGGTCCAGAGCGGCTTCGTAAAGCTGGCGCTCGGAATAGGACTGCTCGGGCTGGGTGTCGGAGCGATACAGGTCGCGGACAACCTCGGAGATGGCGACCAGATCACCGGAGTTGATCTTCGCTTCATACTCCTGGGCGCGACGGCTCCACATGGTCCGCTTGACGCGGGCGCGGCCCTGGAGGGTCTCCAGAGACTTTTCCACAATGTTGGTTTCGGAAAGTTTACGCATGCCAACGCTGGCAACCTTGGGAACAGGCACCCGGAGGGTCATCTTGTCCTTTTCGAACGAAATGACAAATAATTCGAGCTTGAATCCGGCGACTTCCTGTTCCTCAATGGCCATGATTCGGCCAACGCCGTGAGAGGGATAAACGATATGCTCGCCCGTCTTGAAGCCGAGACGGGCCTGCGTGGTCTTCTTGGTCGTCATGCTCTGGACCACTCCCGATCAGGCCAGTAGGCCGGACCTGTTGGCGATGCTTCTCCCTGGCGGCCATTGGCCTGTCCGCCACAAGGATGATGCGCGCCGTGCGCTGTGGACATGGGCCACGTGGTGCTCTAGCAACGCGATGCAAGCGCGTTGCGGCACCCGGGGCCCGCTCTGCCAGCCAAAGGCAACATCTGTCTGCCGCGCCATGCCGGAATATGGCTGACACGCAGGTTCTCGCCCTCAATCCCCGAGATTGCGCATAACAGGCGCGCGATGCAGTTGTGATGGAAACATTCGGCTGTACTCCCTCTTATATCACAATTTTCACAAGAATCAAAGGAAGCGCCGGCTTTGCATCGTGCCGGATGCGCGCATGGATGCGCCCTTCCATGACTCGCCCTGCGATCCGTCTGTAGATTTGGTCTTGATATAAACATTTCTTTATATCGTCATTGCCCCGACGCGCAGGCCATGTTAAGCCCCCCGCCAGTTCCCCTGGCCATTCACGCCGCGCAGCATCTTGCGCGTCTGGCGTATACCCCCGGCCCGGCGGGCCAGCTCGAGCGGAGAGAAGTCATGAGCAACGATTATGTGGTGAAGGACATCAGCCTTGCCGACTGGGGCCGCAAGGAGCTGGACATCGCCGAGACCGAGATGCCCGGCCTGATGGCGACCCGCGCGGAATATGGCGCAGCGCAGCCGCTCAAGGGCGCGCGCATCGCCGGCTCGCTGCACATGACCATCCAGACCGCCGTGCTCATCGAGACGCTGCAGGCTCTGGGCGCGGACGTGCGCTGGGCCTCCTGCAACATCTACTCCACGCAGGACCACGCTGCCGCCGCCATCGCCGCCACCGGCACCCCGGTGTTCGCGATCAAGGGTGAGAGCCTGGAAGAATACTGGGATTACACCCACCGCATCTTCGAGTGGGCCGATGGCGGCACCCCGAACATGATTCTGGATGACGGCGGCGACGCCACCCTGCTCATCCACCTTGGCAAGCGCGCCGAAGAGGGAGACACCGCCTTCCTCGAAGGCGCGACCAATGAGGAGGAAAGCGTCCTCTTCGCCGCCATCAAGCGCCGCCTGAAGGAAAAGCCCGGCTTCTATTCCGAGATCGCCAAGAACATTCAGGGCGTGACGGAAGAAACCACCACGGGCGTGCATCGTCTGTACGAGATGCAGAAGAAGGGCACGCTGCTGTGGCCCGCCATCAATGTGAATGACAGCGTCACCAAGTCGAAGTTCGACAATCTCTATGGCTGCCGCGAGTCTCTGGTGGACGGCATCCGCCGTGGTACCGATGTGATGATGGCCGGCAAGGTCGCCATGGTTGCCGGCTTCGGCGACGTGGGCAAGGGCTCTGCCGCCTCGCTGCGCAATGCCGGCTGCCGCGTGCTGGTCTCCGAGATCGACCCCATCTGCGCGCTTCAGGCCGCGATGGAAGGTTATGAAGTGACCACCATGGAAGATGCCGCCCCGCGCGCCGACATCTTCGTGACCACCACCGGCAATGTCGATGTCATCACCGTGGACCACATGCGGGCCATGAAGGACCGCGCCATTGTGTGCAACATCGGCCACTTCGACAGCGAAATTCAGGTTGCCGGCCTGAAGAACTTCAAGTGGTCCAACGTGAAGCCGCAGGTGGACGAGATCGAGTTCCCCACGGGCCGTCGCATCATCCTGCTGTCCGAAGGCCGCCTTGTGAACCTTGGCAACGCCACCGGCCACCCGAGCTTCGTGATGAGCGCCTCCTTCACCAACCAGACGCTGGCGCAGATCGAGCTGTTCACCAAGCCCGGTCACTATGCCAAGGAAGTGTTCACGCTGCCCAAGCATCTGGATGAGAAGGTGGCCAAGCTGCATCTGGAAAAGATCGGCGTGAAGCTCACCACCCTCACCGATGAGCAGTCGGCCTATATCGGCGTGCCGCAGAACGGCCCGTTCAAGTCCGAGCACTACCGCTACTGATGCAGCCGTGGAGCCGGTGGGCACAAGCTCTCCGATTCCACCCGCTTCTTTCAGCCACAGCATGACGCCGGCCTTCAGGCCGGCGTTTTCATTTCAGCATCATGCCGTAAGCCCCTGAGAGATTCAGCGCTTCGGGAAAGATTGCCCGTCCGGCCTGCCCCCTGCACCAAATCCGCTCCTCCCGGCAACCCGGGCCGTACTGCATAGATCCACCAGATCAGCATCCAGCCCCGAGATAGAGGGCGCATAGCAATCTCGCATGACGGGCGACAGATGCCCGCATCTTCACACCTGCCCTATTCAGAGCAGATCAGCCGCAAGCGATCGGCGAGAGAAAGTGGTCCAACCAAAAAAGAACAGGCCCGCCAATGGCGGGCCTGTTCGTCTTCACATCTCTCGGGCAAGCCCGCATCAGAAGTGCATAATCACGGGATCATCCAGGTCAGCCAGTAAGCCTGAAGCGTGGTGATGACACCCACAAGCGCGGTGAAGAACAGCGAATGCTTCACCGTAAAGCGGAACAGGTCCGACTCCTTGCCCGCCAGCCCCACGGCCGCACAGGCGATGGCGATGGACTGGGGCGAGATCATCTTGCCGGTCACGCCACCTGTGGTGTTGGCCGCCACCAGCAGCACGTCCGAAACACCGATCTGATGAGCGGTCTGTGCCTGAAGCGCACCGAACAGGGCATTGGAAGAGGTATCCGAACCCGTCAGGAACACACCCAGCCAGCCCAGGAAGGGCGAGAAGAAGGTGAAGCCCTTGCCGGTATGCGCCAGAGCCAGCGCCAGCGTGGCCGAGAGGCCCGAATAATTGGCGATGAAGGCAAACGCCAGCACCATACCAATGGCATAAATCGGGATCTTCAGTTCGTTAAGGGTCGCACCGAAGGTCTTCACTGCATCAGACGGGCGCATGCGCAGATAGAGCACGCTCAGGATCGCCGCGATAAAGATGGCGGTGCCCGTCGCGGAGAACCAGTCAAAGCGATAGACGGCCGCATAGAGGGTTGGCTCAGCGACAATCGGCGGCACCTTCTGCACAAGCTGGTGCAGGAATGGCACCGGAATGGAAACCACCCAGTTCGCAAGCGGGCCATTGGCCGAGAACAGACGCTTGAACGGCGCGATACTCCAGATCGTCACCATCACGGTGAGGATGATGAAGGGAGACCACGCACGCACAATCTGCCCAAGCGAATAATTGCCGGCATGGGTCGCGGTGCCCGCACCGGCAGCGGCCTTGGCCTTTTCTTCCGCGCTCAGTTCAAAGCGGAAGATATGCGATGGCTTCCAGACCTTCAGGAACAGCGTAAGGGCCACCAGAGAGGCGATGGATGAGGTGATATCCGGCAACTCCGGCCCGATGAAGTTGGAGGTGAAATACTGGGTCACCGCAAAAGCGCCACCACCCACAATCACAGCCGGCCAGGTCTCGCGCACACCGCGCCAGCCATCCATGATGGCCATGATCCAGAACAGCACGATGATGGTCAGGAAGGGCAACTGCCGACCGGCCATCTGGCCGATATGGAAGGGATCAAGCCCTGTCACCTGACCGGCCACGATGATTGGGATACCCATGGCACCGAAGGCGACGGGTGCGGTGTTCGCGATCAGGCAGAGGCCCGCAGCATAAAGGGGCTTGAAGCCAAGGCCCACAAGCAGCGCGGCCGTGATGGCCACAGGCGCGCCAAAGCCCGCTGCGCCTTCAAGAAAGGCACCGAAGGCAAAGCCCACCAGCAACATCTGCAAACGCTGATCTTCTGTCACCGACAGGATAGAGGAGCGGATGATGTCGAACTGGCCGGTCTTGACTGCGATCTTGTAGAGGAAAACCGCACCCACGATGATCCAGGCGATCGGCCAAAGGCCATAGAAGAAGCCATAGACGCCAGCGGCGAGCGCCCTGTCCACAGGCATGCCATAGAAGAAGATGGCGACGAGCAGCGACAGCACCACTGTCAACGTGCCGGCCATGTACCCCTTCAGGCGCAGGACAGTGAGGGCAAGGAAGAAGAAGACAATCGGGATCAGGGCAACAAGGCTCGAAAGCCAGATATTGCCAGCAGGATCATAGATTTGCGCCCAGGGTTCCATACTTTTGAGGCTCCACGCGGTCGGGCTGTTCAAGATGAATAGAAGGCGCATGCGCCGGCCCGGGCAGATCTCTTGGCATTTGAGCTGCACAGGGCAATGCGGTCAGACCAATTACGACCGTCATTTCGGCGTTCCGACAGAAGACAGATGGAGCGTTGATTATTGGGGCGCAGAAGGCATCGCCGTCGCACCCGATAAAAAACAAAGAGTTGTTCGTATTTTTGTACTGCGCCGCCCTCAATCTTCCCAGACTGTCGGCATTTCCTCCATTTTGTTCGTGCTGGCGCATTGGACTTGATCAAATATGGTCAGACCAAAATACCAGATGGGCACGCATCAACCTCCAAAGACCGAGAGAGTCAATATATGCTTAAGTGGAACTCCGTTCCGTCAGCTATTGTTTTTATTGAATTTTTCAGGAGCGGATTTCGGGTCCATCCACCACGCACGCGTTCATCAGGTGGTCCGGAGCCAATTGGCAGTACCAGATGATCTTGCAAGAAAAAGCCTGAATATGGCCAGATCAACCGGTGAGCCGGGCCATGAGGACCACTGGTATAATCGCACTTTAAAGGAAGGTGGCATCAGCCTGCGGATTGAAACAGAAGAAGAATTCTTCCGCCAGATCGGCTTGAAGCCTAGAAATCAATCACCACCGATGGCGCGCTGCGGCGGGCCTCGCCATGATATACAGCCTCGATATTGTTGCCATCTGGATCAAGAACAAAGGCTGCGTAGTAACCAGGGTGGTAGGACCTCTCACCCGGCGCTCCATTATCGCGCCCGCCATGGGTGAGCGCCGCGTGATAGAAGGCATCCACCATGGCGCGATCTCTTGCCTGAAATGCCACATGGCTTCGCCCTGTCAGCTGACCCAGTGCAGCCGCACTTTCAGCGGAAGACACCACGAGCTCATCTGCCCAGAAATAACCATCAGCCGTGCCGATGACGGGAATGCCCAGAGCATCGAAAACCGCCATGTAGAAATCCTGACTGGCCCTGAGATCCTTCACCACAAGCTGGATATGATCGATCAGTCGTCCGCGATGCAACTGGTTGGTTTCCATGTCTATTCTCCATATAAACCGAGCATGCGGCCACTGCGCCCCGCCTCAATGGCCAGAATGCACCCCACTCCTCGGTCCTGAAACACAGAAATGCAGAACCAAGCTCTTTCAAGGGAATGGCACGGTTAGCATCCAGAAAACCCGGACCTTCACAAGATGAGATTTCGCTCTTCTTTGGAGAAGCAAAAAATACTCCGGAATGACACAAATGGCGAAACCATTCGGCTCGCCAGATCCAGCCTCGCCTGCAACACACCGAAAAGCCCGTGATGCCCCACAAACCCGACCTCACAGGACCACCGGAACAAGAAATATCAAAGGGGTAGCTCAGCCCTCTTTCAGTCTCAGCATTGAACGACGGTACATTTTGTCACAGCCCTCAAACTGATACATATGAGCATGAATATCCTCCCCTTCCGCTATCCCGCACATGCGAAATAGCACTGTCGCATGAAGCATCTGCGCGCATTGAATTTTATTCATGCCAGTCATCAAAGAGAATCATGGCCTATACACTGTTGCTCCTGCCCATCATTTAGCCCTTTACATCATTGCCAAGAACAGGCTTTTAGCTCTTAGAATGAAGGTGGCGGCCCTTGCCTTGTTCCGGAGTGTTGAGGGCACACTGCGGAAGGAATTTTGCGTGACTGTTATGCTGCACCGCACTCACCGGTCTTCAGCGCGTTGGCGCATGCTTATGCCGTTCGTGCTCACAGCTCCCCTTTTCCTTGCCGCCTGTGGCGAGAGCGAAAAGGCACAGGCACCAGACCCCCGCCCTGTCCGCACTGTTCTGGCAGCCCAGCGCGCGGCCAGTGATATTGTCACGCTGACCGGACAGGTGGAAGCACAAAACGAGGCCAGCTATGGCTTCCGTATCGGTGGCCGTATCATCGAGCGACTGGTGAATGTGGGTGATCAGGTAAAGCCCGGACAGGCACTGGCACGCCTTGATCCGCAGGATGAGCAGAACGCCCTGCGCTCCGCTCAGGCCGCCCTTGCCGCAGCCGATGCCACGCTGTCTCAGACCCGCAACCAGTATGAACGCCAGCGCCAGCTTCTTGCGCGCGGCTTCACCCCCCGTGCGCAATATGAGCAGGCAGAGCGCGCCTTTCTGGCCGCCCGCTCACAGGTGGAAGACGCCACCGCCCGCCTGAGAATGGCCGAAGACCGGCTCGGCTTCACCGAATTGCGGGCTGATTCCGCAGGTGTCGTGACCGCACGCCGGGCAGAGGCCGGTGAAGTCGTGCAACCCGGACAGCCGGTGATCGAGGTCGCCCGGCAGGATGGACGCGACGGTGTGTTCGAGGTGCCCGCCGCTCTTCTCACCAGCATGCCCGCAGACCCGAATGTCGAGGTCACGCTTGCGACCGATCCGAACGTGAAGGCACAGGGCCGCGTGCGCGAAATCGCCCCGCAGGCAGATCCTGTCACCCGCACCTTCCGCGTACGGGTTGGGCTTATCAATCCGCCCGAGGCGATGCGTCTGGGTTCCACCGTCATCGGCCGCGTGGCGACTGACAGCGGCACCGTGATTGAGGTTCCCGCCTCCGCCCTGACGCGCCTGAATGACCAGCCGGCCGTTTGGGTGGTGAACCCGGCGGACAAGACCGTGAACCTGCGCAACGTGGATGTAGTGCGCTTCACCCCCAATGCTGTCTCCATTTCCGATGGCCTGAAACCGGAGGAGATTGTGGTGACGGCAGGCGTGCAGGCCCTGCATCCGGGCCAGCAGGTTCGCCTTCTGGGAGCGCAGCAGTGAAGAGCGGTTTCAACCTCTCCGCATGGGCGCTGCGCCACCGCTCTATCATTCTCTATCTGATGGCTATCTCCGTCATCGCCGGCGCGATGGCCTTCAAGAATCTGGGCCGAGCGGAAGACCCGACCTTCGTCATCAAGACCATGGTGGTGCAGGCCAACTGGCCGGGCGCAACGCTGGAGGAAACCTTCCAGCAGGTGACCGAACGTCTTGAGCGCAAGCTGCAGGAAGCGCCCCAGCTCGATTATCTGGAAAGCTTCACCCGCCCCGGCACCACCACCATTTTCGTACACCTGAAGGGCGCGGCCACCGCCGCCGAGGTGCCGGACATCTGGTATCACGTGCGCAAGAGTGTGGGCGACATTCGCCACACCCTGCCGCAGGGTATCCTTGGCCCCTTCTTCAATGACGAGTTCGGCGACACTTTCGGTATCATCTATGGCTTCACGGCCGATGGCTTCACCCATCGCGAACTGCGCGACTATGTGGAGGATGCCCGCTCCGAACTGCTACATGTGCCGGATGTCTCGAAGATCGAGATTCTCGGCGCGCAGGACGAGCGCATCTTCATCGAGTTCTCGATGCAGGAACTGGCCAGCCTCGGCATAGACCGGGCAGCGGTTCTCAATGCGCTGGCCAGCCAGAACATCGTGCGTCCCTCCGGCGAGATCCAGACCGGGGCGGAGAACATGTCAGTGCGGGTTTCGGGGGCCTTCACCTCCGAAGCGGATATCGCGAACGTGAATTTCGTGGTGAATGGCCGCCTGATCCGCCTCGCCGATATCGCCACCATCCGCCGCGCGCTGGCGGATCCGCCCCAGCCCATGTTCCGGGTAAACGGCAAGCCAGCCATTGGCCTCGCCATCGCCATGCAGGATGGCGGCGACATTCTCGCCATGGGCAAGAATATCGACGCCACCATGAACCGCATCATCTCCAATCTGCCCATCGGCATCGAGGCGGAACTGGTGGCCGATCAGGCGGTGACCGTAGACAGCGCCATCGCCGAGTTCATGGAAAGCCTGTGGCAGGCGGTGGCGATCATCCTCGTGGTGTCATTTATCGCGCTGGGCGTGCGGGCCGGGGCCATCGTGGCGCTGGCCATTCCGCTGACGCTGGCGGTGGTGTTCGCGATGATGCAGATCGCCGGCATCGACATGCAGCGCATCTCGCTGGGTGCACTCATCATCGCGCTGGCGCTGATGGTCGATGACGCGATGACCACGACCGATGCCACACTGACACGTCTTGCCGCAGGTGATGGCAAGGAGAAGGCGGCCTCGTTCGCCTTCACGGCCTATGCCGCAGCCATGCTCGCCGGCACGCTGGTGACCGTGGCGGGGTTTGTGCCTGTGGGCTTCGCGGCCAGCTCTGCGGGTGAATACACCTTCACCCTGTTCGCGGTGGTCGCCATTGCCCTCATCGCCTCATGGCTGGTGGCGGTGCTGTTTGCGCCGCTGCTTCAGGTCTTCATCCTGCGCCCCCCGGCAAAGGACAAGGTGCCGGATCCGGATGCACCGCCAAAGGGCGTCATGGGCCTTTACCGCGCCTTCCTCATTGGGTGCCTGAAACTGCGCTGGGTCACGATCGCCATCACGCTGGCACTGTTCGTGCTCTCGGTGCTCGCCCTGCCGCTCATCCCGCGACAATTCTTCCCGTCCTCAGACCGGCCGGAACTGCTGGTCGACCTCTCCTCGCCGCAGAATGCCTCCATCTATGCCAGTGAGAAGGTGGCGGAAGAGTTTGACATGCTGTTGCAGGATGACCCCGATGTGGAGCGCTGGAGCACGTATGTCGGGCGCGGCGCCATCCGCTTCTATCTGCCGCTGGATGTGCAGCTGCCAAACGACTTCTTCGCGCAGACCGTGATTGTCGCGACCGATGTCGCCGCACGCGATCGCCTGCAAACCCGGCTGGAGAAGGCGCTGGCAGAAGACTTTCCGCAGCTCGTCTCCCGCATTGCGCCGCTGGAGCTTGGCCCGCCCGTAGGCTGGCCGGTGCAGTATCGCGTCTCCGGGCCGAATATCGAGAAGGTCCGTGCCATCGCCTTTGATCTGGCGGCGGTGGTTGCCTCCAACCCGCAGGCCGAGAAGGTCAATTATGACTGGATCGAGCCCGCCCGTCAGGTCCGCATCAATGTCGACCAGAACGAGGCGCGCCTTCTGGGGCTCTCCACCGCCCAGCTCGCGGGGGTGATGAACACCGTGCTCTCCGGCGCGCCGGTGACACAGGTGCGCGACCACATCTATCTGGTGAATGTGGTGGCCCGCGCCACGGATGAAGAGCGCGTCTCCCTTGCCAACCTGCCGAACCTGCAGGTGCCCCTGCCAAGCGGGCGCACCGTACCGCTCAGCCAGATCGCAACCTTCGAGTTTGATCAGGACTATCCCGGCATCTGGCGTCGGGACCGGGTGCCCACCCTCACCGTACAGGCGGATGTGGCGCGCGGCGTGCTGCCCGAGACGGTGGTGGATGAGCTGACCCCGAAGATCGAGGACCTGCGCAAGACCCTGCCGGCCGGCTACAGCATTGATGTGGGCGGCACGGTTGAGGAAAGCGCCGCCTCGCTCGCCTCCGTGATCGCGGTGGTGCCGGTGATGCTGCTGCTGATGTTCACGGTACTGATGTTCGAGCTGAAAAGCTACCAGCGTCTGGTCATCGTGCTCTCGGTGGCCCCGCTCGGCCTCATTGGCGTGGTGGCAGCGCTGCTGCTGTCTGGCCGGCCACTGGGGTTCGTGGCCATTCTTGGCGTGCTCGCCCTCATCGGCATGATCACCAAGAACGCGGTCATCCTCATCGGCCAGATCGAGGCCGACCGGCGCGAGGGCAAGAACGTATGGGATGCGGTGGTGCATGCCTCCTCTATCCGTTTCCGGCCCATCATGCTCACGGCGGTCTCCACCGTGCTGGGCATGATCCCGATTGCCCCCACCGTGTTCTGGGGGCCAATGGCTTTCGCCATCATGGGCGGGCTGCTGGTGGGCACATTGCTCACCCTCATTTTCCTGCCGGCGCTTTATGTCGCCTGGTTCGGGCCGAATACCGGGCCCGAGCCTGAAAAAACAGAAACTGCACCGCCCGCCAAGGCCGATGGCGCAGCAACGGCCTGACCCAATACCGGGTGAATGACAGCGTGTGTGCGCCCGCCCATGCGGGTGCGGCACAGCCTGGAGACAAAACCGATGACACGTTCTCCCGTCCTTGTAGATCTCGCCCTTCAGGGTGGAGGCGCACATGGGGCATTCACCTGGGGGGTTCTGGACCGCCTTCTGGAAGAAGAGTGGCTGAAGATTGACGGCATTTCCGGCACATCCGCCGGTGCCATGAATGCTGCCGTTCTGGCTGATGGCTATGCGGCCGGTGGGGCGCAGGGTGCGCGCGCCGCACTGGACAATTACTGGAAGGCGGTGAGCGAAGCCGCACGTTTCAGCCCCTTCCAGCGCAGCCCGCTGGACCGGCTGATGGGCCGCTGGACCATCGACACATCCCCCATGTTCATCGGCATGGACATGATGAGCCGCCTGTTCTCGCCCTATGACCTGAACCCGGTGAACTTCAACCCGCTGCGCGGCATTCTGGAAAAGCAGATTGATTTCGAGCGGCTGAAGAACTCGCCCGTCAAGCTCTTCATCACCGCCACCAATGTGCGCACGGGGCGCGGCCGTGTGTTCCGCAATGCCGAGATCAGCCCCGAGGTGCTGCTCGCCTCGGCCTGCCTGCCTACCATGTTCCAGGCTATCGAGATCGACGGCGACCCCTATTGGGATGGCGGCTATGCCGGCAACCCCACAATGACCCCGCTGGTGCGCGAGCTGGACTCGGATGACACCATTCTCATCCCCATCAATCCGGTGGAGCGCCCCGGCACCCCCAAGACTGCGGCCGATATCATGAACCGCCTCAATGAGGTGTCGTTCAACTCGGCGCTGCTGAAAGAGCTGCGGATGATCGCCCTGCTGCGCAAGGTGGTGGACCCCGGCAATACCGAAGGGGCCCAATGGGCCAAGATGCGCATCCATATGGTACGCAATCCCCTGATGGCGACCCTCGGCCATTCCTCCAAACTCAATGCGGAATGGGACTTCCTGAGCATGCTCAAGGAAGAGGGCCGCAAATCCGGGCAGTTCTTCCTTGAAAAGAATGGCGACCAGATCGGCGTTCAGTCCTCCCTCGACCTTGATGTGCTGCTGGAAGGAGTGTGACCCATGGGTTTTCTCGGAATTCTTGTCGGCCTTGGCGTCCTGATCTATCTGGCCTTTCGCGGCTCCAGCATTCTCATTCTGGCCCCCGTGGCCGGGCTGATCGCGGCGGCCTTTGCCGGCATGCCGCTTCTGGCCAGCTGGACCCAGACCTTCATGCCGACTGCGGCAGGCTTTGTCGCCCAGTTCTTTCCGCTGTTCCTGCTGGGGGCGATCTTCGGCAAGCTGATGGAGGATTCCGGCTCTGTCACCTCCATCGCCGATTACATGACCGTGAAGCTGGGCACTCAGCGGGCCATTCTGGCCGTGGTGCTGGCGGGGGCGATTGTCACCTATGGCGGCGTCAGCCTGTTCGTCGCCTTCTTCGTGCTGGCCCCCATGGGCATCGCCCTGTTCCGCACGGCGGGTGTGCCGCGCCGGTTGATGCCGGCCGCCATCGCGCTTGGCACGTCCACCTTCACCATGTCGGCCATGCCCGGCACGCCGTCCATCCAGAACGCCATTCCCATGCCGTTCTTCGGCACCACGCCATTTGCGGCACCCGGCCTTGGCATCATCGCCTCCATCATCATGCTGGTCTTCGGCATGTGGTGGCTGAAGCGGCGCGAGAATCAGGCACGGGCACGCGGTGAAGGCTTCGGCATGATCACCTCACCCGATGCCGAATCCGCGGAAGTGGCTCTGGATGACCCTATCGTGCGTGAGCGCGCCACCACATCCGGCGCGTTTGATCCGGCCGAGATTGACCGCTCCGAGGAAGCCCATAGCGGCCCGCCCATTTTGCTTGCGGCACTGCCGATCATCATGGTCATCGTCGTCAATCTGCTGATGTCGTTTGTCGTGCTGCCGCGCATGGATACCTCCTTCCTCGCCCAGCCTGAATGGGGCGGCATCGAGCTTTCGGCGGTTGGCGGCGTGTGGTCGGTGATTGTGGCGCTGGTGGCTGCCATCATCACCGTCATCGCCATCAATTTCCGCAGTGTGCCGCAACTGCGCTCCACCATGGCCGCAGGGGCGAATGCCTCGGTTTTGCCCATTCTCTCAGTGGCCAGCCTTGTGGGTTTTGGCGCCATTGTCGCCTCGCTGCCGGCCTTCGAAGATGTGCGCAACTGGGTGATGGGCATTGAGGGCGGACCGCTGGTATCTCTGGCGGTGGCCACCAATATCCTCGCGGCCCTCACCGGCTCGGCCTCCGGCGGCCTGACCATCGCGCTGGATGCTCTTGGCCCGACCTTCATGCAGATCGCCCATGACACCGGTCTGGATCCATCCCTGATGCACCGCGTGGCTGTGATCGGCTCCGGCACACTGGACAGCCTGCCCCATAATGGCGCGGTGGTGACCCTGCTTTCCGTGTGCGGAGTGACGCACAAGGAAGGTTATCTGGACATCGTCATGGCTGCCATCGTCGGGGCGATTCTGGCGCTCGTGGTGGTCATCGGCCTCGGGACATTGCTGGGGAGCTTCTGAGAGTGAACCGCACGGGAAACGGGAGCCTGCGCGGGTTGCGCGGGCTCATCGTCAAGGGAATCGTGCTTGGCCGCTGGGCCATGGTGCCGCTGTTTGCCGGGTTATTGTTCGCCCTGCTGCTTCTGGTCGTCGCCTTTTTCATGCAGTTGTGGAAGTTCACCCTCGCTCTGCCCACGCTGGGCGAGACCGGGATCATCGTGAACCTGCTCTCCCTCATTGATCTGGCGCTGATCGGCGGTCTGATCGTGATCGTGGTGTCTTCCGGCTATGAGAATTTCGTGGAAAAGCTGGACCATGACGCCTCGGAAAACTGGCCGGTCTGGATGACCCGGATCAGCTTTTCCGGGCTCAAGCTCAAGCTGTTCGCCACCATCATGGCCATTGCCGCCGTGGCTCTGCTCAAGGCGCTGATCGGGCTGGAAACCAATGTGAGCGAGACACAGGTGCGCTGGCTGGTCATCGCAAATGTGGTATTCGTGCTGGGCTATGCCGCCCTCGCCCTGTCCGATCATTTCACGCATAATCGGGATGATTCCTGAGGGGGTGACCCCGAATTTTTTCAGCCATCTGGAAAGAGCCTCACACCGGGGCAGGTTTCATGGCTTTTTTCGCAAGAGGGGCGCATATATTGCGTCCCTCTTATTCATTTCATCCACGGCCCAGTGCCGGGAACCATCAGCACAACAACTCGCCCAGTGAGGGAACATGCCGGAAAGTTTGGAACTCTCGGCTCTTATTACGTTCACCCTCGCCATTCTGGTCTATTTCGTCGGCGCCGGGCTCAACCAGATCTGCGCACCGTTGAGCCGCTGGAATATTCCCGAAGCTGTCACAGGCGGCATTCTGGCGGCCATGGTCACACTGGCCTGCTACAGCCTGCTGGATCTGGAAATCCGCTTCGATCTGGCTGCGCGCGATCTGTTGCTGCTGTATTTTTTCACGGGCATCGGCCTCAATGCCCGCTTGTCTGATCTCACACAGGGTGGCAAGCCCCTGCTCATCCTTCTGCTGATTACAGTGATTTATCTGGGCCTGCAGAATGCGGTTGCTGTGGGTGCATCTTCCGCGCTCGGGCTGCCTGAAGGTGTTGCGCCGCTGCTCGGTTCCATCTCCCTCATCGGTGGCCACGGCACCACCATCGCATGGGCACCGATTATCGAGACACGTTTTGGCCTGCATGGCGCGCTGGAACTTGGTATCGCGAGCGCAACCATGGGGCTTGTGCTCGCCAGTGTTCTGGGTGGGCCGATCTCGGGCATCCTGATCCGTCGCTTCAACCTGAGCAATAATGTGCCGGAGGCACCGGTTCTTGGCCTGCCGGAGAATGAGCGCAATTCCAAGATCGGGCAGGTCACCTATGGCCGCTTCATGAGCGCGCTGCTGGTGCTGAATATTGTGGTGCTGATCGGCTATTCTCTGGATGAGATCGTGGAGGAGTTCGGTGTCAACCTGCCGCTCTTCGTCATCTGCCTGCTGGTTTCCATTGTCCTCACCAATACCGTGCCGCGCATCCTGCCGCGCATCGCATGGCCTGCACGCACCACCGAACTGGCGCTGATTTCAGAACTCTCGCTGAACATCTTCCTGCCCATGTCCCTCATGGCCATGAAACTGTGGGCGCTGGACGGGCTGGGCATGTCCATTCTTGTGGTGCTGGGCATCCAGACCATTGTCGCGGTGGCCTATATCCTGTTCGTGGTGTTTCCGGCGATGGGTCGCAATTATCAGGCGGCTGTCATCGCCTCCGGCTTCACCGGCATCAGCCTTGGTGCGACCCCCACCGCCATCGCCAACATGACAGCGGTGACCCGGCGTCATGGTGCGGCCCCGCTCGCCTTTATCATCCTGCCGCTGATCTCGGCCTTCTTCATTGATCTGGTGAATGCTATCGCCATCACTTTCATGGTGCGCTGAGCAGGCGGCCCCGTGCGTCCATCATCCCGGAAATCTGCGGAGATGGACGCAAACCGGAGGCCGGTGAAATATACGCCTCTGCTCGATAGTGAGAGCGCCGCGCAGCAGACGTGACAGTGGCTGCGCTTCGAACCGGGCAGCACCGCAAAGAACCAATATGCCTCAACCCGCCCAAATTCTGGTCTGACCAGCCCCTGCCACCCGCACGGAAGAACAGTCGACGCATGCCGTGGCACCGGGAAGCGCATCACATCAGGTGAAACGCTTCCAACGCGGTCCGTTCAATGGGCCCGGCTTGCAGCACGCACATGGCTCAGCCCGGCATGTCAGGTTTCCGGAAACAGACTTTGCAGTGATGTCTTCGACGGCTCAACGCCCCCCGACAAACATCTCAATCGGCGTGCTGGCTACCAGAAGCATCGCCTCGGCCACGCGGTCCACACCCTCCACCCGCCCGTTCATGGACTGGCCGGACATCATCTGGCCCTCCATCATTTTCTGGCCCATCAGCTGCACCATTTCAGGGGTGGTCGCGAACCGCGTATGCTGCAAGGCATCACCACCGCGCAGGGCGGTCAGATCCAGAACGATGATGTCATCGCCGCCTTCCAGCCGACTGCGATAGGCCGGGTCGGTCATGTCCACCGCCCCCACCCGTGTCACCTGCCCTGCCAGCAGGCGCGAAAGGCCAAGCGCGCGGTCATTCCGGTCCACGAAAATCGAGATCTGGGGTCGCTTGGGGCCAAGCTCGCGCATCTGGCGTTCGAACACGTCGAGATCGAGATCCGGAGAGGCCAGAATCACATTGGTGATTTTCTTCGGCACGCGGCCATCCTGCATCGCCAGATCGCGCAAGGCTTCCATGGTCAGCCATGCGCCCATCGAATGGGCCAGCACCACCACTTCCTCCACATGCGGGCTGCGCGCCGCTTCCGAAAGCACGGTGGCCAGATCGGAACGGGAGAAATTGGTGCTCTCACGGTCATAGATATATTCGGTCACCCGCCCGCGGGAAGGCCATGAGAACAGCACCGGCACCAGAGAGGAGTCTGTGTCATGGATGAACTGGGCAAAGCGGAATACTGAGGCGTCAAACCGGGTGTTGAAGCCATGCACAAACAGCAGCACGCGCCGTTTGTTCTTGGGCTGGCCGTTGAACCACTGGGTGGCTCCCTTGCGGGTCAGCGGGTCTATCTGGGTCACGGCGAATGTGCGGGTCGGATCGGGCGGCACCCTGTCCGGCCACTGGATGGAGCCTACCTCACGGTTTGGCGGCACGGAAACCACGACATTCGCGAGAGAAAGCGATGACCCGCGCTCGCCGGAAAACACCACGCCGGGTTCCGTACTCGGCGCGCGGGTGGTTGCAACCAGCATGTCCACCTTCGCACCGGCTTCTGCATCCATCGTCACAGGAATAAGCACGCCTTCGCGCTGTCCGCAGGCAGCCAGAGCGAGAGCAAGCGTCACTCCCAGCACCATGCGTACAAACCCAGCAGCAAGGCTGCCACGGGCGATCGGGTTCAGGCGAAGGCCGCACCGCGCAAGAAGGTCACGCTCCACCACCATCTGCCCACCCACTGCTTTATCCTGATAGACCTTGCGAAGGTTCTAGAGCATTTTGCGCCAGCATTGAACGGCGAAACACACCGCAGCATTCCCGACCGGAGAATATGATGAAAATACTTGTCGGGCTTGTCGCAGCGATAGCCCTCGCCATTGCCCTCTCACTGGCAGAAAACATCCTTGCGCCGGTGGCCTTCGCGCTCTTCATCATCGCTGTGGTCTGGCCTCTCCAGAGTGCGCTGGCGCGGCGCATGCCAGGCATGCTGGCAACCCTCATCACCCTCATCATAACCCTGCTTGTGGTGGGGGCGGTCACGTCACTCATTGTCTGGGGGCTTGGGCGTGTGGGGCAGTGGGCTTTTGCCAATGCCGCCCGCTTTCAGGCTCTATATGATCAGGCCGGCATCTGGCTTGAAGGGCATGGCTTCGTGCTCGGCGCACTCATCACCGAGCATCTGGATGTGCGCTGGATGCTGCGGCTGTTCCAGGATTTGTCCGGCCGCCTTCAGGGTCTGGCCAGCTTCCTCGTGTTCACGCTGGTCTATGTGCTGCTGGGCCTGCTGGAAGTGCGCCCCATCCAGAGCCAGATCAAACGCCTGAGCTCCGGCGGGCCGCGTGCGGAACTCGGCACATTCCTGCTTTCGGCGGTGGGGGATACCGCGCGCAAGTTTCAAAAATATATGGTGGTGCGCACCATCATGAGCCTTGCCACAGGCTTCATCGTCTGGGCCTTTACCCTCACCGCCGGGCTGGAACTGGCTCTGGCCTGGGGTGCGCTGGCTTTTGCGCTGAATTACATTCCCTTCATCGGGCCATTTGTCGCGACGATGCTGCCGACCCTGTTTGCACTGGCGCAGCTTGGCTCGTGGGAAATGGCCCTGTTCGTCTTTGTCAGCCTGAATATCATCCAGTTCATGAGCGGCAGCTATATTGAACCGCGCATCGCCGGCGCGGCACTGGCGGTTTCACCCTTTCTGGTCCTGTTCGCGGTGTTTTTCTTTGCCTTTTTGTGGGGCATTGCGGGCGCGTTCATCGGCGTGCCGATCCTGATCGCCACCCTCACCTTCTGCGCTCACAATCCCTCCAGCCGCTACATCGCGGAAATTTTCTCCGGCCGAACCGTCACGGATGAAAAGAGCGCGGGCTGAACAGACGCCTGCACAGACGTGAACACCATCCGCATCAGCGTGTGCGGATGGCCGCGGAAAAAGGCGCGCTTTCACCCCGCTGCGGGGGAATGATCGCCGCCCGACGGATCTCATCCAGCGGGCGAGTGCTGTCCAGCAGTCCGTGATCATAGAGATAATCGGGCAGATACCCCGAGAGCAGAATGCGCCAGTCAAACGGAATGCCCGGCTCCACCAGCCGCGCGAGCTGGAAGATGACCGTGGTGCAGTTGGAGGTGAGGGTCTGGTAAAACTCCGGATGCGCCGCCAGCCTGTTGCCCAGCATTACATAAAAGAGCAACAGCTCACGGGCCTGCTGCGGTGTCACCTTCAGGGGGAAGAGAGAAACCGTTTCTCCGCGTGCATCGGTGCGCAGCCGCACGATGTCATTTTCATCAGCTGCGATAAGCGCCAGCTCGAATTCCTTGAAGAAGCCGCCGATTTCAGAGAAAGCCTGCCCCTTCTGCCTGCGGATCTCGATGGAGAAGACAAGATGCTCTCCATTGGCAAACCCGAAGCTGATGAGCGTGTGGGCAATGGCCGGGCTCGCCCAGACCGAGATGATCAGGTCCACTGATCGCAGCGTGTCGAGATCATAGCGACGCGTTTCCCAGCGGGGCGTGAAGTCCTCTTGCGTCCGCCATTCAAAATTGCGCACATGGGAGAGGATGAGTTCAGAACCCTTAACCCGCCCCGTGACGATATGGGCGACATCGGGTGCCCATTCGCGATCACCGGTCGGCTGGATGGAGTGCCACCAGCCCCCCACCACCAGCGCCAAAACAAGTGTGCCCGCCCATGCCAGCCTCTGATGCCGGAAGGCGAGAAAAGCCAGCGCACAACCCGCAATCCCTGCCGCTGCCATCAAAATGATGCGCCCTGCGGCGGGGGCCTGATACCAGAGCGCGGCGAGCGTCCAAACCACGCCACATGCCAGAACAGCCATCAACAGGCACAGCCCCATCCATGCCGCACATGAACGACCGACACGCTTGGTTTCTGCCGTGGCCTGCGGTTTCGTCATCGCCTCATCCTGTCACGGTTGAACATGGGTCTCATGGGATGGCGACAGATAACAGCCGAGACCGGCATGCAGGCGCATCTTTCCGAACGGTTCTTCCCTCGTGCAGCCTGCCACATGCCAAGGCAATCCATGCGCATTCCGCCGGCAAGATGATGGCGGCAGGGCTGTCATTCATCATCCCCGTCATCTCCACCCTCTTGCGCGCCGTTACCGGGAGAAAACCTGCGGCGATAGGCCGTGGGCGATAGGCCGGCCAGCTTCAGAAACAACCTTCGAAAAGAGGCGGGATCGGCATAGCCCACCTCCCATGCCACCTCATCAATACTCATATGGCTACCCGGCAGTAATGTGCGCGCCCGCTCGATCCGCAGATGCTGGCAATATTCGATGGGCTTCATGCCGGTGGCGGCACGAAAGCGGCGCTGGAAGGTGCGCAATTCCAGCCCGGCCTCATGTGCCATCTGCCCGAGCGTGATCGCGCCCATATGCCCTGCCGGCGCCCCCTGACTGCGCAGGCCGAGCTGCCGCAGCCAGTTCTGCGCCTTCACAACAGCGGTATCACCATGGTCGAGCGGCGGAGTGAAGGCGCTGTAATAGCGCTGTTCGCGCCCCGGCGGGTCCACCAGCAGGAAGCGCGCGGTCTGCAGCATTACCTCTGTCGAGATGAACCGTTCCAGCAGGCGCAGGCCCAGATCTGTCCATGCCATGAGGCCGCCGGCAGTGATGATATCGCCCTCATCAATCAGCAGCTTTTCCACATCCACACGCACCTTCGGAAACCGGCTTGTGAATACGCCTGCATAGAGCCAGTGCGTGGTCGCTGGGCGTGCATCCAACAGCCCCGTATCGGCGAGCAGAAAAGCACCGGCGCAGACAGAAGCCAGAACCGTGCCTTCTCCATGGCGCAGCCGCAGCCAAAGGTTCAGGCCCGCCGTCCAGTTTCCCTCCGGCGGAGTACCAAGGCTCGGCGGCAAAATGATCGCATCGAGCCGTGCGCCTGATGATCCATCCTCAAGCTTCACCTTACCTTCCGGTGAAACATGCAGATGGCTCACCCGCAACAGGCTTCCTTCAGGAACCGGATCAGCCCCCATCCGCCCCCGCGCCAGCCTCTCTCCCACCGCAAACAGGTCTGTCAGCCCCAGCACCGCAGACATCTGGGCATGGGGGTAGATCAGCACGCCGATATGCCTTGCGGTCTCCATTCGCACCATCTGTCGTAAATGCCCTGTTTTTTGTCGAAATGGCCACTGCCCAATGTGCCGGTCCACGCCTATCCATTCAAGGGCCGTGCACAGGTTCCGGCACCCGTACCGGATGGAAAGGACCGACATGACACATCACGCCCTTCTTCTGATCGATCTTCAGAATGACTATTTTCCCGGCGGCGCATTCCCGCTGGAAAACATCGAGGCCGCAACGGGCAATGCCGTTCGCCTGCTGGAGGCCGCACGCAAGCGGGGCGATCTGGTGGTGCATGTGCGCCATGAATTCACCTCGGCCGAGGCCCCCTTCTTCCGGCCCGGCTCAGAGGGGGCGCAGATTCAGGCGCAGGTTCTGCCCCTGCCCGGCGAAGCCATCATCCTGAAGCATTATGTGAATGCCTTCCGTGAAACCGGGCTAAAGGCGCTTCTCGATGAGGCCGGCGTGCGCACCGTGACCATTGCCGGAGCCATGAGCCAGATGTGCGTGGAAGGCGCGACCCGTGCGGCGGCCGATTTCGGGTATGACGTCACTGTGGTGCATGACGCGGTGGCAACGCGAGCGTTTGAATTCAATGGTGTAACTGTATCTGCCGCAGAGGTTCATGCCTCCGCCATGGCGGCACTGGCCTTCGCTTATGCCACACTCAAGAGCACGGACGAGGCGGTGGCCGGCGCATAGCATGTTTGCATGACGCCAGTGCTGGTGCACCAAGCGTCACACCCGTTGCAGCAAGGGCCCGAATACATCTTCAAGGGCCTTTGCACCTCCATTATGCGGTGAACCTGCACCTTGGTTCGCGCGCGAAAACCACCGGACTAGACCTGAGCGTCATGAAGCCTTGGCCGATACAAAACGGCCGCTCAAAACGTCTTCATCATCACAGCGGCATCGCCACCAGTTCACCGTTTGCGCGGCGCAGGATTTCCATTGGCACACCATAGATGGCTTCAAGCGTGGCCGGCTCCACCAGATCCACCGGCTTGCCACGCGCGATCATGCGGCCGGTGTGAAGGGCCAGAAGTTCATCACAGAAGCGCGCGGCCATGTTCACATCATGCAGAACGATGATGACCCCGATGCCGCGCTCATGAGAGAGGCGCTTCACCAGTGCCAGCACCTCGACCTGATGGGCAATATCGAGCGCGGAGGTTGGCTCATCCAGCAGCAGGCAGGGGGCATCCTGCGCCACCAGCGTGGCCAGCCACGCCCGCTGCCGCTCACCGCCGGAGAGGGTATCCACCAGCCGGTCGGCCATCGGGCCGATTTCTGTCAGCGCAATGGCCTCATCCACCTTCTGCCGGTCCTGCGCGGTGAAGCGGCCCAGCGCCCCGTGCCATGGGTAACGCCCCAGCGACACCAGCTCGCGCACGCTCAGGCCACCCGTGGCCGGCGGGGTTTGAGGCAGATAGGCGACCTGGCGCGCGAATGCCCGGCTGCTCCAGCCGGATAGCGCCTTCCCGTCCATCTGCACCTGCCCGCCGGTGGGCGTGAGTTGGCCTGCCAGCACCTTCAGCAGCGTGGATTTGCCGGACCCATTATGCCCGATCAGCCCGATCACCCGCCCGGGCGGCAAAATAAGATCCAGCGGATGCAGCAATGTGCGTTCATCCACCGCCACATGGACCCCCTCCAGCGCGAAGAACGGTGTTGCGGTTCCCACCTCAGCGCTCCAGAGCGAAAGCAAAGCGGATGGCGAGATTCATCACTGCCGGCATGATCGACATATGGGTTTCACCCGGCACAAAGGCATATTCCGATTTCAGCCCCGGAATGCGCGTGAGGCGCTCTGCCATGATGCGCGCATTATCGACAATGCGGCTTTCATCGAAATTGGCGAGACGCTTTTGCTCATCACTGGCCCCCATCTGGAAGGGCGCGAGCTTCTGCTCATACTCCCCCGCAATGGTGAGAACCCGGCCCGCGCACGATGCCCCGCTGGCGATGAAGGCCTCTGCGGCATCGACAATGCCAGCGCCCTCCCAATAGATGGCGGGACTGGCGGAAATCCAGTCCGTAAAGGCATCCGGCTTGCGGAACATGGTGTGCAGCACGAACAGGCCGCCAAAAGAATGGCCAAGCAGCGCCTGCCGGGCGGGATTGATGCGGGCACGACGGGCAATCTCGGGCTTCAGCTCATCCTCGATGAAGGCCAGAAACTCATCGGCCCCACCGGTGCGGGCCTCCGGCCCATCCGGTGTGAAGGGCGGATAGCTCTTGCCGGGGGGCGGCCCAAGATCCCATGAGCGGCGCAGCGGATCATAAGCCCCCTCAACCGGATAGCCGATGCCCACCATCACTCCATAGCCGATGCCCGTGCCCAGCGGCCATGCCGCCTGCACCCGCACGATATCCGCCGCCGTGCCGGCCACCGCATTGGCATCCGTATAATAAAGCACCGGCCATCCCTCTTCGGGGGCCTCTCCCGGCGGCTGGTAGAGGAAGATGCGCCATGGCGCGCCGCCGGAAGCCGGCGTGATGTCAAAGACGACCGTATCAGGAATGGTTGCGGCAGTGGGGAGCACGGACATCAGGAAGCTGCCTGTTTACGGGAGAGAAGCCAGAGAAAGGCGGGCGCACCCACCATCGCCGCCACAAGACCGGCCGGCAGTTGCCAGGGGAAGGCAAGGGTGCGGCCGACAAAATCAGCCCCCACCATCACCAGCGCCCCCAGCAGGGCCGCGCCATACAGTTCGGTCATCGGCCGGCGAAAGCCGATGAGGCGCGCCAGATGCGGCGCGAACAGCCCCACAAAGGAGAGCGGCCCCACCAGAAGGGTCGAGATCGCTGTCGCCACCGCGCACAATACCAGCAGCAGCGTGCCGCTCAATGTGGGGGAAAGACCAAGGGCGCGGGCAGCACCGGTGCCAAGCGGCAGAATATCCAGCCAGCGCACCACCAATGGCAGCAGCAACAACAGTAGCAGCGCGGCACACAGGCTCAGCAGGGCGGCATTCATGCCGATGCCATAGGTGGAGCCGGTCATCCAGTTGAACAGCAGCACGGCGCGCGGATCGCCGCTCGCCATCAGCACGCTCACCAGCGCATCCAGCAAGGCCCCAACCGCGATACCAACCAGAATGACCCGCTCCGGGCTGCCCTGACTGGTGCGCCCAAGCGCCAGAATAACCATCAGCACCACGAACGCGCCCAATGAGGCCGCCAGCGTCTGCTCTGCCGGGCCGAACTGTGCAGCAAGGAAAAGCAGAACGGCAAGACCGCAGGCGGCACCGGCGCTGATGCCCAGCACTTCGGGGCTCGCCAGCGGATTTCCGGTCATGCGTTGCAACACGCAGCCGGCCACCGCCAGCATCGTCCCGCCCGCCAGCGCCGCCAGCGCGCGCGGCAGCCGCAGCGGCCAGAACTCTGCGGTCTCCTTAGTCCAGCCAAAGGACCAGCCTTCAAGACCGGGACCGGAGGCGCACGAGATCATCACTGCAACGACCAGCAAGATGCCCAAGGCCACCAGCCAGACGGCGGGGTGCTTCATCCTGTGCACGGCATGCCGTACCAGCCCGCTGGAAACCGAGGGCGGAAGCCGCAGGCGCGGGATCATCCACAGCAGAAGCGGCGCGCCGAGCATGGCGGTGACGGCACCGGTCGGGATCGTGTCACCAAAACCGCTGGAGGCCAGTTGCACCACCTGATCTGTCAACAGCAGCAGCGCCGCACCAAACAGGGCCGCAGCCACCAGCCGTGCTCCAACCCCGCGCGCCCCGGCAAGACGCGCCAATACCGGCGCCGCAAGGCCGATGAAGCCGATACTGCCCACCTGTGCCACCACGAAAGCCGCCAGCGCGATCGCCACCGCCAGCGCCGCGATGCGTGCAAGCGCCAGTGAAAGGCCAAGACTGCGCGCGCTGGCATCATCCAGCCCCAGCAGGGTCAGCGCCCGCACCAGCGCGAAGGCGGCTAAGGCCGCAATGGCGAGTCGAGGCGCAAGAAAAGCGGCGGCAGACCAGTTGTTCTGACTGAGTGACCCCGCCCCCCATAAAAACAGGCCGGAGAGATAGTGGCTGTTGAGCAAAGTTAGCAGTGCCGAGAGGGCGGCGCAGAACAGGCTGACCACCATGCCGGAAAGAATGACCACAAGCGGCGAGAATTTCGCGCGCCATGAGAGCAGCAGCACCATGGTGATCGCCAGCAACCCGCCGCCGAGCGCCACCCATTCGCGGCCAATGACCAACACCCCCGGCACGGTGATGAGCACCACCGCCAGCGCCAGATTGGCCCCGGCCTCGATGCCAAGCGTGGTGGGCGAGGCGATGGGGTTGCGCAGCACCTGTTGCAGCAAGGCACCGGAAAGGCCCAGCGCCCCGCCGGCCAGCAAACTCACCACCAGACGCGGCATGAGACTGTAGGCCATCACCATCTGTTCCGGCGTCCAGCTTTCGGGATGAACGATCGCCGACCACCACTGGTTCACCGGCACATGGCCCGAGAAATTCCAGACCACCGCGCAAAGGCCAAGCCCCCACAGCACCAGCAGAAATATAACGGGATGCAAGCCCGGCACACGGAAAGAGCGAAGACCGGACAAGGCGCGTTCAGCCATCGATACGCCCATTTCCTGTCTTGCCATCGGCGAGGTTGAGGACCAGTTGCCGGGCAAAGCGCATCGCCGCAGGCAGCATGCCGAACATCAGAACCGGAGGAATGACCTGCACATTCCCGCTGCGCACCACAGGCAGGCTGTTCCACAACGGGCTGGCCGCCAGTTCCGCCCGCGTATCGGGAGAAATGGGCTCAAGGCACAACACACGGGTCGCATCCAGCGCGGCCAGCTGTTCCATGCCGATGGTGTTGAAGCCCCAGTAATTGCTCGTTTCTGGCCAGCCATTGATGATGCCGCACTGCTCCATCACATCACCGAACAGGCTGCCGGCGCCATAGACGCGCACATGCCGGGCATCGAAGAAGGTGAGCACCAGAACCGGCATCTTGTTTGCGCCAGTCTCTTCCAGCCGGCGGCGGGCATGGGCCATCTCCGCCTCGGCGCGGGCGATCAGCGCCTCACCGGCAACTTCCGCACCGATATCGCGCGCCATCTCGCGGGTGGCCTGCACGCTGCTCTTGTAGGGCTGGCCGCCAGGCGGGGCATAGACCGAATAGGTGCGCGTGGGCGCGATCGGCTCCAGCAGGGGCAATAGCCCGGCCAGATAAGGCGTGGAGACGATCATCTGCGGCTTGAGCGCAGAGAGCAGCTCAAGGTTCGGCTCACGGTCGGTCCCGATATTGATGATGTCCGCCGGCAGTTCCGGTTCCACCACCCATGTGCCCCACGCCTCGGGATTGGGCACGGCGATGGGGGGAATCCCCATTTCGATCAGCGTTTCGGCAAGACCGAAATCCATGGAGACGATGCGGCGAAAAGGGCCGGCCACAGGCTTCGGCCCGGCGGAACCGGCATGGGCCCCAGCATGGGCCAGAGCCGGCAGGGCAGCCCCCGCCAGCCCGCCGAGCAGCAGTGCCCGGCGGGACAGGCGGGATGCGGAACTCACCATTTATACTTCAGCCCGCCCAGAACCGTGCGCGGATTGCCCTTGTAGCAATAGCCGGAGCTGCAGGTAACATACTGGTCATCCAGCAGGTTCTGCGCGTTGACCTGTGCGCTCCAGCCCTTCATGCGCGGATCCATATAGGCCAGATCATAGCTCGCCTTGGCATCCACCAGTGTGTAGCCGCTGTTCTGGAAAGTATTGAGCGAGTTGCCCCAGCTTGCGCCCGCGAAACGCACACCCGCACCAAGCCCAAGCCCGGCCAGAGTCGTTCCTTCCTGGAACTGGTAATCCGCCCAGAAAGCGAAGGTATGGTAAGGCTGGCCGGAAGGGGACAGGCCAATGGTGTTGGTCACACCGGACATATTCTTCATATCCAGATAGGTATAGGCCCCGCGCAGCTTCAGCCCCTGCCCGATATTGGCCACGGCTGAAAGCTCCAGACCACGCGCGCGCACCTCGCCCCGCTGCACCATGAACAGCGGATCGGTTTCATCCGTAACCAGCCCATTCTCCTGGTTGATCTGGAAGACCGAGGCGGTGAAATAGCCATCGAAGCCCGGCGGCACATATTTCACGCCACCTTCCACCTGCCGCGCCGTTGTGGGCGAGAAGGTGTTGCCAGACCTGTCAACGCCCACATTGGGAACGAACGAGGTGGCATAGCTGACATAAGGCGCAATGCCGTTATCGAACAGATAGGTCAGGCCCGTGCGATAGGTGAAGCTGTTGTCGCTCGCATCCTCGCTGGTGGCGTTCAGGGTATCAATGCTGTCCGTGGTCACCCAGTCATATCGGCCGGTGAGGGTCAGGATCCAGCGGTCGAACTTCGCCTGCTCCTGGACATAGACCCCCACCTGCGACTGGCGCTGCTGGTAGCCGGATGTCGTGCGTGCGGGATCGACGATCGGCCCAAGCGGCATGTCGAAGATCAGGCTGTAATCCGTACCCGTGCCGAAACCGTAGCCACCATCCAGCCAGAGATAAGAGTAATCCAGCCCCACCAGCACGACATGCTCGACCGGACCAGTGTTGAATTCCGCCTGAACCTGATTGTCCACGACGAAAGACTTCACCCGGTCATGAACATAGGTAGTGTAACGGCTCTCGGTCATTTGCGGGAAGTTGATCCCGGTGCCGATATTGTAGCGCACCTTGGTGTCGAGCTCGCCATAGCGCAGGTTCTGGCGCACGGAGATGACATCATTGAACCGGTGCTCAGCATCATAGCCGACGCGATACTGGAACACGTTCTGCCGGTTATAGTCACCATAAGCGGTGCTGAAATTGGCAACGCCTGATGGATCCCAGCCATAGTTGGGCAGGGCTGCCGGGGTCACCGCATCCAGATATTCACCAAGGAAGGTGATGCGGGTGTCATCGGTCGGCTGCCATGTCAGCGCCGGCGCGATGAAGTTCATGTTGTTGACGCCGCCGCCATGGACATTGGCAGAACCCGCATCACGCAGCAGGCCGGTGACGCGGTAAAGCCACTTGCCGTCCTCATCCAGCTTGCCGCCGATATCGGCCTGCCCCTGCCACAGGTCGAAATTGCCGGCCTGCACCTCAACCTCGCCAAATGGCGTCGCCTGCGGGCGCTTGGAGATCACATCAACCAGACCGCCGGGCGAACCCAGACCATAGAGCGCGGAAACCGGGCCGCGCAGCACGGTCACGCTCTCGACACCATAGGGCTCGATCTTGAAGACTGCCATGTTCGCGCCGGGCAGGCGCAGGCCATCGCGGTAGATGCCGGTATAGGTGGTGTCGAAACCGCGGATGGAAAAGGCGTCGTAGCGCGGATCATAACCGGACTCACCAGTGCGCACGCCCGGGGTGTAGTTCACCGCCTCGGTGAGCGTCTGCACATTGCGGCTGGTCAGTTCATCGCGCGTCACGACCGAGATCGACTGCGGGATCTCGATCAGCGGCGTATCGGTCTTGGTGCCCGCCGTCGTGGCCGTGGCGACAAAGCCGACGGTCGTGCCAGCAGTTTCCACATTCACCGTGGCGAGGGCGATGGTTCCGTCAGCGGAACCAACCGCTTCGGAGGCCTGCGGCGCGGTGATGGTGACCCGGTCCGGCCCGTTGAAGCTGTATGAAAAGCCCGTGCCGGACAGCAGTCGGCCCAGCGCCTGCTGCGGGGTCATTGTACCGGAAACAGCGCTGGAGCGCACGCCGCGCAGCCGGGCCGTATCATACAGCACCCGTACGCCGGCCTTCTGCGCGAAAGCGAGAACAGCACTGTTGAGGTCCTGCGCGGGAATGTTGAAGGCCACCGCGCCCGTGTTCTGCTGGGCCAGCGCGGCTGAAGGCGCCATGACAGCGCCCATCGAAATGGTAAGCAGACCCAGAACAAGGGCATTTGCTGCCACACCACCCAGATAGTGCCGCCGCGTGCGCTGCGCGCGGCCTGTCATCCCACGAGTCATGAACTGTTTTCCCTCTACATCACACCTGCCTGCCCATCCTCGGATGAACCGGACCTGCGCTTTCCCGTATAAGGAAGACAACCGGGGCGCCGAAAACCGTAAAAAAAAGTCACGATTTCGAAAGGAATTTAGTAAAGCACTGTCACAAAAGGATAAACTGAGCGCGCCCGCACGCCCAATTCGGCTGTTATGGTGCTGATGGCGTCTGAAAGACCCGATGTCGCGAAGACCCCGCTCACGCGCCGCTCCGCCAGTGTGCTGTCCATGATGACAATGCGGCCCCGGCGATATCGGTTCAGCGTTTCCACCACATCAGCCAGCGGCACGTCATCAAACACCAGCATGCCGCGCCGCCATGCGGTTGCCTGTGCCAGATCACGGATCTGCACTGCAGTCAGGCCACCATCCGTTTCGTAACGCACCTCCTCGCCGGGTGAGAGCACGACAGCGGGCGCATGAGCGAGCGACACCTCGATCTGGTGTTCCACCGCCAGAACCTTGGCGCCCTCATCGCGCACATCCACCACGAACTGCGTGCCAAGGGCGCGGGTTTCTCCACCCGCGGCCTGCGTGATGAAGGGGCGCATTTCAGCACCCGCGCGCGGGAGCGCGGTGAAGAAGGCCGCCCCTGCCAGTAGGCGCACCCGCCGCTCCTGCGTCGTATAATCCAGCGCAAGTGCACTGGATGGCCCCAGTTCCACCGTGCTGCCATCCGGCAGATGCACAAGGCGCACCTCACCGGGAGCGGTGCGGTAATCTGACGTGACCATCAGCAGCGGATTGCCGAACTGGTTATAGGTGATGCCCGCTGCCGCCATCACCAGCAGAACCACAATAGCGCCCACCCGCGCCACCTTGCGGGCAACAGCGGCACGCGTGCCGGGCACCATGCCGCGCAATGGCCCCGGGTCCTGCTTCAGCGAGGCCATTTGCCGCCATGTCGCGCTGGCTTCCTCGAAGGCGGCGCGATGGTCGGTGTCTTCTTCCAGCCATGCGCGAAAGGCGGCGCGATGATCATCATCAAGCGGGCCACCATCCAGACGGATGACCCATTCCGCCGCTCTCAGATCGGCCTCGTCCGGTTCAGCCTGATGCACGCTCATGCCCTGTTTCATCAGACGGGACCCACCGCTTAAATCAACCGCTCATTTGCCTTCGCAAACATGCCAAACCCAGCAGAAACAGGGCTGCACAGGCACATCAGTGGCGTCTCAGGCGGCGGGTCAGATGCACGACCGACATCGCCAGATGCTTCTGTACCGTGCTTTCCGATACGCGCAGCCGGAAGGCGATATCGGCATGAGACAAGCCGCAGATGCGGTTGAGCACGAACACCTGCTGGGTGCGCCGTGGCATTTCCTGCACCAGTATATGCAGCTTTTCAAGCTGGAGCCGGGCATCCACCACATCTTCCGGGCTGGGTTGGTCGGCGGCGATGGTGGCCAGCGTCTCGGGCGCGACCACATCGGTCTTGCGCCGGGCTTCCTGCTTGATGTGATTGAGAAGAAGGTTACGCCCGATGGCGAACAGATAGGCGCGAATATCCCTGATCCGGCTGTCCGGCCGCTCGATCATGTTCAGGAATGCATCCTGAACCAGATCATTGGCCATATGGGCGTCACCGGTTCTGCGCTGCAGATAATGTCTGAGTTGTGCCCCTTGTGTCGTGAAGACAAGGGAGAGGTCTGGCGGCATGAAAAAAGCGCCCGCAGTCCGCATCAGGAATTCATTGGCCCTTCCTGTAACATGCGGTCGAGGGGCGGATAAGCTCCGGACCTGAACATTATAATCATTACACTTTAATGACCCCGGCATCCGACCGGGGAATGTGAGCGCCGGCCAGCCGGGCCGGCGCTCATCACTCGCATCCTGTCAACCCGCCAGTTTCGCGGCGTGCCAGAGCAAATGGTCATCCATGAAGGTGGAGATGAAATTGTAGGAATGGTCGTAACCGGGCCGCATCCGCAGCTCCAGCGCGATTTCCGTTCCCGCACACGCCTCCACCAGATGCTGGGGCATCAGGCCGGTCTTGAGGAAGGGATCGGCATTGCCCTGATCCACCAGAATGGCAGGCACACGAGCGCCATCCTCAATCAGCAGGCAGGCATCATACTCACGCCATGCCGCCTCATCCGGGCCGAGGAATTTCTCCAGCGCCGGACGCGACCAGTCAGCCACCGAAGGCTTCACGATGGGCGCGAAGGCCGAGACAGAGCGGAAGCGCTCCGGATTTTTCAGCGCGATGGTGAGCGCGCCATGCCCGCCCATGGAATGGCCGAAGATACCCTGCCGTTCCATATCTGCCGGGAAGTGCGCGGCGATGATCTCCGGCAGTTCCTCGGTGATATAGCTGTACATGCGGTAGTGCTCGGCGAACGGCGCCTGCGTGGCATCCAGATAGAAGCCCGCGCCGGAACCAAACTGCCAGTTGTCCTTCTCATCCGGCACATGCTCGGCCCGCGGCGAGGTATCCGGCAGCACGATGATGAGGCCCAGCTCGGTCGCCATGCGGCGATACTCGCCCTTGTCCATGCAGTTGGCATGGGTGCAGGTGAGGCCGGAGAGATACCACAGCACGGGCAGCTGATCGCCGGTCTCGTGCGGGGGCACGAACACGGCAAACGTCATCGGCGTGCCGGTCTCGCGCGAGAGGTGACGATACACACCCTGAAGACCGCCATGGGCGAGCGATGTGGAGACCGTTTCCAGATCTGAGGCAGCAATGCTCATGTCTTGCCTCAGAACTTCACGACGGAGCGGATGGACGAACCTTCGTGCATCAGGTCAAACGCGGTATTGATCTCTTCCAGCGGCATGATGTGGGTGATGAGATCATCAATATTGATCTTCCCCTCCATGTACCAGTCCACGATCTTCGGCACATCGGTACGGCCGCGCGCGCCACCGAAGGCCGAGCCCTTCCACACGCGCCCGGTGACGAGCTGGAACGGACGGGTGGCAATCTCCGCACCCGCTGGCGCAACACCGATGACCACCGAGGTGCCCCAGCCACGATGGCAGGATTCCAGCGCCTGACGCATCACATCCACATTGCCGGTGCAATCGAAGGTGAAGTCCGCACCGCCATCGGTGGCATCCACCACGGCCGCCACCACCTTGTCCGCACCCACTTCGCGCGGGTTGATGAAGTGGGTCATGCCGAACTTCTTGGCGATCTCGACCTTGGACGGGTTGATGTCCACGCCGATAATCTTGTCCGCGCCCACCATGCGGGCCGCCTGAATGACATTGAGGCCAATGCCGCCAAGGCCGAACACCACCACATTCGCGCCCGGCCACACCTTGGCGGTGTAGATCACCGCGCCAACGCCGGTGGTGACGCCGCAGCCGATATAGCAGATCTTGTCGAAGGGAGCGTCCTCACGCACCTTCGCCAGCGCGATCTCCGGCAGCACGGTGAAGTTGGAGAAGGTGGAGCAGCCCATATAGTGGAATACTTCGCCACCATCGCAGGAGAAGCGCGAGGTGCCATCCGGCATCAGGCCCTGCCCCTGCGTGGCGCGGATCGAGGTACACAGATTGGAGCGCTGCGACAGGCAGGTTTTGCACTGGCGGCATTCCGGCGTGTAGAGCGGGATCACATGGTCGCCGGGCTTCAGCGTGGTGACGCCCGCGCCCACCTCACGCACGATGCCCGCGCCCTCATGGCCGAGAATGGCGGGGAACTTGCCTTCGGAATCAAGGCCGGAAAGGGTGTAGGCATCGGTGTGGCACACGCCGGTGGCCATCACTTCCACCAGAACTTCGCCGGCCTTGGGGCCGCCGATTTCAATGGTCTCGATGGTGAGCGGCTTGTTGGCTTCCCATGCAACGGCTGCACGTGACTTCATGGCCAGAGTCCTTCTGTGCGGAACAATTATTTCAGATAGGTGCGGATGATGCGCATGATCTGTTCGATCTCCCCATGCACATCCATCGAGGGAATAAGCTCTGGCGGCACGGCTTGTTCCAGAGACCGGACAGCCGGAACATCCCCGGCATCATGTTTGGCATCGCCCTTCGCGTCCCCTGCCGACTGAGCGAAGGTCTCTCGCAGATGGCTTTCCAGCACATCCGCCATCAGCCCGTTGGCGGCCCCGCGCAGGGCTGCGATCTGCTGCAACAGGGCCCCGCACTCGGTGCCCGCCGCAACCGCGCGTTCCAGCGCTTCCGTCTGCCCGCGAATACGGGAAAGACGGGTGAGCACTTTCTTCTTTTCCTGCGGGCTATGGGGCATGGCTTCCATACTGGGGGAGAGTATCTCCGTGCCCCATGGCTACAGACGGCGCGCGCCCGTTGCAAGGGAATTTTACAGTCCCTGGCCGTGAGCCGGCTTCACATGGAGACGAGATAGCTGACCATCACCGCATCCCCAGGCGAGACGCAATGCAGGGCGAGTTGGGGTGCTTCCTGCACAATGGAAAAATGCCCTGCCCGCTCGAAATCCAGCGCGAACTGGTGGCTGGCGGAAGGCGCGATCCGCGTGGGAATTCCCACGAAGCTCCCACATATCGCCCGGTGGACATGGCCACACACAATGCCCGTGACATTCTTTCGCCCCTCCAGCATCCGGGCAAAAGCCTCACCACCCTCAAGCAGGCCGATCTCATCCATGGCCGGAAGTCCGGTTTCGAAGGGCGGATGATGCATGACGATGAGAACCGGCTCCACGCCAGCACGTTCAAGCTCACGCTCAAGCCAGGCAAGTTGAGCAGCGAAGAGCGCCCCATGGGCCTGCCCTTCCACCAGCGTATCCAGACCAATGACCCGGATCCCTCCCATATTATGGGAAAAGCCAAGATGTTCCGGCTCCACCCCTGTTTCCGCGCGAAAGGCCCGGCGCAAAGGCTCACGCAAATCGTGATTGCCCGGGACCACAAGAAACGGGATACCGAGTGCGCGCAAACCGTCAGCCGCCCACTCATATTCCTCATCCGCACCCGTCTCCGCCACATCACCACTGACAAGGATCAGGTCCGGCCGAGGCTGAAGTCGCGCCACACGATCCATGAGCCGTGAGAAGGCCGCGCGGGTATCGACACCAGCAAGACGGGCTCCTGCCCGCGTCACATGAAAATCAGTCAGTTGCAGAATGAGCATGGGTGAGGCTCCGCGAATGGAGCCTCAGGGGTGCTCCGCAGCCGTGCGACGCGTCAAGAGGCGGAATGCCGAGATGTGGGTATTTTTGAAATATCCTCACATATGGCTTCAATTTCCAACTAACTCCGCATGAACGTCATGACACTGTCATCGCTCATCCGCAAAACGCTCCCGTCGGCCGCATCAGATGGGCACGACAGTTTCAGACTGGCACGGCCTGAACTGCACAGGCTGCCGACAGGATCGGCATGGCCAGACTCTGTCTCCAATCCATGTTGAGAGGGGGTTGCATATGTCGACCAGATCCACACTTATCCAAGCCGGACGTGGCATTTCGCGGCGCTCTCTCCTGCTGGGCGCGGCAACGGCTGTCACCAGTGCCGCCATCCTGCGCGGGGCCCATGCCCAGCCTCAGGCCCGCACAAAGGTGCAGTTCATGTATCCGGTCGGCGTCTCCGGCGACATCAACAAGCTCGTCGGTGGCATGATCTCCACATTCAATGCCGCCCATCCGGGCATTGAGGTCGAGGCGATCTATGCCGGCAACTATGACAATACCGAGCAGAAGGTCATCACCGCGCTCGGCGTAGGCGACCCGCCGGCCACATGGCTGCCGATCAACTCGGCACTCCAGACCTTCCTCGGCCTCGACTCCCTCGCCGACATCACCGACCGCGCCAAGGCCGACGACATCTATCAGGACTTCCTGCCGGGCTTCCTCGATACCTGCATCTCGGATGGCCGTCTCTATGGCCTGCCCTTCCAGCCCTCCACCCCGGTGCTCTACCTCAACAAGGAGGCCCTGAACGCGGCCGGCATCAAGAAGGCCCCGGAGACATGGGACGAGCTGCTGGAAGTCGCCAAGGTGCTGACCGTGCGCGAGAATGGCGAGCTGAAGCGCTGGGGCCTGACCATCGGCGGTGGCTGGCATGACTGGATTTTCGAGTGCTACTGCCGCCAGAACGCCCTTGTGCCGTGGACCAAGGACAAGGTGATGTTCGATGATCCGGCCGCGATCGACGCACTGGAATTCTGGGTGAAGATGGAAAAGGCGGGCGTGATGCCCAAGGCCTCCACCTGGGAAGGCTCTGCCAATGACTTCATGGCCGGCCGCACCGCGATGCTCTACCACTCCACCGGCTCGCTCACCAACCTGCGCAAGTCTTCCCCGTTCGAGGTCGATGTCGCCTTCATGCCGAAGAACAAGACCTTCGGCGCGGCGCAGGGCGGCGGTCCGATCATGATCGCGAAGAACCAGTCCGATGCCGCGATCGAGGCCAGCTGGACCTTCGCGCGCTGGATGACCAGCACCGATGTGCAGTCCAAGTGGAGCCGAGACACGGGCTATCTGGCCGTGCGCAAGTCCTCTTGGGAAACGCCAGAGATGAAGGCCTACCTTCAGGAAGTGCCGCAGGCGAAGGTGGCGCTGGAACAGGCGGCCTATGCCGGCGCTTTCCTTCAGGTGCCCGGCTATCACAAGGTGCGCGAATATCTGAAGAGCGCGCTGGACCGCACGCTCGCCGGTGAAATCGACCCCACCGCCGCGCTCAGGGAAGCCAACACCAGCTCCAACCGCGAAATCCAGCGCCTGCTGCGCCGCCGCGGCTGATGCCATTCCCCGTCCGCCTGACCTCGACCGTCAGCCCCGGTCTTTGACCGGCGCCAAGCGGGTTCGTTCAAGCGCCACGCGGGCTTGACCAAAGACCGTGCGGCAAAGCTTCACGGTCTTTGGTCCTGGCGGACGGGGCCCATTTCTGGAGATGCAAGATGGTTCCCGGCGCCTTGCTTCAGGCCCGCATGCGCGAGGCCGGCTTCGCCTATATGCTGCTGCTGCCCTCGCTGCTGTTTCTGGCGACCTTCACCTATTGGCCGATCATCCGCTCGGTCTATTTCAGCTTTCATGATGTGATGCTGGGTGACAGCAGGATCATCTATCTGGGGCTGGAAAACTACCAGCGCCTGCTGGAAGATCGCCTGTTCTGGAAGGTGCTGGGCAATACCGTTTTCTACACGGTGCTGACGGTTCCGCTTGCCATAAGCTGTGCGCTGCTGATGGCGGTGGCGCTGGACAGCAAGCTGCGCGGCATGGCCATCTATCGCTCCGCCTTCTTCTATCCGGTCATGATCCCGTCGGTTGCCGCCGGCATGGTGTGGGTGTTCCTGTATTCAGCCAATTACGGGCCGATCAATCAGGGACTCGCGCTTCTCGGCCTGCCGGACAAGGCCTGGCTCTATGACAGCAACTTTGCCCTGCCGGCGCTGATGGTGATGAGCATCTGGAAATATTCCGGCTACTTCATGCTGATCCTGCTCGCGGCGCTCAAACTCGTGCCGTCAGATCTGTATGAAGCCGCGCGGCTGGATGGTGTATCCGCATGGCACCGGCTCATTCACATCACCCTGCCACTGATTTCGCCCACTCTCTACTTCGTCATCATCATCGGCCTTCTGAATTCATACCAGATCTTCGACTATGTCTATGTGATGACCCATGGCGGCCCGGCAGATGCCACCAATGTCCTGACCTTCTACATCTACCTGAACGGCTTCCAGTATCAGGACATCGGCTATGCCTCGACGCTGGCCAATGTGCTTCTTCTTTTCGTCGGCGGCCTCATCGCCATTATCGCGACCGTGTTCGGCCGGCGCGTGCATTATCTGGGACGCTGAGCATGACACGCCTGCCCACCGGCAAAATTGTGCCCGCAGCCACGCAAACCGCCCTGCAAGTGGCGACGCCTGCGGCAATTTCCGCCCCACCGCCTGAAGCCTTGCCGGCCACCCAGCCCGCGAGCCGCCTGCACGCATTCTGCGCGGCGGTGAAACGCGGATGGCTGCATCTGGTGCTGGTGCCGCTCACGCTGCTGTGGCTCAGCCCGCTGATCTGGATTCTCGTTACCTCGCTGAAAACGCGCACGGAAGTCTTCGACCCCGCCGCCGGCTTCTGGCCGGAAGTGCTGCAATGGAGCAATTTTCCAGCAGCGCTCTCGGTCGCGCCGTTTGGCACCTATCTGGTGAACTCCATTCTGGTCACGGGCGGCATTCTTGCCGCCCAGCTCGTCACCATCACGCTGGCGGCCTATGCCTTCGCGCGGCTCACCTTTCCCGGCAAGAACCTGCTCTTCACGCTGTTCCTGCTCCAGATCATGTTCCCGATCTATGCCACCTTCCTGACCAACTTCGTCACGGTGCGCGAATTCGGCTTTCTCAATTCCCTGCCTGCGCTCATCGTGCCTTTCGTTGCTTCCGGCTATGGCACCTTCATGCTGCGCCAGGCATTCCGGCAGGTACCGAACGAGCTGGCGGATGCGGCGCGGCTGGATGGCTGCGGCCATTTCGGCACGCTGTGGCATGTCTATCTGCCGCTGGTGAAGCCAACCCTGATCGCCTTCAGCATCATCACGGTCGTCACCCACTGGAACGACTATCTGTGGCCGCTGCTCGTCACCAACAGCGAGAGCGTGCGCACCCTGCCCATCGGCCTTGGCCTGCTGGCAAAATCCGATAGCGGCGCGGACTGGACCCGCCTGATGGCGGCGACATTGATGGTGGTTTCACCGCTGCTCGTGCTGTTCGTCATCTTCCAGCGCCGCTTCGTCGACAGCTTCATGCACGCCGGGCTCAAATAAGGATCGCATCATGGCCGAGGTTGTTCTTCAAAGCGTGAGCAAGGCCTATGCCGGCCGCCCGACAGTGCATGCGGTCGATCTCACGGTGGCTGACAAGGAATTCATGGTGCTGGTCGGCCCGTCCGGCTGCGGCAAGTCCACCACATTACGCATGATCGCGGGGCTGGAGGACATCACCTCCGGCCAGTTGCTGATTGATGGCGCGGATGTCACCCGCGCACCGCCGCAGAAGCGCGATATTGCGATGGTGTTCCAGTCCTATGCGCTGTACCCGCATATGACTGCATACCGGAACATGGCGTTCGGCCTGCTCAAGACCACAAATCTGGGCAAGGCCGAGATCCACCGGCGCATTCATGAGGCGGCGGAAATCCTGCACATCACACATCTGCTGGAGCGCAAGCCGAACGAGCTTTCCGGCGGCGAACGCCAGCGGGTTGCCATCGGCCGGGCACTGGTGCGCCAGCCCAAGGTGTTCCTGTTCGATGAACCCCTTTCCAATCTCGATGCCAAGCTGCGCACCCGCATGCGCGGCGAGCTCAAGCGCCTGCACAAGGAACTGGGGCTCACCGTCATCTATGTCACCCATGACCAGATCGAGGCGATGACTTTGGGCACGCGTGTTGCCATTCTCTCGGAAGGACGCCTGCAACAGGTTGGCCCGCCGATGGAACTCTATATGCGCCCCGCCAATACATTCGTCGCCACCTTCATCGGCACGCCGGAAATGAGCCTGCTGCGCTGCAAGGTGCGGCCAGAGGTTAGCGGCAGCACCCTGCATCACCCGCAATTCATCACCGCGCTTGATGGCACCCCCCATGCCATGGATGTCTTTCTGGGCGTGCGGCCCGAGGAAATCCGCGTGCAGCCTGCTTCCGTTCCGGCCATGGCGCGCGGCATTGTCGAGCGCACGGAACTGATCGGCTCCGAGGCGCTGGCGGAAATCCTGATCGGGCCGGATCGCGTCATCGCGCGCATGCCCGTGGTGGATGCACCCGAAAGCGGGGCCGAGGTCTCGCTCTCCTTCAACATGGCGCATGCGCGCCTGTTCGATGCCGGCAATGGCCGCGCACTTGCCTGCAACTGAAGGTTCGGCCATGTCCCAGACAGTGCGGCAGCACCAGATCATCAGCCTGCTGCGGGAGGTTCAGGCCAGCACCGTGCTGGACCTCGCCGGCCATTTCCAGGTCTCGGATGAAACCATTCGCCGGGACCTCAAGGCGCTGGCGGAAAGCGGGGTTGTCGAGAAATTCCACGGCGGGGTGCGCCTGAATGAAGTGGGCTGGGAAGCCCCTTTCGAGCGCCGCCTGCAGGAGCAGGTTGTCGCCAAGCGCCGCATGGCCGCCGCCGCCGCGGAACTGATAGAGGATGACGCCTCCATCCTGCTCGACAACAGCTCAAGCGCCTGTTTCCTTGCACGCGAACTCGCGATCAAGCGCCGGCGGCTCACAGCCATCACCTTCTCGGTGGAGGTGGCCAGCCTTCTCTCCTCAGCCGGGCCGCATCATCGGGTCATCCTGCCGGGGGGTGAGTTGCGGGCGGATGACCGCACCATCATCGGCGCTTCCGCGATTGATTTCGCCAGCCAGTTCACGCCGGATTTGTTCGTGATGTCAGTGGCCGCTGCCTCACCCACTCGCGGCTGCATGGATTTCGACATGTTCGAGACCGAGATCAAACGCGCCATGATCCCGCTTGCAGGCCAGGTGATGCTGCTGCTGGACAGCTCGAAATACACGAAGAACGGACTCATTCAGGTGTGCGGATGGCCGTCTGTGAATATTTTTGTGAGCGATGCCACGCCCCCGGAAGGGATTGCCACGGCGCTGGAACATGCGGAGACCGTGATCGCGCCCTAATGCAGGAACAGACCATATGGAGCCTGTCCCTGCACGATAGTGCTCACCCGGTTCTGAATCTGCGCGCCTTGGGCACTCATCCAGTCCTGATCATCCGTGTGCATAGTCCACGGCCGTCCCGGCCTTTTGCGAGGTCGACAGCCCTGTGCGCCATGCTGGCAAGTTCATCTGCACAGGCAGAGCTTGTCCTGCAAAATACAGATGACTGCCGGGCAGGCCATGCCCGCACCGGCAGCATCATTATCTGCGGCTCCTTAGCTGACCTGCTCCTGCGGCGCAGGATGCCTGCGGCACACGCGCAGCAGCCCCCAGCTCACCCCCACCACGGCGGCGATGACAGACCCCATCAGCACGCCCAGCTTGGCGGCTCCCAGCAGGTTGGCATCGGTGAAGGCCAGCATGGCGATGAAGATGGACATGGTGAAGCCGATGCCGGCCAGCAGTCCGATCAGGACAATGCCGCTCCAGTTCACCCCCGGTGGCAGACGGCACAGGCCGGTGCGCACCATCAGCCAGCTGACGCCGACAATACCGATCGGCTTGCCCAACACCAGCGCTATCCCCACACCCGCCATCACCCATTGCGGGCCGGGGCCGGAGAGGTCCACGCCATCCAGGCTCACCCCGGCATTCGCCAGCGCGAACAGGGGCATGATGCCGAAAGCCACCCACGGATGCAGCGCCATCTGCACCCGCACTACCGGCGGAAGAAGCTCGCGCTGGGCACGGCGGATCTCTCGCAGTTCGCCAGCCACATGGTGGGTATCGTGCAGTTCATCCCGCCCGGTCATCGCGCCGGTGACCCGCGAGAGCATATCAAGCGGCGCTTCACGCATGCGCACGGAAAACACGGGGGTCATGAGGCCCAGCACCACGCCCGCAAGGGTCGGGTGGGCGCCGGTCATCAGCAGGCCGGTCCACACGACCGCACCCGGCACCAAATAGGCAAAGGCCGAACCGATACCGATGCGCTGGAGACCGAGCACCAGCACGATGCCGATGGCTGCCACCGCAAAACCGCTATAATCCAGCCCGCCGGAATAGAAGAAGGCGATGATGAGCACCGCGATGATGTCGTCAATAATCGCCAGTGCCAGCAAAAAGACCCGAATATTTCCGGGAATGGACTTGCCCAGCAGCGCCAGCACGCCAACGGCGAAAGCGATATCGGTCGCGGTCGGCACAGCCCAGCCCTGAAGCTGCGGGCCGGAGAGATTGAAGGCCACATAGACCAGCGCGGGCACCACCACCCCACCAAGAGCGGCAGCCATGGGCAGGGAAGCCTGCTTCATGTCGCTCAGCGCACCTTCATGAATTTCCCGCCGTATTTCCATGCCAACGACAAGGAAAAACACGGTCATCAGGGCATCATTGATCCAGAAATGGAGCGGCTGGCTAAAGACAAACTCACCCAGCCCGATTGAAAAGGGCACATGCCAGAGGTGGTGATAGCTTTCCGACAGCGGGGAATTGGCCCACACCAGTGCAATCACAGCCGCCAGCAGAAGCACAATGCCGCTGACCGCTTCAATATGCACAAACCGTTCAAGGGAAGCGAAAGCGCGTTCGGCAAGAATCTGGGCGCGCGGCAGATCCTGCCGGAGGGCGGGTTTTTTCATAGGCACGGTTTCTCCGCGTGGCGGCCCGACCAGCGCAAAAAACCTGCCTCGCCACCCGATGTGGCGGACACCCGGTTGCACCTTACCGATTCGGCTCCGCCATTTCCACCCCTGCCCCCGGTTCCTGTCCTGCCGTGGAAAAGCGGGACAGAGGAAAAACAAGCCAGAACTGATGTCGGCTCACATAAAAAGTCATGTCCGAAATGACGAAAGGAGATGACGTTGCGGCGGCTTCACGATTTATCCACGAGTTTGCACAAAACTCAGGCCAGTTGACTTGATACAGCACAGAAAGTGGCCCTGTGAAACCGCTCCTGCTTCTTTCCGGCTGTCTGGCGCTCGGTGTCGCCGGCGCGGCCTTCGCCTTCGGTCCCTCCCTGCCATTCGGGCAGGGGTCGACCTATCCCGAGGCGCATTCCTCGCCCAAGGCTGTGGCCATTGCCCACAATGCCTTTGTGCCAGACACGCCGACCCCGGAAGCCGAACGCGCCGCCCGCAAGGCGAAAGCGGAGCGTGAGGCTGACAGCGCAATCCTGCTCAAGGCCATCGAGGTGCGTGAAGCCGCGCGCGTTCGCCATGAGGCGATCATGAACGCGACCGCCGACAGCGTCGCGGACAAGCGGCTGCCGTCCTACAAGGTCTTCAATGTGGATGAGCCCTGGGTCGCCCTCACCTTTGATGACGGCCCCAGCCCCAACACAACACCGCAACTGCTGGATATGCTGAAGGAGCGCGGCGTGCGCGCCACCTTCTTCGTTCTGGGCCAGCGCGCGGCACAGCATCCTGAACTTCTTCGCCGCATTGTCGAGGAAGGGCACGAGCTGGCCAACCATTCGTGGAACCATCCGCAGCTGCCAAAACTGAGCCTTGAGGCTGCGGAAAAACAGATCACGGATACCGATCAGGCTATTTACGACGCCACCGGCCAGAAGACGGTCTATATGCGCCCGCCCTATGGAGCGATGAAGGCTTCGCTTCAGGACCACCTGAACAAGAAGTTCGGCATCAGCTTCATTTACTGGACCATCGACCCGATGGACTGGAAGTTCCGGGACCCGAAGGTGGTGCATGAGCGCATCATGAGTCAGGTGTCGCCCGGCGCGATCGTTCTGGCCCATGATATTCACGCTTCTACCGTGGCGGCCATGCCGCAGGTGCTCGATGACCTCATCGCCAAGGGCTACCGTTTCGGCACGCTCTCGCAGATGGTCGCGATGGACAGGACGGGCAAGCCGAGGGTTGCTGCAACGCATGCGACACCGGCCGCCAATCGCGCCGCGCCGCGCGCCGCCGCTGTTGCGCCCGCAAGGCCGGCAACGCAGGCCGCTCGTGCAGCCGCACCGGCCTCTGATCCCACAGCAACGGGGACGATCCGCCCGCGCACCGTCACCACCACCAGCATCGCGCCCCGGCCGTATGCGGCGAACCGGGCGGATGAACGCGGCCTTTACTGAAGCATTGCCCCCGGCGCGCCACTCATGCGCGCCGGGATATTGGCCAAGCGTGCACATCAATGTGGGACCGCGTCTCGGGCCATCTCTCCCGAGATCAGGAACAGCCAGACCTCAGAGGTCCCCCCACGCGCAAGCTACATTCTCTCTCAATACATGCGCCAGCGCATTGACTGGGCTGATCAGGCGGCCTCTTGTGGGGTGAAAGTCCCTCCCCCGGAGCTAAAATCCTGATGAAGCGCCCCCTCATCGCGATCATTCTTCTGGCCGTCATCGCAGCGGCCGGCGGCCTCGCCGTCTATCTCTATTACACGAAATATGCCCGCACCCTGCCGCCGGGCTTTGCCTCGGGCAACGGGCGAATCGAGGCCACGCAGGTAGATGTGGCCACCAAGGCCGCAGGGCGCGTGGAAACCGTGCTGGTCGAAGAAGGCGACTTCGTCAAACAGGGCCAGATCGTCGGGCAGATGGATGTGGCCGATACTGCCGCCGCCCTGCGCACCGCACAGGCGAAGGCCGCACAGGCACGCAAATCCCGCGATCAGGCCAGCCATGTGGTGGAACAGCGCAAGGGCGAGCTGGATCTGGCCACCAAGGAACTGACCCGTCAGGAAACCCTTGTCGCCAAGGGCTTCGCCACCGAACAGAAGGTGGACCAGTACAGCACCACCCGCCTCACCGCGCAGGCTGCGCTGGCTGCGGCAGAAAGCAGCCTCGCCGCCAGTGAGGCCGCCATCAGCGCCGCCGATGCGGAGGTGGACCGGCTCCAGCGGCTGGTGGATGATGGCACCCTCATCTCCCCGGTCACGGGCCGCATCGTCTACCGTCTGGCGGAGCCGGGCGAAGTGCTCGCATCCGGAGGCAAGGTGTTTACCCTGCTTGATCTCTCCAATGTCTACATGACCATCTTCCTGCCTGCGGCCGATGCGGGGCGCATCGGGCTGGGCACGGAAGCACGGCTGTTGCTGGAGCCGATCCCCGATCTTGCCATCCCGGCCACCGTCTCCTTCGTCTCCTCCCGCGCCCAGTTCACCCCCAAGCAGGTGGAAACCCGCAGCGAGCGTGACCGGATGATGTTCCGTGTGAAGCTGCGCGTGCCGCAGGCGCTGGTGAATGCGCATCTGGATCAGGTGAAGACCGGCGTGACCGGCGATGGCTATGTGCGGCTGGACCCCAAGGCCAGTTGGCCGGCATGGCTGGAATCCGACCTCACCGACCCTGCCGCTCTTGAGAAAATGCAGAAAGAACAGGCCCCGGCGCAGGGAGATGTGAAACAGGACCGTGAGGTCGTGAAATGACAGACCCCACCGGCACGGGGCGGGGCAAACCGGGTGGTGCGGACAAGCCCGGCAACAAGGGATATGAACCCGGGGGATCCGACCTCCCGGCCGGACAAGCGCGGGATGACCATGGGAGCGCAAAGCCCCAACACCCCCCGGCGTCCCCGCATACGGGCAAGACCGGGGCATCGCAGCCGGTTTCCGGAGCGGTGAGCTCTGTTGACCCGGCGAGCGGCAACCAGACGCCGTCTCCTCCCGGGGGGAAAGACAGCTCCGCACCTGCCCTGCATCTGGCTGGCGTCCAGCATCGCTATGGCAAGCAACTGGCCGTGGATGGCGTGGACCTGACCATCCGCTCCGGTGCATCCGTGGCGCTGGTGGGGCCGGATGGCGTGGGCAAATCCACCCTGCTGGGTCTCATATGCGGGGCCAAACGCATTCAGGCCGGCACAATCGAGGTGCTGGGCGCAGATATGGCCGTGCGGGACCCGCGCGAAGAGGCGCAGACCCGCATCGCCTTCATGCCGCAGGGGCTGGGGCGCAATCTCTATCCCAACCTCACGGTTGCAGAGAACATCGCCTTTTTCGCCCGCCTGTTCGGAGAAAATGCCGATGCCGGTGGCGCGCGTGTCGCCCCGCTTCTGGCCGCCACCGGGCTTACACCATTCACAGACCGGCTGATGCGCAAGCTCTCCGGCGGCATGAAGCAGAAGCTGGGCCTGTGCTGCGCGCTGGTGCATGACCCGGACCTGCTGGTGCTGGATGAGCCGACCACCGGCGTCGATCCGCTCTCGCGCCGCCAGTTCTGGGATTTCATCGACACCATCCGCGCCGAGCGCCCCGGCCTGACCCTTCTGGTCGCCACCTCCGACATGGATGAAGCTGCCCGGTTCGAGCGGGTGGTCATGATGGATTCCGGCCATATCCTTGCCGATGGCACCCCGGACGAACTGCTGGAACGCACCAACACGCAGAATCTGGAACACGCCTTCATCGCCCTGCTGCCGGAAGACCAGCGCGGCCATGCGGATGAAGGCGGGCAGGTGGAGCCGATCGCGGCTGATGCCCCCATTGCCATCGCCTCACGCGGGCTCACCCGGCGTTTCGGCAGCTTCGTGGCCGTGGACAATGTGAGCTTCGACATCCGGCGCGGCGAGATTTTCGGCTTTCTCGGCTCCAATGGCTGCGGCAAGTCCACCACCATGAAAATGCTCACCGGCCTGTTACCGGCGAGCGAGGGTGAGGCGCTGTTGTTCGGCGTACCGGTGAACCCGAAGGACATCGAGACCCGCCGCCGGGTCGGGTACATGTCGCAGGCCTTTTCGCTCTATGGCGAACTCACCGTGCGGCAGAACCTTGAACTGCACGCCCGCCTGTTCGCGCTGGAACCGGGTGACGCAACCGCGCGCATCAGCGAACTCGAACAGGATTTTGACCTCTCCTCCTATATGGATGTGCTCTCCGGCGGCCTGCCGCTCGGGGTGCGCCAGCGGCTCTCGCTGGCTGTGGCCATTCTCCACCGCCCGGAAATCCTCATTCTGGATGAGCCAACCTCCGGCGTGGACCCGGTGGCGCGAGACGGTTTCTGGGATCATCTCCAGCGCCTCTCGCGCGAGGAGCAGGTGACGATCTTCGTCTCCACCCACTTCATGACCGAGGCCGAGCGCTGCGATCGCATCTCCTTCATGCATGCCGGACGGGTGATTGCCACCGGCACGCCACAGGAGCTGAAAACTGCCAAGGGCTCGGCCACGCTGGAAGAGGCCTTCATCTCCTATATGGAGATGGGCGGGCGAGAGGCCGACACCCACGCCATCCCGCCGCCGCCGGCCAGCCAGACGCCGCGCCAGCGCTCCGCCTTCTCCCCGGGCCGGGTCGGTGCCTATGCCTGGCGCGAGACGCTGGAACTGCGCCGCGACCCGATGCGCCTCGGCTTTGCCCTGCTGGGCACGGCGATATTGATGCTGATCTTCGGTTTCGGCATCACCATGGACGTGGACAATATCCGCTTCTCCGTGCTCGACCGCGACCAGAGCCCGGAAAGCCGCTCCTATATCGATGAATTCGCCCATTCGCCCTATTTCATTGCCCAGCCTCCCGTGAGCGATCCGGCGGCCTTGCAACGAGGGCTGCAAAGCAACGACATCGCCTTCGCCATTGAGGTACCCCCGCAATTCGGGGCGCATTTGCGGGCGGGCCGCCCCACTGAAGTGCTCGTGACCGTGGACGGGGCCATGCCCTTCCGCGCCGAAACCATTCAGGGTTATGTGCAGGCGGTGCACCTGCTGTTCCTTCAGGAAAAGGCGAAGGAAGCCGGCATCGCCGTGCCCGTGAGCGCAACGCTGGAAACGCGCTTCCGCTATAATCAGGCCTTCCAGAGCGTGGATGCCATGGTGCCAGCGGTGATCGGCCTCATGCTCATCTTCATCCCCGCCGTGCTCACCGCTCTGGGTGTGGTGACGGAGAAGGAACTGGGCTCCATCACCAATCTTTATGTGACCCCCGTCACCAAGCTGGAATTTCTGCTGGGCAAGCAATTGCCCTATGTGGCGCTGGCCTTCTTCAATTTTCTGGTCATGGTGCTGATGGCGCTGTTCATCTTCGGCGTGCCGCTGAAGGGTTCTTTTGCCGGACTGGCGCTGGGCGCGCTGGCCTATGTGCTGGCCACCACCGCCATCGGCCTGTTTGCCTCCACCCTCACCAGCACACAGGTGGCGGCCCTGTTCGGCACCGCCATCGGCACCATGATGCCCGCCACCCAGTTCTCCGGCATGCTTCAGCCGGTCGCGACCCTGAGCGGCATGGCGTGGGTGGTTGGCACGCTGTTCCCCACCACCTATTTCCTGCGCATCAGCATCGGGGCTTTCACCAAGGGGCTGTCCTTCATGGAGCTTTTGCCCTTCATCCTCACCACCGCCCTGTTCTGGCCAGCCTTGCTGCTGGCCTCCCATCTCATCCTGCGCAAACAGGAGACCTGAGATGGCACGCACCCCACCCCACCGCCGCAGTTCCAGCCTCGCCAATATCGGCCACCTGTTCGTGAAGGAGCTTCTCAGCCTCCGGCGTGACAGCGCGCTGCTGATACTGGTTGTGTATGCCTTCTCGGTCGCCATCGTCATTCAGGCCAGAGGCATGAGCCATGACCTGAACCAAGCCACCATCGCGGTGGTAGATGAGGACAACTCCCCCCTCTCGCAGGCGGTTCTGGATGCATTGCTGCCGCCCCGCTTCCAGACCCCGGTCGCGCTCACGCCCGATCAGGTCGACCCGCAGATGGACGCCGCCCGCTTCACTTTCGTGCTGAATATCCCGCCGGATTTTCAGGCCGATGTGCTGGCGGGGCGCAACCCCACAGCCCAGTTGCTGATCGACGCCACGGCGCTGATGCAGGCCGGTCTCGGGGCCAGCCAGCTCTCGGCCATCTTCCAGCAGGAAGTCTCGAACTTCCTGGCCCGCAATGGCACCAGCACAGACAGCCCGGCAGAATTGCAGGTGCGCGCCGCCTTCAATCAGGGGCTGGAATCCTCGTGGTTCACCGGCACCATGGGGCTCATTTCCAACATCACCATGCTGTCCGTGCTGCTGGCGGGAGCCGCGCTCATCCGCGAACGGGAACATGGCACGCTGGAGCATCTGCTGGTGCTGCCGCTGCGCCCGTCGCAGATCATGCTGGCGAAGATTTTCGCCAATGGCTCGGTCATCCTGCTGTGCGCGGCTTTTGCGGTGCTGGTTATTCTTCAGCTCTGGATGGGCATGTCCATCGCCGGCTCGGTGCTGCTGTTCCTGCTGGGTACGGCGCTCTATCTGTTCTTCACGGCGGCTTTGGGCATTTTCCTTGGCACGCTTGCCGGGTCCATGCCGCAATTCGGCCTGCTGTTCTTCCTCGTGGTGCTGCCCATGAACATGTTGTCCGGCGGCCTCACCCCGCTGGAAAGCATGCCGCTCTGGCTGCAGTCCGTGATGCAGTTTTCACCGTCCACCCAGTTTGTGGCGCTGGCGCAGGCCATTCTCTATCGCGGGGCGGGGCTTGATATTGTGTGGCCGCGTCTTCTGGCCATCCTCGCGGCGGGCGGGCTGTTCTTCGCCATAGCTCTCGCCCGCTTCCGCACCTTCCTCGCCGCCCAGCAGTGAGGCAAGGCGCACGGGCGAGGGGTGGAAACACAAACATCTGAGGCGACCTGAACGGCCGTCTCAGATGTAATCGACGAAAGAGGCCAGTTCTTCCTGGGAGAGATCTCGCATCTGGGCCAGGGTGTATTTGTCCAGCACCGTACCCATGGCATCGCGAATGCGCACCATCAGGATGCGGACCTCACAGCGGTCCACGTCGCAATCCTCGCATGGCTCATAGGCATTGCGGCTGGCGCAGGGAAACGGCGCGAGCGGGCCATCCAGCGCGCGGATCATCTCACCCACGATAATGTCTTCCGCCGGCTTGGCCAGCCGGTATCCGCCCAGCTTGCCCTTTTTGCTGGCAAGAAAGCCGGCATTGCGCAGTTCGCCCAGAATCACATCCAGAAACTTCTTGGGAATCTGGTTGACCTCGGCGATCTCCGCCACCTGCGTGGCACTGCCGGGCACCATGCGCGCCAGATAGACCGCGGCCTTGAGCCCGTATTTGCCCTTTTTCGTCAGCATTCCTAACCCTCTGAGGGCGCTTGTGAGAGATGCGGCCCAGCCACTGGCTGCACCGCTGCATCTGGTTGCCTGCCGGAGCAGACCGGATAATCCGGCCCAAGACCACAGGAGACCTGCGGCACTACTCCCCTGCCTCGCCCTTCAACTCGTTCCGCGCCATCAGCGGCGCCTGCATCATTGCAAAAATAACGGTCATCGGCAGGAAGCCGAAGGTTTTGAAAGACACCCATGTATCCGTGGAGAAAGAGCGCCAGACGATTTCGTTCAGCACCGCCATCACCAGAAAGAAGATGCCCCAGCGCAGGGTCAGTATGCGCCAGCCCTCATCCGTCAGCTTCATCATGCCATCAAACACATACGGCATCAGCGGCTTGCGGAAGACGAGACCGCCCAGAAGGGCCACGCCCAGCGCCAGATAGATGAGGGTGGGCTTGAGCTTGATGAAATGGTCATCCTGCAGCCACAGCGTCAGCCCGCCGAACACGAACACCAGCCCAGCCGAAACCAGCGGCATGATGGCCACGCGACGCGCCAGTACCCACATGATGAGAATGGCAACCAGCGTCGCCACCATGAAGACGCCCGTGGCCACATAGATGCCCGCATAGGAATTGGCCGCGAAGAAAATAACCAGCGGACCCAATTCCAGCGCCAGCTTCAGCCCCGGAGAAAGCCGGCCATGGGAGGAGGAGGCAGCAGTGGAGGTCTTGGACGGCGTCACGGTTTCGGGCTTCACGGGTGCATCAGACATCTGCGCACCGGAGTTGGGGCACTTCACGCATTGGTCAGCTCTCCTCGCCCCTGTGGCGGATGAACATATCTCATCTCACATCTGGCCCCTGTAATCATTTCAATCAAGTGCCAGTTTCATGCTCTCCCGTCACCTGGGGATGCAGGAGGCCATATTTGCATCCGCTTTTGGCACCCGAACCTGCAACCGGGCCGCCAGACGGCTCACGCCCGGTGAAGGCGCATTGGCCCGGCGATGCTGCGGATTCGGCAACATGACCGCCAGCAGGGCAGACTGGCGCGCGGTCAGTTTGTCTGGCCCGGTATTGAAGGCCGACCGCGCCCCGGCGGTAATGCCGAACTGGCCATCCGGCCCCCACTCGGCCACATTGAGATAGATTTCCAGAATCCGCCGCTTGCTCATCACAAGGTCGAGCCAGAGGGTCAGCGGCAGTTCCAGTATCTTGCGGGGAATTTCCGGCTTCTGCCAGAGGAACAGGTTTTTCACCACCTGCATCGAGATCGTGGAGGTGCCGCGCATGTCACCCAGCGATTCCGCCCGCGACATCATGCGGCGAATCTCTCCGAAATCGATTCCGCCATGGCTGCAGAACGATGAGTCCTCCGATGCCAGAACTGTGCGAATGAGCGTGGGGGAAATATCCTCTATCGGCGTCCACACCCGCTCCACATTCTGGCCGGTGACCCAGCGAGCCAGCATCAGGGTGGAGACCGGATTGATCCAGTTATAGAGAATGGACAGCACCATCGGCACGAGAAAGAGCACGCCCACAACCCGGATCACGATCCGCACCATTGCCCCTCCCCCAATTCCCGCCGTTTGCGCCCATATGCCAGCCCATGACACGGATGATGAAACGGGCATATGACCCGTTCTGTTCCCGGCCAGTTGTGAAAAGCCGGAACAGGCTACCCTCCACTATGGGATGAACATGGGCTGGAACATGACCCGTCCGTATCCGCACGATGACTAGCCTGCCGGCGCGCACCTTTCAGAATGACACTGCCTGCCGGCGCGTCATTGCGCAATGCAAAGACAGCATTTCGTGTGGAAGAGAGATGGCCGGAGGCCTCGCTGGCGTGTACAGCCTGTGCAGCCACATGCCACGCACCTTCCCTCCCTCCTGCCAGCGGGACCTGTCCGTGACCAAACACCTGCCAGAAACCCAGAACCCGCCAGAGACCCAGGAACTGTCAGAGACCGAAGGTCTGACCTCCCGGCTTGAAACCGCAGCCCTCGCCACCGAGGCCCGCCTCGCGGATGCGCTGGCCGGCACCGCCCTGTCTGGAGAGATTCAGCGCCCGGCCCGGCTGATGAATGCCATGCGCCATGGCGCGCTGGCGGGCGGCAAGCGTCTGCGTCCGTTTCTGGTGCTGGAAAGCGCGGCCCTGTTTGGTCTGACACAGGAAAAGGCACTGACGGCTGCGGCTGCCATTGAGTGCGTGCACTGCTATTCACTGGTGCATGATGACCTGCCGGCGATGGACAATGACGACCTGCGCCGGGGCCAGCCCACGGTGCACCGGGCCTATGACGAGGCCACAGCCATCCTGGCCGGTGACGGACTGCTGACCCTCGCCTTCGACCTGCTGTGCGGCAAGGATGCGCATCCCGAGCCCAAGGTGCGCATCACCCTGCTGCGGGCGCTGGCGCGTGCGGCGGGTGTGGGAGGCATGGTGGGCGGGCAGATGCTGGACCTTGCCGCAGAGGGCCGCTTCGCCGAGGGACAGGTGCAGCCTTTGTCCCAGGATGCCATCATCACTCTTCAGGCCATGAAAACCGGCGCTCTCATCACGGTCTCGGCTGAGGCCGGAGCCATTCTAGGCGAAGCGGATGATGCTGCACGCTCTGCCATGGTCGCCTATGGGCGGGCCGTAGGTGCCGCCTTCCAGATCGCCGATGACATTCTCGATGTGGAGGGCTCGGCCGAGAGCATGGGCAAGAAGGTGGGCAAGGATGAAGCGGCCGGCAAGGGCACGCTGGTTTCCGCCCTTGGCCTCGATGGCGCGCGCGCGCGGCTGGCAGACCTTGTGCAGCAGGCGGAGGCGGTTTTGACCCCCTTTGGCGCGAAGGCGGATACGCTCGTGGAAACGGCACATTTCGTCGCCAATCGCCGCACATGACCTGATCGGGGCTTCTCCCCCTTTCGCATCCGCATTGTGCTATCCTGCCGGGCAGGCTGGCACTTTGGCCCGCCCTGAAGCGCCAGTGCGTGTTGAGAGCACATCTTGCGACCAGATCGCCATTTCGTCATGATCCGGACGGGCTGCCCAGATGCCGCCCACCCCCAGGGAGACTGATCGGGCATGTACCGCGCCACGACACGGCACATTCAGGTGACAGCGACGCCACGCTATGTGGCCGAACGCTCTGAACCCGAGAACAGCCGCTATTTCTGGGCCTACACCATCGAGGTCGTGAATCTCGGGACGCAGACGGTACAGCTCAAGACCCGGCACTGGATCATCACAGACGCCATCGGCCGTGTGGAAGAGGTTCGCGGCGCTGGCGTTGTGGGCGAGGAGCCCGTGCTTCCGCCCGGCGGGCGCTTCGAATATACCAGCGGCGTTCCTCTCTCCACGCCCACAGGCATCATGCATGGCTGCTACGAGATGGTCTGTGACAATGGCGAGCGCTTCAGCGTTGAAATTCCTGCATTTTCGCTCGACCTGCCCGATGCCCGCTACATCCTGAACTGAAAGACACGACGGATGCGCGTCCATTCGGCGCCTCTTCCGCAGGTCGAGACCCAGACCACCTCGGTGCTGGACCCGCGACCTGTTGTGGCCACGCTCGGCATTCTTCTCGCCATTCTAGGTGGCAGCATGCTGCTGCCCGCGGCAGTGGATTATGCCGCCCGCTCGGGTGGGCACGGGGCCTTCATCGGCTCTTCCGCCATCACCGTGTTTGTGGGCGTGCTGATGTGGATGTCCGGTCGCACCGCCATGACCCGCAAGCTGGACCTGCGGCAGGCCTTTCTGCTCACCGGCAGCGTCTGGGTGGTGCTGGCGCTGTTCGCCTCACTGCCCTTCATGTGGAGCAAATCCCAGCTCTCCTTCACCGATGCGGTATTCGAGAGCATGTCCGGCCTGACGGCGACCGGCTCCAGTGTCATGTCCGGCCTTGATTCCCAGCCACCCGGAATTCTGCTGTGGCGCATGCTGCTGCACTGGTTCGGTGGCATCGGCATCATCGCTATCGCGATTGCCATCATGCCGATGCTCGCCATCGGCGGCATGCAGTTGTTCCGCACGGAATCGTCTGACAAAACCGAGAAATTCCTGCCGCGCACCGAGGCCATCGCCAAGGGGTTGCTCACGGTCTATGTCTTTCTCACGGTGGTGTGCACCCTGTGCTACGCACTGGCCGGGCTGGACGTGTTTGATGCGGTGACGCTCGCCATGTCCACAGTCTCCAGCGGCGGCTTTTCCAATTCCGACTACTCGCTGATGGTGTTCGAGAATCCGATGGTGGAATATGTCGCCATCGTTTTCATGCTCATTGCCGCCATGCCTTTTGCGCTCTATGTGCGCGCCATTGGTGGCGATGTGCGCCGGCTGTTCACGAACCCCGAAGTGCGGGTGTTCCTGATGATTGTGGCCCTGTTCACCTGCGCCTCATTCCTCCAGCAGACCTTCCACAATATCGCGCAGGGCGAGGCAGCCTTTCGTGGCGCCCTGTTCACGGTCGCGTCCATCATCTCAACGACCGGCTTCATGGCCGTGGACTATACCCACTGGGGCGCATCCTCGGATGCCATCTTCTTCGTGCTGATGTTCATCGGGGGCTGTACCGGCTCCACCTCGGGCGGACTGAAGGCGATGCGGGTGGCGATCACGGCCAAGGCCATCCGCCAGCATCTCAAGCATATCTGCTTCCGCAGCGGCATATTTCCGCTGCGCTATGGCGGCACGACCGTGAAGGATGACGTTGTCGCCTCTGTGCTGAGCTTCGTCTTCCTCTATCTTTTCACCATCGCGGTGGTGGCGATCGCGCTCAACCTGCTGGGGCTCGATACGATGACAGCCTTCACCGCCTCGGTCGCGAGCGTTGCCAATGTGGGGCCGGCACTGGGGCCAGTGGTGGGGCCATCCTCCAACTATGCCAGCCTGCCTGATGCCGCGGTGTGGATTCTCACCCTCGGCATGATGCTGGGGCGGCTGGAAATCCTGACCGCTCTGGTGCTGCTGCAACCCCGCTTCTGGATGCGCTGAGGCCAAAGCTCCCACCCGGGCCCCGCCTCAGAAATGCGCCATGTAGCCGCCATCCACCGCCAGCACATGGCCGGTGACATAAGAGGCTGAGGGTGAGGCGAGGAACACCGCCGCACCCGCCACTTCCTCCGGTTGCCCCCAGCGTCCCAGTGAGGTGCGCCGGGAGAGCCAGTCGCCAACTGCCGCATCATTCGCCATGGCGGCATTGGGCGCAGTGACAAAATAGCCGGGCGCGATGGCATTCACCGTGATGCCATGAGAGCCAAGATCTGCCGCCAGAGCGCGGGTGAACGCCTCCAGCGCGCCCTTGGCTGTGGTGTAGGCTGTATCCCCCGCCCGCGAGAGCGGCCCCGCGATGGAGGTGATGTTGATAATGCGCCCACCATGACCGCGCGCCACCATCGCCCGCGCAACCTGCTGAGTGAGTGCAACAGGCGCCAGCAGGGTGCCTTCCACCAGCTGGCGAAAATCCCCCATCTCCATATCCAGCAGGCTGCGACGGTCCCGCATGCCCGCATTGTTCACCAGAATATGGATGGGCGGCGCTTCGGCCAATGCACGGGCCATGACTTCAGCATCGCAGACATCCCCCACGAAGGGCGATGCGGTTCCTCCGGTCTGGCGAATAGCCTCAACCGCCTCCTGTACGCGTCCCTCATGCCGCCCGTTCACCAGCACATGCGCACCCGCCGATGCCAGCCCGCGCGCGATCTCATGACCGAGCCCGGCAACCGAGCCCGTAACCAGCGCCGTAGCGCCTTTGAGTGAGAAGAGCGAATTCATGCTGATATCTCCCTTCAAGCCGAAATGGGGGCTGATGGGGTCAAGCCCCTCTTCCACCCGCATCACGCGCCGGTTCGGTTCACCGGGGTGCTTCGCCGGATCCGGTTTGAAAATCAAGCAATGCGTGTGCCAAGCCGTGCAGAACCATGTGCGGCCATAGCGGCAATGTGCGGCACATCATATCCGACGATGCAGGCTGTGACGGGAAACAGGCCAATCGCACATGACACATCACCGGCTGGAAAATGCGTCCACCAGCCGTGCCTGTAGCGGATTGCTCCGCCGCATATGTGCACTCAGAACAGCACTCCGCCCAGCCCAGCGCCAATAATGGCGAACAGGAACAGGCTGCCATCGTGCACAGCCAGCGCTGTGCGGCTCGGCGGGCCTGCGCGGTAAATCCAGCCGGTCGCCCCAACGGTCGCCACCGACCAGCCGGCCCCCACAATGATGAGCGCCGCCGTAATGGTTTCCGGCGTCCCGGCATATTGTAGCGGCACAGCCAGCACCACCAGCGCCAGCCCACCAATGGCCAGAAACAGCGGTGAGATCTTCTCTCCCAGAAAGGCCAGCGGTACGGCAGGTGCATACATCGCCGCCACATGCAGGGCGATGAAGCCGAACACCGCAGCCTCTCCGATACCGCAAGCCACCAGCGCCAGCGGTGCACCTGACATCACGGCATTCATGCCGAACCATGCCATTGCTCCGAAAACGGTGGGCCACAATATGGCGCGCAGAGGGGCGGTTTCCTTGGGGCGAAAGATCGGAGGCGGGTCAGAGGCCAGTGAGACCGCAACCCCCAGCGAGAGCGCATGTGCCAGCGCCGCGAGCCCGGCGGCCCCCACCAGAAAAAAGGGCGCGACCAGATCTTCAGCAAAACCCGCCAGCGTTGGCCCGGCCAATGCGGCCAGCACACCGCCTGTCAGCACACCTGCGGTGGCTGCAGTGGGGCGTCCGCTCGCGGCCGCCGCCTCATGGCGATAGAAAAAGGAAAAGCCCTGTGCCATGCCCAGCCACAATGCGCCAAGGCAAGCCCATGCAAAGTTGCGCTGAATGAGCGCCGCCACCAGCAGCGCACCACCGGCAATGCCCAGCGAGGCCCCAAGCGCAAAACCCGCGCGCCGGCCAAAGGCATCCCGCAGGAAAGACGCCGGGAAAGAAGCAAGCGCCGCCCCGAGCAGCATGGCGGCAAAAGGCCATGTCGCCATTTCAGGTCGGGCGGCCAGTTGCGCGCCAGCCAAAGGCAATGCCGCTGATGCCACGGTTTGCGCCAGAACCGCGAAGGCGAAGCCCAGCGAGAGCGCGAACGTGGAAACGGCCTTGGGACCGTTGTCATTGGCGGGCGGATCGAACTGCGGATCGCAAATGCAGACCAGCATGCCCGCCCGTGGTGGAGCGACAGGAACGGGACGGCTCATTCGTCCGGCTTCTTTACGTCGTCATCGGAAAGAACGCGCACGGCAGCCCCATCAAGATCCTCATACTGGCCAGACCGCATGCTCCACAAAAAGCCGAGCAGGCCGAGGAACCCCAGAAAGAGGGCAGCAGGAATGAGATAGACGAGGACGTTCACGCGACGGCCTCCTTCAGATCGCTCGCGACAATTGGCCCATCCTTGCGCCCGCGCCGCGCCGCGCGCAAGGCATTCAGCGTGACAAGAATGGAAGAACCGGACATCGCCAGTGCGGCCACCAGAGGCGTCACAAGCCCCGCCACGGCGAGCGGGACCGCGATCACATTATAGAGAATGGCAAGCGTGAGGTTCTGCCGCATGAGGTGGGCAGCCTTTCGCGCGCCATCCACCAGCGCCAGAACGGGGGTCAGGGAGCGGCCAAGGAAGACGGCATCGGCATGGGCCTGTGTCACTGCGGCACCCGTAGCAGGCGAAAGAGAGGCGGTGGCTGCGGCAAGGGCGGGGGCATCGTTCAGCCCGTCACCCACCATCAGCACCTTGTGCCCATCCTGCTTCAGGCTTTCCAGCGTGGCGATCTTGTCTGCCGGCTTCATGCCACCCAGCGCCCGGCTAATGCCGAGCGCCCCAGCCACCGGCGCGACCGCTTCGGGCCGGTCGCCGGAAAGAATCCAGACATCCAGCCCTCGCGCCTTCAGAGTATCGACCACCGCACGCGCATCCGGGCGCAGGGCCTGTTCCACGCCCATGACGATGGCGCGCCCGCCACGACGGAAAGCGATGAGAGAGGCAGTTGCCGGCATGTCTTCCGGCAGGCGGGCATCGCAGAAGGACAGGCTGCCAAGACGCACCTCCTCCCCCTCATAGATGGCACTGACGCCCGCGCCGGCAGTCTCTGTCACTTGCTCCAGCGGCCCGCCCCTGGCTCCGGTCGCGACAGCGCGCGCAAGGGGATGATGGCTGGACAGGGCCAGCCGCGCCGCCAGTGCGATATCATCCGAGCGCGCACCGGCCGGCAGACGCAGGCTGGGATCAGGAAGGGTCAGCGTGCCGGTCTTGTCGAATACCACCAGATCCACCGGGGCCAATCGCTCCAGCACATCACCCGCATTCACCAGCAAGCCGGAGCGGAACATGCGCCCCATGGCCGTGACCTGCACTGTAGGCACCGCCAGAGCCAGCGCGCACGGACAGGTGATGATGAGCACGGCAACCGCGATCAGGATCGAATGATGCAGGCTCGCCCCCGCCAGCAGCCAGCCAATGGCCGAAAGCAGGGCGGTGAGATGAACCATGGGCGAATAATAGCGCGAGACCCGGTCGGCGAGGCGCACATAGGCCCCTTTTTCCGCCAGTGCGCCATCCAGCAGGCGCTGCACGTCATCCACCAGCGTGTTCTCGCCGCCGGCGGTCACGCGCACATGCAACGCCCCTTCGCCATTCAGGCTGCCGGCATAGACGCTCTCACCCGCATGCAACGGACGGGCGAGGGTTTCCCCGGTCACAAGGCTTTCATCGACACTGGACTGGCCGGTCGTCACCACCCCATCCGCCCCGATGCGCTCACCCGGCGCAACCAGAATGACATCTCCCGGCTGAAGCGCCTGCACCGGCACCAGCACCGGCGCGCCGGCTGAATCCAGCCGCTGTGCCATTTCACCACGCAGGGCCGCGATATTGCCCGCCAGCGCCCGGGTGCGGCGCCGGGCCTCATGGTCGAAATAGCGCCCCGCGAGCAGGAAAAACAGCAGCATGATCGCGCTGTCAAAATAGGCATCAGGCTGGCTCAGTGCCGTTTCCACCACGCTCATGCCCAGCGCCAGCATGATGCCAACCGTGATCGGCACATCCATGTTCACGGAACCATTGCGCAAGGCGCGATAGGCGCTCTGGTAAAAAGGCAGGCCCGCATAGGCGGCTGCAGGCAAGGCGATGAGCGCTGAAATCCAGTGAAAGAAATCCCGCGTCTCGGGCGTGATATCGCTGACCTTGCCGGACCACACAGAGACCGACAGCAGCATGATGTTCATGGCCGCGAAGCCGGAAACGCCAAGGCAGCGCAACAGCCATTGGGCACGCCGGGCCTCTTCATCCTCCACCCGTCCAGCGAAGGGATGGGCGCGATAGCCCAATGTTTCCAGACGACGCACCACCTGCGTGGCCTCGCCATCCGCACTCCAGGCCACGGTCAGCCGATGCGTTGTATAGTTCAGGCGCGCCCGCACAACGCCGGGCAGGTCTTTTACGCCATCCTCGATTTCGGAAATGCAGGCGGCGCAATCAATCCCGTCAATGGCGAGGCTCATGTGGGAGAGACCATCCTCGCCCCGCATCACGAAAAGGGAATAATCGACCGCTTCCGCCATTTTCAAGTCCGGGTTCGAACAGCCCTCAGGGCTGTGCCTGTCTGCATCTTGTGTGCAACACGCATGGCCTGCTCCCCGGCAGGCTCATGCACATGGCAGCATAGCCCAGCCGGTGCCCCGCACATATAGCTCCGCCCCGTTGCCGGCCAAACCGAACAACGAGAGCAGGACCTCAGGGCATATAGATGCGGTTACGTGAGCGATAGACCCGCTCATGGTCCTTCATGAAATCCACCACCAGCACCCACTGGCCCGGCGTGGCATCTGCCTTTGCCCGATAACGGCCATTGCCCAGCGGTTCCATATCCAGCACCACATCCTTGCCCTTGACGGTCGGATGCGCGAAACGGCCATCCGCCACAAGGCCGGTCAGCGGCTTGCCCTCGGCATCCACGATGGTGACATCAACCTGCCGTGCCTCACCACCCGGATTCGTGATCTGCACATCCACATTCCAGTGCAGATTGCCCTGACGTTCCGCCGCCGCACGCTCCTGCGCGAACAACTGCCCGGCCTTGTAGGAACTCTCCGTCTCCACCCCCGCAAAGGTGGTGATGGCAAAACGGGCCATGATGAAGTTCACGGTGAAGATGACAAGGAAGAAGCAGCAGATGGCAATGAGCACCATCCGGCCCGTGATCTCGCGGGGGGGACGCTGCGCGCCGGTCATTTTCGCCATCAACCTTGCCTTCTCGTTTCATGGGCGCGGCGTCAGGGAAGCACCCTGACGCCGGCATTATCGAGGATCATCACCCGGCATCAGGGCCCGATGAAGTGATCCGAGACACGCGCCTCCGCCCCAGTCGCGGTATCGCGGATCTGGAAGGTGATAGGCAAGGATGCGCCCTTCGGCAACGCCTCATGCGTGGTCACAAGGACGCGGATCTCCCGAGTCTGGTCCGGATCCACCACAAGAGACCCCGCATCGCTGCCGATGACCTGCAGGCTCGCGCCCGGCACACCCGCGATGGAGAGGCCAAATGTGCGTTCCTGATGCTGCTTGTTGGTCAGGCGCAGCGTATAGGCATTGCGGACCGAGCCATCGGAAAGGCGAACGAACAGCGGGTTGCGATCATGCAATGCGGTCACGCCCTCGGTGGAACGGTTCATGGCGGTTGCCAGCATCAACCCACCGACAAACATGATGAGCAGGACATAGAGCACCGTGCGGGCACGGATAATCCGGCGCACCTGCGGCTTGCCTTCAACGCGCGCCTCAAGATTGGCCTCGCTGTCATACATGATCAGGTCGCGCGGACGGCCGATCTTGTCCATCACCGCATTGCAGGCATCAATGCACAAACCACACTGGATGCACGACAGTTGCATGCCCTGGCGGATATCGACCCCGGTGGGGCAGACATGCACGCACTGGCCGCAATCGATGCAGTCACCGGCAGGCTGGCCCGCAGCGCGTGCCGCCGCAGCCTTCTTCATGGATGCGCGCGGCTCACCCCGATCATAGGCATAGGTGACGTTGAGCGCGTATTCATCGGTCAGCGCGGCCTGAATGCGCGGCCATGGGCACATATAGGTGCACACCTGCTCGCGCATCAGGCCAGCCAGCGAATAGGTGGTGAAGGTGAGAATACCGACCGTGGCATAAGCCACCATCGAAGCCTGAAGGGTCACAAGCTCCCACAAAATGGTGGGGGCATCCGCAAAATACAGAACAAAGACCCCGCCCGTAGCGAGCGCGATGAGAAGCCAGAGAATGTGTGTCAGTGTCTTGCGCGCGAACTTGTTGGCGCTCATCGGCGCGGCATCAAGCAGCATGCGCTGGCGCCGGTCACCCTGCACCCAGCGTTCCACGAGCATGAACAGGTCTGTCCACACCGTCTGCGGGCACATATAGCCGCACCACACGCGCCCGGCGAGTGCGGTCATCAGAAACAGGATCAGCGCAGCCAGGATCAGCAGGCCGGCCACATAATAGAATTCCTGCGGCCAGATCTCGAGAAAGAAGAAATAGAACCGGCTGGTGGTGAAATCCATCAGCACGGCCTGGTTTGGCGCATCCGGTCCGCGATCCCAGCGCAGGAAGGGCAGAACATAATAGACGACCAGCGCAATGGTCAGCACCGCCCACTTGATGGAACGGAACCGGCCGCGGATCTTCTGCGGATAGATCTGCTTGCGCGCCTCATAGAGCGGGATGTCGTCATCGGGCCCAAGGGCTGAATCGGCTGTGTTGGCTTCGGGCTTCATGAAAGGACTGCCATCTGGTCTTCAGTGGTGCATCGGTTCTGTGTTCCGGCCCATCACACCACTGGGAAGGGCCGTGTGGAGGCGGATTGCCCGGGCGGATGCGGTTGCGATCCGGTGGGAAAGATCCGTCTCTTTTCTCCGTTTGAGGGCGGGGTTCCGGCCATCCGGGCCAGTTCTCGCCGTCATCTTGCATGGCCGCGTTGGGCTGCCATTGCAGTGCGGATGCGCCGGTGGATCGCTCGCCCATTCAGGCCGAGCCACATCGCGCATCCCCACATCCGCCCCGACAATCATCTTCTTTCGGGACAGTTGGAATCATTACAGCCCTACAATGTCACGTCTCACAAGCCTTGCGTAGCCACCCCAGACGTTCTGTCGCGCGACCTTTTGTAATCCCTTCAAAACAAAAGCCCCCGGAAGCGGACTTCCGGGGGCTTTTTTCATCATCCTGTTTCGGTTGCCGCCTCAGCGACCGCCGCCCAGTGTGTGGACATAGACGGTCAGCGCCTTGATGGTCACCGGGTCGAGGCGCGAATGCCAGGCCGGCATCACATTGCCGCGTCCGTTATAGATGCCATACTCGATGACAGTCTTGTCCGAACCATAGAGCCAGATATCATCGGTCAGGTTCGGTGCACCCAGTTCCTGGTTGCCCTTGCCCTCCTCGCCATGGCAGCTCGCGCAATTGGCAAGGAAGAGTTCCTTGGACTTGGCGGTCTGTGCATTCTCCGGCTGGCGACCGGCGAGATGCAGGACATAGTCCGCCAGACCGGAAATCTCCGGACGGGTCAGAATACCATCGCGGCCGAAAGCCGGCATGTCACCCACATGAGCCTGCTCGTCACCCGAGCGGGCACCATAGTTGATGGTCTGGAAGATCTGGTCGAGCGTACCGCCCCACAGCCAGTCATCGTCATTGAGGTTCGGGTAGCCGACAGCACCGCCACCGCCCGAGCCATGGCACGGCGCGCAGTTGTCAGCAAAGGCCACACGCCCCTGGGCACGCGCCAGCGTCAGCAGGGCAGGAGTCGCCTCAATCTCCTGAAGCGAGGCATCCGCCAGCTTCGAGACAGAGGCGGCGCGCAGCTCGTGCAGATCCGCCATCTGGGTCTCGATCGCGCTACGGGCATTCCAGCCTGCGACGCCCGGCGTGGGACCGTTCAGGAGCGGCCATGCGGGATACATGATCCAGTAGCCGATCGCCCAGACGATACAGGCATACCAGACCCACAGCCACCAGCGCGGCAGCGGGTTGTTCAGTTCTTCGATGCCGTCCCACTCATGGCCGGTGGTCCGCACACCCGTGACGACATCAAGCCGTCCTTGATGAGAGTTGTCTGTCGAGCTCACGGGATCAATCCTCTTTGAGCGGAATATTGGCCGCGTCCTCGAATTCCTTTTTCCGCTTGCGCGAGGGCCAGAAAACGTAGGCGAGAATTAGAACGAAGGCGAAGATGAAGAGCAGCAGGCCCCATGTCTGCGCCAGCGAGGCAAAAAACGAGTAGGTCGCGTCCATGCATCACCTCACGTTCGCCTTGTTGTCGTAGAGCTTGAAGTCAACGAGGGTGCCGAGCATCTGCAGATAGGCGATGAGCGCATCTGCTTCGGTGATGTCGGCGGAATTCCCGTCAAAGTCGCGTACGACAGACTTGGGATAGCGCTGCTCGAGACCTTCCGCGTCAGCATCGGTGGTGGCCTGGGTCCTCAGGTCCGCCTCGGCATTCGCGATCATGTCCTCGGTGTAGGGCACGCCCATCAGGGAGAGCACCTTCATGTCTTCACCGATGTGCCTGGTGTTCAGCTTCGTCTTCGCCAGCCAGGGATAGGCAGGCATGATCGAGGCCGGCACCACGGCGCGCGGGTTCTTCAGATGCTCAAGATGCCACTGGTCAGAATACTTGCCGCCCACGCGGGCCAGATCCGGGCCAGTACGCTTGGAGCCCCACTGGAACGGGTGGTCATACATGCTCTCGGCCGCGAGAGAATAATGACCATAGCGTTCGATCTCGTCACGCAGGGGGCGGATCATCTGCGAGTGGCAGTTGTAGCAGCCCTCACGGATGTAGATGTTGCGGCCCGCCAGTTCGAGAGGGGTGTAGGGCCGCATGCCCTCCACCTTCTCGATCGTGTTCTTCAGATAGAACAGCGGTGCGATTTCCACGAGGCCACCGAGAGAGACCACAACCAGGATGCCGAGCATCAGCCAGTAGGAGTGCCTCTCGAAAAGCGCGTGCTTGGACCAGAAGGACGAACCTTTCGATGCCATGTCGTCCTCCTCATTCCGCCGCTGCGAGGGCGAGCTGACGCTCTTCCTCGGTCTGCGGGACGGTGATGGTCTTCCAAACGTTCCAGGCCATGATCAACCCGCCGATCAGGAACAAGATGCCGCCGATGGAACGGATCACATAGAGCGGGTGCACCGCTTCCACCGACTCGATGAAGGAGTATTCCAGGAAGCCCAGCGGCGTATAGGCACGCCACATCAGGCCCTGCAGGATGCCCGCGACCCACATCGAGGAGATGTAGAGCACGATGCCCAGGGTCGAGACCCAGAAGTGCCAGGACACGGCACGCAGCGAGTACATGTCCTTCTTGTTCCACAGCCACGGAGTCATGGTGTAGATGGCGCCGAAGGAGATGTAGGCCACCCAGCCGAGCGCACCCGAGTGCACGTGGCCGATTGTCCATTCGGTGTAGTGGCTCAGCGAGTTCACCGCACGCACCGACATCATCGGACCTTCAAAGGTGGACATGCCGTAGAAGGCGACCGCCACCACCATCATGCGGATGACCGGATCGGTCCGCAGCTTGTCCCACGCGCCAGACAGGGTCATCAGGCCGTTAATCATGCCGCCCCATGAGGGCATCCAGAGAATGATCGAGAAGGTCATGCCCAGCGTCTGCGCCCAGTCCGGCAGCGCCGTGTAGTGCAGGTGATGCGGGCCGGCCCAGATGTAGATGAAGATCAGCGACCAGAAGTGCACGATCGAAAGGCGGTAGGAGTAGACCGGGCGGTTCGCGCGCTTGGGGATGTAATAGTACATCAGCGCAAGGAAGCCCGCGGTCAGGAAGAAGCCCACCGCATTATGGCCGTACCACCACTGGAACATCGCATCCTGAACGCCAGCCCAGATGATGTAGGACTTGGGCGAGAACACCGATATCGGAACCGAGAGATTGTTCCCGATATGCAGCATCGCGATGGTGATGATGAAGGCCAGATAGAACCAGTTCGCCACATAGATATGCGGCTCGGTGCGCTTCCACAGGGTGGCGACGAACACCAGAAGATAGGTCACCCAGACAACGGCCAGGAACAGATCCGCATACCATTCCGGCTCGGCATATTCCTTGGACTGGGTGATGCCCAGCAGGTAGCCCGTACCGGCGATGACAATGAAGAAGTTGTAGCCGAGGATCACGAACCAGGGTGCAAGCTCACCCGCGAGGCGCGCGCGGGATGTACGCTGGACCACATAGAAAGAGGTCGCGATCAGCACATTGCCGCCGAAGGCGAAAATCACGGCAGAGGTGTGCAGCGGGCGCAGGCGACCAAACGAAATCCACTCGGTATCGAAGTTGAAGCCGGGGAAAGCCAGCTGAAGCGCGGCCCACACGCCGGCACCAAAGCCCGCGATACCCCAGATGACGGCACAGATAGTGCCGAACTTCACGACATCGAAATTGTAGTTCGGCTTGCCGTTGATGGTCTGCGGAATAGGCTCCGCCGCCCGGTCCATATAGCGGTTGCCGATGGCAAACACGGCCGCAATGCTGGCCGCCGCGAACAGATAGGCATGAAAGGCATAAGCCGGCGTATAGGCCTTGGCCGCCACGATGATTGTAAAGAAGGCAAGGGCGGAGAACACCACCAGCAGGCCAACCTCACCAAACCGCATGGACTTCGCCGGGGCCTGGATTGGATCTAGTATTGTCGACATTGCAGAACCCCTTGCGCCGAGGCGAAAAGCTGCACCCACGGAGCTTCGCGCGCACCATGCGCCGGAAGCCTAATTTAGCCTTGATACATATCAAAGGTACGGAGCGGGACGTGACTCGCATAGAGTGCGGCCGAATGTCGCCATTCGCCACAACTTATCCCCCGTTTTGCCGCAAACAACACCCCCGCCCCCGCATGGTTCCACTCTTTCCGGCCATCGGAACAGATAGAACACACCATCCTCAAACATCGGGCTGACGATAGGTCAGTGTCATAAATTACGTGAGAAGACGGGTGCCTGCAAGCGCGTGCAAGCGTGCAGAATACCGGCGCACCCCATTTCAGTACCATCAATGATTCGCGCGAAAGGCAATACCTCGTCACCTTGCGCGCTGCGGTGGAGCTGATGGCACGTCCGAAAGCCCCCTGCCCATGCAATTGCCACAGTGAAATGGCAGGCGCATGCGAAACAATGTTCTCTCTGACGCGGAAGGCCGTTACACTCGCAGTGGGGCTGGGAAGCGAAACGGGTCGTCGGCAGTGTTGCTGGCGGACTTTCTCACCTGCATGTCATGCACGTCATCGTCCTGCGGCCAGATCCGACAGGCGTGTGCGAAAGCGGATATGTGGGTGAACTGCGTTTTGGCTTCCTCATCGCCAGATCTGCGGCAGGGGAAGGGAACAGGCGTGCGCATGGATAAGCCGGAGCGGGATGATGCCGGCAACCGGAATGGCAGCTCCGTGAGTGGCCTATATAATAATGTGTATGCGCAGCCCTGTGCCGCTTCCTGGCGGAGCCGGCCGTGAAACCTCCGCGCGCATTTACCCGTCTCGCCTTCCACAAGACCTTCACGCTGGAGGCAGCCCTTCCGCTGGTAGACCAACTGGCGGACCTGGGTATCAGCCATCTGCGCACCTCGCCCCTTCTGGCTGCGCGCCCCGCAATTGCCGGTGGTCTGGGTGTGGTGGACCATAGCGTCATCGCGCCTGAAATCGGCGGCGAGAGCGCCCTGCGCCGACTCAGCACCGCCCTGCATCGCCGAGGCATGAGCCTCATCGCAGAGGTTGCTCCGGGACATATGGCTGCGGGCGGTACGGATAATCCGGTCTGGCTTGATGTGCTGGAATGGGGCCGCGACAGCACCTTCGCCAGCTGGTTCGATATAGACTGGCGCGTCGGCGAGGGGCATCTGCGCCAGAAACTGCTCGCGCCCTTTCTGGACCGCCCCTATGGCGAGGCTCTGGCCGAAGGCGCTCTGGCTCTGGCTTTTGAGAGCGGGCAAGGCCGTTTTGTGGTGCGCCATCGCAGCCACATCTTCCCCATCTGCCCACTCGATTATTCCCGCATACTGGAAAACAGCACACTGCCAGCGGCGGCTGAGATGGCGCGCCTCTTCAGCGGCCTGTCCCGCCTGCGCCCGGCTCCGGACATGGTACAGGACGCGCGCGCACGTCTGCGCGATTTGGCGGGCACGGCGGATGGGCATGCCGCCATCTCCAGCGCTGTCGCAGCCTTCGACGGACATGATCATGCGGGCCGCACCCGCCTGCATGCCCTGCTGGAGCGCCAGTCCTATCGCCTTGCCTGGTGGCAGACCGCGCGAGATGAACTGAACTGGCGCGCCCGCCTTGATGCCGCCAACCTGATCGCCCTGCGCGTTGAGCGCCCAGATGTGTTTGACACCACCCATGCCACGCTCTTCCGCCTCTATGAGGAAGGCCATATTGATGGCCTGAGCATCATGGGCTGGGATCTGCTGTCAGACCCGGAAGCCTATGCCAGCCGGCTGCGGCTGAAGCTCGGCGGCCTTGCCGGGCGGCGGCCAGCGGATGCGCCAGCCGGCACACCTTATATTATGGCGGATGCAGCACTCGCCCCCGGTGCATCGCTGCCACATGGCGGGGAACTGGCTGGCGCCACCGGCGCAGATGCGCAGGAGGCCATTGGCGCGGTGCTGCATGACAGCGTGGCCAGTGGCGCGCTTTCAGATAGCTGGATGAGCGCCACCGGAAATCGCCAGCGCTATGATGATGCATACCGGCAGGCCCGCCGTGAGGCCGTGCGCCTGCGCCTTGGGCCAGACCTGCAATCCATGGCCCGCGCCCTGCATGATCTGGCCAGCATCAATCTGACCACCCGGGACATCTCTCTCGCCGCCCTGAAGCGCGTGGTGGAGGAACTCGCGATTGCCTTCCGCGCCCCGCGCACCCGCACCGGCCTGAGCGGCAGGAGCGAGGGTGACAACCGCCAGTTTGCCGATGCACTTATCCGCGCCCGGCGGCATATCTCGCCTCTGGACCAGCCGGTGGCAGATCAGCTGGCCAATTGGCTGGGCAATGATAGCAGCGGCAGCCTGAACGATATCGAGATGAGCGGCGCACGCGCTGGTGCCATTGCGCGGTTCGAGCAGTTCACGGCTGCCATCCATATGGCGGCGGCAGAGGAAACCATGCCACTGCGCTATGGCCGGCTGCTCTCCCGCAACGAGATCGGCAGCGACCCGACCCTTGTCGGCCTGCGCCCCGCCGGCTTTCATGAACGGATGGCCGCACGGCTGGCGCGCACCCCCGCCGCGCTCACGCCACTTGGTGGACCTTTGCAGCTTCTGGGTGCGGATGCCCGCATGCGGCTGGCCGTTCTCAGCGAGGCACCACGGGTCTGGGATGAATTGCTGCGGGAACTGCAGCAGCTCACGGTTTCCCTGCGCACCCGCCTGACCGAGGGGGCCGCTCCCGATCCATCGGATGAGGTGATCCTCTATCAGGCGCTGATTGCCGCATGGCCTCTTGCGCCGCGCACCGAAGACCCTCTCGCCCTGGGCGAATTGCATGACATGGCCAAGGCCTGGCAGCGCAATGCCATCCGCACCTCCGGTCTGCGCACGAGCCACATTTTCCCCAATATGGACTATGAGCGCGGATGCGCGGATTTCCTCTCGGCTTTGATGGAGGGGGAAACGGGCGTTGCCGCGCGCCGGCTCATCGCCGCTTTTGCCACCCGTATTGCCCCGGCCGGCATCGCCAATGCCCTGTCGCAATATGTTCTGGCGCACACGGCACCCGGGGTGCCAGATGTGAAAGCCACCGGCACGGGCTGGGACTTCTCACTGGGTGACGCGCAAACCGCGCGCGCCACACCGGGCGGGCGCACGAGCCCCCTTCTTGTGCCGGAGCCGCCAGACATGCTGCTGGACAGCTGGCGGGACGGACGGGTGAAGCAGGCGCTCATCACCCGCCTGTTGCGCGCCCGCACAGAGTATCCAGCCGTGTTTGCGCAGGGTGATTACGCGCCGCTGGTTCTGGAAGGCCGGCAAGCGGACCATGCCATCGCCTTCATGCGCCGGCATCGCAACCACGTTCTGATCGTGATCGCCACCCGCCTCTCCTTCCCCCTGCTGGATGAGAAGCTGGCGCAGCCCCGCATCTCCGCCTTGCGCTGGGCAGATACGGCAGCAGTTCTGCCCACAGGCATGCATGGACCGTTTCAGGACCTGCTGAACGACCGGGAGATAGACAGTCGCCTCGGCCGGGTGGAATGCGCCCATGCCCTGTCCACCAGCCCGGTGGCGGTGTTGCTGAAGAAGACTGGCGCGGGAGAGTGAGCCTCTCTCCCGCTGTCAGGCTCATGTCAGCAGGCACTTTTATCTTTTCCACATGACAGGGCCGGACCAGCCGGCGCAAGAATGAGGAGAAGACCAATGGACATGACCCGCATCATCACAGACGAAGCGCTGAATGAGATATCCGGTGGCGGCATGAAATCGGCGCTCATCATGGGCGGAACCTATGGCGCTCTGGGCGGCGGCACATGTGGCATTGCTGCAGGACCGGTGGGTGCGGTTGTCGGCGGCGTGGTGGGCGGCGCCATGGGGTTTATCGGCGGCATGTTCATGTCCGATGACGCACCATCCACCCCCCGCACCTCACGGCGCGGCCTCATCCGGTGATCGCGCCCTTTCCGCACGGGGTGGAACCAATGGTGCGCGGCCGCGTTCTTCCATCAGGAGGTGCGCGATGAACAAGACGCAGACTCACCCCAAAACAGAAACGCCCGCAAAACCTGCTGCCGGCAAGCAGCCGGAAGACGGGGAAAACTGTCTGACACGCACAGCTGTGGAAGACATGCTGGATGAAGAGCTGGAACAGAGTTTCCCAGCCAGCGACCCGCCATCCATGACCCGTGTTCCGCCAGATGTGTGCGAAAAGAAGAGCGGCAAATCATAAATAGTCTGGACCCATGCCGGAAACCCGGCAACCCATGACTATTGAGGCTGGATGTGAATAGCTCTGCCTCAAACCGATTCATGCCGGGCGCTGTCGCATAAACTTATGCCATGGGGACATCGAAAGCTGTCCGGCCTGAGCGACCAAATACGGTTTCTGCTGCGCGGAATGCCCATCATCCCAAGCCAACTCTTTTTTGGCCCAACCATGAACACGGCACCAAAATCTGCCGCGTTCATGGCTCTCGCCTCTTTGCTACACAATCGCATTGAAGCGGCGCATGCCGTGCATGCCGTGGCATACCAATCTCACAGACGACAATCAGCCTCCGCTATCTCACATGCACACCCTATCCACGCGGCATCTGTGCACGCGGGCGGCCCGGGCCATCCGGCGGAGCGGGAATGAAGCTGTCATGGTCCATGGGAATGGGCGTGAACCGGCCCTGCCGCCAGTCCTCGGCCGCAGCCTTGACCCGCTCGGCATCCGAAGACACGAAGTTCCACCAGATATAGCGCGGCCCATCCATGCGCGCCCCGCCCAGCACCAACGCCCGCGCCGCGCCGCGCGCCTGCACATGAGTGGAGAGGCCGGGGCGGATCAGCACTAGCTGGCCGGGCTGAAATGCCGTGCCATCCACATCCACCTCACCCGATGCAACGAAGACCGCACGCTCTTCATGGGTCGTATCCAGCGGCAGGCGCGCCCCGGCCTCCAGCACCGCCTCAATGTAGAAGGTGGAAGAGGCCAGCGGCACCGGAGCGGTCAGGCCGAAAGCCGACCCCAGAATAACCCTTGCGCGCAGGCCCTTCTCCTCCACCACGGGCAGGTCACGCGCCGAAACATGATGAAAAGCCGGAAGTCCCTCCTCGGCCTCACGCGGCAGCGCCAGCCATGTCTGCACACCGGACAGAGGACCGCCATGAACCTTCACAGTCTCATCATGGCGTTCTGAATGCACGATGCCCCGCCCGGCCGACATGAGATTGACCGCACCCGGCGCAATCACCTGCTCCGACCCCAGACTGTCGCGATGGGTCATGTGGCCGTCGAACAGATAGGTGACGGTGGCAAGGCCGATATGGGGGTGCGGCAGCACATCTTCCGCCGCACCGGGCTCAAGATATGTCGGCCCCAGCCGGTCGAGAAAGATGAAAGGGCCAATCATCTGCCCACGGGCGGAGGGCAGAACGCGCCCCACCCTCATGCCACCGATATCGCGTGGGCGCGGGGAGAGCGCCATATCAATGGCGGCACCTGCGGCGACGGCCTCAGGATTCGGATGCGAAAGATGGCTCATCTGGCAGTCTCCCTCAGCGCAGGGCTGGGCCGCGCGCCACTCAGCTTGCCTCTCACACGCCGGCAGGTCAAAAAGCAATATGACCGCCGCCGGGGACAGTCCCGCTCCCGGCCTCGCGGCAACGGATATATCCCATGTCTCTGGATCTTCAGCAGCAGGCCTATATTGAAGCGCGCCTCACCAATGAGGGGCCGAGCATGTTGCTCGCCTATGTGTTCTGGCTTTTTCTGGGCGTTTTCTCGGCCCACCGCTTCTATCTGGGCCGGCCGAAGAGCGCGATTTTCCAGATTCTGCTGTGCCTGATCGCCATAGGGCTGATCTGGGTGCTGATCGATGCCTTTCTCATTCCCGGCATGGTGCGTGATAAGCAGAACGAGATTCGCAGGCGCATCGCGCAGGAGATGGCCCCGACGCAGAATGTCATTCGGGGCTGAACCTGCGTTCACCTTGGCACGCACAAGAAAAAACGGCTGCCCCGCAAGGAGCAGCCGTTTTCCATTTCAAAGCATCAACGTTACGGAACGAAGGCTCAGACGCCCTCGGTCTCACGACGGCGCTCTTCGCGCTTGCGCTCGTTCGGGTCCAGCAGGCGCTTGCGCACGCGGATGGACTTCGGCGTCACTTCCACCAGCTCGTCATCCTGAATCCAGGCCAGCGCACGCTCCAGCGTCATGCGGATCGGCGGGGTCAGGCGCACGGCTTCGTCCTTGGAGGTGGTGCGGATGTTGGAGAGCTTCTTGCCCTTCAGCACGTTCACTTCAAGGTCGTTGTCGCGGTTGTGGATGCCGATGATCATGCCCTGATAGACCTTCCAGCCGGGCTCGATCATCATCGGGCCGCGATCTTCAAGATTCCACAGCGCATAGGCGACAGCCTCGCCCGGCTCGTTGGCGATGAGTACGCCATTGATGCGGCCGGCCACTTCGCCCTTGTAAGGCGCATATTCATGGAACAGGCGGTTCATGATGGCGGTGCCGCGGGTGTCGGTCATCAGTTCGGACTGATAGCCGATAAGGCCACGGGTGGGTGCATAGAACACGAGACGCTGACGATTGCCACCGGAGGGGCGCATCTCGATCATCTCGGCCTTGCGCTCGCTCATCTTCTGAACGACCGTGCCGGAATATTCCTCATCGACGTCGATCAGCACTTCCTCGATCGGCTCAAGGATGGTGCCGTTCTCGTCCTTCTGGAACACCACGCGCGGACGGGACACAGCCAGCTCGAAGCCTTCACGACGCATGGTCTCGATCAGCACGGCGAGCTGGAGCTCACCACGTCCGGAGACGTAGAAGCTGTCCTTCTCCTTGCTTTCCTCGATACGCAGCGCCACCGAACCTTCAGCTTCACGCAGCAGGCGGTCGCGGATCACGCGGCTGGTGACCTTGTCGCCTTCCGTACCCGCCAGCGGCGAGTCGTTGACGATGAAGGTCATGGTCACGGTCGGCGGATCGATCGGCTGGGCCACCATCGGCTCGGTCACTTCCGGCGCGCAGAAGGTATCGGCCACGGTGCCCTTGGAGATGCCTGCAATGGCGACGATATCGCCCTGCACACCCTCTTCGATCGGCTGGCGCTCAATGCCACGGAAGGCGAGGATCTTGGACACGCGGCCCTGCTCGACCAGCGAACCATCCTGCGACAGAACCTTGATGGTCTGATTCGGCTTGATCGAACCGGAGGTGATGCGCCCGGTGATCATGCGGCCGAGGAAGGGGTTGGCTTCCAGCAGCGTACCGATCATGCGGAAGGGGCCGTCATCGACGGTGGGCTCCGGCACATGCTTCAGCACCAGATCGAACAGGGGCGCCATGCCCTCGTCGCTCGGCCCTTCAGGGTTCAGCGCCATCCAGCCATTACGGCCGGAACCGTACAGGATGGGGAAGTCGAGCTGCTCATCGGTGGCGTCAAGCGCTGCAAACAGGTCGAAGACTTCGTTGATGACTTCACCGGCACGGGCGTCGGAACGGTCAACCTTGTTGATCGCCACGATCGGACGCAGGCCGATCTTGAGCGCCTTGCCGACCACGAACTTGGTCTGCGGCATCGGGCCTTCAGCAGCGTCGACCAGAACGATGGCGCCGTCCACCATGTTCAGGATACGCTCCACCTCACCACCGAAGTCGGCATGGCCGGGGGTATCGACGATATTGATGCGCACATCCTTCCACACCACCGAGGTGGCCTTGGCGAGGATGGTGATGCCGCGCTCCTTTTCGATATCGCCCGAGTCCATCACGCGTTCGGCGACGCGCTGGTTCTCTCGAAACGCCCCCGACTGCTTGAGAAGTTCGTCAACCAGCGTAGTCTTGCCGTGGTCAACGTGGGCGATGATGGCGATATTGCGCAGCTTCATTAAGGGGTCCAACGCGAAATTGCGGGCTTGCATCGGGCAAGGCCGGCGGGCGGGATTTGTGCGGCGCAAATTACACACACAGCGCGACAGATCAATGCACGCACAGGCATTATGACTCAGAAAACGCCCGGCCGGATGCAGATTGCCCCCTTCTGCAACCATGGCTGGCGCAATATTGCAGTGGTGCCGAGCCCATGATTTGGGTCCATATTGCACCTTCGCCAGACATGCGTAACCGCCCCCTGCCCTCTTCTCTCTTTTCCTAACGGAGCAAGACCTTGGCCCTCTCCTTCGATCTCTCGCTCTACCTCGTGACAGATCCGCGCCAGACCGCATCGCGTGGGCTTGAAGCCACGGTATCGGCGGCTGTCGCAGGGGGTGTGACCCTGGTGCAACTGCGCGACCCTAATGCCCATGGCCGGGCCCTTGTGGAGCAGGCGCGCGCCCTGAAAGCGCTTCTGGCCCCCCTCGGCATCCCTCTTCTGGTCAATGACCGGGTGGATGTGGCCATCGCCGCCGATGCGGATGGCGTGCATCTGGGACAGGATGACATGAGCCCGCAGGATGCCCGTGCTCTTCTCGGGCCGGACCGGATCCTCGGCCTCTCTGTGGGCAATCCGCAGGAACTGGCGGCCTCTGATCTTTCCGGTGTGGATTATCTCGGCACCGGGCCGGTGAAAGCCACGGGCACGAAGGCGGATGCGGGCAAGGCGATTGGGGCGGCCGGTATCGCAACCGTGCGGGCGCTTACGCATCTGCCCATCGTCGGCATCGGCGGTGTTGACGGGGCGATCGTGGAAGACGTGATCCGTGCCGGGGCAAACGGGATTGCGGTTGTTTCTGCCATTTGCGCGGCAGAAGATCCGAAAGTGGCAGCGGCGGAACTTCATGCGCGGGTACGCGCAGCCCAGAGCGCACAATATACAGGCATGCACAGATAATGAACTGATGCAGACATCTGAAACGATATGATCCACGGCCATGCTGAAAAGGCCTATTTCTTTTAGCTGCAAGGCTCGCCGCCGCCTTGCACGGGCCGGGCATTTCAACTAAGACACCACGCACGACGCTGCGTTCCCACAAGGTGGGAGCCGCCTCGGGTGGGCAGGGACTTCCGCGGGATACGCGGCCCGGATTATCGAAGGCAGCCCGCCTCGGCATTCACTGAACGCGCATCGGCATCGCTCCGCCCGGCGGAGCATTCCATATAAAATGTCTGTTCCATCCGGCTTTCGCGCCGGCACGCCGGTTTCCCCGGTGGCCGTCCCGTACTCTTCCGCGAGAGTGCAGGACACCCGAATGGTTCAGGCCATGCAACACCAGACGCTGGCGCACAGAATTCGGAGTTTGAATGTCCGTAGAAACCACCCGTGAAGATTTCGCAGCCCTTCTGGACGAGAGCTTCGGCCGCGTCGATCTGCAGGAAGGCAGCGTCGTCAAGGGTATCGTCGTCGCCATCGAGAAGGATCTGGCGATCATCGATATCGGTCTGAAGACCGAAGGCCGCGTTGCTCTGCGCGAGTTCGCCGGCCCCGGCCGCGACACCCCCATCCAGGTGGGTGAAGAGGTTGAGGTGTATCTCGAGCGTGTCGAGAACGCCATGGGCGAAGCCGTTCTCTCGCGCGACAAGGCGCGCCGCGAAGAGAGCTGGGTCAAGCTCGAGAAGGCGTTCACCGCGAACGAGAAGGTCACCGGCGTGATCTTCAATCAGGTGAAGGGTGGCTTCACCGTCGACCTCGACGGCGCAGTGGCCTTCCTGCCGCGCTCGCAGGTCGATATCCGTCCGATCCGCGATGTCGGCCCGCTGATGCACACGCAGCAGCCCTTCCAGATCCTCAAGATGGATCGCCGTCGCGGCAACATCGTCGTCTCCCGCCGCACCGTGCTGGAAGAGACCCGCGCCGAGCAGCGCCACGAGCTGGTCCAGAACCTCGAAGAGGGTCAGGCCATCGAGGGCGTTGTCAAGAACATCACCGATTACGGTGCGTTCGTTGATCTGGGCGGCATTGACGGCCTGCTGCATGTCACCGACATCGCATGGCGCCGCGTGAACCACCCCACCGAAGTGCTGTCCATCGGCCAGACGGTGAAGGTGAAGATCATCAAGATCAACCACGAGACGCACCGCATCTCGCTTGGCATGAAGCAGCTCCTCGGCGATCCGTGGGAAGGCATCGAGGCCAAGTATCCGGTGGAGGCCCGCTTCAAGGGTCGCGTCACCAACATCACCGACTACGGCGCGTTCGTGGAACTGGAGCCGGGCATCGAAGGCCTGATCCACGTCTCCGAAATGTCGTGGACCAAGAAGAACGTTCACCCCGGCAAGATCGTCTCCACCTCCCAGGAAGTGGAAGTTCAGGTGCTGGAAGTGGACAGCGCAAAGCGCCGCATCTCGCTTGGCCTCAAGCAGACCCTGCAGAACCCCTGGGAAGCCTTCGCCGAGAAGTATGCTCCCGGCGCGGTTGTGGAAGGCGAAGTCAAGAACAAGACCGAGTTCGGTCTGTTCCTCGGCCTCGACGGCGATGTGGACGGCATGGTCCATCTCTCCGACCTCGACTGGAACCGTCCGGGCGAGCAGGTCATCGACGAATACCGCAAGAGCGACATGGTCAAGGCCGTGGTGCTTGACGTGGACGTCGAGAAGGAGCGCATCTCGCTCGGCATCAAGCAGCTCTCCGGCGACCCCTTCGCCGACGCTGGCGATGTCCGCAAGGGCGCTGTCGTGACCTGCGAAGTGACCGACGTGAAGGACGGCGGCATCGAGGTGAAGCTGACCGGTTCCGACCTGTCGAGCTTCATCAAGCGCTCCGAACTGGCCCGCGACCGCAACGACCAGCGTCCCGAGCGCTTCTCGGTTGGCGACAAGCTGGACGCCCGCGTCACCCTGTTCGACCGCAAGGCGCGCAAGGTGCAGGTTTCCATCAAGGCGATGGAAATCGCTGAAGAGAAGGAAGCCGTGGCACAGTACGGTTCTCAGGACTCCGGCGCTTCGCTGGGCGACATCCTGGGCGCCGCGCTCAAGCAGCGTGAAGCCGACGGCGACGTCAAGGAAGACTGATCGTCTTTCCATAAGGTTTGGGAAGGGCCGGCATTTGCCGGCCCTTTTCTTTTGGCGTATCGCTTGCCCGCCTGCCCTGATGCGGCTGAACATGCTCTTGTGAAAGTCCTGCCATGACACAGCCCGCCTTGCCGCCCCTCCATGGTCTCAAGGTGGTGGAACTTGCCCGTGTGCTGGCCGGCCCATGGATTGGCCAGACGCTTGCGGATCTGGGCGCGCAGGTCATCAAGGTGGAAGCACCGGAGGGGGATGACACCCGCACATGGGGCCCGCCCTTCATTGAGCGCCCTAACGGCAAGGGCGGCACCGAGCGTGTGGCCGCCTATTTCCACGCCGCCAACCGGGGCAAGACCTCGGTCACCTGCGACTTCACGGATGCAGATGATCTGGCACGGGTGAAAGCGCTGATCGCGGATGCAGATGTGGTGGTGGAGAATTTCCGGGTCGGTGCACTGAAAAAGTTCGGGCTGGATTATGAGAGCATCACCGCTCTCAATCCCCGCGTCATTTATGTCTCCATCACCGGCTTTGGCCAGAATGGCCCCCGCTCTGCCAGCCCCGGCTATGATTTCATGATTCAGGGCATGTGCGGCATCATGGACCTGACAGGTGAGCCTGACCGCGAACCACAGAAGGTGGGCGTGGCATGGATTGATATTTTCACCGGGCTGTATGGCGTCATCGGCATTCAGGCTGCGCTGGCTGAACGGGCGCGCTCCGGCCTCGGCCAGCATCTGGACTTGTCGCTGCTGGATACGGGCGTTTCGGTCCTCGCCAATCAGGCCATGACCTTTCTTGCGGGTGGCATCGTGCCTCACCGCATGGGCAACGCGCATCCCAGCATCGTGCCTTATCAGTTGTTCCCCGCCGCAGATGGGCATCTGATCATCGCATGCGGCAATGACCGGCAATTTGCGGCCTTGTGTGCCACTCTGCACCTGCCGGACCTCGCATCAAATCCGGCCTATGCCACCAATCCGCAGCGCGTGGCCGCGCGGGAGACGCTCTGCGCGCGGCTGGCGCAGGCAACATCCAGCCGCCCGCGTGCGGATCTTCTGGCTCTTCTGGAAGAGGCTGGCGTGCCGGCAGGCCCCATCAATACGGTGGCCGAGGCCATTGAAGACCCGCAGATCGCGGCGCGCGGCATGGTGATCTCACCTGAAGGCATTGCTGGCCTGCGCACCCCGCTTGCCTTCTCCCGCAGCCCATTGGCGCTGGAAAAGGCGGCTCCGGCACTGGGTTCCGGGGCATGGGGCTTTGCTGGGTCCGAAAAATAGGCCTGATACCTATCCCCTCGGCCTCATTCCGGAAGCTTTGGCTCAGCCTGCCGTCCAGTGGGGTGAAGCCATATGTCCAGAAGTGATGAAACCTGCCGATGCGGAACGGCAGCGCGCATCACATCCCCCATGATGGCGACCCCAGCCGCACCGGCTTCAAGGCAGACCGCAGTTGTCTCGCGCGAGATTCCCCCCAGCGCGATCACCGGCACCGGGCTGGCCGCAACAAACCGCTCCAGCCCTGCCTGCCCGATGGCCGGGCCATGCCCCGGCTTGGAGGCAGAAAGAAACACCGGGCTGGCCGTGATATAATCGACATCCCCCGCAGAAACAGCGGCAGCATCTGCGACGCCATGGACAGAAAGCCCCACCAGCGCAGATGCTCCCAGCAGGGCACGCGCGGCGCGCCCATCACTGCCATCCGGCAGATGCACGCCATCCGCGCCGGCGGCCAGCGCCAATTCGGGCTCACCATGCAGGGTCAATATCACATCAAAAGAGCATGTTAAGGCACGCAGCCGGGCAAACAACTCCAATTGGGCGACGGCGGGCAGGTCTTTCTCGCGCAGACTCACCCACCGGCACCCTGCTGCACAGGCCTGCCCCACCACCTCGTCCAGACCGAGCTTCGCCTGCGCACGGTCCGTAATGAGCAAAAGCGGGGGACGGGGCAGCGGGCGGCCCATCTCAGCCGCCGATCAGGCCGAATTCAGGGCTGGAGGCTTCCGCATGCATCTTCTTCGGGATGCGGCCGGAAAGACGCGCGAGACGGCCGCCCTCCACCCCATGCCGGAACGCGCGGGCCATGTTCACCGGGTCGAGCGCCTTGGAAACCGCCGTATTCAGCAGAACAGCGGAGCAGCCCAGTTCCATCGCCTGTGCGGCATCAGAGGCCGTGCCCAGCCCCGCATCCAGCACCACCGGAACGGGCGAGCGCGCGCAGATCAGCTCGATCATGTGCGGATTGGCAATGCCAAGGCCGGTGCCGATCATCGAGCCCAGTGGCATTACGGTCGCCGCACCCAGATCCGCCAGCTTCTGGCAGGTAACAGGATCATCATTGCAATAGGGCAGAACCACGAAACCGCGCTTCACCAGTTCTTCGGTGGCCAGCAGCAGCTCTTCCACATTCGGATAGAGCAGTTCGCGATCTCCGATCACTTCCAGCTTCACCCATTCCGTCTCCAGCGCCTCGCGCGCGAGTTCGGCAGTGAGAATGGCATCCTTGGCGGTCTGGCAACCGGCCGTATTGGGCAGAATATGCACCCGGCCCGTGAGCAGGTCAGTCAGGCTTTCCTCATAGCCGGAAAGGCTGATGCGGCGGATGGAGGCCGTGGCCATTTCCGCACCGGAGGCTTCCAGCGCATCCAGAAACACCTGCTGGTTGGGATACCCCGCCGTGCCCAGAAACAGGCGGGACTGAAAGGTGCGTCCGGCAATGATGAGCGGGTCGTTCAGCGTGGTCACGTGCTTATGCCTTGTCCTGAGGGCTGGTTTGCTGAACAGCGGTTCCAGCAGTCAACCCATGCTTGCTTTCAGAACAATCACGATCCCGATGGACACGTGACTGCTCTCCAAATTCCGTTAGAGGCGCATTCCGCAGCGCGCGCGCCTGTGCGATCGGAAGGCCTGAACACGTCCGCTTCTGTTTCCTCGCCCCTCATCTCCTGAAGGGCAGTCACGGGCGGGCGGCACAAGTAAAGACGCACGGCGAACATGCGCCTGTCATATCAGGTACGAGGCAGGCTTACCCGCCCTGACGCGCCGTGATGATTTCCAGCACATCTCCGCTTTTCAACGTGGTGTCATCCCAAACGCGGCGCGGCACCACGGCACTGTTCAGCGCCACCGCAATGCCCTTGCGGTCCAGCTCAATGCCCTTCAGCACCAGCACTTGTGCCACAGTGGATGCCTGAAGCTGTTCCTGAGTGCCATTCACTTCCAGCGACAGCATCGTGCTCAATTCCTCTCTTTCGCTCATTCCGCAGCCACACGCGGATTGAACCGACTGGCCTGAAAGGCGGCGACCTGCGGATCGAGCACACCATCCAGAATGAAGCGGGTGATGACATGCGCCGTCACAGGCAGCAACAACAAGCCATTGCGATGGTGGCCCGTGGCATAGACCAGCCCGCTCACCTCATCGCTCGGCCCCAGAATGGGGGCATCATCGCGGCTGCCGGGGCGGAAACCCACCCATTGCTCAATGATCGGCAGCTCCTCGATGGTGGGCAGCACCCGCCATGCATGGGTCAGCAGGGCCAGTTGTCCGCCAGCGGTGATCTGGGTATCGAAGCCCTTCTCCTCGGTGGTCGCGCCCAGAATAAGGCGGCCATCGCGACGTGGCGCAAGATAGATGCCCGGCCCCCACAGCACATGGTCCAGCAAGGGGGCTGCGGGGTCCATCTGCACCGCCAGCATCTGCCCCTTCACCGGACGCACGGGTAGCGGCGGCGCGGGGGTGATATCCACACCGCGGCTCCACGCACCGGCGGCCAGAACCACGATATCCGCCGGAATGTGACGCGCGCCGGCCACAATGCCAGTGGCCCGCCCACCCACGGTTTCCACGCGGGAGACCGGACTGTTCTCATGCAGCACCGCACCGGCGCGCGCGCAAGCAAGCTTCAGCGCGACAACAATCTTGCGATTGTCCACCAGATGATCTTCCGGGGCATAAATCGCGCCAGAAAGACGGGTGGCCAGATGCGGCTCGCGCCGGCGGGCCTCGGCGGGGGTCAGCCATTCCACCGGCAGCTTGTGCGCCTGCTGAAGGGCGAAGAGATGGCGCAGCTTCGCACCGTCATCTGCGGTCAGCCCCACAGTCAGGGTGCCTTCGGTGCGCAGTTCCACATCCTGCCCGGAGGCGGCCTCAAGCACAGTGGCGAATTCCGGCCACAGTGCCTGGCTGGCGCGGTTCAGCAGCAGCAGGTCTTCCTCACCGGGCTCCACCTCGGAGCAGGTGGCCAGCATGCCGGCGGCGGCTCGGCTTGCGCCCTGCCCGGCTTCGCCCGCATCAAAAATCTCCACATCACAACCGGCTGCGGCCAACTGCCAGCCAATGGACAGCCCCATGACCCCGGCGCCTACAATCACGGTGCGGGGCCGCGCGGCCGAAGAAGCAGAAGGCGTGAAAACGGAACCGGACGACAAGCTGATGCTCATCGGATACCTCCCTACGCTGGCATGATCCAGACAGGTTCAATGGGTCTGATCTCAGCCGCCATATGCGGCACCCCAGGCAACCGCACTATCACATGCTTCCATAGCCGGCGGCAAGGGCCGGTGCCGGGCGACACCTGGCCACAGCTTGCGGCAACCGGCTATGGTGCAGGCAAGGACATGCTGATGCAGCGACCTGCCGCATCTGTCTATCGAAATATCAGGAACGTCGTTGCCGGAGTTGCAAAACCGCAGAACCGCCCACAACCGGTATGGGCCTGAAGTGCCGGAACCAACTCCCACGGTCTCATCCGCCACGGCCTGCACTCACATGCGCCGGCGGGCAGCCTGCTGAGACACCTGCAGCACGGTGCGCTCACAAATGGCAGGGGCGAGGGTGGCGTTGCGGCGGGCGGAAAGAATGGCTTCATCCACAGCCAGAAGCGCCTTCATACAGCGATCCGCGCTCAAAGCACGCAAGGCGCGCTCCATTTTCGCGCGACGGGAAAAGTGGATGACCGGACGGGCCTTTTCCACCACGCGCTCTGCGCTCAGGCCGCCTTCCATCTGCATTGCCATGAGATGGAGCGCTGAAAGCCCCCGCAACAGCGCGCCCAGCACCGCATCTGGCCGGGTGGCCGCCCCAAACGCCTTTGAAAGCGCGGTAATGGCACCGGGTGTGTCGCCGGAAAGGGTGCAATCCACCACATCATCCAGAGCAAGGGCTGATGCATCGCCTACAATCACGCGCACATCTTCAAGCGTTACCCGCCCTGTGCCCATGGCATAGAGCACCAGCTTGGCAATTTCCCCGCGTGAGGCCAGCCTGTCGCCGCCAATGAGCGACACCAGCAGTTCACGTGCATCGCGGTCTATGGAGAGGCTGGCTTCGGCCATCATGGCGTCCACCAGTTTCAGCAGATCACGCTGGGTATCAGCGTAGCAGGCAATGGCGAGCGCCTTTGGCGAGTCCTCGCACAAACTGCGCAGAGGAGCGCCACGTTTGAGATCTCCGGCCTCCACCACCACTAGAGCACCGGGCGCGCCTTCCAGAACAGGCTTGAGCGCGGGCACGATATTGCGCGAGCCCGCGCGCACGCGGATCACCCGATCCCCACCAAACAGGCCGATGGTGCTGGTTTCATCAATCAGGCGGCGTGGATCGCTGGAGAGTTCGTCCCCCTCCAGCCGCACCAGCGCGAAGGGGTCGCTGGCATCCGGCACGGCCTGTCGCACGAGAGCATCCGCGCGCTCGCGCACAAGACCGATATCCGGTCCAAACAGCAGAACCACACTCTTGCCCGGATCACGCCGGGCGAGAACCGCCTCGACATCACCGGGGCGCACCGCGACCATGGGCTACTTGCCCGGGGCAGGCGCCGGGCGCTTGAAATAGGCGATGAGCTGGATCTTGATGGCCTCGACCACCACCCGCGCCGCACGCACTTCCGCATCCTGCGCGGCGGTGTAGTTTGCGAAGCGCTGGTAGCCAGTGTCGATAGTGGCGGTGCCATTGGCCGTGCCCTTCACCAGCGGCACCTTCTTCTCATCGCCCGCCTTCACCAGACGCCAGTCTGCCTTGAGACGGATGATCTCATTCTCCGGCAGGCCCGAGCGCTTGTTCACGATCGCGGTTGATTTGGAAGGCGTGATCGAGATGAGAAGCTGCAACGGCGCGTTGTCCGGATTCTCACCACCGCCATTGAAGGCGTAGATCAGCTCATTGCGCAGCTCATGACCGGTGCGACCGGGAATCGCCACGACATTGATGTCCTGAAGCTGATCGCGCACGCTCACGCCGCCGCTTTCGGGCGTACCGGCGGCATACATGGGCTGGAAGCAGCCCGCCAGCGACGCGGAGGCAAGCCCCACGAAAGCCAGCCGGGCGGCAACGGCCCAGCCCGCAGCGCGCTTGCGCACCGGGGCCAGACGGGGAGATGCCGAACGGGCGGCGCTTGTGCGGGCAGTGTCAGACGACGACATTCACGATCCTCTGCGGCACCACGATAATACGCTTTGGCGTGCGCCCTTCAAGCGCGCGCTGCACGACTTCCATTTTCAGAACGGCGGCTTCAATTTCCGCCGTCGTCGCCTCAAGCGAGACGATGATGTCGTCGCGCTTCTTACCATTGATTTGCACCGGCAGGGTGACTGAATCACTCTTCAGCAGCGCATCTTCTGTCACCGGCCAGCCTGCATCCGCGATCAGCCCTTCATGGCCAAGGCGTTTCCAGCACTCTTCCGCCAGATGGGGAATCATCGGCGCAACCACGGCGGTGATCATCTCAGCCGCCTCGCGAAGGGCGAAAGCGAGATCCGCCGGCACATCACTGGCCTTACGGGCCTGTGCGACAGCGGAGCCGAACACATTGGCGAACTCATGCACATGCGCCACGGCCACGTTGAAGCGCAGACGCTCGACATCTTCCGCTACGGTCGCCACCAGCCCATGGGCCGCGCGGCGCAGAACCAGCGCGGTCTCGCTGAAAGCCTCCGGCTTCGCCGTGCCCGCCGGCACACCAAGCTCGATACCCTCATTCACCAGACGCCACACGCGCTGCACGAAGCGCCATGCGCCTTCAATGCCGCTCTGCGTCCACTCGCTGTCACGCTCGGGCGGGGTGTCGGAGAGCATGAACCAGCGGGCGCAGTCCACGCCATAGGTGTCGGCCACCACTTCCGGGGCCACCACATTGCGCTTGGACTTCGACATCTTCTCCGGCGGCAGAACGGTGACGGGCGAGCCGTCATCAATCTTCACCACACGGCCATCCGCCTCGCGCTTCACCTCTTCGGGGAAGAGCCAGCGGCCGGCCTGATCCTTGTAGGCCTCATGGACAATCATGCCCTGCGTGAACAGGCCGGCGAAGGGTTCCGCCACATCCACACGCCCGCACTTCTTCAGCGCACGGGTGAAGAAGCGCGAATAGAGCAGATGCAGAATGGCATGCTCGATGCCGCCAATATACTGGTCCACCGGCAGCCAGTGGGCCACGGCGTCCTTGTCCAGCGGCTTCTCGGCATTATCCGAGGCATAGCGCAGATAATACCAGGACGAATCCACGAAGGTGTCCATGGTATCCGTCTCGCGCCGCGCCGGCGCACCGCATTTCGGGCACGGCACATTGCGCCATGCCAGATTGCGGTCCAGCGGATTGCCGGGGCGATCAAAAGACACATCCTCAGGCAGCTTCACAGGAAGCTGATCGCGCGGCACACCCACCGGCCCACAGCTCTCGCAATGGATGATCGGGATCGGGCAACCCCAGTAACGCTGGCGCGAGATGCCCCAGTCGCGCAGGCGGAAATTTACCTTGCGCGTGCCCTGCGGCGCATCACCCACACGGAAACGCTCAAGCTGGCGGGCCACGGCTTCCTTGGCCGCAGGCACGCTCATGCCATCCATGAAGCCGGAATTGAACAGCGTGCCGTCGCCGTCATAGGCTTCATCATCAATGGAGAATGCACCCGGGTCGGTCTCGGGCGGCAGCACCACCGGCACCACCGGCAGCTTGTATTTGCGGGCGAAGTCCAGATCGCGCTGGTCATGCGCCGGGCAGCCGAAGATCGCGCCGGTGCCGTAATCCATCAGCACGAAATTGGCGACATAGACCGGCACGGTGCGGGTCTCATCCAGCGGATGCACCACCTTCAGGCCAGTATCAAAGCCCAGCTTCTCCTGGGTCTCGATTTCCTCGGCCGAGGTGCCGCCCTTCTTGCACTCGGCCACGAAAGCCGCGAGCTTTTCATTCTTCGCCGCCAGATCGCGCACCAGCGGATGGTCGGGCGAAAGGGCAAGGAACGCCGCACCGAACAGCGTATCCGGCCGCGTCGTATAGACCTTGACCGACCCCACCCCTTCCGGCGCGAAGCCGCGGGCGAACTCGAACAGCACTTCCATGCCTTCCGAGCGGCCGATCCAGTTGCGCTGCATCAGGCGCACCTTGTCGGGCCAACGGTCCAGCGTATCGAGACCTTCGAGCAGTTCCTGCGCGAAATCGGTAATCCGCAGGAACCACTGCGAGAGCTTGCGCCGCTCCACAATCGCACCCGAGCGCCAGCCGCGCCCGTCAATCACCTGCTCATTGGCGAGCACGGTATTATCGACCGGATCCCAGTTGACCTCGCTCTCCTTGCGATAGGCGAGGCCGTTCTCAAGGAAGTCGAGGAAGATGCGCTGCTGCTCGACATAATAGGAGGGATCGCAGGTCGCGATCTCGCGATTCCAGTCGAGCGAAAGACCGAGCAACTGAAGCTGCTCGCGCATGGAGGCGATGTTCTCGTAGGTCCATGCCTTGGGATGGGTGTTGCGCTCGATCGCGGCATTCTCGGCCGGCAGGCCGAATGCATCCCACCCCATCGGGTGCAACACATTGAAGCCCTTCATGCGCTTGTAGCGCGCCAGCACATCGCCCATCACATAATTGCGGCCGTGACCGATATGGATACGCCCCGACGGGTAGGGGAACATCTCCATCACGAAGAATTTCGGGCGCGGGTCATCATTGCGCGTGCGGAAGGTGGCGTGCTCCGCCCAGGCTTTCTGCCAGCGGGGCTCAACTTCACGGGCGTTATAGCGATCGGAGCCCTGCTCCACGGTGCGTTCTTCTGTCATGGTACCGTCAGGGGGTCGGAATGTGGCGGGGACTAGGGCAGAAACCGGCGCGCGGGTCAACCACCAGAGGGGGAACCATCCGGTTTTCCTTGCCTGCCCCCCTGCTTTCGGCCATCACACTGCGCATCAGGGGCAAAACAAAAAGGGAATGGGGAAGGCAAACATGGCTGCATATCTGGGCGCACTGGGGAGGTCGATCACAAGCCGCCCGTTTCTGGCGACAGCTCCCCTGTTGGCAAGCCTGCTCCCGGCCCCGGCCTTTGCAGCAACAGCTGCACCTGAAGGCCTGCCTGTTCTGGATGGCGCGGTGCTTTCCGCACTTTGGGGCATTCCCTTTGTGGGCATGCTGCTCTCTCTGGCGCTGATGCCCCTTCTGGCCAGCAATTTCTGGCACCACCATTTCGGCAAGGTGGCCCTGTTCTGGGCGCTGGCTTTTCTGGTGCCCTTCACGATGCAATTCGGCGCAACCACAGCGCTGCATGAGGTGGTGCACACCGGGCTGCTGGAATATCTGCCCTTCATCATCCTGCTCTATGCGCTTTTCACCATCTCCGGCGGCATATTGGTAACGGGCAACCTTCATGGCAGCCCAGCCATGAATACCGGCCTGCTCGCACTGGGTACGCTGCTGGCCAGCTTCATCGGCACCACCGGAGCCTCCATGGTGCTCATCCGCCCCCTGCTGCGCGCGAACGACAACCGGCGCTATAATGTGCACACGGTGGTGTTCTTCATCTTTCTGGTCTCGAACATTGGCGGCTCGCTGACCCCGCTGGGTGACCCACCGCTGTTCCTTGGCTTCCTGAAAGGCGTGAACTTCTTCTGGACCACCACCCATCTGCTGCCGGACATGCTGGTGGTCTCCGGCCTGCTGCTAGCGGCCTTCTATATTCTGGACCGCTATTTCTATGCGAAGGAAGAAGGGCTGAAGCCGCTGCCGGACCCGACCCCCGACACCGAAAGCGTGGGCGTGCGCGGCCTTCAGAATATACCGCTTCTGGCCGGCGTCATCGGCGCTATTCTGCTCTCTGCGCTCTGGAAGCCCGGCGTGATATTTGATGTTCTCGGCACGCGGGTGGAACTGCAATGGGCAGTGCGCGATGGGCTGCTGGTGCTTCTGGCGCTGCTCTCGCTCGCCATCACCCCCAAATTCATCCGTGAGCGCAACGGCTTTGACTGGGGGCCGATTCTGGAAGTGGCCAAGCTGTTTGCCGCCATCTTCCTCACCATCATTCCGGTCATCGCCATCTTGCGGGCGGGCACGGCAGGTGCCTTCTCTCCGCTGGCCGAACTGGTGACAGCGCCGGATGGATCCCCGGTGAATGTCTGGTATTTCTGGCTCACCGGCGCGCTCTCGTCCTTCCTCGACAATGCGCCCACCTATCTCGTCTTCTTCAATCTGGCGGGCGGCGATCCGTTCGAGCTGATGGGCCCGCTGGCCGTGACGCTTCAGGCCATCTCGGCCGGTGCGGTGTTCATGGGGGCGATCACCTATATCGGCAATGCCCCGAACTTCATGGTGCTCTCCATCGCCCGCTCGCGCGGGGTGAAGATGCCGAGCTTCTTTGGCTATATGGCGTGGTCGTTCGTGTTCCTGCTGCCGTGCTTTGCGCTCATCACATGGATGTCTTTCCTGTGATGGGCAGGACAAACCACACCGCATGAAAAAAGGCCCGGCGGAAGAGCTTCCGCCGGGCCTTTTCAATTACAGATGCCTCACGCCTCGAAATGCAGCGGGCGGTCACCCTCTTCATCGCGGATGGAGGTGGGCAGGCCCATCACATTCAGCAGGCCGAGGAAGGGCTGCGCCGGCAGTTCTTCCACATTCACCATGGTCCTCACATCCCACTTGCCATTGGCGACCAGCAATGCTGCCGCAACAGGCGGAACGCCAGCAGTGTAGGAAATGCCCTGGCTGCCCACTTCGGCATAAGCCTCTTCGTGGTCGGCCACATTATAGATGAAGACCTCGCGCGGCTTGCCATCCTTCTCGCCCTTCACCACATCGCCGATGCAGGTCTTGCCCTTGTAGTTGGGAGCCAGAGATGAGGGATCCGGCAGCAGCGCCTTCACCACCTTCAGCGGTACAACCTCCTGCCCGTTGGGCAGACGTACCGGCTGCTCGGAGAGAAGGCCGAGATTCTTCAGCACCGTGAACACATTGATGTAATGGTCGCCGAAGCCCATCCAGAACCGCACATGCGGCACGCCGAGATTCTTCGAGAGCGAATGAATTTCGTCATGGCCGGTCATGTAGGTGGTCTGGGTGCCCACCACAGGCAGGTCCCATTCCTTGCGGATCTCGAACATCTTGTTCGAGGTCCATTCGCTGTTCTGCCAGGACCACACCTGACCAGTGAATTCGCGGAAATTGATCTCGGGATCAAAATTGGTCGCGAAGTAACGGCCATGGCTGCCAGCATTGATATCGACGATATCGATGGAGTCGATCTTGTCGAAATACTCGTCCTGCGCCAGACGCGCATAGGCATTCACCACGCCGGGGTCGAAGCCCGCACCCAGAATGGCAGTGATGCCGGCCTTCTCGCACTCTTCACGACGCGGCCACTCATAATTGCCATACCATGGCGGATCTTCGCAGATCTTGAGCGGATCTTCGTGAATTGCAGTATCGATATAGGCCACGCCCGCCTTGATGCAGGCCGAGAGCACCGACATGTTGAGAAAGGCAGAGCCGACATTGATGACGATCTGGCTGCCCGTCTCGCGGATGAGCTTGACGGTCGCCTCAATATCGAGCGCGTCAAGGGCATGGCCTTCCAGCTTGCCGGCAACCTTGAGGTTCCCCTTCTCCTGAACGGAGCGGATAATCTCCTCGCACTTCGCAAACGTGCGCGAAGCAATATGGATGTCGCCAAGCACATCATTGTGCTGCGCGCATTTGTGAGCCACCACTTGACCCACGCCACCGGCGCCGATGATCAGGACATTCCTCTTCATTTGGGCCAGGGCCTCCTTTTCAAGATGCAAGAGAGAAAGACGAGCTTCAGGAGAGGCTCGACGAGAAGTCCTCGAAGGTGAATTCGCGGATAAGGCGCTCACTGCCATCCAGTTCGCGCAGCACGATCGACGGCATTTTCACGCCGTTGAACCAGTTCTTCTTCACCATGGTGTAGCCGGCCGCATCCTGAATGGAGAGGCGATCGCCGGCCTTCAGTTCATGGGGGAAGGAAAATTCGCCAAAAATATCGCCGGCAAGGCAGGACTTGCCGCAGATCTGGTAGGGGTGCGCGCCCTCATCCGGCAGCATCTTCGCGCTCTGGCGATAGATCAGCAGGTCGAGCATGTGCGCTTCGACAGAGCTGTCCACGATGGCGAGATTCTTGCCGTTATAGAGGGTATCCAGCACGGTCACTTCAAGCGTGGTGCTCTTGGTCACGGCCGCCTCGCCGGGCTCCAGATAGATCTGCACGCCGTGCTTTTCGGAAAAAGCCTTGAGCCGGTCACAGAAGGCATCCAGCGGGTAGTTCTCGCCGGTGAAGTGGATGCCGCCGCCAAGGCTGATCCATTTCGCCTTGGCGAACAACACGCCGAACTTCTCCTCGATCTGGTTCAGCATGCGGTCGAACAGCGCGAAGTCACCATTCTCGCAATTGTTATGGATCATGTAGCCGGTGACCTGATCGGCCACGGCCGCCACCTGCTCGGCACTCCATTCGCCAAGGCGCGAGAACGCACGGGCGGGGTCCGCCAGATCGAAATCGGAAGAACTGACACCGGGGTTCAGGCGCAGGCCGCAGGCGATGCCGCCGGTGCGATGCGCGAAGCGCTGAAGCTGGCTGATGGAATTGAAGATGATCTTGTCGGCGTGGCTCACCACCTCGTCGATCTCGTGATCGGCATAGGCAACACTATAGGCATGGGTTTCCCCACCGAACTTCTCGCGCCCCAGCCGCACTTCATAGAGCGAGGAAGACGTTGTGCCAGACATATATTCACGCATCAGGTCGAACACCGACCATGTGGCGAAACATTTCAGCGCCAGAAGCGCCTTTGCACCGGAACGCTCCTGTACATAGCGAATCTTCTCCAGATTGCGCTGAAGATCACTCTTGTCGATGAGGTAATAGGGGGTCTGCATCTTGAAGTCTTCCTGCCGGCCCGGTCTGCGCGCGTTTTGCCGCGCATGAAAGGGGACGGTGCCACATGACGGAAAAATCTGTGTGACGCGTCATCGCGTTCACGACGCATATGCGTCTGCCGGGCTTTCTCCGGCGGCTGCGTCTATGCTTTGGGCATGCGCGCTGCCGTGAAAACGGGCAGCAACGCCTCACGCGCAACAAGCCTGCGCCGGATGATGGCAGCAGGATGCGCGAACGCCACCGTACCCCATGCGGGCATGGCCGGAAGCAAACGATCACAGGCCTTCGCGCATGCCCTCAGGGCGCGCGTGGCGAACAGATCTTCCGTTTGGGTGGCATCCAGTTGGACTGGGCCCATCCCCAATTGGAAGAGGGCGTCATGAGACAAGGCGTCCCCCCCAACCAGCAGATGCAACCTGCAACATGTGAGGCGGACTTATAGCAATGTCCCCTGGAAACACAATAAAAATCAGGCCCCATCGTCACGCGTCACAAAACAGTCACGGGTGATGGAGCTGAAACACAACAGGCGCACCATCTGTCGAGGGCGCGCCTGTTGTGTGCGTTTATTCATCCGGGCAGATCAATCCATGGCCCTGCCCGGTTGCCGCAACCAACCCCGATGCGGGCCGGTGCGCACCAGATCTCAGCTGGTGAAGAAGCTCTGCGTGCCGTGGGCCTCAATGGCCTCGGCCAGACGCCCCAGCGCATGCACATAGGCGGCGGTGCGCATGGTGACGCCCTTCTCGCGCGAGACACTCCAGATCGCACGGCCCTCACGTTCGGTGATGGTGCGCAGGCGCTCGTGAATCTCGCCCTCGGTCCAGTAATAACCCTGACGGTTCTGCACCCACTCGAAATAGGAAACGGTCACGCCGCCCGCATTCGCCAGAATGTCCGGCAGCACCACCACATTGTTCTTCGAGAGGATTTCATCCGCCTCAGGCGTGATGGGACCATTGGCCAGTTCGAGCACCAGCTTGGCTTTCACCGTCTTGGCGTTCTTCACATGGATCATGTTCTCAAGCGCCGCCGGCACAAGAAGGTCGCAATCCACGCCCACCAGTTCGCGGGGGTCGAGAGCCTCATGGCCACCCTGCCCCACCGTGCTGGTCACCGGCAGGCCCTTGGCCTTGGCCTCCAGCAGCAGGTCGATATGCAGGCCAGCTTCAGACATCACTGCGCCGGTGGAATCCGACACCGCAACCACCTTGTGGCCATCACCCACGAGCAGGCGGGCGATATGCTGGCCGGCATTGCCGAAGCCCTGCACAGCCACGCGCATGGACTTGGCAAGCCCCAGATCCTCGGCCAGATGGCGCACCAGATAGAAGCCGCCGCGCGCAGTGGCATCACCACGGCCCAGCGAGCCACCCAGCGCGATCGGCTTGCCGGTGATGACGGCCGGCTCGGCCCGGCCCACGATCTGCGCATATTCATCGGCCATCCAGCCCATGATCATGGAGTTCGTGTAGACATCCGGCGCCGGAATATCGCGATCCGGCCCGATGATACGGGCGAAAGCCTGCATGTAGGCGCGGGAAAGACGCTCCAGCTCTGCCTTGGAGAGCGTGCGCGGATCCACCTGCACCGCGCCCTTGCCACCGCCATAAGGCAGGTTCATCACGGCGCACTTGAAGGTCATCCAGAAGGCGAGGGTCTCCACCTCATCGACAGTGGCTTCCGGATGGAAGCGGATGCCGCCCTTGGTGGGGCCACGGGTGTCGTCATAACGGCAGCGCCAGGCGAGGAAGGACTTACGCGACCCGTCATCCATGCGGATCATGAGGCGGACCTTGGTGGTCTCGCGGGCGTATTTGAGCTTCTCAATCACATCGGGGTCGATGTTGAGATGGCCCGCCGCTTCGTCGAGGCGGACAAGCGCGTTATCGAGAAGACTGTCTTCCTGCATCATATCCCCGTCAGGTCTGCTGATAAATTGTGCGCGAAAGAGATAGCGGCGAAACCGCCCCGTCAAGACCACCTGCCCTCTCCGGGCCGCGACACAAGGGACACAGGAGGCGCGGTGAAACCTTCCAGCGGAAGGCTTCCGCACGGAAAGAAGGGGCTCCACACAACTGCCTGATGAATTTGCAGGATGGACAGGGAGACAGGCATTACGGCTCGCGACCTGCCGTCACAAACCCATGATAATGCACGCATGATATGCAATTGCATATATTTTACTCTGTACAGAAGACAGATGTAAAACAGGCCCCTCTGGCTCATCTCACGGGCCTCAAAAACCGCGCGTTAGTACCCACATACAGCAACCGCGCAGCCTTGTGTGGAACCTTAAAAAAATGTGCCGGACGGAGCCGATGTGCACATTTTCCTCTCATGTCATAGGCAGGAAGAGTGATTCTCGCGGGTCACATCGGGTAATTCGGGATTATCTGCACACATCGAGAGCATTTGATGGTGACAGAATGTGCATGCGGCCGAGAGGCCGAGATCCGAATATATTAAGAACGCTGAGATTGACGGGCGAGACAGGCATGAAGAGGCCCGCGACACGGATGTCGCAGGCCATCCCCTCAATGGCCTGTCATGGACTGCCCCGCGCTCACCCGGGAGTGCGAGAAGACCAGCGATGAGCCGAGGGGGCGAAAAGCTATTCGCCCGCCATGCTCACGGGAGCAAGGCGCCTGGCTTCAATTCCGCGCAGCCGCTCTTCTTCCACATCCATATAATTGCGCGTCAGCGGCACCGCCTCCTGACGTCGGGCGATCTGAATCTGGAACACGTTCAGCCCCTGATGACGAAAACCCATCTCGCTGCCCGCCAGATAGAACTCCCACATGCGGCAGAAGCTTTCATCCATAATGCTTGCAGCTTCGTCCCAACGGGCGAGAAAACGCTCGCGCCAGGCTTTCAGCGTCTCCGCATAATGCAGGCGCAGCAGTTCGATATCCGTCACCACAAGGCCGGCCCGCTCGATATGGGGCAAAACCTCTGACAGAGCCGGAATATAGCCGCCGGGGAAGATATATTTGGCAATGAACGGATTGGTGATGCCGGGCGGCTCCGAACGGCCGATGGAGTGCAGAACCATCACGCCATCCTCATCCAGCAGCTCCCGCACCTTGCGGAAATACTCCCCGTAATGATCCACCCCCACATGCTCGAACATGCCGACCGAAACAATCCGGTCGAAAGGCCCGCGCACGTCGCGGTAATCCTGAAAGCGGAAATCGGCACGACCGGCCAGCCCGCCCCGCTCCGCCCGCTGGCGCGCAATGGCGAGTTGCTCCTTCGAGAGCGTCACACCGGTGACGTCTCCCCCCGCGATCTGCGCCAGATACAGGCCAAGCCCGCCCCAGCCGCAGCCGATATCCAGCACCTTCATGTCATCGCGCGTGAAAGCCAGCTTGGCCGCCAGATGCCGTTTCTTGGCGAGTTGCGCATCTTCAAGACTTTGGCCGGGATATTCGAAATAGGCGCAGCTGTACTGACGGTCCGGATCAAGGAAGAGATCGTAGATCTTGCCGTCAATATCATAATGATGCGCCACATTTCGCTGGGAGCGCCCGCGCGGATTGAACTGGTCCACCCGCCGCCAGGCATGCCGGGCCAGTCCCAGCATGCGCCCGGACGTGGAGGCAATGTTCACCCCCGGCTGTGACATCAGCAGTTCCAGCAGATCCGTGATGGTTCCCTCTTCCATCACGAGGGTGCCATCCATATAGGCCTCGCCGAGACGCAACTCGGGATCGAGACAGACCCCACGCTGGGCAGCCTGCGAGGTGAAACGGACCGTGACATGGGGCGCGTTGCCGTCCCCCGCCGTCAGCCTCACGCCGGAGGCCGTGACCATCGTCAGGGTGCCATGCGTCATGGCGCGGCGCAAAACTCGTTCCAGCAACCGGTCCATCGGCCGCCTCCACACTACACTGATCCGATATTCAACCCCTTGTTGCCAAGACCGATAGCAACAAAAGGCCATTTCCGTGTCAATGCAGCCAGTTGCACTGGCGCACAATCTCCCGAACTGGGTATGTTCATAGTTGTATGCCCCCACGGCCGAGACGGCGCATCGAAAATGACATCACCCACACATGGAGAAACAGGGCCCATGTGCAGAATTGGAACAGCAACCACATCAGGGTGGTTATATGAAACCACCACTTATGAGTTATCGCAACCTCTCCAACTCCAGACACGACCAATTACTCATACGCGCCTATTTCTTCCTGAAGGGAATGCGCGCTCAGTGCTGTGAAACGTGCCCTGAAACAGGCGTGAATTGTGCGCGTGTCTTTACTCTGTGACCTGCGCGGCCTAGAGCGGGCCGGTATTCAGAGAATCATGGAATGTCGCCGCATCTGGCGTGGAGGCGTTCTGTTTGCGCAAATCCGCAGCCCCACGCCCCAATGGCGATGACACGGCCGCATTGACCCGAAGCAAGGCGCTGCTTGATGCTCCGCAAACTCTATGACCGGGTTATCGCCTATTCCGCGAAGCCCTCGGCCCCCTGGGCCCTCGCCCTTGTGTCCTTTGCGGAAAGCTCCATCTTCCCTATTCCGCCGGATGTCCTGCAGGTGCCGATGACGCTGGCGCGGCCGGACAGGGCGTGGCGCTATGCGCTCATCGCGACCATCGCCTCGGTTCTGGGCGGGCTCGTGGGCTATGCGATCGGCGCGCTGCTCTATGAAAGCGTCGGCAAGTTCCTGATTGATCTCTATGGATACAGCCAGAAGGCGGAGAGCTTTCGGGAAGCCTATGACCATTATGGCCACTGGGTCATTCTGCTGAAGGGCATCACGCCCATTCCCTACAAGCTGGTGACCATCACCTCAGGCTTTGCCCATTATAATCTGTGGTGGTTTGTCGTGCTCTCGCTCATCACGCGGGGGGCACGCTTCTTCCTGCTGGCCGGGCTACTGCACTATTTCGGCCCGATGGCGCGCGATTTCATCGAGCGGCGGCTGGGGCTGGTGACACTCGGCTTTGCCGCCGTGGTGGTACTGGGCTTCGTGGTCGCCATTTACGTGCTCTGAAGCCCGAGGCACCCCATTTACTCAGGCAAGCCCGATCTGAAAGGCCGCATGGCAGCCATTCGGATCGGGTCGCCTATTATCTGTGGCGGCCAGAATGATCCGCCAGATGCACTCGTATCACCGCGATGCCTGCGGACGCGACAGAACCGAAGCCGTGCCGGCAGTTGCACCGCCGGGCGTGCTGACGCCCGCGCCCACATCCGGAACCGGCCTTGCAACAGGCGGCGGCGCGGCCACAGGCTTGGCGACCACCGAAGGGGCCGGAGCCACCGCATTCGCCCCGACGGGTGAGGCTGGGCTGGCGGGCGCGACAGCCTGCGGAGCCGGGTTCGGGCTTTCAGGGGCAGGCTGCTGTACAACATTGGGTGGCACACCCTGCTCTGCTGGCGTCACAAGCTGCGGTGCCGGGCCGGGATCATCCTGTGCGGGCAGCGCCTCATTCCACTGCCCCTGCGCTGAGGGATATTGCTGTTCTGCCGGGCCAGCCACTGGAGCCCCGCTCTCTCCCGCACCCACTTCAGGCACGCTCTGTGCCGATGCCTCAGGCACCATCTCCGGCTCCCCCTCACGCGCGAATGGGCGCGATGGTGGCAAGGGTGCGGAATTCGGCACTGGGGGACGCGCGGTTCGGGCTGATCCTCCCGGCGGCATCGCTTCAGGCGGATAATAGCCACCCGGCGCAGCGCGGCCATAGATGAGCGGCTGCACATCCACCACCCGGCCGCTATAGGCATCCACCCGGATCGCCACCGGCGCACCTTCATCGAGTGCGGTCACCATATAGTGACGGCCTGACAATATCGGCTCGGACACCCGTCGATAACCAAGCCCGCGCACCAGGTCATGCACCTCATATTGAGACAGCCGCACCCCGCGCCCCGGCGGTCCACCCATCGGACCCGCAGGAGGCGGACCACCATAGACAGGACCACCCGGACCCGGTCCATAGTCATAATATTGGGCGTTTGCCGACCCGGACATGAGCAGAGCGCCTGCGCACAGGGCAAGAGCCCCCTTGGCGACCGACTTTACTGCCTTAATCATGTGCACCTGCCTAAAAAACAGACCGCATTTTCATGTCAGATGTGAGCGCAGCATTGCGGCAGGGGTAGGACAGGCACCCTCACATCCCTTTGAAACTCCGTTACGTTATACCCTCACTCGCCATACGCTTCTTGCGTCGCGAATGGCTCGCACGAAATTTTTTACACAAACGCGTCGTTTTGAACCCTTACAGACACTTGTTCGATCGTCCGTTTTCTGTCATGTTCCGAGAGATAGGGAAGCCATACTGCCCTATCCCCCGAAGCACGAATCCTGACGGCTGCTGCAAAAGCCAGCGGAATTGTGCGCGGGCCGGCATCTGCCGGCACAAATATTGCATGAGATTTGCGCCTCCGGCGCAACCGCATGCCGGGGGAGACGGGCAGGACACGGGCGATATGGGGAAGCTTCAAGCCACCCCATGCCGGAAGAACATAGAGAGACGATATCATGGCAGGAACAGATCGCACGGACGGTCTGAACACTAACGTGTCCCGGTCCGCAGCAACCGCCGCCAAAGGCGCGACCATTGCTGGCCGTCCGGCCCCGTTTGGCCTGTTCGACCCCGCGCAGGAAAAGGATTCCTGCGGTGTCGGCTTCATTGCGGATATCAAGGGCCGCAAGTCGCATCGCATCGTCGATGACGGTTTGAAGATCCTGATGAATCTTGAGCATCGCGGTGCTGTGGGCGCGGACCCGCGCGCCGGCGACGGCGCGGGCATGCTGGTGCAGATTCCGCACAAGTTCTTTGTGAAGGAAGCTACCCGCCTCGGCTTTGAACTGCCCGAGCCCGGCCAGTATGCCGTCGGCCACATCTTCATGCCGCGCGACAAGGCTGGCCAGCAGATCATCCGCGAGACCTATGAAAAGGCCATCTCGGACGAGAACCTCGTGCTGCTCGGTTGGCGCGATGTGCCCACCGACAACTCCTCCCTCGGCGTGAGCGTCCTGCCCACCGAGCCGGACCATGTGCAGGTGTTCATCGGCCGTGGCGAGTCGGTGGCGGATGAAGACGGCTTCGAGCGTCGCCTGTTCGTGCTGCGCAAGGTCATTTCCAACCTCATCTATAATGAGCAGGACCCGCGCACGAGCGACTATTACCCGGTCTCGCTCTCCTGCCGCACGCTGGTCTACAAGGGCATGTTCCTCGCCGACCAGCTGGGCGCCTATTACCCGGACCTGCATGATGAAGACTTCGAGAGCGCGCTCGCTCTCGTGCATCAGCGTTTCTCCACCAACACCTTCCCCGCATGGCCGCTGGCCCACCCCTACCGGATGGTGGCGCACAATGGCGAAATCAACACCCTGCGCGGCAATGTGAACTGGATGGCGGCGCGTCAGGCCTCGGTGGATTCCGAGGCACTGGGCTCGGACATCTCCAAGCTCTGGCCGATTTCCTATGAGGGACAGTCGGACACCGCCTGCTTCGACAACGCGCTGGAATTCCTGGTGCAGGGCGGCTACCCGCTACCGCATGCCGCCATGATGCTGGTGCCCGAGGCATGGGCCGGCAACCCGCTGATGGATGAAGAGCGCCGCGCCTTCTATCAGTATCACGCCGCCATCATGGAGCCGTGGGATGGCCCCGCCGCCATCTGCGCCACCGACGGCCGCCAGATCGTCGCGACGCTGGACCGCAACGGCCTGCGCCCCGCCCGCTATCTGGTGACGAGCGATGACACCATCGTTCTCGCCTCCGAAATGGGCGTGCTGACCATCCCCGAGGAGAAGATCGTCACCAAGTGGCGTCTCCAGCCCGGCAAGATGCTGCTGGTGGACCTCGAGGAAGGTCGCCTCATCCCCGATGAGGAGGTCAAGACCGAGCTCGCCAAGGCCCATCCCTACAAGGAATGGCTGAAGCGCACCCAGCTGGTGCTGGAAGAGCTGCGTCAGGTGGAAGCCCGCAGCGTGCGCACCGATGTGTCGCTGCTCGACCGCCAACAGGCCTTCGGCTACACGCAGGAAGACCTGAAGCTGCTGATGGCCCCCATGGCCATCACCGGACAGGAAGCTGTCGGCTCCATGGGCACGGATACGCCCATCTCCGTGCTCTCCGACAAGCCGAAGCTGCTCTATAGCTACTTCCAGCAGAACTTTGCGCAGGTGACGAACCCGCCCATCGACCCGATCCGTGAGGAACTGGTCATGAGCCTCGTCTCCTTCATCGGCCCGCGCCCCAACATCTTCGATCTGGAAGGCACGGCCCGGCGCAAGCGGCTGGAAGTGCGCCAGCCCATCCTCACCAATGAGGATCTGGAGAAGATCCGCTCCATCGGCATGATGGAAGAGCGGTTCGACACCCGCACGCTCGACATCACCTACCCTGCCGACAAGGGCGCGGCGGGCATGGAAGAGGCCGTGCAGCATCTGTGTGACCGTGCGGAAGCGGCGGTGCATGGCGGCTACAACATCATCATCCTCTCTGACCGCATGGTGGGCCCGGACCGGATCGACATCCCGACCCTGCTGGCCACCGCGGCCGTGCATCATCACCTCATCCGCAAGGGGCTGCGTACCTCCGTGGGTCTTGTGGTGGAGACGGGTGAAGCGCGCGAAGTGCATCACTTCGCCTGCCTTGCCGGCTATGGCGCGGAAGCCATCAACCCCTATCTCGCCTTCGAAACGCTCGTGGCCATGCGCGACGACATTCCCGAGGAAGTCGACGAGAAGGAAGTGGTCAAGCGCTACATCAAGGCGATCGACAAGGGCCTGCTGAAGGTGATGTCCAAGATGGGCATCTCCACCTACCAGTCCTATTGCGGCGCGCAGATTTTTGATGCGGTCGGCCTCTCCTCCGAGCTGGTCAACAAGTACTTCTTCGGCACCGCCACCACCATTGAGGGCGTGGGCCTTGCCGAAGTCGCAGAAGAGACCGTGCGCCGTCACCGGCTCGCCTTCTCGGATGCGCCGGTCTATCGCATGGCGCTGGATGTGGGCGGCGACTACGCCTACCGCATCCGCGGCGAGGACCATGCCTGGTCGCCCGATACGGTGGCCCAGCTCCAGCATGCCGTGCGCGGCAATGCGCAGGACCAGTATCGCGCTTTCGCCGATGCCATGAACAAGCATGACGAAAAGCTGCTGACCCTGCGTGCCCTGTTCCGCATCCGCGAGGCCGAGGAAATCGGCCACAAGCCGATCGACATCACCGAGGTCGAGCCGGCGGCCGAGATCGTGAAGCGGTTTGTCACCGGCGCGATGTCGTTCGGCTCCATCTCGCGTGAGGCGCACACCACGCTCGCGATCGCGATGAACCGTATCGGCGGCAAGTCCAACACCGGTGAGGGTGGCGAAGAGGCCGAGCGCTTCAAGCCCCTGCCGAACGGCGACTCCATGCGCTCTGCCATCAAGCAGATCGCCTCTGGCCGCTTTGGCGTCACCGCCGAATATCTCGTCAATTCCGACGTGATGCAGATCAAGGTTGCACAGGGTGCCAAGCCCGGTGAGGGTGGCCAGCTGCCCGGTCACAAGGTGGATGCGGTCATCGCCAAGGTGCGCCACTCCACTCCGGGTGTGGGCCTCATCTCCCCGCCGCCGCACCATGACATCTACTCGATCGAGGATCTGGCGCAGCTCATTTATGATCTGAAGAACGTCAATCCCGATGCTGATGTCTCGGTGAAACTGGTGTCAGAGGTTGGCGTCGGCACGGTTGCGGCCGGTGTCGCCAAGGCACGCGCGGACCACATCACCATCTCCGGCTTTGAAGGCGGCACGGGCGCTTCCCCGCTCACCTCCATCAAGCATGCCGGCTCCCCGTGGGAGATGGGCCTTGCCGAAACCCAGCAGACGCTGGTGGCGAACCATCTGCGCTCCCGCGTGGCGCTGCAGGTGGATGGCGGCTTCCGGACCGGGCGTGACGTCGTGATCGGTGCGCTGCTCGGCGCGGACGAGTTTGGCTTTGCCACAGCCCCGCTGATCGCGGCCGGCTGCATCATGATGCGCAAGTGCCACCTCAACACCTGCCCGGTGGGCGTTGCGACGCAGGATCCCGTTCTGCGCAAGCGCTTCAAGGGCACGCCTGAGCATGTCATCAACTACTTCTTCTTCGTTGCAGAGGAAGTGCGTGAATATATGGCCCAGCTCGGTTTCCGCACCATCCATGAGATGGTGGGCCGCATGGATGTGCTGGACCAGCAGCACGCCATTGACCACTGGAAGGCCAAGGGTCTCGACTTCTCGAAGATGTTCGTGATGGCCGATGTGGGGCCGGAGGTCGGCATTCGCCACACCGAGCGCCAGCATCACCCCATTGAGAAGGTGCTCGACCGCACACTCATCGAGCAGGCCATGCCTGCCCTTGAGAATGGCGAGCGGGTGGAGATCGAGACCACCATTCGTTCGGTGGACCGCTCCGCCGGTGCGATGCTTTCCGGTCAGGTTGCCAAGCGCTATGGCCATGCCGGCCTGCCGGATGAAACCATCCATGTGCAGCTCAACGGCACCGCCGGTCAGGCGTTCGGCGCATTCCTTGCCGCCGGTGTCACGCTCGATCTGGTGGGTGAGGCGAACGACTATGTGGGCAAGGGTCTCTCGGGTGGCCGTATCATCGTGCGCCCACCGGCCAACAGCCCCATCGTAGCCGAGAACTCCATCATTGTCGGCAACACCGTGATGTATGGCGCAACCGAGGGCGAGTGCTTCTTCCGTGGCGTGGCGGGCGAGCGTTTCGCCGTGCGCAACTCCGGCGCCATCGCCGTTGTCGAGGGCACGGGCGATCATGGCTGCGAATACATGACCGGCGGCGTGGTCGTCGTCATCGGCCAGACCGGGCGCAATTTTGCGGCCGGCATGTCCGGCGGCGTGGCCTATGTGCTGGACGAGGACAAGAGCTTCGCCAAGCGTTGCAACCTTTCCATGGTCGATCTCGAACCGGTGGAAGAGGAAGAGGACCTGCTGGAGCGCCTCCACCACCATGGTGGCGACCTGGAGTTCAAGGGTCGCATCGACGTGCACTCCGACATGTCACGCCATGACGAGGAGCGCCTGCACCAGCTTATCGCCATGCATGTGCATCACACCGGCTCGACCCGCGGCCAGTCCATTCTGGACAACTGGGCCGAGTATCGTTCCCGCTTCGTGAAGGTCATGCCCGTGGAGTACCGTCGCGCCCTGCGCGAAATGGAAAAACGCCGCGGTGCCCTTCAGGCTGCCGAATAAGCATCCGCCTTCGCCCTCCCCTGTCTGACAGGGGAGGGACCAGCCATCGGTTCACAAGAGGACATGCGTGCAGAAGCCCGCACTGGCGAAAGGCGGAAATCTGCCCGCGCCATGTCCTCAAATTGTTCTAATTCTGTGTCACGGAGCCTGAAGCGCGGCTATAAGAGCGCTTGTGCTCCCCAGTGAGGTTCGCATGGGCAAGGTCACCGGCTTTCTGGAGATTGATCGGCGCGAGCAGAAGTATCAGCCTGCGTCCGACCGTATCCGCCATTTCCGCGAATTCACCCTGCCGCTGCCGGAATCAGAGGTTGCGGATCAGGCTTCGCGCTGCATGGATTGCGGCATTCCCTTCTGCCATGGCCCCACCGGCTGCCCGGTGCACAACCAGATTCCGGACTGGAACGATCTGGTCTATCGGGGCGAATGGGAAGAGGCGACGCGCAATCTCCATTCCACCAACAATTTTCCCGAGTTCACCGGCCGCATCTGCCCCGCCCCGTGCGAGGAAGCCTGCACGCTGAACCTTGAGGACATGCCTGTCACCATCAAGACTGTAGAACAGGCCATCGCAGACCGCGCATGGAAGGCCGGCTTCATCAAGCCGGAACCGGCAACGGTGAAGACCGGCAAGAACGTGGGTATCATCGGCTCTGGCCCGGCCGGTATGGCTGCCGCCCAGCAACTCGCCCGCGCGGGTCATGACGTGCACCTGTATGAGCGCGAACCCAAGGCCGGTGGCCTGCTGCGCTATGGCATTCCCGACTTCAAGATGGAAAAACACCTCATCGACCGTCGCGTGGCGCAGATGGAGGCCGAGGGCGTTGTCTTCCATTATGGTGTGAATGTCGGTGTCAACACGCCGATGCAGGAGCTTCTGGACAAGCATGATGCCGTGCTGATGGCCGGCGGCTCGGAAGCCCCGCGTGACCCTGCCCTGCCCGGGCAGGAGCTGGAAGGCGTGCACTATGCCATGCCTTATCTTGTTCAGCAGAACCGCCGCAATGGTGGGGAAGAGGTGAGCGACCTGCCCATTCTCGCCAGCGGCAAGCATGTGGTGGTGGTCGGCGGCGGCGATACCGCCTCGGACTGTGTGGGCACCGCTTTTCGTCAGGGTGCGCTCTCCGTGGCCCAGCTCGACATCCGCCCCATCGCGCCCGCGAAGGAAGACAAGCTGGCAGTGTGGCCCTATTGGCCCACCAAGTTCCGCACCTCCTCTTCGCAGGCTGAAGGCGCAGAGCGTGAATTTGCCTGCGCCACTCTCGGCATTGAAGGCCGCAACGGCCGCGTGACTGGCGTGAAGTGCGCCCGCGTGGATGCCAAGCGCCAGCCCATTCCCGGCACGGAGTTCGTGCTGCGTGCGGACCTCGTGTTCCTTGCCATTGGCTTTGCGAACCCTGTGTTCGAGGGCATGCTTGAACAAGCCGGCGTCGCGCTGGACAAGCGCAAGAACGTGCTGGCGGATGAGCAGGCCTATGCGACCTCCGTCCCCAAGCTTTATGCGGCGGGCGACATGCGCAGGGGGCAATCCCTCGTGGTGTGGGCCATTCGTGAAGGCCGACAGGCCGCCCATGCCATCGACAAGGACCTGATGGGCGAAACCGTGCTGCCGCGCTGATCGCACCAGTATCCGAACCAACAGAAAAACCTCTGCCGGTCACCCGGCAGGGGTTTTTTGATGCCCGAAAATGATGCTGCACACCTATCGGGCTTCAGACATCAAGCACGCTCTTATCAGGCACTCGCGTGAGCGTTCATGTCGCCTCTCGATACAGGCGCAGGAACGTGTGATCAGCTTTTAAAGCATTGTGGCACGCCCTGCCCTGACAGGTCGCGCCACAGGGTATGCCGTGCATCACAGGAAAAAACAGGGGGGCGCCTGCCGCACCCCCCTGTCCCATGCGCGTGAGGTCCAAGACTTGTGATGGCTGCCGCCCCCTGCAGAAACGGCAGCCGGGGACCCTTCAGCGACTGGCCGGGCCCGGCGTGGCTGGAGCCACGGCCAGTGCCGGAACCGACCCATGGCCGTGTGCAACCTGAGCGAAGATGCTCTCACCCACCACGCCGTCATCCAGCCTGTAGCCACTTTCGCCATGCGCGGCGATGTCGAGGCCAGCCAGTTCGTCGTCCGGTGAAACCCGGAGGCCCACCAGCTTGTCGGCGATCTTGAGAGCGATGTAGGAGCTGATGATCGAATAGACCGCGCTGAAGGCGATAAGCGCAACCTGCACCACCATCTGCGAGCCCATGTTGCGTTCAGCCGGGAAACCGGTGCCGCCCAGAGCCTCAGCTGCAAAGATGACCGTGAGAATGCCACCCACGATGGCGCCCACACCATGCACGCCGAACACATCGAAGCTGTCGTCATACCCAAAGCGGTGCTTCAGATATTCCACCGCCCACACGCAAGGCGGAGCCGCAATGAAGCCCACCGCAATCGCGCCCATCGGGCTCACGAAACCGCAAGCCGGGGTGATGGCGACAAGGCCAGCGATGACGCCGGACATGATGCCCAGCGTGCTGGGACGGCCACGGTGAATCCACTCCGTCACCATCCAGCCCATGGCGCCAGCCGCACCACCCAGGAAGGTGTTGAGCATGACCATCATGGAGAAGCCATTGGCAGCAAGGGCACAACCGCCACAGAAGGCCAGCCAGCCCACCCACAGCATGCAGCCGCCGGTGGTCGTCATGGTCATGTTGTGCGGAGCCATCATGGTGGTGCGATAGCCAAGACGCGGACCAACCATGAGTGCCGCCATCAGCGCCGCAATACCGGCATTGAGATGCACCACATTACCGCCCGCAAAGTCCTGTGGCTCCCAACCGAAGACCCAGCCGCCGCCCCACGCCATATGCGCCATCGGCACATAATTGATGAACAGCCAGATCCCCATGAAGATAAGCACGGCTGAAAAGCGTGCACGTTCGGCAATACCACCAACGATGATGGCGGGCGTGATGGCCGCAAACATCATCATGAACATCACATAGAGATATTCAGGAAGCTCACCGACAAGACTGTCCTGACCCACGCCCATGAGAAACAGCTTCGAGGTGCCGCCAATTACGGCCTGAAGCGGTCCGCCATCCACGAAGGTCAGAGAATAACCGGCGAAGATCCACAAGATGCCGACCAGAGCCGATGTTGCGATGACCTGCGTCATCACTGAAAGTACGTTCTTCGCCCGCCCAAGACCGGCATAAAAGAGAGCAAGACCCGGCACCATCATGAGCATGACAAACAAGGCGCATGCGGTGACGAAGACTGTATCTGCCACACTGAGTGTGGGCGTTGCTTCTTGCGCCATGGCCGGCAATGGCAGCAGGACACATAGCGCCGCCGCTCCGGCTTTCCAAATCCTGTTCATGTCGACCCCCTTCACTTCGGGTAACCAAGACCAATTGAGAAATCAGATGTAGCGAGACGCCCCTGAACAGAATTATGATTGTTTTTCATATGGATCAGGGGCGCACCCCTGACCCGGCATCGGACTGTTTGCACCCGGCGCGCGGCTGTTGCCGCGCCGGATCATTGTTCGGCTCAGCCCTTGGCTGTGCGCTTCTTCTTCTCCGGATCATCAAACGGCAGGGTGTGCGCCACGGCCTTGATGGAACCGGAAGCATTGCGAACCACGAGTTCCGTACCCGGCACCGCGCAATCCACATCAAGACGGGCAATGGCCATGGACTTCTCCACCAGCGGCGAATACATGCCGCATGTGGCGACCCCCACCTGCTTTTCACCCTGAAAAACCGGCGCACCTTCATCCGAAGGTTCTGTTCCTTCAAGAAGCAGGCCAAAGATCTTGAAACGCTCCTTGCCCTTGAGCCGGTAATGCTCTTCCGCACCACGGAAGCCGGTCTTGCCGGGGCTCACCGTGAATTCCAGACCCAGTTCCCACAGCGTGTCGCCCGGTCCTTCATTGGCGAAGGGGTATTTCTGGGAATTGTCATAGGGGAAGAACAGCAGGTAGCTTTCCACCCGCAGCAGATCCAGCGTGACGAACCGGCAGGGAATGATGCCAAGATCCGCGCCTTCCGCCAAAATCTTGTCCCACAGCGCTACAGCATCCTGCGCGCGGCAGAAGATTTCATATCCGCGCTCGCCCGTATATCCGGTGCGAGAAATCATCACGCCATAGCCAAACAGACGCGTCTGCATGTGATGGAAATAGGGAAGATCGCGGATACCAGGCACATGCCGCGCGAGGAAATCCACCGCCAGCGGGCCCTGCAGCGAGAGGTCGTGAAGGTTATCATCGAACTGGATGGAGACATCACGCCCCATCGCCGCCTTCTGCAATTCCTCATGGCCGGTTCCGGCACCATGCACAATCATCCAGCTATTGGTGCTGATGCGATAGATGATGCAGTCATCCGTGAACTTTCCGGCCTCATTCAGCATGCAGGCATAGGCGGACTTTCCCGGATAAATCTTCTCAACATCACGCGTGGTTGCCAGATCAATCACATGGGCTGCATGCGGGCCGGTGATATGCACCTTCTTGAGGCCTGAGACATCCATAAGCCCCGCCTTGGTGCGGATGGCCAGATACTCTGCTTTCTGGTCCTTGTCATAGGTCCAGGCGGTGCCCATGCCATTCCAGTCCTCAAGCTTGGAGCCGAGCGCGCGGTGACGGTCACCAAGGGCGGAAAATCTCCACAATGCAGTCATTTAAAAGTATCCGTCTTTCTGGAATATCCGGCGGAAAGAAAAGAGGAATTCACTCCGGCGCACAGCCGGGTGATGTCGGCGCTCCATCGTCATACTGGGACAGCCACTGGACGATCTTGGCGCGGTTGCCGGTAATGCCCTTGTAGTCCGCAAGCTGATCTGGAAGATCTCGCAGAACCCGATGCAAACGACGCCCCCATTTCGGCTTCGTCACCAATTCATCCAGCCGGATCAGATAGCAGCGGATGGAAAACAGCAGCGCATTGGAGCGCGGCATGCGCCACATGGCCTGAAGCTCCACCCGAAGGTGCAGCTTTTCACCCACATTTTCCGATGTCACCGATGCTTTCTCGATGCCCCAGCGGGTGTAGTTCTCCGGGCTGGTATCAAGACGCGGATTAACCGTCATGGTCCAGTTGAGGCGGCGCACAGGCTTACCCTGCTGTACATTCAGCAGAAATTTCAGCGCGCGCTCGAACACGCCCATGTCATGGGCCAATGGCACCGGCGCGTGCCACTCCATGAAGTTCATGCCGATATTGAAATCGAGCGACCAGTCCGCCTGGGTGGTCACCATGCCGGCATCCATCCAGAGATTGTTATCGCGCTGGTCCAGCAGGGCAAAATCTCCCTGACACTGGCGGGTGATGTATTCCATCGGCCCGCACGGCAATGTTGCCACCTCACCGAAGATGAAGCGCTGCTCAATCCCCAGTGGACGGTTGATCCAGTGCCAGTGGTCACCATCCCGGTTCAGGGTGAAATGCTCGGGATAATGCTGTGACATGGATGTCATCAGCAGTTCCACCAGATCCCACTCCGCCATGATCATGTGCGGAAGAGACTGGCAACGCAGCGGATCTTCCTTCAGCACGATCGCGCGGTCCTGCATCTCCGAGACATAATGCTCGTCGATATCGATCGGGAACTCGGTTATCGCATTTGCGGGTCCGGGATTATGCTGCTCGATATTGACCGAATACATGTATTCGTCACGATCGAACGGAAAAGGGAAGCGGTCGATGGCAGCTGCGCTGTTGCGGAAACTGTAGTCTCCGCGAAAACTCTCTGCCTTGAACGAGATGGTCATGGTTCGCTCCCCGCTCACAGATCAAGCACAAGTTCGCGCCCACGCAGCCGCGACATGCAGGTCATGATCTTTGCGCCGCTCTCGCGCTCTTTCTGGCTCAGATAATGATCGTGGTGCTGCAACTCGCCATCAGCTTCCAGAACCGTGGTTTCGCACTGTCCGCATGCGCCGCCGCGGCACAGGCAAGGCGCATCAACACCAGCATCCTCAATGGCTTCCAGCAGACTCTGGTGTTCACCCACCTTCAGCGTGATGCCGGAGCGCGCGAGGCGTACCATGAAGGGCTCACCACCGGCCGGTGCCGCAAAGCGCTCTGCATGCAGCGCACCTTCGGGCCAGCCTTCAGCACGCGCATCCGCCAGCACACCATCAATCATCCGCTCTGGGCCGCACACATAGAGATGCGTGCCAAGCGGCTGGTGGCGCAGGGCTTGTGACACAGCGAACCGCTCACCCTTCGCGCTGACATAGAACCGCACCTTGTTGCCATGACGCGACAAAAGCGCCTGCGTGAAGGCTCCGCTCGCTTCATCGCGCATCGCATAGTGCAACTCGTAGGAGGCACCCCGCATGGCCAGTTCCTCGGCCATGGCATGAATGGCGGTAATGCCGATGCCACCCGCCACCAGCACATGGTGCCGCCCGGTATGGTTCAGCGAAAACAGGTTCAGCGGGGCGCTGATGGTGAGATGCGCGCCTTCCTGCAGCATCTCATGCACGAAGGCCGAACCACCGCGTGACTCTGCCGCGCGTTGCACCGCGACTTCATAAGCGCCACCTTCAAGCGTGGTGCCAAGCAGGGAATAGGCATTACGAAATGTACGCTGTGGGCCTTCAAGTGTGAGCACCACATGCGCACCGGCTGAATAGGGCGGAAGCGCCGCGCCATCCGTGCGCACAAACCGCAGTTTTTTCACACCATTGGCAGCCTGCTCTGCAGCCGCCACCATCACAGGAAAACCGCCGCTCATGGCCGGCCCTCCGCACACAGAACGGGAACGGGCTGAAGGGTTTCCACCGGCGGCACATCACCGGGGGCCTCGGCGTCGATCACGACCCCCATGAAAGCCCCCAGACGTCGGGAAAAATGATCCCGCACCAGAAGGTGCGTGCCGCAGTGACGACAGGTGAAGGGGCTTACCATCACATCATCATTGAACCCCTTGCAGTGCACGCACTGCACCCGGCGCGCCAGCGAGCCACGATGCTCGGCCTGAATGGCCTCCCCCATCATGCCCACCTCAAGCGCAAGCGCCTGCACAGGACCGATAAAGTCTTCATCACCCGCAACATAAAGCCGGGCGCCCATGCCTGCGCCGGACAGGACCGCACGCAGCTTGACCAGCGCTGTCTCCCGCGTGGGCCGCATGTGCAGGCTGTCTACGCCCAGCTTCTCCAGCCTTGTGGCAAGCGCGGCATCACTTGGATTGGCAATATGAATGAGAGTCGTGTGTACCAGAATGTCCGGAAGCGCACCGAAAGCCTCTTCAAATGCCGACAGCCCCGCCCCCTCGGTGAGGGCGATATGCTGCCTCGCACGCACCTGCGGCTTGAGCCTGCCATAGAGCGGCCGACTTGTGATGGGGGACACTTGCATGCCCAGCCTCCAGACAAAACCGTGTTTCCACGCCATGCCCACCTGAAATATGGCGAGCAGCGAAAGCAATGAAACTGGAACTTTCAAAAGACGCGACGTCTTATGAAATATATTTTCAGCATCTGAACCCAGTTATTTCGGAACTGTGATCCAAAACCAGAATCAAGAAGTATCTACCTTGAATATCCGCATGAAGAGATAGCGGATGCATCTGGAATTGGATGATGTGCAGCCACATGGGCTTTGTCAAAACATTTTATCCTGCGGAAACTAATTTTCTTTTTGATGCATTATTTGACAGCAGACTGCCCGCGAAAGAACCGGCGCTTTGCACCCATAGTGAGCAACAGACAGGCAGCCACACCCGAGAGGTGAAAAAAACGGCATGCGGACAGCTCTCACACCTTGCGATGCGTTGAACACTGCGGACAGCTTGTCTAGGCTGCCACCAAGACTGACAGGATGGCACGATGCGCGAGAGCACGAAGAAGAAGATGTCCCCCGCCGCCAGCCCCCAGGGCCCGGAGGGGAAGCGCAGTGCAAACCCGCAGGAAACCGGCACTTCTCCGGCCAGCACGGCTTCGTCAAAATCCGGCTTCCAGCAGAACCCCCATGCGGTGCGCGAAGCACGGGTCAACAATCTGGAAATGGCCATCGGCTATGAGGTACGCACGCTGCGTAAGAAGCTGGGCATTACGGTTGCCGAGTTGGCAGCGGCCACGGAACTTTCCGCCGGCATGCTCTCGAAGATTGAGAACGGCAATATCTCGCCCTCGCTCACAACGCTTCAGGCCCTTTCAAAAGCGCTGGGCGTGCCCCTTACAGCCCTGTTCCAGCGGTTTGAGGACCAGCGCAGCGCCGTGTTTGTGAAGGCTGGAGAAGGTGTGCAGATGGAGAGGCGCGGCACGCGTGCCGGGCACCAGTATAATCTGCTGGGGCACATTGGCGGCAACACCAGCGGCGTGACGGTGGAGCCTTATCTCATTACCCTGTCCAAAAATTCGGATATCTTTCCCACCTTCCAGCATCCGGGCATGGAGTTTCTCTACATGATCTCCGGAGAAGTCGTGTATCGCCACGGCGACAACCACTTTCACATGCAGCCGGGCGACAGCCTCTATTTTGATGCGGACGCGCCCCATGGGCCGGTGGAACTGATTTCCCTGCCCGCCACCTATCTGTCCATCATCTGCTATCCGCAGGGCCGCTCGGACAGCGAGTGACGCAAGGCGCGGTGGCGGCCACGTTTTCATCACGCAGAACTGGAAGGAGCACTAGACTCATGCCTGAGCACGCGTGACACTGGATTGCCAGCTTATCGAGGAACACCGTGAGACACGTACCAGCTCCTGACCTTCCCCAGAAGGCCCGCCGCCTCGTTCTCGTGCAATTCCTCACGCCTATTACAAGTGTATCCTTGCAGCCTTTCATGAAGAACCGGAAGGCTGGAATAAGATCATTCCGCAATTCTACGCTCTGCGCCCTGATCGGCCTTTCTGCCAGCCTGCATGCGGCCCAGACACCTTTGGCGGCCGCGGAACTCCAGCACATCCCGCTGGTACATGTAAAATCTGCCTTTGCGGATGAGGACTTCGATTCCCTCGGCATCATGATCGGCATCAATGGCGGTAAACCGCATCTGTTCGAGTTTGATACCGGTTCCGACCAGTTCAACCTCCAGATGAGTTCAGAACTTCAGGGTGTCAGCCCGGTACCCGGCACCATGCCGAAAATGTATGGCTATGGAGACGGAACATACGGCTACTGGGTCCAGAAAATCCAGTTTGATCGCCTGTCCTACTTCGACCCCAAGGATCTGACCCGGCCTGTGGCGACTTTCGATGGCGGCTATATTGCAGCCCGGATTCTGGATGCTGTGTATACACGCGGTTATCATTCGTTCTCAGAACGCAACATGTCGTCCAAAGCGGTTGGCCGCACCTCTTCGGATACCCCCCTTTTTGCGGATCTCGATATTCGCCGACGGATACAAAATGACCAGCCCGGTGAAACACCACCATTTTTCGGTGTGTTCGGCGCGAGCAACGCGATCGGGGAGGAGATTGAAACCAGCGCAATCGGCGGTCGGACAAAGAGCGGTTATGTGATTGCCGCCAATGCAAATATGGGTGACAGTAAAACACCCGGTTGTGCCCCCTGCATGACACTGCACCTGAACCCCAGTATCCGTGCGCAGTTCTCAGCCCTCATGCCATGGGGAGAGATGGATTATTCGGGCCAGAGACGGCAATTCCCCCTCTCCGGCACACATGCATCCTCTATCTTTGAAGGCTCCTACCAATACACAATCACGATCACTGTCGGAAAAAAGAAGAAGGATGTGGAGTTTCGCGGACCGATCATGTTCGACACCGGAACCTCTGAATTCTTGCTCGTCTCACAGGACGGCGTTCTCAAAAAACTGAATGCCAAGGGCCTCAGGCTGAAGAAAAGCGGCGATGAGACTGTCGGCTTCAAGATGTATGGTTCCGGCGACAAGCTGAACGATCTTGAGTTCGAGGATGTCGAGATACATCGTCAAAGCGATGAGGATGAAGGTGACGGGATTGTCGTAGGCCTGCCTTTCTTCCAGTCGAATGCACTGCTCTATGACCTTGAAAACCGAACCACTGGCTATGCTCCGCATTTTGTAACGGCCATGGATTTCAGCACCACGCCCGGAGATAACCGTCTGCTGCATCTGGGCAAGGTGACGGCAGAGCATGGCAGCGAGGGATGGCTGGGTCTTGCCGGAAACCTTTCCGGCATCGGTGACTTCATCGTGGAGAAGGACGCCGTGGTGCGCATGACCGGCACCAACACCTATTCCGGCATAACAAGGATTGCGGACGGCGGATTCATCCATCTTGCTGGCCCGGGCAGCATCGCGAACAGCTCCCGGATTGTGGTCGAAGGCGCTCTCGATATTTCGCAGAAGGGAAACCGCCACAAGCTCTGGGGCGTGGCCGATACGGACAATGATGCGAGTATCCGCGACCTTTCCGGCAAGGGAGAGGTGCATATCGGCACCCGGCGTCTCATCATCACCGCAGCCAATGGCCGTTTTGACGGGGACATCATGGACTATGACGGAGAGAATGACGGCCTTGGTGGAGGCCTCACTCTTTCCGGCGGGCGCCTGACCCTTGCCGGTGAAAATGACTACAAGGGCGTAACCATTGTGGACGCAGGGGCCGAACTTGTCGTTTCCGGCTCATTGACCGGAGATGTCATCGTCTCGGGCAAACTCATCGTGGATGGCGAAATCTCAGGCACAGTTCGCGTAGAGAATGGCGGTGCTGTGACAGGCTCTGGCAAGGCAGGCAAAGTCACCGTGGCGCAAGGCGGCAGTGCCGTGAAACTCAAGACCAGGGAGTGAGGCGAACTCTCTGCACGCCACGTATGGGCGGCGGCATGGGCTTATATCCTGCAGGTCAGCACATCCGGCCATGCCCGTGTGCAGGATTTGGCGCGAGACACGTGCAGATACCGACATCCAAATAAGCCCTTGCCGCGCACCGGTACTGGACTTCAGCGCATCAAACGCCTCGGCTATTGCTAAGTGGCGCAACGCCCGGGAACCGATCTGGACTGACGTTGCCCCCAGGCTTTATCCAGTTTTGAGTTCGACGTGACGGTTGTGTGTTGCCTTTGAACGGGTGGATGAGGCGGGATCTGTCGTGGAGCCCGCGACCTGGCGCAACGGCAGATCCCGCCGCTGCGCAAACGAAGCCGAGAAAGCTGCTGGCGTTTGCCACGCCAGTGCGGAGTGAGGGCGAGCCCCGTTGTAAT
>JAMHVS010000013.1:0-9529 GCA_035911315.1 Xanthobacter sp.
ACCACGTGGCTTTCGCCACCGATATAGATCCGCACCCCTTCGGCCTGGCTGGAGATGTCCAGCAGCCGCAGGATCTGGGTCTTCTGCTCGAAGAGGTCGAAAGCGCGCCGCAGGTTGCCCATGTCGCTGGAGAAATCGCTCACCGACAGCAGGTTGCGCTCGCCCGAGATCACGACCTCGTCCTGCGCGGCGGACAGGGCCTCGGACCCCACGTTGACCGCCGCCTGCATGAGCGACGCGATCTCGCCCCGCAGCGCATCCACCTCGGACTTCAGGCGCTCCCGCACCTGCTCCATCGCCAGCCCCGCGTAATGCGCGTTCAGGAAATTCGAGGCCTCGATCAACTGAGACTGGGAGTAGTCCACTTCCGTGAAGATGACCCGATTCTGAACATCCCCCTCGGGCGAGACGATGATCACCAGGAACCGCCGCTCGGACAGCCGCAGGAACTCGATGTGGCGGAACACGGAGGTGCGCCGGGGCGCCATGACCACGCCCACGAACTGCGAAAGGTTGGACAGCAGCTGGGCCGCATTGGCGATCACCTTCTGCGGCTGCTCCGGCGCCAGTTGCGGCGGCGTGAGCGGGTCGCGCTGCACGGTCAGCATGGTGTCCACGAACAGGCGGTAGCCCCGCGCGGTGGGGATGCGCCCGGCCGAGGTGTGCGGGCTTGCGATCAGGCCCAGGTCTTCCAGGTCCGCCATGACGTTGCGGATGGTCGCGGGCGACAAGTCCAGGCCCGATGCGCGCGACAGGGTGCGCGACCCCACGGGCTGGCCATCGGCGATGTAGCGCTCGACCAGCGCTTTGAGCAACAACTTGGCACGGTCATCGAGCATGGCATGAGATTTTACTTTTGTAATCGCGTTTTAGCCCATCGCCCGCGCCTTTCATGGCGATGGATGTTGTCGCGTAGGCTACTGAGGGAAACGCCCAACATTTCCGCAAGAGTGCGTTGGCTGTACCAGCCAGAGCGCCAGCAAGCCGCAGCCTGGGCCACATCATCATCAGATAGGGTGCGCTTGCGGCCCCAAGTTTTGCCAGCGGCCCGCGCTGCACGCTGACCAGCAAGACACCTTTCCCTGATCAGTTCGCGCTCAAACTCCGCAAAAGCGGACAACAGATGCAAGAACATGCGGCCCTGCGGCGTGTCGGTTTCGATTGACTCAGTCAACGACCGAAACCCAATGCCATTGCCCTTCAGTTGCTCAAACACCTTGACGAAGTGAGAGACAGAGCGGGCAAGTCGATCTAGCTTGTAGACCACCAGCACATCACCCTTGACCATGATGGTCAAAAGCCTATCCAGTTCAGGGCGGTGCTTCACCGCAGAGCGCTTTTCCTGCACAACCTTCTCTATCCCCGCACGGCGGAAGGCCGCTAGTTGAGCTGCCGTGTTCTGCTCTGCGGTGGACACACGGGCATATCCATAAACTGTCAACGGTCTACGTAAGCTGATTCAAAACGCTTCCGAGCGGCCATGTATTCATTCGCGCAAGCGTGTGTCCCTGAATCCACTTGGCAGTTAGGCGATGGCTTGTAGAACTGCGCCCAGGCGGCATCCTTGCGGGCCTTACGCTCCCGCTCCAACCGATCAACAAGAGCGAGTGCTGACCGTTTCCGTGCAGCTTCTTCCTCCGCTTGCGTCCTCGCCTTCTCTTCGGCTCTACGCTGGCGCTCCATATCGGCGTTTGTTTTATCCATCTGGCGCTGGAACTCGGTCATTGCTTTTTTTGCTGCCTGTTCTATGCGCCATTCAACAACTGCTTCATATGTGAAAGCTGCGGCAAGACCGCCTAAAAAAACACCTATGAAAATCTTCAAAACGTCCAGCAAAAAAGAGCCTTCGTCCTGATCTTGAAACGTCCGCCGATACATGTTCTTCCCTCCTGTAACTAAGTTTATCCATCCTGGACAAGAACGCCGCGCTACGGTGCGCCTCATGGCCGCGCTTCGCTTGCGTCCCTGCGGCGCACCTTCGGCGGCTATCTGTTGATCGGCTCCACCTTCACGATGAAGCCCGCGCCTGCGGGCTTTTTCTTGGCCGTCGAACTTCCATAGCTTGAGCTGCTGCGCAGCTTGGGGCGCTCGCCGCGCGGCGTCCGTTGCCCGTCAATCGCTGCGCCCAGCACCGTTCCCCCGAGTTCTTCGCCTCTACGGCCAACGGTACACCGGGCCGCGCCCTCCGTTCCGGGTATCCGTAAATCTGCGATTGACAAACCCTCCCTTCACTCCGGGCGCGGCCCGGTGTTCCTTATGGCACGGCGAAGAACTCGGGGGAACGGTGCAAGCAATGGCCGCTTGCACGGGCAACAGACCACTGTTGACCGGCTCGGAATCTAAGGGCCCGGTACCCATGAAAGGCAGGACGTTATGGCAATCGCAGCGAACTACAGGAAGCATCCCGAGGCGATGGCGCTTCAAATGGTGCTGCCCTTCGGGCGCCTGCTGGTGTGGGCGCTTCCGCGCCCTACGACGCGGGTTCTTCGGGCCATCCGGGCGGCGCGTGGTGCTGCGTTCAAAGCGGCTGGCCGTGTGGCCTATCCGGTGCGGCCTGCGGTTCCTCAGTGGTGGCGGGATGCGCAGCAGGCGCGGCGAGCGCTCGCGGCCAGGGTCAAGGCGCTGTGCATGGTCCTTGTGGATGCGTGATGTGCTACCTTGGAGCGATGGAAATATCAATTTTCACGTTCTACGCCCTGGTGACCCTGGCCGCAATGGGCCTGATTCAAGCCGCCGTGATTTTGTTTTTCACCGACCGGAAAACGGACACAGCGAATGACTCGCCGTTCAACCGCCCAACGGCCCCCGACGGTTTCCGATGGGTGCTGATGACCGAAGCCGAGGCCCAGGCCCGCGAGAACGCCTGAACTACCGGAACGCCGGGTTACGAACGCGCAGCGCGTGGGCAATGTCGGCCTGCGTTACCTGCCCCTCCTGCTGGCGTTTAGGCTCGGGCATGGGGATGGTGCGGGCCTGTTGAACCGGCGCGGCCTGGGCCTGCTGTGGCACCACTGGCGCGGGCATCTGCTGGGCCTGCTGGGCCTGCTGGGGCATCTGCTGCGCCTGCTGCCAGTCCACGAAGAAGCCTTGTGCAACGATCTGCAGGCAGACCGGGCCGGAGACCTGCAGCAGCGTGGCCTGCTGGGTGTAGCACTTGCAGGTCTTGCCCATGTGGATGCACGCGGCAGGATAAGGCGCGACCGTGGGCTTTGTGACCTCATCGTAAGCGGGCGCCGTGTGCGGAAAGTCTTTGAGCCTGGGCGTGCGCTGGTCGATGTACTGGTCCGCCGTGAGTTTCGCGGCGATGGCCTGCGGTACATCGGGCCGGGCCTCGGCGGCGGGCTTCGCGGGCACGGCTTTGGCTTCGGTCTTTGACAACAGCCTATTCGCTGCAAACCAGATCAAGAGCGGTATCAAGACGAGGCAGGCCACGAACACCCACACTTTCGCGGGGATGCGTTTCTTGCCGGTGTGCAGGCTGGCGCTTTTGTACCAGTCATAGACCTCCTTGGGGAAAGCCTGCATCGTGACGGTGCCAGTTTTGCCGCTGCCGTCCTTCTCACAGTTCGGATTGACTGCTGGCCACTCAAGCACGCTCACCATATCCACGCCGAAACTGCGTTTCAGGTGACGGTGCCATCCTGGCGGGCCGATCAGGCGGCGAACGAAGCTGTCCACGTTCTGCGGATGCTGAGTGACCAGATAGAAATCGAAGCCCCTGCGGCGGTGCTCTGCAAGCATCTTTACTGCATCGGGCACCGCTGAGCCTGCGGGCCGGTTGGGCAGATCGTTATGGCATTCGTCGATCAGAAAAATGGTGCCGTCTGGTTCGTCCTGCCAGTTGGCGAAGTCGATTTTTTTCCAGCCGTCGAGCTCGCCGCCTGGGACGGGCTCAAATCGCCCGTTGTGACACACGGGGCGGTTTTCCTTTAGCTGACGCTCACGAACCCATTTGAGCGTGTTCAGGGTCTTTCCTGCGCCGTTGGCGCCGCTGATCAGGTACAGCATGGCTTACTTGAGCGTCCAGCGCTTGAAGGTGTCAGAGGTCAGACCGTCGAGCAGCAGCCGGGCCGCGATGGCGCTTGTCACGATGCTGATTGCGACACCGACCTTCATCATGGCGAGCATGCCGACAACTTCGGGCGGCAGCGCGGAGAACGACTGAACAGCCTGGACCTTGAGCTCATCCAGGGCAGCATTCACGCCCGTGAAGGTAACAACGCCTATACCCAGCGCGACGAGCACGCGACCCACGAGCGAACCAACAATATTGATCAGCATGCCGCCGATGGCAGCGATGAATACAGGCATGCTCAACCCCTTCCAACAATGCGAATAGCCGCCAGGAACGCCACTGCGACCATGATGTTCCCGATGATTCCCAGCGTCGGGCAAATCTCACTCATGGGCAAGGTGACCCCCTGCCCCATCACGGTGATATTCAAATCCCGGATGCACTGCCCACCGCCCAGGGCATCGACGGTACTGATTCGGCCCTGCAGGCTCTCATTGCGATTGCCTGGAAGGTTCTCAGTCTGGGCGCCCTCTTTGCCTTTCTCTGCTGCGTAAAGCTCTGATTCTGGCGACTTGTCGTCGAAAAGCTTGCAGGCCCTTCGATGCTGCTCTTTCGCGATGGCGCATTGGATGGCGTCGCCTTCACACGCAAAGCCAGCCATACAGGAACCAGACCAACCGGACTCATCGCCGTCCCCGTCCCCGTCGCCATCACCGCCGCCGCCGTTGCCGTTATTACCACCGCCGCCAGCGGGATACGTAAAAACGCATGTAGCGTTCACCTTCACCGAGCCCTCAGGGCACTTGCCATCACCGTCTGGCGGCTCTGGTTCCTTTACACACATGAGACCTTGCTTAACGGTTCCAGGCGGGCAAGTTCCATCGGGACCCGGCATCTGTGGAGGCTTTGGCGTAGGGAGGCCGCCGGTACTGTTTCCGCCGTTGTTTCCGCCGTTGTTGTTGCCGCCGTTGTCCCCGCCGTTGTTGCCGCCGTTGTCCCCGCCGTTGTTGCCGCCGTTGTTGCCGCCGTTGTTGCCACCACCATCACCGCCGTCACCGTTGCCGCCATTGCCCCCGTTGTCCCCGCCGTTGTCGCCGCCGTTGTTGTTCCCTGGATTGTTGTCCCCTGGATTGCCCCCATTGCTGGGACCGCCCTCACTCGCCCCGGAACACTCAGAGCCAGTGAGCCGCCCAGTGCCAGAGCATTCTTGACGCCCCTCGAAAGTGACACAAACGCTAGGAATGACCCTCACTGTGCAGTTCTTTCCGTTGTAGGGCTCACAGTAGAAAGACACGGCGTCGCCTGCAGTGTCATACATGCCCATGTCTTTTCCGGGAGGCTTGCAGCCGTTGTCCTTGCAAACCCCGTTGATTCGCGTTTGACCTGCTGGACACTCAGGTTCTTTAACGCAAACGCCATTCACGCGCGTTTCATTTGGCTGACAGTTGTTTGGTACGCACGCGCCGCCCTCTTCGTGCTGGCCCTGGGGGCAAGGGTTCTTTGGCCTACACTGGCCGTCCCTTTCTTCGTAGCCGGTATTGCAAGCGCACTCCTCACCTGCCTGCGTGGAGTTCGCAGGACACGACGGCGCATCCTGGCCGACAGACACAGAAAAAAGCGGAGAACCAGAATAGCCCGCCGTGCAGTTGCCATGAGGGCCAGTACCAGGGGCGGTACTCAAACCAAGATTTTGGATGCCAGGATGACCAGACCAATCTTGAGATGCGAACCATGGGCCGCATGCAGCGCTCGCACTCGCGAAGGGGCCGAGGTTGCCGATTGAATACTGGGGCGCGGGCGATATGACTGCATGGGATGCGCCAGCCAGCAGCAGGGCGAGAACTGCCGCGATCAGGCGGAGAAGATTAGCCATGCGGCCCCCAACGTTGCGATGATGACGAATAGGCCCATGCCCTTCTCCCCTTGACGAAGCGCCCACCGTGGGCGCTTTGGCAAAGGGCCATCCGTGTGCACCCGGATGGCTCAGTCAGCGCGGATTAGCTGATGGCGCGGCGCACCCACTTGAATGCGGCCACGGCCACGACCACCAGCAGCACGGCGGCGCCGATCAGGCCGATAGGCGCGATGGTGTCGTCGATTTCGGTGACCACGGGCGCCACGTTGATAGCTGCGTGTGCGGCGTTGGTTGCCAGGGCCAGGGCACCGGCAGCGGCCAGGGCTGCGAGCTTGCGCGAGGTTTGGTTGATGGAGGTCATGCTTGTTTCCTTTCAGGGTTCATCGGTTGAATTTCCATCGGAGACTTTGATGGACTGGATCAGGACGCGGAACGCCCAGGCCACAGCCCACACCAGCAGGATGGCGCTGCTGATCTGTGCCGCTTCTCCCGGGCTCAGGTCGAGCACGGGGAGCGTGATTTCGTGCTGCACGGTGACCGTACAGGCTTGTTCGCACTGGATGACTTGCTCAGGCATGGCGAGCGCGAGCAGAAGCGATTCGGGCCGAGCGTTCGACCCTTGCGCAAAGCCAATCGAGGCCGCGCAGGTACAGCCAGAACAGGGCCGCACCGCACCAGCCAAACATCGCCGCCATGTACGCGACGCGGATTTCTTCATGGGTCATGTCAGTGCACCATTCCAGAAGTTGGGAGCCAGGAAAAAGGCCCGGATGGGTCTATGCGCCTGGGTGTGTGGCGCACGCGGATGAAGCTGTTGAAGCCGCCGCCCGTGGGCGCGAATTCAGAAAGCAGGAGCTCGCCGGTTTCGGCGTTGAGGTAACCGCCGCCCGGAGCGGGTTTGAACTTGTCTTGGACCGAGGCATTGCCCTGGACGTATGCGGGCCAAAGGACCCAACGACGACAGGCGCGGCCAGTGTCATCGAGGCCGCCGCAGCCGTGGATACGGGCGCCGTGGGGGAAGCTGCCCACGTTCTTCGATTCGATCTTGGAGGCGTATTTCATGATGTACGCGACCGGGCTGGTGGCCTTGAGGCGGTTACTCATGCCGTGCGGCCACATGGGCGGATGCCAGTGCAGGACGCCGCGGGCATCGCGGGTTTTCCAGGCCGTATCAGCCTTGGGCGGCGTGAGGTTTCCGGCCAGCCAGATGACAACGTGGTAATGGATGACGCCACGTTGCTGCAGCTCTGCGACCCAGGCATAACGCACTGTTTTAGAGCCGGTGACGGCGTAGTGCCACTTGCGCAGCGCGTCGAGATAGCGGCTGATGTGTTCGGGGCGCCAGTTGGCATTGGTGCCCGCGTAGGTCAGCGTCTGCATCCAAATGCGCTGCGTAAGTGGGCCGGCGTTGTGCAGGCTCTTGGCGGCTACGCCGAGGGACTTCCGAAGCCGCGTGCAGCGGCTGGCATGACGATCAATGGTGATCGTGTTTTCAGCCCAATCAACAACAGCAAGCCCACTCTTGCAAGTTGTTGATACTGAGACAAGCCCGGAGGCGCTGCGCGCCTCCCGATCAGCCAGCGCCTGCTGGAAGCGCTGCACCGAAAGGGCGCGCATGCGCTCCATGGCGCGGGCCATGGAGGCATGAGCGTGGGCATGGTGCTGCATCACGCGCAAGCCTTCGCCAGCTCGACCAGCCAGGTTGCAAACGCTTCTGGCGTGCGCTCACGTTCAGGCCGTCCCATGCGTTCAACCGTGGTACAGGTTGGAGCATCAGCCAGATACGGAATTTCCGGCACAGGGCCGACGATGTAGAGACACGTTTTCTTGGGCGCACGGTGGCCCCACCAGCTCTGCAGCACCGGCACCAGCACGCCGCCATGCTGATCACGCAGACCGAACCCTAAACATCCGGAAGCGTCCCACAGGCGCGAGCTGTATGGATGCTCCAGCACACCACCAAAGCGGCGCACCTTCTCCATTGCCCACAGGCTCAGCTCCGCTTCGCCAGGTCGAGGCTTTGCCATGTGGGAGAGCTGGCCCCATGCTCTGCACGGTGGATGAAAAACGCCAGGTACACCACCCGGCCAGCTCAAAGCATCACGGTCCGCGTCGTAACAATCGCAGCCCAATGCCGCGTAATGATTGACCTTCCGAACAAAGAGAGCCGCCACCGTCATGCCCACGCCTCCCACCGCTCCACGAACGCGCCGAGATTGGCCCGACGTACCGCGAAGCACGGAAAGCCCAGGCGCTGGCCTGGGATGAAGTGGGGGTAGCAGAAATCCGCGAAGGCGTCCGCCGCCCTGCCCTCCACGTTGAGCACCACGGCGACGAAACCGCTACCGGTTTCGCTGATGCTGCTGCCGCGTGGAAGGCGGGCGAGTGCGTCCGCTTCGGTGATGGCGGGCGGGGTGGACATGTACATGCCCAGCATCCCCGCGCCCGACTGCATGAGGGCCGTCACAGGCCCTCCCCGCCCACCGGCATGTCATTGAGGGTAAACATGACGTCGAAGCCATGCGCGAGACCGTCCGTTATGGACAGGTTCACACAGATAGCATCGGCGCCCCGGCCCCCATCACTGTTGAACTCGGTTAGCAAGGCCAACAGCGCGTCATACGCCGCAGCCAATCGGGCTGCGTGCATTGCCTGCTCCATGGCCTCAGACCTTGGCGGCTGTGGGCTTGGGGAGAGGAATCAGGCGCGGGCTGATCGACAGATCGCCGTTGCGGCTAACGTAGATCGACTCGGGGGCCAGCGTGTAGTCGCCAGCCGGGTAGAACAGCGCGGCGCCCTGCTCGTTCTTTTCGAGGATGATTTCCACCTTCTCGGGGAAGGGGTTCGGTTTGCCGGTACGGTCGAAGGTATGGAACCAGACCGTTTGAAAGTTCAGGCTGTAGGGCTTGCCGGTTGCTTTGACGTTGCCGCTTTGGTTGCGGACGTCCGTTGACGTTACGGACACTTTGATCATGAGTTGCTCCTGTTATGCCTACAAGTCGTAAGCGGAGCGAATCCTACAAATGCCTACACTTTGTAGTCAATGATTTTGATAGCATGCCCTCATTCTGTAGGCATGCTTACAACATGTAGGAGTTACCTCTATGCAATCAACAATGAGTCTGCTAGACGCGGCCTTAGCAAATCAACCGGCCCCGTACTGGACGGAAAAACTCAAGCTGTCACGCAGCGCGCTTCACACCGCGAAAACGCGGGGACACCTCAGCCCGGCCATCGCCGGAGCACTGGCCGATGAACTAGGCGAAGATGCACAAAAATGGATCGTGGTGGCCGCACTTGAATCAGAGCGTGACAGCGCATGCAAGACGCGGATGCTCAAGCGCATGGCAAAGATCACATCGGTTTAATGATGTAATTTCGCGATGACTTCCAATTTCCGCCATGTGGCGCTCATAGGCAAGTACCAGGCTGCATCGGCAGGATCGGTGGGTGACAGTCCGCGCAAGGCCCTGGAAGACATCGCCCATTTTCTGGAGCGGCAAGGCTGCGAAGTGGTGCTGGAGGCAGAGACCGCCAGCAACACCGGCATGACGCACTACCCGGCCCTGAACGTGGAAGGGATCGGCCGCGAGTGCGACCTGGGGCTGGTGGTCGGCGGCGACGGCACCATGCTCGGCATCGGCCGGCGGCTTGCCCGG
>JAMHVS010000014.1:0-127602 GCA_035911315.1 Xanthobacter sp.
ACAAACCGCGCCTTCCACTTGTAGATGCTGGCATCACTGACGCCGTGCTTCCGGCAGAGCTCCGCCACCGGAATGCCGGCCTCGTGCTCCTTCAGGATGGCGATGATCTGTTCTTCGGAAAATCGGGTGCGCTTCATGTCTGGTCCTCTCAGCAGGGCCAGAGCGAAATTCAAACCGGAATAGGCTCAGGCGGCAACGTCACGTATCCCGCGTCGCTACCACCCCTCGCGAACTCAACACACCCCATCATTGAGAAACAGTTGGGGCGAACCGTTTGCAGTCGCCTCATGCCCAGCATTGCAGCAAAACCTGCCGCAAGATTGTTCTTCATGCGCAAATATATGCCACTGAGGAATATTTGTTTCTTTAGAGTTGAATTTGTTTCGCGAAGGGGGCATACCAAAATCATCAGACATCGGACGAAAGGCGTGTCTCCCATGTGCGGCATCGTTGGGCTTTTTCTGAAGGACAAGGCGCTGGAGCCCCAGCTCGGAGCACTGCTGTCCGACATGCTTGTGACCATGACCGATCGCGGACCGGACTCCGCGGGCATCGCCATTTATGGCGGGGCAGCTGACGGCACGGCCAAGATCACCATCCAGTCCCCCACTCCGGATGCAGACTTCGCGGGCCTTGCCGAAAAGCTCGCTGCGGCTGGTTTTCCCGGCGTCACGGCCGAGGTGAAGAGCACCCACGCCGTGCTCACCGTGCCAGCTGACAAGCTGGCTGAAGTGCGGGCGGCGCTGGAAGCCCTCTCCCCATCCATCCGAGTGATGGGTGTTGGCGAAAGCGTCGAGATTTTCAAGGAAGTGGGCCTGCCCAAGGATGTGGTGGCGCGCTTCGATATCACCTCCATGTCCGGCAGCCACGGCATCGGCCATACCCGCATGGCGACGGAATCCGCTGTCACCACCATGGGCGCGCACCCCTTCTCCACCGGCGCAGACCAGTGCCTGGTGCACAATGGCTCGCTCTCCAACCACAACAACCTGCGCCGTGAGCTGGTGAAGCGCGGCATGCGCTTCGAGACCCAGAACGACTCCGAGGTTGCCGCCGCCTACCTCACTGACCAGATGAATGGCGGCAAGGATCTGGGCGAAGCGCTGGACAGCGCGCTGAGCGATCTCGATGGCTTCTTCACCTTTGTGGTGGGCACCAAGTCCGGCTTCGGCGTGCTGCGTGATCCCATCGCCTGCAAGCCTGCGGTGATGGCCGAGACTGACCAGTATGTGGCCTTCGGTTCTGAATATCGCGCGCTGGCAAACCTGCCGGGCATCGAGAATGCCCGCGTGTGGGAGCCGGAACCCGCCACCGTCTATTTCTGGGACCACGAGAAGGCGGCCTAAGCCGCGCCTCACCCCTCCTTCTTTTCAGAGGCCATTCTCATGCCTGTCTTCAACCTTTCCACCACGCCCCTGCGCGCGCTGAACGAGGCGCTGCACACTGTGCCGGCGGGCAGCAATGATACGGTTTTCGAGGTCACCAACCCGCGCGGCAGCCATGCGGTTGCGGTTGGCATCGAGGGGCCGCTCACCGTCGAGGTGAAGGGCTCTGTCGGTTACTACTGCGCCGGCATGAATGATGGCGGCACCGTCACCGTGCAGGGTTCCGCCGGGCCGGGTGTTGCCGAGAACATGATGTCCGGCACCGTCATCATCGAGGGCGATGCCTCGCAATATGCCGGGGCAACCGGGCGTGGCGGGCTGCTCGTCATCAAGGGCAATGCGGCCTCGCGCTGCGGCATCTCGATGAAGGGCATCAATATCGTCGTGCATGGCAATATCGGCCACATGTCCGCCTTCATGGCGCAATCCGGCAATCTTGTCGTGCTGGGCGATGCCGGTGAGGCACTGGGCGACAGCCTCTATGAAGCCCGCCTGTTCGTGCGCGGTTCAGTGAAAAGCCTGGGTGCGGACTGCATCGAAAAAGACCTGCGCCCCGAACACCTGTCACTTCTGGCAGATCTTCTTGAAAAGGCCGGTGTGGCTGACGTCAAGCCCGAAGAGTTCAAGCGCTACGGCTCTGCCCGCAAGCTCTACAACTTCAATATCGACAACGCAGACGCCTACTGAGAGCGCGGAGAACAGCCATGAGCTATTCAAATCCCCTGACGCCGCCGCGCAAGTCCGCGACCTTCGATGACTATACGCTGGCGGAAATCCGGCGTGCGGCAGCAACCGGCATCTACGACATCCGTGGCGCGGGTGCCAAGCGCAAGGTGCCGCACTTCGACGATCTGCTGTTCCTCGGCGCATCCATGTCGCGCTATCCGCTGGAAGGCTATCGCGAGCGTTGCGACACGTCTGTTACGCTGGGCACGCGCTTTGCCAAGAAGCCGATCAAGCTCGCCACCCCCATCACCATTGCCGGCATGAGCTTTGGCGCGCTTTCCGGCCATGCCAAGGAAGCGCTGGGACGCGGGGCCACCATCGCCGGCACCTCCACCACCACCGGTGATGGCGGCATGACCGATGAGGAGCGCGGCCATTCCCAGACGCTGGTGTACCAGTATCTGCCTTCCCGTTACGGCATGAACCCGAAGGATCTGCGCCGGGCGGATGCGATCGAGATCGTGATCGGTCAGGGTGCGAAACCCGGCGGTGGCGGCATGCTTCTGGGCCAGAAAATCTCCGACCGCGTGGCCGAGATGCGCACCCTGCCCAAGGGCATCGACCAGCGCTCCTCCTGCCGCCACCCGGACTGGACCGGCCCGGATGATCTTGAGATCAAGATCCTTGAGCTGCGCGAAATCACCGACTGGCAGAAGCCCATCTATATCAAGGTCGGCGGCGCGCGCCCCTATTACGACACCGCCCTTGCCGTGAAAGCGGGCGCGGACGTGGTGGTGGTGGATGGCATGCAGGGCGGCACCGCTGCCACGCAGGATGTGTTCATCGAGCATGTGGGCATGCCCACGCTGGCCTGCATCCGCCCAGCGGTTCAGGCGCTTCAGGATCTCGGCATGCATCGCAAGGTGCAGCTCATCGTCTCCGGCGGCATCCGCTCGGGTGCGGATGTGGCAAAAGCCCTTGCGCTGGGTGCGGATGCGGTCGCCATCGGCACTGCCGCACTGGTTGCCATCGGCGATAATGACCCGCACTGGGAAGAGGAATACCAGAAGCTCGGCACCACCGCCGGCGCTTATGATGACTGGCACGAAGGCAAGGATCCGGCGGGTATCACCACCCAGGATCCGGAGCTGATGAAGCGTCTGGACCCGGTTCTCGCCGGCCGCCGCCTCGCCAATTACCTGAAGGTGATGACGCTGGAAGCCCAGACCATCGCCCGCGCCTGCGGCCACAACAATCTGCACAATCTGGAGCCGGAGGACCTCGTGGCCCTCACACTGGAGGCCTCTGCCATGGCGCAGGTGCCGCTGGCGGGCACGAGCTGGATCCCCGGCAAGACCGGGTTCTGAAGCCAACCGGCTTCTGACAGAACACCACGGTGCGGCGTCCATATGAACTGATGCTGCATCGCTTTTCCGGAAAGTCCGCATAACGGGCATATGGCCCGGACCTTGCTTGTTTATTTTCCGAAGTTCGCGCCGTTCACCGGCGTCCCACAGGTTTGAAACACCGCCTTCTCATCACTCGCGCAGATACCCTGCGCGGGACCGGAAACCTGCGTTTTTTTGCACAGCGCACCAACCGCTCTCCAAGCAGAGGCCGTCATGACCATGGATCTGTCTGCTTATGCCGCCCAAAACGGCATCAAATACTTCATGATTAGCTACACCGACCTGCTCGGCGGGCAGCGTGCGAAACTCGTTCCCGCCGCCGCGATTGCGGAGATGCAGGAAAATGGCGCTGGTTTTGCCGGCTTTGCCACCTGGCTGGACCTGACCCCCGCCCACCCGGACCTGTTCGCGGTGCCGGATGCCTCCTCTGTCATTCCCCTGCCGTGGAAGCCGGGCGTTGCGTGGGTGGCTGCCGACTGCGTGATGGAAGACAAGCCGGTCGATCAGGCCCCGCGCGTGCTGCTCAAGCGCCTTGTGGCGGAAGCCGCAGCCGAAGGCCTGCGCGTGAAGACCGGCGTGGAACCGGAATTCTTCCTCACCACCGCCGATGGCCAGCGCATTTCCGACCCGTTCGATACGCAGGAAAAGCCCTGCTACGACCAGCAGGCGGTGATGCGGCGCTATGATGTCATCGCCGAAATCTGTGATGGCATGCTGGATCTGGGCTGGAAGCCCTACCAGAACGACCATGAAGATGCGAATGGCCAGTTCGAGATGAACTGGGAATATGATGATGCTCTGCTAACCGCAGACAAGCATTCCTTCTTCAAGTTCATGGTGAAGTCCATCGCGGAAAAGCATGGCCTGCGCGCAACCTTCATGCCCAAGCCCTTCAAGGGGCTCACCGGCAATGGCTGCCATGTCCATATCTCGGTATGGAACCTTGACGGCACCGCCAATGCATTCGCCGACAAGAACATGCCGTTCGGTCTCTCGGCACAGGGCAAGCACTTCCTTGGCGGCATCATGCAGCATGCCTCGGCACTGGCGGCCATCACCAATCCCACTGTGAACTCCTACAAGCGCATCAATGCCCCGCGCACCACTTCTGGCGCGACATGGGCTCCCAATTCGGTGACATGGACCGGCAACAACCGCACCCACATGGTGCGCGTGCCCGGCCCCGGCCGCTTCGAGCTGCGCCTGCCCGATGGCGCGGTGAACCCCTATCTGCTTCAGGCGGTTGTCATCGCCGCCGGCCTTAACGGCATCCGTGCCAAGGCTGACCCCGGCCCGCACCACGACATCGACATGTATCGCGAGGGCCACCTCGTGACCGGTGCCCCCAAGCTGCCGCTGAACCTGCTCGACGCCCTGCGCGAATATGAGAAGGACACGACACTGGTGAATGCCATGGGGCAGGATTTCTCTACCGCCTTCCTCAAGATCAAGTCTCAGGAATGGCAGAGCTTCTGCAGCGCATTCACGGATTGGGAACGCGACACCACGCTCGATATCTGAACCAATACGGCCAGACCTCTCAGGGTCTGGCCGCACCCGCATGAGACGCACTTTCGGCGTGAACCCCCGTTCACGCAGGATGCCCGCGCCTTCGCATGGCGTCATGAGCGCCGGGCGCTCAGTACCGCCCTCAACCGCAACATCAGCGTTTTCAGGACGACCCCATGAGCCAGTTCATTCTCACCGTCAGCTGCAAGACCCGGCGTGGCATTGTCGCCGCCATTTCCACCTATCTCGCCGGCAAGGGCTGCAACATCGTCGACAGTGCGCAGTTCGACGACACGGATACCAACAGCTTCTTCATGCGCGTTGGTTTCAACTCCGAGGAAGGCACCACGCGGCAGGAACTGGAAGACGGTTTTGCAGAGGTTGCCGCCCCGTTCGACATGAACTGGGCGATCCATGACTCGGCCTCGCGCATGAAGGTCGTCATCATGGTCTCGCGCTTCGGCCACTGCCTGAATGACCTGCTGTATCGCTGGAAGATCGGCGCACTGCCCATCGACATCGTGGCCGTCATCTCCAACCACTTCGATTACCAGAAGCTGGTGGTGAACCACGACATTCCCTTCCACCATATTCCCGTGACCAAGGCCAACAAGCCGGAAGCGGAAGCGCGCATCATGGAGATCGTGCGCCAGACGGGTGCCGACCTGATCGTGCTGGCCCGCTACATGCAGATCCTCTCGGATGAGATGTGCCAGACCATGTCCGGCCGCATCATCAATATCCACCACTCCTTCCTGCCCAGCTTCAAGGGCGCGAACCCCTACAAGCAGGCCTATGGACGCGGCGTGAAGCTGATTGGCGCCACTGCCCATTATGTGACGGCAGACCTCGATGAAGGCCCGATCATCGAGCAGGATGTGGCGCGTGTGACCCATGCCCAGAGTGCGGCGGATTATGTCTCGATCGGCCGTGATGTGGAGGCTCAGGTTCTGGCGCGCGCCATTCATGCCCACATCCATAACCGCGTGTTCCTGAACAATGACCGCACGGTCATCTTCCCGGCCAGCCCCGGCGGCTATGCCTCCGAGCGCATGGGCTGAGAAGTTGGAAACTCCCGGCAGTGGTCCTGTTCCTCTGCTAGGAGAACATTGAAAAAGGCCGGTGAGAATGTCTCACCGGCCTTTTTCATGAAACGGAGTGAAAGAGAAAGCGGCGACACTGCCGCCAAGCCGCTTCATGCCACCAGCCGGGCGGTCACATGGCCTTGGCGATAGTGTTCCATCTCAAGGCGCTCCGGGCTTTCGCGCACCATACGCCATTCTCCATCCCGGCAGATCTGCCCTTCAATCACTATTGGCACGGCTCGCAGTTTCAGGCGTATGACCGGAGGCCGGTGTATATAAGTGCCGTCCGAACTGCCCGTGATGGCGGCCGCGATGGCTGAGGCCTGCTTGAAGATGGGCTCCACAAACCGGCAGGGCGCACCCTCCAGAGAGATGCAGTCGCCCAAGGCATAAATGCCTTCCGCGCTGGTTTGCAGGCTCTGCGGGTCCACCACCAGACCGTTGCTGAAGGCGAGCCCTGCCGCCTGAAACAGGCGCGAGGGGGTTGCGACACCTGTGGCGCAGACGACCTCGTCCACCTCCACTGGTGCTTCATCACATGCCACAGGATGCACCAGCAGGCGCCCTGCCGCGCCGCGAGAAAGCGCGCGCACGCCGCTCATGCGCACATAGCGCACGCCCAGCGTCTCCAGCCCATGCCGCACCCGCGCGCCGGCGGGCGAGGGCAGAAAACCCTCCATGGGCTCTGTGGTGACACTGACGAGATCGACATGATGCCCGGCCCGGGCAAGATCCTCCGCAAGTTCACACCCCACCATGCCCGCACCGATGATGGCCACCCGTCTTGTGCCGCCCTTCAAGGCAAGATGCAGCCCTTCCCATGCCTGAAGATGGTTGATGCGCCAGCACAGGGCCGGGTCCAGCCCTGTCGGCATCTGCGCGCGCGCACCAGAAGCAATGACGAGACTGTCATAGCGGAAGGTGCCGCGCGTGGTGCGCACGCGTCCAAAGCGCGGTGCAATCCCCACCACGGAACACTGGCGCACCAGCCGCACATTCAGCCGGTTGGCAGCATCAGAACCGTTCTCACGCCGCAGCTTGTCGGGAGACATGCCGCGTGCGAAAGCCACGGCCAGTTCCGGCTTGTGATATACATCGCCCGCACACCGGGTGATGAGCGTGATCGGAATATCCGCATCACGCTGGCGGATTTCCCCTGCCACCGCCCAGCCGGCAATGCCTGCCCCGATGATGACCACACCACCATCGGCCTTGCGCACCAGCGGAGCGGCAAGGGCATGGCCCTGCGGCCGAACATAGGGTTCGAAATCCTGCTTGCGCACGCCACATATGGGGCAGCACCAGTCATCGGGAATATCGTCAAACCGTGTGCCCGGCGCAATGCCGCTGTCCGGGTCGCCATCTCGCTCATTGTAGATCATGCCGCAGGCGCGGCAGAGAAACTCCAGCCAGGGCCCGCGCCCATCCGTGGGCTCCAGAATGTCCGGATCGAGAGCGGTCATGCTGCATTCTCCGCAAGAGGCATCACCTCGCGCTCCAGCCGCGCCATTTCCCAGCGCAGATGCTTGATGGCGGGGGTCACGATAGCGACAAAATGGGATTCACGAATGCGCCGCTGCGGGGCAGAAGACATGAGATAGCCGCGTGCACCCTGATGCAGCAGCGCCGATTGCGCCGCGCGCAATACAAGCTCACCGCCCTCCGCGCGCACATCCAGCACATTCATGAGGTAATCATCAGATGCCTCAAACGGCGTCTGCGCCAGTTTCAGTGCGCGGGTGCGCAGGTCATCCAGCTCAGCCTCAAGCTCATCCGCACCATCATGCAGAAAACGGTTTACATGCCCCAGATGGCCCTCAACCGAGCGGATGTCGTTGATGGCACCCAGCGTGATGCCCGTGGCCATGCCGGCCTGTAACAGAATGAAGGCCGCGCGAATGCGCTTGATGAAGGGGCGTGCGGGATCCGCGATCACATCCTCATGCGGCACGAAAAAATCATCCAGCGTAATGCCCCATGTGCCGGTGCCCTCCATGCCCGAGAATTTGGGGCAAGGGCGCAGTTTCGCCCGTTCATCCAGCGGCAGAAGGAACATCATCTCATGCCCTTCCCTCACCGTGGCGATGGCGGCGCAATACTGGCCGGGACCGATATGGCTCACCCATGGCAGGCTGCCGGAAACACGCCAGCCCCCCACCACAGGCACGGCTTTGAGCAACATCGGCTCGATGCCGGCCAGCGCTTTCATCGGATTTGAAAGGGCCGTCCCGCCAAAGGTCTCGCCCGCCACATGGCCGGGCAGCAGGCGGGCTTTCAGGGCGTTGTTGCCGCTCTGGTCGAGATACAGCCCCATCACGTCATGAGACCACGTAAGGAAGCCGGTGGAGCCGCAGGCGGCCGATATCGTCTCCATTGCGGCCAGCGCCAGATCATAGCGCGCGCCCTGCGCGGACAGATGAAAGCCGAAGGCTCCGGCGCGGGCAAGAGGGGCCATCATGTCCAGCGGGTAGTGGCCTTCATCAATCCTTGCCGCCATGGGTGCGAGACGCGTTTCCGCCAGCGCGGCGATGTCCGCGAGCCGATTGTCGAGGGCGACATCCGCGCCACGGTCAGCAGCGCCGGGCGCGGCATCGCAAGAGGCGTCTGTGATGATTGCATCCATCTATTTTCTCCAGCTTTTCCGTCCAGCCGCCGTTCTGGCGGAGCACGCCTGCAAGGGGATGGCAGGCGCACTCCGCCACGCGAATGCCCACGTCCTTCACTTCGGAGCGAGGCTGCGGTCCCTTGAAAAGGGATCGCCCTGAAGGCGCATCGGAATCCAGCTTTCACCTGATGCCGACACAGGCACGCGAACTTTCGCGCAAGGGGTTTTCATGGCCGAACGCCCCCTTTGGCCCACCCCAAGGCAGGCGCATCCGGTTGCGGCGCAGGACCATGAAAAATCAGTCCGCCAGCGCAATCTTGAAGGCGATGGGATTGCGCATGCTGTTCGCAACCGGCGAGAAATAGTTGGCGCGCTGGATGATTTCATCCAGCTCTTCACGCGTGGCATCGCCTTCCACGTCCACCTTCACGCGGATTTCCTGAAAGCCCATCTGCGAGGGCATGCGCTCTGCCCCACCCGCGCCCCATGCGGCGGTATTGCTGATGTCACCCTCAATATGAATCTCAAGGCGCGAGAGCTTCACATTCTTCCATGTGGCCACCGCCGTAATGCCAACGGCAAGGCAGCCGCCCAGCGCGGAAAGCACGATCTCGCCCGGTGCCGGCGCGGTGTTTTCACCGAACAGATGCAGGGGCTCATCCACCACCACGGCGGTGTGATCGCCCACATAGCTCAGCGAGCGATACTGCCCCTCCATCACCGTGCGCACCTTGTTGGTGCCGCGCGGACCATTGGGGTTGTTGCGCCCCTTTTCGGCAAAGGCCATCAGGCCGTCGCGGTCAATCGGGCGAAGGGTGGTGGAAACGGTTTGCAGCGCTGCATTCTGGGACATCGGCATCTCCTTGCGACATTCTTCCGGGACAGTGTTCATCACCATCTGAAAGGAACATCGCAAAGCACATGCCAGCTTCTTATTATGCAGCAATATTCTTATAATATATTGATATATTTAAGATATTTTATACATCTACTCAATCGCCACCATATTCAGCCCACTCGCGCATCCAACAATGTCGACATTGTTGGATGCCGACATTGTCACCCCATCTCCAGCTTGCGCCAGCGATAGGAAAACTGCCGTTCTGTCATACCCAGACGCTGCGCGGCACGGGTCTTGTTGCCGCCCGCTTCCAGAAGGGCCCGGCGCAGCATGTCCGGATTATGCGAGTCCACCTTCATGTAAGGGCGAAAGGTGGTTGCCAGTTCATCGACCGGCAGGGAGGACCAGTCACGCATGTGGGGTATAGCGGGTGCATGATGCGGTACAGCGGGAGAAGGCAGGTGCGAAGGCAAATGGGCTGGTGCGCGTAGCGGGTCTGCCGCGCTCATCTCCTGCATGAAACGCTCAACATCTGCTTTTTCCACGAGCGTCTTGGTGGAAAGCAGAACCACCCGCTCCATGAAATTGGAAAGCTGGCGGATATTGCCCGGCCATTTCTGTGCGGCCAGACAGCTAATGGCATCACGCGAGAGGCTGACATTGCGCTGGTTTTCGCGGTTGAACCTGTCGATGAAGGAAATCGCAAGTTCGGGAATGTCACTGCGCCGCTCATCCAGCGATGGCAGGCGGATGGGAATGACATGCAGCCGATAGAACAGGTCTTCGCGAAAATGGCCCAGCGCCACCTCGCGCTCCAGTTGCCGGTTTGTCGCAGCCACCAGTCTTGTGTTGATGCGGATTTCGCGCTTCGCGCCCAGCCGTGTCACCGTGCCTTCCTGCAAGGTGCGCAGCAGTTTGGTCTGCATGTGCAGCGGAAGTTCACCGATTTCGTCCAGAAACAACGTGCCGCCATTGGCTTGCTCGAACCAGCCGGGGCGCGCCTCCACCGCCCCGGTAAAGGCCCCTTTTTCATGGCCGAAAAGTTCGGATTCAAAGAGGTTTTCGGGAATGGCGGCACAGTTGATCTTGATGAAAGCCTTGTCACGACGTGGGCCGGCCAAATGCAGCGCACGGGCGAACAGCTCCTTGCCCGTGCCGGACTCCCCCAGCAACAGAACGCTGGCCGTGGCATGCGCCACCTTCTCGATCTGCCCTATGGCCTGCAACAGTGCCGGTGCCGTGCCGATGATGCCATAGCGCGCACGCCCCGCCTTCAGCGCATCTTCCAGCATACGGTTATGCTCCTGAAGATCGCGCGTGCGCCGTTCCACCCGCTCATGCAGGGTGAGAAGCTGACCAACAAGGGTCGCCATGATCTTCATCATGGTGATTTCATCAGACAGGGGCCGATCGCGCAGCAGGATGCGGTGGCAGGCCAGAGCGCCAACCACCCGTCCCTCAACCCTGACCGGAGCAGCCACGAAGGAGACCGGTTCCGGTGGCAATGCGCTGCGCAGGACGGCCCGGCCGAGAAAGGCGGGATCATGGGCAATATCACGCACCAGCATCAACTGGCCTGAAGCAATCACCTGTCCGGTAATACCCTCGCCCGGCGCATAGCGCCCGCGCGCGACCTCCTCCTGCGTGAGCCCATAGGCATGGGCGATGTAGTAATCATGCCCCCCGGCATCATGCAGCACGATGCGGCCGCGGTTCAGGCCCAGCATTTCCGACATCAGGTGCAGGATCTCGCGCAATACGCGCGGCAAGGGCTGATCCTTACCGATGAGGCTCATCACCTCCTGCATCAGGAACATTTCCTGCGTGCGCCACCATGAACCGGCCTGAGGGGCCAACCGGTCCGGCTGCTGTTCCCAATCATGACCACCCATGCGCGCTCCTTCCGGCATGCTTGCCGCAACCGCAGACATCAGAAAAGGGCGGCAGCCATCTGCCGCCGCCCTTCTGCCTGAAAGCTCCCCATAGGCAGGCTACCCGCCCGGATGCATGCCATCAGCCCGGTCTTTGACCCGCACCAAGCCGGTTCGCTCAAGCACCGCGCGGGCTGAGACAGGGACAATGCAGATACTCAGCAACCCCTGCTGTTATCCCTGATAGCTGATGGCGAAGGAGGCCAGATATTCCTCCGGCTTTGAGGGATCGAAACGCTTGCCCATTACGGTGAAACCCTTGTTGTCACTTGTAGGCACTGTCATTCCGGCTTCCTTCATCAGCCGGGCAGCATCGGTTTCCAGATAAACGGTCTCCGCCACCTTCTGATAATCGATATCGCCCTTGATCTGCCCCCAGCGTTTCATCTGGGTCAGGGTCCAGATGGCGAAGCTCTCATAGGGGAAGGGGTTGAAGCTGATCCGGTCCGGGTCCTTCACCACATTGCCAAGGCCATCCGCATAGGTGCCGGTGAGCACCTGCTCCACCACCGTCAGCGGCTGGTTCAGATAGTTGGCGGGTGCAACAGCGGCAGCAATCTCCTTGCGGTTTTCATGCTTCGAGGCATAGGCCGTGGCATCCAGAATGGCGCGCATCATGGCTGCCGAAGTATTCGGCATTTCATTGATGACGTTTTTCGAGATGGAGAAGGAGCAGCACGGATGTCCGTCCCAGATCTCCTTGGACAAAATATGGATGAACCCGACCTTGTCATAGACCGCGCGCTGCACGACATTGTCAGGCGCAAGGAAACCATCAATATTTCCGGCACGCAGGTTCGCCACCATGTCTGGCGGAGCCACCACGCGCAGCTCCACATCCTTTTGCGGATCGATGCCATTCTCGGCCAGATAATAGCGCAGGATGTAATTGTGGTTCGAGAAGTCGAACGGGATAGCGAGGCGGAAACCCTTCCAGTTCTTGGGGTCGCGGTTATCCTTGTGCTTCATGGCGAGGCAGATGGCCTGCCCGTTCACATTCTCGATCGCCGGCACCACGAACGGATGCGGGGCAGAACCCGCGCCAAGGGTCAGCGCCAGCGGCATGGGAGACAGCATCTGCGCCGCGTCATATTCACGGTTCATGGTCTTGTCGCGGATGACCGCCCAGCCGGCCGTCTTCACCACCTTCGCATCCAGCCCCTGCTTGGCATAAAAGCCCATGGGCTCGGCCATAATGATGGGAGTGGCGCAGGTGATGGGGATGAAACCAATATTCACATTGGTCTTCTCCAGCGCCTTGGTTTCGGCAAAGGCCTCACCCGCCCATTTCAGGGGAAGCGCCGCATTGAGGGCCGCGAAAACCGCCCCCGCACCCACCGTTTTCAGAAGCGCGCGCCGGTGCAGCACATTGGGAAACGCCATGCGCAGGGCGGCCTCATCCGCGATGGCCTGATAGTCCTCTGCGCTTTTCAGGGCCGCCTCATGCTCGGCCTGGCTTCTGTGCGCGCCACATGCGCAGCCCCTGGAGAAGAGAGCCTTCCAGTTCCGGTCCTTGAAATAAGCCATGACGGGTCTGTCTCCTGCTAGCTCCTGCAAGCCAAGCAATCGTCATGCCAGATACTCATTATGGCATTCACAGAAACCGGTGCATATCTGCCAGCAATGGAAAGCACAGGACTTCCATCTCTATATCGCACAATTGGCGACTGAAGATCCGAAGCTGAGACGGGCCGAAACCAACTCGCGAAAATACAAGAATTGTCTGACTCTGATGACATTGTCATCAATGATGCACAATTTTCGATCATGTCCACAAAATAGGCGAAACGGAAGATCCAAGCTGAAGCCTCCGCATTCCAGACAAACACACGCTCTCTCGAGAAATCCGAATGGCTGGCACACCGCTTGCTAGGTCTGCCACATGTCGCGCACACCGCCGCGCCCTGAAGATGGAAGGAAGCGGATGCTCAAGCACTCTCCCACTCTTGCCTCATGGTTGCTGTCCCTTGTCATTCTGGCGGCATTCATCAGCATCTGGGCTGGCCTCACCGCACAAGGCACCAGCAGCGGAACCAGTGGCATGGATTCCGAATATGCCGCCCTTCTCAGCTCGGAACCCGCCTCTTCCGGCATCCCCAGCCCCGGCCTTGTCTGGGAAACCATCCTCCACCACCTGTCGGACCCGTTCTATGATGCCGGCCCCAACGACAAAGGCCTTGGCTATCAGCTCGCCTTCTCTCTGGCGCGCGTCCTCATCGGCTTTGGCCTTGCGATGCTTGTGGCTATTCCGCTCGGCTTCCTCATTGGCACATCACCCGTACTGTCACGCGCGCTGGACCCGTTCATCCAGATCATGAAGCCGATCTCGCCGCTGGCGTGGATGCCGCTCGCGCTCTACACCATCAAGGATTCCAGCCTTTCCGCCATCTTCGTCATCTTCATCTGCTCGATCTGGCCGATGCTGGTGAACACCGCTTTCGGCGTCGCCAATGTGCGCAAGGAATGGCTGAATGTGGGACGTACGCTTGAAGTCCCCTTCTTCCGGCGTGTCACAACCATCATCCTACCCGCGGCTGCACCAACAATACTCACCGGCATGCGCATTTCGATTGGCATTGCATGGCTGGTTATTGTGGCCGCAGAGATGCTCGTGGGCGGAACCGGTATCGGTTACTTCATCTGGAATGAATGGAACAATCTTTCCATCGTGAATGTCATCGTCGCCATCCTGCTTATCGGCATTGTCGGCATGGTTCTGGACCAGATTCTGGCCGGCATCACCCTCCTCGTCACCTTCCAGGAGTGAGCATCATGAACACCATTCTCAAGATGCGCCGGAAGGCCGAAATCGAACCGGAAACCACATCAGAAGAGGCCCGCGCCAAAAGGATCATCTCGCTGGAGGGCCTTTCCAAGCGCTATCCCCGCAAGGGAGAGCCGCCTGTCACCATCTTCGAGGATCTGTGGCTAAGGGTGGAGAAGGGCGAGTTTGTCTGCATTCTTGGCCATTCAGGCTGCGGCAAGACCACCGTCCTCAACATTCTGGCTGGCCTTGCCGAACCCAGCGACGGGGTGGTGATTGTCGATGGCCGCGAGATTGACGGCCCCTCGCTTGATCGCGCCGTCATCTTTCAGGGTCACGCCCTGCTGCCCTGGATGACCGCACTGGGCAATGTCGCCTATGCCGTGCGCGCCCGCCACCCGGACTGGTCCAAGGCACAGATCCGCGCGCAGGCGCTTGCCACCATTGCAAAGGTGGGACTGGAACATGCTGCAGAGCGCTACCCGGCAGAGCTTTCAGGCGGCATGAAGCAGCGTGTGGGCATCGCCCGCGCCCTCTCCATCGACCCCAAAATCCTGCTTATGGATGAGCCCTTCTCGGCGCTGGATGCGATGACCCGTGGCAATCTTCAGGATGAAGTGCGCCAGATCTGCATCTCCACGGAACAGACCGTGGTGATGATTACCCATGATGTCGATGAAGCCATTTATCTGGCCGACAAGATCGTGCTCATGACCAATGGCCCCAATGCCCGGGTCGCCGAAATCGTAAAAAACTCCTTGCCGCGCCAGCGCAGCCGCAATGAGCTGCACCACCTGCCCGGCTATTACGACATGCGCAACTATCTGGTGGATTTTCTGGTTTCGCGCTCCTCCACCTTCGATATCGAGACAGAGAAGGCGCAGGGCTGGTCTGCCCGCAATCCCCCCGTGAAAGAGGTCATCTGACCCCTCATTCCAAATGTCGCGCACCTGCCAACCCTGCGCGCCATGCCGATTGACCCTGATAACCAAGCAAGGACAAGACCGATGAAAAGACTGGAGCTCGTCGAAAAGATCCGCGATGTGAAGCGCGAGAAGAACCTGAGCTGGACAGCGATTGCAGAAGAGGTTGGCGGCTATTCCCCCCTCTTCATCATCACCGCGCTTCTTGGCCAGATGCCCCTGCCCGCGCCGCAGGCGAAGAAGGCCGCAGCCCTGTTCGGCCTGAGCGAACTTGAAGAGCGCATGCTGATGGAAGTGCCCCATCGCGGTGAAGGCTATGTGAGCCCACCCACGGACCCGACCCTGTATCGCTTTTATGAGGCCATGATGGTGTTTGGTCCTTCCATGAAGGAATACATCCATGAGGAGTTCGGCGATGGCATCATGTCGGCCATTGACTTCGATCTGAAGATGGAACGCGAGCCCAATGATGCGGGAGACCGCGTGCGCATCACCATGAGCGGCAAGTTCCTGCCCTATCGCTATCATGAGCCAAAGGATGGCGCGAAGGCGCTGGGCTACAAGGACTAAGTTCGCATTGCGCGCCTGACGCACGAGACACGGCACAGCCTGCAGAACAGACCCCAAATCCGGATCAGGGCGAAACAAGCCCCTGATCCGGGCGCGGTCACATCACAGCGCCCCTAACCCACCCTACATTTTCCGCGCCACACGCCCTGCACCGCACCTTGCGGGATGCAGCGCGACCGCATGCGCGCACCAGCCGAAAGACTGCCCCATGGCAAAAGACTACACCCAGCTCATCCGTGACATTTCCCAATATACGGGCGAAATGCGCAAGGCAGACCCGGAGACCATGGCCGGCTTCCATGCCCTCGCCAAGGCGGCTTCAGCAGAACGCACGCTGGACAAGAAAACCAAGGAACTGATCGCGCTGGCCATCGGCGTCACGCAGCGTTGCGACGGCTGCATAGGCTTTCACAGCAAGGCCTTGAAAGAGCTGGGCGCCACGCGTGAGGAAGTCAGTGATGTCCTCTCCGTGTGCGTCTATATGGGCGGCGGTCCGGCCCTGATGTATGCAGCCGATGCGCTGCGCGCCTACGACCAGTTCAGCGCCTGACCACTTCTGCGCCTCCTTCATCCCGCTCCGCGCCGGGCGGGATGGAGCGAAACGGGAACGCGAATAAACGCGATCCAGCCCCTGACGATAGCCTCGATTCGAGAAGAAGCCAGCGCACAGGGATATGCAATACTCTGCCCTACACATCCACTTTGATCACATTTGCCGCACAGACCTTCTGCATCCGCCTCTTTCACAGACAAGAGCATGCAACGCGCGAAGGCATGGTGCTCAAATTATGTGACTTCGTTATTCCACATAAGAAAAAATATTGACCCTAAAGCTTGCCCGCGCCCTACTGGCTCCAGCCTGAGCCCAAGGTTCCATCTTCTGCCCATACGCTGAGAGGGTGTTAGGGACATGACAAAACGCGTTGCCATCATCGGTGCCGGCCCTTCTGGACTTGCACAATTGCGTGCCTTTCAATCCGCCGCCCGCAACGGAACAGATATTCCTGAAATCGTTTGCTTCGAAAAACAGTCAAACTGGGGCGGACTCTGGAACTACACTTGGCGCACTGGCCTTGATGAACATGGAGAACCTGTTCACTGCTCCATGTACCGCTATCTGTGGACCAATGGCCCGAAGGAAGGGCTGGAATTCGCGGACTACTCATTCGAAGAGCATTTCGGCAAGCAGATCGCGTCCTATCCACCACGCGCGGTGATGTTCGACTATATTGAAGGGCGTGTGATCAAGGCCGGCGTGCGCGACCTGATCCGTTTCTCCACCGTCATCCGCAGTGTCGAATATGACAAGGATGCCGATGACTTCACGGTCACCGCGCATGATCTGGTGAATGACCGCATGTACAAGGAGCGCTTTGACAATGTCATTGTCGCCTCCGGTCACTTCTCCACACCAACCGTACCGGAATATGAGGGCTTTTCATCCTTCAATGGCCGCATTGTCCATGCCCATGACTTCCGCGATGCGCGCGAGTTCGAGGGCAAGGATGTCCTTATCATGGGATCATCCTATTCTGCGGAAGACATCGGCTCCCAGTGCTGGAAATATGGCGCGCGCTCCATCACCTCCTGCTATCGCTCCGCCGCCATGGGCTTTGAGTGGCCGGACAACTGGGAAGAAAAACCCGCACTGGTGAAGCTGGAAGGTCGAACCGCCTTCTTCAAGGATGGCACCACCAAGGATATCGACGCCATCATCCTGTGCACCGGCTACAAGCATTACTTCCCCTTCCTGCCGGATGACCTGCGGCTGAAGACCGCCAACCGGCTGGCGACAGCCGATCTCTACAAGGGCGTGGTGTGGGTGCATAATCCCAAGCTGTTTTATCTGGGCATGCAGGACCAATGGTTCACCTTCAACATGTTCGATGCCCAGGCCTGGTATGTGCGCGACATCATTCTCGGCCGTATCAGCGTGCCGGAAGACAAACAGGTGCTGCTGGATGATGTGACCGAACGCGTGGCGCGTGAGGAAGCCTCTGATGATGTGAAATATGCCATCAAGTATCAGGGTGACTATGTAAAGGAACTGATCGCGGATACGGACTATCCCAGTTTTGATGTCGATGGCGCGTGTGAGGCCTTCTACAAGTGGAAGAAGCACAAGGTCGAAAACATCATGGGCTTCCGCAACAATTGCTATAAATCCATCATCACCGGCACCATGGCGCCCCTGCACCATACGCCGTGGAAAGATGCCCTGGATGACAGCATGGAAGCCTATCTGCAAAACTGAGCGGAAACAGGTGGGCCAGAGTATCTCTCCTCGCAACCTTGCGGGCAGATATTCCGGCCCGCAAGCGCCATATTGCTGCAAGATCACCGCATGCCCGGCACAGATCAGCCGGGCATGCGGGTTGAGTGCGAAAAGAATGAGGGGCGTTCCGCCCGTGACGGAACAGGTTTCAGGGGAGGTTTGAATGACGCCGCTTTCGTCCCCGGGGCTGTTTCGCCCCGGTCCGCCCCTGCCCACGCGCGCGCGCCGCGCTGCCGCCTTTGGGCTAGCACCCGCGCAGGAACGCTACAGCGTGCCTGGTGCCGGCGCGATTGTGGTTCAAATTCATGCGGGCGACAGATTCCAGATCATCAATGACGAGGGCGGGCAGCGCGCGGAAATTCTGGTAGCCCACACCGATGGACGCTTTGATGCCACCATTCTGGGCGTTGCGGCAGATACACCCGCCGATGGCCTGCGTGCTCTTCTGGCCTCTCATGTTCCCAGCCTGAAGCGGCTGGCTCAAAGCCTCGCCCTGCGCGACCTTGATGTCAGCCATGCCCGTGCCATTGGCCTGTTTGATGACACCTCACGCCCCGGAGATTGCGCATCCTTCACCGCGCAGAATGACGGCTGGCTGATTGTCGCCGCTCCCGGCGCGCCGATGGATTTCGAGCAGCAGAACACCGCCACGCCGCTTACCCTGCGCCTGACCCGCGCCAGAGCACGCACAGCCGGCAGCTTCGCTTTGCCGGACCCGTTGGCAGACCCGGTGGTAGACCTGCGCGTAAATGCCCGCTCTGCCGAGGCCTATCTGGTAAAGGCCGGCGAATATATCCAGATCATGGATGTCGACGGCCGCCAGTGCACGGATTTCCAGTGCTTCGATGCCCGCAAGTTGGACCGGGGCACCGCCAGTCCGCTGGACGTGACCACCACACGCACCATTCAGGGCCACGCCTACCCCATGCCGGGCCTGCATGCCAAATATTTCGACCATGATTACACGGCTCTGGTTGAGGTTGTGCAGGACACTTGCGGCCGGCACGATGCCTTTGCACTGGCCTGCCACCCCAAATATTATGATGATATTGGCTATCCCGGCCATATCAACTGTTCTGACAACTTTAACGGCGCACTTGCCCCCCATGGCATCGCCCCCCGCGCCGGCTGGATGGCCGCGAACTTCTTCTTCAACACCGGCATAGATGCCCATGGCGTGATGTATTTCGACGAGCCATGGTCCCGCCCCGGAGATTATGTGCTGCTGCGGGCGATGACAGACCTGATCTGCGTCTCCTCCGCCTGCCCGGATGATACATCGGCCGCAAATGGCTGGAACCCAACAGATATTCATGTGCGTACCTATGCGGCCGGCGAGCGCTTCCAGCGCGCCACCGCATGGCGCCCGATGCCCGATGCGGAGCCGATCATGACACGCGAAACCGCCTTTCATCAGAAGTTCTCGGCACTCACCCGCGACTTCGTGGAATATCGCGGCTTCTGGCTGCCCAATTCCTTCCCCGCGTGCGACCCGGTGGAAAGCTACTGGGCCTGCCGCGAGGGCGTGGTGGTGATGGACCTTTCCGCGCTGCGCAAGTTCGAGGTGACAGGGCCGGATTCCGAGGCGCTGATGAACTGGGTTCTCACCCGCGATGTCAGCAAGCTGGGGCATGGGCAGGTGGTGTATTCCGCCATGTGCTATCCCCATGGCGGTATGATCGATGACGGCACGCTGTTCCGTCTCGGCCCACAGAATTTCCGCTGGATCGGCGGCAGCGATGAAGGCGGGGTATGGATGCGGGAGGAGGCCGCGCGCCTTGGCCTCAACGTCAATATCCGTTCTTCCACCGACCAGATGCACAATATCGCCGTGCAGGGTCCAAAATCGCGCACCCTGATGAAGGAGATCATCTGGACCGCGCCGCACCAGCCCAGCGTGGAAGAACTGGGCTGGTTCCGCTTCACCGTGGCTCGCATCGGCGGGCCGGATGGCGCGCCGGTCGTGGTTTCACGCACCGGCTATACCGGCGAGCTGGGCTATGAAATCTTCTGCCACCCCAAGGATGGGGATGTGGTGTTCGATGCGGTCTGGGCCGCTGGACAGCCGCTGGGCATCAAGCCCATGGGGCTGGCCGGGCTGGATCTGGTACGCATTGAGGCAGGGCTTGTCTTTGCAGGCTATGATTTCTCGGACCAGACAGACCCGTTCGAGGCCGGTGTCGGGTTCACCGTGCCGCTAAAATCCAAGACCACCGATTTTGTGGGCCGGGAGGCCCTGTTGCGGCGGAAAGAGACTCCGGCGCGCAAGTTTGTCGGCCTGCTGATCGATGGGCAGGACCCGGTCGCCCACGGCGATTGCATCCGCATCGGCCGCGCTCAGGTGGGCGAGATCTGTTCGGCCATGCGCTCCCCGCGTGATGGGCAATGGATCGCACTGGCGCGGGTGGATGTCGCCCACTCAGAGCCCGGAACTGCGGTGGAAGTGGGCCGGCTGGATGGACACATCAAGCGCATCGCCGCCGCCATTGCGCCCTTCCCCTATTATGATCCGAAGAAAGAGCGTCCGCGCTCGTGAGGATAAAAGGGGTTTTACCAGACATGAGCCGCCCAGGGCCAAACAGATCATAACACCTGCCGGCCGCGTGCCGGCAGTTTCATATGCCCTACTCCCGCTCCTGCCGGGGCGTGCGGGAATATTTCGCCTTGTAGGTGCGCGAAAAGTGGCTGGCACTGGAAAATCCAGTTGCTACAGCCACTTCTGTCACGGGCAGAGTGGTCTGGCGCAACAGTTCCCGCGCACGGCTCAAACGAATGCCCTGATAATAACTCTCAGCGCTGGCACTCATATGCTCGGCGAACAGCCGGTCGAGCTGGCGCAGTGAAATGCCGGCGGCATCCGCCATCTCATCGCGCGTTGCCGGGGTTTCAATCCGGCTTTCCATCAGGTCGATGATGCGCTCCAGCTTCGCATTGCGCACGCCCAGACGCTCGGGCAGGCCGAGGCGCTGCCCGCCCTCACCGGGGCGCACATGGGCTTGCAGGAACCAGTCTCCCACCGCCCGCGCCAACGCAAAACCGTGTGCCTCGCCAATCACATGATGCATCATGTCCAGCGCCGCCACACCGCCGGCGCAGGTCAGGCGGTTGCGATCCACCTCGAACAGGGATGAGCGCAGATCCACGCGGGTAAATTCTTCCGCGAAAGCCGCCGCATGCTCCCAGTGCACGGTGGCGCGGTAGCCATCCAGCACACCTGCGCGCGCCAGAAGATATGGCCCCGCCGAAACCCCGCCAATAGTGAGCCCGCGCCGCGCCAGCCCCCGCAACCACCGCCACAGGCGCGCATCATCAAACAGCGCCGGATTGCCACCGGCGCACAGGATGATGGTGTCCAGCCCCTCCAGATCATTTAGCGCGCCATCCACCGCGACCGTCAGACCATTGGAAGCTGCCACCGCAGCGCCATCCAGTGAGAGATGCCGCCAGCCATAAAGACCTGAACCAGCGAGAATATTCGCCGCGCGCAAGGGCTCCAGAGCCGATGCATAGGACATCAGCGCGAAGCCGGGCAGCAGCACGAACCCGATCTGGGAGACTTTCTGCATCATGGCGCTCACGATCACCTAAACGTCGCTCCCGTGCAAGTCTATGCCCGAAAATACGCCATGCTCAAAACAACGCCGGTCTGATCCGGCCCGATCCGTGAGGCTGCCGGCTTCCCATGACCTATAATATCTTCTCCCTTGCCGCCAACGCGCTCACCGGCCACCGTTCCTGGAAGCCGGCCTGGCGGGATGCCGCACCGAAATCCACCTATGATGTCATCATCATCGGCGGCGGCGGGCATGGTCTGGCGACAGCCTATTATCTGGCTAAAAATCACGGCATCACCAATGTGGCGGTGATTGAAAAGGGGTGGATCGGCTCTGGTAATGCCGGGCGCAACACCACCATCATCCGCTCCAATTACATGCTTCCCGGCAATTCGGCTTTCTATGAGCTTTCCATGAAGCTGTGGGAGGACATGGAACGCGACCTCAACTACAACACCATGGTGTCCCAGCGCGGCATCGTGAACCTCATCCACTCAGATGCGCAGCGTGATGCCTTCGTGCGGCGCGGCAACGCCATGCGCCTTGAAGGCATTGATGCCGAGCTGCTTTCTCTGGAGCAGATCCGGGAAATGCTGCCCTTCCTCGATTTCAACAATGCACGCTTCCCCATCAAGGGCGGCCTCACCCAGAAGCGTGGCGGCACGGCGCGCCATGATGCCGTGGTGTGGGGCTATGCCCGTGCGGCGGACCGGCGCGGGGTGGACATCATCCAGAATTGCGAGGTCTCCGGCTTTATCCGCGACGCGAAGGGGGCCATTTGCGGTGTGGAAACCACGCGCGGGGCCATCCGTGCCGGCAAGGTCGGCATGGCTGTGGCAGGCAACTCCTCCCGCGTGGCGGCCATGGCCGACCTGCGGCTGCCGATTGAAAGCCATGTGCTGCAAGCCTTCGTAACCGAAGCCATCAAGCCTTTCCTCGATACGGTCGTCACCTTTGGCGCGGGGCATTTTTATGTCTCGCAGTCGGACAAGGGCGGGCTTGTCTTTGGCGGCGATATTGACGGCTACAATTCCTATGCCCAGCGCGGCAACCTGCCCACGGTTGAAGATGTGTGCGAGGGCGGAATGGCGCTCATGCCCGCCATCGGCCGGGTGCGCATCCTGCGTTCCTGGGGCGGCATCATGGACATGAGCATGGATGGCTCTCCCATCATCGACCGTTCACCGGTCGAGGGGCTCTATATGAATGCCGGCTGGTGCTATGGCGGTTTCAAGGCCACGCCGGCCTCCGGCCATTGCTTCGCCCATCTCATCGCCACAGGCGCACCCGCGAAAGAGGCCAGCGCCTACCGGCTCGACCGCTTCGCGCGCGGGGCGATGATTGATGAGAAAGCGCAGGGCGCACAGCCGAACCTGCACTGAGCCAGCCCGCACGGCGATTGAGAACATTGCGCCGCAGAACCCGGCCAAGGCCGCAACTGCCGGCATGACAGGATACCCACCATGCGCATTCCATGCCCCTATTGCGGGTCCCGAGATCTGCGTGAGTTCACCTATCAGGGCGATGCCGAAGCCACGGGCGATGCCTTTGAGCGCACTTATTTGCGCACCAATCCGCTCGGTCGCCACAAGGGCTACTGGTATCACGACAATGGCTGCCGCTCCTGGCTGCTGGTGGAGCGCGACACCAAAACCCACGAGATCTACAGCGTCACCCTCGCACAGAAGGAGGAGGTGTGATGGCTGGTCATATCAACACCACCAACCGTATCTCCGGCGCGCCCGAGATCGATTACGCCACCAGCGCCCGCTTCACCTTTGATGGCCGCAGCTACACTGGCTTGAGAGGCGACACGCTGGCTTCCGCCCTGCTGGCGAACGGGGTGAAGCTGGTCGCGCGCTCCTTCAAGTATCACCGCCCGCGTGGCATCCTCACCGCCGGTTCAGAGGAGCCGAACGCGCTGGTGGAACTGCGCGAGGGCGCACGCAAAGAGCCGAACTGCAAGGCCACCACGGTGGAGCTGTTCGATGGGCTTTCCGCACAGAGCCAGAACCGCTGGCCCAGCCTTGAGAACGACATCGGCGCCATCAATGGCCTGCTCTCGCCCATCTTCGTGGCGGGCTTCTATTACAAGACCTTCAAATGGCCGGCCTCGTTCTGGGAAAAGCTCTATGAGCCCCTCATCCGCCGCGCGGCGGGCCTTGGCCGGCTGAGCAATCTGCCAGACCCGGACAGCTATGAGAAGGCCTTCGCCTTCTGCGATGTGCTGGTTATCGGTTCCGGTCCTGCCGGTCTTGCGGCGGCACTGGCGGCCGGCCGCACCGGCGCGCGGGTGATCCTCTGCGAGGAAGACTTCCGTCTTGGTGGCCGCCTGCTTTCCGAAGCCGGCGAGGAGATCAATGGCCGCAGCGCGCGCGAATGGCTGGAAGCCGCACGGGCTGAACTTTCCAGCCTGTCCAATGTGACGCTGATGCCCCGCACCGCCGTTTATGGCGTCTATGACGGCAACACCTATGGCGCGATCGAGAAGGTGGCAGACCACATTCTCCAGCCCGCCGCCCACCAGCCGCGCCAGCGCCTGTGGCAGATCGTGGCCACCCGTTCCATTCTGGCCGCCGGTGCGCTGGAGCGCCCGCTGGTCTTCTCCGGCAATGACAGGCCGGGCGTGATGATGGCCTCTGCCGTACGCACCTATGCCAACCGCTTCGGCGTGCTGGCGGGCAAGCGGGTGGCGGTGTTCACCAATAATGACAATGGCTGGCGCACGGCCTTTGATCTAGCGGCAGCCGGCGCAGGCATCCCTGCCCTCATCGATACCCGCACTGATGTAGATGCGGCGCTTTCTGCCCGTGGCAGGGCGGCGGGGCTCAACATCATCAGCGGCGGGCAGGTTGTCGCCACCAATGGCAGCAAGGCGCTGAACGAGGTCATCTTCACCGATGCCCGGGGCGTGAAGCAGAATGTGAGCGCGGATGTGCTGGCCATGTCCGGCGGGTTCAATCCTGCCGTGGCGCTCACCACCCACAAGGGCGCGCGGCCGGCATGGTCTGATGAACTTGCGACTTTCGTGCCGGGAGACCTTCCGGGCGGGATGAGCGTGGTGGGCGCGGCGCAGGGCGAATTCTCGCTGGGCGCGGCCCTGCGGGGCGGTCATACGGCCGGTCTTGCCGCTGCCAGCGCCACCGGCCATGACGGTGCGGCGGGCGATGCCCCCATGGCGGCGGATGAAGCCTATCGCCACGCCCCCATGTGGCATGTGGAAGGGGCGAAGAAGGCCTTCGTCGACTTCCAGCATGATGTGACCGCTTCCGACATCACCCTCGCCCACCGCGAGGGCTATCGCTCGGTCGAACTGCTGAAGCGCTACACCACGCTGGGTATGGCGACCGATCAGGGCAAGCTCTCCAACATCAATGGCCATGCCATCATGGCCGCGCTCGCCGGCAAGCCGATGGAGCAGGTGGGCACCACGGTGGCGCGCGCGCCCTCCATTCCGGTTTCCATCGGCGCCTTTGCCGGCCATTCGCGCGGCAAGGACTTCAAGCCCACGCGCCATATTGCTGGCCACGCACATGCACAGGAACTGAACGCCACCTTCATTGAAACCGGACAGTGGCTGCGTCCGCAATGGTATGCCCGCCCCGGTGAAACCGAGTGGCGTGACAGCGTGAACCGCGAGGTCTCCACCACCCGCACCGCTGTCGGCATCTGCGATGTCTCCACCCTCGGCAAGATCGACGTGCAGGGGCCGGATGCGGCGGAGTTTCTGAACCGCGTCTATATCAATGCCTTCGCCAAGCTGGCGGTGGGCAAGGCACGCTATGGCGTGATGCTGCGCGAGGATGGCTTCATCCTTGATGACGGCACGGTGGCCCGCTTCGGCGAAGAGCAGTTCGTTGTCTCCACCACCACCGCCAATGCCGGGCGCATCATGAAGCACCTGAACTATTGCGCGCAGGTGCTGTGGCCGGAACTGGACGTTCAGATCGCCTCCATCTCCGAGGCATGGGCGCAATATTCCGTGGCTGGCCCGCGCTCGCGGGAATTGCTCCAGAAGATGCTGGGGAATGCGTTCGATCTCTCCGATACCGCGTTCCCCTTCATGGGTGTGGCGGAATTTGACTGGGCCGGCGTGCCGGTGCGCCTGTTCCGCATCTCCTTCTCGGGCGAGCTGGCTTATGAGATTGCGGTGCCGGCCAATTATGGCGATGCCCTCTCCCGCCGCCTTGAAGCCGAGGGTCAGCCTTTGGGGGCCTGCTTCTATGGCACCGAGGCGCTCGGCGTCATGCGGATCGAGAAGGGCCATGTGGGCGGGCCGGAAATGGTGGGCACCACAGCGGAAGATGTCGGCCTTGGCCGCATGATGTCCACGAAGAAGGACTTCATCGGCAAGGCGCTGGCCTATCGCGAGGCGATGGTAGACCCGGCCCGGCAAAGACTGGTGGGCCTGCGTCCGGTGGAAGCGGGCAAGCCGCTGGCCGGCGGCGCGCATCTGCTGGAAAAGGGGGCCGCACCCACCACCGCGAACGATCAAGGCTATGTGACCTCGGTCACCTATTCGCCCATCCTGAAAAGCTGGCTGGGGCTGGCGCTGGTGAAGCGCGGGCCGGAACGTATCGGCGAGCGCATGCGGGTGGTTGATCTTCTGCGCAATACTGAAGTGGAAGTGGAGCTGTGCTCCCCCGTCTTTCTTGATCCTGAAGGGAGCAAGCTCCATGGCTGAGTTGAACACCTCTCCCCTCACCGCCATCTCCGCCTTTGCGGGAGCCATCAGCCACGCGCATTTTGAAGCCCATGGCGATGTACACGTGGCAGAACGCGCGAATCTGGGCCTTGCCACCCTTACCGTGCGCAAGGGCCAGCGGGAGGCATTGAAAGCTGCCCTGCTCGCCCATTATGGGCTGGAACTTCTCGATGGCCCCAGGGTCTCACGCGGCAATGGTCTCATTCTTGTCGGCACCGGGCCGGACAGCTTTCTGGCGGTGAAGGAAGGCGGCGGCTGGGCTTTCGCGCGCGAACTGTCAGCCACTCTGGCAGGGCTGGTCTCGGTCGCGGATCAATCCTCCGGTTATGGCGTGGTGCGGCTCGAAGGCCCCGCCGCCCGGCAGGTGCTGGCGAAGGGCGTGCCGGTGGACCTCCACCCCCTGGCATTCAGACCGGATGATGCTGCGGTGACCCTCGCCTCCCATGTCGGTATCATTCTTTGGCAGGAACCCAGCGCGCGACCGGAGCAGGACCCTGTCTATGACATCGCCGTATTTCGCTCCTTCGCGGAAAGCTTCTGGCACTGGCTGGAGCAAAGCGCCGCCGAATTCGGATTGCGTCAGGCAGGCTAGAATTTCACCGGCAGGGTGCGGCATCGGCAGGTCTACCCCGGCGGCCAGCGGCCCCCGCCCATAAAGAAACGATCACCTTTCATGCTTTGAGTTCTTGCGCCTCTGCACCGTCCTGGCCCTGCAGCCAGACGTGTCATGATGTGCTTCGAAATCTGTCCTGCCTCACACGCACCCGCGTGGCGCACGCGCCGCATGGGAACCGCTGCCCCTTCAGATCCACCGGCATCCTCGCCAAGGGAGGCCGGTTCTGTGCACGGCAGGCCTGCTCCGGCCCATCCGGAACAGGTTCACGCTCAGGTGCCAGCATGCTCCGGCCAGCCACATGGCTGCGCCGGGGCGTGAGCGACGCGCGAATATGGCCTTGGCCAGAAAGCGCCCGCAATCAATCGCCATATTCGCCAGCACCGGCCCCGCCGCGTCTGGCCTCCTGCAGATGCAGATTCAGAACGAGGCCCTTTTCCATGACCACCTCCAGCAGCACGACCATCATTGACGGAAAGGCCGTCGCCGCCGCCCTGCGCGCCAAAGTGGCGCAAGGGGCCATCGCCTTCACCGCCCGCCATGGCCGCCGCCCGGGACTGGCCGTGGTGCTGGTGGGCAATGATCCGGCCAGTGAGGTCTATGTCGGCTCAAAGGTCCGTCTCACCAAAGAGGCGGAGATGAAGAGCTTCGAATATCGCCTGCCGGCCGATACGCCGGAAGCGGACCTGCTGGCACTGGTGCAGAAGCTGAATGAGGATGAACTGGTTGACGGCATTCTGGTTCAGTTGCCTGTGCCGCGCCATATCGATTCCGGCAAGGTTATCCTTGCCATCGATCCGGCCAAGGATGTGGACGGCCTGCACCCGGAAAATGCCGGCCGCCTCATGGCCGGCCTCCCGGGCCTTGCCCCCTGCACGCCGCTGGGCTCGATGCTGCTGATCGAGAGCGTGCAGCCCAATATCTCCGGCCTGCATGCGGTGGTCATCGGCCGCTCCGTGCTGGTGGGCAAGCCGATTGCGCAGATGCTGCTCACGGCCAATGCCACGGTCACCATGGCCCATTCACGCACGAAGGACCTGCCCGCCGTCTGCCGCACGGCGGATATTCTGGTCGCGGCCGTGGGCGTGCCTGAAATGGTGAAGGGCGACTGGGTGAAGCCGGGTGCGATTGTCATTGATGTCGGCATCAACCGTCTGCCGCCGGCAGAGGGTGCCAGCAAGGGCCGCCTTGTGGGCGATGTGGCCTATGAAGAGGCCAAGGCAGTGGCCGGCGCCATCACGCCCGTGCCCGGCGGTGTCGGCCCCATGACCATCGCCTGCCTGCTTCAGAACACCCTGACCGCCGCCCGCCGCCGCATGGGCGAGACCGACTGAGGAAGAAGCGGGCGGGCACACCCTGAGGCCATTTTCATCCCGGCATGGGAATGAATGCTCCGGCCTCATCCACAGATCGGGCCGGGTTGCCAGCACCATGGCAGCCCGGCCCTTCCTTTTTGCAACCTGCATGGAGGAAACCGGGATGGACTGCTGGCATCATAGCGTCACCCCGTTCTTGAGCGGTCCGGCTTGCATATACCCGGTTGGCCTGCCCAAACGGGTTGATCCAAACATCGCACCAAGCCTCATGTAGGCCTCATATTGTTGATCTTTATGGCATTCAGACCTGCCAACAGCATGAGCATGGGGTTTTCAGGCCGCGCGCATCCGGAGTCAAAATGCTATTAGGGGTTGTATAATAAAATAACACACCCTAATTGTTCGCTTGTCCTTGCCCAACCGGCATGGCCGCCACATGCCTGCGCGGGTGAGCCGAACACATGCTCCTGTCTATCATCACGCCCTTCTATAACGAGGAAGACGCCATCGGCATTTTCTTCGCGCGCATGATGGACGTGCTGGCCCGCGACCTGCCGACCTACCAGCTTGAATTCATCTGCGTGGATGACGGCAGCCGGGACGGCACTCTCGAACAGCTGAAGACCTATGCCCGTCAGGATGCGCGCATCCGCGTGGTGGAACTGGCACGCAATTTCGGCAAGGAAGCCGCACTCACCGCCGGGCTGGCCGTGGCGCGCGGCGATGCCGTGATCCCGATCGACGCGGACCTTCAGGACCCGCCGGAAACCATCGCCGAAATGGTACGGCTGTGGGTGGAAGAAGACTATGATGTCGTGGAGGCCCGGCGCGCTGACCGCAGCGCCGATACATGGCTGAAGCGGATTTCTGCTGAATCCTTCTACAAGCTCAACAACATGATCGCCGAGACACCGATCCCGGAAAACACCGGCGACTTCCGCCTCATGTCGCGCCGGGTGGTGGATGCCATCAATGACCTGCCAGAGCGCCAGCGCTTCATGAAGGGCATTTTCGCATGGGTCGGCTTTCGTCGCACGCAGGTGGAGTTCGTGCGCGAGGCCCGCGCTGCCGGTACCACCAAATGGAACAAGTGGCGGCTCTGGAATCTGGCGCTGGAGAGCATCACCAGTTTCAGTACATGGCCGTTGCGGGTATGGACCTATCTCGGCGCGGGCATAGCCGGCCTTGCCTTCGTGTATGGCCTCGTCCTCATCATAGCCACGCTGGTGGCCGGGCGCGATGTGCCGGGCTATGCCTCCCTCATGTCCGCCATCCTGTTCATGGGCGGGGTGCAACTGGTCGGCATCGGCATATTGGGGGAATATCTGGGACGCACCTATCTGGAAACCAAGCAGCGCCCGGTTTTCATCATCCGCGACATCCATGAACGGGCGGCGATGCGCCAGAACATGATACCAGACCCGTCCCCTCTTCCCTTGGCACGTCCGGAAGAGCGCAGGCCTGCAAGTCTGTGAGGGTGAGCCTGTGCCCGGAGAGCCTGTGAACAGTCGTCCCGTGCAACTGGCCACCCGCATCCTGCAACTGCGCTTCGTGCGCTTCTGCCTGATTGGCGGCCTGGCCACCCTTGTTCACGCCACGGTCTTTTTCCTCATCCTGCGCGCGGGTGGCTCACAACTGCTCGCCAACTGCCTCGGCTATGGGGTGGCCAGCATATGGTCCTATGCCCTGAATGCGGGATGGACCTTCGCGGCCCGCCTGTCGTGGTGGGGCTTTGCGCGGTTCCAGATGGCAAATGCCATTGTGCTGGTCTGGAGCATCGTGGCGGCACTGATCGGAGAGGCTCTGGCCTTCCAGCCCATATGGACACTGGCATTGACCGTTCTTGTCGGGCCGGTCCTGAACTATTTCGGACACCGGCATTTCACGTTCCGCAATGCATAAGACCATGGGGTGGCACCATTCATCCGGGTGCGGCCCTTGGACATCTTCTTACATCCAGCCGGAATATTCCGGCTTTTGCTGAAGAACGGCTCCACGGCTGGGAAGAAATGGCCGCAGCTCACATCCCGGCCAAAGCTTTCCCAAAGTCACAATGATCAGGCTTCGCTTGCCACAAGCTGTTCCGGCAAGACGCCACCGGGCGCAAGATAGTCGATCAGACGCAGGGCCTGATCCGCACTGGTCACAAAAGCCGGGAAAATCTGCCGCAACATCTGGAAGTCCGACCGGGACAAATGGCCAAACAGCGCATCATTGGCCGGGCGCTGCACGGCTGTCAGTGTCTTCAGCACCTCACGCGCATGGGGGGTGATGGTGAGCAGAACGCGGCGGCGGTCTTCCGGGTTCACTTCCTTGCGCACCAGATTCAGCGAGACCAGCCGGTTCACCTCGATGGTGACAAATGCGCCGCTGAGATGGAGATGGTCCGCCACCGAGTTCACCCCCACGCCGCTCTCCCCCTGAAGATGGGAAATGGCGATGAGAATGGTGTATTGCGCGCCGGAAAGGCCGATGAGCCCGCCCAGCCGGTTCCGCATTTCCTGAATGCGCGCCGCGAAGGCCAACGTGTCGTGCAGCAGTGCGCGGAACTCTTCATCCGAGCCATTCACCAACAGTTCCGGGCGTGAAACGGTGAGATCCGCACCGGCAGGGCTGCGCAGAAATGCGTCATGCCGGGCATCCTGCTGCATTGGGGCGGGTACGCGCACTTCGCCCTGTGTCCGCTCCATTCCGGCAGCATCCACGCCATCTGTTCCCTGAGCCGGGAGCGCCTGCCCTGCCTTCACGCGCGCACGTTTCACCACATCTGTCTCCACTCGGTTCCGTGGGCTTTCCAGCCTGTTCTGCCTTGTATCCGGGCAATCTTGTCCCGCAACGCCCAAACAATCATCCGCATGCCAATTGACATGGATTAAATTTGCATATTACCTTTAGATCAAAGCTAAATCATCAGGCCTTTGCCTTGGCAATGGGTGAGTATCATGTGCGCAGCAAATGAACAGTCCTGCGGGGATTTTGATGCCCGCGCCTTCCGTCGCGCCCTTGGCCATTTTGCCACCGGCATAGCGATCGTCACGGCCCAAGGCACGCAGGGCGATGTGATCGGCATGACGATGACCTCGTTCAATTCGGTGTCGCTGGACCCGCCGCTGGTGCTGTTCAGCGTGGCACGCACGGCTTACAGCCTGCCTGCAATGCTGAAGGCAAAAAGCTATGGCGTAAACCTGCTTGATAGCAACCAGAAGCATCTTTCCGACAAGTTCGCAAAGGCCTCGGCCGACAAATGGGCGGATGTGCCCCACGCCTGCGGCACCCATGGCGCACCGTTGATTGATGGCGCGCTGGCCCATTTCGAATGCACCCCGCATGCCCACCATGATGGCGGCGACCACATCATCTTCCTGGCACGCGTGGAACGCTTCTCTGTCGCCGGCGAGGGCGAGCCGCTGATCTTCTTCCGCGGCGCCTATCACAATCTTGCAGTTTCCTGCGCCTGAGCCCGCCCCTTCATTGCCCTGTCTGAATGCCCCCTTTCCGGAGCCCACCCATGATCAAAACTGGCGCACAGCATATTGCCAGCCTGCAAGACGGCCGCGAAATCTTCCTTGATGGAAAGCTCGTGGGCGATGCCACCACGCACCCTGCCTACAAGGGCGCGGTGGCATCTGTTGGTCAGATGTTTGACTTCCAGAGCGCGCCTGAAAACCGCGAGCTGATGACCTTCGAGACGGACACAGGCACCCGCGCCAACCGGATCTGGGAACTGCCCAAGAGCTATGAGGACCTCAAGCGCCGCCGTGCCGGCCTTGAAGCCTGGACCGAACTGCATGGCGGCTTTCTCGGCCGCGCGCCAGACCATGTCGCCTCGTGCATTTCGGGCATGTATATGGGGCTCGATGTATTCGAGTCCTATGACAAGGCGCGCGCCGGTGCACTGGCGGACTATTACCGCTATGCCCGCGACAATGATCTCTACCTCACCTATGTGATCATCAACCCGCAGGCGGACCGCTCCAAGACCACGGCCGAACAGGCAGACCCCTATCTGGCCACCGGCATCGTGGACCGCGACGCCGAGGGCATCACCGTGCGCGGCGCAAAGATGCTCGCCACCGGCGGCATCATGGCCAATGAGGTGTTCGTCACCTGCATTCAGCCGCTCCAGCCGGGCGATGAGAAATATGCCATCTCCTTCACCATTCCGATGAATGCGAAGGGGCTGAAGATCCTCTCCCGCAAGTCTTACGAGCAGGCCGCCCCTTCGGTGTTCGACAATCCGCTGGCTGCCCGCTTCGATGAGAATGACGCGGTGCTGTATTTCGATGATGTGAAGGTGCCGTGGGAACGGGTCTTTATTGTCGATGATCTGGCGATGACCTCGAAGCAGTTCAACGCCACGCCGGCCCATGTGTATCAGAACTATCAGGCGCAGATCCGCCTCTCGGTGAAGCTGCGCTTCCTCATCGGCTTGGCGCATCGCATCACCAAGATCAATGGCACCACCAATTTCCCGCAGGTGCGCGAAATGCTGGGCCAGCTTGCCGCCGAGGTGGGCATGGTGGATACGATGGTGGCGGGCATGGAAGCCAAGGGCTTCAAATATGGCCCCTATTTCATTCCGGACCGGCACGCCCTCTATGCTGCACAAACCCTGACCCAGCAGCTCTATGGCAAGGTGCTCAACACATTGCGAGAACTGGCCGGTGGCGGCATGATCATGCTGCCCTCCTCGGTGCATGATTTCGAAAACCCGGAAATCGCGGCACTCATCGCCAAGACACAGCAGTCGCCCGCCGCCAGTGCTCAGGACAAGGTGAAGTTCTACAAGCTGGCATGGGATGCGGTTGGCTCGGAATTCGCATCTCGCCATGCGCAGTATGAACTGTTTTATGCCGGCGCGGGCTTTGTCGTGAAGGGCCACTCCTACCGCACCTATGACTGGGCGCGGGCTGATGAGCAGCTCGACAAGATGCTCCGCTCCTACGAGCTTTCCGACGAAGTGCCCGGCGCACCTGCCGCCGGCCCGCTGGCGGATTGAACCATCTACGTACACTGCCCGGAGCCGGGCCGAACGGATGCACCAGGATGCACCGCGCAGACCCGGCTCTTTCTGCCTCGTTCATCTATCCCCGCCTCGCGGGCTTTCACGGGAGTTCGACATGGCCGTCAACAAGCTGCATCATGAGTTTCACACGCTGGATATGGAGAGTGGCTGGCAGTTGCCGGAAGGGTATGATCCCAAGTCCGGCGCTCTGGAGAAAATCCTGTCCGGCGCGCTGGATACGGAGAAGAAGACCGGCAGCCGCACCCGTCTGCTGAAGTTCCCCCCCGGCTTCTACAGCACCAAGCCAATTGTGCATGACTTCTGGGAGGAAGTATTTCTCGTGACCGGCGACATGGGCGTCGGCAATGATGAGAATGGCGAAGGCGGCGTGTCCTTCTCCGGCTATACCTATGCCGTGCGCCCGCCGGGAGCATGGCACGGCCCGTTCAAGTCCGTGAATGGCTGCCTGCTGCTTGAGATCCACTATTACGATCCGGCCTGACCGGAGCGAAAGAACGGCCTGCCGGGGTGGCCCCCACACAGCTTCATCTATTCCGGCGTGGCCTTTGAGCATGGGCGGGTTTCAAAACCTGCCCATGCTCAATATTTACCGGGCAGGACTTCTACCATCCGCGCAGATGCCCCGCCTCCGCCGCATTCTTCAGGAAACCGCCATGGCCGCTTCCCAGCTTCCCCTCCCCACGCTTTCCAGCCTTGCGCGCGACCTGGCTGCCGGCACCACAACCAGCCGCAAGCTGGTGGAAGACTGCCTCGCCCGTATTCATGCCCCGGAAGGGGAAGGCGCGCGCGCCTTCGTCAGCGTGGCGGCAGAGCAGGCCTTGCAGGCGGCCGATGCCATGGACCTGCTGCGGCAGGCCGGGGCTGCCCCCTCTCCTTTCGCCGGCATTCCTCTCGCGATCAAGGATCTGTTCGACATTCGCGGCGAGGTGACAACTGCAGGCTCAAAAGTGCTCGCGAACCAGCCACCGGCGCAAGATGATGCGGTGGCTGTGGCGCGCCTGCGTGCTGCCGGTTTCATCTTCATCGGCCGCGCGAACATGACAGAATTCGCCTATTCCGGCCTCGGTATGAACCCGCATTATGGCACCCCGCGCAGCCCCTATGAACGCATGCCCGGTGAACCGGAACAAGGTCGCGTTTCCGGTGGCTCCACATCTGGCGGCGCGGTGGCGGTCGCCGATGGCATGGCGCATGGCGCGCTGGGCACCGATACGGGAGGCTCCTGCCGCATTCCTGCAGCCTTCTGCGGCATTGTCGGCTTCAAGCCCACAGCACGGCGCGTGCCGGCGCAGGGCGCGCTTCCGCTCTCCACCAGCCTCGACTCCATCGGCCCACTGGCGCGCTCCGTGCAGTGCTGCGCCACGCTGGATGCCATTCTGGCAGATGACACACCGGTGGACGTGAAGCCTCTGGCGGTGGCGGGGCTGCGACTGGGCATCCTCAGCACCATCGCGCTGGATGATCTGGACCCGCAGGTGGCACGCCAGTTTGAGGCGACGGTTGAGGCACTGGAAGATGCGGGTGCGATTGTCTCGCGCATCGAGATCCCCGCCTTGCTTGATATTGCGACCATGAATGCCAAGGGTGGATACACGGCCGCCGAAAGCTATGCCTGGCATCGCACATGGATCGAAACACAGGCGCAGGCCTATGACCCGCGCGTTCTGGTGCGCATGTCCCGCGGGCAGGAGCAGAGCGCAGCGGACTACATCAATCTTCACCCCCAGCGCAGCGCCATCATTGCAGGGTTTGAGGCTGCGGTGACCGGGCTTGATGCTGTCATCTTCCCCACGACCGCCATCGTGCCGCCGCGCATTGCGGATCTCGGCACCGAAATGCTTCCGGATGGAGATGCAGCATACACCGCCGCCAATCTTCTGGCCCTGCGCAATGCCACCCTCATCAACACGGTGGATGGGTGCGCGGTTTCCCTGCCCATTGGCCCCACCGGCGGTCCGCCCGTGGGCCTCACCATTGCCGGGCCGGCCGGCAGCGATCATCACATTATGGCGGTGGCTGCGGGCATCGAGGCACGGCTGGCCTGAGATGACAGGGCGGCGGGACGGAACGGGGGCCGGTCAGGGACGTTCTGACATCGCGCCTCTTCCGCCCGGCCAGCCCATATTGGCGACGTTAGCCGGCACATCTCCATGCGGAGCAAAACGCTCCGCATGACCTTCCTTGAGAGGAAGAAGCAAGGCAGGGTTTCTGCCGAAGGCTCAGGCCGCCTTCACACCATAAGCCGCGAGAAAAACACGCACGGCACGCGCAACCTGCGCCTCGATGTCCGTGGGCTGTGGGGTCTCAAGCATGCCAAAGAGAAGCCCCTTCACCAGATTGCCCTGACACAGATTCAAAAACTCGAACGCCGCCGCCTCACAATCATCGACCTCAAGGCGACCAAGTTCCACATGGCGGGCGATGAGTTCCCCCAGCCGCCTGCCGCCATGGGTGGGGCCGGTTTCAAAAAAGGTCCGTCCCACAGCGGGAAACTTCTCCGCAACACCGATCACCATGCGCACGAGCCGGATATGATCGGGGCGAACCATCATCGTCATGAACGAGACGCCGATGCGCAGGAGCTGGCGCTCCAGATCAACATCGCGTGGGTCAAACTCAAACAGCCGCTCGGCGGACTGTTTTCGATCCACCTCCACAAGCGCCCCGAAGAGATCGGCCTTGCTTGGGAAATACACATATATCGTGGCCTTGGAGACAGATGCGGCACGCGCGATCGCGTCCATGCTGGCCGCATCGAAGCCCTTGTCGAAGAAGACCCTGCGCGCACCATCAATAATGTCACGCCGCTTGCGCGCCTCCGGTCCGGGCTCCTCGATGGCGGGCCGGGGGTGCGGCTCCATACCGGAACCTTTTAACGGATCGCTCATATCCATCCTCCGCATAAAGTGATGAATAGGTGTGTTTGGCAGCGCCGTCAAAGATATTGACTGAACGGTTTAGTTCAATATATGTCACAGTAGAGAAAACTAAACGGTTCAGTCTGGCCACAACTGGCCCGACAACACTCACGGCAAAACCCATGGCCCAGACCAGCAACACCGCACCGGACAACACCCTGACGCGCGCTCAGGATGCATCCGCACACCATGCCGCCGCACAGACAACGGAGAAGCCCCGCTCGCCCAAGTCTCTGGTGTTCGGCGTGATCGCGACAGCTCTTGTGGCTGGCGGCGGATGGCTGGGTCTAAACTGGTGGCAGGTGGGGCGCTTCGAGGTCTCGACAGATGATGCCTATGTGGCGGCTGACACATCCGTTCTGGCCGCCAAGGTCGGTGGATATGTGAAGAGTGTGGATGTCACGGCGAACCAGTCCGTGAAGGCCGGAGACGTCATTGCCCGCATTGATGACGGCGATTATGTGCTGGCCCTTCAGGCCGCCCAGAACAAGATCGCCACGCAGGAAGCCACCCTCGCCCGCTTCGACCAGCAGGAAAAGGCCAGCCTTGCCGCCGTGGATCAGGCCAAGGCGCAGTTACTTGCCTCACAGGCGGATCTCCAGCGCACCCAGTCGGAATTCGACCGGCAGGACAAGCTCGCGAAATCTGACTTCGCCAGCCGCTCCACCCTCGACAATGCGGTCGCAGACCGTGACAAGGCCTCTGCCAGCGTTGCAGCCGAGACCGCCGCTGTCGCCTCCGCCGAAGCGCAGGTGGCCGTGCTTCAGGCCCAGCGTCTGGAAGCCGCCCATGTGCTCGATGAACTGAAAACCACGCGCGATCAGGCCCAGCGCGATCTCGACTTCACCGTGATCCGCGCGCCCATTGATGGCGTGGTCGGCAACCGGGCCGTGCAGGTGGGCCAACTGGTGCAGACCGGCACGCGCCTCGCCGCCGTGGTGCCGATAGACGGGGTCTATGTCGACGCCAATTTCAAGGAAACGCAGCTCGGCCGGCTCATGCCCGGCCAGAGCGTTCACATCTATGTCGATGCCTATCCGGATGAAAACATCACCGGAACAGTGGCCAGCGTGTCGCCTGCCTCCGGCTCCGTCTTCAGCCTTCTGCCGCCGGAGAATGCCACCGGCAACTTCACCAAGATCGTGCAGCGCATTCCGGTGCGCATCGTTATTGACCCGTCCATCCTCGCCAAGCACGAACTGCGGCCGGGCATGTCGGTGACCGCCACCGTGGATACCCGCCACGAGGGGTCATAAGGAACGAAAAACGGGATGAACGGCCATGGCCAGCACCCTGACAGCCACACCGGAGCGCACCTCGCCAGCAGTTGAAAAAAGGCGCATGTTCGCCTTCCTCTGCATGGTGTTCGGCATGTTCATGGCGATTCTGGATATCCAGATCGTCTCGGCCTCCCTTGCCGAAATTCAGGCGGGGCTTGCCGCCTCATCGGATGAAATCTCCTGGGTGCAGACCAGCTACCTCATCGCCGAGGTGGTGATGATCCCGCTCTCGGGCTTTCTCTCACGCGCCCTGTCCACGCGCTGGCTGTTCGCGGCCTCGGCGGCCGGCTTCACCTTCATGAGTTTCATGTGCGCGACGGCAACCTCCATCGAGCAGATGATTGTCTATCGCGCGCTGCAGGGCTTTCTCGGCGGTGGCATGATCCCCACCGTGTTCGCGGCTGCCTACTCGGTCTTTCCGAAGGAAAAGCAGCCCATCGTCGCACCGATGATCGGGCTTGTGGCCACGCTCGCACCAACCATTGGTCCGACTGTGGGCGGATATCTCACCGACCTGTTCTCCTGGCACTGGCTTTTTCTGGTGAATGTGCTTCCGGGCATCTTCGTGGTGATTGCCACCGTCACCCTTGTCGACTTCGATGAACCGGACTTTGGCCTGCTCGACCGCTTCGACTGGTGGGGCCTGCTGTTCATGGCCGGCTTTCTTGGCAGTCTGGAATTCGTGCTGGAGGAAGGCCCCACCAATGACTGGTTCGAGGATGAATTCATCCTCATCTTCGCCGTCATCTGTGCGGTGTCGATGGTGGCCTTCTTCGCGCGGGTGCTGAAAGCCCGTGACCCCGTGGTGGATATTCGCGCCTTTGAGAACCGCAATTTCGCGGTGGGTTCCGCCTTCAGCTTCGTGATGGGCATCGGGCTCTACGGCCTCACCTATCTCTACCCCATCTATCTGGGGCGGGTGCGGGGCTATTCGGCGCTCCAGATTGGCGAAACCATGTTCGTCACCGGTGCCGCCATGTTCATCATGGCCCCCATCGCGGGGCGGCTCATGACCAAACTCGATCCGCGCGTGATGATGGGGGTGGGGTTCGCAGGCTTCGCGCTGGGCACCTGGTGGGTCACGAGCATCACCAAGGACTGGGATTTCTGGGAATTGTTCATCCCGCAGATCCTGCGCGGCGTGTCACTGATGATTGCGATGATCCCCATCAACAATGTCTCGCTGGGCACCCTTCCGCCGGAGCAGATGAAGAATGCATCCGGCCTTTTCAACCTCATGCGCAATCTGGGTGGCGCTGTCGGGCTCGCCATCATCAACACAGCACTCAACAATCGCTGGGACCTGCACCTCTCGCGCCTGCATGAACATGTGGAATGGGGCAGCCATATTGCGCTGGAGCGGATTGACGGCATGACCCGGAGCTTCTCGGATCTTGGCTCCGATGCCTCGGTTGCGGCTCTCAAGCAGATGGCGGCGCTGGTGCGTCGCGAAGCGCTGGTGATGGCCTTTGCCGATGTCTTCTACCTGCTGACTTTCCTGTTTCTGGCGCTGGTGATCGCCGCTCCGCTCATGAGCCTGCCACGGCCCGGCGGCGGTGGAGGCGGCGGCCACTGAAACCCGCAGATCAAGGGCGACGGCAGGTTCGGTCTGGGATGGGCTCAGACTGAACCTGCCGCCTTGTACGGTCTGTGACCAGCACAAACCGTATTCCAGCCTTCAGAGCTGCCGGCCGAGATTTTCCGCAAACGAGAGGATGTGCGCGCGCATCGCGGCTTCCGCGCCATCCATATCGCGATCGGCCAGCGCCCCGACAATCGCATCATGTTCCGCCACCACCCGGCGGTGATGATCCCTATCCCGCAGCGAGAGATGCCAGAAGCGCTGGGAGCGCTCATGCAGGTTCTTGGTGAACTCCGCCATCACTGCATTGCGCGCGCTGCCGCAGATGGTGGCGTGGAAGCTGCGGTCCAGCCGCATTAGCGCCTCGACATCATAACCGCCAAGGGCTGCACGGCCGCGCGCGATGTTGGCCTGCAATTCCTCAAGGCTGGCCTTGTCGATGATTTCTGCCGCCTGCCGCGCGCAGAAGCACTCATTGATGAGCCGCGCCTCCACCATGTCGCGCACCTCATCCTGCGTGATCGGGCGCACGAGGATGCCCTTGCGGGGCAGAACCTCCACCAGCCCGTCCCGCATCAGACGATCGAACGCCTGTCGCACGGGCGTGCGACCAAGGCCGAGCGAGGCGGACACCACCGCCTCGCTGAGCGCCTCGCCGGGACGGTATGTCCACATGATGATGCGCTGCTTGATGAGCTCGTAGGCCGCATCCCGCAGGGAAGGCACCTGCCCGCCGGGCAGGTCCTCTTCGGTCGCATAAGCCATATCGGCAGAGGCGGGCTCCATCATCATGGCATCACCCGGCAACCGGCAGCACGGTGATGTCATAGCCATGGCGGATGGTGCGGCCCAGAACCGGATCTTCCAGCTCGAAGTCGAACCGCTCCGCCGGGCGAATGCCGCCAATGGCTGCCAGCGTGCCGCACAGCATGGCCGAACCGTTCTCCAGCGGCGCATCCTTGAAGCCGGCCAGAATCTCTTCCGGCGGCAGCATCGCGGTCACGCGGCCATCCTGATACAGCACCCGCTCGCCATCGATGGTGGCATAGGCGCGCAGGATCAGTTCATCCCAGTGGCCCAGCACATCATCCAGCAACCACAGGTCACGCGCGATCGGCTTGTCGCAGATCTGCTTGGAAATGGCGATGCCGTGGGTTTCAACCACCCGGTCGGTGTGGTCCGAGGCAAGGCCCAGATAGCGCTTGCCGCCGGCCTGAAGCACCACATATTCAACTTCGCCGCTGGAATCCCCGCCACTGTGCTCAATGGCATCATCCTGGGTGAGACGCGCGGCCGCCACGCGGTAATAGATGGGCGTGGAAGCAGGACGGGCTATGCCCAGCTCTTCCAGCTCACGGATATGCTTTTCCAGCGCGGCCTTGTCGCGCCCGGTCCAGCCGGCGATCACGAAGGTCTTGATCTCCAGCGTTTCCTCACGGGGCGCGTCCCCGGCATGGATCGTGAACTTCAGCGTCTTGCCCGACATGGGACACCCCGATGGTTGGTGGTAAGAACCGGCATCTCACACGCCAGCCCTGCCCTTCTGTTTGATTTCGGCCGGGATATGGTCCGGCCCTTCCTCTTGCCCTGACGGCTTCCGCCCGATGCTGTTGTTGCGGCCTCAGGCCGGTTCCGGGAACCGGATGCAGATCCGGCTCCCGAAAGGGTCGTTCACTCCGGCATGCGGGTGTCGAGCAGGGTCCAGTCGCCGTCCTTGATTTCCAGCACATAGACCGGCTTCACCGCATCGCCATCGACGAAGGAAATCTTGCCCTCAAGAGCCTCGAAATCCTTCAGCTTGGAGACTTCATCGCGGATCGCGGTGCGCTCTTCAGCCAGCTTCGCCTTGTCGCCGGTCACGCCGCCGCGGTTCATCGCCTCGGCATAGACCTTCACGATGTCATAGACGGAGGCATCCATCTGGTTGGGCACGGTGCGCTGCATGCCGGCGGCCTTGGTGCGCTTGCCGAACTCCTCGGTGAACGCCTTGGTGGTGTCGTTCACATCGGTATAGAAGGTGGAACCGAGAGTGAGCTTCTCGCCCGCGCCATCAAGACGGTGCGGCAGTTCCGGGTCCGCGATGGTGGTGCCACCGACCAGCCGGCTTTCCACACCCTGCCGGCGCATCTCGCGCGCGATATTGATCGCACCTTCAGGCGGCGAGCCAAGACCGATGATGTCCGGTGCCATCTGCTTGATCTGCGACACCTGCGGAGAGAGATCAAACGCCGCGAACTGGAAGTCCACCGAGCCCTTGAGCGGAATGGAGAACTTCTCGAACAGCTCCGGCACCACCTTGGTCCCAATGGACTTCGACACCGTGTCGTCCGTGGCATAGGCCGCCACGCCCGAGGCCATCGGCAGGCCCTTTTCCTTGATCGAGGTGAGCACGGTGTTGATCACCTTGCCCTCGTCAATCGTGTTGCGGAACCCGTAGGAAAAGCCCTTGGTGAGGCCGGGAGCGGACGAGGCCATGGACATCTGCGCAATGCCCGCGCGCTCACCCACCGGGAAGGCGGTGCGCACTTCTGAAGATGAGAACGGGCCAATCACGGCCAACGCCTTGTCATCTTCCGAAAAACGGCGCAGGGCGATGGCAGCCTGCTTGGGATCACCGGCGGTATCGAACTTCACCACCTTGATCTTCTTGCCGTTGATGCCGCCCTTAGCATTGATTTCTTCCACCGCAAGATCAACCGCGATCTCGTTGGTGTTGGCGAGGCTCACATAGGGGCCGCTCTTGGCCATCATGTAACCCAGAACCAGTTCATCTTCCGCGTGGGCCACCGGCCCCGCCACCACAACCGCAAGTGCGGCCACTGCACCCAGTAGAACTGCTTTCATGACTGTGTCCTCTCCACGCGGCCGTTGTTGACGTGCCGGCTTTTATTTTTTGGGTTAAAGCGTTTTCCCTGTTGTTCTTCAGTGGCTGCCGCCATCGCCCAGATAGGCTTCCCGCAAGCGCGGATCGGCAGCCAGGGCCTTTGGATCACCCGCCATCACCACCCGCCCCAGTTCAAGAACCGTGGCCTTGTGGGCGACGCCGAGCGCTTTGCCGGTGTTTTGTTCCACCAGCAGAATGGAGAGCCCGCCTGCATTCAGTTCCCGGATCAGGTCGAACAGCTTCGACACGAACAGGGGCGAGAGGCCGAGAGAAGGCTCATCGAGCAGCATCAGCCGGGGCTTGGCCATCATCGACCGGCCAATGGCCAGCATCTGCTGCTCACCGCCCGAGAGGCAGGAGGCCAGCATGTGCCGGCGCTCCGCCAGATTGGGGAAGCGCTCATAGATGGCATCCATCTCGGCGCGGATATTGGCGGTGTCGGTGCGCATGTGCGCGCCCAGCAGCAGGTTTTCCTCAATCGAGAGGGAGATGAGCACCCGCCGGCCTTCCGGCACCAGCGAGATGCCGCTGGCGATGCGCTTGTGAGGGGCAGCATGGGTGATGTCATCATCCGCAAAGGTGATGCCGCCCTTGCGCACCGGCACAGCGCCGAGGATAGCCTTCAGCAGCGTGCTCTTGCCCGCGCCATTGGCACCCAGCACAGTGACGATCTCGCCCGCGCCCACCTGCAGGTTCACTTCGGTGAGGGCAGTCACACGGCCATACTGGACATGGATGTCGGATACATCGAGCAGTGCCATGGGTCAGCCCTCCTCATCGCCAATATAGGCGCGGCGCACTTCAGGGTTCTGCTGCACCACGGCGAGTGGCCCCTCGGCGATCTTCTCACCGAAATTGAGCACCACCACATTGCGGCAGATGCTGTCGACGAAGTGCATGTCATGCTCAACGATGAGCAGGGTGAGCCCCTGCGCCACGAGGGCATTGAGATGGTCACGCAGGTCATTCGTCTCGGACGGGTTGAGACCGGCGGCCGGCTCGTCCAGCATCAGCACGCTGGCCCCGGCGAGAGTGGCGCGCACCAGATCGATGCGCTTGCGCACGCCATAGGGCAGCGCGCTCACCATTTCGTCCGCATATTGCTCCAGCCCGTTCTCGGCCAGCGCCCGGCGCGCCTCCACCTTCCACGGATGGTTGGGGAAGAGACGATAGGGAGTGAGCAGCGCACCGAGCGAGGAGGCCCGCACATGCTGGCCCACCAGCAGGTTTTCCAGCACCGAGAGATGGGCCATAAGGCGCACATTCTGGAAGCTGCGGGCAATGCCCTTGCCGATGCGCTGTCGTGAGGGCAGATGGGTAATGTCCTGCCCGTTCACATGCACCGAGCCGGAATCCACCCCGTAGACACCACTGACCAGATTGAACACCGTGGTCTTGCCCGCGCCATTGGGGCCGATCAGCGCCGTGGCACCGCCCTTGGGCACCTCGAAGCTGAGATTGCGGATGGCATGCACACCCGCAAAGGACTTGCTGACGCCGTTCACCACCAGCGCCGCCTGAGCGCCTGAAGCAAGGGGGGCGGGAGACGGGACCGCAGCTATAGCCGTCGCATTCATTGTGCAGCCTCCCCGGAACGACGACGACGGAAGATGCGGAACAGCGAGGTCGTCACCAGCCCCTGCGGACGTATTGCCATGAACAGGATGATGAACACCGCGAAGATGGCGTAGCGCCACTGCTCACCGGCACGCAGCAGTTCCGGCATCAGGGTGAAAAAGATCGCACCGGCCAGCGGGCCCCATACAGTCTGCGTGCCGCCGAACAGCACATAGAGCACCGTGAAGACCGAGAGCAGCACATTGAAATGCTGGGCCTCGATGAAGTTGTAGTGCAGGGCATAGAATGCGCCACCAAATCCGGCCACCGCCGCCCCCAGCGCGAAGGCCGCCACCTGGATGCCGCGCACGGAAATGCCCATGAGATCCGCAACCGTGGGGTCGCTCTTCACCGCCGTGAGATAGAGCGCGAACCGGGTACGCGAGAGCAGCAGCATGAACACCACCACACCGGCCGCCGCCCAGAACACCACGTTCGGCGAGACATAATCGGAAACCGTATAGCCGGCCGCACCACCCACCACTTCCAGATTGAGGAAGATGGCCGCAATCACCTGCCCCAGCGCGAAGGTCGCAAGAGCCAGATAGATGCCATGGGTACGCAGCACAGGAATGCCGATGACAATACCGACCAGACCGGCAGCGGCAGATGCCGTGGGCACCGCCATCCAGATGGACCAGCCATATTCATTGGTGAGGAAAGCCGCGCCATAGGCCCCGATGGCCATGAAGCCGGCAATACCCAGATTGAGCTGCCCTGCCGCCATTGGCAGATAGACCGCATAGGCTGCAATGACATTGAAGGCGAGGACGACGAGAACGCCGGTGAGATACCCACTCATCACAACTTCTCCCGGGCCGGAGGCTTGCCGAGCAGGCCCTGCGGCCGCACGATCAGGATCAGCAACAGCAGGCCATAGACGGTGATGTTCACCATGTCGGCACCAATGAAGGAGATGGAGAACACCTCCGCGAGGCCAAGCAACAGCCCGCCCAGCACGCTGCCCCAGATAGAGCCCATGCCGCCGATGATCATGGCTGCCACACCCTTGAAGCCCGGCCCCTCACCCATGAAGGGCGACACCTGCTGGTAGTTCACCGCGAACAAGATCCCGCCCACAGCTGCCAGCAGCGCGCTGGCCACGAACAGTTGCGGCACCAGTCGATCAATATTGATGCCCATGAGCATCGCCGTCTCACGGTTTTCAGCCACGGTGCGGATACGCCGGCCAGCATTGGTCGTTTTCAGGAACCATGACAGCCACGCCACCAGTGCGACAGAAAGCGTGAGCGAGATGACCTGCGCCATGCCCAGTACCAGCCCGCCAATGCGGAAGTTCATGTCTGGCAGAAGCGCCGGAAAAGCCTGCTGGTCGGAGCCATACTGGATCAGCATCAGGTTCTCGAGCAGCACAAGAAAACCGAGGGAGGCCACAAGGGGCACTTCTGGGTCTCCATCCCTCATGCGTCTGTATGCGAGGCGCTCAACCAGCAGGGAGATGAGAGCCGCGACAAACAGCGCTCCGCCCATGGCGAAGAACCATGGCCACCCCAGCTTCATCAGGCCATAGGCCATCATGCCGCCAATCATGAACAGGCCCGGCAGGGAGAAATTGAGGAAATTGAGGACGCCAATCGCCAGCGTGAAGGCTACCGCCACCAGCATGTAAATGGCGCCAAGCATCAGTCCATTGATGAATTGCTGGAGCAGCATGGCACACCGATCGTTAGAAACTCAGCTCAGCGATGAGGGTCACCCCTCCGGCAGAAACATTTGTAAACTGACTAAAATACAAAGCTAAAATAGGAAGGTGGTCAAGCTGAAATTTCAGGCGCATTTCAAGGCAAAACGCTTGGCATCGCACCGCACAATCCATTGGGGATGTGGTCTTTTCACAAAATGGACGATCCTCTCGCCATACCGAATGACCAGCAAATCAGCGCGCTCTGCCTTAAAAATGAACGCGAAAATGAACAGTTCCGAACCGTGATTAAAATTACCTCTCGTGCCCACTCATGAGGCATGCGGCATACCGAATGCTGGGTACGGCAGATGAAAAATGCGGCAATATCTTTATATTTCCAGATGTGGATAACCGCAGAATATGGATACTGGTTCGGCAGCCCCAATCCGGGCATGCATGACGGCTGGCTTGGCTTGCACTTTTCCTGCCGTGTTGTGGCATTGGCAAATGAGTGCCCAAGAATGGGAAGACTGAAGCGTGAATCTGCGGGCACAAATTCTGGCATTGGCGATCGTGCCGCTGGTCGTCGCCATCATGGCGATTACGGCGCTGATTACCTGGCAGTCCACCCACCTCGTGCGCACCAGCATCGCCACGTTTGAACGCAACATGCTCGCCGCCAAGCAGACCGAACTGCTCAACCTGACCAACCTTGCTCTTTCCGCGATCAACGAGATCTACCTTAAGGCCGGGCCGGATGATGAAGCGGCAAAAGAGCAGGTGCGCAATATCCTGACCGCGCTGGACTATGGCGAGGATGGCTATTTCTTTGTCTATGACTATGACGGTACCAGCATCGCTCACCCACGCCAGACCTTTCGGCAGGGACAGAACTGGCATGACCTGACAGACCCGGATGGCAACAAGGTCATCGCAAAGCTGATCGAGAAAGCACGTGAGGGCGGCGGGCTGTTCCAGTACAAATGGGAAAAGCCCTCACTCGGCGAAACCGCAGACAAGCTCTCTTTTGCTGTTGGTCTCGACAAATGGGGCTGGATGCTGGGAACAGGCGTCTATCTGGATGATGTTTTCGCACAGACTGCCACAGCCAATGCAGACCTGCGCGCCAGCATCGGACGCACTTTTTTTATTGTTGCCGGCATTGCAGTGCCAGCCGTTCTCGTCGTTTTTGCCACCTGTATGCTGCTGAACCTGCGTGAGCGCAGGCTGGCGGATGGCAAGCTGAAGAAACTCACCCAGCGCATCATCGATACACAGGAAGAAGAACGCTCACGCGTGGCGCGGGAACTGCACGATGGCATCTCTCAGAACCTGGTAGGCGTACGCTACGCCATCGATCTGGCCCGACGCAAGGTGCATCACGACAACACCGATGCCGTTCATGCGATCGAAAAAGGGGCAAGCGCCCTGAATGATGCCATCAAGGAGGTGCGGCGCATGTCGCACGAATTGCGCCCCCGCGTGCTGGACGACCTCGGCCTGACAGCGGCCCTTGAGGCGCTGATCAACAACTTCTCTGAGCGCAACAATATCGAGGCCAGCCTTGAATCCGTGGCTTTCAAGAACAGGCTGGTGCCCGAGGCGAAGATTGCGCTGTATCGCGTTGCACAGGAAGCGCTCACAAATATAGAGCGCCATGCCAACGCCACGAAAGTTGCGGTTCGCTTCACCAGCAACCACGCGCAAGATACAAGCGGACGCGGCCATATGCAGATGGACATCATTGATAATGGACGCGGCTTTTCATCGCCCCAGAATGCAGGCTCCGGGCTGGGATTACGCAATATGCAGGAAAGAATGGCGCACTTTGGCGGGCATGTGGAGGTCGAGAGTTCGCACAAGGGAACCCGGCTCACTGCGGTCCTTCCGCACTCCGCACTGATCGGACGACAGGCACAGGCGGAACCGACATGAGCCACAACAAAACCACCACGAAGGTTCTGCTGATCGATAACCACCCTCTCGTTCTGGATGGGCTCAGGGCCATTCTGGAAACCTATGACCATATCGAGGTGGTTGGCACAGCCCCGCTGGCCTCGGAAGGGCTCGAAATCGCCATCCGGACCCATCCAGCTGTTGTGTTGATGGATATCAACATGCCACAGATGAATGGCATAGACGCAATCGAGCTCTTCAAGGAACGCGTGCCAGCCAGTCGCCTGCTGATGCTTTCCATGCATGACAGCCGCGAATACATTTCCACATCCGTGATGTATGGGGCGTCTGGTTACATCCTGAAAGATGTTTCAACAGACGAAATCATCGCCGCCATAGATGCCGTAGCCTCTGGCGGAACCTATTTCTCGGAGGGCGTACAGGAAGCACTTCTAGAACGCAGGGCCGTGCCGGCCTTGGCCACCGCCCTCACAACACGGGAACAGGATGTTCTCCTGCTCATCACCCAGGGGTTCAGCAACAAGGATGCCGCGCGGGCACTTGATATTTCCGAAAGAACAGTTGAAACACATCGCAAGAACATCAAGAAAAAAATCAGCGTCACAACAACTGCAGGCATTATCCGTTACGCCATCGACAATGGGCTGATTGGAAAAGGCTCCTTGTAAAAACGGATCTGCCTGAAAAATAAAAATAGTCAGGGAGTGATATGTCGGAAATTTTCCTGTTTGTAGCCGGCTTTCTGAGCGGGGCAATCAATGCTCTGGCAGGCGGCGGCTCATTCATCCTGCTTCCGGCACTGATGTTTGCCGGGGTTCCGCCAGTGCTTGCCAACGCATCCAATACGTATGCGGCCATGCCCGGCTATGTGAGTGGAGCGTTCGGTTTCTGGAGCTATATCTCACAGTATCGGAAAAAACTTCTCGCCTATTCCATTGTTTCTGTTGTTTGCGGCTATCTGGGCGCAGAACTGCTTCTGGTCACATCAGATGAACAGTTTGCTGTTCTCGTCCCCTGGCTGATGCTTGTCGCGGTGCTGCTTTTTGCCTTTGGAGCGCAGATCAGCCTGTATTTGCGCCAGTTCTCCGCACAACGGCGCAGCACACAAACACTTGGCGCCATTGCTCTTTGGGTCTTTCTGGCTGCCGTATGTGTTTATGGCGGCTTTTTCAATGCAGGCCTCGGCATCCTGCTGCTGGCCTTTCTCGCCACGGCGGGGGTCTCAGATATTCATGCCATGAACGGGCTGAAGCTCTGGATATCCGCGCTCATTGCCCTCGTGGCCGTGATCCGCTTTGCATGGAGTGGGGCGATCGACTGGTATAATGGCTCCATCGCCTTGCTGGGCGTGACCCTTGGGGGCTATGTCGCGGCACGCTATGCCTATCTCATACCTGCAAAAGCCTTGCGTATCGCCATCATCATATATGGCGTGCTGATGACCGCCTATTTCTTCTGGAAAATACCGGGATGAAAAAAACCCGGAAGGCGAGAGCCTTCCGGGTTTCCTATTTGCGGAATTCAGGTCCGTTTACTGGCCGGAAGCCTGCGCCGAGAACACGAAGCTGTCATAGCTGTACTCAGCAACACGGAACCACTCAAACCCTTCACCCCGGAATTTCTTCCATTCCGGATAGATCTTCGCCCATGTGTTCGGGTACTTCTGCATAAACTCGTCATAGAGATCGAAGCTGATCTTGTAGGCCGTATCCAGAATATCGCGCGGCATGGGCCGCAACTGCGCGCCCTTACCGACGAGAGAGCGGATGGCGGCCATGTTCTTCACATCATACAGCGTCTGCATATTCATGTTTGTTGCACGGAATGCAGCCTGCAACACCGCCTTGTAATAATCCGGAAGCTTCGCCCACTCATCCTTGTTGATGTAGAAATGGATGGTCAGACCACCTTCCCAGAATGCGGGATAGTAGTAATAAGGCGCGATGTTATAGAAGCCGAACTTTTCATCATCATAGGGACCAACCCACTCGGCGGCATCAATGGTGCCACGCTCAAGGGCCGGATAGATATCGCCGCCGGGAAGCTGCTGAGGCACGACCCCGAGCCGGGACATCACCTCACCGGCAACACCGGCGATACGCATCTTGATGCCCTTGAGATCGGTCAGGCTGTTGACTTCCTTGCGGAACCAGCCACCCATCTGCGCACCGGTGCCGCCCCCCGGGAAGCCCACGATGTTATAGTCCGACAGGAACGCATCATAGGCTTCATTCCCGCCACCATGGTAAAGCCATGCATTCTGAAGGCGGGTATTTAGGCCGAACGGAAGGGCGGAGCCAATGGCGAAAGTTGGATCCTTTCCGGTGAAATAATAACCGCATGTATGCGCAATTTCGACCGTGTTTGACTTCACGGCATCGATGGCCTGAGGACCGGGCACCAGTTCACCGGCCTGGAACACCTGAATCTGGAACTTGCCCTGCGTCATCTCACTGATGATCTTGGCCGCATAAACCGCACCACCATAAATGGTGTCCAGATTGTTCGGGAAGCCGGAAGTCAACCGCCAGCGGACGGTGGGAAGCTCCTGCGCGATGGCGGGAGAGGGAAAACTGGATGCTGCAACCGCCGCAGCACCCGCGCCAGTCAGAACGCTCTTTGACAGAAAGCTTCTACGATCAATCGACTGCGTCATTTCTTCCTCCACTCTTCTTTATTTTTGAAACAGGCCAGAACTGAAAGAACCCTGCACTCTTCTCACTTCGGCGCATCAGCAGGCTTCACGCCAAAGGACGGCGGGGCGGGTGGCGCACCGAATGATGGCGCGGCAGGCGCTCCAAAAGGTGGTGGCGGCGCACCGAAAGGATTGGCACCTCCAGCACCCGGCATGGGAACATTCAACTTGATCGATGCCGGATCAACAACCTTCGCACCGGATTTATAGTGCATGACAACCTGCGGGAACGCGATAACGATCGCCACCATGGCCAGCTGGATAAACAGGAACGGAATCGCACCCATATAGATCTGGGTCGATGTCACCGGCTGGATCGTCGCTCCCGTTATCCTGTCCTTGTAGGCGCGGATTGGTGCAACAGAGCGCAGGAAGAAGAGCGAGAAGCCGAAGGGCGGATGCATGAACGAGGTCTGCATGTTGATCGCCAGCATCACGCCAAACCAGATCAGGTCGATACCAAGGCTATGCGCAACCGGCGCCAGCAGCGGCACGATGATGAAGGCCAGCTCGAAATAATCGAGGAAGAAGGCCAGGAAAAAGACCAGCGCATTCGCAAGAATGAGGAAGCCGATTTCACCGCCCGGAACGGACGTCATCAGGTGCTCAACCCAGACATGGCCGTTAACGCCGTAAAAGGCCAGAGAGAACACGCGTGCACCCAGCAGAATGAACATCACGAATGCCGAAAGCTTGACCGTGGCATAGAGCGACAGACGCAGCAGCGACATATCCAGCCTGCGATTGATCGCCGCAAGCACAAGTGCACCCGTTGCACCCATTGCGCCACCTTCCGTGGGCGTGGCGATGCCGAGGAAGATCGTGCCAAGCACAAGAAAGATCAACACCAGCGGCGGCACGAGGGAGGTAATCACCTTGCGCAGCAAGCCCCAACCCCGCAACGTACGGGCTTCCTTGGGAAGGGCCGGCACTTTTTCAGGGCTGATGATGGACGTGATGATGATGTAAAGCGCATAGATGCCCACAAGCATCAGGGCCGGAACCAGCGCCCCCTTGTACATGTCACCGACCGAGCGCCCGAGCTGGTCGGCAAGAATGATCAGAACAAGGCTGGGCGGCACAATCTGCGCCAGAGTGCCTGAGGCTGCGATGGTGCCTGCGGCCACGCGACGGTCATAGCCATAGCGCAGCATGATCGGCAGCGAGATGAGACCCATGGAAATGACGGAGGCCGCCACCACACCGGTTGTCGCGGCAAGAATTGCACCGACAATGATGACCGCGAACGCAAGACCGCCCCGCACCGGACCAAAGAGCTGGCCAATGGTGTCAAGCAACTCTTCCGCCATCCCGCTTTTTTCGAGGATGAGCCCCATGAACGTAAAGAATGGAATGGCGAGCAATGTCTCGTTCGACATCTGCCCGAAGATACGGTCCGGTATGGCCCCGAACAGGTTGATGGGCAGAAGGCCCAACTCGATACCAATGAACCCGAAGACAAAACCCACGAACGCCAGCGCGAATGCCACGGGATAACCCAGCAGCAAGACGACAATCAGCGACGCAAACATGATCGGCGCGAGATTTTCCGCGATAAGTGCAATCACGATCTGCTCTCCCGAAATCTTAATGAGACGAAAGAGCGGCCGCCTCGGCGTCCGCGATCAGAACAGGATCGGGAATATCACCACGCAGAATGGCGATGCGCTTGATCAGTTCGGAGACCCCCTGCAAAGCGAGCAGGCCAAAGCCAACAGGGATGATTGCCCATGCCGGCCACTGGATAAGGCCGCCCGTATTGTTCGACATCTCGGAAGAGGCGATCTTGGACAGGACAATGGGGGATGCCAGATAGATCGTGACAAGGCAAAACGGCAGCAGACAGAACAACGTGCCGAGGATCTCGATCCAGATCTGCCCCCGGCGCGGCAGCTTGCTGTAGAGAAGATCGACCTTCACATGCTCATTGCTCAACAGCGTATAGGCTGCGGCAAGAAGAAAGGCTGCGGAGAACAGATACCACTGCGCTTCAAGCCACGCATTGGAGCTGATCGAGAAGGCCTTGCGGCTGATGGCATTCACGGTGCTGATCAGCACAGCAGCCAGAAGCAGCCACGCGACTGCTTTTCCAATGAATGTATTCATCGCGTCTATGGTGCGCGACAACCAAAGGGCAAGTGGCATCCCCGGTCCTCCCCTCGTCTTATTGTTTCGCCGACATCCGTTTCGAGACGGACAGGTCGTGCAAGCTTATGCAAATGGCATGGGGGTCAGTTCGGTCATGGTCAAGTATTGAACGGATGGGCGGCACGCATTGTGTGCCCTCATCCGTAGAACTGGGTAGGTGAGAGGCGTCATTCCACCTCACGCATGCGACTTTGGTCTGCATACGGCCTAGCCGACGCATCCTCCTCCCGTACGCATCGGAGTAGAGAAACGACCCGGATGAAACCTGTGACCTGTTTGCCCGCTGATGAAGTTCAAGACTGACAAAAAAGGTGCCGGCCAGCCTAAAGCAATGCCGCACAGCTCATGCCGCAAACGGCTTCAAACGCTGCCACCCTTCATGCATCAGATCATCACAGTCATGGTGTGAACGCAAGGCGGGAACGTGAGATCAAATGCATGCGAATTTGTGAGAGCGCCGGTCTGAACTGCGATGCGGGCCAAGCCTCTTCAAGCATGCCAGAGACCAGCAGGAGCAGTTGGAGTGCGGCCTTAATAGCGCACGCCGGGCAGGCCTATATCGTCCCGTGAGGTCAGGCTGCCGGTGAGGAAGGCCAGATTCACGGCCGCGATCAGCGAGACAGCATGCGCTTCTGTCTGGGCAAGGCGGGCATCCAGCAACGCCGTATTGGCCTCGTTCACCACGGTCACGGTGCCCAGTCCATTCTTGTAGGCGTCCAGCGCTGCGTCATAGGTGGTGTTGGCCGCCTGCGCCAGAGCACCCGCCGCGCGATAGGATTCCAGGGCCGTGCGCAGCACATTTGAGGCAACAACAATTTCAGAGACAGCCGCATTCTGGGTCTTGCGGAAGGTCTGTTCCATCGCCGCGGCCTGTGATTGTGCATTCTTGAGCTGTGCCGCGCGCAGGCCTGCATCATAAATCGGCACGGTAGCCCCAAGCAGGATACCGCTGCTGGTATATTGCTCACGGACCGTTGGCAGATTGCCCATGCCAAAGCGGGTGTCATTGTAGCCGGCCGCACCGCTCAGGAACACCTTGGGCATGAACTCGGCTTCCGCAGCCTCAATGCCGGCCTTGCTCGCCTTCAGCGCGGCATAGCTGGCGACCACATCGGGACGCCGGGAAAGAGCCAGCTGGATCATGTTTTCCGCTGTATCATCCACCCGCGCCGGCAATGCGCGCCGCTCCTGCTCGCGGATCTTGATCGGCAGGGTGGCATTCACGCCCATGGCCGTAAGCACCCCCTGATACGCGTCGCGCACCTGCCCTTCCGCCGTCACAACACGCAATTTGGACTGTGCCACCTGCTGGCGGGCCTGTGCCAGCTCCACGGTTGTCGCACGGCCATTGTCCAGTTGCGCCTCCACAGCCGCCAGAACCGCATTGCTGTTGCCTTGTGACTGGCGCGCGAGCCGCAGAGCGGAAACCGCAGCCCCATGGCGGTAATAGGCTGTGGCGACGCCCAGAATAAGTTGCTGGTGCGCGGCATTGAACAGCACATTGGCCGCAAAAGACCCTTCCTTCGCCGCCTTGGCCACCGCAGCGCGCTGGCCAAAATCAAACACCAGCCATTCAAAAGCCACGACTGGCGAGGTGCCCTGCGCTGAAATCTCCACATGGCGGGGGCCGACAATCGGCACCGGGTTTGGAACCGAGGTCTGGAGGCCACCGGCGAGCACATTCGCCGTTATCAGCGGCAGATAGGTGGCTTCCACCATCCCCACCGCCAGCGCCGCCTGCCGGGCCTTCTCCCACGCTGTGCGGGTATCGGGGCTGCTGCGCTGGGCGATGTCGATCAGTTCCGCGAGGCCATAGCTGCGCTTAATGTCCACCTGCGCAGGCTGGGACAACTGCGCCAGTTCCGGATTTGCAGGAATGGTGAAGGATGGCGGACGGCCATCGTTCTGCGCAGCGGCGGCTAAATCTGCCGCTGAGGCGGAATGCGGGACGGAGGCGAAGGCCGGGGCTTCCCCCTCAGCCGCCGGGGTCCAGGGCTGGTCGGGGGCGGTAGGGGCCAGTTGCACGGCATTGGGGGCGCACGCCGTCAGCATCAGGCACAGCGCCGTTATGGCAACGGGAAGCAAAGCGCGACCGTACTGTCTGGATGCAGGCGCAAGACGGCCAGAAAGCATGTGCGTCATGCGCCCCCCGCCCCCAGTGCTTCCATACGCCCCACGCGCTGCGTCATCCGGGATGGCACAAGCGCATCATCCTCACCCACCCCAACAGGGCTGCCTGCGACTGAGCTGGAGCCGGAATCTGCCCGGCGCACATCTTCCGCCAGTTTTTGAAGCCGGGCGGACAAAACCGGAAGAGGATCCGCAGAAAAGAAGACCTCACGGTTGAGGACACTCACCTGCCCGGCCATCTCCTCCAGATTCACCTTCTGCCGGGGTGAAAGCTGGAGGTGGCGTGGCTCGAACGGCAGCAGGAATATCTGGTAATTGATCCGACCCACCAGTGCTTCCACTTCCGCCGCCTGCGCCACATGCTGTTCCCGCTCTGCCGGAGGAAAGGCCGCCAGTCGCGAAAGCCCCTCAAGGGCCTTTGCCAGATTCTGCCGCACCGTACCTGCAAGCGGAGTGGGGCGGATCAGTGTCGAGACGAGATATACCGCGACGTTGCCGACGAGAATACCAACAATACGGTCCCACCCCGTATCCAGACTGGTGCTGGGGCTGAACCCCTGAAGCATGCACAGCAGGAAGGCCAGCCCGATCTGTACCCCGGCATAGGATATCCGCTCCGGCCCGGTCGATACCCATGCCGCCACCAATATGCACAGGAAGACCAGCAGCATCAGCTGCCAGACCTGATCCATATAGGGAATAAGGAACAGGATGCTCCCAAACCCCATGGCCGCGCCAATCAGGCAGCCGCCAATGCGCAGCGCCAGCTTGTGAATGGTCTCACCCGTCGTGCCCAGCGCCGCCACATAACAGGTGATCATGGCGGTGTGGATGCCATCCCACGCAATCGCCGTGTAGAAAATATAGCAGCTGATGGCCGCCAGCGTGATCTTGAGTGCGAATTGCTGATAGGCCGGGTTTGTCAGGGCGTCCGGCGCGAAAAAGGGTTCGGCCGGGGCGGGCTTGAAATGGGGCGGTGTGCGCCCTGCCATCAGGGTCAGGGCGTCCCACAGGCCCCGTTCCGCCCGCGGGGCCGTGGGCGAGGGCTCGGGCGGCGATGAAATGGAATGGCCCGCCTCAAGCGCCGCCTCGGCCTCCTGCAACTGCGCGCTCATGCGCGCGCGCGCGGCGGCCGACGTGTCATCCGGCAATGCCCCCGCAGCCAGCATCAGCTGGTAGGAGGCACGTACATCCGTATTGATGCGGGTTATGGCAGCGCTGGGCGCAAGGTGGAACAGCTTGACGAAGGTGGCGCGCTTTACCCCGTCCCCGTTGCCGTCCTGCAGCAGTTCTTCAAGTTTCTCCTGATCTCCGGCAATGGCCCGGCGCGCGGCGCCCAGCCGCTCCTGCATCATCACCCGCAGCACATTCACGGTTGAGGGGCCGAAGATGAGGCTGAAGGCGGCGATCACCACCAGCGGCATCACCGCCATCTCCCAGGCATAGCGCAGCCCCTCGGAGACGAATTTTCCAGCCGGCACCAGATCCAGCAAGGTCAGCAGGAAGGCAAAGATCAGCGCCACCACGCCGCCCGCCTCACCCAGCTTGGAAGCCGCCCCAATGAACAGGAAGATGAAGGAACACACCGCCATCGCCAGCACCCGCAGAAACGGGGAGTCGATGGTCACGATCACCACCATCACCAGCATCGCCACCACGATGGTGATGAGAATGGCGGCGACAAGAGGAACGACGATATTTTCTGTCCCGTCCGGCTTCATCAGGAAGATGACCAGATAGCAGCTGATGGCGGATTCCGGGATGGAGAACATCATCGCCACCCCCGCCACCAGCGCGCAGACCGCCGCGATCCGCCATGTGGCGGCGAAACGCATGGGGAAGGGCCGCAGGTCCGCGAGCGTCTGGCGTGCCATCGCCCTCAGCGGCGATTCAGCAATCTGTTCCATGCTGCACAGTCACGACCGCAGATGCGCCGATGCGCGTCAGGTCTTCAGGGGCATCGATCAGCCGCACGCGCACGGGGAAACGCTGGGCGATGCGCACCCAGTTCAGGGTCTTGGGTACAAAGGGCAAGGACCGCGGCAGGTTGATAAGCTCTTCGGAGGTCACACCCCAGCCGATACCTTCAACCACGCCCCGGACCGGACGGGAACTATCGGACATGACATAGACCCGCGCGCAGTTGCCGGCACGGATCAGTGGCAGTTCCGTTTCATCATAGGCGGCAGAGGCAAACCAGCTGTTGGTGTCAATCAGGGTGAACAGCGACTGGCCGGAAATGACGATTTGCCCGGAAGAGGTATGCAGTCCCACCACACGGCCATCATGCGCGGCATGGACCTTCGCATTCTCCAGATTATATTGCGCCACCGCCAGTGCCGCCTGCCGGGCGGCCACCAGCGCCTGCGCCTCATCCAGCGTGCCCACCAGCCGCGCTGCGGCCTCGGACTGCTTGATGGCCTGCGTGAGACTGACACGGGCATCATCACGCGCCGTGCGGGCATCATCCACCTGCTGGCGGCTCACATAGCCCTTGGGCGCAAGGGCTGTCAGACGGGCCAGCGTGGCCTCGGCCAGCGCCAGATTGGTGCGGGCGCGATCAATCTGCTGGCTGGCAATCTCGGCATTCGCCTGTTCGGCGGCGATATTGCGACGCTGGGTTTCCAGCGCGGCTTCCGCCAGCTTCAGGTCTGCCCCCGTCTGGGCCACCAGATGCAGGAAAGGGGCGGGGTCGAGCTCAAACAGCAGGTCGCCCTTGCGCACCTTCTGGTTTTCCACGACATGAATGGCCACCACCCGCCCCGGTACGATGGGCGCGACATTCACCGTATTGGCGACGATCACCGCATCTTTCGAGGTGGGATTATTGTGTTCCGCCCGCAGATAGAGCCAGCCCAGCAGGCCGGCCACCGCGACGATGAGGCAGGCCACCACGATGCCCCTGGAACCGGGCTTGGGCTTAGCATAAGGCGAAGGGGTGGGCGCAGCCGGCCCTGTGTCCTGTGCTCCCGCTTGCGATGTGGTCTGGTTCCCGGACTCCGGCATATCTCAAAGCCCGTAGATTGCGAGGGCGCTTGCAAAACCAATGGCGGCTGCAAGGCTGACATAGACCAGAAGCCGAACCGGCAGTTCGTCGTCAATCCCCACGCGCACCAGCACCGCCCTCACGACCAGCGCACCGATGATGCCGATGCAGACGCACAACATCCATGAGGGGAAATAGGCCCCGAAGAAAAACATGGACGGGCTGGGCGGAACCTCACCGCAACCGGAAAGCGCCAGCGCAAGACCGGATGTGGCCACAGATGGCGCCAGCCGTCGCGCAGAAAACCCGCCAGACGTCGCGATACAGGGCTTCATCATCACTCGGACAGACCCGATCTGAACCACTGGAACCGCCGCATGCGCACCCTGCTTTCTCACTCTTCCACGCCGGCACGTGACATACCATACCACCATGAGGCAAAGCTCGACTAGCACATCCAGCTTGTGGCGAACAGCGTTCAACACCTTTCCCGTCGTGAAAGGCACGACATATGCTCAAAATGGAAGCAAAGCAGCAATCAACATGAGTTCCCCGTCGATCAACACAGGCACACTCACCATATGGCGCAAGAGGCGGACCGAGATCACGTCCTGATGCTGCCCCGGCTTATCTTTCTATTTTTGCTCTTCCTGTGTAGCAATACGCGCGTGAACAGAGCATCTCCCAAACAGGTTGTTCCAGTCCACCCAGCCTGTCCAGGTCGCGAGAAGAGGCTCACCGCCCATCGCCCACATGCTTCACCAGCACCCCTTCCAGCCAGTCGGCACACACCTGAAGCCGACGGGACAGATGCTGGCGGTGGGAATAGAGCAGGGTCATGGGCAGGGCCTCTGCCTGATAATCGGGCATGATCTCGACCAGTTCACCCGCAACCAAATGCGAGCGGACATCATAGGCGGGAATCTGGATCAGCCCGAGGCCGGCAAGACAGCAGGCTATCGAGGCCTCCGCGCTGTTCACGCTCACCCGCCCGCGCATGGACCGGGTGCGCAATTCACCCTCCTCGATCCATTCCCAGTCCTCCACCCGCCCGCTGGAGGGCGAAACATAGTTGACCGCCCAGTGTGCCTCCAGATCATCCGGGCCAAGCGGCACCCCATGGCGCGCCAGATAGGCCGGGCTGGCAACATTGATAAGGGGCAACTTGCCTATTGCGCGTGCGATGAGGCCGGAGTCGCTTAAAGGACCAACCCGCAAGACACAGTCCACACTGTCTTCCACCAGATCCACGGCCCTGTCGGTAACACCCAGCACAATCTCAATCTGCGGATAGCGTTCGAGAAATGCAGGCAGGGCCGGCGCGATGATGAGACGGCCGATCCGCCCGGGCACATCAATCCGCAACCGGCCGGAGAGATGGGCATCCGTTTGCCGGAACAGGTTTTCCGTATCCTCGACATCGGAAACTACCCGCTGGCACCGGTCATAAAAGGCAAGGCCGTCCTGGGTGGGTGAAACCCGGCGGGTGGTGCGATGGAGCAGACGGACCCCGATGCGGGCCTCCAGTTCCTGCACGGCGGCAGAGACAGACGAGCGTGGCATGCCCAGCGTGTCGGCGGCACGGGTGAAACTCGCGCACTCCACAACACGCAGAAAGATACGGAACAGATCGATACGATCCAATGAGCACCCCATTGTCTGTGATTTCTGACAAGTGAAATCAGAATGATCGTCTTTATCTGACTTTTCCAGACGATACCCTGCGCGGGACATAACGGCCAGCAGTTGCACCCGGCATCTGCACAAGCCTCATACAGCTAAAGGAAACCGCGCCATGACCGACCACAGCATCTCGGGCAAAATCGTTCTGATTGCGGGCGGCGCAAAGAATCTGGGCGGCCTCATTGCCCGTGATCTGGCGGTCCATGGCGCAAAGGCCATTGCCATTCACTATAACAGCGCGGCAACACTGGCCGATGCTGAAATCACAGCGGCGGCGGTACAGACCTCGGGGGCCGCAGCGGCGATCTTTCAGGCAGACCTGACCTCTGCCGGTGCGGCAGAACAGCTGTTTTCGGATGTCGCGACCACGTTCGGGCGGCCGGATATTGCCATCAACACCGTTGGCAAGGTGCTGAAGAAGCCGATCACCGAGATTTCCGAAGCCGAATATGATGAAATGTCAGCGGTGAATGCAAAGAGCGCCTTCTTCTTCATCAAGGAGGCCGGGCGTCATCTGAACAATAATGGCAAGATCTGCACCGTCGTCACCTCGCTGCTTGGGGCCTATACGCCCTTCTATGCCGCTTATGCCGGCACCAAGGCACCCGTGGAGCATTTCACCCGCGCGGCCTCCAAGGAGTTCGGCGCACGCGGCATTTCGGTGACGGCAATCGGCCCCGGCCCGATGGATACGCCCTTCTTCTATCCGGCCGAAGGCCCGGAAGCGGTGGCCTACCACAAGACGGCTGCGGCCCTGTCGGCCTTTTCCAGAACAGGCCTGACCGATATCGAGGATATCGTGCCCTATATCCGCTTCATGGTCTCCGAAGGCTGGTGGATGACGGGCCAGACCATTCTGGTGAATGGTGGCTATACGACCAAATAGAAACAGGGTTGCCGGGCGCATCCACGCAAGCGCAGCAGCCACCGAGACCGCCGCATCCAAACTTCATCAAAGAGCGATAAGCCAAACGCATCTCTCTTTGATATGAGTTCGGAAAGCCTGCCTCCAGTGGCAGGATGCCGGCACACAGCAATCGGCGGATCGGGCCATGCATTTCCAGTTCAGCATCACCGGACGCGTCCCCTCCCCGGGTGGACGCTCCCTGTTCAAAAGACATGCCAGCGGCGCGGTACTGGCATGCCCCACCTTCTCTCCCTTGCGGACCGCGCACCTTGCCATGCCAGCATCCCGCCCGAAGAGAGGCTGACCCATGGCACCGGAAGCCGCATCCCATGCCGCCGAAGCCGCCCATGGCGGTTTCAATCTCATGCCCATCGTGGTCCTGCTTGCAGCAGCGGTTATTGCCGTGCCCCTGTTCAAGCGTCTCGGACTCGGCTCTGTCCTTGGCTATCTCGCCGCCGGTCTTGCCATCGGCCCCTTCGGCCTTGGCCTTTTCACGGATCCGCAATCCATCCTGCATGTCGCCGAACTCGGCGTCGTGATGTTCCTGTTCATCATCGGACTGGAGATGCGTCCCTCGCGCCTGTGGTCGATGCGCGGGGAAATATTTGGCCTAGGCCTTGCACAGGTTGCTCTCTGCATCGGTCTTCTCACCTGTGTCGGGCTGGCGCTGGGCTTTCCGGTGGCGCAGAGTTTTGTGGCTGGCACCGGCTTCGTTCTGACCTCCACCGCCATCGTCATGCAGATGCTGGAAGAGCGACGCGAGATGGCGCAGCCCAAGGGCCGCAGGATCATCGCCATCCTGCTGCTGGAGGATCTCGCGATCGTGCCACTGCTGGCGCTCGTCGCCTTCCTTGCGCCCGGTGGAGAGAACGCGACCCTCGCGGACCGGCTGACGAGTGTCGCTATCGGCCTTGCCTCCATCGCAGGGCTGATCCTGGCCGGCCGCTATCTCCTGGACCCGCTGTTCCGTATTCTCGGACGCGCCAAAACACGCGAAGTGATGACAGCCGCCGCGCTGCTGGTGGTGCTGGGTGCGGCGTTCGCGATGCAACTGGGCGGCCTTTCCATGGCCATGGGTGCGTTTCTGGCGGGTGTGCTGCTTTCGGAATCCTCCTTCCGCCATCAGCTTGAGGCGGATATCGAGCCCTTCCGTGGCATCCTTCTGGGCCTGTTCTTCCTCGGCGTCGGCATGGCGCTGGATCTGGCGGTGATCGCAGCGAACTGGCAACTCATCGCCCTCTCGGTCGTCGCTTATATGGCGCTGAAGCTGTTCGGCATCTATGCCATCGCCCGCCTGTTCCGCGCCAGCAATCGCGAGGCTATCGAGCGGGCCGTGCTGATGGCGCAGGGCGGCGAGTTCGCTTTCGTGCTGTATGCGGCAGCGGCCTCGGTCGGCATCATCAATGCCGAAGCCAATGCGATGCTGACCGCAACCATCATCGTCTCCATGGCGCTGACCCCGCTCATGATCATCCTGCATGACCGGCTGATGCCGAAGAACCAACCCTCGATGGAAGGCATCGAGGCTGCCGAGAACCTCGAAGCCAATGTGCTGCTGATCGGGTTCGGTCGTTTCGGCCAGATTGTCAGCCAGCCCCTGCTGGCACACAGTTGCTCCATCACCATCATCGAGACCGATACCGACGCCATCCGTCAGGCGCGGGATTTCGGGTTCAAGATCCATTATGGCGATGGGGCGCGGCTGGACATCCTGCATGCCGCCGGTGCGCACAACGCCCATCTGGTTATCGTCGCGATTGATGACCGCGAGGCCTGTCTCAAGATCGCCGGGCTGATCCGCGATGAGTTCCCGCTCGTCCCGGTGCTGGCCCGCGCCTATGACCGCGTGCATGCGATTGAACTCATTCATGCCGGTGTGGCCTACCAGATCCGCGAGACGCTGGAATCCGCCCTTGCCCTCAGCGAGAAAGCACTGGAGCTCATGGATGTGGATGAGGACGAGCGCGTGCAGGTGCTCGAAGATGTCCGCCGCCGCGACAGCGACCGCCTCGCCATGGAATTGACGGGTGGCATCTATGCCGGTCGGGACCTCATCCACGGCAACATGCCGGGCAAAATCAGCAGCTGAGGCCGCACACAGAGCCTCCTGTCGCACATGCACCCGGCTGATCTGGTTCAGCCGGGTGCATGTTCAGTGGTATCAGCCCGCTGGCTGCGTGCGCTTTTGATAATATTGCGCGGACAGCGAGATGAGCCCGCACAGCACGAAATAGACAGCTCCGGTGAAAATGAAGATCTCGGTGGCGTAAATCTGTGTGCGGTTGTTCACCTGCCCGGCCACGGTTGTCAGTTCCGGCACATTGACGATGAAGGCCAGTGACGTGTCCTTGATGAGCGAGATCAGGACACCGGCCAATGAGGGCAGGATATTCGGCACAGCTTGCGGCAGCAGCACATAAAGCAGCACCTCAAGCCGCGAAAAGCCGGCAGAAACCCCGGCCTCCTCCTGCCCGCGTGAGAGCGCCTCGATGCCGGCAAGGGTGGAATACATCACCGCCGCAGAGGTGAACCATGCCAGCGCCAGCACCACGGTGAGCGTATCCGGCAGATCCGTCCTGAAGAGCGCCGGGATCAGAAAATAGAGCCAGAAAATCACGAAGATCAGCGGAATGCCGCGGATGAAATCGGCCCATGCGAACAAAATGCGCCGGGTCCATCCCCCGAACAGCCAGGCCGCCAGCGCCATCAGCACGCCAAGGATCAGCGAAAGCACGCCCGCCTCAAGGGCCATGATGAGGGTGAGCAGCAAACCGCCCGGCTCTCCATCAAAGGCGCGGCCCCAGAGGAAATAGGGCAGATTGTCTATGATCACGGAGAAATCAGGCATCGCTGCTGGCTCCCACCACCTTGGCGGCGGCTTCTGAAGGGGTGGGCCGTGCGGGGCGGTTCGTGTGCGGCCTGGGCCCAAGCCGGGTCAAAATCTGCCCCAGCACCAGCCCCAGCAGCAGATACAGCGCGGTGCCCACCGCGAAGGCCTCGAATGTATGGGCGTTGTAGCTCTCGATGTTGCGCACCTGATAGGTCAACTCGGCGAGGCTGATGGCGCTTGCCAGCGAGGAGAGCTTCATCAGGTTCAGATATTGCGTCACCAGCGGCTGCCAGGAATTGGCCAGTGCCTGCGGCAGCAGCACCAGCCGCAATGTGGCCCAGTGGCCGAACCCCTGTGATATGGCGGCCTCACGCTGGCCGCGCGGCATGGCATTCAAGCCAGCGCGCAGCTCTTCGGCGAGGAATGCCGCGGTGAACAGGCCCAGCCCCCATGCGGCGGAAAGGAATTCCGGCGAGAGAATGAGATTGTTCACCGGCAGCACCGCCCATGCGTGATCCGTGCTGATGAAGATGCGCACGGAGGATGGCAGCAGGCTGAAGGCCGCGAAATACCAGAACAGAAACTGCACCAGAATGGGTGTGTTGCGGAACACCTCGATGATGGCGATGCCCACGAACCGCACGGGTGCGGAAGGCGCGATGCGCAAACCCAGCAACAGCACGGCGAGGATGGTGGCAAGAACTGACCCGGCAATGGTCACATAAATCGTCATCAGGAAGCCGGAGAGCAGCCATTTCCCCGGCAGGCCTGTGAGCACGCCGGCAAAGTCCAGAGCTATGCCATTCATGCCGCCCCCACCACGCTGAGAGGAGAGAGCAACTGTTGCAGGAACCGCTGGGTACGCGGATGTTTGGGTGTGGAGAAGAAGACTTCCGGCGGTTCCAGCTCCAGTATCTTGCCACCATCGGTAAATGCGACCCGGTCTGCCACATCGCGGGCGAAGCTCATTTCATGCGTCACCACCAGAATGCTGATACCGGCTTTCGGCAGCTCGCGGATGACGGACAGCACCTCCCCCGTCATCTCCGGGTCCAGCGCCGAGGTGGGTTCATCGAACAGCACGATTTTCGGCTCGGTCGCCAGCGCGCGGGCAATGGCCACGCGCTGTTGCTGGCCACCCGAAAGCTGAGAGGGGAAATGGTGCGCCTTGCTGGCCAGCCCCACCCGGTCCAGCAGATCACGCGCCCGTTCGGATGCCTGCGCTTTCGGTACGCCGCGCACCTTGCGCAAGGCGAGGGAGACGTTGTCGAGCGCGTTCAGATGGCCATAGAGATTGAACTGCTGGAAGACGAATCCGATCTCCGTGCGCAATTCACGCAAGGCCCGCCCCGTGAAGCCGGCAGTGGGCACGCCATCAATGATGATCTCCCCGCTGGAAATGGTCTCCAGCCGGTTGATGAGCCGGATCAGGGTCGATTTCCCTGATCCGGAAGGACCGATAATGGCCAGCGCCTCCCCGCGACCGACCTTCAGGTCGATGCCGTCGATGACATGCAGGTCTCCATGCCATTTGTGAACATTCTGGAGTTCGATCAGCGGTGAGGCACTGGTGCTCATGGCATCCTCACTTCTCGTTCGAGGCGACGATGGTGAAGGCGCGGGGGGCGTGATACGGGCTGTCTGCGCCGAACCACTTTTCATAGATGCGCGCGGCTTCCCCGCTCTTCTCAAGATCGACCAGCACCTGGTTCACCCGCGACAGCAGGGCATTTTGCCCCTTGGCTACACCGATGCCGATAATCTCGGTGCTCACCCGGTCTTTCAGGATCTTGTATTTGGCCTTATCCGGCGCATTGGCCAGAAGGCCGTTGAGGATGGTGCTGTCCTGTGAGATGGCATCCACCGAGCCACTGCGCAGGGCGCTGAGCGCCAGCGGAATGTCGTCATAAGAGAGCACGCGGCCCTTGGGGAACAGGTTCTTGAGCTCCTGCTCTCCGGTCGTGCCCTTCACAGCACCGATGCGGGAGGTGGCGTAATCCTGCAAATTGTCAGAAGCGCCGGCCGGCACCAGAAGTTCCTGCCCGGTCACGAAATAAGGGGTTGAGAAGTCAATCACTTTCGCCCGTTCAGGCGTGATGGTGATGTCCGCAACGATCAGGTCCACCTTTCCGGACTGGATCAGCGGAATGCGGTTGGCCGGGTTGGTGGCCACCAGTTGCAGCCTTACGCCCAGAGACTTGGCGATGGCTTCCGCGAAATCCACATCATAGCCCACGATCTTGTGGGTCTTGGGATCAATGGAACCAAAGGGCGGGTTTGAATCGAAGGTCGCAACCCGGATGACACCGGCCTTCTCGATCTTCTCAAGCAGGTCCGGTGCGGCGGCGGCGGGGGTGGTTGCCCCGGCAAAACCGAGCAGGCTGGCGACGCCAACAAGCGCACCAAGCATATGGCGGCGGGAGAGAGCCTTCATGGAACGGATCCTTTCGGTTGATGTCGCATGAGCAGCGCCGGCCGTGGCCGGAGCCTCTGGTCTTTCCGGGCGCGCGCCAGCTCTTTGAGCGGGCACATTTTCTTCACGCGAACCGGTATCCGCTTCGCTCAAAAATGCGCGATGCGCGCCTATGGATGGGGCAAACAGTCGGAACAGCTCATGAGCGCTGGTTCCAGGGCGCGCGGGCCAGCAGCAGGCCCATGCCGCAGAAATCGGTGATACCGGCGAAAACCAGCCCCGCCCCCACAAAACCGGAGAGGAGGATGAAGGCCGGATGCACCAGCCAGGCCAGCAGCACGCCCAGCACCACCAGTGAACCGGCCCCGATCCGCACCTGCCGTTCCAGCGAGATGACCTTGCGGGTGCCGCGAACGACCGGGAAACCGGCTTCATCCCAGCCGGAGGTGCCGCCCTCCACCACGATCACATCCTTGAACCCGGCCTTCTCGAAAGCGCTGGCAGCCAGCTTCGAGCGGTTCTGGGTGCGGCAGATAAGATAGAGCGGCTGGTCCAGATCCACCGTTTGCGCCTGCAGCAGGGCATCCGGGTTCAGGGCATCCAGCGGCGTGCTGCGTGCCTGCGGAATATGCACTTCGTCATATTCAGCGGGGGTGCGCACATCCAGCAGGGTCAGTGGCCCCTGCGCGATATGCTCGCGCAGGGTGTTTATGGAGATGAGGCGTGCCATGGCGGGCCTCAGTTGCGCGGCAGGGCGTGCAGCGCGCGCACCAGCGCGTCCACGTCCTCACGGGTGTTGTAGAGCGCGAGCGAGGCCCGCACCGTCGTTTCCACACCAAAGCGGCGCAGGGCCGGCTGGGCGCAGTGATGGCCGGAACGGGTGGCGATGCCCTGCTTGTCGAGGAATTTGGCGACCTGCTCGGTATCGCGTCCCGCAATGACGAAGGACAACACACTGGCCTTGTGCCGGGCCGTGCCGATCAGGCGCAGCCCCTTAACCGTGGTGATCGCATCCGTGGCATAAGCCAGAAGCTCATGCTCATAAGCCTCGATCGCCGGCAGGCCTACGCTTTCCAGATAGTCCACCGCCGCACCCAGCCCAACGGCCCCGGCGATGTCGGGCGTGCCGGCCTCGAACTTTTCCGGAATGCCATTGAAGACGGTTTTGGAGAAGGTCACATCCTTGATCATGTGCCCGCCGCCCTGCCAGGGGGGCAGGCTTTCCAGCAGCTCGGCCCGGCCATAAAGAATGCCGATGCCGGTGGGGCCGAAGACCTTGTGGCCTGAAAGCACAAGGAAGTCCGCCCCCAGCGCCTGCACATTGATGGGAATGTGCGGGGAGGACTGCGCCGCATCCACCAGCACCGGAACGCCATGGGCATGGGAGAGGGCGATGATCTCCCCGATCGGGTTGATCGTGCCCAGCGCATTGGCCACATGGGTGATGGAGACCAGCTTGGTCCGACCCGAGAGCAGCGCCGCGAACTGCTCCAGGATCAGCTCACCCCGGTCATTCACCGGCACCACCTTCAGCACCGCACCCGTCTGCTGCGCCAGCAGCTGCCAGGGCACGATATTGGCGTGATGCTCGATGGTGGAGACAATCACCTCATCGCCCGGACCGATATTGGCCCGGCCGAAGCTTTGCGCCACGAGGTTGATGGCCTCGGTGGTGCCGCGCACGAAGACGATCTCACGTGCCTCCCGCGCCCCGATGAAACGACGCAGCTTCTCGCGCGCCCCTTCGAAGAGGTCGGTGGAACGCTCCGCCAGTGTGTGGGCAGCGCGGTGGATGTTGGAATTGTGCTTCGCGTAATATTCGCTGGTGGCGTCAATCACGCTCTGCGGCTTGTGGGTGGTGGCGGCATTATCCAGCCACACCAGCGGCTTGCCATGCACCTGCTGATGCAAGGCCGGGAAATCCCGCCGCACCTTCTCCACATCGAACCCAGCCAGAACTCCGCCATGGTTCGGCGCAACCGAAGGCGACCCCAGTGCGGAAGCATGGGGCACAGCGCCCCCTGAGCTGTTGCGCGAGGTGCCGGGCGTGAGGAAGTAGAAGTCCGAACCCGCATAGGGATCGGCCCCCGACGGATTATCCACCACCCGGATGCGGGACCAGCCATCCTTGCTCACCGGTTTTGGAGCCGCCCTGAGAGGTTCCTCCACCCGCCCGAAGGAGGGGCTGTCCACCCCGGCCGCCCGCAGCAGGAGGCCGAAATCGAGACCACCGGTCTCGATCTCCGGCACCTGCGGAGGTGCGGGCGTCGTCTGTTCCAGCGGATCCAGCACCGGATGCACGGGCGGCAATGCGCTACTCACCTGATGCGGGTCCGCACTGCCTAGCGGCACGCTTGCCGGCACGCCCTGGGAATAGGCGGGCTGGGTTGCCGCCGGTTCCAGCCCCGGCGCAAGGCTGGCAGGGGCGAGAACCGACGTGGGGATGGCGGTTTCAAGCGAAGGCCGGAACCCGTCCCCATATGTGTCTGATCCAGCCACACCCTGCCCGACCGCACCCCTGCCGGGAAAACCGCCCGGTGTCAGAATGTCGGTCGGGATGGCGGTCTGGGCCAGCGTCACGCTGTCCACATTCGGCCAGAAGGTCTCCGGCAAACGGGCGCTCGGCCATGCGGCGTTTGGAACCGGGGCGTTTGCGCCCCGGCTGAACTCGTTCCAGATCTCATTGGCCAGTTGGCCAATGAGTTCCGTCTTGAAGGGGTCACCGGGCAACGCCCCGGTCACCTCCGGAGGGAGTTGCGCGCTTGGGGCGCGCAGGTCAGGCGTAGTCATGGTAACGGCCGATCAGCACGTTATCGAGACGACCGATGGCGTCCTCGACCAGAACGGCGGCCGAGAAATAGCGCGTCACAAGATGCGAGGCGATGGAGTGCTCGTTGGTGCCGGAATAGCGCACCGACAGGCCCGGCTCTACCTCACCAGTCACACCCACCTTCTGGAGGCCAACAACACCCTGCTCTGCCTCACCCACGCGCAGCAGCAGGATGGATGTGGACGCCACACCCGTCGCCGGGTCTACGGTCACCGGCACCTTGTCGCTCGGCACCAGCGGAATACCGCGCCAGGTCAGGAACGGCGACCCATAAAGATGCACCACCACCGGTGGCACACCGCGCCGAGTCGCCTCACGCGCAAAGGCGGCAATGGCATGCGGATGGGCGACGAAGAAGGCCGGACGTTTCCATACCAACGCGATCAGGTCGTCCAGATCATCCGGAGTGGGTGCGCCGGAACGGGTGGGAATGCGGAACTGCGCGCTCACCTCATGCAGCAGGCCGAAATCCGGATTGTTGAGAAGCTCCCATTCCTCACGCTCCTTCACCGCCTGCACGGTGACGCGGATCTGCTCGCGCAGCTGGTCGATCTCGTTGGAGTAGAGATCGGTGATGCGGGTATGGGTGTGCAGCACGGTCTGGATGGTGGAGAGATGATACTCGCGCGGATGCTCGGCATAATCCACATAGGTGGTGGGCAGGAGCGGTTCGCCGGTGTGACCTGAGAGCAGCTTGATGGAACGCTCGCCAAACGCATTGGTACGCTGCTCGGCCTTGTCGCGTGCCTTCACGCCGGCTTCGATCTTCTCCTCGAGACCCTTGATGTTCTTGATCTTGGACGCATCAAGTGTCAGCACGGTTGCGGCGGAAAGCGCCTTCACGGCCGGTGCATGGATGGACTCGCCTTCCAGAACCTCTTCACCGAAATAGTCACCGGTGGTGGCAAGGCGCTGGCGCAGCGCGCCGCCGAACGGTCCGCCCACGAACAGTTCCACCGTGCCATCGGCCACCACATGGAAGTGCCGCGCACCCTTGCCCTGCTCCAGCACCACCGCACCGGGGGCGTGTTCGGAAACGGTGAAGGTCTTGGCGAGTTCAACCAGATCTGCCTCATCCAGCCCGGACAGGCTCGGAATCTGGCGCAGGCTTTCCGGCTCCACGCCCTTCTCGGGGGTGATGCGGATAAGACCCGGGCGCGGCACGACCACCGAGCGACGGTTCACACGGAACACGCCACCCGCCACATCCACCCATGGCAGCAGGCGATGCAGCCAGCGCGGGGTGTTCTCGGAATTCTGGATAACGGTGACGCTGGCGGTCGCAAGATTTCTTGCGGCGGCGGCGCTGACACTCAGGCGCAGATCACTCATGGACATGGAACTCCCGGGTTGAAAGCAGGTGTGAAAGGCAGGTCACGCGGAAGAAACAGGCGGATCAGATGCCGTCGCCGAAGATCTGATCCATGCTGAAGGCAGGTTGCTGGTGGCGCGAATGACCGATGATCTTCGCGGGCACCCCGGCGACGGTTGTGTGCGGGGGGACATCGTTGAGAACGACAGCGGCAGCAGCGACTCGCGCGCCTTCACCCACCTGAATATTGCCCAGCACTTTCGCGCCGGCTGACAGCAGAACGCCGCGGCCGATCTTGGGGTGGCGGTCGCCACGCTCCTTGCCGTTGCCACCAAGGGTGACGTTCTGGAGAATGGAGACGTCATCAGCCACCACAGCGGTCTCGCCGATGACAACACCCGTGGCGTGATCGATGAACACGCCGGAGCCGATGCGCGCGGCTGGGTGGATATCCGCCTGGAAAATCTCGGACACGCGGCTCTGGAAATTGAGCGCCAGCGTCACCCGCCCCTGCTCCCACAGCCAGTGCGCAACGCGGTAGGCTTCCAGCGCGAACAGGCCCTTGTAGTGCAGGAACGGATCAAGGAACCGCCTGCAGGTGGGGTCACGATCGCGGATGGCGTTGAGATCGCGCACCAGTGCCAGACGCAGGTCTGGATCTGCCGCATAGGCCGAGAGCGCAAGATCGCGCACGGCGAGCCGGCCCAGATCCCCCTCGCCCAGTCTTTGGGAAAGACGAAACGCGAAGGCGGAGGTGATATCCGGCTGGTCGAGAATGGTGGCCTGCAGCACCGCCGACAGCAGGGGCTCCTCAATGGCGGCATCCGTGGCCTCACGGCGCAATTCCCGCCAGATGTCATGGGCGGAGGACTCGCTGGAAGGAGCGATGCGAGCGCTGGCGAGATTCACGGTGAGGCCCCCTGTTCGATCTTTAATCTATTAAATCCATAGAATTTAGAAAGATAAGATCCGTCAAGGGTGATTTCTGCGTTTCCAGCCCCGACAAAAGGATAAGCCGCACGACCAGAACCAGACAAAATACTGATTTAATTCATGTTTTCACAAACACTTCGAAATTCCGTAATCTAAAATAAAATCCATAGAATATATTGACTTTAATCCTTACCAAAGGTCATCTAACTGCATCCCAACCTTGAACCTCCCAGTCATCGCGGGGGTATGGAGGAGTTGCAGATGTCCCTTTCACGCCTTCGCTGCCTTGCCTTTGCCTCGCGCCTGGCTCTTGCCGCTGTTGCTGTTCCCGCTGCCTATGTCGTTTCTGCCCCCGCCATCGCGGCAGCGCAGGAAGGACCGCTGGTGGAGGCGGAATGGCTTTCGAAGAATCTCGACAATCCGAAGGTGCGCGTCTTCGAGGTGAGCGTGGACCCCGGCATCTATGAGCGCGGCCACATTCCCGGTGCCATCAACATCAACTGGCACACCGATCTCGTGGACCCGGTGAAGCGTGACATCGTGAGCCCGGAAAAGTTCAAGGAACTGCTTGAGAATGCCGGTGTCGACAAGGACACGACCATCGTTCTCTATGGCGACAACAACAACTGGTTCGCCGCATGGGGCGCATGGGTGTTCAACCAGTATGGCCTTGTCGACAATGTAAAACTGCTGGATGGTGGCCGCAAATACTGGGAACAGCAGAACCTGCCATTCGACACCAAGGTCTCATCCCACGCCAAGACCGAACTGCCCGTGCCCACCGCCAATCCGGAACTGCGCGCCCGTCTTGGCGATGTGCTTGCAGTGGTGGACGGCAAGAATGAAGCCGTCATTGTCGATATCCGCTCGCCGGATGAGTATTCAGGCAAGCTCTTCGCCCCGGAAGGCTCGAAGGAACTTTCGATTCGCGCAGGCCACGTACCGGGCGCGAAGAATGTGACATGGTCCAAGGCCGTTAACCCGGAGACGGGCAAGTTCCGCACCAAGGAAGAACTGGTGAAGCTCTATGCGGATGCGGGCGTGGATGGTTCCAAGCCGGTCATCGTCTATTGCCGCATTGGCGAGCGCTCCAGCCACACCTGGTATGCCCTCTCCCGCATTCTTGGTTATGACGTGCGCAACTATGACGGCTCATGGACCGAATATGGAAACTCGGTCGGCGTCCCGGTGACCAATGTTGCAGGAACGGTGTGGCAGGGGCGCTGATCCCCGGCGCTGATCCCAGGCCCATATCTCGGGTTCAGCCCTGACAAGCTGGCGCGCATAACAGGCCATCCTGCCGCATGATGCACGTGCCAGCCTGAAGACCCTCATGCGCCCATGCGCGCACAATGAGAATCGGCGCCCCATGCCATGGTGTGCCGGTTCTGCATGCCTTTTCTCATATCTGCCTATAGCTGCCACCGGCCTCGTTGCCCGGATAGCTCGGCCCCGCCTTTCCAGAAAGCTTGTCCATGCGCGCCTTTGCCATTAGCCTTGCCATCGTGATCGTCTTCGCGATCGTGGCTGGCGTGCTCACTCTCTCCGGCACAGATGCGGCGGGGCGCAGGCTGGCCTTGTCACTGGCGCTGGGGGCCGTGTTCGGCGTGGTGCTGCAGCGCGCCCGCTTCTGCTTTTTCTGTAATGCACGAGATCTGGTGGAGCATCGCGATGCGGGCGGCGTTCTCGCTATTCTGGTCGCGCTGGCGGTGGGTATCGTTGGGTATATGGTGGTGATTGGCGCATGGTTGCCGGTGCCCGTCGCCGGACGTCTGCCACCGGATGCGCATATCGGACCGGTAAGCTGGGTGCTCGCCCTCGCCGCCCTGGCCTTCGGGCTCGGCATGGCGATTTCCGGCTCCTGCATCTCGGCCCATCTCTACCGGCTGGGCGAAGGCTCTCCCACATCCCCCTTTGCGCTGATAGGTGCGCTCGCAGGTTTCGCACTTGGCTTTCTCACATGGAACCGGCTCTATCTGGCCGAAATTTCCGAGGCCCCGGTGGTCTGGCTGCCGCATCATCTGGGCTATGCGGGCACGTTGGGGCTGAGCCTTGCCGTGCTGGCCATCCTCGCCCTGCTCACCCTGCTCTGGGCACGCCCGCACCCTCAAGAACAGGGGGCAGCTTCTGAAACCGGCCACCCGATCTCTGCACTGGGCAACCGGGTGTTCAAGGCCCGCTGGCCAGCCGTGACCGCCGGCCTTCTGGTGGGCGGAATTTCAGCTGCCAGCTATCTGCGTGTCGGCCCGCTGGGGGTCACGGCAGAGCTGGGAAGCCTTGCCAGAAGCGCAGCCAATGGCTGGGATCTTCTGCCCGAAACACTTTATGGCCTCGATGGTTTTCGCGGCTGCGCCACAGTGGTGAAGCAGGCGCTCTTGTCGGAGAATGGCCTATTCGTGCTGGGCCTTGTGGCCGCCAGCTTTGCCTCGGCGCTCGTGGCCGGCCAGTTCACGCCCCGCTGGCCAACGGTGCGGGATGTTTTCTCCGGGCTGTTCGGCGGCCTGCTGATGGGCTGGGGCGGCATGACAGCGCTGGGCTGCACCGTTGGCGTGCTGCTGTCTGGCATTCACGCCGGGGCTCTTTCCGGCTGGGTGTTTCTGGCTTCAGCTTTCCTTGGCCTGCTCATCGGCCTGCCGGTTCGGCGCCGGCTGATGACGAAGGCATAACAGCTTCAGCCACCAGCCGGAAAAGCCACTACTGGCGCGCCACGCAGCGGCGGGCTTTCTGTGACTCGCTCTTCAGCGTGCTGAAATTGAAGAAGGTCTTTTCCTCAATCGCGGCAGAACCTGTGGTCTTCATGAAGCGGGCATAGCTGGTGCAGTTCTTGGCGGTGGCGGGCTCTGCCACCTCACGCCAGAAGGTCAGCCCCTTCTCATCGATACGGAACTCGTCCGATTCACAGCCCGATGTCGGGTCGCAATTATCCTGCACGGAATAATCCGCCTCAAGCACCTTCTTGCCGGTGCGCAGGTCCTGAATCACCAATGTGCGGTCCGGACCGGTGCCGGAGTCCAGAATCAGCAACGGCTTGACCAGCGCGACATAATAAAGGGCCAGCATGTCATCAGGATTGGCCCCCTCCCCGATCACGCGATCACCGGGGCGCTGCTCAATGGCGCAATCCGCCTTGATGGCGGGCGTGGACTTGCGCACCAGAAAGCGGGTGCCGACCTCATCCTTCTTCTCGGTCGCCAGCACCGTGAAACTCTCGTTCCGGTAGCATTGCCAGACCTCTGGCGGGAACGGGTTGGCCGCAGCACCGCCCGCGCCAAGAGACAGCACCGCGCCACCCAGCGCGAGTGAGAATGAAGCGGCCTTCAGCCCATGCAAGCACATCATCACCAAGCTCCGGTGCAGGACATGCACGGGCCCGCCGGCCAGATGGACCGGGACAGGCCCGCGCCTGAATAAGAGTGATGCCAGCCAGAACCGGCATCAAGTGAGCTCCGCATATGCGGGCCAGCCGTAGCAGCATTTCCTTATTCCGGAAGCGCTGGAACAGGTGTCATCAGCGCCGGCGCAGTTCATCATCCCCGAACGGGGAGACCGGCAGGGGCTTGATATCGGCCTTGACGAAACGACGCGCATCAGCACCCGCGCCAGTCACATTCTCAAGGGTTTCATCTGCCAGCGGCGCAGCCTCGGTCTTCTCTATCTCGGCCTGCGGCACTTCATGTTCCTTTAGCGTGCTCATTCTGCTCTCCTGTCACGATAGATCGTCAATGGAGCTGATCCTGCCAGCCTGTGCTTACAGCAGGCTGACAGTGCCGCACCTTATGATCGCTCTAACCCACCTGCCGTCTCATATTCACTCATGCATTTTCCGCCGGGAAGCAGTATCAGTGCCGCCAGTGGGCGCGGAGCTTCCGCCATGGACGAGATCAGAACCGAGTGTGCGATCGTGGGGGCAGGCCCTGCCGGCCTGATGCTGGGGCTGCTGTTGGCCCGGGCCGGTGTGCCTGTGGCTGTGGTGGAAAAACACGGCGATTTCCTGCGGGATTTCCGCGGCGACACCATCCATCCCTCCACGCTTGAAGTGATGCATGAGCTGGGCCTGCTTGAAGGCCTGCTCGCCCTGCCCCATACCCGCGCACCGACCCTGCATGCCGAGATTGGCGGCAAGGATGTGACGCTGGCGAATTTCTCGCGCCTGCCCACGCGATGCCGGTTCATCGCCTTCATGCCGCAGTGGGAATTTCTGGATTATGTGGCCCGCGAAGCCGCACGCTATCCGCACTTCCGGCTCATCATGAATGCCCGTGTGGAAGAGCTGTGCGAACAGGATGGCCGCATTACCGGCCTGACAGCCACGACACCGGAAGGCCCGCTTGCCATTTTCGCCACGCTGGTGGTGGGAGCGGATGGGCGCAATTCCGTGGTGCGGGCAAAGGCCGGGCTGGAGGTGGAAAGCTTCGGCGCACCCAGCGATGTGCTCTGGATGAAACTCTCGCACCAGCCGGATGATCCGCCCTACACCATGGGCCATGGGGGCCCGAAGCAGGGCTTCGTGATGGTGGATCGCGGCTCCTACTGGCAATGCGGCTATGTGGTGCGCAAGGGCAGCTTCGCCGACGTGAAAGCCAAAGGACTGGATGCCTTCCGCGCCACGGTTGCCGTCGTTTCCCCCCTGCCACCGGAGCGGATGGAGGAAATTCGCGGGTGGGAGGATGTCCACCTCCTCAGCGTGCGGATCGACCGGCTGAAGCGCTGGTGGCGGCCCGGCCTGCTGTGTATCGGCGATGCCGCCCATGCGATGTCGCCCATAGGCGGATTCGGAGTGAATCTGGCCATTCAGGATGCGGTGGCCACCGCCAATATCCTTGCGGCCCCTCTGAAGACGGGCACGATGACAGACAGCCATCTGGCCGCTGTCGAGGCCCGTCGCGGTTTCCCCACCCGTGCCACCCAGAAACTGCAACTGATGATGCGCGGCAAACGACGGGCGCAGGATGAGACCGCCGATAAGGATGGGACATCCACCCCCCGCAGCGGCCCGCCCGCCTTCATGCGCACCATTGCCCGCTGGCCGCTTCTCGCGCATCTGGCAGGCCGGCTGGTGGGCATTGGCTTCCGGCCCGAGCATGTGCGCACGCCCTGAACCGCGAGGGGGAAGAAAGCTTTCAGGCCGCCGGCGATGACCCGGCAAAAATCCTGCCGGTGCGCTGGCATGCCTGCTTCAGACCTGACCTGCACAAGCCGGTTCATATCCCGGAGCATCTTCCGGGTTCAGGAGACAGATATCATCCGCTCTCAAGGGCCAGCGCTCTTTTTCAATCGGTCTCGCATCCCCATATCCGGACGGAAGACCTGCTTTGCTGCGGGCGCCCATGATATGAAACCTGCCATCCTGCCCTTATCCGCGCGGCCTTGGCCCCGCCCGTCTGCCCCCGACAGGAGATGACATGACCGATTCTGCCAGCTACACCCCGCCCAAGGTCTGGACCTTCGAGCAGCCCAGTGGCGGCCGCTTCGCCAACATCAACCGCCCCACCGCCGGCGCCACCCATGAGCAGGATCTGCCCGTGGGCCGCCATCCGCTCCAGCTCTATTCACTGGCCACGCCCAACGGGCAGAAGGTCGGAATCATATTGGAAGAGTTGCTGGAGCTGGGCCATGCCGGGGCGGAATATGATGCCTGGCTCATCAATATCGGCAAGGGCGACCAGTTCTCCAGCGGCTTCGTGGCGGTGAACCCCAACTCCAAGATTCCGGCCCTGATGGACCGTTCTGGTGAAAAGCCGGTGCGGGTGTTCGAGTCCGGTGCCATCCTGCTCTATCTGGCCGAAAAGTTTGGCGTTCTTCTTCCGCAGGATGCGGCAGGCAAGGCCGAATGCCTCTCCTGGCTGTTCTGGCAGATGGGCAGCGCGCCTTATGTGGGCGGAGGCTTCGGCCATTTCTATGCCTATGCGCCGGAAAAGTTCGAATATCCCATCAACCGTTTCACCATGGAAGTGAAGCGCCTGCTGGATGTGCTGGACCGGCGGCTGGCCGAAAGTCCCTATCTGGCCGGCAATGACTACACCATCGCGGACATCGCCGCTTTCCCCTGGTATGGTGGGCTGGTGAAGGGCTGGCTCTATGATGCGGCGGAATTCCTCTGCGTGCAGGACTACAAGAATGTGCAGCGCTGGGCAGATGCCATTGCCGCCCGCCCTGCCGTTCAGCGCGGCCGCATGGTGAACCGCACATCCGGCCCGCTGGAAGGCCAGCTTCACGAACGCCATGACGCCAGCGATTTCGAAACGCGCACACAGGACAAGATCGAGCAGGATAAGGCCTGAGCGATCATGCAAGGCCTGCACGGCTATTCCGGACAGGAATAGCCGTGCAGGCTCTTAAAACGGCGACAACGCAGCCTATGCCGCCTCCCACACCGGGAACGGATCTGGCAGATATTTCAGCGCTTCAGGGTCAAAGATATTGGGATCTGCCGGCCCCACGAGGCAGGCATCCAGTTCTGCACGCATTTTGGCTTCATCCAGCCCGATGCCGATAAACACCAGTTCCTGACGGCGATCACCATAGCCCGGCACCCATTGGGCGCGCAGCCATGAGCGCCAGTCCGGGCTGGTGGGCCAATGCTCCTGCGGAATGCTCGCCCACCAGCGGCCGATATTACCGGTCTGGCAGATTGCACCGGCAAGGCTCATCTCTCCCACACCGCGCGGGCGCGTGGCCAGCCAGAACAGGCCCTTGGCCCGTACCAGACCCGGCCATGTGCGGGCGAGAAAATCATGGAATCGATCCGGGTGAAATGGCCGGCGCGCGCGATAGACGAAGGAGGAAATGCCATACTCCTCAGTCTCCGGCACGTGGTCATGAAAGCCGTTCAGTTCCTTGAACCACATCGGGTGCGTGCTGGCGCGCTCGGCATCAAACAGGCCTGTGCCCAGCACATCAGAAAGGGCCACCTTGGAGAAATCGGTCTCGATCAGCCGCGCATCCGGGTTCAGCGCCTTCACCACACCGCGTACGGTCGCGCGATGTTCGGGGGCAACGCTGGAGACCTTGTTCAGCACGATCACATCGGCGAACTCGATCTGGTCGGTCAAAAGATCCACGAGCGTGCGGTTGTCTTCCTCGCCCGCAATCTCGCCTCTATCACGCAGAAAGTCGCGTGAACCAAAATCGCGCAGCAGATTGGCAGCATCCACCACCGTCACCATCGTATCCAGCCGGGCGATGTCGGCGAGGGAGAACTCATCCTCGTCGCGGAAATCGAAGGTAGCTGCCACGGGGAGTGGCTCGGCAATGCCCGTGGACTCGATCAGCAGATAATCAAACCGCCCCTCATCGGCCAGACGGCGCACTTCGGTGAGAAGATCATCCCGCAGGGTGCAGCAGATGCAGCCATTCGTCATCTCCACCAGCTTTTCCTGGGTGTGGGAGAGATTGGCCCCGCCGGCGCGCACCAGTTCAGCGTCGATATTCACCTCGCTCATGTCATTGACGATGACCGCCACCTTCAGCCCCTCACGATTGGCGAGGATGTGGTTGAGAAGGGTGGTTTTCCCTGAACCGAGAAAGCCGGACAGAACTGTCACCGGCAGGCGGGTTTCCCGCATTTTGCGCACTCCGGGCTGAATATGGACAGCAGAAGGCAGGAGGCAGAGAAAGGCTCTGCCTATGCCGACCTTGGCGATAAAATGATATAATGTATCTTTATGGAATTCGTAAAGGGCCAAACAGGGAGTTGGCCTTTTCAGCGCGCATGATGGGACAGTTCGCCAACCCGGAAGGAGCGCAATCAAATTCAAACAAAGAAGAAGGGCACAGCCGTTCGCGTTCACGCTGGCAATGCGTGCAGCGATCTCAAGCAATATAGCTGACAGGAAGGGCGCGCGAGGGAATGAAACATTCCGGTCTGAACGGGCAGACAGGTGCGCAGCATGACAAACTGAGACATCCGGGTTTTGGCTGGCTGTGGGGAAGACCCCGGCTGGCTGAACACCGAATGCGTCATTTAACTTAGACCTTTTCTAATAAAAAGAAAAGGCCAGATGGCACGAAAATAGAGCCCTCTCGGAAAGAGAGATGATCTGCCGCCATGCCCCTTACGGGCTGGCGTGTCGCACCACCTCTACCCCTCACTCAGGCCTGAGCGGCACCAAAGATCCGGTCCACAAGCACCTGCACGCGCTTGAAGGCTTCTTCGGCGCCGGCAGTCACCCGCGCTTCGCTGGCCTCATCGATTTCAGGCGCATCCAGTGCTGCCGTGAAGGTGCGCCAGTGCAGGCCACGACCTTCGGGAGCAGCGGCCAGATGGTGCGCGCCAAAGGTTTCAGACAAGCCCAGAGAGGCGGCCGCCTTCAGCAGGAAAGCTGCTCCAAGATTGGAACCTTCGGCCACATAAAGCCAGCCAAGGGCGGTCGGAATATCCACCTCACCGCCGTCGAACACCGGAGCGCGGTCAGCTTCCGGGGCAGGAATGCCCAGATCCGCCAGATCCTGCGCCACCTGCGCAAAACGGCGACGGCCTTCCATATCCGGCAACATGCGGTCCAGTTCCGGGTTGGAATAGAGCGCGTCGATATCGCGGTGGAACAGATACTGCACCTGCAGAAACAGGCCATAACGCTCCCGGCTCTCGAACGGCCGGCCCGCCATGATGGACTTGTCCAGCTTCGAATGGGTCTCATGGGTCAGCTTCTTCAGCGCCAGTGCACGCTGGGAAGCAGGTCTTTCGAGGGTTTCGGCGGTCATGGATCGGTCCTCATCATCTGGTGCGGCATCAGCCGTGAACTGTCAGTCAGGCGATCCGGGGAACCGGATCCATGGCGTTCTTGCCGGTGCGGCCGATGGCTGTGCCTGAGCATCCCGATGATGGGTATAGGTATATTTGCGGATAGGGAACAGCCCCTCCCCGGCTGCGACGACATTTCCCGGCATGACTGCGATGAGATATGCGGCCATGCCTTAAACAGGACCATCGCGAGAACCCGGAACGTGCGACATAAAGGCCGCCGAGCATGTCGTACCCACCAACATAGAAGGCATCTACCCCTATAAAAGCGGAAAACAGAACAGAAATCGCGGAAAATCCAGAGAAAAACCATCTTAATATAGATGTCACATTCAAAAAATATAATCTTTCCCTGTAAATATCGCAAAATAAAAATCAGAAATCATTTCACTGCAACAAGAACAAACAACACCTAAGCAATTTTCCGGATATCTGCAGAATTCACAAAGGCATGTTAAGATGCCCTCTGGAAACGCGCCTTGAGGACCACAGATGACCGTCAGGCCGCCTGCCCAAAGTCCGGTTCCATATGGGTATCGGCATCGTAAGATAAGGCGGGATGTCGTGACCGGATCTGCGGGGAAAAGAGGTCACCTGTGAGCGATCCCAAAGGGGCCGGTGCGCAATGACCCAGGGCAGCTTCAAGACGAAGGACGGCACCCGGCTGGTCTATACAGACTCGGAAACAGGATTTCCGTTGCTCGCCCTCGCCGGCTTCACCCGCAGCCGGCGTGACTTCGACTACATGGCCCGGCACCTGCCGGATGTCCGCCTGATCCGGCTCGACAGCCGTGGGCGCGGCGAGTCGGACTGGACCGGCGCGGACAGCTATACCGCCATTCAGGAAGCACAGGATGCGCTTGAACTGCTCGACCATCTCGGTCTGGAGCGGGTTGCCATCATCGGCACCTCACGCGGGGGGCTGCTGGGCATGCTGATGGCGATGAGCGCCCCTCAGCGGGTTGCGGGCCTCTGCCTGAATGATGTCGGGCCAGCCCTGGAACGCGCGGGCCTTGAACGCATCGGCAAATATATCGGCGTGGAGCCGGCCGTTTCCACTTTGGAGGAAATCGCCTCCCGTATGCCGGCCGTCATGCCGGGCTTCGACAATGTGCCCGAACTGCGCTGGGAGCAGGAGACCACCCGCCGCTATACCCTGACCAGCAAAGGCATCGCGCTGCCTTATGACCCGGATCTCGCCAAATCCTTCCAGAAGGCACTGGCCTCGCCGGTGACTGACGCATGGCCTCTTTTCGATGCCTGTGCATGCATGCCGCTGGCTCTTATCCGTGGTGCCAATTCCGACGTGCTGAGTTGCGCCACGGCGGACAGAATGCAGGCCTGCCGCCCGGACATGATAAGGGTTGATATTCCGGACCGGGGGCACACGCCCTTTCTGGATGAACCGGAGGCCCTGAAGGCGATCCAGCTCTGGCTTGAACGCTGTACCTGCAAACAGGCTGACAGCTTGCAGCCGGCCAAAGCTCTGGTCGGGGCCTGACCTTTTCCCGAGGCGGCGGCATATTGCCCCCTCCGGCCTCGCCCGGTTGATCCCCCGCGGCTCCTCATGGAGAATGACGCCACCGGCCTCCCGATGGAGTTGACCATGGATACCCTGCCGCTGAGCCGCGCCTTCACTCTGCTGGAGCCCGGCCCACTGGTTCTCATCACCACCCATGATGGCCGGCGCAACAATGTGATGCCGTTGAGCTGGAGCATGGTGCTCGACTTTTCCGCCAGCTTCGCCATCACCACCGGACCATGGAACCACTCTTTCACAGCCCTCGACAAAACGCGCGAATGTGTGATCGCCATTCCCACGGTGGACATGATCGACACGGCCATCGCCGCCGGCATCTGTTCGGGCGCGGATACAGACAAGTTCGCCACCCTTCCGCTCACCCCGCTCAAGGCCAGCCATGTGCGTGCACCACTGATCCGGGAATGTCTCGCCAATATCGAGTGCCGGGTGGTCGATATGATCGAGCGATACAACATCATTGTGCTGGAGGGGATCGCGGCATGGATTGATCCGGACCACACGGAACAAAGAACCATTCATGCCGTGGGCGATGGCACTTTCGTGGTTGACGGCCAGCGGATCGACCGGCGCGAGATGATGCGCTCCAAACTGCCGGACGGGATTTAGCCGCAGAATAATTCTCATTTCGCACAATATGTTGCGGAGTGCGGACTTGTGTCCGAGAATGGGATTCTCGTCCACGCGGACAGGCGTGCAGAAACAGACGAGGCAAAAACAAGAACCCTGTCCGTCCAGCATAGAGGAAATGCCCATGCCTGAGACACTCATATCGGTAGACCTCTCCCGCCCCGCGACAGAAAACGAGCACCTCCACAATCGCTGGCACCCGGATATTCCGATCAATGTCTGGGTCGAGCCCGGTGCGGACTTCCGGGTGGAAACCGTGGACTGGACCGGCGGTGCTATCGCCAACAATGACAGCGCCGAAGACATCCGCGATGTTGACCTCACCACCGTGCACTACCTCTCCGGCCCTATCGGCGTGAAGGGTGCGGAGCCCGGTGACCTGCTGGTGGTGGACATTCTGGATGCCGGCACGCTGGAAGGCCATGAATGGGGCTTCAACGGCTTCTTCTCTCGCAAGAATGGCGGCGGCTTCCTCACAGATCATTTCCCGAACGCGCAGAAGTCCGTTTGGCATTATGAGGGGCTGTTCACGCGCTCGCGCCATGTGCCAGGTGTGGGCTTTGCCGGCCTCATCCATCCCGGCCTCATCGGCACGCTGCCCTCGCAGAAACTGCTCGACACCTGGAATGCGCGCGAAAAGGCGCTGATCGATACCAATCCCACCCGCGTGCCGCCGCTGGCCAATCCGCCCCATGCGAGTACGGCGCATCTGGGCACGCTGACCCGTGGCACGGATGAATATGTGAAGGTGGCGGCTGAAGGCGCGCGCACCGTGCCACCGCGCGAGCATGGCGGAAACTGTGATATCAAGGACTTGTCGCGCGGGTCACGCATCTATTTCCCGGTCTATGTGGATGGCGGCGGCCTTTCCATGGGCGACATGCACTTCTCGCAGGGCGATGGCGAAATCACCTTCTGCGGTGCCATCGAGATGTTTGGCGCGTGGCTCCACATCAAGGTGGATCTCATCAAGGAAGGCATGAGCAAATACGGGATCAGGAATCCCATTTTCAAGCCCTCTCCCATCACACCGAACTATAAGGATTACCTGATCTTCGAAGGTATTTCGGTGGATGAGAGCGGCACCCAGCATTATCTGGATGCCAATGTGGCTTACCGACAGGCATGCCTCAACGCCATAGAATATCTGAAGAAATTCGGGTACTCTGGCGCACAGGCCTATTCCATCCTCGGCACCGCGCCGGTGCAGGGGCACTTGTCTGGCGTGGTGGATATTCCAAATTCCTGCGCCACGCTGTGGCTGCCCACCGAAATCTTCGACTTCGATATCCGGCCCAATGCGGCAGGCCCGCAGAAGTTCATTGATGGCTCGGTGGATATGCCCATCGCCTATGACTGAAACCGGCATATGGTGAGCTAAAGAGCCGGGGCGTGTTTTTGTTCACAAAACACGGGCACGCCCCGGATTCACAGCGCTGGCCAACCTATGCACATGGGCAGGCACACAAAACCTGCCGGAGAATACAGATGCCGGTCTATGATTATATGTGCGAAGACTGCGGCCCCTTCACCCAGATGCACCCGATGCGCGCCTGCGATGAAGCCCAGCCCTGCCCCCAATGCAAGGCCTTCTCCCCACGCGCCTTTCTCACCGCCCCCAACATTGCGGCAATGAGCTCAAGCCGACGCGCCGCCCATGCGGGCAACGAGCGCAGCGCCAATGCGCCCATGAGCGTGGGTGAATATGGCGAGAAGACCGCGCGGGCCAAAAGCCATGGCTCCGGCTGCGGATGCTGTTCACCGGGCATGAAAAGCCGGGCGCGGACAAGTCCATCGGGCGCCAAGAGCTTCCCAACGGCGCGGCCATGGATGATCAGCCATTAAAGCGTGGGAACAATAAGCTTGTGCACCCACGACTTTTCCCTGGTTGCAGCAGCCCCGGAGATATGAAGTGAGAAGCCCAAAATCGGTCAAGGCACTTGAGGAACTCGGACGCGTTCGGCTATCCAAGTCCTTCTTCATGCGGGATTTTCTCTATAGTGAAATTTCCAATTTCCACGCTATTCCTAATATCCCGGACGATCCTGACCTTGCCATTACTGCTGGCAAACACCTCTGCGAAAACCTTCTTGAGCCTCTGAATGACACTTTTGGCAGGATCGCAGTACGTTCGGCCTATCGCTCCTGTCAGGTCAACGCATTTGGCAATGCCAACCAGCTGAGTTGCGCGGCAAACGAGACCAATTATGCAGGACACATATGGGATCGCCGCGACTCTCACGGAAGAATGGGAGCAACGGCTTGTGTGGTGATCCCCTCATTTGTGGATCAGTATGAAGCCGGCACACCATGGCGGGCTTTGGCATGGTGGATACACGACCATCTGCCCTATTCCAGCCTGTGCTTCTTTCCCAAGCTCGCGGCTTTCAACATCAACTGGCGCGAACAGCCCGAACGCAGCATTTACAGCTACGCTGCGCCTTCGGGGTGGCTGACCCGCCCGGGAATGGACAACTGGGATGGAAACCACGGAGAACACTATCCGGGCTTTCCGGAGTTCATCAGGTAACTGCTTCAAGATCATGATTATGGGTCTGCAATACAGGATCATCGACTGATCCCAAACCTAAAACCCTCAGATCAAAGCACTACCGCCATGACACATACTCCGGGCATGAGCACAAATGACCCTGCCCGGAGTTTTTCTCACATCTGAAAACCAGCCTGCCTCAGGCCTCCGCTTCCACCGGCGGAGCCACTGTCGTGGCAAAGGCGGAGAAGAACTGGTCCGCCAGCTTGCGCGCGCTGGACTGGATCAGCCGGCTGCCGAGCGAGGCCAGCTTTCCACCGATCTGCGCATCCGCCACATAGGTCAGAATGGTTGCATCGCCATCTGCCGCCAACGTCACCTTCGCTTCGCCCTTGGCAAAACCGGCAATACCACCATTGCCCTGCCCGGTGATGCGGCAGCTCTCGGGCGCTTCCACATCCAGCAATTCCACCGTTCCGCTGAAGGTGGCCGAGACCGGGCCGATCTTGAGCTGCACCTTGGCGGCGAAGTTGTTCTCTTCTGTCTGTTCGAGCTCCTTGCAGCCGGGAATGCAGGCGCGCAGCACTTCCGGGTCCAGAATCGCTTTCCAGACGGTTTCGCGCGGGGCTGCAATGCGATATTCGCCGGTAAGTTCCATGGCGTAATCCTTCCCTGTTCTGGTTGTCTGGCCGCATGGGCCAAGCCGGGGCATTGCCGCGCCCGGAGGGGCGCGCGCCCGTCATGTCATCTGGGTTTGGGTTTCCTGCGCACAGCACCTCTGCGGCGCGCAGGTTTCAGCTCGGCTGCGGGCAACTACACCGCGCAGTAGCGGTCCTGAATGTCCTTGTCCGCCAGAAGGGCAGCGGCGCTCGACTGATGCACCACCTCGCCCTCATCAATGATGATGGCGCGGCTGGCGAGATTGAGCGCCCACTCCACATTCTGCTCCACCAGCAACAGGGTCATGCCCTGATCGCGCAGACGGCGGAACAGCACGCCCATTTCCTCCACCAGCACCGGCATGATGCCTTCGGAAGGCTCATCCAGCAGCACCATGCGCGGCTTGGAGATGATGGCGCGGGCGATGGCAAGCATCTGCTGCTCGCCGCCAGACATGGTGGTGCCCTGCTGGTTGAGACGCTCTTTCAGGCGGGGGAAGCTCTCCGCGATCTCGTCAATAGCGGTGCGCACATCGGTGCGCCCGGCCGAGACGAGGCCGATCTCCAGATTCTCCCGCACGGTCAGACCGGGCACGATGCGCCGCTCTTCCGGCACATAGGCCAGCCCCATGCCGAAGCGCGCATGGGCGCCCAGCCCCTGAAGCTCCTTGCCATCGAAGCTGATGCGCCCTTCCGCGCGGGGCATCAGCCCCATGATGGCGCGCAAGGTGGAGGTTTTGCCTGCCCCGTTGCGCCCCACCAGAGCGACAATCTCGCCCGGCTCCACCGCGAAAGACAGACCATGCACCACATGGCTCGTGCCATACCAGGCATTGAGGTTCTCGACTTCAAGCATAGCCATCGTTCTGCCCCAGATAGACACGCCGCACCTCAGGATCGGAACGCACCTCATCGGGTGTGCCATCGGCCAGAAGGCGACCGTGATGCAGCACCAGAATGCGGTTCGACAGACCCAGGATCATCTTCATCTTGTGCTCGACCAGAAGAATGGTGCGATCGCCCGCCAGACGTTCGATCAGTTCCACCATATCCTTGGTTTCCTGCGGCCCCATGCCGGCGGTCGGCTCATCGAGCAGCAGAAGTTCGGGATCGGCGACAAGCGAGATGGCGATTTCCAGCGCGCGCTGCTCACCATGAGACAGTTCACGCGAGATGCGGTTGCGCTTGGAGAACAGGCCCACCTGCGCCAGCGCGGCATGCGCCTTCTCCAGCAACTGCCCGTAACGGGCGCGATGGGAGAAGATGTCATAGCGCGTGGTGAGGGCCTGCGCCGCCACCCGCACATTCTCCTCCACCGTGAGGGAGGAGAAGAGGTTGGTGATCTGGTAGGAGCGCGCAATGCCCAGATGCACGAAGCGATGCTGCTTCAGGCCCGTGACATCGCGCCCCTTGAAACGGATGGCTCCGGTGGAGGGCGCCAGCGCCCCCGAGAGCACATTGAAGAAAGTGCTCTTGCCCGCCCCGTTGGGGCCGATCACCGCTGTCACCTTGTTGCGCTCGAAGCTGGTGGAAATATCCGCCAGCGCGACGAACCCGCCGAATGAGCGCCCCACATTCTCAACCGTCATCAGGGCGGTCATGGCGCATCCCTCCCCTCGCGCATCAGGCGCGCAGCCAGCGTGCCCCACAGGCCCTTGGGCATGAACAGCACGAACAGGATGAAGATGATGCCGACGATAAGCTGCCAGTGCGAGGTCCACAGCGAGGCAACATCCTCGATCAGCAGGAACACCAGCGCCCCCACGAACGGCCCGAAGAAGGAACCGGCCCCGCCCAGCATGGTCATCATCACCACGAGGCTCGAGGTGTGATAACCCAGCGCATCGAGCGGCACGATGGCCAGATGAAGCGCCGAGAGCGTGCCCGCCAGCCCGCACACCGCACCCGAGAGCACGAAGGACAGCAGCTTGGTGCGTTCCACATTGAAGCCACAGGCCCTTGCGCGCACCTCATTCTCACGCACCGCCTCGATCGCCGCACCAAAGGGCGAGTTCAGCACGCGCGAGACGAACCACAGCGCGATGGCCGTGAAGACCATGAGGAAATAGTATTTCTGGGTCGGGTCCAGCAGGTTGACCGTGAACAGGCCAAGTATATCCGCCTGCGCCACGGTGAAACCGCGCAGGCCATTTTCGCCGCCGGTCCAGCCATAGGCCTGAAGCGCCGTGTAATAGACCAGCTGAGACAGGGCCAGCGTGACCATGCAGAAATAGATGCCGCGGGTGCGGATGGAGAGCGCGCCGATCACCACCGCCAGCGCACTCGCCCCGCCCACCCCCACCAGCATGGCCGGAAACCAGCCCAGCCCGAAATGGGCGATCGCGATGCCGGTAAGATAGGCCCCGCCGCCAAAGAAGGCGGCATGGCCGAAGGAGAGCAGCCCGGTATAGCCGAACAGCAGATTGAAGCCGACCGTGAACAGGCCATAAATCAGCACATTCACCGCCAACGCCTGCGAAGGCAGGATCCATGGCAGCACACACAGCACCAATATGGTGAGCGGCACCCGCCATTGCCCGGCCAGTGCGCCGAACGACAGTGAGGAACGCGCGGGAAGGGCCCCGGCAGCCGGAGAAGATGAGGTCATCTTGTGATCTCCACTCATGCGCCGGCCCGGCCGAACAGGCCCTGGGGACGCACCAGAAGAACGAGAGCCATGAGAGCGAACATGACGATGGTCGCCATTTCAGGCGCGAACAGTGCTGTCATGCTGATGGCGACACCCACCAGCAGGCCGGCCACCACCGCACCCAGCAGCGAACCCATGCCGCCAATAACGGTGACGACGAAAGCCTCGGCCAGTACCAGCGTGCCCATTTCCGGGCTCACATTCCGCATGGGCGCGGCCAGCACGCCGCCAAGCGCAGTGAGCCCGATGCCGAGACCGAACACCAGCAGCCATACCTTGCTGATATCCACGCCCAGCACCCGCATGATGAGCGGATCCCGCGCACCAGCCCGTACGATGAGGCCGAACTTCGTCTTTTCCAGCGCGAACCACAGCGCCACCAGCACCAGTGCCACCACGCCGATGACGAACATGCGGTAGATGGGGAAATAGCCGATGCCCAGATCCACCACGCCCTGAAGAGCTTCCGGGGCGGAGAAGGGAATACCATCGGTGCCGAAGGTGATGCGCACGCCTTCCACCAGCACATAGCCAAGGCCGAAGGTGAGCAACAAGGGATCATCCGGCGAGCGGTTATAGAGCGGGCGGATGAGGAAGCGTTCGATCGCCATGCCGAACAGGCCGACGGCGAAGGGCGCCACAATGAGCGCGCCCCAGAAACTGTCTGTCAGCGAGGCAACCCACAGCCCGGCATAGGCCCCCACCATGAACAGCGCTCCATGGGCGAAGTTCACAATGCCAAGCATGCCGAAGATGATGGTGAGCCCGAGGGCCACCATCACCAGGATTGCTCCGAGCGCGACGCCGGAGAACAGCTGCATGAGAATAAGTTCGAGATCCATGAGGAGTCTCCGGCCACGTGGGCGTCAGGTCGGGAAGCCAAGCTCTGCGCAGGTGCGCAGCATCAGCTCGGAAGGGGGTTCCACATTCACGATGTCGAACAGATCATCCGGGCTCTTCATCTCGGCTTTCGCCTTGGAGCGCAGCACAAGAACAGACTGCACGGACTGATGATCGCAGGTGCGGAAATATTGCGGGCCCTTGGCCACGTCATATTTCAGGTTCTGCAAGGCATCGACCATCTTGTCCGTATCCGTGCCACCCGCCTTCTCGATAGCGAGCAGAAGCGCGGAAACGCCGGTAAAGCCATAGGCGCCGTAATCGGTCGGCAGGCTGCCATAGGCGGCCTTGTAGGCATCATTGAATGTCTTTGCGCTCGGCACCGTATCCTGAAGCTGCCAGTAATAGTTGGCACCGCCGATAACACCTTCAAACACTTCAGGCGCAACCGCGATGCGCTGGTTGTGCAGCAGCACCGGCACCACAATCTGCATCTGCTTCTTCATACCGAAATCATTGGCCTGCTTGATGGCATTGGCCTGATCGCGACCGAAATTGCAGATGGCGAGAATGTCCGGCTTCATGGCGCGCAGGCGCGGCATCAGCGTGGAGTAATCCGGCGTACCGAAGGGGTGCATGATCTCACCCACCACTTCCGCACCAATCTCGGCGGCCGCGCGCTTGAATCCGCGCAGCATTTCGTGACCATAGGCATAGTCTGCCACCAGGAAGGCCACGCGTGTGCCCTTCTTGAAGGTGGCGCGCGCCACGGCGGCCGTGGTCATGTGCGGGTTCAGCGCCTCATGGAAGGTGAAACGCGAGAAGTCCTTGATCTCGTTGATCGTATCGGACTGGCTGATGGAGACATAAACGACGCCGCGGGCGCGGGTCACCTCGTTCACGGCAAGCTGCACGGCGCTCGACAATGCGCCGACAACCGCATGCACCTTGTCCTTTTCAATCAGTTCCAGCGTGCGAGTGGCAGCCTCGCCGGCATTCAGCTTGTCGTCACGCACCAGCAGCTCGATCTTGCGACCCGCAATGCCACCTTTGTCGTTGAACAGCTTCACCGCCAGTTCGGCGCTCTTCACCTGATCCTTCGCTTCTGCACCGAATGGCCCGGTGAGAGGCACGGGAAAGCCGATGCGGATGGCGTCTGTCTGCGCCCGCGCAATCGAAGGGGCGGCAACGAGGCCGAGCGAGCCTGCACCCAGCCCCACACCAAGGCTTGCGCCCACACCAGCCAGAAGGGTGCGGCGAGACATCACGAATGGTGGTCTTGTCTTGTTACCAGACATGTTTTCCTCCCAGAAACGCGTTTGTTTTTATTCAGATATACAGAGCCCGCTCTTTTCCTGTAGCGCGGAACCACTTTTCACCCTGAAGCCACGGCGCGAACAGTTGCGCCATGACAATACTTTCCTGCGCTAGTACACCCCCAAAGCCTTGAGGATACGCGCCGGGGTCATGGGGATTTGCGTCATGCGCGCCCCCATCGGCCCCAATGCATCATTCACCGCATTCAGCGCGGCGGCGGATGAGGCGGCAGTGCCCGCCTCTCCGCACCCCTTTGCACCCAGTTCGGTGTCATGGGTTGGCGTTTCCACATGATCGATCAGGATGTCCGGCATCTCGCACGCCATGGGCACGAGATAATCGGCCAGCGAACCATTGGTGAGCTGGCCGTTTTCGTCATAGAGGCACTCTTCGAAGAAGGCCGCGCCAAGCCCCTGCACCACGCCGCCGCGCACCTGCTCTTCCACCAGCAGCGGATTGATGACCCGCCCGCAATCCTCGACCACAAAGTGCTTGAGGATCTTCACGAGCCCGGTTTCGACATCCACTTCCACATGGCAGCCATGGATGCCGTTAGTGAAGGCGAAGGGGTAGCCCTGAGGCGCGTAATGATGCGCCACCGTGAGCTGCGCCTCGGTGCCCGGCGGCAGCGTATCGGAACGGAAGAAGGCGATGCGCGCCACTTCCGCCAGAGACATGCGCACCGCACCACCGATGCGATCCACCACCTCGCCATTCACCAGATCGAGATCGCCCGGCTTGGCCTGAAGGATGGTAGCCGCGAGGGACAGCACATTGTTCTTCAGCTTGCGCGCGGCCTGAAGTGCGGTTTCCCCGCCAATGCCCGCCCCCCGGCAGGCCCATGTGGCCCCGCCATGGGGTGTCACCTCGGTATCGCCGGTCAGCACCCGGACAATCTCGCGCGAGACACCCAGATGATCGGCCACGATCTGGCCAATGATGGTTTCCGTGCCCTGCCCCTGCTCGGTCACCGAGATCATGCAGCGCACCTCACCGGACGGGGTGATGGTGATGACCGCCGCATCCTGCGCCGAAATACGCGCCCCGCCCACGCCATAAAAGGCCGGTGTGGGGTTGGTAATCTCGACATAGGCCGCGATGCCGATGCCGCGATGAATTCCCCGCGCGCGCAGTTCAGCCTGCTCCGCCCGGATGCGGTCATAGTCCATCAGCTTGTGCAGCTTGGTCAGGCACGCCTCATGCGAGAGCCCCTCGAACTTGTATCCGGTGAGCGAGGCGCACGGATAGGCATCATCCGGAATGACATTCATCGCCCGGATCGCGAACGGGTCGAGCCCGACCGCACGCGCGCCCTCATCCATCAGATGCTCGGTGACAGCGGCGGCGATAGGATGGCCCACGGCCCGATACTGGCTGGTCTGGGTCTTGTGCTGAAACACCACCTTCAGCCCGGCGCGATAGCCTTCAAGCCGGTAGGGCGTGCCGATGAGACGCACAACCTGATTGCCTTCCACCACACTGGTGCGGGGATAGGTGGAGAAAGCCCCGATGCCGGTTTCATCCTCCACATCCATCGCCAGCACGCGGCCCTGTGCATCAAATGCAGCGCGCGCCTTCACCCGATGGTCGCGGGCATGAATGTCGGAAACAAACGCCTCTAACCGGTCAGCGACAAACTTCACCGGACGGCCCAGCATGATGGAAAGGCCGACCACGGCCATATCCTCATGATAGACATGCAGCTTGATGCCGAAGGAACCGCCGACATCCGGCGCCACCACACGCACCCGCGCTTCCGGGATGCCATAATGGCGGGAATAGAGATCCTGAAACTGGAACGGTGTCTGTGTGCCATGATGCACTGTGAGCCGGTGCTCGCTCGCATCATAATCGGCCACAATCGCACGCGGCTCCAGTGTCACGCCGGTGTGGCGTCCGAACTTGAAGTCGCGCTCAATGACATGAGCGGCGGAGGCAAACAGCGCATCCACATCTCCCGCATTGATGGCGGTGCGGAAGCACATATTGTCGGTATAATCGGGTGCTGCGCGCGGGGCATCCGGTGCGAGAGCGCTATCGAGATCGGCCAGAACGGGTTCTTCCTCGAATGCGATCTCGACCAGTTCGGCTGCATCCTCAGCCTCGGCGCGCGTGTCGGCGACAATCGCGACCACGGCCTGCCCGCACCACACCACCTCTTCCACCGGCAAAGGCAACTGCGGGGCAGATTTCATGCCCTGAAAATGCGCCAGTGTGCCCACCCATGGCGTGCACAGCTTCGCCAGATCCTGCCCGGTCGCCACCAGACGCACGCCGGGGGCGGCACGGGCCGCATCCACATCTATGGAGACAATGCGCGCATGGGCATAAGGCGAACGCACGAAAGCCGCATACAGCATGCGCGGCAGGGCGAGGTCCGTCACATAACGCCCGCGCCCGGCCAGAAGCCGCTTGGCATTGGGGCGGGACATGGGCTGGCCCACATGCCGGCCGGATGGGGCGTCAGATTGGGCATGCGCCCTGTCTGCCGAGACCGGAAGAGTGAGAGGGGCGTTCATGAATGCCCCCCAGCCATACGTTCAATAGCAGGGAGGCCGGCGCGTTTGCGCATGACAGTTTCTATTGCATCCACAATGGCTTCATAGCCTGTGCAGCGGCAATAGTTGCCGGAAAGCGCGTCGCGGATCTCCTCCCGGTCCGGCACATCGTTGCGCTCAACCAGCGCATGGGCGGTGACCAGCATGCCGGGCGTACAGAAGCCGCACTGAAGGGCATTGCGCTCATGAAAGGCGCGCTGAAGGTCGGCGATGACACCGCTTTCCGCCAACCCCTCCACGGTCTCTACCTTCGCACCTTCCGCCTGCACGGCGAACACGAGGCATGAATGCACCGGTTCTCCGTTCATCATCACGAGGCACGCGCCACATGCGCCCATCTCACAGCCGGTGTGAGAGCCGGTGAGTTGCAGGTCCGTGCGCAGAAAATCAGCCAATGTGGTGCGAGGGGCGACCATGCGGCTCACCGCCGTATCATTGACGGTGAGCGTCACCGGCAAAACAACAGGTGCGGTTTCAGTCATGGGGTTGCCTCCAGCCGGTTGAGCAGCCGCCCGAGCAGAACCCGCGCCAGATGCTTGCGCATGGCGGCAGGAAGGTTCGCGTCTTCAGGAGGATCAAGATCACCATCAAGGGCACGCTGGGCAGCCTTGATGCTGTCAGCATCCAGCCGCTGCCCGGTGATGGCGGCTTCCGCACCCGCGACCCGCATGGGGGTTGCGGCCACGGAGAAAAAAGCGATGCGGACGCTTTCCACCACATCTCCATCCATCTGCGCCATCACGCCGGCACCCACCATGGCGTAATCACCACGGCGGCGGGCCATTTCCTCAAAGGCCCAGCGGTGATGTGGCTGCGCGCAGGGAATATGCAGCGCCACCAGAATATCCCCCGGCTCAAGTGCGGTCTGGTACAGATCCTGGAAGTAATCATCGGCCGCAACCATGGTGCGGCCTTCCGGCGTAGAGATCTCCATGCTCGCGCCCATGGCCAGCATCATGGCCGGGAACTCCGATGCCGGATCAGCAAGTGAGACGCTGCCGCCCAGCGTGCCGCGATTGCGAATGGCCGGATGGGCCACATGGGGCGCGGCCTGCGCCAGCAAGGGGGCATGCTGCGCGATAAGCGGATGGCGCAATGCATCCACATGACGAGTCAATGCGCCAAGACGCAACACATCGCCCTCCACCGTCATGCCCTTCATATCGGCGATGGCGGAGAGATCGATCAGCATCTGCGGGGCCTGAAGACGCATGGCCAGCGCCGGAACGAGGCTTTGCCCGCCGGAAATATAGCTCGCGTCCCCTTCGGCTGCCGCGAATGCGGCATGCGCATCGTCAAGGGTCTGCGGCCGCTCGTAAGCGAAAGCGCGCGCCTTCACGGCATCCTCCCAATTTTGGCGTGGCCTTTTGTGACCATCTGGTCACAAGATTGACTGCCGCCACCTATCTGTCAATAGGCGATAGTTATCATTCTAAATCCGGGCAGGCGCCGGCCCATGCGCACGCGCGGCAACCGCTGGTGGCACGGGGGCTTTTTCTGAAAGCAGACCATGCTTTGTCTTGGTGAAAAGCCACGATTGCGCTATCGCAACCCACAGGGTGGCCAGAAGAACGGGCGAGGTTTGCGGTGAAACAGGCAGAAGCAGACAATGCCCGGGGCACGGAGATCAAAACTGCCGGGCACACAAAAGCACCGAAACTTGCGAGCAAGAGCCAGAGCAAAGCTTCTACAAGCCGCACAGCCAAAGCCGGCAAGAATCCGTCTGAGAAGACTCCTGCCGATTCCCGCCCACGCCGCAAACACATGCGCGCGGCAGAACGTGAACAGGCCATCATCGAGGAAGCCGTGCGGTTCTTTGCTGAACACGGCTTTGAAGGACAGACCCGTGAACTGGCCAAGCGCATGGGCATTACCCATTCCGCCATCTACCGCCATATTCCCAGCAAGGAAGTCTTGATTGAGCGGGTCTATGAACATGTCTATCTGAGCCGCTGGAACCCGGACTGGGCCGCGCTTGTTACAGACCGCTCGCAATCCCTAGAGTCTCGCCTGACCCAATTCTATCTCGAATATGTCGAGCGTGTCTTCGATTATGACTGGGTGCGGATCTTCGCCTTTTCCGGCCTGAAATCCTTCGATATCACCAGCAGATACCTGGCCATTATCGGAGACCGCATCATTCGGCCCGCCTGCGCCGAACTGCGCCGGGAACTGGATCTTCCGGCACCGGAGGAAATCCCTGTCAGCGAACGCGAAGCAGAACTGCTCTGGGGCCTGCATGGCCGCATCTTCTATCTCGCCATTCGCCGCTATGTGTATGTCACCCCAACACCGGAAGATCTGACGCCGGTTGTGCGCGATGCGGTGCGTATCTTCCGCAGTGGAGTTGAACCTGTTCTGCGGGACATGCTTGGTGAGGGCGCCCCCCGATAACAGCCCCTGCCGCCGCGTAATGGCAAAAAACCGGAATTAGTCTTCACTGCCTGAATACAGGCAGTGAAGACAAGTCCAGAAGAACACCGGCCACACATCCGCCCATCAAAAGCGCCATGCCAGAGAGGCCTGTACAGCATTCACGGTGGTGTTATCCGCGAATTGCCCGACATAGGACAACCCAATACGCGCCTGTTCATTCAGGATCAGGTCTGCTCCAACCTCAAGCAGGGCCGTATTCTCGGCGAGCGGCACGCCCCCCACCGTAAAGCCTGCACCCGGCGCACTGAGGAAGAACATCCGCGCCTCTGGCGTGGTATCACCAAAAGCATATTGCCATGCCGCTGACGCACGGGCCTCCAGCGCCATGCCGCCTGAAAGCGCCATGCCGCTTGCCATGCGCAAGCCCAGTGAGGAATAGCCGACACCCATGGTGTTCGCCGATCCTGTCAGGCCGGCAGTCGCGCCGCGTTCCGTAAAGCCATCCGTTTTGACATGCACATAGGCGAGACCCGCAAAGGGCTCCAGCGCAAGCTGGCCCACGGCAAGGCCATATCCGGCCTCACCAAAGATCTGTGCGGTGCCGCCATCATAGTCAGCCTTCGCCTGCTCCAGAAAACCGGGATAGGAGATGGTGCGTGTCGCATCGATCTGGTTGAAGGCATAGGTCGCACCAAAGCGCAGCTTCAACGGACCAGAACGGGTGCCGGCATATAGCGCCAGCAGCAGGCTGTTCTCATCAGATGAACTCATCAACGCATCGACAGAGGCGCTCGTATGCGAATAGCCCAGCGCCCCGCCAACCGTCCAGTTGCCAAGCTTCACATCCGCGCCGGAAAAAATGCCTCCCGTTGATGCCTCAATCCCGGATGCACGGGCATGGCTGTCATAGTTACTCCAGCCTCCAAACCCCTGCGCCCAGATGGTTCCGTTGAAGGTGCGCCCCTCATTCGCATCCGCACCGAGCGGAAAGGGCGAAGTGGGCACATCCGGCGCGGCATAGGAAAGAGCCGGTCCGCCATGCCCCAGTGCGGCGGCAGGGCCGGCTTCGCCCATGTAGGAGCTCTGGCGCAAACGCCCGAGCAGAGCCTGCCGGCTGTAGAACCCATCCCCAGCCAGTATGGTCTGGGTACTGGCATAGGCCTCGCCAGACAAGGCATTGAGCGCACCGGGCAACTGGCTGCCGGTGAGAGCGTAGAGCGGCGCCAGTGCGCCCGGCAGAGGCGTCAGCATATTCACGCTTGTCATATTGATGATGCTGTCGATGGCACCACCAACGGCACGCTGGTTTGATGTATTGCCCGGCATTCCGGCAAGATTGGCTGCAACGCTCATCGTCACTGCGGTGGGTGCATAATGCAGGCGCGCATCGAACAGTGCGGGCAGCCCCTGTGTGACAAACGCCTCGAACCGTCCTGTCACCCCTTCTGTCGCACCAATGAGGGTGGATGTTCTGTCGAAACTGTCTGTCTGGAAACTCGCCGCCAGTGTACCGGCAAGACGCACTGTTCCGGCCACGCCCAGCGCATCATTGCCGCTGTCTGTGACCCGCACCGCCATGGTACCGGCAGAAGTTTGCACAAAGGTGCCACCAAAAAGATTGGTGATAGGAATTCCGGTGCCGGTGACCCCAATCCATCCACTGTTCTCAAACCGCTTCTGCAATCCGGCTGTCGCGGCAATCCGGCCATCAATGATGCCTGTGTTCACGATGATACTGCCGAAGCTGTCTGGGCCGGTGCGCAGGGCATCCGCAACTGCCGGGGCCTTCAGGGTGCCCGAATTCAGCAAGGTGCCATAGAGGCCATGCATCTCCACCGCAGCACCCACAAGGCCGGTGGCGGTGATGGTGCCGGAATTGGTCAGCACGCCATAGGTTTCACCGCGCATGCCGATGCCACCCTTGCCGCTGACCTGAACGGTGCCGCTATTGATGATGTCATCACCCTTGCGGCCGGAAAGAGCCGCCGCATTATCTGCGCTGGATGCCAGCGTGCCTGTGTTGCGGATCGGATTATACATGCCCGGAATGGTGGCAAGATACCCGTTGATGCCATTGCCATCGACATAAATGCCAACGACATTCTCGCCATATGCGGAATTGGATGAGACCACCGCGCCCGGAATATCGATTTCATACCATGTGGCCCGGCCAAGGGCATCCACATGCATCACGGCAGGATGAACGGTGCCATCGGCGGTCACCCAGTTGGCGACAAGATTGTATTCTCCGGAATGACCCGCGCCCGTAATGCCTTCAAAATGCGTGGCCACCGCGCCCGGATGGTCATAGGTGGCATAGGTTCCGGTAGCCATATCATAGATATAGCCATGTTCCGCGTGAATGCCGTCTCCAACCTTCACCTGCCCATAACCACCGGCAATCTTGTCACCATAAATGCCATAGGCCGTGGTGCTGATGGCACCGGGAATATTGTTGGTGGTGTAGGTTCCGGTATTGATATCGTAGATGAAGGCATTTCCGGTCGCGAGCCTCGTATCGTAATTGCCAACCACCTGATGCCCGAATGTACTGTGGGCAATGGTATAGAGCGTTCCGGAGCCCGGATAGATCAGTGTCTTGATCTGCTGATCCGGTGCGGCAGCGGCATCATAGATATAGCTGAGATCATAGGGCGCGGAACCTGCGGTCTGATAACTGCCCACCACGCGCAGGATACCGCCCGGATTTCCGAAATTCGGCCCATAGGGGGAAGAACCAATGGCCTCCGGGAAGTTCGCGCCATTTGCTGTGGCTTCAGGCATGGGTGACCATGTCTGCGTGGTCATGTTGTAGTAAAGGCCGCCGGTTTCACCGGATTCTGGAATGGTATAGTTGCCGACAATATTGTCTCCCCGGATGCCGGTGAGAAATGTGCCGTTGGTTCCAAAATTCAGCGTCTGGTATATTGTGGGGGTCGATGGCCGGACCGGATCGGCCCATGCCGCAGATGCAAAGCCTGCAACACTCAGCCCCAGACCAAAAGCGACAAGCCCGCTCACCCGTACCCGCGCCGCACCGCACGAAACAGCCTGAACTTTCATGATATAGCCCCGCACCCCAATGCGGGGCGATCAAGACTTATCATTCCCATGTGGAATTGGCGATGACGCTTTACAGTCGCAAATTCAGGATGCACACAGCCCTGCTGAGGGAAAAACAAGATCAACGCGACACTGGCGGCGCGTCGCCACCCGCTACGACCGATGCCCGACCGTCTTCCTCTCCGCCATAGCCCTCGCCGCTACCGTGCTCTTCTGGCTATGAGTCCTGAGCCTAGATGAAAACCGTCCCCATCGTGAAACCTCCATTTTGATACGAATATCCTGGAAATTACCACTCCATAAAACTCAATACATTTCCATCTGGATCGCGCAGGGAAAGCGCGGCGCCTCCAGGATATTCATGTGGACCACAATACATTCCACATGGAAGATCATCGACCGTCCCGGCATGTTCGGGAATTCCATTCTTGATTCTGCGGTGAAGCTGGTAAACATCGAAACTTGAGAACGTCATTTCTATGGTCCCAGATGCACTGACTGAGGCTCGGAACCGTATACATGTTCGTTCATTTACTGGAATATCCGCTGCATATTCTGACCAAAGCGTTTTTACATCGTCAGGAATTTCGAATAATTTCGCATAAAACTCCTTCAATGGCTCCAATTGGTTTGTTTTCAAAATCAAGTGAAACATGATAATATTATACCTATATATAATGAAGGAAGGTGATCTGGAAAATACTTCAGCATGCGAGTTGCGATAGACAAGAATTTTTCAGTTATTCATAATTATTTTGCAGTGGCAAGCCTCACTAGGCTTAGGACCATTGATGTGATGCGCGCGATCTGATTCAGGCTCCTGAGGGGCCTGGATTATGAGCGACCTGTATTGGCCGACGGACGAGCAGATGACTCCTCTGGAGCCCTATATCCCCAAGAGCCATGGGAAGCCCCGGGTGGATGATCTCCGGGTGTTGAGCGGGATCATCTTCGTCAATCGCAACGGTCTGCACTGGCGGGATGCTCCGGCGGCCTACGGGCCCCACAAGACCCTCTACAATCGCTGGAAGCGATGGAGCGACGCGGGCGTCTTCATCCGGATGATGGAGGGTCTGTCCGGTGGGCAGGCCGAGCGTCGTACGGTGATGGTCGACGCGACCTACATCGAGATCATGTTCGTCCGGTTCAAAGACTGGCGGCGCGTCGTCACGCGCTACGACCGATGCCCAACCGTCTTCCTCTCTGCCATAGCCCTCGCCGTTACCGTGCCCTTCTGGCTACGAGTCCTAAGCCTAGGCCTGCTCTGGCGTGGGCACGCTGAGACTCCACATCGCATCGAACATGGAGGCCTGAAAGGCCGCATATTCCGCACTGTCTATAATCATGCCATAGCTTTCGCGTGCGGAAGAGATCAGCGCAACCTTGTTGCCATAAATAAAGCAGGTCATCGCCAGCGTGTGTGCGGCTGGAGAATATCGCAACTCCCGCAGCTTTTCCTTGCTGGATGGCCAGATCGGAACAATATCCCGCTCGGCCGAGCGGATAACACGCAGCCAGATCCCCCGGCGCGCGCGTTCGGAAAGATATTTTTCCATCTCCTCAAGGCCGGGCTCAGCCATCAGCTCCTTCATGGACAACGTCGCGCGCAAAACCTTGTCCCCTCCGGAGAGCGTATCCCACAAGGTCGTGCGGATGCCTTCCGGGCCGGGATGAAAGCGCACATTCGGCTTGCCGCTCTCATGATGATACATGGAGCGCAACACCGGCATCACATCCTCGATCATCTGCCGGCGCGCCTCGATACGCTCCAGCAGAACACCGGGGTCCTGCGCAACCACGAAACGGCGCTTGCCGTGATCCACAAATTTGATGAGCCCCTCGGCCTCCAGTTTTGCAAGTGCGTCATGGGCCGTGGTGCGGGCCAGCCCTGCCTTTGAAGCAACCTCTGTGATCGACGCACCGCCAAGCCCGACTGTCGTCAGATAGAGCTTGTACAGCGTCCCGGTTATCCCAAGCCGCGCCAGTTTTTCTTCCATATCCATGGCCACTTTCATTCCACCGATAGATGAAACATGTCCGATCTGACACAACAGGTCTACCATCGGTTTATACCGACAGAAATATGGTGCAACGCACATATTTTAAGCGATAAGCCGGAAATATAATCGTCAAAATTACCATATTTGCCCGATCTATCCGCATAGCGATGGTAATATCTAATTGACGGATTTTTCCGACACTCATACCATCTTCCACATATCCAGATGCATGCCCCAGCCCGTGCTGGCCAGCGTGAAGGAAGATTTCCATGGAAGCGAAAGCTGATGCTGGCGCCTTGAGCGCCATGCCTGCCGCGCGCATGCCTGCCGCCCGGCGCTCTCCCTTGAAACGGCTCCTTGCCGACCGGTCCGTGCGCGCAGCACTGGGCCTCACCGCCTTCTTCGCCTTCTGGCAGGCCATAACGGGCCTCGGCATCGTTGATGGCTTCCTGCTGCCATCTCCACTTGAAGTGGCCAAAGCGCTCTGGGAGATGGTACTGGATGGATCGCTCTGGATTCATCTTGGTGCAAGCCTGCAGCGTGTGGCTGTCGGCTTCCTGCTGGCCTGCATCTTCGGCCTTGCGCTGGGCCTTGTGTGCGGCTGGTGGCGCGGTGTTTCAGACTATGTGCGCCCCGTGGTGGAAGCCCTCCGCCCCATCCCGCCACTGGCGTGGATTCCCATCACCATCCTGTGGTTCGGGCTAGGTGATGCCGCATCCTACTTCCTTGTTTTCCTTGGCGCTTTCTTTCCGGCATTCGTGGCCACCTACACCGCGGTGCGTGGTCTTGACCGCAACCAGATGAATGCCGCCCTGTGCCTTGGCGCCAAGCCATGGCAGCTCTTCTGGGATGTGCTGATCCCGGCTTCGCTCCCCATTATCCTGCCCGGTTTGCGCATCGCGCTTGGCGTTGGCTGGATGTGCGTCGTTACCGCGGAACTGATCGCCGCCCAGACCGGACTTGGCTACCTGATCCAGCAGTCCCGCATGCTGTTCCAGATCAACAATGTCGTGGCCGGCATGGTCACCATCGGCCTGGTCGGCTTCGCGATGTCCGCCATCCTTGAGAGGTTCGAGCGTCGTGTGAACGCCTGGGCTCCCTCCGAACGCAGCTGAGGATACCACCATGGCCGCGAATGCCGCACGCATCTCCCCCATCATGACAGATCCATCACCCGAACAGTCTTCCGCAGATATCCAGATCGACATCCGCAATGTCGGCAAGGTTTATGGAACCAAGACGTCAGACTCCCCCGTCATTGCTCTGGATGGGGTCAATCTTCAGATCCGCCGGGGCGAGTTCATCTCCCTTCTTGGTCCTTCCGGTTGCGGAAAATCGACCCTGCTCAGCATCATTGCCGGCTTTCAGGCGGCAACCAGCGGGCACATTCTTCAAGATGGCCAGCCCATCACCAAGCCCGGTCCATCGCGCACCGTTGTCTTTCAGGATTACGCCCTGTTTGGGTGGATGACGGTGCAGCAGAATGTCGAATTCGGCCTGAAGGCCAAGGGCATGCCCAAGGCCGAACGCGCCGAGCTGGCCCGCTCCCTGATCGCGACCGTTCACCTCACCGGCTTCGAGGACAAATATCCGCACCAGATGTCCGGCGGCATGAAACAGCGCGCAGCCATCGCCCGCGCCCTCGCGCCGGATCCGGATATTCTGCTGATGGATGAGCCATTTGGCGCGCTCGATGCGCAAACCCGCGTGCTCCTCCAGGAAGAGATTGCCCGCATTTCCACGGAAGCTGGCAAGACCGTGATTTTCGTCACCCACGGCATTGATGAGGCGGTGTTCCTCGCCGATCGCGTGGTGGTGATGAGCCCCCGGCCGGGCCGGGTGCGTGAAGAGGTGGCAGTGCCGCTTCCAAGGCCGCGTACGGCCGAGATGCGGTCTGATCCATGGTTCGTTTCCACGGTCAATGACCTGTGGGAGACGCTCAAGCCGGAATGGCAGAAAGGGGAATAATCGTGACCTCAGGAATTTCACGCCGCCGCTTCGGCCAGCTGGCCGTTGGCCTCGCCGCCGCTCTCCCGCTTGCAAAGCCCTCGATCCTGCGCGCGCAGGAAGGCGATGTGGTGCGGATGTGCTGGTTTAACACGACCACCGTATCGGCCCAGATTGCCCATGTGCTCATGCGCACCGACATCGCCGCGCGCAATGGGCTGAAGATGGAGATGATCCAGCTCGCCGCCTCCCCCGCCATCACCGAGGCTCTGGTCTCCGGTGCCGGTGATGTCGGCACGCTTTCCGATTTTGCCGCCGTGACCACCATGGCGATCAATGCACCGGTCACCACCGTTTCCTCACAGGCCCGCTTCCGTTCGGCGATCCTTGCCAGCAAAAGCTCCGGCATCACGAAGATGGAAGACCTGCGCGGCAAGCAGGTATATGGCACATTTGGCATCACAGCGTTCCAGAATGCACAGGATGCCGTGCTGAAAGCCGGCCTTGTGCCGGGCAAGGACGTGACCTTCGTGAATGTCGGCCCGGCAGAACTTGCCGATGCAGTGGGCGCCCAACGCATCGAGGCCTTCTTCACCTATGACCCGTTCGTGAGCTACTTTGAAAGCACCGGCCATGCGCAGGTGATTTCTGAAAACATCAGCCCCGTCATCGTTCTTGCTGCCAATAACCGCTTCCTGCAGCAGAAGCCGGATGTGCTGAAGCGCCTGCTGATGGCCAATGCACAGGCTCTCTTCTTCGCGGCCCAGAACAATGATCTGGTCAATGGCTGGTTCCGCTCGCTTGAGCCTGCCAAAAACATTCCCGAGCCGGTGCTACAAAAGGCTTCGAGCTACGACCCGGCATGGAGCGCCAAGACCTTCACCGACATCAAGGTCGCGCTTTCGCCAGAGCAGATCGCCCAGATGGAAACACTGGCGAAATGGGGTGTCGAGGCCAAGCTGCTGCCGCGCCTGCCGGACGTGCCAAAGTTCATCAACACGGACATCGCCAGCGCGGTCGACAAGGAAATCGAGGCCGGCGGTTTCGACGTGAAGAGCGTGAAAATCCTGCGCGCCTGAGGCCCCGGTGCACCCTGCCTGATCCTGCCGGTGGTGTTCATACAGCACACGCACACCACCGGCAGCCCGGCCAATTCCGACCCGACGGGATTGGCCGGACATCAGGCCCATAACCACCTGCCGGACCAACCGGCAACATGCGGATACACGCAGGGAGAAGAGAGTGGACCAAACACCGCCTGCAAGCCGCCATTTCGATTTCGGCGTGATGCCTGCTGCAGACCGCTACCGCATGCTGGCCTCCACCATCATGCCGCGCCCCATCGCATGGGTCGTGACATGCAGTGCGGATGGGGTCTTGAATGCGGCTCCCTATTCCTTCTTCAACTTCTTCGGTGCGGATGAACCTGTTCTGGCGATCGGCATTCTTGCGCGGCCGGGTGCGCCCAAGGACACCGCCACCAATATCCGCGCAACGGGTGAGTTCGTGGTCAACCTGGTGCCTTATGCACTGGCGCAAGCCATGAATGTCACCTGCGTGGAGGCACCTGCCGAGGTGGATGAGATCGCGCTTGCCGGTCTTGAAACCACGCCCAGCCTTGCCATCCGCCCACCGCGCATCACGGCCTCGCCAGTCGGTTTTGAATGCCGCCTGCTGCACCTGCTGGAAACCGGCCCCGGTCAGCTTCTGGCGGTGGGCAAGGTGCTGCATGCGCATTACGCAGAACATGTTCTCACCGGCAATCCCGCGCGCCCACGCATCGACACGGCCGCCCTTGACCTCGTCGGGCGGATGCATGGGGCCTCAACCTATACCCGCACACGTGACCTGTTCGACCTGCCCCGCCCGCTGTGGCGCGAGGAGGAGAATGATGGCGCGGAACAGCACAAGGAATGAGCACGATGTCCAGGATCAAGGTCGCCGCCATTCAGGCTGCAACAATTCCCTTTGATGGCCCGGCCGCCACAGCGCGCACCGTGGCGCTTCTCGCCGAAGCGGCCTCAACCGGAGCGAAGCTCGCGGTTTTCCCTGAAGCCTTCATTGGCGGCTATCCCAAGGGGCTCGACTTTGGATGCAGCATCGGCCGGCGCACGGCGGAAGGACGGGCGGATTTCGCACGCTATGTGAAAGGCTCCATTGCGGTTCCCGGTCCTGAGGTCGACCAGCTTGTCGCGGCCTGTGCGACCCATGACATGCATGCGGTTGTCGGCGTCATGGAGCGCGAAGGCGGCACGCTCTATTGCACCGCCCTCTACCTCTCCCCTGAGGGTCTTCTCGGCAAGCACCGCAAGGTGATGCCCACAGGCTCCGAACGCCTTGTCTGGGGCTTTGGCGATGGCTCGACCCTGACAGTTGTCGATACCCCCCTTGGACGGCTTGGCGGTGCGATCTGCTGGGAACATTACATGCCGCTGATGCGGGCCGCCTATTATGCCAAGGGGGTCCAGATCTGGGCTGCCCCCACAGCCGATGATCGCGAGACTTGGGTCGCCACCATGCAGCATGTGGCGATGGAAGGGCGGTGCTTTGTTATCGGTGCATGTCAGGTGATGCGCCGCTCGGACTTCCCGCAAGACTATGCCAGCCGGATTGATGCGGAACCCGATGAATGGATGATGCATGGCCGCTCGGTCATTGTCGGCCCGCTGGGCGACATTCTGGCCGGTCCGCTGGTGGATGCGGAGGGCATTTTGACAGCGGAAATTGATACGGACGAACTGATTGGCGCGAAGCTGGATTTCGACCCCGTTGGCCATTATGCGCGCCCGGACCTGTTCAGCCTGCGCGTCGATGAAACCCCCCAGCGCCCGGTGGTGACACGCACAGTGGAGCCGGAATCCGAAATCAGCGCGGAACTGAAAGCATAAGCGCAGTCATACGCACAACCGATAGTTCCTGAAGCACCGCGCCATATTCGGACCGGAGCTTCAGGAACGGAACATCACAACAGGCAGATCCCCTGCTACAACACGCCCTCTCCTGAGTCCCCCTCCGCCATGCGGTGCCGCCCCATGGGCAACATCAGCGGCCGCCCCGAGGTCGGGTCTGTGATGATACGGCTTTCAAGGCCGAATACCTCCCGCACATTCTGTTCTGTCAGCACCTCTTCCGGGCTGCCGGAGACATGCAGCACCCCGCCCGCCATGGCGACAAGAACATCAGCATAGCGCGCGGCGAGATTGAGATCGTGCAGCACCATCGCGATGGTGGTGCCGCGTGACTGGTTCAGGTCCACCAGAAGATCCAGCACCTCGACCTGATGGCTGATGTCGAGAAAGGTTGTCGGCTCATCCAGCAGCAATATGTCGGTCTGCTGCGCCAGCGCCATCGCGATCCAGACCCGCTGGCGCTGGCCACCGGAAAGTTCATCCACGATGCGGGTTGCGAGCGTGTCTGTTCCGGTGGCGACAAGTGCGGTGGTGACAGCCTCATCATCCGCACGTGACCAGCTTGAGAACATGCCCTGATGCGGGTGCCGTCCACGGCTCACAAGATCGGCGACCGTAATACCTTCCGGCGCAATGGGAGATTGCGGCAGCAGACCCAATGTGCGGGCAAGCTGGCGGGATGGCATGTGATGGATCGACTTGCCATCCAGTAACACCTGCCCCTGACGCGGGGCGAGAAGACGCGACATCGCACGCAGAAGCGTGGACTTTCCGCAGGCATTCGCACCGACAATCGCCGTGATTTTCCCCGGCGATACCGCAAGATCAAGGCTGTGCAGAATATCCGTTTCGCCATACCCCACCGAAACCTGGCGGACGACAAGAGAAGGCGCACTCATGGGGCAGTATCCGTCTTGTTGGCGCGGATGATGAGGTAGATCAGATAGGGTGCGCCAAGTGCGCCGGTCACGACACCAACCGGATAACGGCCGGGCAGCAGGAACTGCCCGCAATAATCCCCCAGCAGAACGAGCACGGCGCCAACAAGGGCAGAGGGCACCAGCATGGATCCGTTATTGCCCATGATACGGGTGGCAATCGGCCCCGACAGGAACGCCACGAAAGCGATGGGGCCGACAATGGCCGTGGCGGAAGCAATCAGCCCCACGCCGGCAACAATGATGGCGACGCGTATGGCAGAGACATTCACCCCCAGCGCTGAGGCCGCATCATCGCCCAGCCGCAGGATTTCAAGATCCCGCGCCCGGCTCAGCATCAGCCCCCCGAAGACGATGAGCGCCAGCAACAGCGGCAGTGCATCGCCCATCCGCGCACCGTTCACACTGCCGGTGAGCCAGCGCATCGCTTCCTGCAGATCCCATGCCGGAGCGCGCGAGAGCGTATAGGCGATGAAGCTGTCCAGCATCGCGGAAACACCAATGCCGACAAGGATCAGCCGCATGCCCGCAATGCCATTCCTGTAGGACAGCGCATAGACCAGAAGCGCCACACCAAGGCCGGCGACCACGGCAAAGACGGATACCATCACGCCATCGAGAGACAGAACAATGATGGCGAACACGGCCGCCGCACTCGCACCGGAACTGATGCCGATAATATCGGGGCTCGCGAGCGGATTGCGCAGCATGATCTGGAATGCCACCCCGCCCAGCCCGAAGCAAAGACCGGCAAGAACAGACAGAACAGCGCGCGGCAGGCGCAGCTGGCCAACGGTAAAGCTCGCCCCCGGCACATCCTGCCCCAGCAGAACGCGGATCACATCTTCCGGCGGCGTGAAGGATTGCCCCCGAGAGAGGGTCAGCATGAACAACGCTGCAATCAGCAGCACCAGCATACCAATCACGAGTTGCCGCCGACGCGTCCTGTGCTGCCGGTCACGGGTCATGGCATTCAGGGTTGAGGCAAAAGACGTCACAGCTCATTCACCCGCTGGCGGCGGACCATCCAGATGAATACGGGCGCACCAACGAAGGCGGTGACGATCCCCACATCAAGCTCCGATGGGCGCGCGATGATACGCCCGAAAATGTCCGCGCCCACCAGCAGGCAGGCACCGCCAAGGGCCGAAAAAGGCAGCAGCCAGCGGTGATCGACCCCCACCAGCAGGCGGCAGAAATGCGGAACAACCAGCCCCACAAAACCGATCGGCCCGCAGATCGCGGTGGTGGCACCGCACAGCAAAATCGCCCCGAAAGCAGCAAAGCCACGCGCAACAGCGACATTCTCGCCCAGTCCGGCGGCCAGTTCATCACCCAGCGCGAGCGAGTTCAGCTTGCGCGCGGACAGCAGACAGATGCCGAAGCCGACCACCAGAAACGGCAATACACTCAGAATGCCCGCATAATCCGCCCCGCCCACACCGCCGATCTGCCATGAGCGGATACCGCCTGCCAGATCACTGCGCGGCAGCACGACGGCGATGACCAGAGAAGAAAAGGCGACAGATGTCGCAGCACCGGCCAAGGCCAACTTGAGCGGCGTCGCCCCGCCCCGCCCCAGCGATCCGATGACATAGACAAAGACAGCCGAAACACCGGCCCCCACAATCGCGGTGAAGACATAGGCGTGCATGGTGGCGATATCGAACCACACAATACCCACCACCACCGCCAAAGATGCCCCCATATTCACGCCCAGAATGCCGGGGTCAGCCAGCGGATTGCGCGTTATCCCCTGCATGACCGCCCCTGCAAGCCCCAAAGCTGCCCCCGCACATAAGGCCAGCAATGTGCGGGGCATGCGCACGGCAACAGCGGCCTGTCCGATTGTGTCGACATGCCCGCCCAGCGCGCTGGCAATGTCGGCCCATGCCACCACACGCGTGCCGATAATCACAGAAAGCGCGCACAACAGGACAAGAGCCAGCATCAGCCCCAGCAGAACCAGAATGCGGATGCGACGCGAGCGCCCCTGAAAGGAGACGCGCCCGGCAGAGACAGCGCTGCCGCTCACCATGAAAACCCCACGGTCATTTCGCTTTCCCGGCGGCCTCGGAGAGCAGGGCCACATAATCCTTCAACACCCATGAGATGGAGAGGGGCGTGGGATTGGCCGCCGTACCAACCGGATCGCGGCCCAGCATGACGACAGAACTCCTGTTCACTGCGGGCATTCTGGACAACAGAAGATGCTTGCTCACAATATCGAACAGGGCATTGCTGCCGTAACCAACGACAATATCGACATCATCAAAGGCATCAACCTCTTCGGAACTGATGCTGGCCGCGAACTGTCCCGGCTTTGTCGCGTCCTGCACACTGCGGGGGGAGACCAGCCCGAGATCCTTGAAGAACTTCACGCGCGTGTCGTTCCCCGTGTAGAAATTGATGACGCTGAGGTTTGTCACATCGAGATGGGTGACGAACATCGCCGACTTGCCCTTCAGCTCAGGATGGCCTGCAACCGTCTGCGCGATTTCGCCTTCAATCCGCGCGATCAGTGCATCACCTTCTTCTGCCATGCCCAACCCCGCGCTGTTCAGGCGGATCATGTCCCGCCAGTCGGTTGCCCATGCGGATTCAGGATAGGCGACCACAGGAGCGATCTTGCTCAGCGTGTCATAATCAGACTGGCTCAGGCCGGAATAGGCAGCGAGGATCACATCCGGCTTGGTGGCCGCGACGGCCTCGAAATCAATGCCATCGCCCTCATCGAACAGCACCGGCTTTTCCGCACCAAGATCCTTCAGCTTTTCAGCCACCCATGGCAGCAGGCCATCACCATCATCATCACCGAAATTGGCTGCCGCGAAACCCACCGGCACGATACCCAGCGCCAGCGGCACCTCATGGTTCGCCCATGCAACGGTGGCCACACGCTCCGGCTTCTTCGGGATAGTCGTAGTGCCCAGCGCATGCTTGATGACGATAGGGTAGGTTGTATTCTCCCCCGCCACTGCGGCATAGGAGACACACATGGCAAGAACTGCGACGAGCATCACAATAGAATTATTAAAAAGTCGCAGCATACAGGATGACTCCACAGCGCCAAGGGCAGACATCTAGTTTCAGGCTCACCAGCCCCCGTCAACTCCGAAGCCCTCATACTTGTTCCAAAGCGTGTATATTTCCGGGCCTTTCTACAAAGCTGCAGAAATGTACAATACCAGTGAGCGCCCTCCAGCTAGAGACGAGCGGAAGCTGGCATAAGCTCTCTCCATGCGGCAGGCGGCCGGCAGGAATGGAGCCCAGCAATTCACACGGCCAAGCATCCATTGAGTGCGCCAAGGATTTTACGATGAGTCTTTTCAACGCCCCATTGTCGCGTCGGTTCAATCGCAGTCTTGCCGGCTGCTCCATGATCGCCATTCTTGCCTCTGCCGGGTTCGCGCACGCTCAGGAAGACGAGCAGGCCATTCAACTGCGCACCGTGGAAGTTGAAGGCACCGGCACCACTCCCGGCGAGGGTCCGGGAGGCGGATTGACCTCGAACGGCTATGTGGCGCGCGAGACGAATATCGGCACCAAGACGGATACGGATGTGCGCAAGCTGCCGCAGTCGATTGGCACCGTCTCTCGTGAGGAACTGGAAAACCGTAACGTCCAGACACTGGTGGAAGCCGCGCGCTACACCGCAGGCGTGCGCGCCGGCCAGTTCGGCTTTGATCCACGCTTCGACACCATCTATGTGCGCGGCTTCAATGTCACCGATACCGGCTATTATCGTGACAACCTGCGCAGCCTTGGCGGCGCGTTCTCCGTATTCCGTCACGAACCCTATCTGCTGCAGGGCGTCACCATCCTGAAAGGCCCCAGCTCCGGCCTTTATGGCGCTGGCTCTCCCGGCGGCCTCGTGAATGTCATCTCCAAGCGCCCCACAGAGACGCCCTTCCACGAGATCGAGGCCCAGTTCGGTTCATTCAACCGCTATCAGGGCAATATCGACTTCTCCGGTCCGGTGCAGGGCTATGACAACGTCTTCTACCGCCTCACCGGCGTGTGGCGAAATGCGGATACGGAATTCGTCGCAGCCCCCGATGACCGGGTCTCCATCGCCCCGGCCCTGACCTTCCGCTCGCAGGACAAGAACACCGAACTCACCGTTCTTGGTGAATATACGGACCTCACCTCGGGTGGTGCGGCAGGCTGGTATACGACACCGCAAGGCCAGATCACCGGTTACCAGCATGGTGACCCGCTCTACCAGAACTATAATGGCCGCCAGTTCCGCGTGGGTTATGAGTTCAGCCACCGCTTCAATGAACATCTGACCGTGCGCCAGAACCTGCGCTATCAGGGCGTGGATACGGACATGAAATATGTCAGCATCCTCGGTCTCGACCCGGCACAGGGCATCGCCAACCGCTATGCCGCCCGCCTCGTGGACAACTCCCAGGGCATCTCGATCGACAACCAGCTTCAGGCCAATTTCGACACCGGACCGCTCGCCCACACGGTTCTTGCGGGGCTGGACTACAACTATGTGAACTACCGCTACCGCTATGGCTTCGGCATGGCCTCTCCGCTCAACCTGCGCTTCCCGGTATATGGGGCGGGCTGGGTTCTGCCTCCGCCCGCACTGAATGGCTTCGACCAGAAGACGAAGCAGCAGCAGGTGGGCATCTATTTGCAGGATCAGGTCGAGTTCGACCGCTTTGTCCTGACCTTTGGCGGGCGGCAGGACTGGCTGGATACGCGCAACACCAACATGCTCACCAATGGTTCCAACAGCCAGGATGACCAGAAGTTCACCGGGCGCGTGGGTCTGGCCTATCTGTTCGACAATGGCTTTGCACCCTATGCCAGCTATTCCACCTCATTTGCCCCCACCATCGGCATCTCCAGCTCGGGCGAGAGCTTCAAGCCCACGGAAGGCCAGCAGGAAGAGGTTGGCCTGCGCTACATGCCGAAGGACAGCAATGTCTCCGTCAGTGCAGCCCTGTTCCGCATCAAACAGTCCAGTATCCTGATGCCGGATCCGCTGAACCCGATGTTCCAGACCCAGCAGGGTGAGGTGGAATCGCGCGGTTTCGAGATTCAGGCCATGGCGAGCCTCACCGACAACCTGAACATGACGGTTGCCTATACCTATCTCGACATGGAGTACATGAACGGCGTGAACGCGGGCAACATGCCGGCGGGCATTCCGGACAACCAGTTCTCCATCTGGGGCAATTACGAGTTCTCGGAAGGTTATGCCCGCGGCATTGGCGTTGGCTTTGGCACGCGTGTTCTCAGTTCCAGCTGGGCCAATGATGTGAACACTGCGCGCAACCCCTCCCGCGTGCTGTTTGACGCCATGGTTTCCTATGATTTCGCCAATCTGGACCCGAAGCTGAAGGGCTTCTTTGGGCAGGTCAACGCCAAGAACCTGCTGGATGACCGCATCCCCACCTGCGTCAACAGCTATTGCTATCGCGAGGAAGGCCGCAACGTCATCGCCTCCCTGCGCTACCGGTTCTGAGGTTTGGTGCAAATTCCGTCAGGATCCAGAGATGCCCCCGCCCGCAGCACTGCGGGCGGGGTTTTTCCACCCTTATCGCTGCCGCCGCAGGCGACGCCATGCAGCAGGCGTTTCCCCCGCGATCTGCCGGAAGACCTTGGTCAGATGAGCCTGATCGGAAAAACCAAGACGCGCGGAAATCTCCGCGATTGTCATGTCCGTTTCCGTCAGCATCGTTTTCACGTATGCGATCCGCTGCCCAAGCTGCCACTGCTGGGGCGTCTTGCCCGTGGTCTGCCTGAAAACTGTTGCGAACCAGCTTTCGGAAAGCCCCACCGTTTCAGCCATCTCGGCAACGGTCAGGCGTCCGCCGCCCCCTGCATTGATACGAGAGACCAGCTTGTTCATCTGCCCCTGGGTCAGCCGGCCATCGGCTTTCTCCCCGGCAAGATCCGACATATCGAGCAGGCCAGCAGCGATGCAGCCGACAAGATTCTCGGCATAGGCCGCATGTTTCGACGGGCTCGAAAGTTCATCCACGAGCAGACCGGCCAGCGTTTCAATACCAGAAATGTCCTGAACCTCGACCGGCCTGCGCAAGGCCGTCAGCGCGGAAGACGCGCCCACCGAGGGCGACAGGAATTTCAGCATCCGGTCCTTATGCACATGCAGATCCAGATGCGAAAAGCGGTGCGCGGAACTGAAGCTGGTCCACAGGGGGACACCGGCAGGCACATAGACCGCGCGCGACATCTGGCGGTCATGCCCGTCAAATCCGTTCTCACGGTTGGTCATGCGGATATGGGCGGAGACATCGTTGAAAAAGATCACGATGCGCGGATCGGGAGACAGGTAATAAGCCTTGGCACCGGCTTCACCCTCGGCATCCCAGAACACATTCATCAGGCCATTGAGGCCGCGCCACTTCACCGGCGAAAGGGCCCGGATGCCTTCCGTGCGACACGCCATCGAATGCGCAAAGCCAGACATGCCTACCTAACCTTCCAGAGCAGCGCAGACACGAAAGTCCCGCTGGTTTCTCCACCCCTTCACCGGAAAGCGCGCGGATGATGCGGGAGACGTGGTGACCGAACAGATCAAGTCGTTGTCCATACCATCCACGCACACATCCCGAACCTGCGCCAGGCACTCATGCGGAATGTCATCATACATCGCGCCAATCTTCATAGAGCAAGCGGTGTATCTTGCAGGCATTGGGCTGGCAATAGGCGCCCGCACAATGAAAACTGTAATAATTACAATGTGATTATTCCCCTGATTATGAATGTTGAATTCTTCCCTCTCTGCCAGACAGATCTGAAAGAAAACAGACACACTCCTGAATAAAGAGGAAAACACTACACATATCGGAGATCAGAGTTTTTTATTTCAGAAGCTCTATATGGATAGACATTGAAATACGCAGCTTTGTCTGATTCATCTGTATCTCTCGCCTCCCCACCTGTCGCCGCATGACCGCTCATGCCGGCTCCATCACCTCTTCCAGCACGGCTGATGCCGAGGACTGAAACGGGAACCTGCTCCATGTCGGAAACATCCACTCCACCTCTTCTGGTCTCATCGGCACGAATTGCTCTCAAGAACCCCTCTGTCGTGCATGAACTGCTCTGCGACCATCTTGCGGAGCACATACAGGTGAAGCGTCATGAGGATGGGGCGCTGTTCGTGACAGATTTCGGCACGGCCCGTACCGATATCACCGGTGACACCGTTCTGGTTGCGCTGGAAAGCACGGATGAGACCGGCCTGTCTTTCCTCAAACTTATGGTGGCCGAGCATCTGCTTGAGTTCGCAGGAGAGAACCAGCCCACGATCCGCTGGAGCGGTGATGGCAAGATTGGCCAGCTCCTGCCCTATTTTCGCGAGCTGCGTGTCGTATCCGTCGCGAATGTCACCCCCCTCATGCGACGGATCGTATTCCACGGTCATGATATCGCTCGCTTTGCCAGCGGCGGCCTTCATGTCCGCCTGCTGTTTCCCCCGGCTGGAATCACGCCGCCGCAATGGCCCGTGAACGGTGAGGATGGCAGGCCGAAATGGCCGCAGGGTTCTGCAAAGCCTGAGGCGCGCGTCTACACCATCCGCTTTATTGACATCGACAAGGGAGAGGTCACCATCGACATGCTCCTGCATGGGGATGGGGAAAATCATCCCGCGCCCGGAGCAGGCTTTGCACAAGATGCCCGGCCGGGTGATATCATTGGCATGACAGGCCCATTTGGCGGCACCCTGCCGGAAGCCAGACGCTACATTCTGCTGGGCGATGAAACCGCCCTCCCCGCCATCGGACGCATGCTGGAAGCCATGCCGACCACGACAGAGGTTTCTGTTTTCGTGGAGGTTTCGGGGCCCGAGGAAGAACAGGACCTTCCTTCCTCCGCACATGTCACCCCATGCTGGCTGCATCGCAATGGCACGGATACAAACCGGCCCCATGCTCTGGCATCGGCCATCCGGTCACACCCATGGCTCGACGATGGCGGTGTCACCCCCTTCATCTGGGCCGGCTGCGAGCAGGCGCAGGCGCGGGACATCCGCCAGTTTGTCCTGAAGGAGGCGGGGCTGGCGCGGGAGACATGCAGCATCACCGCCTATTGGCGGCAGGGTGGCGCTGAAGATGACGCCACAACGGACTGAGGCTGCCCGACCAACAAACCGCATGGAGCGGGCCTAGACCTTTATCTGCCTGCGCAAATTCCGGTTCAGTGTTCGTGTCTCCGCCATCTTCATGGTGGAGGCGCGAATGCCGAACCAGCGATCAGGCCCTTGCACTGATCTGGCTGAAGAGACGGGCCAGAGCGATGCCGATCACCATGGCGACAACGAAGATCAGCGCATCCAGTTTTCCCAGCCCCAGAGCAGGAATGGAGCCACCGGGGCAAAAGCCGGCAATGCCCCAGCCCACACCGAACAGAGCGGCACCGCCCAGCAGTGGCACATCCAGCTTGCGCTTTGTTGGCAGATGAAAGCGCGCATCCAGCATGGGGGCCGGTTGCCTGAGCACGAAACGATAGCCAAGAGCCGTCACCACCAGAGCGCCCCCCATCACGCATGCGAGTGAGGGATCCCATGTTCCGAAAATATCGAAAAAATTCAGAACCTTTGCCGGATTGGCCATACCGGATAGAACGATCCCCGCTCCGAAGATGAGACCGCAGATCAGCGCTGCAACAGTCTGTTTCATCACAGGCCTCCCAACACATGGCGGATGATGAAAACGGTTATGGCTGTTGTCGCCATGAATGTGAGCGTGGCGGCAATGGAGCGCGGAGACAACCGCGCCATGCCGCACACCCCGTGGCCGGATGTGCAACCAGAGCTGAAATACACGCCCATGCCCACAAGCAGCCCCCCCAGCACCAGCCAGCGTGAGGGCGTGGGGCTTTCAAATGGAATATCGAGACCACCGACACCCACCAGAAGAGCGGGTGTGACAATGGCTCCCGCAATAAAGGCCGCCCGCCAGCGCCAGTCCCGCGCCAGCGGAGGAACAAGGCCTGTCAGAATGCCCGTCATGCCAGCAATGCGTCCGTTGAACGCCATCAGCAGCACGGCGGCCAGACCAATCAGCGCGCCACCAGCCAGGGCGCTCCATGGGGTAAATTCAGTCATGATCTGAACGTCTCATGATGCAAGATCTGCGGGTTGATGCGCGGTTTGGGCCGGAGGCCTGTGCGGGCATCAACCCGCCACTGTCGCGACTCAACTCTCGAACTGATCATAAGCCCGCAGGGCATCCGCAGCATACATCAGCGCCGGCCCCCCACCCATATAGACGCACATGGAGAGCACATCGCAGACCTCGTCACGGGTCGCGCCCAGTTCCTGCAAGGCCTTGGCATGGAAACCGATGCAACCATCACAGCGCTGGGTCACGCCAATGGCGAGCGCGATCAGTTCCTTGGTCTTTTTATCCAGCGCATTATCCGCCGTTGCGGCTTTCGCGAGGGCATAAAAGCCATTCATGGTTGCGGGTGCATTTTTCCTGAGTTCTGCGCTATATTCAGAAATATTACGGATTATCTGCGTATAATCTTTGCTCATGGCGATCTCCCGCATAAGTTCATATTTTTATGATATTATAAAAATATGAACTGTCAAGCGTGATGCAGCCTTGTCGAGAGGGATCCATGGCTGAGGGTGACATTGGTGATTTTGCGAAGAATGCGGAGAAGGCAGCCGCATTTCTGGGCGGTCTTGCCAGCGCACACAGGCTGCGCATTCTGTGCCAGCTGACAGACGGAGAAAAAAATGTCTCCCAGCTGATTGAGGCCACCGGAATGGCGCAGACCTCCATGTCCCAGCATCTGGCGAAGCTGAAGGATGAGGGGATCGTGACCTTCCGGCGCGAGCACCGCACCCTCTATTATTCCATCGCCAACAAAACAGCGGTGGACATCATGGCCATTCTCTACAGCCAATATTGCGAGCACTGATCCGCAGCTTATGGGCGCCCGCTCTCATGTAAAACGCAGCGGCCGCATGGCATGGAAAAACCCCATGCATGCAGGCCGCTGCGCATGCTTTCCTACTTAGCGGCCAGCCGCTGCCGGGCAACCTCGGCCACATGCTCAGGTGTAATTCCGAAATGGCGGAACAGCGCTTCGGTGGAACCTGAGGCCCCGAAATCACTCATGCCGACAAACGCACCCGTTTCGCCGATATAATAATCCCAGCCCTGTCGCACGGCTGCTTCCACCGCCACGCGCACGGTAGAGCGGTCCACCACCGCATCGCGATAGGCCTTGTCCTGCTGTTCGAACAACTCAAGGCAGGGCATCGACACCACCGCGGTGGGTACTCCTTCGGCCTGCAGAAGTTCGCGCGCCTTGAGAGCCACAGAAACCTCCGAGCCCGTAGCCAGAAGTGTGACTCGCCGCGCGCCACCCTCAGCCTCCTTCAGCACATAAGCCCCCTTGCGGCAGAGGTTTTCCGAAACATGCGTCTCACGCACGCCTGTCAGAGCCTGACGGGAGAATACGAGCGAACAGGGGCCATCGCGCCGCTCCAGTGTCAGTTCCCAGCACTCGGCGGCTTCCACCGCATCAGCCGGGCGCAGCACATGCATGTGCGGAATGGCGCGCAGCGAGGCGAGGAACTCCACAGGCTGATGGGTTGGCCCATTGGTGCCGATGCCGATGGAGTCATGGCTGAAGATGAACTTCACAGGCAGCTTCATCAGCGCTGCCATGCGAATGGCAGGACGCTCATAATCTGAAAACACCAGATAGGTGATGCCGCAGGCGATGAGCCCGCCATGAGCGGCCATGCCGTTCAGCATCGAACCCATCACATGCTCGCGAATGCCGTAATGCACATAGCGCCCGTTGCGGTTCGTGGCGGTGAAGGCCTCAAGGCTGCGCTTGTGCAGGGTTGCGCCCTCAAGGTCCGGCGCGCCGGTGATGAGTTCGGGAATGGCGGCAGCCAGCGCGTCGCTGAGTTCGCCGGAAATCTTGTAGGCGAAATCGGTGGGATGGTCGGCCAGATAGGCGCGCTTGTAATCCTCGATCACCTGACGCCAGCCTTCCGGCAACAGACCCGCGCGCAGACGCTCGAATTCCGCGCGATCCTCCGGATCCATGGCATTGAGCCGTTCCTGCCAGGCATCATATTCACCCACACTGCGCGTGCCCGCCGCATGCCATGCCGCGCGGATATCTTCCGGAATCTCGAACGGTGCATGGGGCCAGTCCAGCGCTTCGCGAGCGGCCTTGGTGTCATCGGCAAAAACACGCCCGCCATGGGCCGCGCGGGAGCCCTGCACGCGCGGAATGCCCTCGCCGATACGGGTGCGGCACGCGATCATGGACGGACGCGGATCTGCCTTCGCCAGCGCAAGGGCGGCGGAAACCTGCTCGGCGTCATGACCATCCACTTCCTGCACATGCCAGTGGCTGGCGCGGAAGCGGGCCGGCATGTCATCGGAGAGGGCGATGGAGATATCGCCATCATCGGTCATCAAATTATCGTCCCACAGGAAGATGAGCTTGCCGAGCTTGAGGTGCCCCGCCAGCGAGATCACCTCCTGCCCCACGCCTTCCTGCAGGCAGCCATCACCCACCAGCGCATAGGTGTAGTGATTGACGATATCATCGCCGAAGCGCGCATTCAGAATGGCCTCCGCCAGCGCCATGCCGGCGGCATTGGCAATGCCCTGCCCCAGCAGGCCGGTGGTAACTTCGATACCGAGATGCTGGTCGATCTCGGGATGGCCCGCGCAGTGAGAACCCAGCACGCGGAAGGACTTCAGCTGGTCCAGCGTCATGCCAGCATAGCCGGTGAGATGCAGCAGCGAATAGATGAGCATGGAACCATGCCCGTTCGACTGCACGAAACGGTCCCGGTCTGGCCAGAGCGGATCCTGCGGGTTGAACTTCAGGTGGCGGGAGAACAGGGCCGTCGTGGTATCCGCCGCCCCCAGCGGTGTGCCGGGGTGGCCTTCGCCGGCGCGCTCGATCGCATCCATGGCGAGAAAGCGGATGGCATGGGCCATATGCTTCTGGGAAACCCCGGAACTGGAGGCAGGCGGAAGGGTGGCCGGCACAGCGGCGCCAACGGTTTCAGACATTGAAAGAACCTCTGGTGAAAAGACGGGGCGGAGCGGGGTCTCAGCCCCCCTCACCCCCGATGCGTGTGAGACGAAGAATGTTGGTCTTGCCCGGTGAGCCGAAGGGCACGCCGGCGGTAATGACAATGGCGTCGCCAGGCCGGGCCATGCCCAGTTCCCGCACCACCGCGCTGGCCTTGCCGACCATCTCGCCAAAAGAGGAGATGTCCTGCGTCACCACTGTGCGCACCCCCCATGCGATGCGCAGGCGGCGCGCCACGGTGCGGCTGGGGGTCAGCGCCAGCAGCGGCACCGGCCCGCGCAGGCGCGAGGTGCGCATGGCGGTGGAGCCGGTGGTGGTGAAGGTGACAATCGCCGCGCAATCGCGCGCCCGCGCCACAGAACAGGCCGCATGGCTGATGGCCGCATTATCGCTCTGGGCGGCATCTTCCGGCTGGCTCACATCCATGCGCTCGCGATAGAGCGGGTCAGCCTCGGTTGCCTCGATGATGCGGGACATCACCGCCACCGCATCCACAGGATAAGAGCCGGCGGCGGTTTCAGCCGAAAGCATCACCGCATCCGCGCCATCATAAATGGCGGTCGCGACATCGGAAGCCTCCGCGCGCGTGGGGGTCGGCGCATGGATCATCGATTCCAGCATCTGCGTGGCAATGATGACCGGCAGGCCACGATGGCGGCACTCACGCACGATGCGCTTTTGCAGGGCCGGCACATGCTCGGGCGGCAGTTCCACGCCCAGATCACCGCGCGCCACCATGGCGGCGTCGCATGCATCCAGAATGGCATCGAGATGCTCGATCGCGGCCGGCTTTTCCAGCTTGGCGAGCAGGGAAGCCCGGCCATCAATCAGCTGGCGCGCTTCTGTCAGGTCCTGCGGGCGCTGCACGAAGGAGAGGGCGACCCAGTCCACGCCCATTTCGAGCCCGGCCTCAAGATCGATCCGGTCCTTGGGGGTCATGGCCGCAACCGGCAGAATGGCGGAGGGAATGTTCACGCCCTTGCGGTCTGAAAGCGGGCCGCCGGCCTCAACTTCCGTTTCCACGCGGCCGGGCGAAGTGGCCTTCACCCGCAGGCGGATCTTGCCATCATCCACCAGCAGCGGCATGCCCGGCTCCAACACGCCCAGAATTTCCGCATGCGGAAAGCCCACACCTTCCACCGTGCCTTCCGTATCTGGTGCGGAAGAGAGGGTGAAACCCTGCCCCGGCACCAGCATCACCGGCCCATCACGGAACGTTCCGATGCGCAGCTTGGGGCCTTGAAGGTCCATGAGAATGGCAACCGCATCACCCCGGCGCTCTTCCTCGGCACGGATGAGGCGCACCGCCTCGCGGTGATCGTCATGGGAGCCATGGCTGAAATTCAGCCGGAACACCGAAACACCGGCATCCAGCAAAGCCCGTATGGTTGCCGCATCTCGGCAGGCCGGGCCGATGGTGGCAATGATCTTGGCTTTGGCGCGCTTGGTCATGAAGCCTCCTTGATACGGGTTGATGGCAGCCGCAATGGCACCTGTGCGCCCTCTTGCGCCCATGTGGGCAAGGGGGCGGAAACGAAGGAAAGACGCAGTTCTGCAATTGCATCAGAACAGCCAAATAACGCATGGTCATGACCCGCCGGCGAACCGGCATGCCGTGTTTCAGCAGGGCAGAAGGCAGAACCATGAAGAACGCGCTCAATGTGAGCCGGATGCTGTATTTCGAGGCGGTTGCCCGCCTTGGCCGCGTGTCGCGCGCGGCTGAGGAACTCGGGGTGTCCTCCTCTGCCGTCAGCCAGCAGTTGCGCCTTCTGGAAGAGGCCTATGGCGTGCGCCTGTTTCGCCGCGACAAGCGCCAGCTGAGCCTGACGCAGGAGGGGGAGCGCCTTTACCAGACCTCTTCCGTCGCTTTCCGCATGATCCGCGAGGCGGGCGAGGCCGTCTCGCGCCGGCGCGAGAGCAACCAGCTTTCCCTGCGTGTGAGCCCCAGTTTCGGCGTGCGCTGGCTCGGCCCCCGGCTGGCTGACTTCATCCAGACCCATGACAAATGGGACCTGCGCGTAGACGCCCAGCCCGACCCCACCGATTTCGACCGGGAGGTGGCGGATCTGGACCTGCGCTATGGCGCGGGCGACTGGACGGGCCTGTATATCGAACCGATCCTGAACGACCATGTTCTGCCCATGTGCGGCCCCAAATATCTGCGCAGCCTGCGCGAAAAACTGGGGCCGGATGCCTCTGCGCGTGATCTGCTGGCGCAGGCGCAGCTGATCGACAGCGTGAAAACCCTGTATCGCTGGGACGCATGGCTGGCGCGCAACCACATTCCCGTCAGCGACAAGGGACCGAGCCTGCGGCTGGACCGTTCTTCCATGGCCATCCAGCTTGCGATGCGTGATGCGGGCGTGGTGCTGGATTCGGTTGCGCTGGCCTATCAGGAACTGGCGAGCGGCGAACTGGTGCCCTTCTCGCCCGGTTTCGAGGTGTTGCGCTTCCCCGCCTACTGGATCGTGAGCCCGAAACACCACCAGAGCCGGCGCATGGTGCAGCTTTTCGCGGCATGGCTGCGCCAGCAGGCTGCTATCCATGACGAGGCCGCACTCCATCTGCTTCGCTCCTTTGGCTGCTCAGTGGTTCACGTGGGCAACCCAATGGCTCCGGCTGAACCGGAAGTGTGAACCTGCGCAACACACTGGCGCGCGGGAAGAAAACCAAACCTGTTGTGGCCGTTCATGTTTTCACATGCATAGACCGACCCATGTCACGCATCCCCTGCAAGAGCGCACCAATAATCTTGCTCCCGAGACATGCGCTCAGAACCTGAGGGCCCCCACCTCAGGCGCGACCTTCTGCGCCACCCTCGCAGATGACCGCCGGGGGCCCCATGCTCCCGGCGCAATGGGCAGGACGCCTTGCAAAAACAAACTCAGGGCTCACAGGCAACAGATGCATCCAGCACCAGAAGCGCCCTGAAATCGTTCACATTTGTGCCTGTTGGCCCGGTGATGAACAATTCGCCCAGAGCCGAAAAAGCGCTCCATGCATCATTGTCCGCCAAAAGGGCATGGGGGTCTTTGCCAAGGGCGCGCAGGCATCCGATGCTTTCACCATCGAAAAACACGCCTGCATTGTTCTCCATGCCATCAATGCCATCGGTATCCGCGGCAAGGCCATAGATCTGTGCGGTCCCGTGCAGGGTGAGGGCGGCGGAAAGGCCGAACTCCGAGTTGCGCCCGCCCCGGCCATTGCCGCGCACCGTCACCGTGGTTTCGCCGCCGGAGAGGATGACCACGGGCGGCGTGAAGGGCGCACCATGCAGGGCGCATTCCAGTGCGATTGCGGCAAGCGGCTTGGCCACCTCTCGCGCCTCGCCCTCGATCCGGTCGGAGAGCACAATGGCGCGCACGCCTTCCGCTTCCGCCACAGCCTGAGCGGCAGCGAGAGACTGGCGGGCAGATGCCACCACATGCACGCTGTTCTTCGCGAAGAAGGGCGCATCCGGCGCAGGACTTTGAGCCGCATCACTTTCCAGAACAGCGAGAACCTCAGCCGGCAGATCCAGCCCGAAGCGGCGAATAATGGCCAGTGCATCCTGCCGTGTGGCATGGGTGGGCACGGTGGGGCCGGAGGCGATGGTTTCGGGCGCATCACCCGGCACATCGGAGATCACCAGCGTCACCATTTGGGCCGGGGCCGCCAGCGCGGCCAGCCGCCCGCCCTTCACGGCGGAAAGATGCTGGCGCACCACATTCATCTCACCGATCGTCGCGCCACTGCGCAGCAAGGCACGGTTTATCTCCTGCTTCTGCGCAAAGCTGATGCCCGGCAGCGGCATGCTGAGAAGCGCCGACCCGCCGCCAGAAATGAGGGCAATGACCAGATCATCCTCACTCAACCCCGACAGCAGCTCATACAGACGGCGCGTGGCGGCCTGCCCGGCGGCATCGGGCACCGGATGGGCGGCTTCCACGATCTCGATCTGCCTGCAGGAAGCCCCCTCTCCACCCTGTCCGTGACGGGTGATGATGAGCCCTTCCAGCGGACCATTCCAGTGCGACTCCAGCGTAGCCGCCATGCCGGCGGATGCCTTGCCGGCTCCGATGACAATGGTGCGCCCCTTCGGCGGCTGCGGCAGTGCGGGCGGGATGACAAGCGCCGGATCTGCCGCACGCACGGCGGCATCAAACAGGCGTTGCAGAAAAGCCTTGGGGTCGATGATTGGGTGAGAGTGGGTCATATGCCTGTCCTCCCTCGTACTCAGACGAGAACCCGAACCGGCGCGCCGTCGAGATAGGCGTCGACACTCTCCACCACCTGGTTCCACAGCCCCTGCTGAGCCTCAAGGCTGGCCCATGCCACATGGGGTGTGATGATGACATTCGGCCGGTCCGCCACCGCAAGCAGCGGATTGTCCGGCCGGGGCGGCTCGCTGGTGAGCACATCGAAGCCGACGCCGGAGATGAGACCTTCATCAAGGGCCGTCACCACATCCGCCTCGTTCACCAGCCCGCCGCGGGCCGTGTTGATGATGATGGGCTTGCGCGCCATCTTGCGGAACTCCGGCAGCGCCAGCATATCGCGCGTACCGGGGGTGAGCGGCGCATGGATGGTGATGATGTCCGCCGTTTCCAGCACCTGCTCGAAGGGGGTGTAGAGCCGCCCCATGCCGGTCTTGCCCTTGTGGGCAGCGTACATCACCTCCATGCCGAAAGCTTCGCACAGCCGCGCCACCGAACGGCCGATGGACCCGCTGCCGATGATACCGATGCGGGATCCGGCGAGATCAGCAATGGGATGGGTGAAGAAGCAGAACTTGCCGGACTTCTGCCATTCGCCTGCAATCACATCCTGCCGATAGGCGACGATGGAGCGGCGCAGCGCCAGAATGAGAGCCAGCGTGTGCTCCGGCACTGTGTTCACCGCATATCCGCGCACGTTTGAAACGGTGATTCCCAGTTCGCGGCAGGCCGCCACATCCACGCAGTCATAGCCGGTGGCAGCGACCGAGATGAACTTGAGATCCGGCAACTGCTCCAGCACGGCGCGGGGCAGCGGCACCTTGTTGGTAATGGCGACCTGCGCGCCCTTCAGGCGCTCAACCACCTCGTTTGCGCCCGAGGATGCATAATCAGCCCAGTCATGTGCCTGCCGCGGCTTGCCGAAAGAGACATCTGGAGAAATCGTCTCACGGTCAAGAAACACGATGCGCGGGGTGGCATTTGTCCTGGGGCTGGGCATGGCTGGGATTCCGTTATTTTTCAGGCCTGGGTTCAGGATAGCACAGGTGGTGGCAGGGATCAGACCCGCCACCACCCGCAAATGCGCGTGGACGGCTCAGTGAATGAGCGAACCGCCATTCACGTCCACTTCCGAGCCCGTGACATAAGCCGAGAGCGAAGAGGCAAGGAACAGCGCGCAACCGGCCACATCACTGGCCTCGCCTGCACGGCCCATGGGGATACCCGCGAGCACAGAAGCCTGCATTTCAGGGGTGAGCTTGCCAGCCGTGATGTCGGTAGCGATGAAGCCGGGGCAGACGGCATTCACGCGCACATTGTCCGGTGCCAGTTCACGCGCCATGGCCTTGGTCAGGCCGAGCACACCGGCCTTCGCAGCGGAATAGTGCGGGCCACCGAAGATGCCGCCGCCGCGCTGCGCAGAAACAGAGGAAATATTGACAATGGAACCGGACTTGTTCGCGCGCATGTGCGGAATAAGCGCCTGACTCATGTAAAGCGTGCCGCGCAGGTTCACGTCCAGCACCGCGTCATAATTGGCAGGTGCGATGTCCATGATCTTCAGCGGCTGGGTAATGCCCGCATTGTTGACCAGAATGTCCACACGGCCCCAGGTTTCGATGAGGGTCGCGACAGCCTTCTCGCAGGCGTCCTTGTCCACCACATTGCAGGCCAGACCAATATGGCCCTGGCCGATATCCGCCGCAGCTGCGCGCGCCGCTGCCGGGTCAAGATCCAGAATGGCAACAGTCGCGCCCTGCGCTGCAAACAGCTGCGCCATGGACTTGCCGAGGCCACGCGGAGAGGCCGCACCGGTGATGATGGCGAATTTTCCTTCCAGCAGTCCCATGGACTGGTCTCCCTCTGATCGAATATTACCAACGACAATACTTGGAACATGAAGGGAAGCCGCCACCTCATGAATAGCTTCATGAGTGTAGACACACTTCACATAAAATCTGAACCAGCATGTTCTCACGCCAACTCTAGCGGCGCATCTTGCCCTGAACTCGCCTGTCAACTCACTCACGCGAAACAATCCTGCTCCAGATATGAGCATCCTCGCTGCGTGTCGGGAATCTGATGCCGCAGATGCAGCGCAACAAACAAGGATGGTTTTCTAAGGTTGAGTTTAGCTCAGCTAAACATATTAGCCTTGAAGAGTGGGAGCGGGAGCTCTCGGCATGAAACAGATGTTTCTCCCGTTCTACTTTCCGGAAACACACCGCAGTGCAAAATAAAAAAGGGGCAGCCAAAGCCGCCCCGATTTTACTCAATATAGAATCAGATAGCTGAATCATCAGGACTTTGGTGCCCGCACCCCATTCATCAGGTCATAGGTCCGGATCACCTGGCTGTCATCTGCCCGGCCATCACCACGACCGGATGTGGCAAGGAAAAGCTGATGGGCGACAGCAGCGAGTGGCAGCGCCACCTTCTTCTCCCGTCCGGCTTCCATCACGATCCCCAGATCCTTGACGAAAATATCCACGGCGCTGGTCACTTCCGGCTCGGCTTCCAGCATACGCGGGCCGCGATCCTTCAGCATCCAGCTGGAAGCGGACGAGCCGCTAAGAATGTCGAGCAGGATGTGACGGTCCACGCCCACCTTGGCGGCGAGCGAGAACGCTTCGGCCGTGAGTGCGATATGTGCGCCGCACAAAAGCTGGTTCACGGCCTTCACGGTCGCGCCCTGCCCCGGCTGTTCGCCCACATGGAAAATGCGCTCGCCAACGGCCTTGAAGACAGGATCCACCGCATCAAGCGTCGCCTTGGGAGCGGCGGCCATGATGGTGAGCGAACCGGCGATGGCACCTGCAACACCACCGGAAACCGGCGCATCCACAAAGCGCTTGCCTGCTTCAAGAACCTGCGCGGCCAAACCTTCAACAACGCCGGGCGGGCAGGTCGCCATGAGCGCGACAATGCCATTGGGCGCCATGGCTGCTAGTGCGCCCTGCTCAAACAGCACGGTGGCGGCCTGCTCGGCATTTACCACCATTAGAATGAGCACATCGGCACCCGAGGCTGCATCAGCGGTGGAGGTAGCAGCAATGCCCCCCTTCTCGCCCAGAACACGTAGCGCTTCCGGGTTCAGGTCATAGCCGCGCACGCTGTGCCCGGCAGACAGAAGGTTCGCGGCCATGGGCGCACCCATCGCGCCCAGCCCGATGAATCCGATCTGAGTCATGTCGAAAATGTCCTGAAAAATGGCGCCGCACCGGGGAGTGGGTGGGTAGGAAAAGGGCTCTCCGGTGCGGACGCCTTAGTAGATGGTGAAAGCCGGCACGTAGGACATCAAGGCCAGCACAATCAGCGCGACCATGTAGAAGGGCACCAGTTCCTTCACGATGGCCCCGATGGGCTGGCGCGAGATTGCTGCCGAGATGAACAGCGTCGTGCCGATTGGCGGAGTGAACAGACCGATACTGAGGTTCACCGCAATCATGATGCCCAGCTGGATCGGGTCCAGCCCGATCGCCTGACCCACCGTGACAAAGGTGGGGCCAAGCAGCAGGATGGCGGCCGGCAGGTCGAGAAACATGCCGATGATGAGCATCAGGATGTTCATCGCCAGAATGATGAGCCACTTGTCCTGCAGGGCAGACAGCGCCCAGTTGGCCACGGTTGTCGGCACATGCTCAATGGTCAGCACATAGCCCACAAGGTTGGAGGCCATGATGACCAGCATCACGATACCGGTGGCGACCACGGTGCCAACCAGCGCACCCACCACACGGCCCAGTGTGAGATCCCGATAGATCAGCGCACTGACCACCAGCGCATAGGCCACAGCGATCACCGAGACTTCCGTCGGCGTCGCAATCCCAAAGCGCAGCAGAATGACAATGAAGATCGGCATGGCGAGAGCAGGCCCCGCCAGCACCATGGTGCGACCAATCGCCTTCAGTCCGCCCGGCTGCTTCAGCAGCGGGAAATTCCGGAAACGCCCGCTGAAATAGCACACCAGCATCATGCCAGCAGCCAGCATCAGACCCGGCACCACACCCGCCATGAAGAGCGAGGCAATAGAGGTGTTGGAGACGGTAGCATACAGGATCAGCGGTATGGACGGCGGGATGAGGCCGGCGATGACAGAGGAAGACGCGGTGACCGCAGCCGCGAAAGCAGCCGGATATCCCTCGCGCTTCTGCCACGGAATGAGCATCGCGCCCAAGGCGGATGCCTCTGCCACGGCAGAACCCGAAACGCCGCCGAACACGGTGGAGCCAATCACGCTCACCTGCCCGAGACCACCACGAAAGCGCCCGACAAGCGCCGCGGCAAAATTCACCAGCATCTGCCCCAGCCGGCCGGACATCATCAGGCCGCCGGAGAGGATGAAGAAGGGAATGGCCAGCAGCGGGAAGCTCTGGGTCGGCTGGAACAGCTTCAGCACGGCCACCACAAATGGACCGCTGCCCACGAACATCACAGATGCACCGGAGGCAATGATAAGCGCGTAGCCAACCGGGAAAGCGCAGACCAAAAGGACTGCGAAAATAAGGGTCATGACAAGGGTCATACCTCATCCTCCGGCGTATGGGCTCGCACAGTGCGCGGATCGGCAGCAAGCAGAACGCGCACGAAGGTCGTGACCGCAGTCAGGGAAAGGCCAAAAAATCCTGAAACAACGGCAAGATAGGCCCAGCGCGATGATATGCCCGAGATCGGATAAACCTCGGAACCCGTGATTTCGAGGATGGCAAAGCCAACCCAGCCCAGATAGGCAAAAGTGACGGCAACCAGAACCTGCATCGCCAGCAGCAGCAGCCGGGCAATGCCTGGGCTGAGCAGATCCAGCACTGCGGTCACCGAGATGTGCGACCCGCGCTGGGCAGCCAGCACGATGCCACCCATGACCAGCCACGGGAACAGAAGGTTCGGCATTTCAGCCGGCCAGCCCAGCCCCCGCGTCGTGAAGTAGCGCACGATGACCTCAAGCATCAGCGCCACAAACAGGGCGGCCAGAGCCCCCGCTGCTATAACCGCCGAAAGCGTGGAGACAATCCTGTCTACCAAGGTGACTATTGAAGCGGGTCCCCCCGCTTCAACTGTCTTGTCGGTGCCGGGAAGGGCCGCCATCAGTTCTGCGCCGCCTTCGCCGCGTCAACGATGGTCTTGGTCATCTCGGGGAACTGGGCCTGCCACTTCTCATACACAGGGCTGGTCTTGGCAACGAAGGCGGCATGATCGACATCATTGAACTTCACGCCAGCCTCTTCCAGCTTCTTGCGCAGTTCCGCATTGTCCTTCAGCGCACGCTCACGGTTGTATTCACCGGCTTCCTTGGCGGCTTCAAGAACAGCAGCCTTGTCCTTCTCGGACAGACCGTCCCAGATCACCTTGCTGGCCAGAAGAGGGGTTGCCTCATATTTGTGGCCGGTGAGGCTGATATATTTCTGCACCTCGTAAAGCTTCGAGGAATAGATGTTCATCAGCGGGTTTTCCTGACCGTCCATCACACCCTGCTGCAGGGCTATGTAAAGCTCGGAGAAGGCCAGCGGCGTGGGGTTGGCACCCAGCGCGTTGAAGATGTCGATGGTCATCGTATCCGGCGGGGTGCGGATCTTCACGCCCTTGAGATCATCAGGCTCCTTGACGGGGTGCTTGTTGTTGCTGGTGTGACGGATGCCATTATCCCAGAAACCAAGCACGACAAGTCCCTTCTTGGCGGCAGCCTCTTTCAGCTTGTCGCCGGCGGGGCCGTCCATCACCTTCCATGCCTGTTCCTGGTTCTGGAACAGGAAGGGCAGGCCCAGCAGTGCAAATTCCGGAACGATGGTCGCGGTCGTGCCCTGCGAATTGGCGGAGAAGGCCAGAGAGCCAAGACGCATGGAGGTGAGCGCTTCCACGTCATCGCCATACTGCGCGCTGCCGCCGACATCGACATCCACGCGACCATCTGTCTTTTCCTTCACGAGCTTCGCGAAGAGAAGAGAGGAGTCGGACTTCGGATTGCCGGGAGCCGCATTGTGCGCAAGGCGCATGGTATCCGCGAAGGCCGGTGCGGCCACGAGGGTGAAGCCCACGAGGGCCGAAAGAAGAACGCGTTTCATGGTGTTTCCTCCCGATTGTTTTTGAATGTTTTCCCGTGCGCACACGCACCGTGGATTTGTCCGCCCGGACCCGCCGGGCGGACTGGACTCACAGCCAGGACTTGAGCGTCTGCGCCATGGCCTTCGTGGAAATGCCGTAACGGTCGTGAAGCGTGGGCAAAGCGCCCGCATCAAGGAACTCATCCGGCAGGGCAATCTGGCGGAAGCGCGGGGAAACGCCATTGCGCAACAACGCGCCCGCCACGGCCTCACCCAGACCACCGATCTGCGTGTGGTTCTCTGCCACCACCACCGGACGTCCGGTGCGTGCGGCTTCCTTCAGGATGGTCGCCTCATCCAGCGGCTTGATGGTCGGCACGTGCAGCACGGCCACATCGACGCTGTCCGCCCGCATCTGGTCCGCCAGTTCCAGCGCCCGCATGGTCATGAGACCGGAGGAGATGACCAGAACGTCCGCACCGTCGCGCAGCATCTTGGCCTTGCCCAGCTCGAACTTGTAATTGTACTCGTCCAGCACCGCCGGCACATTACCGCGCAGCAGGCGCATATAGACCGGCCCCTTGTGCGCCGCGATTGCCGGCACGGCCTGCTCGATCTCGCAGGCATCGCATGGGTCCACGATGGTCATGTTCGGCATGCCGCGGAAGATCGCGATGTCTTCGGTCGCCTGATGCGAGGGACCATAGCCCGTCGTCAGGCCCGGAAGGGCGCAGACAATCTTCAC
>JAMHVS010000015.1:0-1770 GCA_035911315.1 Xanthobacter sp.
ACAAACCGCGCCTTCCACTTGTAGATGCTGGCATCACTGACGCCGTGCTTCCGGCAGAGCTCCGCCACCGGAATGCCGGCCTCGTGCTCCTTCAGGATGGCGATGATCTGTTCTTCGGAAAATCGGGTGCGCTTCATGTCTGGTCCTCTCAGCAGGGCCAGAGCGAAATTCAAACCGGAATAGGCTCAGGCGGCAACGTCAAGGCCGCAGCCTTGGCCAGCAACTCGCCTTCAACCACGGCATGGGTCGGGGGGGCCGGACTATAGATCCATCCTATTTGCCGCCGTTTGCCGTCGATAGCCCTACTGCGCCTAACTAGCTATTGCACAACGATAAATCGTTGCCCTGTCTGGTCTCTGCAATCGTCAGAAACGACCAGCAGGAGGCAGCACGACCATGCGCCAATCAGACCGCATCATCCGCATGAAAACCGTTCAGGCCCGCACCGGCCTGTCCTGATCCACCATCTACCGCAAGATGACAGAGGGCACGTTCCCGCCTCAACTGAAGATCAGCGCCAACGGCGCGGGCTGGCATGAATCCGAAATCAATCGCTGGGTGGCAAACCCTGTCGGATGGCGGCCACGCGGCGAGTTCGATTTCGATGACTACTGATCGCGGGGACAACGGCGGGAAGCAGAAGCCGGCGAACGACAACCGCCCGCCCGATGGACAGGATGCCGGGCGCGGGGCCGATGCGTCCGAACGGCTGGACGCGGTGGTGCTGTCCATCGCTCGCCTGATCGGCAGGCGCATGGCGCGCGAGGACTTCGAGAAGGCCATGCGCGCCGCCAACGACAATGATGCGCCATCGGAAGAAGAATGACCTATGACGCCTCGCGCGCGCTCCCATCAGGGTCGGATGATGTATCTACACTGTTGACACCAATCGCGCGGCGCACTACTGTATCGACACCATAGATACAGGAGGCAAGACCATGCAAGTGAACATCAAAAAATGGGGCAATAGCGCCTCGGTTCGGATTCCGCATTCGGTGATGACCGCCGCCAACCTGCATGTCGATCAGGCGGTGGAGGTTCGCGAGGAAGATGGCCGGATCGTCATCGAACCCGTCCAGAGCCTTTCCTATGATCTGGACAAGCTATTGGCCGGGATGACGCCCGACACCTTCCATGACGAGGTGGATTTCGGCGCTCCGGTCGGCAAGGAAGTCTGGTGATGGCCGCATGGGTGCCTGACAGCGGCGACATCGTGTGGGTGAACTTCGATCCGCAGGCCGGACACGAGCAGGCAGGCCATCGCCCCGCTGTGGTGCTGTCGCCTGCCCGCTACAACGGGATGCGGGGCATGATGTTGTGCTGCCCGCTGACAACGAAGCTCAAAGGTTATCCCTTCGAGGTCGTCATCAGTCAGAACCCGCCAAGCGCCATTCTTGCCGATCAGATCAAGAATCTTGATTGGCGCGCTCGCAAGGCCAAGCGCAAGGGCGAGGTAACTGCCGCCGTGCTGGCTGACGTGCGCGCCAAGCTCAAGGCATTGCTTCAAATCTAGGGAGACTGCCATGCGCCGCATCGCTCTTTACGCCCGCTATTCGTCCGAGAACCAGCGTGAGCTGCTGCCGGTTTAGTGGACAGTTGTTTAAGCCCGCTTGGCGCGTTCTTCGAACTCCATTGGGCTGATATAGCCCAGTTTCGAGTGCCTGCGATGCGGATTGTAAAAGCGCTCGATATAATCAAACACATCAGAGCGGGCCTCATGGCGTGTACGATAGAGTTTGCGGGCTGTTCTCTCTGTTTTCAGCGATGAGA
>JAMHVS010000016.1:0-6885 GCA_035911315.1 Xanthobacter sp.
GCAACTTCCTGGATTTCGAACACTTCGAGCTGGTCGCCTTCCTGGAGATCGTTGAAATTGCGCACCTGCAGACCGCACTCGTAGCCGAACTTGACTTCCTTGACGTCGTCCTTGAAGCGCTTGAGCGACTCGAGCTCGCCACTGTGGATGACCACGTGATTGCGCAGCACGCGCACCTGAGCGTTGCGTTTGACGATCCCCTCCAGCACGTAGCAACCGGCGATCGTGCCGACCTTCGAGATGGTGAAGACCTGACGGACTTCCACCAGACCCAGGATCTGCTCGCGCTTCTCGGGGGCCAGCATGCCAGACAGGGCACTCTTAACCTCATCGACAGCGTCGTAGATGATGTTGTAGTAGCGAAGATCCACACCAAAGGTCTCAGCCAGCTTGCGGGCATTCGCGTCGGCGCGGATGTTGAAGCCGATGATGACCGCACCGGATGCCTGTGCCAGGTTCACATCGGATTCGCTGATCGCACCAACACCGCCGTGGATGACCTGCACCCGGACTTCGTCGTTGGACAGCTTGACCAGCGAATGGGCCAGCGCTTCCTGGGAACCCTGCACATCCGCCTTGATGATGAGCGGCAGGGTTTTGACTTCGCCTTCACCCATTTGCTCGAACATGCTTTCGAGCTTGGCGGCTTGCTGCTTGGCCAGCTTCACATCACGGAACTTGCCTTGACGGAACAGGGCAATTTCTCGGGCCTTGCGCTCGTCAGCCAGGGCCACGACCTCATCGCCGGCACCCGGAACTTCGGACAAGCCCAGAATCTCGACCGGAATGGAGGGGCCCGCTTCCTCGATGGGCTTGCCGTTCTCGTCCAGCATCGCACGAACACGACCGAATGTCGCACCGGCAAGCAGCACATCGCCGCGCCGCAGCGTACCGGACTGGACCAGCAGGGTGGCAACCGGACCACGACCCTTGTCCAGACGGGCCTCGATGATGAGGCCCTTGGCCATGCTCTCCTGCGGCGCCGTCAGCTCAAGCACTTCAGCCTGCAGCAGGATGGCTTCGAGGAGGTCATCCACACCCGTACCCATCTTGGCCGAAACTTCGACAAACATGGTATCGCCACCATATGCCTCGGGAACCACGCCCTCGGCGATCAATTCCTGACGCACACGCTCGGGGTTGGCACCGGGCTTGTCGATCTTGTTGACCGCCACGATCAGGGGCACTTCCGCCGCCTTGGCATGGTGGATGGCCTCCTTGGTCTGAGGCATCACACCGTCGTCTGCTGCAACCACCAACACCACAAGGTCGGTGGCCTTGGCACCGCGGGCTCGCATTGCCGTAAAGGCCTCGTGACCCGGAGTATCCAGGAAGGTCACCATGCCACGGTCGGTTTCCACATGGTAGGCACCAATGTGCTGGGTGATGCCGCCTGCCTCACCGGCGGCCACCTTGGCACGCCGGATGTAGTCAAGCAAGGAGGTCTTGCCATGGTCCACGTGACCCATCACGGTCACCACCGGCGCGCGCGGCTCCAGGGCGTAATCCTTGTGCTCGCCGCTGTCTTCGAGGAAGGCATCGGGATCATCGAGCTTGGCCGCGACAGCCTTGTGCCCCATCTCCTCGACGAGAATCATCGCCGTATCCTGATCGAGCACCTGGTTGATGGTGACCATCGAGCCCATCTTCATCAGCGCCTTGATCACCTCAATGGCCTTCACGGACATCTTGTGTGCCAAGTCGGCAACGGAGATCGTCTCCGGCACATGAACCTCGCGAACGATCGGCTCCGTGGGCGCGACAAAGGCTGTGGTCTCCTGATGACGACCGCCATTGCGACCACCACTGCGACCACCACCGCGCCAGCCTCCGGCACCACCCGTGGTGTCGCCACGGGTCTTGAGTCCGCCACGACGCTTGGCATCCGCGGGGACTTCCTTGCTCACAACCTTCTTGACATCCTTGCGGGCGCCCTTTTCCTCGGTCTTGGCAGGTTTGTGAAGGGTTCCCGTCTTGGGGGCGGCATCGCCTTCCACCTTGGCCTTCTCGGCGGCGGCGGCACGCAACTTCTCTTCCTCCGCACGCTGCAGCATGGCCGCACGCGCACGGGCTTCACGCTCCTGCTTTTCCCGAAGATCAGCCGCCTGACGGGCTTGAAGTTCCGCATGACGCTGCGCCTCACGCTCGCGACTGGCCTTTTCCTCGGCACTCAGGATGGAGCCGGCCACCACACGGCGCACTGGCGTCGCAGGCCGAGCCTCGGCCTTGGTCGCAACGGGCTCTGCCGGCACGGCTGCAACTTGCGGGGCGGGCTCAGGCTCCGGCTCAGGCTCCGGCACGGCCTCGAGCACGGGTTCAGGGATCGGCTCCGGCACAGGTTCGGGTGCAACTTCGACCACGGGCTCGGGCTCGGGCTCCGGAACAACCTCCGGCACGGGCGCAACGACAGGCTCAACAACCTGCTCAAGCACCTCCACCAGGGGTTCGACCTCAGCGGACAGACCAACGGCCACGTTCTCATCCGTCGCCGCCGACGCGGAGGCGGCAGACTCAGGCACCAACGCTTCGTCACGCTTGACGAACACTCGCTTCTTGCGCACCTCCACCTGCACGGTCCGGGCGCGCCCTGTGGAGTCCGTCGCCTTGATCTCGCTGGTCTGCTTGCGCGTCAGCGTGATCTTGGACTTCGCTGCCGTATCGCCGTGGGAACGGCGAAGAAAATCCAGCAGACGGGTCTTGTCCTGCTCGGAGAGCAGATCGGTTTCCCGTGCCTTGTCAACGCCAGCCTTTTGCAACTGCTCGAGCAACACGGAGGCCGGCATTTTGAGTTCGCCGGCAAATTGTGTAACGGTTGTCTGTCCCATCTTGAACCTCCGGGGTATTACTCGAACCAGTGCGCGCGCGCCTTGGTAATCAGATTCTTGGCCCGCTCTTCGTCCAGCCCCGACATTTCCATCAACTCATCGACCGCCAGATCAGCAAGTTCGTCGCGGGTATGAACGCCACCCTGAGCCAGCTTGGCAGCCAGCGGCTTGTCCATGCCTTCAAGGCCGAGCAAGTCTTCGGCAACGGTTTCCAGCTGTTCCTCAGTGACGATGGCTTCGGTGAGGAGCACGTTACGGGCGCGGTTGCGCAGCTCATTCACCGTTTCTTCGTCGAAGGATTCGATTTCCAGCATTTCTGCCAGCGGCACGTAGGCAATCTCCTCAAGGGAGGAGAAACCCTCGTCGATCAGGATGTCGGCAACTTCCTCATCCACATCAAGCTTGGCGATGAACAGCTGACGGACCGTGCTGTGCTCGGCCTCGGACTTACGCTCCGACTCCGCCTCGGTCATCAGATTGATGCTCCAGCCCGTCAGTTCGGAAGCAAGCTTGACATTCTGCCCATTGCGACCAATGGCAATGGCCAGATTGTTTTCATCAACAACCACATCCATGGCGTGAGCCTCCTCATCAACAACGATGGAAGAGACTTCCGCAGGCTGGAGGGCACCGATGACGAACTGGGCCGGCTCGGGGGACCACAGCACGATGTCGATGTTTTCCCCACCGATCTCGTTACGCACCGCGGTGACCCGCGACCCACGCAAACCAACGCAGGTGCCGATCGGATCGATACGCGGATCATTGGACTTGACGCCGATCTTGGCTCGCAGGCCGGGATCCCGGGCACAGGCCTTGATCTCGAGCAGGCCGTCATCAATCTCGGGCACTTCCAGTTCGAACAGCCGCATCACAAACTCGGGGGCGGTGCGCGACAGGATCAGCTGCGGACCACGGGCCCCACGATCAATACGTAGCAGGTAGGCCTTGACCCGATCGCCCACGCGCAGATTTTCCTTTGGAATCATCTGATCGCGAGGCAGCACTGCCTCTAGGCGCCCCACTTCGATGATGGCATTGCCCCGCTCCATGCGCTTGATGCTGCCGGAGATGATGTACTCCTTGCGCTCCAGGAAGTCATTGAGGATCTGCTCGCGCTCGGCGTCACGCACCTTCTGCAGGATCACCTGCTTCGCCGCCTGGGCACCGATGCGACCGAAATCGATGGGCTCAAGCCCTTCTTCCACGTAGTCGCCAACCTGGATGTCCGGATACTCCTCACGAGCATCGATCAAGCCCATCTGGGCTTCGTCATTCTCCACCTCCGGATCGGGCAGCACCTGCCAACGCCGGAAGGACTCGTAGTCGCCGGTTTCCCGATTGATGGAGACGCGCACATCGGCTTCGTCATTGATGCGTTTCTTGGTCGCCTGAGCGAGAGCGGACTCCAGCGCGGAGAAAACGATTTCCTTGGAAACATTCTTCTCGCGCGCCAGCGCATCGACCAACAGCAAAATTTCGCGGCTCATACCTGCAAACCTCCAAATCCCTTAAAACCTGGGAACCAGGCGGGCCTTCTCGATATCTTCAAACGGGATCTCCATCGATCCCTTTTCCGTCTCCAAGGTCACCACTCCGTCCTTGAGACCTTGCAGCACCCCGGCAAAATTGCGCTGATTCGCGACCGGCATGGAGAGACGGACCTGCACGTCCTGACCGGCAAAGCGCTCGAAATCAGCGGGTTTCTTGAGCGCACGATCAAGCCCCGGAGAAGACACCTCAAGGCGATCGTAATCAACATTCTCAACTTCGAAGACCCGCACCAACTGATTGCTCACCATGGCGCAATCATCAACGGTGATACCGTTGGGCGAATCGATGAAGATCCGCATGAGCCTGCCGCGGGGCGAGGTTTCGAAATCTACGAGTTCGTAGCCGAGACCTTCCGCAGTCTGCTCGATCAGTTTCTGCAGCTCCATTTCCTGGCCCACAAATGAAAAATGGGCGAAACGCCCATCCCTGTTTAAATTCGACCGGATGTCGGCCCTCTTCAGGGCCGATCGGCTCTTTCGAACCGATAAAACACAAAGATTATAGCAGCCCGCCAGGGCGGGCGCAATTTTGACCCTATATCAACGGGCTTGCGGCTGCGTACGGCGAGGCTGGGGCGCAGTCCGCTTGCCCTTGCCGCCCGCCGTATCGGGCTTGGGAAGCCCAGCCAGCGCGCACACCTGCTCAACCGGCATGTCCTCCCACATTCCCCGCTTGAGCCGCGAGGGCAGAACGACAGGGCCGTAGCGAACCCGCATCAGACGGCTGACCGTCAACCCCAAGGCCTCGAACATCCGGCGCACCTCCCGGTTCCGCCCCTCGGAAAGCGTCACCCGATACCAATGGTTGGCCCCCTCCCCACCCCCATCCAGAAGGGTATTGAATCGGGCAATCCCATCCTCAAGCTCAATACCCTTCAACAGCACATCTCTCTGCGCCTCATCAAGCTCCCCGAGGATCCGCACCGCATATTCGCGGTCCAGTTCGTAGCGAGGGTGCATCAGCTTGTTGGCCAAATCACCGTCATTGACGAACAACAACAGGCCGGAGGTATTGAAGTCCAAGCGACCAACGGCAATCCAGCGCCCCTTGCGAAGGTTCGGCAGCCGATCAAAAACCGTGGGCCGGCCCTCCGGATCATCGCGGGAAACAATCTCGCCTTCGGGTTTGTGATAAATCACAACACGCGGGATCCGCACGGCGAAGCGGATGGGCATCAGCTTGCCATTGACCCTGACGCGATCACCCGGACCCACCTTCTGTCCGACATCTGCCGGTTCGCCGTTGACGGAAATGCGCCCCGCAACGATCCACTCTTCAATCTCCCGCCGGGAGCCGATACCCGCCGCGGCAAGCACCTTGTGCAGACGCTGGGGCTCCGTGTAGGTCGAGTCTTCGGGCTTGCGTCGACGCTCGCCTTCAACCGCCGGCAAGAGCTCGCTGCTGGCGAGAGGATAAGGACTCGCGCCACCGGCAATGGCCGCCGCCTGGCGCTTGGCACGCCAGTTGCCCCGCCCGGGGGCAAGATCGCTGAGCCCGATGGCCGACGCATTGCTCTTTGGCTGCCGGCCTTCATCCTCGCCACGAGGCGGACGCCCGCCACGGTTACCCTCCGCATCAGGACGGCCACGCCCCCGGCGTCCGCCCCCCTGGTCCAACGGCGGACCCTGGCGACCAGACTCCTGTCCGGGCTTGCCTGACTTGGCCTTAAACGGCCGGTTCTTCGGTTTTTGGGAGGTCGACAAGATCCATGATCCTTTCGATTTCAGTCAGCGGAGGCAACTCGGTCAGGCTGCGCAGACCAAGATCCTCCAGGAATTTTCGGGTCGTGGCATACAGGCCGGGTCTCCCGGGCGTATCCCGATGACCCACCACATCCACCCACCCTCTCGATTCGAGGGTCTTCAATACGTTGCTGGAAACCACCACACCGCGAATGTCTTCGATGTCGCCACGGGTCACCGGCTGGCGATAAGCAATGATCGCGAGGGTCTCCAGAACAGCCCGGGAATATCTGGGCGGGCGCTCCTGCTTGAGTCGGTCCAGATAGACCTGATACTCCAGGCGGGTCTGAAAGCGCCATCCGCCCGCCGTCTGCACCAGCTCAACACCGCGCCCCTGCCAGTCTTCGGCAAGCTCGACGAGCAGGCGCCGCACCAGATCACTACCAGGATCCTCCTCGAACAATCGGCGCAGATCAGCTACCGGAACCGGCGCAGCAGCAGCCAGCAGGGCCGTTTCCAGCACCCGCTTTAATTCTTCAGGCGTCTCCGGCTGCACTGTCGGCACGCTTCACATAGATCGGCGCAAAGGCCTCATTCTGGGTTACCACAACCAGCCTTTCCTTGACCAGTTCGAGGGTCGCAAGAAAACTCACCACAAGGCTGGCAACACCGAGCTTCGGGTCAAAGAGTGACTCGAAAACGACAAAGCTGTCATCACGAAGCCGCCGGAGAATCAGGGTCATGTGCTCACGCACGGACATCTCTTCCCGTTGAATCGTATGATGCCGCTTCAGCCGAGCCTGACGGGCAATCTTCAACCAGGC
>JAMHVS010000017.1:0-177245 GCA_035911315.1 Xanthobacter sp.
GTGTCGTTCCTTCCACACCCGGCTCATCAGCGGTTTCGTCGTCAAAGTCCTCGTCATCCCCGTCTTCGGTCACCAGTTCAAACTGGAGGCCGAATTTCACCGAAGGATCGAAGAAGCCCTTGAGGGCCGTGAACGGAACAACCAGCTTCTCCGGCACACCACCGAAGGAGAGACCAATCTCGAACTGCGTATCGGTGACCAGAAGATCCCAGAACTGATGCTGGATCACGATGGTCATTTCCTCGGGATACTTCTCCAGCATCCGCGGAGAGAGGCGCACGCCGGGCGCGCGCGTATCGAAGGAAATATAGAAATGGTGTTCGCCCGGCAGGCCGTCACGGCCGACATCAGCGAGGACGCGGCGCACAACGGAACGCAGTGCTTCCTGCGCAAGAAGATCGTAGCGGATGTGATCGACCGACATATGCCCGCGTGCTTCCCAGAACTGTGGCCGGCCTGAGCCCGCTTTGCCAAGCCCTTTTGGCGACGCTCTCGCGCAGTGCCAGCATGGAAGCGAGGGCGGCAAACGAACCGCCAACTCCCCTCCGATCCAGCCATGCCGGAGGAAAGTGGAGGCTTCTGTTGCCAGGTGCCTCCGAACCCCGCCTAGACAGTGCTACCCGTCAGGACTTGATTTCCGTTTTTCAAACCGCTCACGCGGCCTGAGCAACCGGAGCATAGTTGTCATTCGCAACTATAGGGTTAGCCCGATAACGGTGGTACAATGCCGAGCGAAAGAAAGCCCTTTACACCCTCGTCGATCCTATTTCGCCCCCGCCGGAACCCAACCCGCTTGTGCCGAAGCATGCACGCGATGGGCTCTGGTGGAGGCGCCGGGTACCGCCCCCGGGTCCGAAAGGTTTATTCCGACAACCATTTATCGCCATAGCCGGATTGCTCCGGCAAAATTGAATATAAGCACCCTGCCCCATGGATGAAAGGGGCAACGCGCACAAAGCGCGCCTTTCCCCATTCTTCCACACGGCTCATGCCTTATTCGGCGGTCCAGACCGCCAGTTCAAATCCATCCGGATCAATGAAATGGAAGCGCCGGCCGCCGGGAAAACCGAACACCGGACGGGAGATGAAGGCACCTGCGGCCTCAACCCTGCGCTGCACATCATCCAGATCATCGGCATAGAGAATGATCAGCGGTCCACCCGGACGCACGGCCTCGCCTGTGGTGAAACCGCCCTTCAGGCGACCGTCCGTGAACTCGGTATAGGTTGGTCCATATTCGGTGAAGCTCCAGCCGAATACCGCACCATAGAAGGCCTTGCTGCGCTCTATATCGGTGACATTGAACTCGATATTGTCGATCCGGTTATTGTTCTCGCTCATTCGGCCTCTCCTGTTCCGTCATTCATCCGCAAGGGGATGAAGATCGCGCACCATGCTTTTGAGCCGTTCATCCAGCACATGGGTATAAATCTGCGTGGTTGCCACATCCGCATGACCCAGCAATGTCTGCACCACCCGCAAATCTGCGCCATGGGAGAGCAGATGGCTGGCGAACGCGTGGCGCAAGACGTGGGGCGAGAGGCGCGCGGGATCGATATCCGCCGCTACGGCCAGATCCTTCAGGTCGCGTGCCGCGTGCTGACGGGTCACATGGCCGCTCTCCCCCGTTGAAGGAAAAAGCCAGCGCGAGGCTTCCATGCCTGCCAGTTTGCGTGCCTCCAACCATGCTGTCATCGCCGCCCGCGCCGGGCCGGAAAGGGGCACCAGCCGCTCCTTGCGCCCCTTGCCCATCACCATGATCGCCTCAGCCCGGCTGCGCGCGGCGGCGGAAGGTAGAGCCACCAGTTCCGAAATGCGTAGGCCGCTGGCGTACAGCAGCTCCACCATGCAGGCCATGCGCAAGCGACGCAGCACCTCGGCTCCATTGATGCGTGCGCCGGGCGCACGCGCCTCACCCTCTGGCGGTGGGGTCTGGAGTTCAGACACCCGCGCATGGGCGGTCTCGATGAGGCGCGTCACTTCATCGACACCCAGAACCTTGGGCAAAGGACGCCCCCGCTTCGGCCCCTCCAATATGGCGGAAGGGTCATCGTCGCGCTCACCCTCGGAAAAGAGAAACCGATAGAACTGGCGAATGGCGGAAAGCCGACGCGCCACGGTCGCACTCTTGAAACCGCGCAGGGAGAGGTCTGCCAAATAGGCGCGGATGGCATCGGTATCCGCCAGATCCAGCGCTTTCCCCTTACCTGTGAGGAAGGTTTCGAAATCCGTCAGGTCCCGCCGGTAGGCCTCAAGCGTATTCGCACTGCCCCCGCGCTCAACAGCCTGCATATCCAGAAACAAGGCGAGTGGCCCGGATTCGCTCATGAATTCATTCCCTGCCGGGGCATCAGCCCCCTCGCCTCGTACCGGCCGTGACAGGTGCCATGCGCCTTTGCATTATTCAACTGCATTGCCGGGGGTCGCCAGCGATGGTAGACGCCATTTTCCGGTGTCGCCTCACCCTCGGCACATTGGAAATGATGTTGCGCCCGTAAAGTCTTTTGCGCGCGCCCGGCCGGCTTTGCGGCGGCCGGAGCCGGAAGCCAGAGTCAGGAATTTGCGGGTGCAGAACGACAGGAACCTCTCCCCCATGCGCGATGCAGACCCCACAGGACCCAACGCGCAGGATGCCGCTCACCAGACCGGCGAGGCCTCTCCTATGTCTCCCCATGCCCGTTTGCTGGACTCTCTTGGCCCGCGCGCCCTTGTGCTGGTGGGCATGCCCGGGGCCGGAAAATCTTCCGTGGGCCGTCGTCTTGCCCGGCGTCTCGGCTTGCCCTTCGTGGATGCGGATGAGGAAATCGAACGCGCCGCCGGCATGAGTATTCAGGAAATCTTCGCCCAGCATGGCGAAGCTGAATTCCGTGAGGGTGAAAAGCGCGTGGTGGGGCGCCTGCTTCAGTCTGGCCCGCTGGTTCTGGCCACCGGTGGCGGTGCCTTCATGAATGCCGAAACCCGCGCTGCCGTGGCGGAACGGGGCGTTTCTGTCTGGCTGCGCGCGGATCTCTCAACACTGCTGCGCCGTGTAAAGAAGCGCAATGATCGCCCCCTTCTGGCGCATGGCGACCCTGCCGCCAAGCTGGCCGCCCTTTTGGCCCAGCGCGGCCCCTTTTATGCGCAAGCCAATGTGGTGGTGGATTCGCGTGACGTGCTCCACGACACCGTTGTGGAAGAGGTCGTGATCGCACTGGGCCAGCATCTGGAACAGCGCCCTTCCCATACTCAAGGATTTGCAGATATGCCGTCTTCGCCTGCCGCCACCTCTTCCGTCACTTCAGCGGCGCGCAGCACGGTGCATGTGGATCTGGCGGGGCGGCCCTATGACATCCATATCGGGCCCGGCCTGCTGACCGAAGCCGGTGCACACATCAAGGCATTGCGGCCGGGGGCACGCGTCGCCATCGTGACAGACCGCAATGTCGCCGCTCAGCATCTGGCCACGGTTGAAGCTTCTCTCGCGCAGGCCGGCATCGAAAATGCCGCAGCGATTGTGGTGGAGCCGGGTGAGAAGACCAAGTGCTGGGCGGGTCTGGAACAGGTCGTGGAAGGCCTCATCAGCGCCCGCATCGAGCGGCGCGATCTGGTGCTGGCACTGGGCGGCGGCGTGGTGGGCGATCTTGCCGGCTTTGCCGCTTCCGTGCTGCGCCGGGGTGTGGATGTGGTGCAGGCCCCCACCACCCTGCTCTCGCAGGTCGATTCCTCTGTGGGTGGCAAGACCGGCATCAATTCCCCGCAGGGCAAAAACCTTGTGGGTGCGTTCCACCAGCCGGTTCTGGTTCTGGCCGACACTGCCGCGCTGGATACCCTGCCCGCCCGTGAAGTGCGCTCCGGCTATGCCGAGGTGGTCAAATATGGCCTGCTGGGTGACCTTCCGCTGTTCGAGACGCTGGAGCGCGACTATGCAGGCGTGCTGAATGGCGGGCCCGAGCGCATTGCCGCCGTGGCCGCAAGCTGCCGCGCCAAGGCCGCCATTGTCGCGCGTGATGAGAAGGAGACCGGAGACCGCGCCCTGCTCAATCTCGGCCATACCTTCGGCCATGCGCTGGAAGCGGGTGCGGGTTATTCCAGCCGGCTGCTGCATGGTGAGGGTGTCGCCATCGGCATGGCTTTGGCCTTTGCCTTCTCGGCTCGCCTTGGCCTATGCCCCGGTCAGGATGTGACACGCGCCATCCGCCACATGGAAGCCGCCGGTCTGCCCACGAAGATTTCCGACGTGCCCGGCGAACTGCCGGATACGGATGGACTGATGGACCTGATCGCACAGGACAAGAAGGTGAGCCGCGGTGCGCTGACCTTCATTCTGGTGCGCGGCATCGGACAGGCCTATGTGGCGAAGGACGTTGACCCGCAGGCCGTGCGCGCTTTCCTCGCCGAAATGCGCTGAACCTTCGGGCTCAGCAATCCGCAAGCCTTGTACTTACAGAAACAGCCGTTCGGGCAAAGCACCGAACGGCTGTTTTTATACCTTGCTCACCAACATGCCGCTCAGGGGCTGAGTGTGGCCGAAACGGCGGCTTCAAGCGAACCGGTAGGGCGACCAATCAGTTTGGAAAGCTGACGACTGTCATCAAACAGCGCATCTTTCGAAGCCCCGACATCCCAGGAAGCGATCGCGGCCGCGAGCCCCTCTGGTAAACCGAAACCAGCCAGTGCAGCGGCATAATCTGCCTCTGGCAGGTTCTTGTAGGGGATATTCTTGCCCGTCTGCCGCGAGACTTCCGCAGCCAGATCAGCATGTGTCCACGCTGTATCGCCGGCCAGTTCAAGTGTCTTGCCCTCATATCCAGTGCTGGTGAGCACGGCCACGGCGGCATCCGCATAATCTGCACGCGGCGCGGAAGAAATCCGCCCGGTACCCGCGCTGCCAATGAGCGCCCCGCCCGCCAGTGCGCCGGGAATGGAGCCTGTATTGTTCTCCGTGTACCAGCCATTGCGCAGAATGGTGTGGGGAATGCCCGAAGCCTTCAGCGCAGCTTCGGTATCAAGGTGTTCGACGGCAAGGCTCAACGGCGAAACATCCGCATGCAGCAGGCTGGTATAGACAATGCGCTTCACGCCCGCCTTTTTCGCTGCCGCGATGACATTGCGATGCTGGACCGACCGCTTGCCGACTTCACTGGAAGAAATCAGCAGCAATGTATCGATGCCCGCAAGCGCTGCATCCAGCGTTTCGGGGCGGTCATAATCCGCAGCACGCGCGGCAACGCCAAGGTTTGCGGCCTTGGACGGCGTGCGCACCAGCGCCACGATATCGGAAGCCGGCACCTTCGCCTTCAGCTTCTCAACGACAAGATGACCGAGTTGCCCCGAGGCTCCCGTGATCGCGATCGTCATCATGAACTCCTTGTTAAAGCGTCTGTTGACGACATATATAACCATCACAAACTTTTCGTAAGTACGCACATAAATGTTAGCATGAGAGTAAGATGACGGACCCGCAAGACAGCATCACCACACTGGGCGACAAGATGAGGCGCGGCGAGTTGATGGCCGCCAACTGCCCTTCACGCGAGGTTCTGAAGCACCTGACGAGCCGCTGGGGGGTGCTCATTCTTATTGCGCTGCAAGACGGCACGCACCGCTTCGGTGATCTGCGCCGCAAGGTTGGCGGTGTCAGCGAGCGTATGCTGTCTCAAACCCTGCAATGGTTGGAGGCAGATGGCATCGTGAAGCGCACGGAATATCGTGTGGTGCCGCCGCATGTCGAATACAGCCTCACCCCCTTGGGCGAGGAGGCGGCAGAGAAAGTGCGCGGGCTGGCAGACTGGATCGAGACATCCATGCCGCGCATTGCGCAGCACTGGGCGGACAGTAGCGGGCGATCCGCCTCTGCTGAAGCCCCCCGTTAAATGCCTGAGGTCAGAACTGCTTTTCCGGCCAGCGACACAGATCTTCGATAATGCAGCGTGCGCATTCCGGCTGACGCGCCTTGCAGATATAGCGGCCATGCAAAATCAGCCAATGGTGCGCATGCAGCTTGAAGTGGTCTGGAATGCGCGCTTCAAGCCCCTCCTCCACCGCAAGCGGCGTTGCACCGGGCGCAAGGCCGGTGCGGTTCGCCACCCGGAAAAGATGCGTATCAACTGCAATGGTGGGTACACCAAAGGCGATATTCAGCACCACATTCGCGGTCTTTCGCCCCACGCCGGGTAATGCTTCCAGTGCCTCACGGTCTTGAGGCACCTGCCCGCCATGACGCTCCAGCAGCAGGCGGGAGAGCTCCACCACATTCTTCGCCTTACCCCGGAACAGACCGAGCGTGCGGATATAGTGCGCCACGCCCTCCTCGCCCAGTTCCACCATGGCAGCTGGCGTTGAAGCTGCGGCAAACAAACCCTTAGTGGCCTTGTTGACGCCGACATCTGTTGCCTGCGCCGAGAGCACCACCGCGATCAGAAGGGTGTAAGGATCGCTATAGTCCAGTTCACCTTTCGGTTCCGGCTCCTGCTTTTCGAAGCGGGTGAATGCGGTGATGATCTCCGCCTCGCTCCAGGCCCCGGCTCCCTGCGCCAATGTCTTACCATAGGAAGCTGCGGCAGCATTGGCGACTGCCTTGTTCCGGCGCGGCATTTTCTGTGTCGGCTCGGCCGGCGCAGCAACCTTCTTCAGCACGCGCGCAGGCTGCGCGGGCTTCTGCGACGATGGCACTTTAGAAGAAGAAGATGTTTTGCGCGGCATGCCTGCCTATATCCCGCAGGCGCGCGATAGGCCACCCACATCGGCAGATATAAGACGGGCATTCGCGCAGTGACCATCGCCTTAAACTCAGCATGTCCGGTGCAGAGCTGCATTCCGCGCCAGCAGCGCACTTCCCCGCAAAAAGACCAAACAGGATTGATATATCTAATCTTTCTAGCAGCCGGAGCGAGGCCTCATGCGTTGCGCCATGGCGCACGGCGTCCCCTCATGAAGATGTGGAAAACTGGCATCGCCTTACGTCTCGTAGCCCGGATACATGCTTGACAGAACAGGACATCCCACCCTAAATGACGCCTCCCAAGGACATGGGGCCGTAGCTCAGATGGGAGAGCGCTGCAATCGCACTGCAGAGGTCAGGGGTTCGATTCCCCTCGGCTCCACCACTTCCTGAAATAAACCAGCTTCTTTACAACGCAGATGACATCGCATGATGAATGCAGTGGCAGCGCTTTCGCGCGGAGTGCGATGATAAACCCGCCATTGAGCAGGTCATCATTTTTTGATCTGGCCTGATACGCGCCCAGCATCTTTCTCGCCCTTGGGGTCTCCGGAAAGAAACTGATCGAAGAACCTGTTGGTGATAGGCCCCCAACCGCCATTCACGTCTTTGATCGCATCATCGCTCAGCTTCTGAACATCTGCCTGCGGTTCATCCGACTGCTTCTTGTTATCCATGGCACGCAACCTCCTCGTTTCAGATTGAAGCAGGTTAACATGCCCACCTGACATCTGCCTTACATGCACCCACAGCAAGTAAAACTCACATTCCATAATCGCACGTCAGAGCTGGCCGGGCGCAGCGCATATCCAGTACGCGTCCCCTCACCACCGCTGGGCGGAAATGCAGGCAACCCAACCCAGAGGCAGGGCGCCCAGCGCTTTATAAAAACAATCAATTCCAGACACTTAATGTCTATTTTCCGAAGCGAATGGCAATTGTGGAGAAATTGTGCTCTAATGCGGCCAATCAGGACATAATTCAAACAGATGAGGCCTCATGATCCGGGCATTCAACATCAATCCGCCCGTCTTTTTTGGATCCGTTATTATCATATCTTTATTTCTTGCAATAGGAATTATACTACCGAATCAAGCAGAAGAAATATTTAAACATATACATAAAAACGTAATTTCAATATTCGGATGGTTTTATATTCTATCCGTCGGTATTTTTCTGATATCCGTTCTCATTCTGGCCCTTGGACGGTTCGGCCGTCTGAAGCTTGGGCCTGATGATGCCACACCCGACTTCAAATTCACCTCATGGATCGCGATGCTCTTCGCCGCCGGCATGGGGATTGGCCTCATGTACTATGCGGTAGGTGAGCCTATTACTCACTTCATGTTGCCGCCATCAGCGGAATCCCGGTCGATTGAGGCCGTGCGTGAGGCGATGTCCATCACCTTCTTCCATTGGGGCATTCATGCATGGGCGATTTATGCGGTGGTTGGGCTATCGCTCGCCTATTTCGGCTATCGCTACAATCTTCCGCTCACCATCCGTTCCGGCCTGTATCCGCTGCTGAAAGACCGCATCAACGGCCCCATTGGCCATGCGGTGGATATTTTCGCGGTGGTGGGCACCATGTTCGGACTGGCGACATCGCTTGGCCTCGGGGTCATGCAGATCAATGCCGGTCTGGCCTATCTGCTGGGTGTGCCCGTAAACCCCACGATCCAGATTCTTCTCATCGCCGTCATCACAACCTGCGCCACGGCATCCGTACTGAGCGGGCTGGACAAGGGCGTGCGCATTCTCTCCGAAACCAACCTGCTGCTGGCCATCGCGCTGATGCTGTTCGTGCTGGTTGTTGGCCCTACCGGACTGCTGCTGCGCGACTTTGTGCAGAATATCGGCATATATCTCGACAGCCTGCTGCTGCGCACGTTCAATATCTATGCCTATGAACCGACCCCCTGGATTGACAGCTGGACCCTGTTCTACTGGGCCTGGTGGATTTCCTGGTCTCCCTTTGTCGGCATGTTCATCGCGCGTATTTCCCGCGGTCGCACGGTGCGTGAGTTTGTTCTGGCCGTGCTCTTCATTCCTGCCGGTTTCACGTTTTTCTGGATGACCGTTTTTGGCAATACAGCCATTTTCCTCGATAAATCCGTGGCCAACGGACAGCTTGCGGCCAGTGTGGCTGCGGATGTCTCGGTTGGCTTGTTCCACTTCCTCGAATATCTCCCGCTCGCACCCGTGACCTGCACGCTGGCCATTGCGTTGGTCGCGATTTTCTTCATCACCAGCGCGGATTCCGGCTCACTGGTGATGGATGCCATCGCTGCGGGGGGCGAGACCAATACGCCCGTGCTTCAGCGGGTGTTCTGGTGTGCTCTTTCGGGTTTTGCGGCGGCGTGCCTGCTTCTGGCCGGTGGCTTGTCTGCCCTTCAATCGGCCACCATCGCCAGCGCCCTGCCCTTCACATTTGTGATCCTCATTCTGCTATGGGCCTTGTTCAAGGGCATGCGGGCAGATCTGGCACAGCGGGATGCGCAGTCCGCCATTCCATCGACCCCGCCAGCCCAGCCGGCATCCGGGCTCACATGGCAGAGGCGGCTTGCGCTCATCCTGCACTCGCCCAGCGAGAAGGAGGTGCAGCGCTTCATCACCAATGAGGTGCGACCCGCCGTTGAACAGGTGGCGCGGGAACTGACCAAGACAGGACGCCCCGCACAGGTGATCGAGGAAAACGGCACCCTTGCCCTGCATTGCCCGGCAGAAGGCGTGCGCGATTTCATCTATGGCGTGTCTACCGTCAGCCACCCTCTGGCCAGCCTTTCACCCTTCGATACGGCCCACCCGGATTACCGTTTCGAGGCACGCACCTACTTTTCCAATGGTGCACGCGGCTATGACGTGATGGGCATGACCCGCGACCAGATCATCGCGGATATTCTGGTGCAGTTGGAGCGTTACCAGTTGCTGGTGCAGTCTCCCGCCTCCCAGCTGGTCACGGAAGCGCCAGAGCATCTGAATGCGAGTTAATCTTCAGGGTTTGGGGAAGCCCGAACCCTGAAGCCGCCCCGACAGGCGCATGGCTGGGATGAGGTCTTCAGAATGACCACCTGTCATGCGCCTGCCTGCCATTCATCCGGGCGCAAAGACGTGTAGACTGTAGCCATTGGTTCCTGTTCGGGGGCATGTCATGCGCATTGTCATTCTGGGCGCAGGCGTCGTCGGGGTCAGTTCCGCCTATTATCTGGCGCAGGCCGGGCATGAGGTTGAGGTGCTGGATCGCCAGCCGGCTGCGGGCCTTGAAACCTCCTTCGCTAATGCCGGACAGGTCTCTCCCGGCTATTCCGCACCATGGGCAGGGCCGGGAATTCCACTTAAAGCCCTGCGCTGGCTATCCATGGCCCACAGCCCGCTGGTTATCCGCCCCGGCCTCGATCCGCGCATGTATGTGTGGATGGCGCAGATGCTGGCCAATTGCACCCATAGCGCCTATGGCCGCAACAAGGCGCGCATGGTGCGGCTGGCGGAATACAGCCGCGACAAGCTGAAAGAGCTGCGTGCGCAAACCGGCATTGTCTATGATGAACGGGCGCGCGGCACGCTTCAGCTGTTCCGCACCCGGCAGCAGCTTGACCATGTTGGCGAAGATACACGGGTGCTGGACAGCTTCAACGTGCCCTACAGTGTACTGGATGTGCCGGGCTGCATCGCACAGGAGCCTGCCCTCGCCCGCGTCCATGGCAAGTTTGTTGGTGGCCTCTATCTGCCGGGGGATGAAACGGGCGATGCCCATCTCTTCACCCAGCGCCTTGCTGGCCTTGCCGCCAGCTCCGGTGTTGTTTTCCGCAATGGCGTGACAGTGGAACGCCTGCTGGAAGACGGTGGGCGCATCAGCGGGGTGATGCTGGCAGGTGGAGAAGTGGTGCGCGCCGATGCCTATGTGGTGGCGATGGCCAGCTATTCTCCGGCACTTTTGCGGCCGCTGGGCCTGAACCTGCCCATCTATCCGGTGAAGGGCTACTCCCTCACCCTGCCCATCACCCATGCGGAGGCTGCGCCGCAATCCACGGTGATGGATGAAACCTACAAGATCGCCATCACCCGGCTGGGAGACCGCATCCGCGTGGGCGGCACAGCTGAACTCGCGGGCTTTGATCTGACCTTGCATGCAGAACGGCGCGAGACACTGGCCTTCTCTGTCAGTGACCTGTTCCCCGAAGGCGGAGACCTCACCACCGCAAAGTTCTGGACCGGCCTGCGCCCGATGACACCGGATGGCACGCCCATTATCGGCCCCACGCGCCTGCCCAACCTCTTCACCAATACCGGACACGGCACATTGGGCTGGACCATGGCCTGCGGCTCCGGCCGACTGCTTGCCGACCTGATGAGCGGATGCCCCCCGGAGATTGAGGCCGCAGACCTCGCCTTCAGCCGCTATGGTACCAAATAGGAGCTATAATGCAGGAATGGTGCGGAAGCATTTTTCTCCTTGCCGGTGACGCCCAACAAAGATACCTACCGGTTGGTATGTTTAAATCTCGCGTGTGAGGACACCATGTCACCCGCACTTATGGCCTATGGGGCTCATGGCGCTGCCATCCTGTTCGAGGTTTGCGGTTCGGCATTGCTGATGAAGACAGAACAGTTCACCCGGCCATTACCGACGCTGGTGATGGCCCTGCTCTATGCGGTCTCATTTTATTGTCTGTCGCATGCCCTGAAAGGCATACCGCTCAGCATCGCATATGCCATATGGGCCGGGCTCGGCATCATTCTGACCGCGCTGGTGGGTTTGCTCATCTTCCGCCAGCCGATTGATATGGCCGCGATGATCGGCATTGGTCTCATTGTCAGCGGCGTACTGGTCATCAATCTGTTCTCGCACACCGCAACCCACTGAGGTGTTGCGCCATGAATGCCTACACGCGCAAGAAGCAGCCCCTCCTCATTCGCCGCGCCCTGCTGGATTGTGCGGCGCAGGTCGCCATGGAACGCGGAGTTGGCGGCCTGACCATGCAGGCCGTGGCAGATGCAGTGGGCGTGACAAAGGGTGGGCTATTCCATCACTTCCCAAACAAGCAGGTACTTGTTGAAGGCATGTTCACAGACCTGCTGGACCGGCTGGATGTGGAAATTGATACCAGCATGGCGCAGGATCCTCTGCCCCATGGCAGCTTTACCCGCGCTTATGTGAACTCCATTTTCACTGGCCCCTCATGGGGGCTCCAGACCCTGTGGTCTGCCCTCTTCATGTCCGCCATGACCGAACCGGCCCTGCGTCAACTCTGGAGCGAGTGGATGGGAGCACGCATGCTCCGCCATCAGGAAACGGACAGCGGCCTGGGCCTGCATATCATTCGTCTCGCGGCTGATGGAGCCTGGCTGGCTTTCATCACCAGCGGTGAGGCACAGGCATCATCCGAACTTCTGGATGTGCAAGCGCATTTGCTGGAACAGACACGCGCACCATGAGCCCAGACGGCCCGTGACATGCGCTGACAACACAGGCTTTCACGGAACGCCATAAACGACAGCACCCGCAGTCAGGCCCGCACCCACGGCGGTCATCAGTACCTTCTCACCGCTCTTCAGGGGGGCCTGCTCCACGCTTCCCGCCAAGGAAAAGGGAATGGTGGCGGCGGAGGAGTTGCCATATTCCTCGATGCTCGACACCAGTGCCGCCTCTGGCAGTTCCAGCGCCTTGCGCACCAGTTCGAAGATGCGGGTATTGGCCTGATGCGGCACAAAGCGGGTGATTTCGCCCGGCAGAACCCCCGCCTGCTCCATGGCAATTCGCCCGCAATTGGTCATCATCTCCACCGCCTTGGTGAAGACGGCGCGGCCATCCGGCATCTCCATCAAAAGCTGTTCGGGTGCCGTGTCCGGAGTGAAGGGCATGCGGCTGCCACCGGCGGGAATACGGATGAGATCATAATAGGCACCATCCGACACCAGATCCGCCCCCAATACACCTGCGCCGGGTTCATCGGATGGCACCAGAAGCGCCGCACCGGCCGCATCGGCGAACAATACCGCGCTGGAGCGGTCCTTTGGATTGATGCGGCGGCTGAGGATATTGGCAGCCACCACCAGCACCGGCCGCCCCTGTGTGCGCACGAAGCTGTCTGCCAAAGTCAGTGCATACAAAAAGCCCGCACATGCCCCCGCAAGATCAACCGCACCGGAGCGATTGAGCCCAAGACGGTGCGCCAGCAGCGGGCCGGAGGGAGGCAAAAGATGATCCGGGGTTGAGGTTGCCAGCAGGGTCAGCGCCACATCATTGCGCTCGATACCCGCGGACTGGAGCGCCTGTTCACCTGCATGGAAGGCGATGTCTGTCAGCACCTCGCCTTCCGCCACATAGCGCCGGGCCACAATGCCGGTGCGCCGCTCGATCCAGCCCGGATCCAGCCCCAGCCGGCCTTCCAGTTCCGCATTGGCAACGCGGCGGGCGGGGGCATAACGGCCCATGCCGGCGATGCGGCTGGCGCGCAGATGGTTCAGCGGATAGCTCATGAAACCTGATCCTCGACGGCGCCTCTCCCTGACCTGAACACAAGGGAAGCGGACCGCATCACATGGTGGCCACTAGCCTCCATATGGCTTGAAAATGATCTGATGTATTTCCCTGCCTTTTGGAGGCGAGGAAATACACCGGCCTAATGCACCACCAGCCCTGTCATGCCAGCGGGTTCGCTCGAATGTTACGCAGGCTACGCCGAGGGCCCTGGTATTCTGGCGCACGCCCGACCATGCAAAAATCCAGACCGCCTGATACCAGCAGCATCGGCTTTCCACCAGCCGCCGCCAGATCACGCACGTGCAGCACCTGCAGGCTCACAATCCGGCATCACACCTCAGGCCAGCATCTCTGCCGCAGCTGTAATTCCATCATAGATGGCATCAAGATCATCACCCGTCACACAATAGGGCGGCATGACATAGACGGTGTTGCCCAACGGGCGCAGCAGCAGTTGACGCTCGGCGAAGAAGGCGCGCAGACGTGGGCCGACATCAGCCAGATAGCCTGCATCATTCACCTTCAGATCCAGCGCGGTGATGGTGCCGCTCTGGCGCACATCCGCAAAGCGGGCATCATCGCGGAACCGCTCCAGCCGCGCCGCCTGCATGGCCTTGAGCGCCTCGATCCGCTCTGGCACGGGCTCGTTGCGCCACACCTGAAGGTTGGCGTGAGCCGCCGCGCAGGCAATGGGGTTCGCGGTGTAGGATGAGGAATGGAAGAAGGTGCGGGTGCGGTCTTCCGAATAATGCGCATCGAAAATCGCGCGCGAGCACATGGTCACGGCCAGCGGCAGGGAGCCACCCGTGAGCCCCTTGGAATAACAGGCGATATCCGGCACGACCCCGGCCTGATCGCAGGCAAACAGGGTGCCCGTGCGGCCCCAGCCGGTCATCACCTCATCGGCAATGAACAGCACGCCATGCGCCTCGCAGATGCGCTTCATCGCCGCCAATACTTCCGGCCCATACATCTTCATACCGCCGGAGCCGAGAATGAGGGGCTCCACGATGAAGGCTGCCGGCTGCTGCGCGCACAGCACCTCCAGCGCCTTCAGTGTCTCTTCCTCGCGACCTTTTTCCGGGAACGGCACCTGCGCCACATCGAACAGCAGGGGTGCATAGGCGGCATTGAACACGCCGCGCGCACCCACAGACATGGTGCCGATGGTGTCGCCATGATAGCTGCCCTCCATCACCACGATGCGGGTACGCGGCGCGCCGATATTGCGCCAATAGCCAAGCGCCATCTTCAGCGCCACTTCCACGCAGGTGGAGCCGCTATCCGAGAAGAACACATAATCCAGTCCATCCGGCGTCACGGCCACGAGGTCTGCGGCCAGCGCCTCGGCAGGCGGGTGTGTATAGCCGGCAAATATAACCTGATCGAGCAGGTCAGCCTGCGCCTTGATGGCGTTGATGATCGGTGCATAGCGGTGGCCATGCGTGACCACCCACCATGAGGAAATGGCATCAATGATGCGCGCGCCATCGGGCGTGAAGAGATAGGCCCCCTCCCCGCGCACGATGGGCGTCATCTCCGGCTGCAGGGCATGCTGGGTGAATGGGTGCCAGATGGGAGACGCGGGCCGGCCAGCCTGTGATGTCTTGGCGTTCACGACAGTCCCTCCAGAAAATCCGCGCGCTTGAAATTCTTTTCGAATGCAGCATGCAGGGTGGCTGCATCCAGCTTCTCAAGCGGCGGCAGGCAGCCCAGCACCTTCACCGCCCCCTTGGCTGCGATGATACGGGCGTTCTCAGGCTCATAAGCCCCGATAAGCGCAACCCCCAAGACGGGAATGGCACGACGGCGCAAGGCCTCCAGTGACAGCAGCGTGTGATTGATTGTGCCCAGCCCCGCCCGTGCACACAGAACGATCGGCAGTTTCCAGCGCGCGAATACGTCCAGAAACAGCACATCCGCGGTCAGCGGCACCATCAGTCCACCCGCGCCCTCGATGATAAGGGGGCGCTCTGTGTGGGGCGGCTGCAATGCATCAGGCTCAATCATCACCCCATCAAGGGCGGCGGAAAGATGGGGAGAGGCTGGGGTTTTCAGCCGCCATGCCTCCGGCAACACACGGTTTTCTGGCAAGCCGGAAAGACGGGCCACGGTTTGGGTGTCCGTCTCCTCATCCAGCCCGGACTGCACGGGCTTCCAGTAAATGCCCTCCAGGAAAGCCGTGAGGCCGGCGCTGAAAACGGTTTTGCCAATGCCGGTGTCGGTCCCGGTCACAACCAGTGCGCCGGAGCCTTTGCGGTGAAGGGAGGCCAGCGGGCTGGCTTTGTCTGCATCTGCGTTTCTATTCACGAACCGGCAATCCCATTCACTCTGGCGGAGTGTTCCTGCACAGCTACCTGCATTGCGAAACATGCGCACCAGACCACACACAAGCTGTGGAGGTCAGGACCCTTCCCGCACCCACTCTTCCGCCAGAGCATCGAACAGGCTGGTCACAGCGGCTTCATCCACATTCAGCGTCAGCGAAATCCGCAGCCGGGCGGTGCCCTCCGGTACGGTGGGCGGGCGAACCCCGCGCACATCGAAACCACGGGCCTGAAGAGCAGCAGCCAATGCCATGGCACGGGCATTATCACCCACAATTGCGGGCTGGATCTGGGTACCACTGGCCTTCACACCCTTGGCGGCGAGCCCGGTACGTTCCAGTTCCTGCCCGGCAAAAGCGATGAGGCCTGCCAGCTTTTCACGACGCTCCGGCTCATCCTGCAAAATGGCCAGCGCCTCTTGCGTGGCAACAGCCACAAGGGGAGACGGTGCGGTGGCATAGATAAAGGGACGTGCGCGGTTCACCATGAAATCGCACAGCACCTTTGCCCCAGCCACCAGCGCACCGGAGCTGCCCAGCGCCTTGCCGCAGGTGTGCAGCACCAGCACATTCTTGCGCCCCTCGAAAGCCGCGGTCAGGCCGCGACCATTGGGGCCAAAGACGCCGGTGGCATGGGCTTCATCAATGAAAAGGAAGGCGTCGTAACGGTCCGCCAGTTCCACCAGTTCAGCCAGCGGGGCGATGTCGCCATCCATGCTGTAGACGCTTTCAACCGTGATCCAGACCCGGCCCGTACCGCCCGCCGCACGCCATTCCCGAATGCGCTCCTCGAAGGCGTTCACGTCATTATGGGCTGCTTCCACCGCCAGAGCCCGCCCGGCACGCGCGCCTTCATGGGCACTGGCGTGGATTTTCTCATCCAGAACCAGAAGATCGCCCTTCTGTGGCAAGGTGGTGAGCACGGCGAAATTGGCGACATAGCCGCCACCGAACAGCAGCACCTTTTCCACCCCGAAGAAACGCATGGCGGTTTCTTCCAGCGCCTCGTGCTCTGGCGTATTGCCCCGCAGCAGGCGGGAGCCACCGGCTCCGACCGGGGTGCCATTATCAAGGGCCCGGCGCACGGCATCCGCCATACGGGGAGAGCCGGCAAGGCCGATATAATCATTGGAAGCGAAATCCAGCCCGGCACGCGGTGCCAGAGAACGCAGGCGGGCCTTGCGTTCCAGCCCCCGCAGCGTGGTCTCAAACCGCCCCAGAATGCCTTCCGGGGCGGACACGCTGGCGGAACCAGCCTCATCATGTGATGTCATTGCGCTTCCGCACCCAACTGAGCCCGCGCTACGGGAAGGCGCACCCTCGCTCAAAGCTCGCTGAATTCCATCGGACGCAGGCCAAGGCGGGCGAACAGCGCTTCATCCTTGTCCTCGCCGGGATTATCGGCGGTCAGCAGCACTTCACCGCCGAAGATGGAGTTGGCACCCGCGAAGAAGCACAGGGCCTGCATCTCATCGCTCATCTCGGTGCGGCCGGCAGAAAGGCGCACATGGGATTTCGGCATCATGATGCGGGCAAGCGCGATGGTGCGCACGAAATCGATGGGGTTCACCGGTTCGGCATCCTCCAGCATGGTGCCGGGAATGGCGATAAGCATGTTGATCGGCACGCTGTCCGGCGGCTCCGGGAGGTTGGCGAGGGTGACAAGCATGTCCACCCGGTCCACCTCACCCTCACCCATGCCGATGATGCCGCCACAGCACACCTTCAGCCCGGCCTCACGCACATTGGCCAGCGTGTCCAGCCGGTCCGCGAAGGTGCGGGTGGTGATGATGTTCGAGTAGTGGTTCTCGGACGTATCGATATTGTGGTTGTAGTAGTCGAGGCCGGCTTCCTTGAAGCGCACGGCCTGTTCCACATTCAGCATGCCCAGCGTCATGCAGGTTTCCATGCCGAGTTCCTTCACGCCCGACACCATGGCGAGAAGGGTGTCCATGTCCCGCTCCTTGGGGCTGCGCCAGGCCGCGCCCATGCAATAGCGGGTGGAACCGGCCTCGCGTGCCTTGCGGGCCTCATTGATGACCTTCTCCACCGCCATCAGCTTGGAGGCCTTCAGGTCTGCACCATTGCGGGCAGACTGGCTGCAATAGCCGCAATCCTCGGCACAACCGCCGGTCTTGATGGAAAGCAGGCGGCTGACCTGCACGGCATTGGGGTCGAAATTGGCGCGATGGACAGTCTGCGCCCGGAACAGCAGGTCATTGAATGGCGTGCGATAAAGCAAGGCGGCCTCGTCGCGGGTCCACCGCTTGCGCGAAGGATCAACCGCAATGGTGCGGATGGCAGCCGCCCCGTTCACCGCATCCTGATGCGCACCCGTTCCCGTTGCCAGCGCAGCAAGCGTCATGTCGTTCCACCCTCACAGTGCGATCCCCCGCAAGCGGGGCCGCTCATTCCAGTTGACCGGAGCTCTGGCGCAAGGCCCGAACCTGTCCGGCATTCCGTATAAGACAGCATGTGCGCCTGAACGGCACCATTCGTCAACGCCCTCGCGCAGAGGTGATCCCCTCTCCAAACGTATGAGAGGCCCACCCACACCACCTCAGGGCAGAGCCGGCAAACGATCTGAAAGCCCTGCCACCAAAGGCTTATCTGCCTCTGGCAGCTGGAACTGACGGGCCGCCAGCATAGCCATCATATTGCTGTCTGGATGTGTGACGCCATAGGGCGGGGTTGGCTCTCCCAGATCCCACAGCATCGAATAGAGCCAGACGCCAGCCGTACCGAGGCCGACAGTGGCATTGATGTAATCCAGACAATTGAGCAGGCTCATCTTGTTGCTGCCATGCCATGGCGGCCCGGATCTCAGGCCAAGATAGACCTGCGCCTTTGGAAAGGCATGGCCATAGGCCTCAAGTGCCCGCACCGGGTCATAACCCGCCTGCTCATCGAACGACATGATGTTGATGATATCGAGCGCGTCCCGCGCCTGCGCATCTTTCGCCAGTGCGGCCACATAGCCGTGATTCCAGCCCACCGGCTTCTGGCGGGCGAAGGGGCCGAAATAGGCTCCGGTATTGTAGGCATCAAAGGCCAATGTGTATTGCGGACGGGGGAACCGGTCACGGAATGCCTTCACCACCCGCACCAGCTCACCATCGGTGAAGCAGCGCACATCGCCGTTCGATTGGAACATGCAGTGCTTGTCACTCTCCATCGAGGAGGAAACAGCCTCATAGTCCACGTCGATTTCGCGGATGCCCATATCATCCACAAACTTGCGGATGGATGCGAGGTGGCCGCTGTTCATGCCGGCCCAGCCCTTCCAGTCATAGGGCTCGAACCCCAGCTTGCCGCCCTGCTGAATGGCCAGCGCGATGCGGATATGCGGCTGGCGCATGCGCAGCAGATCAAGCGCGCTGCGCAGCTGATGGCCGGTGCCATCGAACTGGAGACCCGTGGTTTCATAGACATTGTCTGAGAGGGACTCATACAAAAACTGCGGCCGTCCAAAACACAAGGTCACAGTGCCCACATAGGCGGGAATGCTGGTGAGATAGAGCTGTTCAGGATAAGCGGGAGTGGTCCGCTCGAACCAACTGTCCCAGTGCACCTTGAACCGCTGGCCATCTGGCCGTGCCGGGGCTGTCGCCCCCTTCAGCGAGAGGCGCAAACCGCGGGCAGAATCATTGCCGCCCCCCACGCCAAGCTGACCGACACTCAGGGTGAGCAAATCACCAAAGGGCAGGTCGGTGTTCTCCAGAACCATATCGCCACCGGCACCGGGCGCGGAAATGGAGCCTGTAACGATCAGGTTCCCTTCAAGCGCCTGCAAACGGAAACTCTCGGCGCGCCCGGGATGCAGCACGGTGCCGAGCCATGCGCCGGAAAGGGCCAGCCCGCCATTCGCGCCACTGGAAAAGGGTGAAACCACAGGCACGCGCACGGTCGCCAGAACGGGCGCCCCCTGCGAAGCCGGGCCAAGAATGGAAAGATCTGCACCGGCGAGCCGGTTCGCCCATGTTGCCGCACCAGTGGCGGCCCCGTCTCCGCTGACAGCTATCGCCATGCGCATCTCCTCATCTGGCCCGAGAGCCGAAGGCAAACACCATAAGAGGGGTACACGGCCCCAGCCTTTGATGATGACCGTGGGCTGGACCGCATCGCGCGGCTCGCCCCATGGCCGGGAATATAGGCCCGAAAACCCTCGGCATCACTCTTCCCTATCCGGGTACAGCAACGCGCCTGTTTCAGTTCATTTCGGCCCCTGAAGTTCTGTCACGCCCCGCGCCTTCGCCGATCTCATCCACATGTGAAGGTCGCATGCGCCACGCACCATAGCGCCAGGGGGCATACCAGCGCCCCTGCACAGGAAGGCACTGCGGCACAGGATCGAACCCATCTCCTCCCCACGGATGGCACTGGCAGATGCGTGCTGTGGTCATGAACAGGCCCGGCCATGCACCATGGCGGGATATCGCCTCATCGGCATAAGCCGAGCAAGTGGGCAGGTAGCGACACTGCCGCCCCATGAAGGACGACAGGGTGTAGCGATAAACCAGGATGGGTACACGCAATGCCAGACGGGGCAGCCGGGAGACAAAGCGCAGGATACGAGAAACAGACGGGATATGCCCTTGCCCGACCTGATACCTGCCCGAACCGTCTTCGCCCTCTGCCGGGCCGCCCTGCATGCCGCCGGCCAAGGGCACATCGCATGCCGGTGAGGATGACGAGCCCAATCCCACACCGTTCGGCTTCGGCCATTGCAGATGAGCCAGAGGGCTTGGAACATGTGACCCAGAACCTTCGCAGCCTTGAACCTGCTCTCCGACCGTTCGCAGGTTCTGCCCCGAAGTTCCGTGGTCCGAAGCGCCCTGCATCTTCAGGCCAGACTCTTCCTCATGTTGCGGCAGCGCACTCATGCCCCTGAAGCGGGAAGCGGGGCCGCATCGCCTGACTGCGACTGAGCGGCTTCAATCTGGTCCAGTGCATCCACAACCGCATCAAAGGTGAGCAGGGTGGAGGCATGGCGGGCCTTGTATTCGCGCACGGGCTCCAGCACGGCGAAATCGGCCCAGCGCCCCTCCGGCGGCGGACCGTCTTCCTTCAGCATGCGGCGCATGGTCTCGCGCAGGGTGCGCAATTCATCGGCGGTCATGCCCACAATATGGCGCGCCATCAGCGAGGATGAGGCTTGCCCCAGTGCGCAGGCCCGCACCTCATGGGCAAAATCGGCCACCTTGTCGCCCTCCATCACGAGGTCGATCGTCACCGTTGATCCGCACAGGCGCGAATGGGCCTTGGCGCTGGCATCCGGCGCCTCAAGACGGCCCAGACGGGGAATCTCTGCCGCAAGGGCGAGGATGCGCGCATTATAAACGTCGTTTATCATCTGGCCCTTCCACCGGCTGGCACCGGGCTCTTTCTTCCGCATCATAGGCGGCAAAGCAGTTGCCGTCGCGTTTCATCACCCTATATAGCGCAGCATGGGGCATGATTAAGCCCGTTCGCACTTGCGAATGGCACATATCATCCCCATCATACAAAAGTTCCGCCTGGGTCAGAGCAGGCTTGGTAGGACGACGGCATGGCCGCTGGCAGAATCCGGCGGCGCGCAAACGGGTTTCCCCGCATAGCGTGGCCGACGACCGGTGACACTCCGCTTCGGCAACGAGGCGGTCGAACGGAGTTGGCGACAGTACGCCATGGACGCGGTGGATACAGTGTTCAAGACACAGAACGAAAACCCGGATGCGAAGGCTCCCTCACGCCCTGACGGAGCCCGCAAGGACATCAGCCCGAAGCTTCCCACGGCAGCCCTGCTGGGCGCGAGCACACCCCGCCCCTCCCGCGAGGAAGCGGAAGCGGCCGTGCGCACCCTTCTGGCCTATATTGGCGAGAACCCGGCGCGCGAAGGTCTGCTGGATACGCCCAAGCGCGTCGTGAAGGCCTATGATGAGCTCTTCGCCGGATATCACGATGATGCAGACGAACTGCTGGAGCGCACCTTCGGCGAAATCGGCAATTTTGACGATTTCGTGCTGATCCGCGACATTCCCTTCCATTCCCACTGCGAACACCACATGGTGCCCTTCTTCGGCAAGGCCCATGTGGCCTACTTCCCGGTGGAGCGTGTGGTGGGCCTCTCCAAGATCGCGCGGATCGTGGACATTTTCTCCAAGCGTTTGCAGACGCAGGAGCATCTCACCTCGCAGATCACCACCTCGCTGGAAGAGGGCCTGCGCCCGCGTGGTGTGGCGGTGCTGATTGAGGCTGAGCATATGTGCATGACCATGCGCGGCGTGGCCAAGGCGGGGGTTTCCACCCTCACCACCCAGTTCACCGGCATTTTCCGGGACAACCCGGCCGAGCAGGTCCGCTTCATGACCCTGCTGCGCTCCAAAGGCTGAAGACAGCCACACACACTGCACCACCCCGGCACCGTGCCGGGGCATGACCCGCCAGACAACAGGCCCGCGCCATGTGCGATCAACATGCCCCGTTTTCCGCCCCGCAATCCGGCGTGGCGCTCGAAGAAGGCACCATACTCAGCCCGCGCTTTGATGCTGCCGGGCTCATCACCTGTGTTGCGGTGGACGCCACCAGCGGCGAGGTGCTGATGCTGGCGCACATGAATGCGCAGGCACTCTCCCTCACCATGGAAACGGGAGAGGCGCACTATTTCAGCCGTTCGCGCGGGAAGATCTGGAAGAAGGGCGAAAGCTCTGGCCACACTCAGAAGGTGCTGGAGATGCGGATCGACTGCGATCAGGACGCCGTTGTTATCAAGGTGGAGATGGGTGGCACGGGTGCCGCCTGCCACACCGGACGGCGCTCTTGTTTCTACCGGACCGTACCACTCGGTGCACCTGCCAGCGCGGAAACCCGCCTCGGCTTTACGGGCGATACACCGCGTTTCGACCCTAAGGCGGTCTATGGCAAGGACCACAGCCACTGAGCCGCATCCGCTGGCAATCAACGACAGACGTTAGTACCCCCCTGTGTTGATTAAGAGCCTATGGCGCCTCTGCTGACAGAAGCGCCATAGAAATGAACGCAAATCATGCTGGCCGATCAGGCATAAAGCCGCTCACTCGTGCCAGCCTTCACAACATATCCCGGCAGTTCGTGACCCAGCAGATCCGGCAGTTCGGCCGACAGATCAAGCACGGCATCCAGATCGACGCCGGTTGAGATGCCACACTGGTGCAGCATGTGCACCAGATCCTCGGTGCAGATATTGCCTGTCGCGCCGGGTGCATAGGGGCAACCGCCGATACCGCCGATGGAGGCATCGAAACTGCGCACGCCTTCATCAACTGCCGCCAGCGCATTGGCCAAAGCCATATCGCGCGTATTGTGAAGATGCAGCGTCAGCGGCAGGTCTTCGTGGTGCTTGCGGATGAGTGAGGTCATGCGCGAGACCTGCCGCGGATTCGCGACACCAATGGTATCTGCAATTGTAATCGCGTTGATGCCGAGCGCCCGATACGTATCAATGCACCACAGAATGCGCTCAACCGGCTGAGGCCCTTCGAATGGGCACCCAAAAGTGGTCGCGATCGTGCCATTCACAGCGATTCCGGTACCGGCCAGAGCGTTCATAATGCCCTTGAACTGCTCCAGCGATTGCGCACAGGTCATGCGCAAATTCCGCAGATTGTGCTTCTCGCCAATCGACATGACGAGATTGACCTCATCAACCTTGCACTCGATCGCGCGTTGAACGCCCCGCTCGTTCGGAATGAGGGCCGTATAGATCACACCCGGCTCCCGCTCCAACCCGCGAAACACCTCTTCCGCATCCCGAAGATTTGGTATCGCCTTGGGTGATACAAATGCAGAAACCTCTATCCGTCGCACTCCGGTTTTGGCGATCCGGTTAGCAAGACGGATTTTTTCTGCAGTTGGAACAAAGCCCGGTTCATTCTGAAAACCGTCACGCAGCACAACTTCATTGATTTCCACTGTATCTCGAACCTGAGACATCTGGACTTTCCTCCCCTTTTTTATTGCGCTGCACAGTGCATATGAGCCACTGTTCGCAGGCGCATACATACATCAATAAAAATGTTATCTGATATATCAATAGCAAAATCGCGCTTGACGTACACCAAAAGTCGATACATATTTTTTAAGACACGATAACTAATATTTCAGTTGAGCAACAAAATGACCCATCAAAGGTCATGCCAAGGAGAAAACGCCAGTGTCCGCAGATAGCGCTCATATCGCCGAGCTCGTCGCAAAAGCACGCATTGCCCAGGCTGTTCTCAATACCTACACGCAAGAGCAGGTAGATGTTCTGGCTGGCGCCATTGTCTACACTCTGTCTCGCCCGGAACTGGCAACCAAGATTGCCAATATGGCATTTGAAGAAACCAATATGGGGCTCGCGGAAAGCAAGCGCGCGAAGCTGACCCACAAGATGCCGGCCATTTTTCACGATATCCGGAAAGAAAAGACTGTCGGTGTGATTGATACCGACGAAGAAAATGGCATCATCACCATCGCCAAGCCTTATGGCGTGATCGCAGCCCTCATCCCTAGCACGAACTGCGAGGCAACCCCGATTTTCAAGGCCACGCTGGGTATCCGGGCGCGCAACGCTGTCATCTGCGCACCGCATCCGGCCAGCAAGAAGACGACACTGTTCGTGGTCGACATTATCCGCAAGGTTCTGCGCGAGCTGGATGCGCCTGAAGATATCGTTCAATGCATCCCCGCCCCCTCCAGAACCCTTGCAGCCGAACTGATGGCGCAGTGTGATGTGGCCATGGCCACGGGCTCTGGCGACATGGTGAAGGCGGCCTACTCCTCCGGGAAGCCCGCATATGGCGTCGGCGTTGGCAATGCCGCGATCATCATCGACGAAACCGCGAACCTTTCAGAGACTGCCGACAAGATCCGCATCGGCAAGACCGGCGACAATGCATCCGGCTGCTCCGCCGAGAACTCCATCATCGTGCAGGCCTCGATCTATGATGCCTTCATGGATGAACTGAAGGCTGCCGGTGCCTATATCTCGAATGCCGAAGAGAAGGCCAAACTGCAGGCTGTCATCTGGGAAGACGGGCATATTTCCCGAAAGGTTGTGGCACGGCCAGTTGCTGAAATTGCTGCACTGGCTGGATTGAATATTCCAGCAGACCGCAAGTTCATTGTGGTTGAGGAAACCGGTGCGGGCCCTCAATACCCGTTCTCTGGCGAAAAGCTCAGCCTTGTTCTCACGGCGTACAAGTATGAGACCTTTGACGACGCCATCGCGCAGGTGAACGCGATCACAGACTATTCCGGATCGGGCCACTCCTGCGGCATTCATTCCACCAATGATGAGCATATTCTTCGTCTCGCGCTGGAAACGAACACATCGCGCGTCATCGTGCGCCAGTCCCATGGCGTCGCCAATTCCGGCAGCTGGACCAATGGTCTGGCCAAGACCTTCTCTTTGGGATGCGGCAGCTGGGGCGGAAACTCGGTCTCCGAAAACGTCACCCAGAAGCACTATTACAACACGACCCGCATTGCCGCGCCCCTCGACCGCACCGCACCGGATGAGGCAACGCTTTACGGCCCGCTCTTCGACAAGATCTCGGCTGTCCGGATCGAGGCGGCAGCATGAACGTCCTCAAATTTGCTGTTCGGCCGCAAATCCGCGGATATGAGACATTCGCGGATTTCGTTGAGGCCCACGAGATTGGTCCACAGGACCTGATCTTCACACAGCGCTTTCTGCATGAATCCTTCATGCAGGAGACGCAGGCTCAAACACTGTTCTACGATGACTTTTGCCCGGGCGAGCCGACAGATATCGCCGTGGACGAAATGCTCATCGCAATCCGCAAGCTTGGTTTCAAGCGGCTGATCGCGATCGGCGGCGGCTCCATTCTCGATTGCGCGAAAGTGCTCGTGCTGGACTCGCAGCAGAATGTTGCGGAGCTTTTCGTTGCCGGCGTGCAGCCTGGCCGAAATGCCGACCTTCTGCTCATTCCCACAACATGCGGCACGGGCTGCGAGGTGACCTGTGTTGCCGTGCTGGACTTCCCCGGCATCGGCAGCAAGATCGGCAAAGGCTTCGAGGCGGGTTTTGCAGACACTGCAATCCTCATCGACGAACTGCTGGCGACGATCCCCTACCCGGTCTTCGCCACCTCCTCGGCGGATGCTCTTGTCCACGCGCTGGAAATCTATCTTGCGCCGGGCGCCAATGCCTACACCGACATTCTGTGCATCAGCGCATCTCGCCTGATCCTTCAGGGATACAAGCGGATTATCGAGCATGGCCGGGGTGTCATCCAACAGGATGCGAAATCCTACCTGACGGCGAGCAACATGGCCGGAATGGCGCTGGCCAACGTGCTGGCGGGCGGCGTACATGCCATTGCCATGCACTTTGGCAGCGCGCATCACGTGCCGCACGGGGAAGCAACCCGCCTCTTCCTGCCTGCGGTTTTCGAGGTTTATTTCGAAAAGCAGGCTGACGGAAAAATCGCGGATATCGCGGCTCTGATCGAGGATGTTCTTGGCAAGCCCGCACCGGGTGAAAGCCCGTTCGGGATGCTGGAGCGCCTGCTGGCCGAGGTCGTTCCTGCCAAAAAACTGACCGAGTACGGCATGCAGCCGGACGATGTGCACAACTATGCGGAAAAGGTGATTGAGACCCAGCAACGCTTGCTGGTGAACAATTATGTTCCGCTATCGAACCTGGACATTGCGGGGATATATAACCGCCTCATGTAGTACAGGCGAGCGACCCCGAGGGATATCTGATGGCGAAAAACTATTCGGACAAGGCTTATGAGACTCTGCTGGAGCGTGTGATCAGCGGAGGCCTGAGGCCGTCCACGCCACTGGATATCCATCGGATCGCGAATGAACTCGAAATGAGCGTGACGCCTGTGCGTGATGCCATCAAGAGACTGGAGGCGGATGGCCTCGTGGAGGTTATTCCGCGCTCCGGCACCTTTGTCCGGCATTTCACCATCCAGGACCTGATCCGCGGATATGAACTTGTCGAGGCACTGGAAGGCATGGCTGGATATCTGGTCGCCGAGCGAGTCAGCGCGGGGATCATCGATAAAGACGAGATCGATAGCCTGCTTACACCCCTGATCGACCAGATGGAGGCGCGCCTCTCGCAAGAACAGGTTCGGGAATGGGCGGATCTGGATGGACACTTTCATCAGGCCATCTTCGACATGTGCGAAAATAGCCTGATTGCCAACAGCTTCAGTTCCGCACGAAACCAGATGAAGTCTGTACTTTCATTCGTTAGTCCAATGTATGTGGACAGGTCCAACTCGGTCAGGGAACATCGCCTGATTGTTACAGCCCTTATGGATGGAGATCGGGAGCGAGCCCGGAAGATTTGCCAGGACCACCGCGGCCTTGTACGGCAGATCTTGAGAAAACTACTGATCGGGAACTGAGTTCATCAACATCCCGTACAGATTTTACAAAAATGAATATCGGGAGCTGCTGCCACGCCAACATGCACCCCGATATGGCAAAAAGCATCAAGAAGGACAGAGAGAGAATTCTCTAGAGACCTTCTGGCAGACAAGAATCCAGATACAGACATGCATGAAAATCATGCTCTGTCTCAGCATTCTGATGCACATGCATCAGCATCTCATTTCCGATCACAAATCGGGAATATGGGCGCAAGACCCAAATACTAAATAATTAAAATATCGGGAGGATAATATGAAGTTACGACATATCGCCATTGCGGCAGCTGCTTTGCTTTGGTCACTTCCCGTGGCCGCGCAGAATTTCCAGATTTCGCACAGCGCTGCTGCCGGAAATCCTAAAGATGCTGCATCCCTGAAGTTCGCAGAGCTTGTTGCGGAAAGAACGAATGGCCGCATCAAGGTGGATGTTGGCACAAGCTCCCAGTTTGGCGATGATGCCGAAAGCGTCACGAATATCCGTCTTGGCACAATAGCCTTCTCTGCCAATGCACAAGGCGCAACGTCATCTGTTGTTCCCGAGATCAATCTGCTTGGCTTGCCCTTTCTGTTTCAGGATCTGAAGCAGGCGGAAACGGTCATGGACGGCCCGGTTGGCGACAAGATTGCAGCTGCTGCCGAAAAGCAGGGCATTCTCATTCTGGCCTGGTGGAACAATGGTATTCGAGAGACCTCGAACTCCAAGAAGCCGATTCAAGTCCCCGCAGATCTTGCCGGAATGAAGATCCGCACCCCGCCGGACGCGATGACGATCGACATTTTCGAAGCTCTGGGCGCCTCACCAACCCCCCTGCCCTTCTCCGAACTCTATATCGCCCTTCAGCAGGGTGTGGTTGATGGACAGGAAAATCCGCTTATCAATATCCACTCATCGAAGCTTTATGAAGTTCAGCCCTTTATTTCGATGACCAACCATAAGTATGAGTCCACACCATTCCTGGCCTCAAAGGCTGTCTTCGATACACTCTCGCCGGAAGATCAGAAGATCGTCCGGGATGCAGCGCGCGAAGCCGGCGAACTGAACCGCCAGATGGTACGCGAACAGAGCGACAAGCTGCGTGCGGATCTGGAAGCACGCGGCATCAAGATCAATGACGTTGATCCCACCCCCTTCATTGCGGCTACCCAGCCGGTTTACAAGAAGTGGCAGGCCAAATACCCCGAACTGGTTGATGAAATTGTTGCCGCTTCCAAGGCTGCAGCTACGAAATGACGAGCTCTTCCAAGGCTCTGGCCGACCGCAAGGCAGCTCCTGCTGCCTTGCGTGTCGCCGATGCAGCAGGAATGCTGATCGACAAGGGCGCCATCACGATCTCAATCGCCTCGATTGTTGCGATTTTTCTGGCCCTCATGGCTGAAGTGGTCATGCGATACTTCACATCGGCCGGTCTGGGCTGGCCGAATGAAATTCCAAACCTGCTCTTTCCGTGGCTGGTGATGGGCGGCATTGTTGTTGGCGCACAGCGCGGCGCGCATATCGCTTCCGAAGCTTTTCGTTCTTTCCTGAACGATATGCAACTGCGGTTCCTGATGGCCGGCATTAACATCCTTGTCGCCGTATCTTTTTCTTATCTTGCATATCTGGCCCTTCAAGTGATCGTGATCACGAAGGCGCAGACGTTTCCCATTACAAACCTCGGGCAGGCATGGGCCTATAGCGCCCTTCTGTTTGGCTTCGGTGGCATCGCCCTTTCATGCGTGGTCAATCTTGTGCGCGTGGCCTTGTGTGATGACCCGCGCGTGCTCCACCAGACTGAGCAGGAGCACATGACATGACCGGAATAATGACGGGTCTTTTCGCGATCCTGCTCGTACTTTCCGTACCTGTCGGTTACGCGCTTATCATTGCAGCCGGAGCCGCGATCCTCTGGTCTGGCGGCACACCAACGGTTGTGGCTGTCGTCAAGCTTTTCCAGCCAACACAAAGCTTCCCGCTGCTTGCCATTCCTTTCTTCATCCTCTCCGGCTCGCTCATGATGTCCGGAACACTGGGCAAGAAACTGGTGCAGTTCGCGGCCGCCCTTGTTGGCCGCTATCATGGCGGCATGGGGCAGGTGACGGTTGTGGGTTCCACCATCTTTGGTGGCGTCTCCGGCTCAGCTGTTGCCGAGGCATCTGCGCTTGGCTCTATGCTCATACCGTGGCAGAAGAAGGAAGGTTACCCTCCGGGCTTTGCTGCTGCTGTCACAGCATCATCATCAACTATTGCCGGCCTTATCCCACCGTCCATCCCGCTCATTCTGTACTCGACAGTCTCCAGCACCTCGATTGCATCCCTCTTCTCAGCGGGCGTGCTACCCGGCCTTATGCTGGCTGTGGGCATGATGTTTGTCTGCTACTTCTCCGGAAGATTGCGCAACTTCCCACGCCTGAGCTCGAAAGATCAGTTGAGCACAATCGGGCAGACATTCATTTCGGCTCTTCCTGCACTGGCGATGCCCTTCTTTATCGTCATTTTGCTGCGTGTAGGCATTGCAACGCCAACAGAAGTCAGCGTCATCGCCGTCTTCTATGCGCTTATGGTCAGCCTCTTTCTCTATCGCGACCTGACGCTTACACGCACCTATCATGCACTAGTCAATACTGTTGTGACCACGGGCGTGGTGATGCTGGTGATTACGGCCTCCAGCCTTGTCGGACATGTTCTCATCACTGAACGCATCCCGACAATTGTCGCGCAGTGGGCACAGACTGTTCTTGCCAATCCAATCCTCATCATCCTGATGATGAACATCATCATGCTCATTATCGGCATGTTTCTGGATCTGCCGGCAGCCATCCTGTTGCTTGGCCCCACCTTCGTCGCTATCGGTCAGGCGATTGGCATGGACCCGATCCAGCTTGGCGTGATGATCTGCATCAATCTCTCGATCGGCCTGTTTACACCTCCCATTGGCACGACACTTTTCATCGGAGCAGCGATTGCGAGGGTTCCTATCGGGGTTGTCGTCAAGGAGCTATGGCCGTTTTACGGGGTTGCCTTCATTGTTCTTATGCTGATGTCCTACGTGCCGGCATTTACAATATATTAGTTTGGCCGCACTCTGAAAAAACCGCCACAGAATCCCTTCTGTGGCGGTTTTTATAAATAACAATATGAATGAGTGCGGCGCTTCCGATCATTAATTCACACTTACAACGCGAATATTATTCGTTGAACCAGAGTGCCCAAAGGGAATACCCGCAACAACAACGGCCAACTCTCCTGTTTTAGCCAGCCCTTCCTGTTGCAGGGTCCGTGCCGCGTTCTCAACCATTTCCTCATAGGAATGCACATCGGGCGAACGAACGGTGAAGGCCCCCCACAACAGGTTCAGCCGTCGTGCCACAGCAAGGTCTGGCGTCAGGACAAGAATAGGCAGGCCGGTGCGCTTACGGGCAATGCGTGCTGCAGTCGCGCCCCGTGAGGTAAAGCCAACAATTGCGACAGCCCCTATTGTTTCGGCAAGGCTGGCCGCGGCACCTGCCACAGCGTGAGGTACGGAATCCTCCTCCATCGGCGCTGAAGAGGCGATCATGGAGCGATAGAGCTTGTGCTGTTCGGTTGACTGGATGATGCGGTCCATCATCGTGACAGTTTCAAGCGGATATCGGCCTGTTGCGGACTCCGCAGACAACATCACCGCATCTGCCCCATCATAAATTGCGGTCGCAACATCAGAGACTTCGGCCCGGGTCGGGGTTGGCGAGGACACCATGGAATCCAGCATCTGCGTCGCCACGATCACGGGCTTGGCGGCAAGACGGCAGGCGCGCACCAGTTCCTTCTGGCGTCCCGGCACCTCCTCATTGGGAATTTCCACCCCCAGATCACCACGCGCCACCATAACGGCATCTGAAAGGGCGATAATATCGTCGATATGGTCCAGCGCCGAAGGCTTCTCGATCTTGGCCAGAAGACCCGCTTTCCCATCTATCAAAGCGCGCGCCTCAATCAGGTCGCCGGGGCGCTGCACGAAGGACAGGGCCACCCAGTCCATACCGAGTGAGAGACCAAACTCCAGATCGGCCCTGTCCTTGGCGGTGAGTGGGGAGAGTTTGAGCATCGTACCGGGCAGGTTCACGCCCTTGCGGTCGGAGATCACACCGCCAACGATGACTTCCGCATCGATATAATCAGAACCGATGGAGGTGGCGCGCACCCGCACCCGCCCGTCATCAATCAGCAGATCCTGCCCCGGTGCAATGGCGGCAAAAATCTCCGGATGAGGCAAGGGAATAGCCTCGCGCCCGCCACTTACCCCCTCAAGAACGAAGCGCAAGCTCTCCTTCGCCTGCACCTCTATGCGCCCATCCTTGATGGTGCCAACCCGGATCTTGGGGCCTTGCAGATCCTGAAGGATACCAATGGGGTTCCCCGTCTCGGCCTCCAGAGCACGCAAGGCCGCATGGACGCGCGCATGATCCTCGTGCCGGCCATGGCTGAAATTCATGCGAAACGTATCAACGCCCGCAAGATACAGGGCCTTGAGCATATCCGGGTGGGAACTGGCCGGCCCAATGGTTGCGACAATCTTCGTGCGACGGTAACGCAGCATGGTTCCTCCTGCGGCCCAAGCCGCATCGTTCCGGCAACCGTGATGGTGCCGATGATGTTCAACTGAAATCACTCAGGCACCGGGCGGCCTCCGGCCCCCTCATCCCCGCAGGCTGGAGACCGAGCGCTGGAAGAAGTCGTGCGCGCCCATCTGTCCGCCCTTCAAGACAAGCGACATTTCCCGCCCGCCAATCTGCGCGCGCAGTATCGCAACACCTGCACAGACCTCGCCCGCATAATCGAGCCAGTCCGGGGCCAGCTCATTCACAATCGCGCTGGAAGTATCGCCCCCCGCAACAACAAGCCCACCGACATGCGCACCATCAAGCACCTGCGCAACAAAGTGCGCGCTCTCATGGGCCAGACGGGCAGCGGAAATATCGCCGGTGGATTCGGCCGTCAGATAGACGATGCTGTCCTGCCCGCGCGCCATGCGCTCACGTGCCCAGTCCAGCCCCTGCTGATACACCCTGCCCTGCTCCATCACATCTGCAGGGTTCAACGGCAGACGTGCCAGTTCGTGGGCCGCACCAATTTGGGTTGTGGTCAAGGCCGAGCGTGAACCAGCGAATGCGAAAACAGGCCCATCCATCTGGTGGGCCGGTGCGGAAAACCGGCCATGGGGCACACGGGCCGCGAGCCAGGCTTCCGCGACAGAAGATGCTCCCATCACCACCAGCCGGCGCTCAGAGGCCAGCAGGTCACGCCCCACCTCTTCCACATCAGTCTGGTCGTAAACGTCATAGAAGCGGGGGAATGCCCCACCCTTCTGGCCAATGGCGACATGGCGCAGGCCATTGAGCCCCAAAGTACCCAGATGCCGGATCAGATCCGCCTCATGCATCGGCGTCACCGGGTGCACGGACATGACCGGATGCCGGTCGATACGATGCACCCGCCCGTCCGGTCCGCGCGCGAACAGCGTGCCGAACACCGCATGGCGACCAAGCGAGGGCTGCCCACCCATTACGGCAATATCCGCAATGCCCACCGCGTCGGCCAAAGCCTGAGTGAATGCTGCGGTGTTGCCGGTTTCCGGCCCGCTATCAAAAGTGGAACACACTTTGACATGCAGAAAATCCGGCGCAAATGGCTTGAGGCGCTCACCAATATGCGTGGCGAGCGCCACAATCTCCGCACGCCCAAGCGAACGTGCATGCGTGGCCACGCCCCACGCATCCAGCCTCTCCACCGCCGTGGCTTCCGGCACATCCCGGAACAGGCGCGCCCGCAGGCCACCGCGGGCCAGCGTGCCCAATGTGTCGGAAGCACCCGTGAAATCATCGGCGACGAAGACGTAAGCCACGCGGATCAGCCCTTTTTCCCGAAGGTTGCCAATGCGGCCGCCAGTTCCGGGCGCGTTGCCGCGGCCTGTTCCAGCGAAAGCCCGCCTGTCACCGCCTCATGCGCCTGCCGCAGGCTTTCCAGCCCTGCCGCCGGCCCACCCGGATGGGCCATGATGCCGCCACCGCACAGAAACATGAGATCATCCGAGCCAATCTGCTTCAGCGTGTGTGGCAGGGTGCCCGCCCACTGGCCGGAAGAGAAGATGGGCATGACCCGGTCATCGCCCTGCCCCAGTTGTTCAAGGCAATGGCGCGCGGCGTCAGTTACATCTTCATCCAGATCGGAGAATTTGCCGCCCATGCCGTGCACATGCATGTGGTCGATGCCCGCAAGGCGATAGAGCAACTGATAGGCTCGCACACCAATGCCCAGCAGCGGGTGCCGGCCCATGCCGCCAAAGCCGTTGCGATGCCCATGGATGGCCAGCGCCGTATGCCGGCGCAACGTCTGCACGGCGGACATGCCCACCCAGTTGAGCGACACCATCGCACAGCTTCCGCCTTCGGCAGCAAGCAGGTCGGCATGGCGACGCATCGCATCGGTTTCATCGGTGATGTTGAACGCCACCATCACCAGCTTGCCGGTGCGATCCTGATGCCGACGCACCACATTCATCACAGCCCGGATGCGCGCATCCACCGGGGCATGGGGATGGGTACCGGCAATCTCATCGTCCTTGATGAAATCCGCCCCCGCCACGCACAGCCGTTCAACCAGTGCAGCAATCTCTTCCGGCGAGAGGCCGATATTCGGTTTGATGATGGTGCCGAACAGCGGACGGCCCTGCACACCCGTAGAGGCGCGCGTGCCCGCAATGCCCATAACCGGTAGATCGTAACGATCCCGATATTCCGGACGCACCTGCACATCGATCAGCTTAAGGCCAGTGACCTCGCCCAGATCATAAAGATTACCCGCGACAACAGAGGCCAGCGTGGGCAGGTTCACACCCACATTGTCCTCAGGATAATCAATCACCACCCGGAAGATACCGCGCGGCCCGTTCAGGCCCTTGCGCTCGGCCCAGGCAGACCGAAGGGTTGGCGCATCAGAATGGCCAACCTCCTGCGTTGAAACCACCACGGCGCCAAAGCGCGCGCGCAGTTCATCCGTCTCGCCTTCCACACGCACAAAGGTGCCGGCGCTCTGCTCGCCCGCCATCATCGCAGCGACATCTGCAATAGGGCACGGCGTTTCAACGATATAGGTCGCGCGGATCATGGTTCAGCTTTCCGGCTCAGATTCTCGACAGATCGGGGAAGGGGCGCACGCGGTCCTGTCCGTCCCAGCCTTCGGCCGCAGCGCGGATAAGGTCGAACATGCGACCCTTGGGGCCCTTTACCTCTGACAGTTCGATGACGGTGCCCGGATGGGTGTCACGGTCGAAATAGGCAAAGCGGCCATTCTCGCCCACCTGCCCGGACATCTTCACCTTGAAGCCCTGCTCCAGCATCAGCGCCAGATCACGGTCATACTCTTCAGTCCAGTAGGCGGTGTGCTGCAAACCCCAGTGGCCGGCATCCGTGAAGTCCTTGTACATGGACGGCACATCATTGCGGCACTGGATGAGTTCCACCTGCACATAGCCGGAATTGGCGAGCGCAACGGAGTTATGCGGCTCATAGCGCTGGCCGTCATAGGTATAGTTTTCGATCGGAACCTTCGGATTATAGTAGAAGGGACCAATACCCATGACTTCAGACCAATGCTTCATGGCTTCTTCAATATCGGGAACCACGAAACCAAGCTGGCGAATGGGGCCAAGAAAGCGGCTCATCTGTCACTCCATCAGATAGGTGGGCAGCCAGGCGGTGAGGCTCGGGAAGAACGTCACCAGAGCAAGCGCCAGGAACAGCGGGATAAAGAACGGGGCGACGCCACGCACCACTTCGGCAACAGGCATCTTCACCGTGATCGACATCATGTAGAGGCTCATGCCAACGGGTGGAGTGAGCAGGCCAATCATCAGGTTCAGCACCATCACCACACCAATCTGCTCGGGCGGCGCACCTGCCTGCATCAAGGCCGGCGTGATGATGGGCGCGATGATGAGAATGGCGGCGATGGATTCCAGGAACATGCCCGCAATCAGCAGCACCACATTCAGGATCAGCAACAGAACCAGTGGGTTATCGGAGATACCCAGCAGCCAGGCGCTGGCCTTTGTCGGCACCTGATCCATGGTCAGGACCCATGCGAAGATGGCGGCGGCCGCGACCACGAACAGGATATTGGCTGTCGCCAGAACGGTTTCCTTGGCAGAGGCCATCAGGGCGGAAAGCGTCAGTGAACGATAGACCAGCACACCAATGAGGATGGCATAGGCAACCGTGATGCCCGCAGCCTCCGTTGGCCCGAAATAGCCGGAAAGCAGGCCACCGATCAGCAAAACCGGTGTCAGCAGCGCCGGAAGAGAAATCAGCGACAGCCGCAGGAAGGCTTTCATGCTGGGCGAAACATCATCGCGCGGCAGGTTCTGCTTGCGGGCGATGAGCGCGATATAGCCCATCAGCATTGCGGTCAAAATCAGTGCCGGCACAATGCCTGCCAGCAGCAGTTTCACCGGAGAAACCTCGGCAGCCGCAGCAAAAATGATGAGTGGAATGGAGGGCGGGAAAATAGGACCGATCGTGGCGGAAGCAATGGTGAGGCCGGCCGCGAAACGTCGGGTATAACCCTGCTTCTCCATCTCCCGCACCTGCATGCCGCCCAGCGCGCCGATATCGGCGAGCGCTGCACCGGACATGCCTGCGAACACGAGGGAAAGCAGCACATTCACATGCGCCATGCCGCCCCGCACCCGCCCCACAATCATGCGGACGAGATCGAACATATAGGAGGTGACGCCGGTGGCACTCAGAAGCGCCGCCGCCATGATGAACATGGGCACGGCCAGAAGCGGAGAACTGTCGATAGAATTGACCGCACGCTGCAAGAGAACAGTCGGCGTCAGATCAAAGGCAACGATGGTGATGGCTGAAGACAGGCCAAGTGCCACTGCAATCGGTGCACCGATAACAAGCAGAATGGCGAAAGTGATGAGAAGCAACAAGGTCATCGCGCCGCTCCTTCCGCACGCAGCGTCGCGAAAATCCGCCAGAGCGCGATAACAACAAGAATGGCGAAGCAGAACATGACCGGGCCGAACAGCCAGATATTCTCAATGCCGAGTGCGGGTGTCTTGAATTTCCAGGCGCGGCGCAGATAGCGCCAGCCACCCCACAGCACGAGCGCCCCGAATGTGAGGAAGGACAGTTCCGCCAGAACAAAACAGACTAGCTTCGGCATTCGCGGCATCATGTTGGTGAAAACATCCACCGCCACATGCTGCCCCTGCAGGGCCAGCAGGGGGGCTGTGAAATACACCACCAGCACCCCTGCATAGCGCGAGACTTCCTCTGCGCGCGGCAGCCCCATGTTCCAGAAATTGCGCGCAAGGATCTGGGCCACGATCAAGACAATGATCAGCAGCATCAGACCTGTCGCGATGGCGAAAAGACCACGCGTCAGCAGATCCAGCACACGCGGCGGCGTGAGGGATGGGCCTTGCGGCACAACAGTTTCGGACATGATCAGTCGATAGCCTTGATCTTGGTGTAGAGGTCGCCCCACTTGGAGTCGAACTCACGCGAGACACGGGCATTCACGCTGTCACGGAAGGCCTTGAGATCAAGCCCGTTGGTTTCATCGATCACGGTCATGCCATGGCCGCGCAGGGTTTCCAGATCCTCGGCCTCAGACTTCAGCATTTCCTTGGAGGCGCGCTCGCGGGTCTCAGTTGCGGCTTCCGCAACGGCCTTCTTGTGTGCATCCGAGAGGCCGTTCCACACATCGTCATTCATCATCACGACCTGCGCCGCGGAGATGTGGCCGGTCTTCATGAGGTGGCTCTGCACATCATAAAGCTTGGCGGAAACCAGCACGTTCATCGGGTTTTCCTGCCCGTTCACCACGCCTGTCGCGAGTGCTGTCGGCACTTCAGACCAGTCCACCGGCACAGGCACACCGCCCAGCCCCTCAACGGTGGCCATATAGATCGGGAACGGGATGGAGCGGATCTTCACGCCCTTCAGGTCAGCCGGGGTCTTGGCCTCGCGGTCGGCTGTCAGATTGCGGGTGCCGAAATAGAAGGCGTAGAGCGCGCGGGTGCCGGAAGCATCAATCAGCCCCTCATTCAGCTCCTTCATCACCGGGCTTTCGGTGTCCATCACCTTCATCAGGTGGTCGTAGTCCCGGTAGAGATAGGGCGTGTCGAAGGCTGCAAACGGAGCATAAAGCGAGCCGATTGCGCCCGCCGTATTATGCGAGAAGGCGATGGAGCCAGTGGAAACGGCCTCGGCCAGTTCCTGCAATTTGCCGAGTTGCGAGTTCGGGAAGATCTCGACGATAATCTCGCCGCCGGTCTTTTCCTTCACGGCTTCCGCAAACCATTCCGCCTGCTGGCCGGCGATGGAATTGGGGGTGTGCATGTGCCCATAGCGCAGCACCTTGGCTGCATGTGCCGCACCGCCCACGAACGGTGCTGCGAACAGGGCGAGGGCACCCGCAACAAGCAGGCCCCGGCGTGTGAGGCCGAACGAACTCTTCATGGCTTCCTCCCGATCAGGCGGGGTATGGCGAACCTCCCCACCCATAATGTTGACCAAAGTCTAGAGCCGGGACATAAGGCGTCAATTTCGCACTCTTGATGGATTTTGATGGATTATGACAGCGCGCCCCGGCATCCGCGAAATTGCCCTGCTGGCCGGCGTTTCTGTCGCGACGGTAGATCGGGTTCTGCACGGGCGCCCCAATGTGCGCCCGGCCACGGCTGCGCGGGTTCTGGCTGCGGCATCAGAATGCGCCTATCTTTCCGAAGCTGAACTGGCCCGTCTGGAACGCCCGAACCGGCTGCGGCTGGTGGTGCTTTTGCCCAGTAGTGCCAACCCGTTCATTCGCCGGCTGAACCAGCAATTGCGCCATTGGTCTCAAATCCGGGATCGGGGGGCGCGCATTCACAGCTTTTTTCTGGATTCGATGAATCCGGATGTCATGGCCCAGAATCTGAACCTGCTGGGCCGCAAATATGATGCGATCGCCTTCTTCGGCGTCGATCACCCGGATGTGCGTGATGCGGTGAATGAGCAGACAGACCGCGGCAAGCAGGTGATGACCCTTATCAGCGACATCACTGGCTCAAGGCGTCAGGCCTTCATCGGCATCGATAATCTGGCCGCAGGGCGCACGGCCGCCTTTCTGCTGGCCGCCACCGCGCCGCCTTCCGGAGGAAAGCTCGCAATCATCGCCGCCACCCGGCATTACCGCGCGCATGTTGAGCGGGAAATCGGCTTTCAGGCGCTGATCCAGAGCCACGGGGCAGGCCTTGAATTTGCCGAAACGATCGAGGGGCAGGACGATCCCCTTACCAATATGCACATGACCCTCTCGTTGCTGGAGCGCTACCCGGATTTGTGCGGCATTTACAATGTCGGCGGATCTTCAGAGGGAATAGGCATGGCCATGCGGCGCACAGGACGCGCGGCCCAGGTTCGCCTTATCGGCCATGGGCTCAGCCCGGATACACGGGGCATGCTGGAGGAAGGCCTGATGATGGCTGTTTTGACCCAGAGAACCCAGACACTGCTGGAAGTCATGCTGGATCAGTTACACTCGAACAGTCCTCCCCCACCCCTTCCCATGCAAATTATATTCCCGACAAATCTTCCCTCAGACCAGGAGCTGAACTGAAGAGACCATATCAGGTGCAGTGTTAGCGATGAATCGGCTCACATCAGCCAGCACAGCCGATTTCAACCATCAATGATTCTGGAAAAATGGGGAAGTGGTGCCGCAGAAGGGATTCGAACCCCCGACCTACGCATTACGAATGCGTTGCTCTACCAGCTGAGCTACTGCGGCACGCGGCTGTTCATAAGGGCAGCCGCGCAGCTTTTCAAGCACTCCCGCGCCCCTCACATGCTTTTCCCTGTGAAAGAGCGCGGGATGTGCATATCAAGCCCCGATGATCCGGCAAGGCTTAGACAAAGGCAGATCAGGCAGAGCGGCAAATTCCGGTTGTGAATCAGCCGCTCCCGCTGCCCCGCCTCAATAGGTCAGCATGGGTGGCAGGGTCTTGGCTTCCTCCACCCATCGCGCCACCACGCTTTCGGCCGGCAGGGCACGCACCAGCTTGCGGGTCTCGTTCACCTCGGCCATGGCCTTGGTGAGATTGGCGACATTGCGCATCTTCAGCTCTTTCACGGTGTCCACACCGGCGGCTTCCAGAAGCTCTGAATATTCCTCGCCCACCCCCTTGATGCGCATCAGATCGGCCATGTTGGCCCATTTGAGAATATTGCGCTCGGGAATGGTGCTTTTCTCCGCCAGCTCGCGACGCCCCTTCGGGGTCTTCGCGGCTTCTAGCAGGGCATCGGTCGTGGAAATGCCCGTTGCCTTCAGCTTCTCGGCCATAGCGGGGCCGATACCCTCGATCTTGATAATCGGATACGACATGCCATCCCCCTTGGTGGGCGGGCCCATCAGTGAACCCGACCAATGAGGCCACACTTCCCGTCATGTGCAAAGCACTATACGACAGGGATCTCAAAGGCTGAGATCACACCACCTGACGCAGGCCGGGAATGGAGCGCACCAGCGCGTTCACATCATCATCCCCGGCATGTTCGCGTGCAAAATCCACTGTATCCCGAATGGTGGACTGCACCTCCGACATGGTGAGACCGTGGGCCATCATCCGGTCCGCAACTTCCATCAGGCGCGCCATGCCACCGAAATGATGGTCTGCCGGCGTCGCGGCCTGTTCCGGCCCAGCCTCGGCCAGAACCGCAGGAATCCACGGATGCGCCGCGATGATTGGCGCTAATTTGTCCGCCGGAGCCTCTTTCACCAGATACTGAAGCACGATCACCACGAGATTGCGTGCCGTCTCTTCACTGATCTTGTGTCGCGCCACAAGACGGGCGATCAGGTCATCCATGGGGCCTCCGCGCGCCGCATCTCCTTGAGCAGGCATGACAGCTTGCCGCCGCTGCCGCACAAGCGCAAGCCCCGTGACGGCTCCCCCATTGCATTGAGCCCTCACCCCCTTGCCCCGAAAGGGGGAGCGCGCGACAACAGGGCAACCTGGATTCGCTGCAAAGCCGCTTTCCCTTTCGAGGACACCGAGATGACCCTTCCCGCTCCCCTCGTCGATCCCGATACCGATGGCAGGATTTTCATCGGCCAGCGCATGGGCGCGGCCGGTGCGGCAGAGACCGGCACCGCAGATAAGGGCGAGTACCTCACGCTGCGCCTCGCCAACCGGCACGGGCTGGTCACAGGCGCAACGGGAACCGGAAAAACCGTGACGCTGCAAGCCCTGGCGGAAGGTTTCTCGCGGGCTGGCGTCCCTGTCTTCGCGGCAGACATCAAGGGTGACCTTTCCGGTATCGCCATGCAAGGCGAGCCGAAGGAGTTCCTGCTGCAACGGGCTCAGGATGTTGGCATCACATACCAGCCCGACAGCTTCCCGGTGATCTTCTGGGATGTGTTCGGCGAACAGGGCCACCCCATCCGCACCACCATCTCCGAGATGGGGCCGCTGCTTCTCTCCCGCCTGCTTGATCTGAACGAGACACAGGAAGGTGTTCTCAATATCGTCTTCCGGGTGGCGGACGAACAGGGCCTTCTGTTGCTGGACCTGAAAGACCTGCGCTCCATGCTGACCTATGTGGCAGACAATGCCGCCAGCTTCGGCACGCAATACGGCAATGTGGCCGCCCAGAGCGTAGGCGCCATCCAGCGCCGCCTTCTGGTTCTGGAAAATCAGGGTGGCGACAAGTTCTTTGGTGAACCGGCCCTGAAAATCGAAGACCTGATGCGGGTGGACCGATCAGGCTATGGCACCGTTTCCATTCTGGCCGCAGACAAGTTGATGGGCTCGCCCCAGCTTTATGCCTGCGTGCTGCTGTGGATGCTCTCAGAGCTGTTCGAGCACCTGCCTGAGGTCGGCGATCCGGAAAAGCCGAAGCTGGTCTTCTTCTTTGATGAAGCGCATCTGCTGTTCGATTCAGCCCCCAAGGTCCTGCTCGACAAGGTTGAGCAGGTGGTGCGCCTCATCCGCTCCAAGGGCGTGGGTGTCTATTTCGTCACGCAAAACCCGCTCGATGTGCCTCAAAGTGTGCTGGCCCAGCTTGGCAACCGGGTGCAGCACGCCTTGCGCGCCTTCACCCCGCGCGATCAGAAAGCCGTGCGCGCAGCTGCTGAAACCTTCCGGCCCAATCCGGCACTGAACACGGCGCAGGTCATCACCGAGCTTGGCAAGGGTGAAGCGCTGGTTTCCACGCTGGAAGGCAATGGCACACCTTCTATCGTGGAACGCACTCTGGTGCGTCCGCCTTCGGCGCGCGTTGGGCCAGTGACAGAACAGGAACGCGCCGCCGTGATGGCCAAGAGCCCCGTGGGCCATGAATATGACACGGCGATAGACCGGGAATCCGCCTTCGAGATGCTTCAGGCTCGCGCACAGCAGCAGGTGGCCCAGCAGGAAGAGCCGCAGCAGGAAGGGGGTGGCGGTTTTCTGGACAGCGTTCTGGGCTCTGTGCTTGGCGGCGCTTCCGGCAGCACGGCAAAAGGCCGCACCACCACCCGCATGAGCACAACGGAAGTCATGGTGCGTCAGGTCGCCCGCTCGGTCGCGACACAGGTAGGCACTCAGATCAGCCGCGCCATTATCCGCGGCCTCTTCGGCAATATCCGGCGCTGAAGGATGGTACGGCAGCGCCAGCGCGCTGCCTTCGCATTCGTGCAGGGTTCGCACATGCAGCATATCCGACCATGGTCTTCTTGCCACATGGTCGGACCAGATGTATTTTTCCTCTTCCATACCAGCGGAATTGCGGGGTTCTGCTGGCACCTTGCACTGCATTCACGTTTTCCTGTCAGGAAACCGTGTGTGGATTTTGTTGGAGCGCCTCATGAAGGTGTTGCCGATTTCCCGCATTCTGCTGGTCGATAGCCAGAAGGAACGCCGTGAGTCCCTGCGGCTGGAACTGCTTAAATTCGGCCTTGGCGACGTGCTGGAAGCCCAGACGCTGGATGCCGTTTCCGGGCCAGCCCTTCCTGAAAACACGAACCTGCTTGTCGTGCAGGCGGATGACCCGGACCTGATATTCCAGAATCCATACCGTGATGGCGGAGGCATACCCGCTATTTTGATTGTTGATCTGCCCCAGCGTGAGCTTGAGCGCGCCAGTGTGCAGGGCGGCTATGAAGCGGCTCTGGGCATGCCTCTGTCGCCGCGCATTTTGTATCGTCGCATCGGGTCCGTGCTCCAGCAGGCGCGCCGGACGAGCCGGGCCATGACACCGCTACAAATCAGCAGCGTGACATCTGACGCGACAGGCCTCCCCTCGGCCTGAAAACGGCTGTCGGTGCCGGTCCATGAACGGCACCGGACATATTCGCTCTCACCGCGCCTCATCCAAAGAGAAAGGCGCGAGGTCTGTTTCTTCCGCGCTCCGAACCAATCCACCAGTCAGCCTCCCCACCCTCTTGCCTGCCACGCCACACAGCGCGACCATCCGGGAGAGTCGGCACGCATTCGCGCGCCCGAAGACCGGAGACACAGTCCATGACCGCGCGCGATCCTGCAGCCCATTCCCTGAGCGAAACCGCATTGCAGGCCGTGGACAAGGGGCAGGATGCCGCGCTGGCAAGGCTGTTCGAATTCCTGCGGATTCCTTCCATTTCCACGGATCCTGCCTTTGCCGAACCCTGCCGGCAGGCAGCCGCATGGGCGGCGCAGGCACTGGAAGATCTGGGTTTTGCAGCCACAGTACACACCACGCCGGGGCACCCCGTAGTAGTGGCCCGCACCGATACAGGGGCGGCCCGCCGCGTGCTGTTCTATGGCCATTATGATGTTCAGCCGGTCGATCCGCTCGAACTGTGGCAGACCCCGCCCTTCGAGCCGCGTCTTGGTGAAAGCGATAAGGGGCGAACCATCATTGTCGGGCGCGGTGCCGCCGATGACAAAGGGCAGGTGATGACCTTTATCGAGGCTCTGCGCGCGCTGAAGGACACCACAGGCCGCCTGCCCGTGGATGTCACCGTGCTGCTGGAGGGAGAGGAAGAATGCGGCTCTCCCAGCCTGCCCGGCTTCCTTGCCGCCCATGCGCAGGAGTTGATCGCCGATGTTGCGCTGGTGTGCGATACCGGCATGTGGAATGCGGATACGCCCGCCATCACCACCTCCCTGCGCGGCATTCTCCACACCGAACTCGTCATCACCGCCGCAGACCGGGATCTGCACTCCGGCCTGTTTGGGGGTGCGGCGCGCAACCCGCTGCATGTGCTGGCCAAAATCATTGCCGATGCACATGATGCCAATGGCCGCGTTACCATTCCCGGCTTTTATGATGATGTGGTGGAGCCGCCGGCAGACCAGCTTGCCCAGTGGCAAGCGCTGGGGCTGACAGCCGAGACCTTCCTCAATCCTGTGGGGCTTTCCATCCCCTCCGGTGAGCAGGACCGGCTGCTGATCGAACTCATCCAGTCGCGCCCCACCTTTGAGGTGAACGGCATGTTTGGCGGCTATATCGGACAGGGCACGAAAACCGTCATCCCCTCCACCGCCACGGCCAAGATTTCCTTCCGCCTTGTGGCAGATCAGGACCCCGCGAAAATCCGGGCCGGGTTCGAAGCCTTCGTGAAAGAACGCATTCCGGCCGATTGCAGCTTCACCCTTTCGCAGGGCGATGGCGCGCGCGCTTTCCTCGTCTCGCCGGAGAGCCCGGACCTTGCCCGCGCATCCGATGCGCTGGCACAGGAATGGGGTGTGGCTCCGGTCAAGGTCGGTTCGGGCGGCTCCATTCCCGTTGTCGGCCAGTTCCGCGCGCTTTTGGGCGTGGATACGCTGCTGATCGGGTTCGGTCTGGATGATGACCGCGTGCATTCACCCAATGAGAAATATGAGCTCAGCAGCTTCCATAAGGGCACGCGCAGCTGGGTGCGGATTCTGGAAGCACTCGGCTGAGCATGCGTTTCGGCGAAAACCGGGAGCAACTGCCCGGTTTTCGCCGCTATCCACATCTTTCATCCACGGGGAAAAGGCCACAAGGCCTTGCACCGCCTGATTCAGCGGGCCCAGCCATGGAATCAGGAGCGGGCGCGTCAGGAGGGCTTTAAGGTTCTCCTTGCTAGAGGAAACCCTCAAGGCAATGGACCCACGGCACGATGCTCGATATTCCCGATAAAGGGGCAATCACCCCGAATTTTCGCCAGGCCCCCCATAATATGGAGGCCGAACAGGCTCTGCTTGGCGCCATTCTGGTGAACAATGAAGCCTTTTACCGGGTCTCGGACTTCCTTGAGGCGCGCCATTTTCATGAGCAGCTCCACGCCCGCCTGTTTGAGCTGGTGAGTTCACTGGTGCGTGCAGGCAAGCTCGCGACCCCCGTGACGCTGAAGACCTTCCTGCCCGCGGAACTGGATGTGGCTGGCCTCACTGGCCCGCAATATCTGGCACGGCTTGCGGCAGAAGCCACCACCATCATCAACGCCAAGGACTACGGCCGCATCATCTATGACCTCTCGGTGCGGCGCGATCTCATCACCATCGGTGAGGGGATTGTGAACGAGGCCTATGATGCGGAGATCGAAAGCTCCCCCAACCAGCAGATCGAGGAGGCCGAAAAGCGCCTCTACGAGATTGCCGAGACGGGGCGCTATGATGGCGGCTTCCAGCGTTTCGGTGAGGCGCTGCGCGAGTCGGTGGACATGGCCTCCAAGGCCTTCCAGCGCGATGGCCACCTCTCCGGCATCGCCACGGCGCTGGATGATCTTGACCAGCAGATGGGCGGCCTCCAGCCGTCGGACCTCATCATCCTTGCCGGCCGTCCGGCCATGGGTAAAACCTCGCTGGCCACCAATATCGCCTTCAACATCGCCGCAGCCTATCGTGGTGAAACACGGGCTGATGGCAGCACCGAAACGGTTTCAGGCGGCGTTGTCGGCTTCTTCTCGCTGGAAATGAGTGCGGAACAGCTCGCCACCCGTATTCTGGCCGAGCAGGCGGAAATCGCCTCCTACAAGATCCGCCGTGGTGACATTTCGGAGTCGGAGTTTTCCAAGCTCGCCGCCGCTGCACAGACCATGCAGACGATTCCGCTCTACATTGACGACACCGGCGGTCTCTCCATCGCCCAGCTGGTGGCCCGCGCCCGGCGGCTGAAGCGCCAGCGCGGGCTGGATTTCATGGTGGTCGACTATCTCCAGCTGCTGTCCGGCTCTTCCAAGAGTTCGGCCCAGAATCGCGTGCAGGAAATCACCGAGATCACCACCGGTCTCAAGGCATTGGCGAAAGAGCTTCAGGTGCCCATCATGGCCCTGTCCCAGCTCTCGCGTCAGGTGGAATCGCGCGATGACAAGCGCCCCCAGCTCTCCGACCTTCGTGAATCCGGCTCCATCGAGCAGGACGCCGACGTGGTGATGTTTGTGTATCGTGAGGAATATTACCTCAAGAGTCGCGAACCGAAGCCCGGCACCGAGGAATGGTTCCAGTGGGAAACCGACATGAAGTCCGCCGAGAACACGGCCGAGATCATCGTTGGCAAGCAGCGTCACGGTCCTACCGGTACAGTGAAGGTGCACTTCGAGCCGCAATTCACCCGCTTCTCGAACCTCGCGCAGGATGACCGCGTGCCCGAGCGCAGATAAATTCAGCGCAGTTTCAAGTGCCGCCGACAGGGCGGCGGGCGACAATCCGCCTTCCATTCCGGGGACAAGCATGACGGTGGCACACACAAGCCCGAACGAAATGGCGCAAGCTTCACACGCAACAGGTGCCGTGCTCACCATTGATGTGCACGCCATTGCCGAGAACTGGCAGACCATAGCCGCCCGTGTCGCGCCCGCCGAATGCGCGGCAGTGGTGAAGGCCAATGCCTATGGACTGGGCATCGACCATGTGGCCCCGGCTTTATGGCGGGCCGGCGCGCGCACCTTCTTCGTGGCCCATTTGCAGGAAGGCATCACGCTGCGGGCGCTGCTGCCGGAAGCCGTGATTTATGTACTGAATGGCCTGCTGCCCGGCAGTGGCTTCGCTTTTTCCGCGCATGAACTGCGCCCGGTTCTGGGCTCCCTTCCGGAAATCGGCGAATGGAGCGCCCAGTGCCGCGCCACCGGGCTGGACCTGCCCGCCGCCCTGCATGTGGACACCGGCATGCACCGGCTCGGTCTTTCGCTGGAGGAAGCCGCCCATATCGCGCGCGAACGCGCCTCGCTGCGCTTCACCCCCAGCCTGGTCATGAGCCATCTGGCCTGTGCCGACACCCCCGGCCATCCGCTGACCCCGCTTCAGCAACAACGCTTTGCGCAGGTCGCACAACAGTTTTCCGGCATCCGGGCCTCACTGGCCAATTCGGCCGGCACCCAGCTGGATGCGAGCTATCATTTTGATCTGGTGCGCCCCGGCATCCTGCTTTATGGCGGCCGCGCGATTGATGATACCCCGCCCCTGCGCCCGGTCGCGCGGCTGGAAGCGCCCGTGATTCAGGTACGCACGGCTTCTGAAGGGGAAAGCGTCGGTTATGGCGCCTCCGAACGGCTGAAGCGCGACAGCCGCCTTGCCGTGGTGCATATCGGCTACGCGGATGGACTGTTCCGCGCCGCCGGTTCCAGCGATGCGCGCAAGGGTGCCGAAGTGGTGCTGGAGGGCGTGCGCTGCCCGCTGGTCGGCCGCATCTCCATGGACCTTGCCACAATCGACATCACAGACCTGCCGGAAGGTGAAATCGCACGCGGCACAGGGGCGGTGTTTCTGGGCGCGGGCATCGGGGTGGATGATCTGGCCGAAAAGGCCGGCACCATCAGCTATGAGGTGCTGACATCCCTCGGCGCACGGTATCAGCGCCGTTATATGGGGGCCTGAGAGGCGGAAGCCCCCCCCCAAACACACCCAGCAAAAGACCCACAAGAGAGACGATCGGCCCGCGCCATCATTGCAGCGGGGGAGCCGTTTCGTAAACGCTTTGTAAACCAAAAAAGTGCAGCCTGAGGCCTGATTTGCGTTGACCGCAGAGTTCCCCGGCCCTGTCTGCGCGACATTTGGGCGGACCTCTGCTCCGGCCGAGAGGATGACCCCATGTCGAACCCGACTGCGCTTTTGCCCGAACATGAAAGCCTGGTGGAAAGCTTCGTCAATTCCGGCCGTTATGAGGGTTCCCATGCGGTCATTACAGCAGCCCTGAAACTGCTACAGGAAAAAGAGCGTGAGCGCGCGGCGCGCCTTAGCGCCCTGCATGCGGTTCTGGCCGCTGAAATGCCTTTGGCCCAGCCCCTTACCAAGGTGAATATTGAGGAGGCCTCATCCGAGATCGAGCGCCTGCTCTCCAGTGAGGCTGCCGGGCAGAGCGCCAACTGAGCGCAACCGCCTGCCTGCACTTGAACGGACCTGCAGCCATCACTTGGCCGCATGCCATCAAAGCACGGCGACCGAAGAGGTCTCCACCGCACCTGTTCCAGCGCGGTGGGTCCATATGTGCGGGACATGCCTGAGAGAAGCACGCTTGAGCAGGATGCTCAGTCTTCAGCATCCGCCGCCAGCGCACGCAACCGGCGCAGCAAGGCCTGATCGCGGCGTTCTATCGCGGCCTTGAAGCTCTCTTCATCCGGCACGCCGAAAGCATCCACCAGCAGCTTGCGGGTCTGCTCATCCAGATGCGGCGCGCCAAGGTCGGCCCACCACGTTTCCACCGCCGGTCCCAGATGGTCCAGAAAGTGGCCGATGCCACCGCGGCCACCGGCCAGATTGAAGATATTGCTCGGCCCCATTATGGCCCAGCGCTGACCCGGCCCCGCCGACACCGCAAGGTCGATATCCTCCACCGAGGCCACGCCTTCCGCCGCCAGATAGACCGCCTCCCGCCAGATCGCGCCCTGAAGACGGTTGGCGATGTGCCCCACCACTTCCTTGCGCAGGCGGATCGGCGTCTTGCCGATGGCGCGATAGAAGGCGATCGCGGCCTCCACACAAGCCTCGGATGTTTGCTTGCCGGGCACCACTTCCACCAGCGGAATGAGATGGGGCGGATTGAAGGGGTGACCCACCACGAGGCGTTCGGGATGCTTCATCCCGGCCTGAAGCTCGCTCGGCATGATGCCGGAGGTGGAAGAGGCGATGATGGCTTCCGGCGCGAGCACGGCCTCAAGCGCGGCATAGGTCTCACGCTTGATGTCGATACGCTCGGGCGCATTCTCCTGCACCAGTTCAGCACCCCGCGCAGCTGCGCCGGGGGTGTCGTGAAAGCTCAGCGCCGCCTGTGCCTGCTCCAACGTGCGGCCGCCCGTTTGCCCCAGACTGTCCAGCGCTGGCCATGCATCGCGCACAAATGCCCTCAGGCGCTCTTCCGCGCCGGAAGCCGGGTCACTGGCCTGTACCTTCAGGCCAAATGCCAGAAACAGGCTCGCCCAGCTTGAACCGATAGTACCCGTGCCAATGACAGCAACGGTCTCGGGCAGCGAAGAAGTCGACATGTCATCCTCATGATTGGGGTGCGGCCAGTGCACCGGAACAACCGGTCGGCATCCATGCAATCCCATTCTCTGCCCATTGCCTCACGCCATCATGGCGCGAAGCTGTGGTGCGCCAGAGAGGCTGGACGCCGGACAATAAGGACCATGCAGGAGCGAACCGCCCGCGACACCCCAACGACAGGAAGGGCACCGCAAGACGCGGACTCAGGTGTTCATCGCGAATATATCTGCCAGCTCAAGCCCGTGAGAAGGATCATGGCTGCAAGTCAGACATGAGAAAAGCGGAGAGATATCTTCCCACAGCTTAGGGCGGCTTCATTCACCCTGCCCCCGCATACATCCATAATCAGGGCTAAACTCCCACCCTCGACACAAGATTCGCCGCTTTGGCGAAATGGACAGGTTCATGGCCAAACGCGGCACGTCTTCCTTCATCTGCCAGACCTGCGGTGCGGTCTATTCCCGCTGGCAAGGCAAGTGCGACGCCTGTGGCGAGTGGAACACCATTTCCGAGGAAACAGCGGTGGTCGCCAGCGTGCCAGCGGCCCAGCGTGCCAGCCGCAAGGGGCGCGCGGTTGCCCTTCAAAGCCTTCAGGGCACGGGTGAGGCTGCACCACGTCTCATCTCCGGCATTGGCGAGCTGGACCGGGTGGCAGGAGGCGGCTTCGTGCCCGGCTCCATCCTGCTGATTGGCGGAGATCCCGGCATCGGCAAATCCACCCTTCTGGTGCAGGCCTCCGCCGCGCTGGCGATCCGAGGACAACGCGTGGTCTATGTCTCGGGCGAAGAGGCGGTGGATCAGGTGCGCATGCGCGCCCAGCGCCTTGGCCTGGCGCAGGCGGATGTGGGGCTGGCGGCCGAAACGAATGCCGAGAACATCCTCGCCACCCTCGCCGCCGGCCCGCCGGTCCAGTTCGTGGTGATCGATTCTATCCAGACCATGTGGTCCGACAGCGTGGAATCCGCTCCCGGTACGGTCACACAGGTCCGCACCTCGGCTCAGCTTCTGGTGCGTTATGCAAAGCAGGCGGGCGCGTGCGTCATCCTCGTCGGTCATGTCACCAAGGATGGGCAGATCGCCGGCCCCCGCGTGGTGGAGCATATGGTGGATGCTGTCTTCTCGTTCGAGGGTGATGGCGGCCATCAGTTCCGCATTCTGCGCGCGCAGAAGAACCGCTTTGGCCCGACCGATGAAATTGGCGTGTTCGAGATGACCGGCGGCGGGCTGCGTGAAGTCGCCAACCCATCAGAACTGTTTCTTTCCAATCGCGATCTGGGGGCGCCGGGAACCGCCGTGTTTGCCGGCATGGAAGGCACACGCCCGGTGCTGGTTGAAATTCAGGCACTGGTCGCGCCTTCCTCTCTCGGAACGCCGCGCCGGGCAGTGGTGGGCTGGGACCCCGCCCGCCTCTCCATGGTGCTGGCGGTGCTGGATGCGCGCTGCGGCGTGCGTCTGGGCGGGCATGATGTGTATCTCAATGTCGCGGGTGGGCTGCGCATCGGTGAGCCCGCAGCTGATCTCGCTGTGGCGGCAGCCCTCGTCTCTTCCCTCACCGGCGCGCCCTTGCCGGCCGATGCGGTCTATTTCGGCGAGGCCAGCCTCACCGGTGCGGTCCGGCCCGTGTCACAGACCCCGGCCCGGCTGAAGGAATCTGCCAAGCTGGGCTTTGCACGCGCTGTTCTTCCCTCCGGCAGTACGGATGGTGCAGAAGGTGTAATGGCACTGGATGCAGTGTCTTCCCTCGCCGAACTGGTCGCCACCATCGCGGCCCGCGCCCCGCGCCGTTCAAAATCACGTGAGAATGAGGCGCGACGGCTGCCCCCTTCCGATGCCAGGCCGGATGAAGAGGAATATGATAACGCATAGCTGGGTTGCCAAAGACTGCCCGGCCGTGCGGCACCTTTGAGAACAAGGTTTTAGGAGGCTCTGGCCTCAAAACTGCTGTGATGCGTCATGCCCACGATTCACACAAACGCCATATCCTTCGTTGCGGAAGGATGACGGGAACCGGCCAGCAAGCTATATGACTGCGCGCGGCAAGCCTTGCGGCAAACCCTGCGGCCCTGCCAAACGCCCGGCGACCTGCGTCGCACAGACCACGGAACCCAGACCTGATGCCTGTCACGCTACTCGACATCATTGTGATTTCAGTGATGCTGATTTCCGGAATTCTCGCCATGGTGCGAGGCTTTCTGAGGGAAGTGCTCAGCATTCTTTCATGGGTCGCCGCGGCTGCCGTGACCGTCCTTTTCTACAAGCAGACCCAGCCCTTCGTGCAGCAGTACATCTCTCAGGAGATGGCGGCGACCGCGACAACGGTCGCCATCCTGTTTCTGGGCACGCTGCTGATTGCCTCCATCATCACCGCCCGCATCTCCGATCTGGTGCTGGACAGCCGAATCGGTGCGCTCGACCGCACGCTCGGCTTTGCCTTCGGTCTCGCCCGCGGGTTGCTGCTGATGGTGGTGGCCTTCCTCTTCTTCACCTGGCTGGTGCCTGAAAAGGGGCAGCCGGCATGGGTGCTGGACGCGAAATCGCGTCCCACGCTGCAAAGCATCGGAAACTGGCTCATTGCCCAGTTGCCGGAAGACCCTGAAAACACCATCTTGAATAAGTTGAAAAAGCCATCCAGCCCTTCGGAAGGCAATGAGGCGAGCGTGCCGACCATTCCGGCCGGCGGACAAGGTGCCAGCACGACTGGCGCAGCCGCAGGCTCGACGCCGGAAACCGCCCCCGGTGGCTATCGTGGATCCGACCAGCGTGGTCTGGATCAACTCATGGAAAGTACGCGCGGCAACGGCCAGTAGGCCGCCCGTGTGGAGGTGCGTGATGAGCAATGAACCCGAAGGCGGAAAACCCGGTGCAGACGAGGCCATGATGACGCGCAACAGCATGCCCCAAAGCCTCGATCTGGACTCAGGTCTCGACCTGGACCTCAACGGCGACCGCCTGCGTGAGGAATGCGGTGTTTTCGGCATCTGCAATCATCCCCATGCGGCAGCCATCACGGCCATTGGCCTGCATGCGCTCCAGCATCGCGGGCAGGAAGCAGCCGGCATCGTCAGCTTTGACGGCAAGCGCTTCCATTCCGAGCGCCGCCTCGGCCTCGTGGGCGATGCCTTCTCCGACGGACAAGTGATCGACCGCCTGCCCGGTCAGGCCGCTGTCGGCCATGTGCGCTACTCCACCACCGGCGAGACGCTGCTGCGCAATGTGCAGCCGCTGTTCGCGGAACTGGATGCCGGCGGGTTCGCCGTGGGCCACAATGGCAACCTCACCAACGGCCTTTCCCTGCGCCGCCAGCTTGTGCGCGATGGTGCCATCACCCAGTCCACCACTGATACCGAGGTGATCCTCCATCTGGTGGCACGCTCCAAGAAGCCCCGTTTCATCGACCGCTTCGTGGACGCCATCCGCTCGCTGGAGGGAGCCTATTCGCTGGTGGCCCTCACCAACAAGAAGCTCATCGGCGCACGTGACCCGCTGGGCATCCGTCCGCTGGTGCTGGGCATGCTGGATGAGTCCTACATTCTGGCTTCCGAGACCTGCGCGCTCGACATCATCGGCGCACGCTATGTGCGTGATATCGAGAATGGCGAAGTTGTTGTCATCGACGAAGACGGCGTGAATTCCTACAAGCCCTTCCCCGAGATGGCCCCGCGCCCCTGCATCTTCGAGTATATCTATTTCGCCCGGCCGGATTCTGTAGTGGGCGGCCGCTCGGTCTATCAGGTGCGCAAGAAGTTTGGTGAAGTGCTGGCGCAGGAAGCACCGGCCAATGCGGATGTCATCGTGCCCGTGCCGGATTCCGGCGTGCCGGCGGCAATCGGCTTTTCCCAGTTCTCTGGCGTTCCCTATGAACTGGGCATCATCCGCAACCACTATGTGGGCCGCACCTTCATCCAGCCCACCCAGTCCATCCGCGATCAGGGCGTGCGCATGAAGCATTCCGCCAACCGCTCGGTGGTGGAAGGCAAGAGCATCGTTCTGGTGGATGACAGCCTCGTGCGCGGCACCACTTCGGTGAAGATCGTGAAGATGATGCGTGAGGCAGGCGCGCGGGAAGTGCATTTCCGCATCGCTTCCCCGCCCATCACCCACCCGGACTATTACGGCATCGACACCCCGGACCGGGACAAGCTGCTTGCCGCCAACCATGATCTGGAAGGCATGCGCCGCTATATCGGTGCAGACTCGCTGGCTTTCCTCACGGTCGAGGGCGTGTATCGCGCCATGGGCTATGAGGGCCGTGACCCGGTGCATCCGCAGTTCACCGACCACTGCTTCACGGGTGATTACCCCACCCCGCTGACAGACAAGGCCAGCGCTGCCGGCGGCCATCAACTTTCGCTTCTGGCTGAAGCAAGCTGAATGAAAACGGGGCCCATATGGGCCCCGTTCTTTTTGCGGCGTCAGTTGACGCGATCATGGCAGCTTAAACTGCCCGGTGCTTTCAACCGGCCGGATAGCTCTTGATCATCTGCAATTGGGCAAGCCCCCACTGCTCCTGCCGCCGAGTGGCCGGAAACCCCTCTTCACGCCACATCGCAAAAGCGCGGCTGCGAATGCGCTCACGCTCCCATGTGGAAAGGCCTTTTCCAGCCTGTTTTGGTTGAGACGCTTCGGCTTGCGGTGGCACGACATCAGAGTGACCGTGTGATGGGTGAGACATGCTTACCTCCATCATGTCTGTGGGCCTTGGCATTCTCACATAAACGCAGAAGAGCGCTCCCGGTTCCCGGTTCGGACACATTTTTTATACTTTGGGCCTGTTGGCGAGGTGGAAACCGGTTCCCGAGGCAAAAAATACGCGTTCTGAATATGCCAGAGCGCTTCGGCCAGTCGTGCAGAAGCGAGGCTTACTTCACCGCAGCATTCCCTCCATCAGCGAACAATGCAGCCCCTGTCACGAAGCTGGCCATGGAACTGGCGAGAAACAATGCGGCAGATGCAATTTCATCCGGCTGCGCAATCCGCTTCATGGCATGAAGGCCCGCCGCCCATTCCTTCTGGCTTTGATCGCCCGCCATGCCCGTGTCTACCCCGCCAGGCAACAGCGCATTCGCCCGGATACCCTGTGCGGCATAATCGGCGGTAATGCCTTTCACCAGCCCCATCAGCCCGGCTTTCGAAGCGCCATAGGCTGCCATTCCCGGAAGCCCCACGCTGGTGCCCACGAAACTCGACGTGAAAATGATGGAACCTCCGCCTCTTTCGAGCATCGCCGGAATCTGGGTGCGCGCCCCCAGATAGGCGGCGGTCAGATTAACGGCCAGCGTCCGGTTCCAATCTTCCAGTTCCAGCTGCGCCAGAGGCCGGCTCGGCCCCACGGTGCCAGCATTGTTCACGGCAATATCAAGACCACCGAATGCACGATGCGCTGCGGTCACAGCCTGCTCATGGGTCTCGGGCTGGCTGACATCGCCAACCGACGCGATGGCCCGGCCGCCTTTGGCCGAAATCTCCCCGGCCAGTTCCATAAGCAGGGCTTCGCCACGCGCGGTGAGCACGATGGCCGCCCCCTCCGCTGCGAACCTGAGTGCAATCGCACGCCCAATGCCGCTGGAAGCACCAGTGACGAGCACCACTTTTCCCTTGAGGAGTGTCATGTCGAACCGCCTGTTCATGTTGTCGGCGATGACATATCCGCCCGCGATCCGGCGGCCACTCCGTTTCTTGCTGTCAAAATGAAGAAGGCATCAGCATGCGCAAGATCAGCTCTGGCAGCTACTGGCTCGCCCAGATGATACGCGCCATCCACTCCATCCTCTCCAGCGGGATCTGCCTGTCCTCATAGGCCGGGTTGAGCGAACGCAGCTCCACATGACGAGCGGTTTTTCGGGCAAGCTCCTTGGCCATCACCTCCCCATCGCGCGTCTTCACCACCACCCGGTCCCCGCGCCGGATGGATGCCACCGGAGACACCACCACCACATCACCATCCCGGAACACGGGCAGCATTGAATCTCCCGAGATTTCGAGGGCATAGGCGTTCTCATCCTCAACCTCGGGGAAATGGATTTCATCCCAACCCGTACCTGCGGGAAAGCCGGCATCATCGAAAAAGCCACCATTGCCTGCCTGCGCAAACCCGATCTGCGGAATGGCACGCTGCATGGCGTGGGCCATCAGCCCCTCCGGAACATCCCCATGCTCCACGGGCAGGGGAGCGGCGAAATCAGCCGCCGGGTCATAGGACCCGTCATCGCGCAGCATCAGGCCGAAGAAGTGTTCCGCACTGGTTTGTGTCGCAGCCAGAACCTTGGCGATACTCTCGGTTGATGGCCAGCGCAGGCGGCCATCAACTGTCACCCGCTTGGAGCGATTGAAGGTGGTTGGGTCCAGCCCGGCCTGCCGCGCAAGAGCGGAAACCGAGAGCCCTTTCACCTCTGCCAGATGATCGAGAGCGCGCCAAATCTGGCCATGCGTCATGCTGGACATGCCATCTCCCTTGCGCGCTGATGTTCGAATTCGGGCATTAATAAGAATATATTCCGCATTTGTACAGGACTTCATTCCGCCCGAACACGTGGATTTTACCCGGCAGGCCCGCTATGAAGTCTGGCTGGCCCCTGCCCTCTGAAAGCCAACCATGTCTGCACCTGAAACAAATATCCCCCGCCTCATTTACAAGATCTGCCCTCACGCGCTCTGGGTAGAGGCTGAGGCAGCGGGGACATTCACCGGTGCCCCCGTGGACCATGCGGATGGCTACATCCATTTCTCAACCGCTGCCCAGGCACATGAGACGGCTGCGAAGCATTTTGCCGGACAGGAAAATCTCAGGCTGATCGCCATTGAGGCGGCAGCGCTGGGGCCACAACTCAAGTGGGAGCCCTCACGCGGCGGGGCTTTGTTCCCGCATCTGTATGCTCCCTTGCCCCTCAGCACCGTGGCATGGGTGAAAGACCTGCCTCTGGGTGCAGATGGTACGCACGTTTTCCCGCCTCTGGACTGAGGCCTTACCCGCCCGCAGGCAACACGTCAGGATGCGACGGCGAAGGTCCGTCGCATCAGCCCCGGCATCCGCACGGCCAGAAGTAGCCCGCGCGCGAGGAACAGAATAAGCAGCGCCAGCCACAGGCCGTGGTTTCCAAACGGGTGCAACAGCCACCACGCGACCACATAAAGTGCCACGGCCACCAGCATCATGTTGCGCATGTCCCGAGACCACAGCGCGCCAATAAACACACCATCACACACAAAGGCACCGACGCCCGCCAGTGGCAGCAGCGCGGCGTAGATGAGATAGATGCGCGCAGTCTCGCGCACCTCTGCGCTTGTGGTCATGGCATCTATCACTATCGGCCCAACGGCGAGATAGAGCCCCAGTGCCACGAACGCACAGCCAAAGCCCCACACCAGCACCAGCCGCATGCCCGCCATGAAATCCGCTCGCCGTCGCGCGCCCACAGCAGAGCCACAAATCTGCTCGGCTGCCGTGGCGAAGCCATCCAGAAAGAACACCGCAAGCAGGCCCATATTCTGAAGCAGGCTGTTGGCCGCAAGCGTCGCATCGCCCGCCCGCGCACCTTGTGCGGCAAAGAAGAAGAAGGCGAACATCAATGCTGCGGTGCGGATGAGAATGTCGCCATTCAGCATCACGGTCTGGGCAAGACGGGCGCGATCCAGCAAGACGGAGCGCGGAATGGAGATCGAAAAACCGAGAAGCTGGGCACACAGCAGCAGGCCCACCACAGCTCCCACGGCCTCTGCCACCAGCGCGCCGAGCCCCGCCCCGGCCACACCGAACCCGGCCCCCAGCACCAGAAACGCTGAAAGCCCCATATTCAGGGCATTCATGCCAGCCTGCAGGGCCAGCGCCCGCCCGGTGCGCCCCAACCCGGTGAGCCAGCCCAGAATGGCATAATTGGCGAGGCTGAACGGCGCGGCAAAAATGCGGACATGATAATAGTCCGCCACCGCCGCATTCACCTGTTCACTGCCCCCGGCCAGTTTCAGAGCCAGCAACAGAATGGGCACCTGCAACAGCACCATGGCCAGACCACAACCGGCGGCAATGATGAGCGCGCGCAACAGCACGGCGCGCTGCTCCACCCTGTCATCGCGCCCAATGGCCTGCGCCACCAGCCCCACCGTACCCATACGCAGGAAGCCAAAGCCCCAGAACAGCAGATCGAAAATCACCGCCGCCAGCGCTACGCCGCCCAGCAGGGCGGCATCACCCAGCCGACCCACCACGGCTGCATTGGCAATGCCCAGCAGCGGCGTGGTGAGATGCGCCAGCGTCATCGGCAGCGCAATAGCCAGAACCCGGCGGTGCGTTATGCCTCCAATCGGGGCATGCATAGCGAGAGGGCCTCAGCGCCGGGCATTGGCAATGCGCATGATGAGCCAGAGCGGAATCACAATCACCGCACCCAGCAGGAAATAGCCCCACAGCCGCTCGAAGGCATCGAAGCCGAATGAGAACAGGTTGCGCACCAACCGCTCAAGGCTGGTGAAGATATTCATGGGGTCCAGCCCCAGCGCCGCCAGAATGACGCCCACCACCACCGAAAGCACGACAAGGCGCACCAGAACCCATGCCGGCGAACCGCCGAAAAAGCGGGTGAGCTGATTGTTTTCAGACATGCCTCATCTCCTGTGTCTGCGATGGTCTAGAGCATTTTCCGGAGAAAATGGAGGCAGGTTTGCCTGTCAGATTCCGTTTCCATCTCCATGCACATATGGAGGCATTACAAAAGTCCAGATTCATGCTGTTTAATGAGGCCCGGAAGGCTTTACCCCCCTCGACAAGCCCATTCCAGTTGCATATGCTTCTTAATAGTCCTCAAGGGAAGGCCATGTGACTGCCCGGAACACTCTTCTGGCATCGCATCCGCGAAAACAATGTCGGGAGGGATTTGCCATGTGCCTGCGCTTTTCAAGCGGCCCGCTCGCCTCCTTGCCGACGCATCGATCAGCACTTCTGGCACTGGCTGCCGCCTGTGCACTTGGGCTTGCAGCACCTCGCGCCATGGCTGCGGAGGACCAAGGCTCTTCCGAAACGCAGGACACAACATCTGAAGATGTATCCGTTACCTTCAGCGCTCAGGCAGATCGCCTCCCCCTTGGCTGGTCTGCCGTGCCTGCCCCCGGACAACCACACCTGCCGCCCGAAGCATGGGCATTGCCCGAAGACAGCGTAGAGCCAGTCACCGGTGATTTTCTACCGGGAATTTATGATGTGACCGCGATTGTCACAAAAGGCCCGCGTGAAGGCGAAACATATAGCGCCCGCATCACGATTGCCCCGAACGGACCGAAGAGTTTTGTCATTCCCCGGCAGAAGGCCAAAAGCAAATAGGCTGCCGCCTGCTGCATTCAGCGCAGGGCCAGCACGCCGTGCGACACTGGCGTGCCTTGGCCGCAGCCCCCTCACACGCTAGAGCATCTCCAGAACATAGACTTTGCGTGTTGTGCCGGGCTGAGCAATGCAGTTGTGGCGAGAACGCATGACAAGACACGGACATGCAGCTTGAGCGCATATGAATTCCTTTTCGCCATTCTCGCGCTGCTGCTGACCCCGGGGCCCACCAACACGCTGCTGGCCCTTTCGGGTGCGTCTGTCGGCTTTAAACGCTCTCTTCCCCTGATTCCCGCAGAAGTCGCCGCCTACCTTCTGGTCACTATCCCGCTGGCCATGGTGGGGGCAGAACTGTTGGCCCAGTGGCCGCAAGTGGCGCGGCTGGTGAAGTTCGCGGCGGCCGCTTGGGTCGCCTTTCTGGCCGTGAAGCTCTGGCGTGTGAACGCCGCCGAAGCCACAGCCGGAAGTGTGACACCGCAACGCGTCTTCATCACCACCCTGCTGAACCCCAAGGCGCTGATTATCGGCCTCACCTTGCTGCCGCAGGAGAATCTGAACGGATTCGCCCTGCATGTGGCCTTGTTCGCAGGCTCCATCATTGTTGTGGCCTCCATCTGGTCTCGTGGCGGGGCAATGTTGCGCCGGGGGCAGAGCGCGACGCTGCCGCCCGTTCTGCGCCGTGCCGCGGCCTGCTGGCTGGGCATTCTCGCCATAGCGCTGGCCGGTTCCGGCATGTCTGCCTGAAGGCAGATGTACCCCGATTTGCGTTGCCGGGACAAAACTGTTAAGCAACGCGCCTTCACAAGGACGGTCATGCCGTTTCCGCCGCCCGGACCATGAGCCCGGAGGTTCCCGCCCGACAGCGCTGTGCGCCCTCGGGCGCGTTTTGCGTTGCCTTTTGGCTGGTGCGAAGCGTTATGGTCCGTTCCCAGTGAAACCGACAACAGACGGGCAGCCATGTTCGATACCCTCTCAGACCGCCTTGGCGGCATACTCGACAAGCTGAAGCGGCGCGGCGCTCTGACTGAGGCCGACGTTGGCGAAGCCATGCGTGAGGTGCGCCGGGCGCTCATCGAGGCCGACGTGGCGCTGGACGTGGTGCGGGACTTCACCGAGCGGCTGCGCAAGCGCGCCGTGGGTGTCGAGGTCATCAAGTCCGTCACACCCGGCCAGATGGTGGTGAAGCTGGTTCATGACGAACTGGTCGCCACCCTCGGTTCCGATGCCCAGCCGATTGACCTGAACGCCCCTGCCCCGCTGCCCATTCTTATGGTCGGCCTTCAGGGTTCTGGTAAAACCACCTCTACGGCAAAGATCGCCAAGCGGCTGACCGAGCGCGGCAAGCGCAAGGTGCTGATGGCCTCGCTCGATACCCGCCGCCCGGCGGCGATGGAGCAGCTGGCCACGCTGGGCCAGCAGGTGGACGTCTCCACCCTGCCGATCATTGCCGGCCAGAGCGCGGTGCAGATCGCACGGCGCGCGATCGAGGCGGCCCGCCTCGGCGGCTATGATGTGGTGATGCTCGACACCGCCGGCCGCGTCACGCTTGATGAAGCGCTGATGGCCGAGGTGGCCGAGGTGAAAGCCGTCACTGGTCCGCACGAAGTGCTGCTGGTGGCCGATAGCCTCACCGGTCAGGATGCGGTGAACACCGCCAAGGCGTTCGATGAGCGCGTGGGCCTCACCGGCATCGTGCTGACCCGTGCGGATGGTGATGGACGCGGCGGTGCTGCACTCTCCATGCGCGCTGTCACCGGCAAGCCGATCAAGCTGCTCGGCACCGGCGAAAAGATGGATGCGCTGGAGGATTTCGATCCCCAGCGTGTGGCAGGCCGTATTCTCGGCATGGGCGACGTGGTGGCCCTTGTTGAGAAAGCCGCTGAAAATCTCGATATCGAGAAGGCCAAGCGCACCGCAGAGAAGATGCGCAAGGGCGCCTTCGACCTTGAAGACCTGCGCGACCAGCTTCAGCAGATGCAGAAGATGGGTGGCCTTGGCGGCCTCATGGGCATGCTGCCCGGCGTGGCCAAGGTGAAGAACCAGATCGCCTCTGCCAATCTCGATGACAAGGTGTTCAAGCGTCAGGTCGCCGTCATCAATTCGATGACACCGAAAGAGCGCGCGAACCCCAAGCTGCTGGATGCCTCTCGCAAGCGTCGCATCGCGGCCGGCGCCGGTGCCAAGGTGGAAGAGATCAACCGCCTGCTGAAAATGCATCGCCAGATGGCGGATGTGATGAAGGCCATGGGCGGCAAGGCCGGCAAGCGAGGTCCGCTGGCAGGCCTCGCCAATATGATGGGCTTCAAGGGCGGCGCACCCTCGCCCGAAATGTTGCAGGACATGGCCGAGAAGATGGGTGGCCCCGGCGGGGCTCCCGGCGGCGCACTTCCGCCGAACTTCCCCGGCCTGCCCGGTGGGCTTCCATCAAAGTTTCCGGGCGGCCTTCCCGGCATGCCCAAGGGCTTCCCCGGTCTGGGTGGTCCCGGAAAGAAGAAATAAGGCTGGCGCTTGCGCGGGCCTCAACCATTCACCTCATTCAAGATATTGAATAAAAGGAAAATCATATGTCCCTGAAGATCCGTCTGTCGCGCGGTGGTGCCAAGAAGCGTCCTTACTACCGTATCGTTGTGGCTGATGCCCGCGCCCCCCGCGATGGCCGTTTCATCGACCGTATCGGCTCCTTCAACCCGCTGCTGGCCAAGGATGCCGAGAACCGCGTGGTTCTGGATCTCGAGAAGGCAAAGTCCTGGCTTGAGAAGGGTGCACAGCCGACCGACCGCGTGGCTCGCTTCCTCGATGCCGCCGGCCTGCTGAAGCGCGATGCCCGCAACAACCCGAACAAGGGCGAGCCTGGCGACAAGGCCAAGGAGCGCGCGAAGGAGAAGGCCGAGAAGGCTGCTGCCGCCGCTGCTCCGGCTGAAGACGCTTCTGCCGAGTGAGACCTCCCCGCCCTTGGCATGAGGGCAGGTGATGGATAAAGACAGCCGCGGTTGCCTGTGCACCGCGGCTGTTTCATAACTGAAACTGAAAATTAAAGACGGCCACAGAGTGAGCTGACCTCTGTCGCCTTGACCATATCAGGATCCGACCAGAGCAATCACCGCCTGATCGCAGGAAATGCAGAGGCAGAACCAATGGATATTACCACCCATCTGGATGCCTCCACGCTCTTCATGGTCAATGCTGTCTCGCTCTCTGTCTTTGCGGTCACCTATATTTTTGCCTGGGCAGGCCATAGCAACCGGATCTACTGGGCCAATCTCACCCTTTCGAATGTGCTGTTTGCCATCGCATTCATCATGTTCTCCCGGCTGATAGATGCCAGCAATACAGACCTTCTGGCTCCGAACTGCCTTCTGGTCATAGGCCTTTGTCTGCGCTGGCAGGCTGTGCGCGCTTTTTTCGGTCATGCACCATCGTTCATTCTGCCCGCCATCCTGACCGCTCTGGTCTTCCTGCTTCTCTCTCTGGAGAAGGAGATTGGCACCAGTTTTGTCTTTGGTGGCGTTAATGTTGCCATCGCGCTGCAAATCTTCGTCATCATTTACACGCTGGTTTCAGAGCGCAAACAGCGCCTTCCCTCCCGCTGGGGGCTTGTGGCGGCTTATGGCATTATTCTGCTGTCATCCATATTGCGTGCGTCACAGGGCTGGATGCTTGAGCAAGGCATGAACAGCCTGCTTCCAGCCGATGCTTTTCTTCATATTCACCTGTTTTCTGCAGCCATTCATATCGTCGCATCTGGCGCGTTTTCCCTCTCCATGGCCTATGAGCAGGGGGCCATCGAACTGCGGCAGGTGGCGTTGCGTGATGCACTCACGGGCTTGCCCAATCGTCTTGGGCTTGACCACAAACTGAATAACAGCTTCAGGGCGGGCCTCTCCGGGTGCGCTGTCTTTATTATCGACATCGACCACTTCAAGCGGATCAATGACAGCTATGGGCATATGACAGGTGACAGGGTCATTCGTCATTGCGGAGAGGTGATTTCAGGGAAACTGCGCGGACAGGACTTCGCGGCCCGCATTGGCGGAGAGGAGTTTCTTGCCATCATCGCCCGCACCTCACCTGATGAGGCAGCCCAGATCGCGGAGCGGATCCGGCAGGCAGTCGAGAATGACTATATTCAGGCTGGAGCGACAAAGGTGCATTTCACGGTGAGCGTGGGAATCGCCTATACAGACAGTCTGGATTCCTCGTTCCCTAACATGATGGCGCAGGCTGATCGCCAGCTTTACAAAGCAAAGGAAGCAGGACGGAACCGTGTGCACGCCACAATCTGTGCATGAATGCTTGCATCATCTTTTCGCCCGGCACCCAGCCCGGCTCAGATGCGGCATATTCCAGACGCCATCTTGCCGTATCAATCTGCCCATCTCGTCCAATACGCCCTGAACAGGGCACACTCATCCGCCGTTCCCATTCCCAGTGCTCTGGAGCATCGCATGTCCGAAACAGTGAACATCTCGTTCGCCAAGCTTTCCGCCGCGCCCAAAGGGGTACTCATCGTACTCACGGACGAGACACTGGCCTTCGGCCCCACAGCTCAGAAAATTCTGAAGCCCGCAGATGCCGCCCTCACCCGCGCTTTTGATGCAGAACGCTTCAAGGGCAAGGCCTTCTCCTGCGTGGATATGCTGGCCCCCGCCGGCCTTCAGGCCCAGCGTCTCGTGGTTGTCAGTGTTGGCAAAAGTGCTGAACTGAAGCCGGTCGATTATGTAAAGCTGGGTGGCATCATCGCTGGCCGCATTCCCGCTGGCGCATCGGCCGCCAGCGTGCTGCTTGAGCTGCCGAACGGCCCTCTCGCGGCAGATGCAACGGCAGAGCTGGCTCTGGGTATCCGCCTGCGCGGCTATGCCTTTGACCGTTACAAGACCAAGAAGAAGGATGACACGGCGCGCGAAAGCCTCGACATCCAGTTTCTCACCAGCGATGAACCCGCTGCCCGCAAGGCATGGGCTGCGCGTGAAGCGGTGGCGGAAGGCGTCATCCTCGCCCGCGATCTGGTGAACGAGCCGCCGAACGTGCTGGACCCGCCGGAATTCGCCCGTCGCGCCCAAGAGCGCCTCTCCGCTGTCGGCGTCGAGATCGAGGTGCTGGATGAAGATGCGCTCGCCAAGCTGGGCATGCGCGCGCTTCTGGCGGTTGGTCAGGGCTCCATCAAGGAAAGCCGTGTCGTGGTGATGCGCTGGAATGGCGGCAAGAAGGGTGATGCCCCCGTTGCCTTCATCGGCAAGGGCGTCACCTTCGATACGGGCGGCATTTCCATCAAGCCCGCGGCTGGCATGGAAGACATGAAGGGCGATATGGGCGGCGCGGCCTGTGTCACCGGTACGCTCTATGCGCTGGCTGCCCGCAAGGCGAAGGTGAATGCGGTTGGCGTCATCGGCATCGTAGAAAATATGCCGGATGGCGCGGCCCAGCGTCCCGGCGATATCGTCACCTCCATGTCCGGCCAGACCATCGAGATCATCAATACCGATGCTGAAGGCCGCCTCGTGCTGGCCGATGTGCTCTGGTATGCGAAGGAAACCTTCAAGCCCAAGCTGATGGTAGACTTCGCCACCCTCACCGGCGCGATCCTTGTGGCTCTGGGGCAGGAATATGCCGGCCTGTTCTCGAATAATGATGCGCTGGCCGAAGCGCTCTCCAAGGCAGGAACGGAGAGCGGCGAGAAGGTGTGGCGCATGCCACTGGCACCGGAATATGACAAGCTGATCGACAGCAAGTTCGCGGACATGAAGAACACCGGCGGGCGCTTTGGCGGCTCCATCACCGCCGCCCAGTTCCTCCAGCGCTATGTGGGTGAGACCCCGTGGGCGCATGTGGATATTGCCGGCACGGCCATGTCATCCCCCGCCAGCGAGACCAACCGCAGCTGGGGGTCGGGCTGGGGCGTACGCTTCCTGAACCAGTTTGTGGCAGACAGCCACGAGGGCTGATTGAGACCTGAAACGACAGAAGGGCGCCAAAGCGCCCTTCTTTTTATCTGCAGGCTGCATCGCGGAAGGCGGTTCAGCCCTCCTCAACCGAGATGATCCGGTAAGTGTGCATCTCCTCGTCCTCACGCACGGAGATATATTCACCCACCACGAAGGATTCATCGCCGAAACGGTAGCCCGGTTCATCATCGTCATCGCCCGCCACATCATAGCGGAAGGCCCAGCTTCCGCCCGGACGGCGAACGAGATGCCCCACTTCTTCAGGCTCACCGGGACGGAACTTGACCACCCGGCAGGCATCACGATGCTGGTGCCACAACTCCGGATTGATCTTGCCATCATCACGCAGCGGCAGCACGAAAGTGTAGCCGAACTCGCGGGAGCCCTCGGGATAATCCTTCTCGCGTGCAAGCTCCATGCGCACCTTGTGGAAGCCTTGCGGAAGCTGGTTCATCTCATTCTCCAGACAAAGCGGGCGACGATTGCAGCCCGCGCAACATTGCCGTGATCCCCGCCGCAGGCCGGCCAGATGACCCCAAGCGCTTGTTCATATTGCCATAAGCTCATGTTGGAACATATGGGGCGGGCTGTAATTATCAGCCGGCGCGCATGGCAGGGATTTGACATGCCGCAAAGTCATCCACTGACCATTGGCAGATATTTGAACAAGAAGAAAAAATCTGTCAGGCTTGCCCTTGCGTGCGGCACGGTGGGGGCAAAAGGGAGATGCCAAAATGAACGAAAACCCGTTTGCTCAAAATTATGCCCGGCTCTGGAATACGCCAGCAAACCAGACCACATGGCCCGTAAATATATGGAAGAGCCTGTACTTTGACTGCCCCGTAGCGGTCGCAGCCCATTTCCAGTCTTTTCTGAGCCGCCGTGCGCAGGAGCAGATGCAGCGTCTCTCCGAACTGTCTCGTGAACAGAACCCGGCCAATATCATCACCAAGGAAATCGCTTTCCTGCAGCAGGCTTCCATGGCCTGGAACACCGAGATGATGGAACTGGCTGAAGTTGTGCAGAACAAGCTGCTCGCCGGAACACAGCTTGCTGCCCCCCCCGGAAAGCCCACAAAAGGTGAGAACCATTCCGGCTGAAACAAAAGTCCTGACTGGGCTTACGTTGTGCATGTCTGAAACATGCCGTTAAAGGCCGTTTCTACCTGTCTCCCAAAAGCGGCAAGGCGTGGGTAAGACATAAAATCGGCACCGGTCATTGACCGGTGCCGGGTGTGGCGAGTTCATCTGCCGGATGCAAGACTCACCAAAGAACGAAAGTGAAGACCACACCAGACTGGAAGCAGCGCCCCATTACCAAGGAAATAGAGCTGGCTAAATCACGCCCATTTCAACCAGATTATTTTCCAGACCGTGAACCTGCCTTAGGCGATTTCTCTGAAGATTTGGGCTTCACAGTCTTCGCAGAAGAGACACCATCGGCATCATGAGATTCCTGGGCTTTTTGCGAGACATCCGCAGCGCCTTGTGCATCCCTGTCCGGCTTAGATGCCTCTTTCTTGCCAATACCCAGCGCAAGCTTCTTCTTTTCAGACTTTACTTTCTGATCCTCAGAAACCGGAGCAACAGCCCTCCGCTTCGTGCGCCCGCCCGTCTCGGCATCCGCGGTCGCAGGCTGTCCGGAGACATCCGAAGGAAGGGTGGATGGCGCTTCCTTTGCCTTCGCTTTCGGCTTCTTCTTCTCTTCCCACTTGCGGGCCATGAGATCGCCGAAGTCGAGGATCAGCAATTTCAGCTCTTCCTCATTGACGGCGAAGGCCGCGCTTTCAATGGTGAACCAGAAACCAACCCGCTGAGAACGTTCTGGCCAGTTCTGAAGCTTGCGCTTCACCTTTAGCGGAAACACCATCACATCGCAAAGCACGGAACGAACACTGAGGCGCTTCTCGTAGCTATACATGCCCACGGGCTTGCGAGACATGCTGCCCAGCACCCCGGCCTCTTCATAAGCCTCACGCGCGGCAGCTTTGGAAGGTGACAGGCCTTTCATCGGCCAGCCCTTGGGAATGACCCAACGCCGCGTTTCCCGAGAGGTGATAAGACGAATCTGCACCGCCCCATCCTGACGCACACGATAAGGCAGAGCAGCATACTGAACCCGACGGCTCATCCGCATTGCTTCATCCTGCGTGGTCGCTCCCCCCTTGGGCGCTGAACTGGAACTGGACACCGAACTGCCACCTGCTTCCGCTCTGACGTTGGAACCTCCTGCAGCGCGACAGATCAGCGCGGCGATTCGTTCATTAAAGAGTGTGTAGCATGATGCGTGCAGCGCAATAGGCCCCACACGCATCCTGCACGCACGTCAACAGGTCAGCGCGGCTCTGCCTCATAAACCAGCACGGCCTGCGCGCTCACATCAATTTCCCCGGCTTCAACCGGCACGGATTTACGAGAGGAATCCTCCCGCGCCATCATGACCATAGGACGGGGCGGCATCTGGGTTTCAGCCAGAGGCTCAACAGACATCACCCGCGTGAGGCGCAGCCCCGCCGCCTCGGCAATCCGCTTCGCCTGGGCCACGGCATTCTCCACGGCCGCCACGCTGGCATCCTGCTCCAGCTTGGCCATGTCAGAGAGGGTAAAATTCAGGACGGATGCCTCATTGGCACCAGCTTCCACCATCTTGTCCAGCAAAGTGCCCAGAACGGAAAGGTCGCGCACACGCACCTGCACGGTGTTGCGCACTTCAAAACCTGTCAGGCGCGGCTTTTCATTGGATCCAGCCTTGGGAAATACATATTGCGGCTGAACCGAAAAGTTCGAGGTGGAAATATCACGCGCCTCAATACCTGCCGCTTTCACCGCAGAAATAACGGATGCCACGGCCTCGCTATTGCCCTGAATAGCCTCGGCGGCAGTCTTTCCGATATTCACCACACCGGTCGAAAAGGAAGCCATATCCGGCACGGCAGACAGCGTTGCCGATCCAATCACCTTCACCGTCGCGGCCTGTGCTGCGGCTGGTGAGAACGCAGCCGTCAACAGGCCAAGCCCTGCCAAAAGAGCCAGAGAGCGAAAGCGGGTTGATGACATCGGAACCGGAAACGCGCGCATAAAGGCCTCCTCATGAACAAAGGATGCGTACACCATCCTGTGATCGCGGCGCGAGTGGGGCAAAGATGGCTCTGCCCTGTGTCCATCAGCGCATGAATGGTTGTTCCACAGGCACAAGGTTGATACAGCACTAAGAAATGAGGAATCGCGCAACCTGCGCCTTCCACGGGCCTGTAGCTCAATGGTTAGAGCCGACCGCTCATAACGGTCTGGTTGGGGGTTCGAGTCCCTCCGGGCCTACCAATTACCCTTCCCACAAGACCCCATAGAACTCCAGAAAACACCACAAGCCTTTGTGGTGTAAGGCCCATTAAGCCCCACCTGATGCCATGCAGCCCCACTGAACGTCAGTATTTTGACGGTATCCATGACGGCACTGACGCGATACCGTCAGGAAAATACCGTCACCCGGAAATGCCGCCATGCTGACTGATACCGCCTGCCGGAATGCCAAACCCTCAGAGAAGCCCCGCAAGCTCGCGGACAGCGGCGGGCTGTATCTGTTGATAAGCCCCACAGGAAGCCGCCTGTGGCGCTGTGACTACCGTCTGGATGGCAAGCGGCGTACCGCCTCCTTCGGGGCCTATCCCGCCGTCTCTCTGGCCTCTGCACGGGCGGAAAGGGACAAGCTGAAGGAGAGGCTCGCGGCGCACGTGGACCCCGCTCAGGCGAAGCGAGAGGACAAGCGTGCGCGCCTTGAGCGCGCCGGCAATTCGCTGGAAGCCATCACCCGCGACTGGTTCAAGGTGAAGGGCGATCAGTGGGTGTCGGGATATGCGGCGCGAATCATGAGCCGCCTCGAGGCAGACATCTTCCCCCCGCTGGGCAAAAGGCCACTGACTGAGATCGAGGCCCCTGAGATCCTTGACGCCATCCGCAAGGTTGAGGCCCGCGGGGCGAAGGAGATTGCCCGGCGTGAGCTTCAGACACTCGGGCAGGTCTTTCGCTATGCCATTGCCACCGGCCGCGCCCGGCGCGATCCCACACAGGACCTGCGCGGAGCCCTTGCCGCCCGCCCTCGGGTGAAGAGGCGCACCGCCCTGCCCAGAGAGGATCTGCCAGCCTTCCTGAAGGCGCTGGACGGCTATAATGGCGAGCCATCCACGCGTCTTGCTCTGAGGCTGATCATCCTCACCCTTGTACGCACAGGGGAGCTGCGCGCCGCCCGCTGGACCGAGTTTGAGGATCTGGACGGAGACGCACCCCTCTGGCGTATCCCTGCTGAGCGCATGAAAATGGGGACAGAGCACCTTGTGCCCTTGGCCCCGGAGACCATCGCGGTGCTGCGGGAACTGCGCCAGTACACCGGCCGCAGCGCCTTCCTATTCCCCTCAAAGGGGAAGGAGGGCTTCATGTCCAATAATACGATGATCTACGCCATCTACCGGCTGGGCTGGCATGGCCGCGCCACAACGCACGGCTTCCGGGCCGTGGCATCAACCTGGCTGAATGAGGCCGGCTTCAACTCTGACTGGATCGAGCGCCAGCTCGCCCATGATGAGCGGAACGAGGTGCGCGGGGCTTACAATGCGGCGCAGTACCTTGCAGGGCGCAGGGAGATGATGGGGGCTTGGGCTGGATTTATAAAGGGGCAGATGGGGCTGGTCCATCACGCCCCCCCCCAACTCACTGATCGCAGTAACCAATGAATGTCATTGATGACCACCCACCCGACGGCCTCTCCGGACGAGTCGGTCTGGCTGGACTAGCGGGACGGGACGGCCTTGCCGGCCTTGCCGCCCGAGCAGCACGTGCAGGCCGCACAGGCCGCGGGGACGATGCAACCCCGTCCCCCGGATGCCACCCAATTGGGGACCCAGATTGATCCAGAAGCGTAGTGCCAATCAGGGGGCCAAGCCAGTTACCTGTTTCCGAAGACCAAAGATGGCCGCCTGAAACGTAGGCGAGCCAGTTCATGCTCGTATCGAACAGATGCCTCCCCCCCCCGATCGAGCCACCCGATATGGTTACAATTGCTATCAAATATACTGATCATATAACCTCCTAGGCGTTGCGACTGAACGGCAACCTCACCGCAAATTCGCAATTCCATCGGTCAATATGTGCACGCGACTAACGGCTTTCAACCTCAGGATGCATCGCGAGATACACCGATCTTTAGGGCATTCACGGCCTTCGGTTTGTAGAGCCCGCTTTCGGAGATGATGGCGTAAGCCTGCTCCCCTCTGCCGATGGTGGGTAGTTTGGCTACCCCCCGTTCACCTGCAATAAGAGTTGATCGCTGATGATACCGAAGGTTTTCGCGGGACCAACCTAATGCTGGCAAAAGGTCCGCCGCGACGAACCAAGGTGCACCCTCAAGCATCACAACGCGGACAGGGTGACGCATCCTGACATCCGACGAATTTCGTCGGATCATCTGTGACGACGAACTTCGGTCGAGGGACATGGGCGCAAAATTGCGCTCAAGCTTCGGCGCAAATCCAAACGAACGCATTTCGTCCGGTTGGGGGTCCGGAAATTCCGGACCCCTGAGGTACTCGTATCATGCGAACACCTGTCCAAACTGGACGCAAGGCGACACCCCCGCCCGCATGAAGCGTTCCGGCCCCGCCATGAAGCGGAAACGGCCCAGCATGTCACGGGATGGGGGCTTTATGTCACGATCTCGGGAAATGACAGGAGGCATCAGGACGGCGCAGGGAGCATCTCTGCCAGCCGACGCAGAGGCGACGCATGGGAAATCCCGGAATTTCTGGGGTTATGACGAAAAATGACGTATTTTCTAAGGGCTACCAGATTTGAGCCGATCGCCCCGCCTCTCCCTGTGGGTAAATCGTCAATCCATCCAGCGGGATATATCCACAGTTATCTTGAAAAAATATCGCCCCATTAACTGCCTGATAATAAAGGGGGCGCCTGAGGGCGTTTTCTCCTGACATCTACTGACGCAAACGGCGAATTTGACGAGCAGAATTTAATTTTGCAGTCTCGAAAAAGACCCTCGCGCGTACTGAGCAATCTCATACGCTCTGCCGACAAAGAGATACCTCAGAGGGACGGGGAGCCGAGGGCTCGGCCCCGAGGCTCCTCCAGGTGATACGATCAGCCCCCATACTTACGAGCCGCCTCCTCTGAGCCTCCTTCGGAGTCTCATAGAAGACAGCTCTCCAGTATGGAGGGGTTCGAGATGCAGAATCACCCGATTTGCGTCGATCCATCAAAATGGAGTGGTCCGTCTGCGTCGCTGAATAGAGCAGACGCCGAACGCCCTTCGCCCTGAGGCTACGGTCGCCCGGCTGCACCAGCGGTGATCCTGATTGAGTGGGAAGCTGCGACAGACAACACGAACCGGAGCATACCTATGAAAGAGCTGGTAATGCCGGTGACAGTCATGATCGTCTGCTTTGTGCTCGCGGTGCGACTGATGGACTGGTCGGAAGACTGACCTCACACTTCACCTCCTGCGTCGAATATGAAGATCGCCATAGCGCCTCACTGGCGGGCATTTAAGCGCCTCGATACTTCCACCGCCCCGCGCCTGAGCGCGGGCGTCCTGCACTCCCTGCGAGGATCAGAGAGGGGGTGGTTAGGGACTTGGTTGGGGTGAGAGCCGGACCGGCGGGGTCCCCTCGCGCAACACACAGCCTATTTGCATCTTTTTTGCGTGATATAGATAACCTACGTCTACAGATGTGGAATAGCCATTATCAAGGCAGAATCAAAAACGACCTTTTGTCTTTGATCTCAGTATCTTGTATACTCTCAGCAAGCCCCAAACTTGCCCGAGATACACCATGACATCGAAGCCCTTGATCGTCTGCGATGACCTCCTCATCGGCGGCTCAGCTATCGCCAAAGAGTTGCATACGACACGTCATCGCGTTTACAGACTTGCTGCACAGGGGCGTATTCCATTCTTCAGAATGGGGAATGTAGTCTGTGCCCGCCGTTCAACTCTGGCTGAATTCATGTCGTCAGAGGAAAAGAAGAACCTTCGCGGGTAATCTGCGAACCTTGTACCACCCCGATTCACATCGGGATTTGCGCAGCGCATGTTCTGCGCATGCTTCAGCGCCTCTCACATATATTCCGAAAGGCCCCAGCCCTAGACACAAAGGGCGGGGCCGCTCCTGACGCGGGGTGGCTTGCCCTGCTAGGTCTATCCGGCCCCACCGCTGCGGGTGTCGATGTAGGCCCCTCCTCTGCTCTCTCTGTTCCTGCTGTGGCCTGCGCTGTGCGGGCCATTTCGGAAGCCGCCGCCTGTCTCGATGTGCAGGTGATGTGCCGAGAAGGTGGTGTCTCGCGTCCTGCTCCTGACCATCCTGCGGAGGTTCTCCTGCGTGGCGAGGTCAACGACTGGACCGATGGCACCACCTTTCTGCGTGATCTGGTGGCACAGGCTCTGCTTTTTGATGCCGGCGGAATGGCATGGGTGAACCGCGTCAAGGGTCGTGTGGTCGAGGTGATCCATTACGATCAGGGTTCTCTGACTGTAGAACGCGACCCGACCGGGACTGGCGAACCGACCTATCGCCTGCGCGGTACCGAGATCCCAGCCGCGGATGTTATCCACCTGCAAGCGCCCTTTGGGCGCGCTCCGGTATCCCTCGCAAGGGAGGCTATTGGCCTTACCCTAACGCTTGAGAAGCACGCGGCGAAACTGTTCTCTGGCGATGCCCGCCCGGCAGGGTTGGTGAGCTTCAAAGAGCGGCTCGCTCCTGAGGCCTTGCAGGGTGCCGCGCAGGTGTGGGCAGCGTTTCTCGCCTCCTCCAAGACTGGCAACACTGCATTTCTGGACGGCGGGGCCGACTATCGCCAGCTCACGCTGACCAGCGTAGATGCCCAGTTCGCGGAGATGCGGGCCTTCGCCGTGCTCGAAATCGCCCGGGCCTTCCGCGTCCCAGCCCCGATGTTGCAGGACCTCTCCCGCGCCACATGGAGCAACATGGAGCAGGCCAGCCGCGAGTTTCTCGTGAACTGCCTTGAACCATGGCTACGCACGCTGGAAGGCGCTCTCACGCGCGCCCTGATCCCTGTTGATGAGCGGGCTCACACCCGCATTGTCTTCGACCGCGACGACATGACCCGCGCTGATCTTGGCGCACGGGCATCCTCCTATTCCACCCTGATCGCCTCCGGCGTCATGTCTCCCAACGAGATCCGCGCATGGGAAGGCCTGCCCCCGCGTGAGGGTGGCGACAAGTTCGGCAACCCCTTCACCAGCACGCCCACCGGGGCAGCCGCGCCGCAGGAAGATGGCGGACGCCCGAAAGAGGACGAAGCCAATGGACCGGCTTGATCTTGAACTGAAATCTCTGAGCGCACCCGATGAGGCCGGAACCATCGAGGGCCTTGCATGGCCCTTCGGCTCGCCTGACCGCGTGGGAGATGTGATCGAGAAGGGCGCGTTCACGAGTGCCACCCTGCCCCTGCCCATGCTGTTCGGCCATGACCCGAATGACCCGGTGGGCGCTTGGACCGAGGCCCAGGAAGGCCCGGACGGCCTGCGCCTCAAAGGCAAGCTGCTGGTGGAAGACGTGGCCCGCGCCCGAGAGGTGCACGCCATGGTGAAGGCCGGCGCGGTGCGGGGCCTGAGCATCGGATTCATCACGAAGAAATCGACCCCGCGCCCGCGTGGCGGCCGGACCATCTCAGCCCTCGACCTGTTCGAGTGCTCCCTTGTCAGCACGCCCATGCACTCGGGCGCGCATGTCTCATCCATCAAAGGACAATCCATGGACCCCGAAGACATCCAGCCGGAAGCCACACCTCTCGACATCGCGGCCATTGAAACCAAGGCGACTGATGCCGTCATGGCGAGCATTGCCCCGCGTCTGGACAAGATTGAGGCCCGCCTGTCGCGCCCGGCGATTATCGGCAATGCTGATGAGCGCACCATTGAGCAGAAGGCATTCAACACCTTCCTGCGTCGTGGTGATGCCATGGTGCCGGAAGTGGAGCGCAAGGCCCTCACCGTCGCATCGGACGCCAGCGCCGGCTATCTGGTGGCTCCCGATCCGCTCCAGAATGAAATCCTGAAGACGGTCACCGAACACAGCCCCATGCGCCAGGTTGCGCGTGTCACCGATATTTCCTCCGGTGGCGCTGTCATCCCCCGCCGCACCAGCCAGCCCGCCGCCGTCTGGGTGGATGAAACAGAAACCCGCACCGAAACCGGCGCCGCCTATGAGCAGGTCCCTGTGACCACGCATGAAGCCGCCTGCTTCGTGGATGTGAGCCAGCGCCTTCTGGAAGATGCTGCCTTCAACATCGAGGGCGAACTGACGGCCGAACTTGGCCTTGCTTTTGCCAAGCTGGAAAGCACCGCCTTTGTGAAGGGCACTGGTTTGAAGCAGCCGAAGGGCTTCCTCACTGATACCGGCATTGTGGACGTGGAAACGGCCCTCACGCCTGAAGGCCTGATCGACCTCTACCACTCCATTCCGACCGCCTATGTGGGGCAGGCCGTCTGGGCCATGAACCGCAAGACGATGGCTGTGGTGCGCAAGCTGAAGGCCAGTGATGGGCACTTCCTTTGGCAGGATGGCCTGAGCGCTGGCAACCCGCCCACCATCCTCGGTCGCCCGGTTGTGGAGTTCCCCGACCTTGCGGACGTGGCGGAAGACGCCCGGCCCATCGCCTTCGGTGACTTCGGCACGGCTTACCGGATCTTCGACCGTGTGGGCCTCTCCATCATGCGCGACCCCTACACGCAGGCGCACAAGGGCACGGTTCGCTTCCATGCCCGCCGCCGCACGGGCGGCCTTGTGGTGATGCCGGAAGCCCTGCGCACCCTGAAGGTGGCCTGACCCTTTGACAGGGGGAGCGTCTCTGAGGGCTGAAGGCCAGTCCAAAAGCAGCAAGCGCGCATCGAGGCTCCCCGCCCGTTGCTCTTCCGGGTTCATTCTCGGCAATGCGCGCACGGCCACGGCGGGGGCTCCGGCCCCCGTCGAGATCATCCAAATCCCGGAGGTGCACAATGTGCGAAGCCAAATGCCACGCTCAAGTCGATACCAACGAAGAAGTCAGTTCTGATGAATGGGCCAAATTCAAACATTCACTGTCAGTTCTCGAAACAATGTTGGACGTACTGCATACGCGCATCTGCAATGTAGACGCACAACTCTGCGAACTGACCGGGAAGTTCATAGAGCGATCCGATGAATGCAACGCTCGTATTCGCAGCCTTGAACACAGGCCGAAACAGTAGATGCCAGTTCGCCCCCCACGGGTCTGCGGTTGTGGCCGTGTGGTCGCCTCCGGTGCGACCTGCCCCTGCAGGAAAACCCAGAAGGCAGAAGCCGACAAGCGCAGGCCGGGTGCCCGCGAGCGCGGCTATAACAGCACATGGGACAAGGCCCGCGCTGAGTTTCTCAAGGCCCAGCCCACCTGCCGCCGATGCGGCGCACCGGCCACGGTGGTGGATCACATCACCCCGCACCGCGGCGACAAGAAGCTGTTCTGGAGCCGTAGCAACTGGCAGCCGCTGTGCCGGCCCTGTCACAGCTCATGGAAGCAGTCACAGGAAAAGAAGTGATGGCTCGGACATCGACATATTTCCCGCTCGATAAGCTCAAGGCTCATCTCGCCATTGAGGATGATAACGACGACAAACTGCTTGAAGAGCTCACCTGCGCAGCGCGTGGATTTCTTGAGGGCTGGGTGGGCCCGCTGGATGACCGCGCCCCGGTTCCCCCAGAAATCCTGCTGGCAGGGCGGGAATACATCCGATGGCTGTACGACAGCCGAGACCCGGATAAGCCCGCGCTTTATGAGCCGCCTCCGGGCGTCTTCTCCCTGCTGTCCCGCTACCGCAAGTGGTCGTTCGGATGAAGAGGATGAAGGGGCTGGATGCCATCAACCGACGCTTGGCGGCCATCCCGAAGGCCGCCCGTGAGGCGGCTCAGGTCAACGTCATCAAGCAGGCGAATGCCATTGCCGACCTCGCCCGAAACGCAGCCCCCAAAGATGACGGCGATCTGAAAGAGAGCATCGTCGTGACCGCCGGAGGCGAGAGCACCCCGCCATATTCCCAGCCGGGCGGGCGCACGGTCATCCCCGAGCTGGGGGCGGCCATCACCGCCGGAAACGGCAAGGTTCGATATGCGCACCTCGTAGAGTTCGGAAGCAAGGGGCACCCACAGGGCGGCAAGTTCAAAGGAACGGACCACCCCGGCACCGCAGCCCATCCGTTCTTCTGGCCCGCCGTCCGCATGATGCGGAAACGAACAGCAAGCGCCGTGAAGCGCGCTGTCTCGAAAGCAGTAAAGGACACCAAGAAATGAGCATTTCCAGCACGGCCTTTGTGAAGATCCACATCGGCACATCATCCGCCATTGACCGTACGTCTGCTGCCACGACGCTCTCATCCTATGAGACCGATACCTACAAGGAGATCGGCAGCGTGGATTCCATCGGAGAATTTGGAGACGAGGCCACCGCCATTGAGGTGAGCCATCTCGGCGATGCCCGCAAGCGCCGCCTGAAGGGCACGCGCGATGCCGGTACACTTGAGCTGACCTGCTCTCGAGATGCCTCGGACGTTGGGCAGAAGGCCCTGATCGCGGCCCGTGATGCTGACCCCGATGTGAATTTCAAGGTCGTATTCAACGATAAGCCCGCCGCCGGCACGCAGGCGACCACCATCTACTTCACCGGCGCGGTGATGAGCGCCCGCGTCGGCGTCTCAGGAACTGACGAGCTGGTGAAGCTGACCTCCTCCATCGCCATCAATACGGCCGTTGTGGAGGATTCTGCGGAATGATGCACACCATTGAACTGGCAGGGGTGGGCACGCTCACCCCGACTCTGGGGGCCGCCATGGCCCTGAACAGCAAGCACGGCACGCTCATGGCTCTGGCCCGCAAGCTGGAAGATTGTGACATGGCAGCGGCTGTGGACCTTGCGGCGGCCGGCACTGGCCTGCCTCGCGAGAAGGCCGCCGAAGCCGTCTTTGCGGCTGGCCTGTTCAACTGCATCGCGCCCATGACCCGGTTCGTTCTGCTGCTGGGCAACGGCGGCAAGCTGCCCTCCGAAGACGAGCCGGAGGGCGATACCGACGCCCCTTTAGCGGCACGCGGCTGACGTTCGCCGCCTATCTGGATGTGCTGTTCAAGAGCGCAACAGGCTGGCTGGGCTGGTCTCCTGCCGAGGCGCTGGCCTCTCCCATGCCCATGATTGAGGCCGCAATGGAAGGCCGGATCGAAATGCTCAAGGCCGTGTTCGGCGGCGGCAGCGGAAAGGGCGGCAAAGGCCAGCCCCCGGCAAAGCAATCCCAGGAGGAACAGGCCGCCATCATGCGTGCATTCCTCATTCGCCAGAAGGTGAGCAATGGCCCCTGACCTTGAACTGCAATCCGCCCTGCTGTCGCGCCTCACCGGTGCGGCGGCTTTCACCTCGCTCTGCTCAGCCGCCAATGTGCTGGACGCCCATGCTGTGCCTGCCCGGTTCCCATGCGTCATTCTGGGAGAGGGTCAGGTGGTGCGCGATGCAGTGACGCTGGGTGAGCGCCACGCCCGGCTCTATGCCACGCTCCATGTCTGGACCAAATCCATGCCGTCCTGCCGGGCCATTGCCGATGCCATCCGCGTGGTGGTGGAAGGCGAGCGCCTCACGCTGCCCAGCCATCACCTGATTTCCTGCACGGTTGAAAGCGCCCGGTTCCTTCGCGACCCGGACGGGGAGACGGCCCATGGCGTCGTCACCATCGAGGCGTTTGCGGAGGTGTCGCCATGAGTCTGGATCGCACCATCACCATTGAGCGCTTCACGGAAGCCCGTGACCAGTTCGGGGCCATCACGAAGGAATGGGCCATCGTTCAAACCATGCGGGCGAAGGTCGTTCAGGGCGGGGCTTCTGAGCAGCTCATGGGGGCTGGTCTGGTGGAAAGTGGCGTCATCACGTTCCGCACCCGGTTCCTGCGCACGCGCTTCCAGACAGAGACCGGGCTGATCGTCGGCTTTCTCACCACCGACCGGCTGACCTTCGAGGGCCGAACCTACGACATCAAGGACATTCGCGAGATCGGCCGCCATCGCGGGCTGGAAATCCGCGCACAGCGAAAGGACTGAGACATGGCACGCGGACCTCGCACCAGCATCTCCAAGGCTAGCCTTGCGTCTGTGCCGAAAGCGCCAGCGTGGCTGCCGGCTGCCGGAAAAGCGGAATGGAAGCGCGTAGCCCCGATTCTCGTGCACGAGCGCTCGACTCTCAGCAAAGCCGACCTCCCGATCTTGGCCGCCTATTGCGCGGCCTTCAGTGAAATCCAGATGGCAACTGCCATCATTGAGAAAGAGGGCTGCACCTTCACTGGAAATACTGGCCCGAAAAGACATCCTGCCGTGGGTATCCGCGCGGCGGCCATGACCCAGATGCGCCAGCTTGGCGCCGAGCTAGGGCTCACGCCGGCAAGTCGCAACAAGACTTCGGCGCAGGAGGCGGGTGATGCTGACTCCCTCTTGGATTGATGACGGGTCTGAAATCCCTGATCCTATGGGTTATGGTGAGCGCGCCGTAAGCTGGCTGCGCCGCCTGAAGCACCCGAAAAACCCGGCACCCGGACACCCATTCCAGCTTGACCCTTGGCAAGAGCGGATCGTGCGCCGGATTTACGGCCCGCGCCATCCCAATGGGGCGCGCGTGGTCCGGCGTGTGGTGCTTCTTCTCCCGCGTGGAAACCGCAAGACCTCGCTGTGTGCAGCCATCACCCTGCTTCACCTGATTGGCCCTGAGCGTCTGCCGGGCGGGCTTATTGTGTCGGCAGCCTCAGCGCGCGAACAGGCGCTCGAACTGTTCAATGAGGCCGCTCTCATCACCCTGCGGGACCAGCGTCTTTCCCAGCACCTGAAGGTGCTCGAGGGCAATAACAACACTATCAGCTTCCGCCGCGATAAAATCCGCTACAAGGCCGTAGCCTCTGACGGCAAGGTCCAGCACGGCAAAACACCGAATGTGGTGATCGCTGACGAGTTGCATGTCTGGGAGGGCAAGGCCGGCCGGGCCCAATGGGAGGCGCTGGACTCTGCCTTGGTGAAGGTCCCCAACACCCTCATGGTGATCGCCTCCACATCCGGTCGCGGGCAAGAGAACCTTGCGTGGGAGCAGGTCAACTATGCCATGCGGGTACAGAAAGGCGAGGTTGATGACCCCGCCACGCTCCCGGTCATCTTCATGGCGGAACCCAGTGACGACTGGAAAGACGAGCGTGTCTGGCACGCTGTCAATCCTGGCATGGGGTATGGCTATCCCGACATTGAGAGCTACCGTGACAAGGCCCTGAAGGCGATCAACTCTCCATCAGACCGCGACGGGTTCCTCCAATACAATTTGAATGTGTGGCTCGATAAATCCACGTCAGCCTTCGTGGAAATGTCGATTTACGACGAAGGTGCGGCCCCGGTCGATCTGGATGCGCTGGAAGGCCTGCCGTGCTGGCTTGGCGTGGATCTGTCATCGAATGGCGACCTGACCTGCGTCGTGGCGGCATGGAAGACAGGCGACGACAGCTACACAGTGTGGCCGTGGTTCTTCTGCCCGGCAGATAACCTGCGGGCCCGTGCCGATCGTGACGGCGTGCCTTACCCCACATGGGCGGAAGGTGGCTTCATCACTCCGACGCCCGGCAATGTGGTGGATTTCCGCCGTGTGGAAGGAGCCATCCGCGACCTGTGTGACCGCTTCGATGTGCGTGAGATCGCCTTCGATCCGCACATGGCCCGCAACATGATGGCCAACCTGCTGGACGATGGCCTGCCCGCCGTAGAGATGCGGCAGGGCTGGGTGACGATGGCCCCGGCGGTGAAGGAGCTGGAGCGCGCGATTGTGGGCCGCAACCTCACCCATGGCGGTCACCCGGTACTGCGCTGGAACTTCGAGAATATCGCCGTGCGCACGGACCCAGCCGGGGGCCGCTCATTCGACAAGGGCAAGAGCACAGACAGGATCGACGGCGCTGTTGCCACCGCCATGGCTGTGGCGCGCGCGGCTGCGGGTGAACAGCACAAATCAGCCTTCGAGAATATCGAAAGCATCTCAAGACTAGTGGAGTGGGCCAATGGCTAATGACGGCGAACGCCTTGTTTTCATGCTCGAGGCCCGGATTCGCGACTTCGAGCGGAACCTCGCCAAGGCGCAAGGCACCGCAAACAATCGGCTGAAGGCGATTGAAAAGCGAGCCGATACTACGGCCATGAGGATGAAAACTGCATTCGCTCAGGCTGGTTCTGGCATCAACGCAGGGCTCGGCATGCTGGGCACGCTCGGCCTTGGTGGCATCGCCGGAGGGCTTAGCGCGGCGGGTGTGGTCAATCTCACTAAATCCATTGCGGAGATGTCTGCCGAGGCGAAGCGGGCTGGCATTGCCGTGGTTCCTTTTCAGGAAATGTCTTATGCGGCTCAGCAGGCCCGCGTTTCGACGGACGCTCTCACAGACGGCCTGAAGGAAATGCAGCTTCGTGCCGATGAGTTCATTCTCACAGGGGCCGGTGGCGGCGCGGAAGCCTTCCAGCGGCTGGGCTATACCGCTGAGGAGTTGCAGGAGAAGCTGAAGCAGCCTGACCTGCTGTTTGAGGAAATCATCGACAAGCTGAAGCGGCTCGACACGGCCTCACAGATCCGCATTGCCGACGAGATTTTTGGCGGCACGGGTGGCGAGCAGTTCGTGCGCTTCCTCGATAAGGGGCAGAAGTCCATTCAGGACATGCGCAGCGAGGCCCACGATCTGGGCATCGTCATGGATGAGGGGATGGTCGATAAGGCCGAAGAGGCGGCCAAGAAGTTCGACAAGCTGGCAACCGTCATTGAGGGGCGCTTGAAGGGCGCCATCGTCTCTGTAGTCGAGAAGTTCGATGAATGGGCCGCCAGCGTGAAGGAGTTCATCTCCTGGCTGGATGGAACCAAGTTTGGGCAGGCCCAGAAATGGCTGATGGACAATACAGCCATTGGGCAGGGCATGAAGGCTGGTGCGCTTCTCAATCAGGCTGTGACCGGCGTTGGCCCCTACACAATGCCAACACCGGCGACCGATACCTCAGCCCTCAAGCGCGCCTTCGAGCAGGGCCGCAAGTCAGGTGAGGTACCGACCTCTGATGACTGGCTTTCCCGCGCGGATGAAGCGGCGGCCCGGAAGAAGGCGGACACCGACCCCGGCGCGAAGCCAAAGAAAGAGAGCAGCAAGACCACGCCCGGCCAACGCTTCGAGGCCAGCATCGACAATCTGCGGGAAGAAATACGCTGGCTCGAACTGGAACAGGCCGCGCTGGGCAAGAGCACCTTTGAGGCTGAGAAGCTGCGGGCCACGCAGAAGCTGCTGGATGAGGCGCGCCGGGCGGGTGTGGCCATATCCCCTGAGATCCAAGCCCAGATCAATGCCGAGGCTGAGGCCTATGCGCAGGCCGCCGTGAAACTGGATGAGGCGCATCAGCAGATGCAGGCCCTCGATGAATCACGGGACTATTTCAACGATGAGATGGCATCCGGCATCTCGGACCTGATTACCGGCGCTCGCTCGCTTGATGATGTCCTTCAGGGTGTCACCAAGAGCCTGATCGAGGCGGGCATTCAGGCGGCGCTACTGGGTGAAGGCCCGTTGGCATCCATCATGGGTGGGCAGGGTCTGCTGGGAGGCGGCGGCAAGTCTGGCTCTGGAGGTGGTGGCCTCCTTGGCCAGTTGATCGGCGGCATTTCTGGCGCCGTCTCCGGGGGCGGCTCTATCGGCCTATACGATCAGGGCGGCTACACCGGCAATGGCGGGAAATACGATCCGGCCGGCATCGTGCACCGGGGCGAGTACGTCTTCGACAAGGCCGCCACTTCCCGCCTTGGGGCCGGGAACCTCGAGGCCCTGCGCCGCGGCAAGAGCCTGCCAGGCTTCGCCTCTGGTGGTGCAGTGGGCATCCCCGCCACGCTGAAGGCCCCTCCGAGCATGGCCGGTGCGGCAAGCGGCGGTATGGCCCAGACGAACAATGTGACCGTGGCTCCCGTCTACAACATCACCACCAGCGGCGGGGACAAGGACAATGCCGGGCTGAAGGATGCGCTGGCGCAATCCAACGTGTACCTCGAGCGCATGGTGAAAGCAGTTCTGGTGGAAGATGTTCGCAAATTCGGGCCTGTGTCGCGCGCCTACCGGCAGAGATTTGGGCTTAATCCGATGAAAGGGGTGGGCTGATGGCGATACCTGAATGGCCGGCGGCGGTGCCCTATCAGCCGCACACCGATATGTGGGAATGCACCCCGGCCCGCGATCATCTGGCAACAGAGATGGAAAGCGGAGGCGTTCGCGTGCGGCCTCGCCCTGCCCGGCTCGAGGCCATGACTTGGGGGCGCATCCTCACCGATGCTCAGTTCGCAGCTCTGGACACCTTCCTTCAGGTGACCACCCACCGGGCGGCCTCGCGATTCCGCATGAGGGTGAGCTTCAACGGCAGCACCTTCGAGGAGCGCACGGTCCAGATCCAGCCCGGCACCCTGAAGATCACCCGCGCGGGCTCAGGCCCGCAGGTGGCTTTCTCGCTCTGGGTTTTCCCGGCGTCTGTGGTGAGCTGACATGGATGATTTTGATGATTGGGACTATGAGCGCCCTCTGACCGATTACAGCAGCGGTAGCGCATCGAGCGCCATCCGCCACGCCGTGCGGACTCGCCTCGAGGTGGGCGTGGAAATGAACCGACGCCAGCTATTCGAGCGACTGGTTGAAGAGGGGTGGTGCGAGAACAAATGGCAGTCGTCTGCGCGCTTCGGCGTTGCGCTGCGCACGATGCGTGATGCCAATGAGGTGGCTCTGACAAAGGAGACAGTGTGCCTGCTGGTGCAGAGGCGGACGCCTGTGGCTGCCATGCCCAAGACAATCGCTCCGGGAGCGGTCACGTCCAGCACGGCGAAGCGGCAGAGTGCAAAGAGGCGGCGGGCCATAGCCCGTGCGCGGCAAGAACTGGCGGTAAATCAGACATCATGAAGGTGCGCGCCGGCCGGTCGCGCATCTCACTCAAGGGTCAGAAGTGGGTGTAACTCCGGACATCATCTGCATAGTCAAAATCATGCTGTGCATCGTCCAGCAGCGTGAGAACCGCCTTGATGTAGTGTGTCACGGCCACCGCCACGCAAGGCCGAGCAACGGCATTTGCAGTAGCTTCAATAGGTAGAAGCTGTGCCTTGATGTGATGCGCAGTCTGGCAGAACTCGCGATGCGAACCAGAAAAAGCGATCCTGTCCAGATACTGGCGAGCCAAATCAATAGAAGATGTGCTCACATCAGCCGCTTCATCGGGTAATCCGAGAGAAATCATCTCGTTCAGGGCATCCAGAATACGCGATGCCACCTGCACATAATCAACTCTTATCGGTTTCGTAGTCATCGTCTCTCTCCTGTTGTGAAATGGTCAGTGGGGAAACAGCGCGTCGAACTCGGCGCTGACCTTCGGGCTGGCGAAGATGCGTTCCAGTTCCTCGTCAGACGGATCGCTGCTGACGGTCATCAGATGGACCGTGATGGCATCCACCAGGCTCTCAATCACCAGCCCATTGCTTGCTGCTGAGAACTCCTCATCTGCCTGACGCTTGGCCTGCTGAAGGAATTCCACGGCCTCAAGCGCCCTCGGCATCATCATGCCCAGCAGGGCATCCGGCACGGACATCATGACCTCCAGCTTGTCCTGCGCGGCTTTTGTGAACTGGAAATACCGCTCGGGGTTGTCCTCCCCCGTGGCATAGACAATGTGCTTGTCGAGGGCGTCGAGAAGGTCCATCGCGGCGATGATGTGTTCGCGGACCTGATGATGATCGAGCATGAAAAGTCTCTTTCTGTTGGTTTCGTCCCAATCGGTGGAAGTCCAAAGCTGGTAGCCTTGGCTCAGGTTTTCGTTGTCCACATTGTTCGCTGAGATCCACTCAACGAAGCTGTCCACGGCCTCGACGGCGAAGCCCGCTGCCACCAGCGCCCGGAACTGGTCTCGCCATTCCTCCGGCGTCGGCATGACAGCGTCGCCGGGTAGAGCGAGCAGCATCCGTGGGACGTTGGGCAGATCGGATGGCTGGATGCCGACAAACTGAACGTTCATTGCGCTTCCCCCTCAAATGCCCCGCAGGAACGGGCCGCCCTGATTGTGAAAGGCGGAAACGATCTGCTCGAAGCTGAGCTTGGGGCCGTGGTCGGCGTTAAACACGCCAGCCGCGATGCAGTAGGCATTGGTATGCGGCCCATTCTCATCTTCGGCTGTCCAGCCTTCACTGGCATCCCTTGCCCCGCAGAAGCCCTGCGCCATGGCGTGCGGGACGATCACCACAAGCCGGTCTCCGTTCGCGGCCATGTCGTATGTCCGCTGGTCCCCGCCAAATTGGCGGGCCATTTCGACCGCCTTCCGGGCCTCATTCGCAGACATGAAGCAGCGGGCCAGCTCCTGCATATCCACCCACATGAAATCCGGCTCGTCATGAGGCGGCGTGAACATGCTCACCTGCCGCCCGTTCACCGTGATCTCACCGACCTTCTTCGCTTTCGTCATTGTGCCTCTCCCTCAAAAATCGAGTTCGTCTTCATTGTCCAAATCGTCGGAGGCCTCCGGCGATGGCGTCTCGCGGGCCTGCTTCGCCGCGAACCACGCATCCACCTCAGATTTGAGCCAGCCGACGCGATGCGTGGACAACTTGATCTGTGAAGGGAAATCGCCTTGCTTGATGATGCGGCTGAGCGTGGAGGCGGAAACGCCCACCATGGCCAGCACCTCATGTCGGCGGAGAATGATTTGTGTTTGGTCAGTGCGCATCACTGTTGCCCTGTGCTGTTCATGATGCGTTATATTTGTCGTGATATTTTCCGTTTGTCAAACGATCCATATCAGTGAGAGTGAAAAATTCGACATGCAGAAAGCGCAACTGAAGGCTGCCCGCGCCCTAAAAGGCTGGAGCCAAGAGGATTTTGCAGCAGTGTCTGGGGTCAGCGTGCCAACGATGCGCAGGATTGAGGCTGGCACGGGGGCTCTACGAGCCAGCCCGGAAGTTCTCGATAAAATTCGTAAGACTTTAGAAATTCATGGAATTGAGATCCAAGAGCCGGATGCTACTGGCGGCATCGGCGTGCGCTTGATTGCCGCCGACGACTTGGGGCGGTTCTCTCAACTCAACGAAGAGCTGGCCACAGCTCAGGAGGCCCTTCAGGCGGCATTGAGATATGTAGGCCCGGAAAAGGATGTTGAGGCTCTGGTAAATGCTGCCTTGGAAACCGTTGAGAGGGCGCAAGCTGCATCGGCCCAAGCCTCAAAGGAGTGGGCAGATATGTGGGACGAGATCGGAAAAGAAGACTGACGGTATCCGTGACGGTATCGGCCATTTCAGAAAATCATAAGCCGATGATACTTCGTCAATATATGGCCCGGATATGATTGACTCCGGGCCTACCAATGATTTCAAAGCCTTGCGCAAACTTCTGGCAATCTATATGGCGCGCAACCACCAAAACAACCACCAATTAGCCTAACACCGCCACCGCCACCTCCCTCACCAGCCGCAGCACATCACCTTGCGTCAGCGTCACCCGCACCACGGGCAGCTCCGGCCAGGTAAAGGGCGAGGAATACCTCGCCCTTTACCTCCACGGTCTGGTCGCAGTTCATGACGAACCGAGCCTGCCGTTCCTATCATCGCATGCTCTTCCCATTCCAAGACAGGCCACGATAGAGCGGGATACTCAACTTGATTTTGTTCCTTATTTGTTCCATACGAGAAGCACAAGATCAAGTGTTCGATTCCACTGCGCCCGAACCTGCCTGAGGCTTTATGTCTGCTCCTCATATCCTCCCATCTCTCTGGCAGATCACGGTGTTCGCCTTTGGCATGATCGGTGCGATCACGCCACTCTGGGCAGAAGCGCCTCTGAAAGAAAGCGCGTGTCAGGGCTTACCGGCCGAGATGACAGAGGTGCGTATCAAAGGCCTTGCGGACGATGGCGCTCTGACACTCACGGATGGTCGCCTCTTCCTGCCCTCTGGCATTGCCATGCCATCGCGGCTTTATCCAGATGAAGGCATGATTCGAGCAGCACGGGCAGTTGTGGAGAGCACTTTCTCTGGCCAAGCCCTGCAGCTGGCGCAAGGCTCATCTGATCGGCATGGGCGACTGGTGGGGCCGGCTGAACTTCCAACGGGTCAATCTCTCACACTTGCGCTTTTGCAGGCGGGAGCTGGCTATGCCCAGCCTGAGCTTCCCACCCCACCTCGCACCCGCGCACGCGCTGAGGCAATATCGCGCTGTAATCAGGCTATACTTTCCGCTGAAAATGAAGCTCGAAAAGACAGGCGCGGAATATGGGCGATCTCCGGATCCATCACCAAAGCCACGGATGAAACAGGCCTTGCCGCACGCATCGGCCTATACACACTGGTGGAAGGCAAGGTGACCGCGACAGGTGAATCGCGAGATCGCATATATGTGAATTTTGGCCGGCACTGGCGAGAGGACTTCACCATCATGCTCGCTTTGCGCGATTTTAAACCCATATTCGGAAATAGTCTCGATCCTGCCATGTTGCGCGGCACTGTGGTGCGCGTGCGCGGGGTTCTGCGAGAACAGGGTGGCCCCGCCATCTTCGCGCGTGTGGCTGAAGATGTTACATGGTTGAACCGGACGAACGAGGAGCGTGACGGAAAGTGAGCGGGCAGGTCCATAGCATATGGACACGCTGGCGCTGCGGGTTGCGCCCGCGCGTTTGCGCGCGTGCGCTTGTGCTTCTGCTGCCTCTGCTTCTTGGCGCATGTGCCGGGTTTGATATTGATCAGGCCAGCATGCCCCTGACCACCCCGGCACCTCCCTCTGATTATGCGGACATGACCCCGACCCAGAGGCGCGAGCATGAAAAGCTCGTGGCCAGTTATGGTGGGGCCTATAACGACCCTGAACTTAAGGCACTGATCCAACAGGTCGTGGAACGACTGGTTGCGGCCTCCGAGCGACCGGACCTGAAATATCGTGTCACGGTTCTCAATTCGCCTGCAATCAATGCCTTCGCCCTGCCAGATGGCTCGCTTTATGTCACCCGCGGCCTTCTGGCGCTGGCCAACGATACATCAGAGCTCTCATCCGTTCTGGCGCATGAGATGGCGCATGTTATCGCCAGCCATGCCACCATACGTGAGGGGCAGGTAAAGCAGGCTGTTCTGGTGAGCCGGGTGATCTCGGATGTGGTGAACGACCCGGATCTGGGCGCACTGGCCATGCAGAAGAGCAAGCGCACGCTGGCCTCGTTCTCCCGCGGGCAGGAACTGGAAGCTGATGCCATTGGCGTGGGGATCGCTGCCCGTGCCGGCTTTGACCCCTATGGTGCAACCCGTTTCCTGAACGAGATGGGCCGCTATGCACAAGTGCGCTCCAGCACCATCACCAGTGCGAATGCCTCCAAACCGGAAATGGACCTGCTTTCGTCTCATCCGGCAACACCCGAGCGCATTTCCATCGCGACCGCCAATGCGCGTCATTATGCCGAACCAGACAAGGGCGAGCGGGACCGTGACGCCTACCTCTCCGCCATAGATGGCATGATTTATGGCGATGACCCCAAGGAAGGTTTTGTGCGCGGACGCAAATTCTTCCACCCCAAGCTGGGCTTCACCTTTACCGCGCCTGCGGGCTTCTCGCTGGAGAACACCTCTCAGGCGGTGCTTGGTGCCAGCCAGTCTGGCAATGAGGCCATGCGGCTGGATGCGGTGCGTGTTTCGGCGGACCAGTCACTGGGGCAATATCTCTCCTCCGGGTGGATCGAGGGGGTGGAAATCAATTCGGTTGAAACCCTCACCGTGAATGGCTTCACCGCCGCCACGGCTGTAGCACGGGGTGAGCAATGGTCCTTCCGCATGTTTGCCATCCGCTTTGGCTCGGATGTCTACCGCATGATCTTCGCAGCGCGTGAACTCACCCCTGAACTGGACCAGCAGTTCCGCGAGGCAGCCAGCACGTTCCGCCGCGTGTCGTCCGATGAGGCGCAGACGGTGAAACCCCTGCGGGTGCGGGTGGTGAAGGTCGGCTTCGGTGACACAACGGACAAGCTTATCGGGCGGATGATGGTTCCGGACAAGCAGCAGGAACTGTTCCTTGTTCTCAATGGTCTGGAACCTGGAGCCAAACTCAAATATGGCGAGAAAATCAAGATTCTGGCCGAGTGAATACGCGCAGGTTGGGTATGCCCCCCGCGCCATGGCCTGACCCGCCACCCGGCCCGCATGCCTGCCCCGACATCACGCACAGCTTCATTCCAGGAAATTCATGACCATCCTTGCCCTGCCCTTCCCCATGATTGATCCGGTTCTGGTGCAGATCGGTCCCCTCGCCATCCGCTGGTATGCTCTGGCCTATATCGCCGGGCTGGTGCTGGGATGGCTTATTGGGCGGGCGCTTGTGGCACGGGCGGCGCTATGGGGTGGCGCCTCTCCAATGAAGCCGCAGGATCTGGATGACGCATTGTTCTGGGCTACGCTCGGTGTCATTCTGGGCGGGCGCATTGGTTATGTGCTTTTCTACAACCTGCCGTTCTTCCTCCAGAATCCGATGGAGATCATCGCGGTCTGGAGGGGTGGCATGTCCTTCCATGGCGGGCTGGCGGGCACCATCATAGCCCTTGTGCTGTTTGCCCGTTCGCGTGGCATACCCGTCTTGTCGATGCTGGATGTGGCCGGCGTGGTTGCACCGCTGGGCCTTCTCTTCGGACGGCTGGCGAATTTCATCAATTCCGAATTGTGGGGCCGTCCTACTGATGTGCCATGGGCGGTGATTTTCCCCACAGGCGGCAATGTTCCACGCCACCCCAGCCAGCTCTATGAGGCGGCGCTGGAAGGCCTGCTCCTTTTCATCATCATGATGGTGCTGGTGCGGCTGGGCGGCCTTCGCCGTCCGGGACTGGCCACGGGCATCTTCGCCATTGGCTATGGGCTCGCGCGCATCATTGTCGAATTTTACCGTGAGCCAGATGCACAACTCGGCTATCTCGCCTTCGGCACCACCATGGGGCAGTGGCTTTCCGTGCCCTTGCTTCTGGTTGGGCTTGCTTTTGTGGCTGCATCCCTCCGCCACACACCTGCCCGGGGAAAGACAGCCAAGTGACCACCATGCCCTTGCCCTCCGCCGAAACGACGCTGCTGAAGAAAATCCGCACCCTCATTCTCAATGAGGGGCCCATGCCGGTCAGCCGTTATATGGCCCTTTGCCTCGGCCACCCCCGACACGGCTATTACATCACCCGCGATCCGCTTGGGGCGCAGGGAGATTTCACGACAGCGCCGGAAATCAGCCAGATGTTCGGGGAACTGCTCGGTCTTTGGGCGGTGGCGACATGGCAGCAGATGGGTTCTCCCGATGCGTTTCGGCTGATTGAGCTTGGACCGGGGCGCGGCACTCTCATGGCGGATGCATTACGCGCGGCGCGATTGTTGCCCGCCTTCATCTCCGCGGCCCGGGTTCATATGGTTGAGACCAGCCCAGTTTTGCGGGGCGCCCAGAAGCGTACGCTGGCGGGTTCCGGGCTTGAAATCAGTTGGCATGATCGCATTGAGGATGTGCCCGCAGGACCGTCCATCATCATCGCCAACGAATTTTTCGATGCGCTCCCGGTAGATCAGTATGTTTTCACCCAAGGCGCGTGGCATGAGCGCCGCGTGGGGCTGGATGAGAATGGCGAACTGACCTTCGGTCTGGATACCCCCCCCTCACCGCTCGCGACCGCCTTTGCCGCACACCTCCCGCCACCAGATGAAGGCGCGGTTCTGGAGCGCCTTGACCCCGGCCCGGCCCGGGCCCTTTCCACCCGCATTGCAGCGCAGGGTGGTGCTGCACTCATCATCGACTACGGTCATGGCGGCGGGTATGGCGATACACTTCAGGCCCTTGAAAACCACACCTTTGCAGATCCGCTTGCCCGCCCCGGCGCACTGGATCTCACGGCACATGTCGACTTTGCCCTCCTCGCCCGCATTGGCGCGGCAGCAGGCGCAGTCCCTTATGGCCTTCTGGGGCAAGGGGAGTTTCTCATCCGGCTGGGGCTTGGCCAGCGCACACAGGCCCTCATGAAGGGCAAGGATGAAGCCGGGCAGGAAGCGATTGCCGCAGCTGCCACGCGCCTTGCGGGGACAGAGCCGGAGCATATGGGAAGCCTGTTCAAGGTTCTGGCGCTGGTGCACCCTGCCATGGGTGCACCACCCGCCTTTGATGTGAGTGAGCAGATCCCCGCCAGATAACGCATGCGGAGCTCGCCCTTCCCAAGCCATCATGACTGGTCACTTTTTCTTCAGGGAAGCAGTGTCCTCTTCCCGCAAAATGCTCTCGCGAAAGGCCGGCCATGACGGACCAGATGAAGATCGAAGCCCCCTCGCTCTGCGGCCTGCCGGGCATCCGCCATGCCTTTTTCACCCGGCATGGCGGTGTCTCCACCGGAATTTATGGCAGTCTGAATGGTGGCATGGGCTCCAGCGATACGCCGGAGGCTGTGCGTGAAAACCGGGCTCGCATGGCACACACACTCGGCCTTGATGCCGAGCATCTGCTCGCCTGCTGGCAGGTTCATTCTGCTGATGCCGTTCTGGCGACCACGCCCTGGACCCGCGAAACCGCACCCAAGGCAGATGCGATTGTGAGCAGCACTGTGGGCCTTGGCGCGGCGATCTCAACGGCTGATTGCGGCCCCATATTGTTTGCAGACCCCAATGCGCGTGTGGTTGCCGCCGCCCATGCGGGCTGGAAAGGTGCGTTTGGCGGGGTGGTTGCCAATACTGTCGCACTGATGGAAAAGCAGGGTGCCCGGCGGCAGGATATCCGTGCTGTAATCGGCCCGCTGATCCGCCAGCCCAGCTATGAGGTCAGCGCGGATTTTCAGAGCCTGTTTCTCGCGGATGATCCGGGATTTTCGCGCTTCTTTATCCCATCCCCCAAAGCTGAACATGCACAATTTGACCTGCCGGGCTTCATTACTCTGCGGCTGGAACAGGCGGGTGTGGGAGCGATTGAGGATCTGGGTCTTGATACCTATGCAAACCCAGACACGTTCTTTTCTTACCGCCGGGCCACGCATTTGGGCGAACCGGACTATGGCCGCCTGATCGCAGCGATTACGTTGTCATAAGATCCGCAAAGACTTCGCAATCTGAATGTGAGTATGCACCGCAAACCAAGGCCTTTTCAGTCGTTTGAAGAGGTATTGGAAAACTCGCGGCACCATAGCGGGCCTTTTGTGAAGGCTTGAACAGGGCGGGTCATATGCTGCGCTGCGCGCGACGATGTAATGCGCAGAACAGTCGCACGCCCACACCCTTATTTTTGGAGCGAAACACAGGCCTGCGCGAAAGGGCTTGCTGGCTTCCCGGAAGGCTCCGATCTGGGAAATGTCCCTCTGTCTCCTGAAAAACCATCCCATGAAAAAACAGGCGGGACAATGTCCCGCCTGTCTTGTCACCGGTTGTTGTTAAAGCGAGTGCCACCGCCGCCCGGTCGGTTCTGGGGCGGCATGCGTGGCCCGCCGGGACGTGCCTGCGGTTGGCGAAACTGCTGCTGTCTCATCTGCTGCATATTCGGCCGGTTCTGCTGCTGGCGGAACTGTTGCTGCCGCATCTGCTGCTGACGGAGTTGCTGCTGCCCACCCGGACGCATCTGCTGCGGCCGTCCCTGCTGCCCACCTCCCGGCCTTGCCTGAGGTGGCCGCATCTGCTGGCCACCGGGGCGCACCTGTGGTGGTCGCTGGACATTCGGGCGCGTACCCGCATTGGGCCGCTGGGGTCGGTTGACCTCAGGCCTTCCCGGACGGTTCGGGCCACCTTGTGGCGGACGCCCACCCCCCGGAGGCGCGACAATGCCCGGTCGGTTCGGACCACCTTGCGGCGGACGCATTCCACCACTGGGACGATTGGGCAGATCAGGACGCCCCTCGGCACCCGGAGGACGCATACCCGGTCGATTGGGGCCATCCGGAATGGGACGGTTGCCGCCGGGTGGCACAATGCCCGGACGGTTCGGGCCACCCTGCGGCGGGCGAACCCCGCCCGGAGGTGCGACAATGCCCGGTCGGTTCGGACCACCTTGCGGCGGACGCATTCCACCACCTGGACGATTGGGCAGATCAGGACGTCCCTCCGCACCCGGAGGACGCATACCCGGTCGATTGGGGCCACCCGGAATGGGGCGGTTGCCGCCGGGTGGCACAAGGCCGGGGCGGTTCGGGTAGCCCGGCCCCGGTCCAACACCCGGAGGCCTCACGCCAGGACGGTTTGGCCCACCGGGCGGGAACACACCCGGAGGCAACGGACGCACCGGTCCGCTTCCCGGCGGCCGAACGCCCGGAGGACGCACGCCGGGATAACCCGGACCTCCCGGACCGCCCGGACCCCAGTTCGGTGGACGTGGACGCCCGGGACCCGGGCCCCAGCCCGGACCAGGCCCGGGGCCTTGCCCCCAACCGGGACGCCCCGGCCCAGGACCCCAACCCGGGCCCGGCCCCCAACCTGGCTGCCCCGGACGCCATGGACCATGACCCGGCCCCGGCCGCCATCCATTACCCCAGCCCGGTCCCCATCCCGGTCTCCATCCGGGAGGACGGTTCCAACCCGGCGGAACCACCCAGATTGAGTTCCATGGGCGATTGTTCCAACCCCAGCGATTGTTCCAGCTGGATCCCACCAGAGCAGCGGTGCCGAATACCAGCGCCCCGGCCGCCAGCGTGGTGAACACCGTGGAGGAATCATAGGTCGGCACATAAATCCGCTCGGGATTGGCCGGCGTGATATATATATTCTCCCGTCCCTCGCTCTGGCGGGTGGTCACCACCTGCTGCGGCGTGGACTTCAGATTGCCGACCTTCTGCGCCTTGGCACGCAGAAGCTGGATGGCGGTGGAGACATCATTCGGTTGTGCCACAAAGGCAAACCCCAGCGCCTCGGTCCATTCCAGATTTTCGCTCAACAGCTTCAGGACATCCGGAAAGCGTGTCAGGGCCTGCACGGAGGGATCCCATGGCTTGGAATCCACCGCCTTGAAGTCCTTCTTCTTCACATCCGCCGGGTTGTCCTGAACCCACTTGTTGGCTTCAACAATCTGCTCTGGAAAAGCGGCTGCTGGAAACATCACGGCCAGTAGCGGATCGGGATAGAGCGCCACCGGACCCAGCAGATATTCCAGCTCGGTCAGGGTGAAGAGTTCCTCTTCCGGTGCCTGCGCCTGAGGGGCCTGCGGCAGCGCACGACCATCTCCCGCGGCATAAGCCGCAGGCGGCGCTGACGGCGCAGGTGTTGCTGGAGCAGCGGGAGATGCCACAGCGGCAGGAGCCGTCGCAGCGGGCGCCGAGGGTGCTGTTGGCGGCGCATTCTCAGGCACTGCGGCCGGAGCGCTTTCGGCGGGCGCAGGCGCGGCCGGTGGTGGCGGCGTTGTCGAAACCCCTGCCGATGGTCCGGACGACTTGCTTTGCGCCATGGCGGGCGCGACAGTCGCCGACCATCCAAAGACCGCGATCACCGCCAGGCTGGACCAGCCATTGCGGAAACGCCCGGAAAGCACACCCGCCCCAACGGCAGAACGCTTCTTCATCCTGAATGGCGCATCCATAATTCTCTCCGAAAACCCCGGAACTGCGCAGGCTCTTTCAAGCAGCGACACCGGCTCAGAATTCAATACATGTCAATCACGGCATACACGCGGCCAGAAACCGGCCGCATGCTGCTGAAAACAAGGAGTACACTGTCAATACTGACGGAAGTGCCCGCCAAAGCAACCTGTATTCAACCTGCCTTGCGAGAGGCCGCCCGCCGGGCTGCTGCCGCACCGAATGCGGCCAGCAAACGCGCGCTCTGGGGTGAAAGGTCTGGCCGGTATTCAGGATGCCACTGCACCCCGACAGCGAAAGGATGATCGCGCAGCATCACCGCCTCAGGTGTCCCGTCGGGGGCATCCACTTCCACGGAAAGGGAAGGCGCGATAGAGTCAAGCCCCTGATAATGAAGGGAGTTGACCTCAAAACGGGTCGCACCGAACAGATCCGCAAGAGGTGAGCCCGCGCGCACATGCACCTCATGTTCCGGTCCGTAACGCCGTTCATAGGGCGCATCTTCCGGCGAATGGTGTTTCATCCGGCCATCCACCTCTGCCAGCCGGGGATGCAACGTACCGCCCAGCGCGACATTCATCTCCTGAAATCCGCGGCAGATGAAGAGAGACGGCACCTGCCGCTCCACCACCGCGCGAATGAGAGCGAGGGAGAACTCATCGCGATTTTCATCAAACGGGCCCGGAGCATCCGCCGGCCCATTCCAGTACCGCGGATGCACATTGGAGGGGCTGCCTGAAAAGACAAACCCATCCATGCGATCAATCAGTTCATCCAGCTCATCCGCCCGGATGACCGGCAGTGCCAGCACCGGCAGGCAGGCCGCAAAATCATGCACCGATTGGGCATATTTCTCGCCGAGCGCGAAGACGGGCAGTTCGCCGCCTTCTGTCAGATCTCCGCTGTCTGTCCTGTCCCCAATGATCGCAACCAGTGGCTTCAGGCCCATGGCGCATCTCCCCTGCACTCTTTGCGCCCGCCCCGGCGGGGCTGTCAGCGCACCTGCGATACGCGGTCAAGAACGACTCAGAAGGCTCACACCCCAGCGGCATAGCCAACCATGACCGGGCGCAACAGCCCTCATACCGGCACGCGCACTGTCGCGCGCAGGCCGCCGAGAGGGCTTTCACCCAACACCACATCTCCACCATGTGTACGGGCAATGTCACGCGCAATGGAGAGGCCAAGACCGGAGCCGCCATTGTCCTGATTGCGGGCATCATCCAGGCGCAGGAACGGTCTGAAGACATCATCGCGCTTGTCTTCGGGAATGCCGGGCCCATCGTCATCCACATGAATGATGATCCAGCGCGCATCACGTGTGCCGGAAATATCCACCCGGTGGGCATAGCGCACCGCATTGTTCACCAGATTGGCGAGACAGCGCTTGATCTGCTCACCCTTCACCTCCACCAGCGGCGGCCCCATGAAGGAGGCGTTGGCGATGGCCCCGTCCCGCTCGGCATTCTGGCGCAGTTCTTCCACCACCTGCCCCATATCGGTCAGGGCCACCTGCTCGCCGGTATCGCCACGCGCAAATGCCAGATAGGCCTCCAGCATGCCCTGAAGCTCATCCACGTCACGCTTTAGGGCCTCGGTGTCGGCCCCCTCTGGTAGAAAGGCCAGTTCCAGCTTGAAGCGGGTGAGGATGGTGCGCATGTCATGCGACACGCCGGCCAGCATGGTGGTCCGCTGCTCCATCTGCCGTTCAATACGACGCTTCATCTCCAGAAAGGCGACAGCCGCACGGCGTACCTCACGCGCACCCCGCGGGCGGAAATTCTCCACATCGCGCCCCTTGCCGAACGCTTCCGCCGCATCCGCCAGATTCTCGATCGGCCGGATCTGGTTGCGCAGGAACAGGATGGCGACCGTGAGCAGCACCAGCGAGGTGCCTACCATCCACAGCAGGAAGATGTGGGAATTGGAGGCATAGGCCATGTTGCGCTGGGCGAAGATGCGCAACTCCGCATCCGGCATTTTCACCCGCACCTCAATGAGGTTCGAACGGCCCACCGTATCGACCCAGAAGGGTTCCTTCACGCGCTTGCCGATCTCACGCGAAAGGGCTGTATCCAGCACTGAAAAGAAGGGGCGCGGGCCGGATGGCGGCAGCGGGCCGGGCGGCAGAACGGTGACATTGAGCTGGAGGTTCTGCCACGCGATCCGACGCAGGGCGGCATAGTCGGCAGCTTTCGGCAGCAGTGGAAACAGTTCCACAATCGCGGAAATATCCTGCCCCACAGCTGCGGAGAGACGGTGTGTCACCACATTGTAGTGTCGCTCCATGAAGACGAACGCCACTACCGACTGCAACAGAACCATCGGCGTGATGATGATGAGCAGGGAACGCGGATAAAGCCCTTTCGGGGTCACGCGGTTGAACCATGCCCCCATGCGGCTGTTGGCCTTGGCCAGTCGCACGCCAAAGCGCTTCAGGCCAGCCTTGAAACCGGCCTCTTCGTGACCCAGATCGCTCAAGGGCTCACCACCAGCCGGTAGCCGATGCCACGCACGGTTTGCAGATAGACGGGGTTGGCCGGATCCCGCTCCAGCTTGCGCCGCAGCCGGTTCACCTGCACATCAACGGCCCGTTCGCTTGTGGCACCACCGCCGGCAAGGGCCAGACGCGGCACGGTGCCGCCCGGCTCTTCAGACAGCGTGCGCAACATTTCGCGCTCACGCTCGGTGAGTCTTACGATTTCGCCATCCTGTGTCAGTTCACCCCGGTCCAGATGGAATGTGAACTCGCCAAAGCGCACACTTTCTATGGCCTTTTGTGGCGGCACTGCCGCGCGCTTGAGAATGGAGCCGATGCGCAGCAAGAGCTCGCGCGGCTCGAATGGCTTGGCCAGATAATCATCCACCCCCGCTTCCAGACCCGCGATGCGGTCTTCGATATCCGAGCGGGCGGTCAGCATGAGGATCGGCACGGTCGAGGTCTCACGCAGGGAACGGGCCAGTTCCAGCCCCGTTTCACCCGGCATCATCACATCCAGAACCAGCAGGTCGAAGGTCAGCCCCTCCAGACGCCCGCGCGCCTCCGCCGCCGAGGCCGCCGTGGTGACACGGTATCCGTTCTCGATCAGCAGGCGTGACAGCAGTGTACGGATGCGGTTGTCATCATCCACCACCAGCAGATGAAGCGCTTCGTCTGGCAGGAAAATTGGCGGGCGGGGCGTGGATTCAGGCATGTTTCATCTCTTCGCACGTCATTTTCCGCGAGGGCATGTCCTGCGACAGCATCATGGTGTCTCCTCTGCCCCCTCACGCGCTCGGCGGGCACGGTCCGCCCTCTGAATCAGCCGCTCCACTTCATCACGATCTTCAGGATCAATCATGGTGATAAGAAAGCGCTGCACCGTTTCCTGCGCACCCGGTCCGCACGCATCCAGTGCACGTGCAATGCGCTTGCTCTGGATGCCGACAAAGCCACGCGCCAGTCGCTCAGCCTTTGGCGTGGGGTAAAGCAGGCGCTGGCGGCGGTCCGCCTCTCCCGCCCGGCTTTCCACAAAGCCCTCATCCACCAGTTCACGCAGCACACGGCCGAGACTCTGTTTGGTGATTTGCAGAATCTCCAGCAGGTCTGCGACCCGCATGCCGGGGTGGCGATTGACGAAATGGATCACCCGGTGATGGGCCCGCCCGAACCCGATGGGCGCGAGAATTTCATCGGGATCCCCAACGAAGTCCCTGTAGGCAAAGAAGAAAAGCTCGATGAGATCGACCAGAGGAACGCCATCGCGCTCCACATCGAACGCCTCGTCATCGACCGTCAATGCCGTCGTGACGGCAGAATTTATGTCAGCCATATTGACTTTTTCAGTGCGAACGTTACCTAAAGAGGCAAGCTCGCGAAACGATATGTCGCCAAGAAGAAAATGAACGACACATCATTTCGCCGAGTTGCCAGCCTGAAGTTCTGGCATGAAGATACCCTCATGCCGCCCGCGAGGAAAGCGCTGGCGACAGGGTGACGCGCTTCATGCGCGGTCCTGTAATGGAGCAAGGAATTATGAGCGCAGCAGCACTTCCCTTCGATCAGCGTGACGGCTGGATCTGGTATGACGGCGAGTTCGTGGCGTGGCGGGATGCCAAGCTGCACGTGCTCTCTCATGGCCTGCATTACGGCAGCTCGGTGTTTGAGGGTGAGCGCGCGTATGGTGGCGAGATCTTCAAGTCTCTGCAGCATGCCGAGCGCCTGCACAAATCCGCTGAATATCTTGATTTCAAGATTCCCTTCTCAGTTGAGGAGATTGTCGCCGCCAAGAAGGCGACGCTTGAGAAGAACAATCTGGTGGATGCCTATGTCCGCCCCATCGCGTGGCGTGGCAGTGAGGCCATGGGCGTGGCAGCGCAGGGCAATACCATCCATCTCGCCATCGCCATGTGGCAGTGGCCGAGCTATTTCGATCCCGAGCAGCGCCTGAAGGGTCTGCGCCTTGATCTGGCGGAATATCGCCGTCCCGATCCGGCCACCATTCCCTGCAAGGCCAAGGCCGCCGGCCTGTACATGATCTGCACCATCTCCAAGCATCGCGCCGAGAACAAGGGCTTTGCAGATGCGATGATGCTGGATTATCGCGGCTATGTGGCCGAGTGCACGGGCGCGAACATCTTCTTCGTGAAGGATGGCGCGATCCACACCCCCACCCCGGACTGCTTCCTCGACGGCATCACCCGCCAGACCGTGGTGGAGCTTGCCAAGCGTCAGGGCATCGAGGTGATTGAGCGTCACATCAAGCCCGAAGAACTTGCCGGCTTCACCGAGTGCTTCGTCACCGGCACCGCCGCTGAAGTGACCCCGGTGGGCTCGATCGCGGACTGGAGCTTCACGCCCGGTACCATCACCCACAAGCTGATGGATGCCTACACGGCGGAAGTGCAGCCAAAGAAGCAGGCGGCCTGAGGTTTCAGGTTGGGTGCAGCACAAACTGCATCTGCGCCATAAAACAAAAATGCCGGCCGGGTTCACCCTGGCCGGCATTTTTCATGGCTGAACGAACCCAACCGAGCCGTGGCCCCGCAGCCGTGGCCCCGCAGCCGTGGCCTCCGCACCTGCCGTCAGCCCTGCGCCTCAAACGCGTTCACGAACATCGCCACGCGCCGGTCCACCCGGACATCCGAGGAACGGATGGCCCGCACCAATGACAGGCCGGCCAAAGACCGCGCGCGGGAAAGGGCGACATAGGCTTGCCCAGCGGCAAAGGCCCCCTCGCCGAAATCGATGCGCACATCTTCCAGTGTCAGCCCCTGCGCCTTGTGCATGGTCAGCGCCCAGGCATAGGCGAGCGGCAACTGGGTGTAGGTGCCCACCACCTTGGCCTCGATCCGGCCGGTATTGTCATCCCAGCCATAGCGCACGCGCTCCCAGGTGAAGGACTCCATGTCCACCGTGGGGCCATCATCCAGCTTCACGCGCGCACTGTCGGCATCCATGCCCACCACCGTGCCCACGGAACCATTGACCCAGCGCCGGGCCGGATCATTGCGCAGCGCCATCACCCGCGCGCCGCGCTTCAGCACCAGCTTCTCCGGCACCGGCAGGCGGTCGCCCTCCAGCCCGAACTCGCCTTTCAGGTCACCATCAAACGCGCGCCCGCCTTCCTCAAGCGAGGCAAGACCACGCGCATTATAGGCATCCGCCCTTGCATTGGTGGGGGTGAGCAGAACCGGAAGCACGCCCGGCCGGTGCGGGCGCACACAGGTTTCGTTCAGCATCTCCGCCGCCTCACGCACACCGCGCCCACGGCGGATCGCGCCCAATGCGGAGATGAAGGCGTTGTCCGTCTGGCGATGCACATGGGTGAAGGGCACCTGCGTCAGCGGGATGTTATCGAGTGGCATCAGGCTGTCCATATTGGCCTGTTCGCCGTCCCACTCCTGCACGCCGATGCCGGCTTCCTCGCCCAGTGCCGTGCGCAGCGCATTGCGCAGCACCTTGGCATGGAAGGCGAACGGCCCTTCATAGCCCATGCGGGAGAGCATCTCCTGCTCTGCCATCGGAACCACCGGAGGCAGTTGCATGAAGTCCCCCACCAGCACCATCTGCACCCCGCCAAAGGGGGCCGGGTTCTCGCGGGCAATACGCAGGGAGATATCCACCGCATCCAGCAGATCCGCCCGCACCATGGAGATCTCGTCGATCACCACCCGGTCGAGTTTCTTCAGCAGCCGGCGCACCTGCACGCGCGGACGCACCTCATCCGGATTCATCAGGCGGGGCGGAATGCCGAAGAAGGAATGGATGGTCTGCCCACCCACCTGCAGGGCAGCAACGCCGGTGGGCGCAAGGAACACCTGCCGCCCCCCGCCCGTGCGCCGCAGATTCTGCAGGAAGGTGGTCTTGCCCGTACCCGCGCCGCCCAGCACCATGATCAGGGGCGCGCGCGCCTTGATCGCCGCAAGGGCGCGGGCGGACGCATCCTCCTCCACGATGACGGGCGGCTTTTCCTCACTCACGAGAGCAGACCGCCTTCGCGAGCCAGATCCAGCAGGTTACGCTGCGGGCGCGCACCGAGCTGGGAGATGATCTCCCCGGCCGCCAGAGCGCCAAGACGCAGCGACTCGGCTGGCTCCAGACCCGTGGTGTAGCCGGCAAGGAAGCCAGCAGCGAACAGGTCGCCCGCACCAGTGGTATCCACCACCCGCTCCACCGGATAGGCCGGCACGCGCACAATGCCCGCGTTGGAAATGAAGGAAGCGCCCTGCTCCGAGCGGGTCACCACCGCCTCACGCGCATCCTGCTTCAGCTGGGCGAGCGCGGTGTCATAATCGGCAGTCTCATAGAGAGACTTCAGCTCGCCCTCATTGCAGAAGACCAGATCCACCGTGCCGGAGCGGATGAGATCGAGGAACTCGGCACGATAGCGATCCACACAGAAAGAATCAGACAGGGTCAGCGCCACCTTGCGGTGTGCCTTGTGGGCGATCTTCGCGGCGGCAAGGAAGGCTTCCTTTGCGGCCGGCGGATCCCACAGATAGCCTTCCAGATAGGTGACAGACGCGCTTTCCACGATGGCGGCGTCAATATCCGCCACGGTCAGGTCCTGCGCCGCGCCCAGAAAGGTGTTCATGGTGCGCTCGCCATCCGGCGTCACCAGAATGAGGCAGCGGGCCGTGGCTGCGCCTGCGGTCGCTGCCGGGGTGGAGAAGGCGACGCCGGCTGCACGGATATCATGGCCGAACACCTTGCCCAGCCCATCTTCCTTTACCTTGCCGATAAAGCCGGCGCGCGCGCCCAGCGCCGCAACGCCAACGGCAGTGTTGGCAGCCGAACCACCGGAAATCTCGGTGCCCGCGCCCATCGCGCCATAAACCTCTTCCGCCCGTGCCTCATCAATCAGGGCCATGCCGCCCTTGTTCATGCCATGGGATGCAAGAAAATCGTCTTCGGCGCGCGCAAGCACGTCCACAATGGCATTGCCGATGGCAAGAACATCAAGTTTGGGAGCGGACACGAGGCATTCTCCAGATAAGATTGGGCGAGCGGTACCATTGCAACAATGCCTGAGGCAATGTCTGCGGCCTTAACCTTCTGGAAAGTTTTTGCGCCTCACGCCCTCCGGCTGTAAGGCGCAGACATGCAAGCAGCGTATAAATGCATGGCAAAACCACTGCTGCTGCCCGGTCTGAAGCGCATGACCGAAGGCCTCGGCTTCACGCAGCAACACCATGGTTCAGGACAGATGTCTCTTTATGCGCCCCCGCATGGCATGGACGCATAAAGAGACATCTGTCATCACGCGTGCCAAATGTGGAGACATCCATGACCCGGTTCAAGAATATGCTCGCCGCCACGGTTGCCGGCATCGCCCTTCTGGCGCAGCCCATCGCAGCCTCAGCCTGCACCTCGCTGTATATCAAGGCCCAGGACGGCGGCTATATTTATGGCCGGACAATGGAATTCGGTATGCCCCTGAATTCTCAGGCAATCGTCGTACCGCGCAAGGTCGCCCTGAAGGGCACCGGACCGGATGGCAAGCCCGGCACGGGCCTGCACTGGACCGGGAAATATGGCGCGGTGGGCCTGAATGGCGTGGGCCTTGAAATCATCATTGATGGCATGAACGAAAAGGGCCTTGTGGGCGGCCTGCTCTATCTGCCCAATCTCGCCGAATTCCAGGACGTCTCTGCTGAAGAAGCGAAAAACTCCATCGCCTCCTACGAGATCCTCACCTATGTGCTGACCTCCTTCGCCACCGTGGCCGAGGTGAAGGAAGCCCTGCCGAAGATCAAGGTGAACCGTTCCGAGCAGGTTTCCTTCAAGGCTGTCGTGCCGCTGCACATGACCCTGCATGACGCAACGGGCGCGAGCCTTGTGGTGGAATATATTGGCGGCAAGCTCCAGATGCACGACAACCCCACCGGGGTTCTCACCAATGCGCCGGCTTTTGACTGGCACCTTGCCAATCTGGGCCAGTTTGCCAATCTCCAGCCCAATGAGCCGGCTCCACTCAAGTTGGGTGGCGCCACCTTCGCGGCTCCCTCTACCGGTGCCGGGCTTCATGGCCTGCCGGGAGACAGCCTTTCCCCCTCACGTTTCGTGCGCGCATTCATGTTCTCACGCGCCCTGCCCCAGCCCAAGACCAGTGAGGAAGGGGTCGCGACTGTCGCCCATATCATGAACAATTTTGATATTCCGCCCGGTTCGGTTGTCACGCAGGCGGGCTCCTCCACCGGCGGCGGCGTGGCCGGCTTCGAGATCACCGAGTGGACCTCCTATGGCGACGTGAAGAACGGCCGCTATTACTTCTCCACCTATGCCAACCCCGCAAAGCGCGTGCTCGACCTGAACAAGGTGGATCTGGACGCCAAGGCCATCACCATCTTCCCAAGCGATCAGCCGGAAGCGCCGATCGCACTTGGCCAGTAAACGGGCCACACCCTAAAAACGCCCGTCTGCGCCAATCTGTGAAGGATAGTCACGGGATGTGATGACGCAGACGGGGGAAGGGATGCTAAAGGCATGCATGTGGCTGCGAGGCACATGCAGACAGGCGTATCCACACCATGAGCTGAAGCGCTTTGTGACCCCACAAGGGCCTTGAGCGCTTCAGACCCGAGACGGACAGTCGCAAGACCTGAGGAAGCATGACGCGGAAATATTTCGGAACCGACGGCGTGCGCGGACGCGCCAATGCCACGCTCACTGCGGACATTGCCCTGCGCATCGGCATGGCGGCCGGCCTTGCCTTCCAGCGCGGCGAGCATCGCCACCGCGTGGTCATCGGCAAGGATACGCGGCTTTCAGGTTACATGATCGAAAATGCACTTGTGGCCGGTTTCACATCCGTGGGGCTGGACGTGCTACTGCTGGGCCCGATGCCCACCCCGGCCGTCGCCATGCTCACCCGCTCCATGCGTGCGGATCTGGGCGTGATGATCTCCGCCTCGCACAATCCCTTTGCCGATAACGGCATCAAGCTGTTCGGGCCTGATGGCTTCAAGCTTTCCGATGATGTTGAGCGCGAGATCGAGGCGCTCATTGATGAAGACCTCTCCCGCCGCCTTGCCACACCGGCAGATATGGGGCGCGTGAAGCGGCTTGAAGGCGTGCATGCACGCTATATCGAATATGCCAAGGGCACCCTGCCGCGGGACCAGACCTTTGATGGCATGCGGGTGGTGGTGGACTGCGCCCATGGCGCGGCCTATCGCGTTGCCCCCGCCGCCTTGTGGGAACTTGGTGCGGATGTGGTGTCGATGGGTGTGGATCCGGATGGCACCAATATCAACCACAAGGTTGGCTCCACCTCTCCCGAGGCCCTGTGTGCCAAGGTGCGTGAAGTACGGGCCGATATCGGTATCGCGCTCGATGGTGACGCGGACCGTGTCATTCTGGTGGATGAAAAGGGCCATGTGGTCGATGGCGACCAGCTCATGGCCGTGGTGGCTGAAAGCTTCAAGGCCCGGGGCCTGCTCAGGGGCGATGGCGTGGTAGCCACTGTCATGTCCAATCTCGGTCTGGAGCGCTATCTGGGCAGCATCGGCCTCAATCTAGAGCGCACCGCGGTGGGTGACCGCTATGTGCTCGAGCGCATGAAGTCCGGCGGCTACAATGTGGGTGGCGAGCAGTCCGGTCACATCATTCTTTCTGACTTCTCCACGACAGGGGATGGTCTTGTGGCCGCCCTTCAGGTGCTGGCTGTGGTCAAGCGTCTGGGCAAGCCGGTTTCAGAGGTCTGCCACCGTTTCGAACCCATGCCACAGATTTTGAAAAATGTGCGCTATGGCGCGGTGATGCCGCTGGACAATGACGAGGTGCAGAAAACCATCGCCGAGATGGAGCGTCGGCTTGCCAATCAGGGGCGCCTGTTGATCCGTCGTTCTGGCACAGAGCCAGTCATTCGCGTGATGGGTGAAGGCGAGGATCGTGATCAGGTGGAAACGGCTGTGGATGAGGTCATCGATGCTCTTCAGCGCGTGGCACCCTGAGGACAACTTTCATTTGAGCTCGTCCCCCGCTCGATGAAGCGGGGGAAACGGTGCGAAACGAGCGGTGAGGTCTTGCCACAGCATTGCCAGACTCTTTCGCGAGTATGGCTCCAGTGACCTTCAAGTACCTCCATAGCGCGGGGCTCAGCCCCGCGCTTTTTTATGCGCGCTCGCACGCCGCCCACCTACACCAGCCACATCACCGTAAGCGGCACAGTGATCGCTGCTGTCAGCGTGCTCGTCATCACCGCAACCGCGGCACGCTCGGGATGCACACCCAGATGGCTGGCGATCACCACTGTATTGCTCGCCATCGGTGTAGAGAGCATCAGAACGATAATGACCAGCAACTCGGGTGGCATAGGCAGCACAAAGGCAAACACCAGAATACCCAGAGCGGGATAGATGATGTGCTTCCACCCAAGCATCCAGAGAAGGAATTTCCAGTCAACTTCCAGCTTGGCGAACGTGGCGAGCGAGATACCGATAACCATCATGCCCAGAACGCTGTAAGCCCCCTTGAAGTTATCAAGGCTGGACAGCAGCGTGGGATCTACAACGATATTGAAGGTCTTGAAGATCACACCCAGAAAAGCGGCATACAGCAAGGGCATGCGGGCGATGCGGCGCAAGCTCTGCCGGGTATCCATCACCCCTTTGGCCGATATGAAGTAACCCACGGTGAAGGTGTAGAGGTTCACCCCGATCACGATAAAGACCGCGACCGCCGCCTGTTCAGCACTGAAAATGGCAAACACGATAGGGAGGCCGAAATAGCCCGTATTTCCATCCCCGCCCGCGAACCCGAACAGGTTCGCCCTTGCATCACTCCACAGCCTGCGCCCAAGCGCATAGGCGAGAATCCCGGCGGTTGAGGCCGTGAGATAGCTGCCAAGCGTGTATGCGAAATATGACCAGTCCGCCGGTGACTGAAGAATGGAAACGAAGATGACGACCGGCGAAATCACATAGATCAGAAGCGCGGAGAGATCTTTCGTACCCAGTCGCAGCATCCGGCCCATGACATAACCGGTGCACGAAATCGCGATCAAAAAGGCAACGCGGGCGAATATCTCCGAAAGCATGACGTCTCCAATGGCGCCCTTCGGCCCATCTCCGCGTGTTCAGGGGCTTCCTACGCCACGAGAATCATCTCCCGTCAATCCACACCCGGCGCACATTAGCGTGTGAAATGCCTTCCAGTGGGCAATCGCAGCATATGGATACCTCCGCGCACATCCATTCATGCACTTTTTGGCCCAGAAAGCGAAGTGTTTGAGGTTCAGAGGAAAACAGGATTTACGTCCGGTCTGATGCCGACATTCACGTCAATATCAAAGGCCCCGGAATCGAAGATCTGAGCCAGCCTTTACTCAAGCAATCATACGCACCTGAAATGATTTTTTTGCGATACATAATATTTCATTAAAAATAACACTTACTGCATATACACACAAATATAGCTCATTTATTACGAATTGTATCTACAAAAAAACATCATAAATTATGATAATATATGTTTATATATTATATTCAGATTTATAAATACTAATTCTCAACAACATTAACATGATCCAACCCTTCACAATATTGCGGAAAACGAAACGATCCCCATTGCCTTGCTCCGTGTTATGTATTGATCTTCAATCAAATGGACATTCATTACAAAACTGTATGCTATTTACTGTACACGAAAGTGTTCAGGACACGAATTTCGGAATAATCAAGTGGAGAGATCAATGAACACGTTTTTGAAGGCTGCAATTCTGGCATGTAGCGTTGCGGGCATTTCGGGCGTCATCGCAAGCGGCCCGGCCTTTGCCCAGCAGGCCGAATGCGTTGCCAAGGATGCGAATGGCAAGCAACTGTTCCAGATCGGGAATGGCATAACCGTGAAGTTCATTCCCGCCAACAGCGCGTTCATGCGGAACATTCCCGGCAACCACCACCCCGAATTGGCTGGCAAGCTGGCTTCTGTCGTGCTTCGCCCGAACTGCCAGGCCATTCTTTATGGCGGTGACGGTGCAAACTGGGGTCATCGCCGCGTCACCGCGACCGGCCCCGTGGAAGGCCCCTCCTCGCAGATCGGCGGCATGAAGTGCGAGTGCAAGTGAACCGATAGTCAAGTGATCCGATTACACGGATTGATGGGCCGAGGCGTAACGCAGTTACGGTGCCTGCCCTCCCTGTTCATGCCGGCTGTCCATGATGGCGGCCCGAAGGGGATGCAGTGGCCAGAGACGAGGGGCATCGTCTCTGGCTGGTGATGGCGACAGACAGGTTGCTCCCTCTCGCACTCAACACAGCCCCACCTCATCCCACATGATGTGAGCATCTGCCTGTCGCCGGCAGGGCTGGCAATTTCATGTCCGCTATTGCGGCACCCGCTTCGCGTGCCGCGCGCATCTCCTCACGCTCTCATCAGGGCACCTTGTGCGGGCACGAGAGGGCAGGCCTGATACAGCCCGCGCCCCACATTTTCGGCCACCTTCCGCCATCACGGTTCACAAGAGCTGAAGATGCACAGCAGCGTTTAACGCCTCATCAGGGTTAAGTGCCCCTTAAACCTTCCCATGCCACCTTCCGCTCCAATGAGTGATGATGACATGGGTTGTTCGTGATGTGGCGCAAGATCGGTAAAGGGGCCAGCATTCTGGCTGCCGCCGCTTTCTTCACCCTTCCCGCTTCCCCGCTTCTGGCGGAGGAAGACGATGTGCCTGCCCTGCTGGGTGAGGAGGGAGACTTCTCCCTCGCGCCGCCGGAGATGGGCGAGGATGATGTAAAGACGGGTTGGTATCTGCGGGCGGGTGGCGGTTATCTGATGCCGCATTCCAATCGCCTGACTGTCGATGGAACCGTGGTTGCACCCGGCGCTGCCTCTTCCGGCTGGTCGGTCGGCGGCGGCGTGGGCTATCGTTTTACGGACTGGATGCGGGCAGAAGCCAGCCTCGATTATCTGTCTCTTGGCCGCTCGGGACGCCCGTTCGCGTCTTTCAGCACAAGTGCGACGGTAGCGCTGGCCAATCTTTATCTTGATCTGCCCACATGGTCCGGCTTCACCCCCTATCTGGGCGGTGGCCTTGGTTTTGCGGTGACATCTGTGGATGCAGGCCTGCTTCTGCCCGCACACCGGGACGACACCCGCTTTGCCTGGTCTCTGGCTGCGGGTGTGTCCTATGCAATTGATGCAAGCTGGGCCGTGGACCTCGGCTATCGCTATATCAGCCTTGGCTCGCCGGATTATCCGGGCCTTTTTGAAACCACGCGCGTGGATACGCTGGGCACGCACGAACTGCGCCTGTCCCTGCGCTACCAGTTCGGAGACTGAACCATTGGCCTTTCAAGGACCTATGGTTCAGCTCAGGGTTCCTTGATTTCGCGTGGGGCCGTCATCGCATAGATGCGCTTGGCTACGAAAAGTGCGGCAGGAATGGCAAGCACGGAGCCAATCGCGGCGGCAATGGGAATGGCGCGCCAGTCCAGCGTGTTCAGCCCGGGCGCAAGCAGCACAACCATAATCAGCATGCCCGCGAACGTGACCGCCAATATGCTCCAGATGAGCACCGCGATCTTCATCATGATGGTCCGTCTCCTGTTTTATATCATTCTATATATCGTCTGCATTCGCAGCAAAGCTTGACTTCGATCAAGCCCTGTTCCGCCATCACCACAGGCGATGTGACGCACCATGCGTCTGATGCCTGAAACAAAGAGCGGGAAAGTCGCCATGTCGCAGTTCTGGGATGCCCGATATGCCGGAGAGGATTATCTGTTCGGCGAGGAACCCAATGCCTTTCTCGCGCGCCAGGCAGGCCGGCTAAAGGCTGGCGGGCTTGTCCTTTCCATAGCGGATGGTGAGGGACGAAACGGGGTATGGCTGGCCCGGCAGGGGCTGGATGTTCATGCTGTGGACAGTTCCGCAGTGGCGCAGGAAAAGGCCCGACGGCTGGCCAGCGCCCATGGCGTCTCCCTCCATTACGAACTGGCGAATCTGCTGGAATGGACATGGCCGGAAGAGGCCTATGATGTCGTTACCGGCATTTTCATCCAGTTCATGAACCCCGATGAGCGCGCCAGAATGTTCTCTGGTATCTGCCGGGCGCTGAAGCCCGGCGGCCTTCTGCTGCTGGAAGGCTACACACCGCGCCAGCTGGAATTTCGTACCGGTGGACCTTCACAGGTGGAAAATCTCTACACCGAGGCATTGCTGCGCACGGCCTTTGTGGACCTCAACATATTGGAACTGCACAGCTATGAGGCAGAGGTGCAGGAAGGCACCGGCCACAAGGGCATGTCTGCCCTGATTGATCTGGTGGCCCACAAGCCTCTGGGCACTTCTCCGCGCCGCTGAAGCGGAGAAATGATCCAACTTATTGATGGGTCTCATTTGCTTCACGCAAACCGGTATCCACCTGGCTCAAAAATGCTCTAACCTGATCCGGCAGCCAGTCTCCCCCGCCTGCGTTCGCATTATCGGTTTTCAGGAGAACCCCATGGTTACCCAACGGCCTGCCCTGCCGCTTCAAGCCGCCCAGTTTTCTCTGTTCCGCGACAAAATGTTCATTGATGGCGCATGGCTGGGGGCAGACGACGGCCAGACCCTGCCCGTTCACAACCCCGCCACCGGCGAGGTTATCGGTTCCATTCCCAAAGCGGGTGCGGATGAAACCCGCCGCGCTATTGCGGCTGCGGCCAAGGCCTTCCCGGCATGGCGCGCCACCACCGCGGCGGAGCGGGCGGCGAAACTCTTCAAGCTGGCAGACCTTCTCACCCAGAATGCAGATGAACTTGCCCTTCTGCTCACTATCGAGCAGGGCAAGCCGCTGGCCGAAGCCAAGGGCGAGATTGGCGGTTCCGCCGCCTATGTGCGCTGGTTTGCCGAAGAAGCCCGCCGCCTTTATGGCGATGTCATCCCCTCCCCGTGGCCTGGCCGCCGCCTGATGGTGACGCGTGAGCCGGTGGGTGTCTGCGCCGCGATCACGCCATGGAACTTCCCCTCCTCCATGCTCGCGCGCAAGATTGGCGCGGCGCTGGCGGCGGGCTGCACCGTGGTGTGCAAGCCCTCCGAACTCACCCCCTATTCCGGTCTTGCCTGGGGTGTGCTGGCGGAACAGGCGGGCATTCCGGCCGGTGTTGTTAACATCGTGCTGGGTGATGCCGTGGCGATTGGCGGGGAGATGACCTCCAACCCCACCGTGAAGAAGGTCACCTTCACCGGCTCCACCCCCGTGGGCAAGCTACTGATGCAGCAGTCCGCCGCCACCATGAAGAAAATCTCGATGGAGCTGGGCGGCAACGCGCCCTTCATCGTGTTCGATGATGCGGATCTGGATCTGGCGGTGGAACAGGCCATTGCCTCCAAATATCGCAATGTGGGGCAGACCTGCGTATGCGCCAACCGCTTCTATGTGCAGGCTGGCGTGTATGAGGAATTCGCCACCCGTCTGGCCGCGGCTTCCAGCAAGCTCAAGGTCGGCGACGGGCTGGAACCGGATATCACCGCCGGCCCGCTGATTGATAACCGCGCGCTGGCCAAGGTGGAACGCCTGCTCGCGGATGCGCTCGATAAGGGCGCGCAGATTCTCAGTGGCGGCAAGCCTTCCGCGCTTGGCGGCAATTTCTTCGAACCCACCGTGCTCAAGGGTGCGACACAGGATATGGCCTTCGCACGCGAGGAAATCTTCGGCCCCGTGGCCCCTCTGTTCCGCTTCGAGACAGAGGAAGAGGCCGTGGAGCATGCCAATTCCACAGAGTATGGGCTGGCCTGTTACTTCTTCACCCGCGATCTCTCCCGCGCCTTCCGCGTGTCCGAGGCCCTGCAATATGGGCAGGTGGGCGTGAATGCGGGTGTCATCACCACCGAAGTCGCCCCCTTTGGCGGAGTTAAGGAAAGCGGCGTGGGCCGGGAAGGCTCCAAATATGGCTGCGATGACTATCTGAACATCAAATACACCTGCCTCGGCGGCATCTGAGGCCGGGCGGATTCTCAAGCGCCCTGAAGCGCTTTTGATGAAACATGCTGTGCCGGACTGGTTCCGGCACAGTTCTTATATGCCATGGCGGCATTACCCGTTGGCGGAAATGCCAGTACCCTTGCCTGTTTCCAGATTCCGGATGGGTAAGCACCTGTGATGACGCGCACATCTCTCACGCCTGTTCGTGGCATCAGCCGGCGGCTTCTTCTTCGCGGCGCGGCGGCGGGTGCTGTGGGCGCGGCGCTCGCCCCCATGGCCTTCCCACTCTGGGCCAGAGATTTGCCCGCATCATGGGGCAATGCCACATCCTTCAATGCCGCGCTCGATACTGCGGTGGCGGAGGGGCAGATTGTCGGCGTTACGGCCATCGTGGTGCAGGATGGCAAGATCGTGCATCGCCACGCGGCGGGTTTTGCTGATAGGGAAGCAGGCCGCCTCATGCATGAGAATGAGGCGTGCCGCCTCGCTTCCATGACCAAGCCCATCGTGAGCCTGACCGCCCTCGCACTGGCGGACAAGGGGAAGCTGCACCTTGATGACCCTGTCCACCGCTGGCTCCCGGATTTTCGGCCGAAACTGGCTGATGGCAGCACACCAGACATCACCATCCAGCATTTGCTGACCCATACGGCCGGCCTTAATTACGGTTTCCTTGAAAAGCCCGATGGCCCCTATCACCGGCTTGGCGTTTCCGACGGGCTGGAAACATCAGGCCTGACGCTGGACGAGAACATCCGCCGCATTGCCGCCGCGCCGCTGCTGTTCACGCCGGGCAGCGCATGGCACTATTCGCTCGCAACGGATGTGCTGGGCGGGGTTCTGGAGCGGGTTACGGAAAAGCCCTTGCCGGACGCGGTGAAAGAACACGTGACAGCACCGCTGGGTATGGATGACACACGGTTTGTTGCCCCCGTCGGCGCGCGCCTTGCCATACCCTATTATGACGCCAGCCCGCAGCCGAAACCGATGAGCGACCCTTTCGCCCTGCCCTTCGCACAGAGCGCGGTCATCTACTCCCCCGCGCGCGCCTTTGATGCCAATGCCTTTCCCTCTGGCGGGGCCGGACTGGTGGGCACTGCTGAAGACTATGTGCGCTTCGCCGAAGCCATCCGCATGGGCGGAGCAGGCATTATCTCGCCGCAAACCGCACGGGCGATGACCACAAATGCGGTCGGAAATCTTGCCATCACTGCCGCCGGGCCGGGCTATGGCTGGGGGCTTGGCGTGTGCGTGGTGAAAGACCCCGCGGTGGCGGGTGTGCCCATGGCGCGCGGTTCATGGATGTGGTCCGGCATTTACGGCACCCATTTCTGGGTCGATCCGGTGCGCCGCCTGACGGTGGTTGTGCTCACCAATACCGCTGTGGCCGGCATGAGTGGCCTCTTTCCGCAGAGCGTTCGTGAAGCGGTTTACGCGGGCTGATGCAAGCCGGAACTCCGGGCGAAAGTCCCCTTCAAAGTCCCCTTCAAAGTCCCCTTGGCCAAAGGCCTGAGGGTGCTTTCATTCAGGCCAATTCCCCTTGTTCATCGCCGTGTGCTCACACGCCAAGAATGCCCTTGATCCGGCCGACCATCTGGCTTGACTGAATAAATGTATTCGAGTTGCACGCGCTGCCGGCATTCTTGGATTGCCAATGCTGCAACTCCCCCTGCCAGAATGCCGGGTCGCTATTGCCCCAATAGCTGGCGTCCTTTTTCTTCGTGTAGTTCATGACCCCGCCGACATAATCGGCGTTCCAGTCCGTTCCACCCGAGATTTTTTCCAGCTCGGCTTCATCGAGTTTGAAGCTCCCGGCTTTGGACATCGCACCTTCTCCCCGGCTCACAGACGATCTGATGGAACTGCTTTTCTGCGGGAGGGCTCAGTCCTCCCGCAGAACCGGATGTCATCCTACACGCGAGCGGGCAACGCCGACCTTACACCGGAGGCGCAAATTGCAATCCGATACCGATACGGTTCCAGGCATTGATGCTCGCCACCGTAACCGTGAGGTTCACGGCTTCTTCCTGTGAGAACTCCTCGCGCAGCACCGCCCACAATTCATCCGAAACCGCCTCGCCATCCAGAGCGGTCAGTTCCTCGGCATAGGCCAGCGCAACCTCTTCGCGATCGGTAAAGATGCCGGAATCCGGCCACACCGCCAGAAGGTCCAGCTTTTCCTGCGGCACGCCGGCCTTGCGGGCCAGTCCCAGATGGAACTTCAGGCAGAAGGCACAGGCATTGATCTGCGAGACACGCAGCTTCACCAGTTCGGTCAGCCCCTTGTCGAGGCCGGATGCATCCACCGCCTTGGTGAGGGCGGCAAGGGCGGCGTAGACCTCCGGCGCACCCTCGACGAACGTCTTGTAATCGGGACGGGAGAGTTCCTCGCTCATGGCAGGCTCCTGCTCACTCTTCTGGCCGAAATTGGCCCGTAAAATGCAAATGACCTGATGCAGTTCAGCTTTTCAGCCGGTATCCCGTGCGGAATATCCATGCGACCGCCGCAAGGCAGAGCACAAGGAACAGGATCGTCATGCCAAAACTGATCCCCATCGAGATGTCGGACGTGCCGAAGAAGCTCCAGCGGAAGCCCGAGACCAGATAGACGACCGGATTGAACAACGAGATGGTGCGCCACACGGGCGGCAGCATATCGATGGAATAGAAGGTGCCACCAAGGAAGGTCAGCGGCATCACCACCAGCATAGGAATGATCTGCAACCGCTCGAACCCGTCCGCCCAGATGCCGATGATGAAGCCGAACAGTGAAAAGGTAACCGCTGTCAGCACCAGAAAGCCGACCATGAAGACCGGGTGCAGAATCTGCAATGGCACGAACAGCGATGCGGTTGCCAGAATGATGAGCCCTACCACCACGGATTTCGTGGCAGATGCCCCCACATAGCCAACCACAATCTCCAACGAGGAGATCGGTGCGGAAAGCACTTCGTAAATCGTGCCTGTGAAGCGCGGGAAATAGATCGCGAACGATGCATTGGCGATGGACTGCGTGAGCAGTGTCATCATCATCAGGCCCGGCACAATGAACGCACCAAAGGGCACGCCCTCGATATCCTGCATGCGTCCGCCAATGGCGGAGCCGAAGACCACGAAATAGAGCGCGGTGGAGATAACGGGCGAGATGACACTCTGGCCGACTGTGCGCATCGCACGCGCCATCTCGAAGCGGTAAATGGCGTAAATGGCATGAAGGTTCACGACGCAGGCCTCACCAGACTCACGAAAATATCCTCAAGCGAACTCTGCTCGGTGTGGAGGTCATCGAAGACGATGCCTTCCGCCGAAAGGGTCGCCAGCAAGGCGGCGATGGCCGCACCGGGCGCCTTCTCAGCCACCTTTGTCTCATAAACATAGGTGAGCGCCCGCCCGCCTTCTTCCAGAACCACCCCATGGGCAGCCAAGGTGGGCGGCAGTTCCGCGAGCGGGGCCGGCAGGTCTACGGTGAGGCGTTTCTGGCCGAGCTTGCGCATCAACTCCACCTTGTCTTCCACAAGGATGAGTTCGCCGCGGGTAATGACCCCCACCCGGTCGGCCATTTCCTCGGCCTCCTCGATATAGTGGGTGGTGAGGATGATGGTGGTTCCGGCCTCGCGCAGCTTGCGCACCAGCTCCCACATATCGCGTCGCAGTTCCACATCCACCCCAGCGGAAGGCTCATCGAGGAACAGCACTTCCGGCTCATGTGCCAGCGCCTTGGCGATGAGCACGCGCCGCTTCATGCCACCGGAAAGGGTGCGGATTTTCGCGTCCTTCTTCTCCCACAGGGAAAGGGCGCGGAGCACCTTCTCGATATGGGCCGGGTTGGGCGATTTGCCAAACAGACCACGTGAGAAGCTGGTGGTGGCCCACACGCTCTCGAAGGCATCGGTCGTCAGTTCCTGCGGCACAAGGCCGATGAGACTGCGCGCGGCGCGATAGTCCACCACCGTATCGTGCCCGGCGACAGTCACCGTGCCGCTTGTGGCATTGACCAGCCCGCAGATAATGGAGATGAGCGTGGTCTTGCCCGCGCCATTCGGCCCCAGAAGGGCGAAGATCTCACCTTTGCGGATATCGAGTGAGACGCCCTTCAGGGCAGTGTGACCGGTTTTGTATGTCTTGGAAATATTACGGACGGACAGCACGGCCGGCGTGCCGATTAACGGGTCCGGCGAGGCGGCGGGTGGCATGCGAGCCTCCGTCGAAAGTGGTGTGTGTGTCATGGAGCGAGGCATATCGCCTTTTGCGGCACGGAAAAAGCGCCACATCGCTGCCTCTGGGGAATGAAGCCGGCTTCCCTTGCGCCCGGATGGAACAGAAACAGCCTCCCAAGCTGTTGTTCAAACAATGCTTCCCAATCCAGCAGCCCACACAGGCCAGACATAAAAAAGCCCCCGCCAAAGGCAGGGGCTCTTCATTTCTGGACCTGTCGCCTTTTCAAGGAATCGGCGCAGCGCCCGGTCACATGCTCTGAATGGCGCTGAGCTTCCATGGGCCGCGATTGTCGCGCAGGAAGGTCCACAGTTCCGTGCTTTCGCCGGGCTGCTGGTCGCCAGAGACATACTGGCCACTGGTGCGGTCCACCGTGCGATTGAGGCTGGAGAACCGGATCGCGACAGTCGCGTAATCGCGATTGCCCTCGCGCCACGCCTCGGCCAGATCGCCCTGAAGCATCTGAACATCGGAGATTTCGGTGCGAACGCCGTTTTCGGAATTTTCCCGCAGCTCGTCTGCGAAGTATCCGAAAACCTCATCCGTGGTGAGTTGCTTCAGCTCACCCTGATCTTCGCGGCCATAGGCGGTCAGAACGCCCGAAAGCAGACCTTCAAAGGCATCATAATCCTCGGAGGCAAGGCCGATTTCATCCGGCTTGCCATTGCGACGGGGCGCGGCAGCGGGAGCCGCCGCATAGGCCGGAGCCTGAGCCGGTGCAGGACGCTGGGGTGCAGTGTTGCCACCCATCATGCCGCCCAGAGCCGAGCGCGGGCCGTCATTGGAACCACCAGCACCGGGGAAGCCACCCATGCGGGCCATACCGTTGGGGCCACCAGCCGTCGCGGGCTGCGGGCGACGGAAGAAGCGCATGACGAGGAACACCACCAGAGCAATCAGCGCGCCCTGCACCAGCAGGCCGAGAAGGCCGGCCATACCGCCAAAACCACTGCCCATCAGAAGGCCAATAAGACCACCGATCATGAGGCCGCGCATGAGGCCGCCGGCAAGACCGCCACCGAACATGGAAGGCCGCGCCTGCTGCTGTGCGCCGGGGGCGGCGCGGTTCGGCTGGCCCGGCTGGGCCTGCGGTGTGGTGGAGCGCTGGATAGGCGCCGCCGGTGCCGGTGCCGTCGTGGTGGTGGGCGGAGCCTGATAGGTGCGCGTGCCGCGGCTTCCGAATGAACCGCCACGGCGGGCCTCGGCCTGATCAACCGCGACCAGACAAACCGCGCTCACAATGGCGAACACCGCCAAAAGCCACTTGCTCCGTCCCATGCCTCTCCTCCGCATTGTGCCGGGCGGGCGAGTGACACCCTGACCTTACGGCACTTCCCACCATATATGGCCCATGATTCCCCGGATTGCGAGGTCCAATTTGCGAAAGAATCCAATGCAGCCGGCTTAAAAACGACAACGGGCGCCCATAGGACGCCCGCTTTCTGATGCAAAAACCCTGTCTGGCAAAGGCCGGAAAGGATCAATCCTCTTCTTCTTCCTCGCCCTTTCGCGAGCCGCCAAGCTTGGCGAAGACGGTCTCCAGATCCAGAGACCCGCGAGAGCGACCATGATCTTCCTCGCCCTCATCGGCACCCGTGGTGATATCGGTGCCGAGCAGGGTCGCGCCACGATCCTCCGCCGCCAATGCGGCCGGGCGATCCTTCGCCGCACGCTGCACTTCCAGATCAAGATCAATCTGGCTGCACAGGCCGAGCGTCACCGGATCGGACGGCACAAGATGGGCAGAATTCCAGTGGGTCCGTTCCTTGATGGATTCGATCGTGTTCTTGGTGGTGCCCACGAGACGGATGATCTGCGCATCCTTCAGTTCGGGATGACTGCGCAGAAGCCACAAAATGGCGTTCGGGCGGTCCTGGCGACGGGAAACCGGGGTGTAGCGCGGGCCACGGCGCTTCTTCTGCTCCGGCAGGCGCACCTTGGATTCCAGCAGCTTCAGACGGCGATTCACGTCCTTCTCGGCCCGGTCGATCTCATCGCGGGAGAGCTGGCCGGAGGAGATGGGGTCGAGCCCCTTAATTCCCTGTGCCACCTCGCCGTCGGCGATGCCCTTCACCTCAAGGGGGTGCAGCTTGCAGAAATCGCCGATCTGCTCGAAAGTGAGAGCCGTATTGTCCACCAGCCAAACAGCAGTGGCCTTCGGCATCAGGGGTGTATTCGACATGTCAGCCTCGTAGGGCATGAAGTATGGAGACGCAACGCGTCGCGGAAGGTGCGGGTTTGCAGCCGTCGCCCTCCCGGGAGGGCGGACCGCGCAAATCATCGCGATGTCCAGAATGTACGCAGCATAATCACCCTCGGCTTCACATGCAAATATCCCCTTTGCCCTTTTATGCATCTGCATGAGCAGCCATTATGCCAATGGCATCGCTTGACACATGATGCCTGCCAGCCCCATCTGCCCCGATGTCGCAAACGGATCTCCGCGCCATGGAAGCCGCAAAACCATCTCTCCGCATTCTTCTGTGCGCCCCGCGCGGCTTTTGCGCCGGCGTCGTGCGCGCCATTGATGCGGTGGAAGAAGCGCTGCGCCGCTATGGCGCGCCCGTTTATGTGCGGCACGAGATCGTTCATAACAAATTCGTGGTGGATAGCCTGAGGAAGAAGGGCGCCATCTTCGTGGAAGAACTGGACGAGGTGCCGGACACCAACGCACCAGTCATCTTTTCCGCCCATGGCGTGCCGAAATCCGTACCGAACGATGCCGCAGAACGCCGCATGTTCGCCATCGACGCCACCTGCCCTCTGGTCACGAAAGTGCATCGCGAGGCGGAGATCCACCACCGCAAGGGGCGGCATTTGCTTCTGATTGGCCATAATGGCCACCCGGAAGTGGTGGGCACCATGGGCCAGTTGCCCCCCGGCACCATCACGCTGGTGGAAACACCTGAAGACGCCCGCACCGTGACCCCGCCGGATTGCGATGATCTGGCCTATGTGACGCAGACCACCCTTTCCGTGGACGACACCGCCGAGATGGTGGAAATATTGCGTTCCCGCTTCCCCAATCTCAGCGCGCCTCACAAGGAAGACATCTGCTACGCCACCACTAACCGGCAGGAAGCCGTGAAGCATGTGGCCCCGCAGACGGATGCAATGATTGTGGTGGGCGCGCCCAACTCCTCCAATTCCCAGCGCCTGCGTGAGGCCGCGGAGCGGGCCGGCTGCCCCCGCGCTGTTCTGGTGCAGCGGGCCAGCGAGATTGACTGGTCCGTCTTCTCCGATATCCGCACGCTGGGCATCACGGCCGGAGCCTCCGCGCCGGAGGTTCTGGTGGACGAAATTGTCGCTGCCTTTTCCGAGCGCTTCGACGCCACCGTGGAAATCGCCACCACGGCTGAGGAAAAGGTGTTCTTCCCCCTGCCCCGCGTGCTGCGCTCAGACGCGGCGGAGTAAGACCTTGGCCGTTTATACTGACCTCTCGGCCGCACAGATTGCCGATTTCATTGCGGATTACGACATTGGCACCCTCACCTCCTTCCACGGCATCGCCGAAGGGGTGGAGAATTCCAACTTCCTGATTCAGACCACACAGGCCACGTTCATCCTCACCCTTTATGAAAAGCGGGTGGAACGGAACGATCTGCCCTTCTTTGTGGGGCTGATGCAGCATCTGGCACAGCAGGGCATTTCATGCCCGCAGCCGGTGGCAACGCAAAGTGGGGCGACACTGGGTGAACTGGGAGGACGTCCGGCAGCCATTGTCACCTTCCTGCCCGGTCTTTCCGTGCGCAAGCCCACCGCACATCATTGCGCGGAACTTGGGCGCGGGCTGGCACAACTGCATCTGGCCGGCGCGAATTTCGGCATGCAGCGCGCCAATGCCCTCTCCGTCTCCGGCTGGCGACCTCTGCTGGAAGCAACACAGGCACAGGCTGATGATGTGGCCCATGACCTTGCCGAGACGCTGGCGCAGGAAGTGCGGCTTCTGGAAGGCCAGTGGCCGCAGGCCCTGCCGCAAGGTGTAATCCACGCGGACCTGTTCCCGGATAACGCCTTTTTCCTGAATGACCGCCTCTCTGGCATCATTGACTTCTATTTCGCCTGCACCGACTTCCTCGCCTATGACGTGGCGATCTGCCTGAATGCATGGTGCTTTGAGGCAGACGGCGCGTTCAATATCACCAAGGGTCGCGCCCTGCTCTCGGCCTATCAGGAGCTTCGGCCCTTCACGGCGGAAGAGGCGGTTGCCCTGCCGGTTCTGGCGCGTGGCGCGGCACTGCGCTTCCTGCTGACCCGGCTGGTGGACTGGCTGAATGTGCCGCCCGGTGCGCTGGTACGCCCCAAGGATCCGCTGGAATATCTGCGCAAGCTGCGCTTCCATCAGGCAGCGGACCATGCCCGTGATTACGGTCTTTCAGCATGAAGGCTGTCGAGATCTTCACGGATGGTGCCTGTTCCGGCAATCCCGGCCCCGGTGGCTGGGGCGCGCTGATGCGCTTTGGGCCGCATGAGAAGCCCCTTCAGGGCGGTGAGGCCGAGACCACCAACAACCGCATGGAACTCACCGCTGCCATCCGCGCGCTGGAAGCTCTCAAGGAGCCCTGCTCCGTAGACCTGCACACGGACAGCGAGTATCTGCGCAATGGCGTCACCAAGTGGATGCACGGCTGGAAGCGCAATGGCTGGCGCACGGCAGACAAGAAGCCGGTGAAGAATCAGGATCTGTGGGAAGCTCTGGATGCCGCCATCCAGCGCCACAACATCAGTTGGCACTGGGTCAAGGGCCATGCCGGTCACCCGGAGAATGAGCGCGCCGATGAACTGGCCCGCGAAGGCATGGCCCCCTTCAAGCTGCGGCGCTCCGCCAGCGCCTGAGCACTCGATACGCATAAGCAAAGGGCGGCGGAGCCATCGCTCCACCGCCCTTTTGCCGTCTTTTTGCTACGACGTGCCGTTCCCCCAAAAACCGGCCCAGATTCAGGACCGGCCCTTGGGTCGTTTCAGATCATCAGCACATGCTCACTTGCCCCGCTTGAAGGTGTTCCACATGCGGGTCACAACCCGCTGGAACTTCGCGTCATTGGTGGTCACAAGGAACAGCTTGTCGAAGGTTTCCTTGTCCGGGTAGATCGCGGGATTATCGAGGATATCCTTGTCGATCAGCTTCTGGGCCGCAAGATTGCCGCTGGCATAGGAAATATAGTCCACATTCTTCGCCGCCACTTCAGGCCGCATCATGTAATTGATAAAGGCGTGTGCCTCTTCAACATGAGCGGCATCGTGGGGAATGGCGAAGTTGTCGAACCACATCAGTGCGCCCTGCTTGGGGATCACATAGTCCACTTCAACCAGATCGGTCTTGGTGTTTTCGGCGGCTTCCTCGGCGCGGGTCTTGGCCTGGAACACATCACCCGACCAGCCCACGGCCAGACAGATGTCGCCACGTGCCAGTGCGTTGATATAGCCGGAGGAATCGAACTTCTTGATGAAGGGGCGGATCTGCATGAGCAGTTCGCTCACCTTCTCGATATCATCGGGATTCTTAGAATCCGGCTCCAGCCCCAGATATTTCAGGGCAGCAGGCAGCACTTCTTCAGGGCTATCCAGCACATAGACGCCGCAATCCGCCAGCTTGGAGAGGATTTCGGGTTTGAAGACAATATCCCATGTGTTCATGGGCATGTCACCCAGCCGGGCCTTCACCTTGGCTACATTGTAGCCAATGCCAGTGGTGCCCCACATGTAATTCACGGAATACTTGTTGCCGGGATCATAGACAGCGAGACGCTCGTTGATCTCAGGCCAGCCATACTGAAGGTTCGGCAGCAGCGCCTTGTCGAGCGGCAGGAAGACGCCGGCCTTGATCTGACGCTGCATGAAGGAGCCGGTCGGTACCACCACATCATAGCCGGTCTTTCCGGCGAGCAGCTTGGTTTCCAGCACTTCATTGCTGTCATAGACGTCGTAGCGGACCTTGATGCCGGTTTCCTTGGTGAAGGCTTCCAGCACCTCTTTGTCGATATAGTCCGACCAGTTGTACACATTCACCACTTTTTCCTGCGCGGCCGCAGGCGCAAGGGTGGCCCCGCCCAGAACAACACCGAGGCCCAGCCCCAGCGCAAGCGTCATGAACCCGTGTTGCATCTGTTCTGCTCCCTTGCCGGATGGCGGGGTGCCGCCCCATCCCGATAAGCCCGCGCGACGAGGCACCCGTAGCGCCCCGTTATTCCTGTCCAAGATATGCGTTTAATGCCAGAGGAATAATGACAGCCAACTGGCGAAATTTTAGCCGTGTTCTACCGGGAATCCGGCCTCACGCCATGCGATGATGCCCCCGGCCATATGCTCTTCCAGCGCCAGCCCGCGCGCCTGCGCAGCGGCGGCAGCCTTCTGCGAGCGCTGGCCCGAGCGGCAGGAGAAAACAACCCGCTTGCCTTCAGCATCCGGCAGGGCGGCGGCATCGAACACGCTGAGCGGCATCGCGACAGCACCGGGAATGCTCTCGGCCTCGATTTCATTCGGCTCGCGCACATCCACCAGCACGATCTGGCCATCGGCCATGCCCTGACGCACCTCGGCTGGGGTCAGATGAATGATGGTTCCGCCGAAGGGGTTCTGCTGGCTCATCTTTTTCACTTTCACAACACGGGATTTATCCCGAATTTCCGGGGCAAATGTGCATCAGCCCATAGTGCGACGCAAGAGAAACCGGACGCCCCGCAAACCTTCCGCACCCGGCCGGATCGAGCATGCTCACAGCAACAGGGCCCCAGCGATCGCAGCACCGCAGACGACCAGAACCGGAGACCAGCGCAGCATGGCGAGCGCGATATAAGCTGCAATCACAAGCCCGCCACTCGCGAAGGATGTCACCCCTTCCGGCAAGACAGGATTGATCAACGCGGCACCCAGCAGCCCGACAACCGCAGCATTGATGCCCACCAGCATGCGCCGCACGAGGGTCAGCTCCCGCGCTCGGGCCCAGAAGGGCAGCATGGCCGGCACCATCAATAGCGATGGCAGGAAGATAAAACCGAGAGCCAGCGCTGCGCCCAGCCATCCGTTCGGAGGCAAGTTCATGGATGCACCGAGAAATCCGGCAAAGGTGAACAGGGGGCCCGGCATGGCCTGTGCGGCTGCATAGCCCGCCAAAAAACTCTCACGCGGAACAAGTCCGGTCTGCACCACTTCTGCATCCAGCAATGGCAACACCACATGCCCGCCGCCAAACACAAGTGCGCCGGTGCGATAGAAGGAATTCGCCATCTTCAGAAAAGATGCATCCGTAAGCATCGCCAGCAATGGCAGCAGCAGGAACAGGCCCACCAGACCCCCCAGCAAAGCTGCACCCATACGGGGGGAAACTGCAACATGGAAATCATGCCCACGGCCTGTTCCAGTTCCTGCCTCGCTCATAGCGGGAACCAGAAAGCTGGCGGCCAGTCCAAAAGCCAGAGCGGCGAACTGGCCTGCCAATCCACCCAGCAGAAAGGAGAGAGCGACAGCACACAGGGCAATCAACCGCGTGCGCCACTCCGGACACAAATCCCGCGCCATGCCCACCACCGCATGCGCCACCACAGCCACGGCAGCGGCACGAAATCCGGCCAGCCATCCGCCAGACAGACCGTCACGCCATGCATCCAGACCATAGGCAAAGCCCACCATCAGCGCGGCTGAAGGCAGAGTGAAGCCCAAAAATGCCAGAAGCAGGCCAGCCATGCCCGCACGAGACAGCCCCAGTGCCATGCCAACCTGACTGGATGTCGGCCCCGGCAGCAACTGGCACAGGGCAATCACATCGGCATAAGCGGCATTGGAGAGCCAGCGTCGGCGGTTCACCAGTTCTTCCCGGAAATAGCCAAGATGCGCCGTTGGCCCTCCGAAGGCCGTGCAGCCCAGTTTCAGGAAAACAAGGAAGACCTCAAACGGCCCACCCGTCTTTTCTTGCGTGCCAACCTGCTGGTGCGCACCACCCTGTTCCACCGGCATGCCTCACCCGCCCGCCTGACCGCAGCTGCCATCCCGTCTGCCGCATGACATGTGGCGCAGCCCGTGCGTGCTGGCAAGCTGCGGGAAAGCAAACCGCATCGTTCCTGAAAGCTGGAAGAAGGTCTGGACCGGGCACCTCTTTCAATGCCCCACCGCAGCATTTTCTTTATCCTATCCGGTATCCACCTCAGCGAATAATGCTCTAGATTGCACCTCACAATGTCGCACGCTTCTTCTGCTCCCCTTCTTGATCTGGAAACCCTGCGCACAGGCGGCAAGCGCGCCGTGGCTCGTGCATTGGCGATGGTGGAAACCGCACGCGGCACCTGCGCACTGGTGGCGCTGCTGGATGCCGCCGCGCGCGCCGCACGCGCCCATGTGCTGGGCCTCACCGGCCCGCCCGGCGTTGGCAAATCCACACTCACCAACGCGCTGGTGCATCGCGCCCGCAAGGCGGGGCAAACTGTGGCCGTGCTGGCGGTGGACCCATCATCCCGGCGCACTGGCGGCGCGCTTCTGGGAGATCGCGCCCGCATCCAGACCGACCCGGAAGATCGCGGCGTGTTTGTCCGCTCCATGGCGGCGCGCGACAGGCTCGGCGGCCTTTCCGATGATGCGATTGCCGCCGTGGTCTTGCTGCGCGCGGTCTATGATCTCGTGATCGTGGAAACGGTCGGTGTCGGCCAGTCCGAGGCTGACATCTCGCTGGTCGCGGATACGGTGGTGCTGTGCATCCAGCCTGCATCCGGAGACAGCCTTCAGTTCATGAAGGCTGGCGTGATGGAACTGCCCGATATCATCGTCGTCACCAAGGCGGATATGGCAGATGTGGCGCGACGCGCGGCATCCGAGGTTGCCGGGGCCATCTCCCTCTCCGGCGGAAGCGATGGCGCTGCCAGTGGCTGGAAAGTGCCCGTCATCCGCCTTTCCGCTACCACTGGCGAGGGGCTGGATGCCTTCGATGACGCTGTGCAGAGCCATCTGGCCCATGTGGAGTTGAATGGCACCCGTGACGGACGCCGGGCCGAGCAGGAAATCAAATGGGTGGAGGAAGCCGTCAAGGTGCGCTTCGGCACAAATGGCCTCGCTCGCATGCGCCGTCTGCCCATGCCGCAAGGCGGCCCCTTCACGCGTGAGGCAGAACTGGCGGCGCAATTAACCAGCCATCAAGGCTGATCGGACAATGCTCTTGCCTGTTCCCGGCGGGTCACAGCCTGCCGGGAGTTTGGCAAAGGGCATGTGTCATGAGTATTTCGCAGAAATGGCAGCGGCGGATGCGCGGGCTTCTGGCCGCATCGGTTCTGGCACTGCCAGTCGCGATCCATGGCGGCATAACGGCCTTTGCAGGAACGGATCAGCCAGCCCCCATGGTGACGGGCGGCAGTGCGGGCGCAACGGGCGCGGCACTGTTTTCCTCGCCTCTCTCTGGCCCCATGCGCACCCTGCGTCTGTCCACACTGGACTTGCCGCGTCCAGTTGGCACCAGCGCGGGCACACCTGCCATTGACACTCTGGCCACGACAGAAAATTCCAGCGCGATTGCCGCCCTTCCGCCTCCATCCGTCTTTCTCGCCTCACGCCCGGCCCTGCCGCCCGGCCTCACCTTGGCCGATGATGCGCCCAATGCCCTGATGGGTCTGGCGTTCGATCTTGTGCTGGAACTGCCGGTCATCACGGCCGATGGCGCGGACCTCGCGGCAACCTATGCCGCGCTGGCGGAACGGCTGGGGGGCACCCTGCCCTATGGGTCCGCCGCCTTCTTTGCAGCCGATGACCATCAGGCACTGGGCCTCTCTTCGGACATGCCGGAACTGGAGGATGAGATGGTGTGGGAAGAGGCTGCCGGTGCATCCGCGACAATCATGGATGCGGAAGCCGTCAGCACCACGCCCATGCAGCAGAGCGGGCTGCCAGCCACGGCTGCTGTTTTAACTTCAGGCACAGCCAGTGCGCCCAGTCTTGCCGTGAAGGCGATGGATGCCCCCATTGCAGAGCCCCCCTTGCCGGCCCTGCATTATGACCCGGTTGCCATTTTCTCCACGCATCCCGATGTCTTCCCGCCCCTCGCGTTCACATATGACGGGTTGGCGCATCAGGGCCTTGTCCCCCTTCCCTTGCCCCGGCCCGCTGAGATGCCAGAGCTTGCGGCCACCCCCGCCCATGTGGATACGCCAGAAGGCATCTGGCCCTCTCCGGCCCGGCGTCTTGGCCTGAAGGGTGCTGTGCTCTCAAAGGCGCGCAAATGTCTGGCGGAAGCGATCTATTTCGAGAGCCGGGGTGAGCCGAGGCGCGGACAGGTGGCTGTGGCGCAGGTGGTGGTGAACCGCGTTTTCTCTGGCTACTACCCTGCGGATATCTGCGGCGCCGTGTATCAGAACGCGCATCGCAAACTCGCGTGCCAATTCACCTTCGCCTGCGATGACGTGAAGGATGTGGTGCGCGAACCCGCCATGTGGACACAGGCGAACGAGATTGCCGCCGACATGCTGGATGGCAAGCTCTGGCTCAGCAGTGTCGGCCGCGCAACCCACTATCATGCCTCATGGGTGAACCCGAGCTGGGTGAGCGAGATGCAGATGCTGGACCGGATCGGCGTGCATACCTTTTATCGCCCGCGCAACTGGAACGGCTAGTGCGCGGCTTTGAACCGCCGGAAAACACTTTCAGGGTTCAAGCCACTAAAATAAAAAGGCGGCGGAGCGATGGGCTCCGCCGCCTTTTATATTTTTCCGACCCCGTTCAACGAAGCCGGATCATCTCAAGCCTCAGGACGCGCTGGTCTGCGCCTCAACCACGGCCACGGCGGTCATGTTGGCGACGCCGCGGGCGGTGGTGGTGGGGCTCAGAATATGCGCCGGCTTGGCCGTGCCCATGAGAATGGGGCCAACGGGCAGCGCATCGCCCAGCACCTTCAGCATGTTGTAGGCGATATCCGCCGAGTCGAGATCCGGCATCACCAGCACGTTTGCAGCGCCGGTGAGATAGGAACCCGGCAGCGCGCGGTTGCGGATTTCTTCCACAAGCGCGGCATCGGCCTGCATCTCGCCGTCCACTTCCAGGCCCGGAGCACGCTCGCGCACAATGCGCAGTGCTTCACGCATGCGCTTGGCAGAAGCCGTCTCATGGCTGCCGAAATTGGAGTGGGAGAGCAGCGCCACGCGCGGCTCAAGGCCCAGACGGCGCACATGGGTGGAGGCCAGAATGGTCATCTCCGCCAGATCCTCGGCCGAAGGCTCGGACTGGATCTGGGTATCGCAGATGAAGAAGCTGCCCTTCTGTGTGATGAGCAGCGAGAGAGCCGCAAGCTGACTGACCCCCGGCGCACGGCCGATGATGTCGCGCACATGACGCATGTGACGGGTGAAGCGGCCTTCAATGCCGCACAGCATGGCGTCCGCCTCACCGCGATGCAGGGCCAGCGCCGCAATCACCGTGGTGTTGGTACGCACCAGCGTGCGCGCCGCTTCCGGCGTGATGCCGCGACGGCCGGCCACGTCCAGATAGGTGCGCACATAGTGGCGGTAGCGCGGATCATCCTCAGGGTTGATCAGCTCGAAGTCCTGACCCGGACGGATGGAGAGGCCAAAGCGCTTGATGCGGTTTTCCACCACGCTGGGACGGGCCACGATGATGGGATGGGCGATGCCCTCTTCCACCACGGCCTGCACCGCGCGCAGCACGCGCTCGTCCTCGCCCTCGGCATAGATCACGCGCTTCTTGTCCTGCTTCGCACGGGCGAACAGGGGGCGCATGATGAAGCCGGAACGGAACATGAAGTCGTCCAGCTTGCCGATATAGGCTTCCATGTCCGTGATCGGACGGGTGGCCACGCCGGTCTCCATCGCCGCCTTGGCCACGGCCGGAGCGATACGCATGATGAGGCGCGGATCGAACGGCGAGGGAATGAGCGATTCAGGGCCGAAGCTGCGGGCCTCGCCACCATAGGCGCGGGCCACGACATCGGAAGGCGTCTCACGGGCAAGCGCCGCGATGGCTTCCACCGCCGCCATCTTCATCTCGGAATTGATGTCGGTAGCCCCGACATCCAGAGCGCCACGGAAAATATAGGGGAAGCACAGGACGTTGTTGACCTGGTTCGGATAGTCCGAACGCCCGGTGCAGATGATGGCATCGGGACGAGCCGCGCGCGCGTCTTCCGGCATGATTTCCGGCGAAGGGTTCGCCAGTGCCAGAATCAGCGGGTTCGGTGCCATCTTTTTCACCATCTCCTGCGTCAGCACGCCGGCTGCGGAGAGGCCAAGGAAGATGTGCGCGCCATCAATCACCTCATCAAGCGTGCGCTTGTCGGTCTTCTGGGCGAACTTTTCCTTGTAGGGGTCCATGGCGGTGTTGCGGCCGTCATAGACCAAGCCATCCAGGTCATTGACCCAGATGTTTTCCCTCTTGGCGCCAATCGTCACCAGCAGGTTGAGGCAGGCGAGAGCCGCAGCACCAGCGCCGGATGCGACGATCTTCACTTCGTCGATCTTGCGGTTGCCCAGTTCCAGCGCATTGCGCACGGCCGCGCTCACGATGATGGCCGTGCCGTGCTGATCGTCATGGAAGACCGGAATCTTCATGCGCTCGCGCAGCTGGCGCTCCACCTCGAAGCACTCAGGGGCCTTGATGTCCTCAAGATTGATGCCGCCGAAAGTGGGCTCCAGCGCGCTGATGACATCCACCATCCGCTCCACCGACATGGCATCGATCTCGATGTCGAACACGTCGATATTGGCGAACTTCTTGAACAGAACGGCCTTGCCTTCCATCACCGGCTTGCCGGCGAGCGGGCCGATATTGCCCAGACCCAGAACTGCGGTGCCGTTGGAGACAACGCCAACCAGATTGCCGCGCGCAGTCAGCTCGGCAGCCTGCTTCGGGTCGGCCTCAATCGCCTCACATGCGGCAGCAACGCCGGGAGAGTAGGCGAGGGCCAGATCGCGCTGGTTCCCGAGTGGCTTGGTCGCCTGGATTTCCAGCTTACCCGGGCGCGGATAGCGATGGTAGTGGAGTGCCCCGGAACGCAGATCATCGGAAATATTAGACGCCATGCCCTTCCCAACCTTCCATCATGTGCGTGGCCTCCTTGTGCGGGGGTGGGTGGGGCCACGCTATTTTGGCTCGAAACTAGCCCTCACGAGCCTTTATGTCACCGCCTTGGATCAACATTGAGTTATATGGCAAGCAAAGGGCACGCATTGCGCCGTCCACAGCATGGTTGAGGCTTGTTTCCATGAGAAAAATCGTTCTTGGCATTGCCGTTGTGGCAGTGCTGGCCGTTGTCGGCGGCTTTGGCTTCCAGGCCTGGCTGAAAAACAAGGTGCAAAGCGAGGTTGAGAACAGCTTCGCCGGCCTGCGCGCCAGCGGCGTGAATGCCACCTTTACCGGCACAAACGTCGCCCTGCTGGACCGCAAGGTGACCATTTCCGGTGTGCGAATCGCGGCCACCAATGGCGACTCGGTCCTCGACCTCGACAATCTGGACCTGCGAATCAGTGGTGCCCCGACCAATGAGCGCATGCAAGCGGATGAAATGGCCTTCTCTGGCCTGCGCCTGACCCTGAAGGGCGAGCCTGCCAGCGGTGGCGAGGTGGTCTACACCATCCCAACCCTGAATGTGCGCGGCTATGAAGGCCCGATGAAGCTTCTGCCTTCAGACCAGCATGGTGGTCCCTATGCGGCCCTGCGTCTGGTTCTGCGCCAGTTCGCGACTCTGCGCGCTGATGAGCTGCGCGTTCCTTCTGCAAATGTCGTGATGACCGCCGCGCCTTCTGTCGAGAATGGGCAGGTGCGCACGCAGATGGATTATCAGGACATTGCGCTCGACAAGATCGATGCCGGCAAGGTCCAGAAGCTGTCCATCGCCGATGTGCGCTTCAAGGCGGACTATCTGACCGAGCCGAAAAAGGCTGAGCCGGCTCCTGTCCCCGCTCCGGATGTCACACCTGCCCCGGATGCGAATGACGACGGCGCAGATGATGCGGATACGACTGCCGCAGATGCAGATACCGCGACCGATACCGACGCGGACACCGAAGCCAACGCCTTCGAACACGTTGCAACGGTGCCGAACTCCGGTGAGATCAAGAATATCCTCATCCACGAGATCGACACCAATCCGGTTCTGGCAGCCACCGAGCCAACCGGACAGCCGCAGACAGATGCCACCAGCCCCGCCCCCAAGGCTGATGAGCCCTACCAGCGCATCTTCCGCCTGCTGGAAACCGGCGCGCACAGCGTGACCATTCCAGACTCCACCAACACCGCCGCCTCCACCCGTATCGAAGAGCTGGGCATCCGCCCCAGCGCCTTTTCTCCGGAACGGATTGCCGCCCTCAACGCCCTCAACATCGTCAGCTCCAACCTGTCTCTGGATGAGGCCCAGCAGGCACTGGCACTCACCACCGGCCTGATCGAGGCGGTGAACCTGGGCAATGTCACCATCAAGGACATGGAGTCGAAGGAAAAGCAGGCCACCACGCGCACGGGCTCGCTGGTGCTGGACAATCTTTCCAACGGCATCCTCGGCAAGCTGGAGATGAACAACGCCGAAGTGCGGGATGAAGATGGCCTGACCCGCTTCGGCCGCTTTACCCTCAACCGGCTGGATATTCCGGTTCTCACGCGCTTCAGTGAAACAGTGAATGCCTCGCTTTCGGATGCCTCGCTGCTCCTGTTCCGGATCATCGCCGGCTTCGAGATCGAGAATGTCGAGGTTCCGGACACGGTTTCCGGCACGGACAAGAGCGAGCCGATCCGCGTAGGCAAGTTCTCTCTGGCATGGGGCAACCTGCTGGGCGATGCCCCCACCCGGCTGGAACTGAACGCCACCGACCTCTCCGGCGCGATTACCGATGAGGATGAACTGCCCTTCAGCCTGCTGGCCAGCGCCGGCATGACCCGCGCCAATGTGGGGCTGGTTCTGAACGTGATCTACGATCAGGCGACCCAGACCCTCTCCATCGCCCCCGCCGAGAGCACGCTGCAAAATGCATTCAAGGTGCGGCTGGAAGCAAAGGCGGATAATGTCGCCAAGGAAATCTTCACCGAGGAAAGCGCGGTTGAGGAAGCCCTGCAGAACGTCACCGCCGGCCCCATCTCGCTGTCTGTCACCAATCTTGGCTTTGCCGAGCTGATGATGAAGAGCCAGGCTGAAAAGGCAGGCGTGAGCGTGGATGAATATCGCCAGCAGTTGCTCGCGCTCTTCACCGGCCTTGCCGGTTCTTATGCAGAGGGACCGGAGGCGCAGCAGGTGACACAGGCGGTTGTCGACTTCATTAACAACCCCAAGACCCTGACCATCAGCGCCACCCCGAAGGGCCGTGTGCCGCTTCAGGAGCTTCTGGATTCTGATGACCCGGATGCGATCACCCGGGCCTTTACCATCAGCGCCACCACGGCGCCGTGAACTGAAAAAGGCCGGTGCGGAAATCCGCATCGGCCTTTTTGTTTCAAACACTCAGCTTGCAAACCTGAAAAGAAAAACGGCTCCGGTCATGTGACCGGAGGCGTCTCAGTAAGTTCAGCACTTAAATCTGGTGCGCTCACGCCTTCTGCTGCGGAGCCAGACGGATATTGAGTTCACGCAGTTGCTTCGGGGTGGCCGGGGTGGGCGCGCCCATCAGCAAATCCTGCGCCTGCTGGTTCATCGGGAACAGCGAGATTTCTCGCAGGTTCGTCACACCGCACAGCAACATCACGATCCGGTCCACGCCCGCTGCCATGCCGCCATGGGGTGGTGCGCCATACTGGAACGCGCGATACATGCCGCCGAAGCGGTCGATCACCGTCTGCTCGTCATAGCCGGCCAGCTCAAAGGCCTTCACCATGGCTTCCGGCTTGTGGTTCCGGATACCGCCGGAGGCGATCTCGAAGCCATTGCAGGCAATGTCATACTGGAAGGCATTGATGGTGAGCGGGTCCTGCCCGTTCAACGCATCCAGCCCGCCCTGCGGCATGGAGAAGGGGTTGTGGGAGAAGTCGATCTTCTTCTCGTCTTCAGACCATTCATAGAAGGGGAAGTCCACTATCCACGCCAGCTCGAAACGCTCGGTATCGACGAGGTTGAGATCCTCGCCCACCTTGGTGCGCGCCGCGCCTGCGAACTTCACGAACTTGGACGGATCGCCCGCCACGAAGAAAGCGGCATCATCCGAGCCAAGACCCAGCTGCTGGCGAATGGCCTCGGTGCGCTCGGGGCCAATGTTCTTGGCCAGCGGGCCGGCGCCCTCATTGCCTTCACGCCACATGATATAGCCAAGGCCGGGCTGGCCCTCGCCCTGCGCCCAGCTGTTCATCCGGTCACAGAAGGCGCGCGAGCCACCCTTGGGCGCGGGAATGGCCCACACCTCGTTCTTTTCCACTTCAAGAAGGCGTGCAAACACCTTGAAGCCGGAATCGCGGAAATGCTCGGAAACGTCCTGCATCACCAGCGGGTTGCGCAGGTCCGGCTTGTCGGTGCCGTATTTGCGCAGGGACTCGGCATAGGGAATGCGCGGCCAGTTCTTGGTCACCGGCTTGCCGTTGGCGAATTCCTCGAAGATGCCGGTGATGACCGGCTCCATCGCCGCAAACACATCTTCCTGCTCGATGAAGCTCATCTCCAGGTCGAGCTGGTAGAACTCGCCCGGCAGGCGGTCTGCGCGCGGGTCTTCATCGCGGAAGCAGGGGGCAATCTGGAAGTAACGGTCGAAACCGCTCATCATCAGCAGCTGCTTGTACTGCTGGGGGGCCTGCGGCAGCGCATAGAAGGTGCCGGGGTGGATGCGGCTGGGCACCAGAAAGTCCCGCGCGCCTTCTGGTGAAGAGGCGGTGAGGATCGGCGTCTGGAACTCGAAAAACCCCTGATCCTTCATGCGGCGGCGCATGGAATCAATAATCGCGCCGCGGGTCATGATGTTCTTGTGCAGCTTCTCGCGGCGCAGGTCGAGGAAGCGATACTTCAGGCGGGTCTCTTCCGGATATTCCACATCGCCGAATACCGGCATCGGCAGCTCGGCCGAAGCGCCCAGCACTTCCAGTTCGCGGGCATAGATTTCCACAGCACCGGTGGGCAGGTCGGCATTCTCGGTGCCTTCAGGGCGCTGGCGCACCTTGCCGTCAATGCGGATCACCCATTCCGAGCGCACCTTCTCGGCCGCGCTGAAGGCCGGGCTATCAGGGTCCACCACCACCTGGGTCAGGCCGTAATGGTCGCGCAGATCGATGAACAGCACGCCGCCATGGTCGCGGATACGATGGCACCAGCCGGAGAGGCGCACATCCTGGCCAATTTCATTGGAGGTGAGCGCGCCGCAGGTGTGGGAGCGGTAGCGGTGCATCAGGGTCGCCCTTTCCAGGCTAAACAAGAAGAGGCGCGGGAGTTTGTCACCCGGCCCGCGTCATTCCTTCAAGCCCGCGCAGCGTAACGCGCGAACAGATGGCTGGAACAACTGCGGGCCTGCTCACCCCCGGCGCACACGAACGCGCGCCTCGGGGCGAAACACCACACCAGACGGGGCGGAAAGTGCATGCCCACCAGACCTTGTCAAGCATATGCCCCTTGTGCGCGGCCTTTCACCGGCATACTTCCTAAAGGAATCATCTACCCGCAATCCGGGCACACTTCCAGATTGAATGACACAACAGCAGGGCACCCCTGCGCTATTCTGATACCTCGATATTCTTCGAATCACTATGCTTGTGGTTGCGAGTAACTCCCATCAATTGCATGATGCCTGCTTCCGCCGACCGCCCGGCAAAACTATGGTTGCTGCATGGATCCGATCACCACGACTGAAGACCTCGCAACCGCCTGCGAACGCCTTGCCCGCCATCCCTTCGTCACCGTCGATACTGAATTCCTGAGAGAAACCACCTTCTGGCCGAAGCTGTGTCTGGTGCAGCTGGCTTCGCCGGAAGACGCGTTCCTTGTTGATGCGCTGGCGCCCGATATTGATCTGGCCCCGCTCTACAGGCTGATGGGCGATGAGCGGGTGATGAAGGTGTTTCATGCCGGGCGGCAGGACATCGAGATCATCTGGCATCAGGCCCGCCTCATTCCTCGCCCGGTCTTCGACACGCAGGTCGCCGCCATGGTGCTGGGATATGGGGAGAGCATCTCCTACGACCAGCTTGTACAGCGTGTATGCGGGGTGAGCCTCGACAAGTCCTCCCGCTTCACGGACTGGTCGCGCCGCCCCCTCTCCTCCGCCCAGCTCGATTACGCATTGGCGGATGTGACCCATCTGCGCCAGATCTATGTGAAGCTGACCGAAGATCTGGACGCACGCGGGCGCGGCGAATGGTTGGGCGAGGAAATGCACATCCTCACCTCACCAGCAACCTATGAGCAGAGTCCGGAAAATGCGTGGGAGAGGCTCAAATCCCGTGCCCGCAAGCCGCGCGATCTGGCGGTGCTGATCGAGCTTGCAGCATGGCGCGAGCAGGAAGCGCAGAGCCGTGATCTGCCGCGCGGCCGCGTCATCAAGGATGACGTGATCGGCGAAATCGCGACCCAGCAGCCGCAAACCCCCGAAAAGCTGGCCGAACTGCGCTCCCTGCCCAAGGGATTCGAGCGTTCGCGATATGGAGAGGCGGTTTTGGAAGCCGTAAAGAAGGGTCTTGCACGAGACCCGAAGACCCTGCCCCGCATCGTGCGCGGCAAGCCGCTGCCCAATGGGGCCAGCGCCACGGTGGAACTGCTGAAAGTGCTGCTGCGCATGACAGCGGAGCAGGATGATGTCGCCGCCAAGGTCATCGCCAACACCGAGGATCTGGAACGCATTGCGGTGGATGATGAAGCCGATGTGCCGGCCCTGAAGGGCTGGCGTCGAGACCTGTTCGGCGAGCGGGCGCTTGCGCTCAAGGCTGGTCGTCTGGCCTTGGCCGTTGAAAAGGGACGTGTGGTGATGGTGGAGCGCGCATAGCGCTCCCCCCCTTGATGGAGCAAGCAATGGCGAGGTCTAGCCCGCCTCTCGCTCCAGCGCTTCCATGTCATCATCTGACAGGCCGAAATGGTGCCCGATCTCGTGCACCAACACATGGGTGACAACGTCTCCCAGCGTGTCCTCGTGCTCGGCCCAATAGTCCAGAATCGGGCGACGATAGAGAAACACCATGTTGGGCATCTGCCCCGTGTGAGTTTCTCCCCCGCCCTGCGCAAGGCCTATGCCCTGAAACAGGCCAAGCAGATCGAACGGGCTTTCCAGCCCCATGCTTTCCAGCACCTCGTCGTTGGGATAATCCTCGATCTGGATCAGGACATTGCCGCACAGTGTGCGGAACTCTTCCGGCAGGGCATCATAAGCGTCCTGCGCCAGCGCTTCAAAATCCTCGATTGTGGGAGAGGCAAGAGTGCCCCATCGCGGATGTGCCATTCAACCTGCCCTCTCCTTGCCCGGTATCGCAGCCAAAAACCGGATTCTGCGCACTGTTCAGCGGTATCATCGGCGCACGACAGCAGGTTTGAAAGCACCTCTATACTGACCTCGATTCGTCGCCCAACTGTTGCACGCGCACCACGCCAAAATAATTACGGAACCATTAACGCCCTTCTGCGTTTTCCATACAGAAGACCAGATAGGGAGAGTGACCATGACGCGTAAGCTGTGTGTCACCGGCGTGCTGGTGGCGATCATTGGTGTGGCGGCATTCTTCGCGCCTCAGGAGGCGGAAGCAACAGTCAGTTATGTGACGATCGGCGAAGCCTTCTGAATGAAAGACTTTTGAACATGCGCCCAGCTCGGGGCCAACTCCCCGATAGCTGTGGCAACATGTTCCACGATCCGTCTGCCTGACATGGACTGCCCGAATAAAAAGGCCCCACAGCGAGATGCTTTGGGGCCTTTTTCAATTCATCACCCTGCAAGTGGCAGTGAGCTCACGCCCATCATCCCTGACGCGGGAAAGAACGCACATCCACAAAACGGCCGGCAATGGCGGCGGCGGCAGCCATGCTGGGCGAAACCAGATGGGTGCGGCCTTTGAAGCCCTGACGGCCTTCAAAGTTGCGGTTCGAGGTGGAGGCGCAGCGCTCCTCGGGAGCCAGACGGTCGGCATTCATGGCCAGGCACATGGAGCAGCCCGGCTCACGCCATTCGAAGCCAGCCGCGATGAAGATCTTGTCCAGACCCTCAGCCTCAGCCTGCTCCTTCACCAGACCGGAGCCGGGCACGACCATGGCGGAGACATTGGGGCTGACCTTGTGGCCAGCGGCAATGGACGCCGCAGCACGCAGGTCTTCAATGCGGCCATTGGTGCAGGAGCCGATGAACACGCGATCAATGCCGATATCGGTGATCTTCGTGCCTGCGGTCAGGCCCATATAGGCCAGCGCGCGCTTCTTGGCGGCCCGCTTCACGTCATCGATGATCTGGTCCGGATCCGGCACGATGCCTTCAACCGAGATCACATCTTCCGGGCTGGTGCCCCAGGAAACGATGGGCGGCAGGGAGGCACCGTCCAGCACCACTTCGGCATCGAAATGCGCGCCTTCATCGGTGCGCAGCGTGTCCCAGTAACGCACGGCAGCTTCCCAAGCTTCACCCGTCGGGGACTTGGGGCGGCCCTTGAAATAGTCATAGGTCTTCTGGTCTGGCGCAACCAGACCCGCACGCGCACCGCCCTCGATCGACATATTGCAAACCGTCATGCGGCCTTCAATCGAGAGATCACGGATCACATCGCCCGCATATTCCATCACATAGCCGGTGCCACCGGCGGTGCCGATGGTGCCGATGATGGCCAGCGCCACATCCTTTGCGCCCACGCCTTCCGGCAGCTTGCCGTCCACGCGGACAAGCATGTTCTTGCCCTTCTTCTGGATCAGCGTCTGGGTGGCGAGCACATGCTCCACCTCGGAGGTACCGATGCCATGGGCCAGCGCGCCAAATGCGCCATGGGTCGAGGTGTGGCTATCGCCGCAGACAATGGTGGTTCCGGGCAGCGTGAAGCCCTGCTCTGGGCCAACCACATGCACCACGCCCTGACGCTTGTCGAAGCCGTCATAATATTCGACGCCGAATTCCTTGGTGTTCTCGGCCAGCGCGGCGATCTGCGCGACGCTTTCCGGGTCCGGGTTCGGCAGGGTGCGGTCAGTGGTGGGCACATTGTGGTCCACAACCGCCAAAGTCTTGTGCGGCGCGCGCACCTTGCGGCCAGACATGCGCAGGCCTTCGAACGCCTGCGGGCTGGTGACCTCATGCACCAGATGCCGGTCGATATAGAGCAGGCATGTGCCGTCATCCTGACGCGCAACAATGTGCTCGTCGAAGATCTTGTCATACAGGGTGCGGGGGCCAGCGGTCTCAGTCATCGGATTCTTCCTGGAAGATGTTCTCAAGCAGGGCCGGCACCATGAGCGCCACCCGTCGATTCATTCTAAAAAGCTCGGAAAAGGAGCGTGTCAGCCACCCGCCACAGCGGAGGCTGTGGTGGTAAGTCGGCCGAAGAAGCGACCCGGCAGGCGCACATGGTCTGTCACCGCCGCGAATTCCATGGTCGTGCGCGCATAGAAAGGCCCGACGGCACGGTGGGCCATCGCTGCCAGGCACGGAATGGGCGAGCACGAACAAAACATGCTGTTTTTTATCAGTTCAAAGCTTCGGCGGCAATCGGCATCACAGCTTCACCGCCAGCTTCATGAAAACGTCATCTGAGACCGATATGGCGCTTGCCTCGCCATGCGCAAGACGGCAGGGAGAGCAACTCTCCTCCAAGCTAGGAAAAGCCGCCCCATGCAGTTCCTCGCCACGTTCGACCCCGTGCACTTTCTGGACACCGTGATGAGTCTGGCCACAGCCTTCGTGCTGGGCACGCTGATCGGAGCGGAACGCCAGTATCGACAGCGCACGGCGGGCTTGCGCACCAATGTGCTGGTGGCGGTGGGTTCAGCGGCGTTTGCGGATCTTGCCTCACGTCTCGGCTTCCCAAGCGATGCGATGCGTGTGGTGGCGAACATCATCACCGGCGTCGGTTTCATCGGCGCTGGCGTTATCATGAAGGAAGGCATGAATGTGCGCGGCCTGAACACGGCCGCCACGCTCTGGTGCTCGGCGGCTGTCGGCTCATGCGCCGGCACCGACATGATCGCGGAAGCCGTGCTCATCACCTTCATCATCATCGCTGGCAACACGCTGCTGCGCCCCATCGCTGCGGCGATTGACCGGATTCCGCTGAACGAGATGGCATCTGAAATGAGCTTCGAGGTGCGCATCACATGCAGCACCGATGCCGCCGCACAGATGCGCGACACACTGACCGAAGCGCTGGAGGCCGCGAACTATCCGGTGAGCGATGTCATCATCGAACATCACAACACCACCGCTGAACTGGTCGCCAAGCTGGTGAGCACCGCTGTTGACCCCAAGGAGCTGGATGCGGTCATCACCAAGCTGTCCAAGCGCAAGGATGTGACCTACGCGACATGGGAAAGCTCGACACAGGACTGACGGACGCGCCCTTCACCCCGCCAGATGGTGCAGCACAATTCCGCTGGTGGTGGCGACGTTCAGGCTGTCGAATCCCGCAGACATGGGAATGGCGACCGTGCGGGTACGCGCCATGACATCCGCCGGAAGACCCGGACCCTCGGTTCCAAACAGCGCGGCGGCGCGGGCGGGACGCGGCAAGTCTGCCAGCCTCTCGTGCCCGGATGGCGACAGGGCGATTACGTCGAGACCGGCCGCCTCCATCATCGCCACCATCTGCGCCCCGCTCTCCACACGGGCGAAGGGCACCACAAGGCTGGCTCCGACAGAGACGCGGATGGCCTTGCGATAGAGCGGGTCACAACAGGACGCATCCAGCAGAACCATATCCGCGCCGAAAGCTGCGGCGTTACGGAAGATGCCGCCCATATTGTCATGATTAGCAAGACCGACCACGCCGACCACAAGCGCTTTCGACCCAAGGCGCTCCAGCATCAATTGGGCCGGTCGAGGCTCCGCGGCGACGCCAACACCCAATATGCCGCGATGAATGTGAAACCCCACCACAGCATCCATCACATCCTGTCCGGCGACATAGACTGGCAGTTCCGCTGGCAAGGTCTCGATCACATCTGCCAGCCGGAGCGCCTGAGCCTCCAGCAGCAGCAGGGATGACAAGTGATGCACCGAAGCAGACCCTGCACCACCGCCCTTCAGACCAGCCAGATGGCGCAAAACCACCTCACCCTCAGCAATAAAGCGCCCCTGTCGGCCAACCAGATCACGCTCGCGCACATCGCGATATTCAGCGATCCGGGGATCTTCGGCATCAGTTATGGGCAGGATCAGGGGCATTGACGCTTCACAGGCCGAGGCGCACCCGTGGTGGCGCGCACCACAAGGCGGGGGGATAGTTCCACCCTTTCCACCGGCCGGGCGGGATCGGCGATGCGGGAAAGAGCAAGACGGGCTGCCACACTGCCATATTCTGCGATGCGCGCATCAATTGTTGTGAGGGGCGGGCTCCAGACGCCGGACTCTTCCACATTATCGAAACCCACCAGTGAGAAATCCTCACCCAGCCTCACCCCCCGCGAGATGAGTTCCATCATGACACCGAATGCGGTTGCATCATTGAAGCTGATGGCGGCCGTGGGCGGCTCATCCAGTGCCAGCAGGTGGGCCATGGCCTGACGCCCAAGATCACGACGGCCCTGCCCCGATATCTGAAGCGCCGGATCGACCGTCAGGCCTGCCTCTCGCATGGCGCGATGGTAACCGGCGGTGCGACGCATATTGGTCGATGTTCCCGCAACACCGCTGATCATGCCAATACGCCGGTGCCCCAGTTCCAGCAGATGGCGCGTGGCCAGATGCGTACCTGCAGCATCGTCACAGCCGGCAAAATCGAAGGGCGCTCCCTCGACCTCACGAATAACCTGAACAATCGCAATCCCCGTCAAGGAGAGCCACTTCAGATCCTCAACCCGTGTATTGGCAGCCGGACTGAAAAGCAGGGCATCTGGCCGGTATTCCGCCAGCGTGTTCAGCACACGGGCCTGCCGCTCCACATTTTCATTGCTGACCCCAAGCAACATGGATTTGCCAGCCGATAAGGCTGTTTCTTCTACCGAGGCGAGGAATTCGGCATAAGCGGGGTTGAGAATATCATGCAGGCCAACGCCAATAATATTGGTGCGGGCGGTGCGCAGGGATGCCGCACTTCGGTTCGCCACATATCCGCGCTCGCGTGCAGCTTCAATGACTCTCGCCTTGGTTGCATCCGCAACGACAGGACTTTCCCGTAAAGCCAGAGACACAGTGGCCGTGGAGAGCCCCAGTTCTTGCGCTAGCGCATGGAGCGTGACCCGGGCAGCAGGTGGAATTGGCGCATCGTCCATGATTATCCCATGTGGATTTCATCGATAAGTGCCTGGCAAGCCGTCATGCCCCGGCCTGTGGATTCTGCTCTCATGCCCTTTTCTTTGAAGCCACATGGCACATTTCAGAAAAACCATGCGGAACATCAAGTTATTACAAATGCAGGCAGGGTATTTTGCAAGCCCCCGAAACGATTCGCGCATAAATTGTATCATTCCATGAGAATGAATGTCGCACCAAGCAATCAGGGGAAGAATTCGCCGCAAGGTTGACCATGCAGCATGGGGTGGATATGGCCAACCATCTCTGCGCTTGAGAGGGCGAAACTCACTCTTCCGTGAGAATGGACTCATTTGTGCCAGATTCGACATCAAGACTTCGCAAGTGCGCAAAAGCCCTGCACCGCAGCAGCGGCCGAGACATGGAGACCAGATAGTGGCGATGAGCCAAGAGCGGCTGGTCAGTGTTGATTTCTGGCGCGGCTTCGCACTCCTCACCATTTTCATCAATCACGTGCCCGGTCTGTTTCTGGAGCCATTGACCTATCGGAACTTTGGGGTTTCGGACGCGGCGGAGCTGTTCGTTCTGCTCGCGGGTGTCTCTGCGGCTTTCGCTTATCTGCGTGGTTTCAGGCCGGGAGACAGATTGCTGGTCACTGGGCGAGTGTGGCTGCGCGCTTTCAGTCTCTATGCCGCGCATCTGGCACTGGTGCTGATCGCCATCGCGACCATTGGCGGGTTCGCGGTGATGAATGGCGACACGCGCGTGCTGGAGCTGTACCATCTGGATCTGCTCTTGCGCATGCCGCTGGAAGCGCTGCTGGGCATTGTCATGCTCACATTCCAGCCCGCCTATCTGAATATCCTGCCGCTCTATGTGGTGGTGCTGCTGATGGCGCCGGTGCTGATCCTGCTGATGCGCCGAAGCGTTGTGCTGGGGCTGGGTGCCTCCATTGCGCTTTATGTGGCGGCGAACACATGGTCTCTGGCCCCGCCGGTGTGGCCCAATGACGGGCGCTGGTTCTTCAATCCCTTTGCATGGCAGCTTCTGTTCGCCTGCGGCCTCGCCATCGGCAAGGCGATAGATGCAGGCCGGCCATTGGTGGCAAACCGGGTGCTGGACATTCTTGCGCCCATCTATCTGGTAGCGTGTCTTGGCTGGGTGCTTGCGGGTTTTCCGTTTTCTCTCGAAATCTGGCCTCTGCCGGACTTCATCTGGTCTTTTGACAAGACCAGCCTGCCCTTGCCACGCCTGCTGCATGTGCTGGCTCTGGTCTACTGTATCTCCCGCCTGCCGCTGGAAAAATGGCTGCGCAGCATGGTCGCCGCCGTGCCGCTGATCCAGATGGGTCGCCACTCCCTGCCGGTGTTTTGCGTGGGTACGGTTCTCAGCCTCGCGGCACAGGCGGTGCGCCCCGGTTTCGATGGCGCATTCTCTTTTGATCTGGTAATCATAACGCTCGGTTTTACCATCCAATGGTTGGTCGCATGGACGCTGGAATGGCAGCGGAGCGGTCGCAAGAACAAGGCTGTGGTGCAGACGCCTGCGGTCGCTTCTCCAGGAACGGTTACACCGGGCGCACCCGCCCGGTAGCGCGGCTTCGTGCGCTGGCCTCTGCCGGTGCGCTGATGCTGGCGATGATGGCAGGCCCGGCGCAGGCAGATGTTTCCCTTGCCTGCTGGGTGCCGGATGCATTGCTGACCCTTGATTCAGAACTCAAGCGTGTCGAGCATCTGGTGGACCGCTCTCAGCCCGTACGCATCCTGCGCATCCGTCCGCCGCTGGAGTCTCCCGCCACCGCCGTCGCCAATGTAGCAACGCTGGACCGTGAACTGGCCCGCCGGCTGCCGGATGTGATCTTCACCATCATCGAGGCACGCCCCCCACCCGGCGGCGCGCGCCATGACTTCGAACAGATCCGCGCCACGCTCGATATTGTCGATCCGGACCTCGTGATCTGGCAGCTTGGCACAGGTGATGCTCTTGCAGCCACGAACCTCGACGACTTCGCCGATACGCTGGAAGCGGCTGCGGACTGGATCGAGGGGCGCGATGTGGATCTGGTGGTGATTGATCCGCCCTTCGTGCCCAATGTGCCTTATGAGCGGCGCTATATTCAGCTGGTGCAGCGCATTGATGCGATTTCCCTGCGCGACAAGATGAATGTGGTGAGCCAGTACGATGCCACGCGCTATCTGCTGAACCGCCCCCTGCCCTCTTCCATCGGGGCCATTACGGGCCTGAGCACGCAGCTTGAAAACAGCTCCAGCTGCATGCCGGAACTGATGGCGGAAGCCATCGTGCGGGCGGCGACCCGTTAAAAGGCGCGCTCTCGATATCGAGAGCCGAAGCGGGCAATGGCAGGCGTGCCCTTAACCATATCCCCTTAATCGTCTGTTACCGGAAACCCCTGTTTTCGCTTGTTTTTTCGCTGGACACTTCATTTACCATTAACCGCATCAGCCCACAGTGCCTCTCATCAGAGAGCATTGCTTAGGGTTGCCTCATGCGTAGCTTGGCCAAGGGTGCAGCAGTTCAGACGGCTGGCCGTTACAGTAAACAAGCGGAAGCGCCGCAGGCGGCCCCCTTGCACCGGAACCATGTGTTTATCGGTGACAATATCGAGCATCTCTCGGCCCTTCCGCCCGCGAGCATTGATCTGGTCTTCGCTGATCCGCCCTATAACCTGCAGCTTGGTGGCGATCTGATGCGCCCGGATGAAAGCCGCGTGGATGCGGTGGACGATGCCTGGGACCAGTTCGAGAGCTTTCAGGCCTATGATGCCTTCACCCGCGCATGGCTGCTGGCCGTGCGCCGCGTGATGAAGCCGAATGCGACCATCTTCGTCATCGGCTCCTATCACAACATTTTCCGCGTTGGTGCGCTGATGCAGGATCTGGGCTTCTGGATCCTGAATGACATCATCTGGCGCAAGTCCAACCCCATGCCCAATTTCCGGGGTCGCCGCTTCACCAATGCCCACGAGACCATGATCTGGGCCGCGCGTGATGCCAGCGCCAAGGGCTATACCTTCAATTATGAAGCCCTGAAGGGTGGCAATGAGGATGTTCAGGTCCGCTCGGACTGGCTCATTCCCCTCTGCACCGGACAGGAGCGGCTGAAGGACGAGAAGGGCCGCAAGGTCCACCCCACCCAGAAGCCGGAAACGCTGCTGGCGCGCGTGCTGCTCTCCGCCTCCAAGCCCGGTGATGTGGTACTGGACCCCTTCTTCGGCTCTGGCACCACTGGTGCCGTGGCCAAACGGCTGCGTCGTGATTTCATTGGCATTGAGCGCGATGAGACCTATGCCGAGGCCGCCCGCGCCCGCATTGATGCGATTGAGCCTCTGCCTGCCGATGTGCTGATTGCACCGCCCAGCGCCCGTGAGGCCCCGCGTGTAGCTTTTGCCGCGCTGGTGGAACGCGGGCTGGTCTCCCCCGGTGCGGAACTCACCGATGCGAAGGGCCGCTTCCGCGCCGTGGTGCGGGCAGATGGCACCATCGCTCTCGCCCATGGTCAGGAAGCCCAGGCTCCCGGTCCGCAGAAAGTCGGCTCCATCCATCGTGTCGGTGCCATGGCGCAAGGAGCGCAGGCCTGCAATGGCTGGACCTTCTGGCATGTGGAACAGGAAGGCCGACGCCACCCGATTGATGAACTGCGCGCGCGCCTGCGGGCGGAGCTCGGCCTCGCCGGCGAATAGTTTTTCTGAAGAATGTGGCGTGAGCGGCCCTATTCCGGATGACGTGATTCTCAAGACCTCTGGTGGCTTTGCCCGCCAGAGGTCTTTTTATTCATGCGGATCGAGGCTCTATCCGCTTTGAAGGGTGCCAAAAACCCGCGCGCCACAAGGACGGGCACATCAGAATGCCTCTGCCGACTAAAAGTCTTCTCACCTTCGCAAAAATGTAAGCCGGCGTGTGGATACTCCGCGCGGCGGATGGGTGCGCCGTGCCCGCCCTGCCTTTCAACCATGCGGCCGGGGCCCGGCTGGTTCAGTACAGACCAGCGGGCTGTGAGGGACATGATGAAAGACCCGTTTGCGAAGACCATCAGCTACCGGCTCAACCATACGGCCCGCCTCCAGCGCGCGCTTTCAGCACGCCTTCTCTCGGATCTTGGCCTGTTTCCGGGGCAGGAATCCGTTCTGAAGCTGCTGTCCGAGGATGATGGCCGCACGATGGGTGATCTGGCTGCCGCCCTGCGCGTGCGTCCGCCAACTGCCTCCAAGACCGTTGCCCGCCTCACCACCCAGGGGCTGGTGGAACGGCGCACCAGCGATGGCGATGGCCGCATTGTCCGCGTGTTCCTCACGGAACAGGGTGCGGAACGGGCGGGTTCCATCGACGGAATCTGGGAACTGATGGAAACGGAAATCACTGCCGGGCTGGATGGCAAGGAGCGCAAGCGCCTGCGCAAGCTTCTGCGCAAGGTGGAGAAGAATCTCGCCCTGCGTCTCGGCACCCACACCGATGCCCATGACGCTGCCGAAGAGGGAACGGATGATGAGGGCCCGGACGAGGATGATGACGACCTGTGAGCAAATCGTCTCCACCTGCTGAAGACGGCCTCAGGTCTTCGCCGCATTCACCTCATGCGGCATGCATGCTTGCTCCTGCCTGAAGAGCGGGAAGCCAGCCTTTGAACTGCCCCGGCCTGTATCCGATACTATCGGGTTCAGGCCGGTGCCTAAAGGGCCATGACATATCATCGGTGGGAGCAGGGCTTTCTTGCGACCATAAAGCATGGTTCACCTGCTCTCCCCGGATCCGCCGCAGGCTGCGGCCGATAGCGCATGGTTCAGCTTAACAATATTCCGGCACGGCCAACGACTCCGACGCAACCGCATTTCCATCCCATGCCCGGATCCGTCGGCGCGTGATATCCTTATCATTCACGCCTGTAACGAAAGATGTGACCGCGCCATCCCAGACGCGATGGTGCTGGTGCTGATCTCTCTTTGGTCATATTCGTTTTTATTCTGCATGCTTCTCTCTTCATCGGACCCCGTGTCATGTCCGCTCCCCGTCTGCTTGTTGTTGAAGGCAATGTCGCGAAGGATCGCGCGGCCCAGATTCGTGCTGGCGGCCAGGCCGCCGGTGAAGGCTATGCCCAGCTTCTGCGCGAACTCTGGCCAGAAGCGACCGCGGACATCTGCTACCCAGCCGATCCCGGTGCGCATCTGCCGGATACGGATGGCCTTTCTGGCTATGACGGCATCGCCATCACCGGCTCATCGCTCAACATCTATGCCCGTGGGCCGGCGGTGGAGAGCCAGATCGCGCTGATACGGGCCGCATTCGAGACCGGAGTGCCGCTGTTCGGCAGTTGCTGGGGACTGCAATTGCTCACGGTCGCAGCGGGCGGCGTGGTGCGGCTGAACCCGCGCGGGCGTGAGGTAGGCTTCGGCCGTCGCATCCGCCAGACCGCAGATGGCCAGAACCATGCCCTTTATGCCGGCAAGCCGGAAGTGTTCGAGGCCATGACCGTGCATCAGGATGAGGTGGAAACCCTGCCGCCCGGCGCACGCCTTCTGGCCACGAACGACCACTCACAGGTTCAGGCCACGGAGTTTCAGGCCGGTCGCAGCACATGCTGGGCTGTGCAATACCACCCGGAATATCCGTTCCGGGAAATGGCCGCCATCTTCCGCCGCTACTGCCCCATGCTCATCGCCGAGGGCTTCTTTCTGGATGACGATGAGGCCGGGCTGTTTATCGCGGATCTGGAGCATCTGGAGCGCGAACCGGGCAACAAGTCCCTCTCATGGCGCTTCGGCATTGATGGCAGCGTGACCAGCAAGGCCGTGCGGGCGCTGGAGCTGAAAAACTGGATGACCCGTCAAGTCATCCCCACCCGGACAGCACGCGGACGGGGATGAGTTTTCCGAAACGCTCTATGCGCTGCTAAGAAAAAGGCCCCGCCTGATAACGGGGCCTTTCTTGCAAATTATGCATCATTCCTGTTCTGCCAGTGTCGGCGAAACCGCTTGAGCACAATGCCCAGAAGCTGCATCGCCAGACCCGGCAGTGCAGCCTGCAACGGATTATTTGTGAAGGATGCGAACTGGCTCACATTGGCCCCCGTCTCCTTCAGGTTTCGCCCCACGGCAACCAGAGCGGTGGCGTGGACCTCACGGGCCAGAGCCAGTTCCTCGCCATTGCGCACACGCCCGGCCAGCCACACCAGCACAAGGGCAAGCACAATGCCCACACCACCCATGATGGCCGCCGCCGCGACACGCCCGTAAACCTCTTCAAGCGCCATGAAGCCGGCGATACCCAGCATCACAAGGCCAAATGCCCCGATGACGAACGCCACGGCGCACAGAACGGATTTCCTCATCAGCCGGCGCAAATGAAGTTCCGCAATAATGAGGTCCGCACGCAGAAGAATGCGCAGGTTACGCACCAGTGTGTCCAAATCGCTCATCCGCGTCTCCTTGGTGCATGGCACGGCCCAGTGAGCCAGTGCATGCCCAACGCATTGCATGATCCGCATTTTCTTCACACGAGACGGAAACCGCCTCGCCAGAAAACACCCTACCGCGCCCTCGTATCCGACACCATGACCACTGATGCGCTATAAGGCGGCATCAGCTTGGACCTCTCGCCCTGTCTCAAGTCAAGGGCACGTCCTGTTCAGCGGCGTCACGATGGCATCTGGCTCCACCCTCTCAACCTTTCACACAGACAGATGGTTCCCTTATGGCTGGATACCCTTGACCGCACGCCCCGATGCGGCCCTGATCTGCGGCGAGAATGAACCTGCTGCCCCATCTGTGCCCGGCCATATCATGGTGCCGGAGGGCCTGAGCGAATGAGGTGCCTGATGACCCCCATGGCCAATCCGCCAACTCTCCTTCCCTTTTTGGCTTGGGCGAGCGCGCCTTCGGTGAAACGCGGATGGATGGCATCCGCCAGCTTCAGCGCCGTGCTGGCATCACTGGTGCTTGTGGCCCCTTCGGCGCTGGCACAGACGGCACCGGCAGCTGGAACGCAAAGCCAGAGCGAGGCTTCCGCCGCACCGCAAAAAACCACTCCGGCGGATGGACCGCGCTTTTCCTTCTCACCCACTGAAGGTGGAGCCTTGAGGCTGGATAACCAGAGCGGCATGGTTTCCCTCTGCGCCAATAGCCCCACGGGCTATGCCTGCACCCTGCTGCCCGATGACCGCAAAGCCTATGAGGACCAGATCGCCCAGCTGCGCGCGGAACTCGCGGCGGTTCGGGCGCATGTTGATGCTGCGGAGAAGGACCAGCAGGAACTGGATGAAGGCAACCTTTCCGGCGACCAGCCTCCTAATCCTGATGATATCAATGCGGCCTTTGATTATGCCGAGCGAACCTTGCAATGGCTGCGCGGCCTCATCACCGGGGCGCCCGCGAAGCCGGCGGAAGAAAGCCTTTAGTGAGTTCCCGTTCCCGGACTACTTTTGAGTGAACCTATGGGGCAGCTGAACGCCTGGCCCCAAATATCTGTAACAGCCTCAGGCGCGGGCATGCCGTCCGCGCCTTTTCTGATCTGCAAGCCTCAGAATGCGTTCAGGAAATTATCAATCTCCAGCAGCGCTGCATCTGCCAGACTGCCGGGGAAGGCCGTGAACACATGGCAGCCACCGGGATAAACGCCTAATTCAGTCGCATTACCGCCGGCAGCCCATGCATGGGCCATGAACAGCGTGTCATCCAGCAGCAGATCCTGCGTACCGACAGTGAACAGCGCCTTGGGCAATCCATGGGTCTTGCCGAGCAAGGGCGAGACGTCCGCGCTTTCCGGGGAAGCGCCGCCCGCCAGATAGAAGCCCACGAAGCGCTCCACATCAGCCGTATTCAGCACCAGCGGAAGATCGCCCCAGTTGCGCACGGATGGGGTGAGGCGCAGATCATAACAGCCGGAGGTCAGGCTCGCCGCCGAGAAGGGCATGATGCCATGGCGGTCCCGCAGGCGCATCAGCGTGGCAACCACCAGCGTCGCCCCACCTGATTCGCCGCCAATGGCGAAACGGCTGGTGCCAAACCGCGCCGGGCCTTCCTTCACCAGCCAGAGTGCGGCCGCCTCGCAATCATCGGGGCCTGCCGGATAAGGGTCTTCCGGTGCGAGCGCATAGTCCACCGAAACCACGGCAAGACCGCACCGCGCGGCGATGCGGTCTGTCAGCTGGTCATTCTCACGGGCCGAGCCAAGGGTCCAGCCGCCGCCATGGATATGCAGATACACACCTTTCGGCGCGCCATCCGGCATCAGGATTCGCACTGAAATGGGGCCGCGTGGTCCGGGAATCGTTTCCACATGGGCGCGGGCACTTTCCGGCGGCAGGGGAAACAGCCCCTTGTTGTTCAGCCGCGCCTTGCGCATCACGGGCAGCGGCGTCTTCCACAGGTCCGGTATCCCCTGCAGGGCCTTCACGACCGCATCATTGACCATGCGCGCATCTGCCGGCACGGCTTCCGGGGCGAACACTGAGGGGTCGAGGACGATCTTGGACATCAGGAATGCTCCCATTACCGGACGATCGGCTGTTTGTTTCTGTGTTGGTCGCAGCTAGTTCGGCGCAAGACAATACCCCTATCATTTCCACAAACGGAGTATGCAGTGATGATGCGTCTCAGCCGCAGCCCCGCCATCCGTGCCGCTGTCACCTGCCATGCCGGGTGCAGCCTTCACGTCGAAACGCGTGGGCAGGGCTTCACTGATCTCACGCGAGAAGCCTCGGCTTTCCTGAAGGAATGCGGGGCGCAGGAAGGGGTGCTCACCCTGTTCTGCCGGCATACATCAGCCTCGCTCGTCATACAGGAAAATGCAGACCCAGCAGTTCAGGATGACCTGCTGACGGCGCTTGACCAACTGGCCCCGCGCGCATTTCCATGGACCCATGACAGCGAGGGACCGGATGACATGCCGGCCCATATCCGCACCCTTCTGAGCGATACCAGCATCTCGATTCCCGTCCGTTCCGGGTGCATGATGCTGGGCACATGGCAGGGCCTTTACTTACTGGAGCACCGTGACAGACCCCATCGCAGAGAGCTTGCGCTGTCATTTATTGGTACCGTGACCGATTTATCTTGATCGACCAGACATATCTTTGCCATTCCTCAATGAATGCCAGCCCGAATAGGATAATGGTATAGTGGGCGGCAAATTGCCTCTGCAGGTCGCAGAAGGCCGAACACAAGGGCCGGGGGGAATTGCATGGCAGAAGACGCGAATGACGGACACCGTCTGATTATCGCGGACGATCACCCGCTGTTTCGCGGAGCCCTGCGTGAAGCAGTGCTGGGACACAACACCAGCACGGTCATCGAAGAGGTTGGCACGTTCGATGATCTGACCCGTCGCCTTGCGGGCGATTCGGAGTTTGATCTGGTGCTGCTGGATCTCACCATGCCGGGTGCACGGGGCTTTTCGGGGCTGGTTTATTTGCGCGCGCAATATGCCGCGCTGCCAGTGGTTGTGGTTTCCGGCAATGAGGAACCCATGGTCATCCGGCGCTGCATGGAACTGGGGGCATCCGGTTTCATGCCCAAGACCATGGATGTCTCGCACATGCGCGAGGCCATTGCGCTGGTTCTGGAGGGGGACACATTCACCCCGCCGGACATCAATCTGGATACACCGGGAGACGCTGAGAGCGAGGACATCATCGCCCGTCTCGGCACACTGACACCGCAACAGGTGCGCGTGCTGATGATGCTGGCGGAAGGCCGGTTGAACAAGCAGATCGCCTATGAGCTGAGCGTCTCCGAAGCGACCGTGAAAGCGCATGTTTCCGCGATTTTGCAGAAGCTTGGCGTGGAAAGCCGGACCCAGGCGGTGATTGCCGTTTCCAAGGTCGATACCGCCTTGTGGAATCAGCAGCCGGCCTGACACGTTGTTTCAAGTCTTGGCTTCAAGTTTTGGGGCGTTGCCGCGCACAGCATGCGGCAGCGCCCTTTTTCATGACCAAGGCCGGAGACGACGCCTTGCACCACCGCCATGATTGCGCTGGCATGGGCTTTTACGCACGCATCGAAAACCTGTCCCCTCTCATCTGTCTTATCGATGAGGATAGCAGTGTTGATGAATGGACGCTGAAACGCTCGGTCAAGACTCTCTCGCCATACTCTCCTCCTGAAATGAAGATTCACCAGCCGCGAGCAGTTGGCCGGCGTGCAATCGCCAGCCTCAAGCGCCGCGACAGGAGTACCGTGTGCACACCACCCAGCCTGATATGACCCGGCCCGAGGCACCCCGCCCCTCTGTGTGGGAGGCTGTCACGGTCTATTTCCGGCCGAGTGTTCTGGTGGTGATCCTGCTGGGATTTTCTTCCGGCCTGCCGTTGGCGCTCACCGGCACCACGCTTTCGGTCTGGATGACAGAAAGCGGCGTAAGCCTTGCCAGCATTGGCCTGTTCTCACTGGTGGGCCTGCCCTACACGCTGAAATTTCTCTGGGCGCCTCTGGTGGATGCACTGGATGTGCCCGTGCTCTCGCGCTGGCTGGGGCGCAGACGCGGATGGCTGCTGGCCTCGCAGATCGCCCTCATGGCGGGCATCCTGTTTCTGGGTATTCAGGATCCGCTGCTCTCCCCCTTCATGGTGGCGCTTGGCGCACTCATGGTCGCCACCCTCTCTGCCACACAGGATATTGTGGTGGATGCCTTCCGTGTGGAGAGGCTGGACACCAGCGAGCAGGCGGCCGGCATGGCGGGCTATGTGGCCGCCTATCGCATCGGCATGCTGGTTTCCGGCGCGGGCGTGATTGCGCTGGTGGCATATCTGGAAACCACGGGTGTGGACCGGGCCCATGTCTGGTTCTGGGGTTATGTCATCGCCGCAGCTTTTGTGCTGGTGGGCATGGCTGCCACCTTCATGGCACGCGAGCCTTCCGCCCCGGTGCGCGAGGAGGGCGTCGGGGCGATGACACGTGTGGTCACCACCGCTGTCGGGGCCTTCACGGAATTTCTGGGCCGCCAGCAGGCCATCGCGATTCTGCTGTTCGTGCTGCTCTACAAGTTTTGCGATGCCTTTGCCGGAGTACTTACCGCACCGTTCGTCATTTCAATCGGCTTTGACAAGGCCACCTATGCGGGCATCGTGAAAGGTGTGGGCCTGATTGCAGCTCTCGCTGGCGGGTTTGCCGGCGGTTTTATTGCCCGCGCCATGCCGCTGGCGGCGTGCCTGTGGCTGGGCGGTATTCTGCAGATTCTCTCCAACTTCGCCTTCACCGCTCAGGCCCTGATTGGCGTGAACACGGCGGCGCTCACCGCGACCATCATCATTGAGAACTTCACCGGAGCTATCGGCACGGTGATCTTCGTGGCCTATCTCTCGGCCCTTTGTGGCGTGCGCGCCCACACCGCCACCCAATATGCCCTGCTGACCGCCCTCACCGCGGTGGGCCGTACGGTGCTGGCTTCCGGCGGTGGATTCGTGGCTGAGGCAACTGGCTGGCCACTCTTCTTCATCATCACCTCACTGGCCGGGCTGCCGGGACTGGCGCTGCTGGCATGGCTTCAGTTCAAGGGCCATTTCCGCCATCTGGCGCGCGAGAATCAGGACTGAACTTGAAGGCCGTGCGAGGTTTCTCCAACGGCCCCGCCCCGCTGCTCTCCATATGGAGACGCCGTGCCAGGCAAAGCTTCCCCCTCTGCACATGCGATGGCGGCATCCTCTGCCAGCCCGCGCGCCGGTGAGCGCTGCCCTCTCCCCTGCTCTTTTCACAGTTGGGCGAGAAAGGGAGTTCACAGTCCTATTTCCACATGCTACACGGATATAACGTGAGTTAATCACATAAACTAATGTGATTTGTGAAATAGGAGACGTCGCATGTTCACCCGTCGCACCGTCATCGCCACGGTAGTCGCTGGCGCCCTTGCCGGGGCGTTCGGCTCTGCCGCCGGCGTTCTCGCCACCCCTGCTCTGGCGCAGACCGCCACCAAGGCCCCGAATGACATCCTGAATGTCTCCTACGACATCGCCCGCGAGCTGTTTGCCGCTGAAAACAAGGTGTTCGAGCCGGAGTGGAAGGAAAAGACCGGTCAGGCTGTCACCGTCAACCAGAGCCATGCCGGCACGTCCCGTCAGGCGCGCGCCATTATTGAAGGCCTTGAGGCTGACGTGGTGACCTTCAATCAGGTGCCGGATATCGAGGTGCTGGTGAAGGCCGGCCTTGTTGACCCGGAATGGCAGAAGAAGTTCCCAAACAACGCTTCGCCCTACTACTCCTTCCCCGCCTTCCTGGTGCGTGATGGCAACCCCAAGAACATCAAGGACTGGGACGATCTCGTGCGTGATGACGTGAAGGTCATCTTCCCGAACCCCAAGACCTCCGGCAATGCGCGCTACACCTATCTGGCCGCCTATGCCTATGCGCTTGAGAAGTTCAACGGCGACACTGCCAAGGCCGATGAGTTCGTCAAGAAGCTGTTCGCCAATGTGCCGGTGTTCGACACCGGAGGGCGCGGCGCCACCACCACCTTTGTGGAGCGTGACACCGGCGATGTGCTCGTGACCTTCGAGGCCGAGACCCAGACCATCAAGAACCTCTACAAGGACAAGAACCTTGGAACCGTCACCCCTTCGGTCAGCCTGCTGGCCGAATTCCCGGTGGCTGTGGTCGACAAGGTGGTGGACAAGCGCGGCTCGCGTGAAATCGCGACCGGCTATCTCGACTTCCTCTACTCCCCCGCCGGTCAGGAAGTAGCTGCCCAGTCCTTCCATCGCGTGGTGAACCCGGAAGTCGCCGCCAAGTACAAGGACCAGTTCCCCGAGATCCGTCTTGTGAAGGTGGAAGAGGTGTTCGGCGGCTGGCCGAAAGTGCAGAAGGAGCACTTCGCTTCTGACGGGAAGCTGGATTCGCTCTTCGTCGCACGCTGATAGAACTGTTTAAAACGAAAGCCGGCCATCCGCATCGATGGCCGGCTTTTTCATGCCCGCTGTTCTTTCCTCAACTGACCCGGACCTGCACTGCTTCATCATGGCGGGCGGCCATGGCCGAAAGACAGGCCAACCCAAGGGCCACAAGTGATAGCAGCGCCCCGGTCCAGCCCGGCGAGGCGAGCCCGTATCCCGCCGTGATGGTGACGCCGCCCAACCATGCACCGAGCGCGTTCCCCAGATTGAACATGCCAATATTGACCGATGCCACGAGAGTCGAGGCCCCGGCGGCATTGGCCCGGTCCATCACCAGTTTCTGGATGGGGGAGACGGTGGCGAAGCCAAACGCGGCCATCAGGAACACCATCAGCCCCAGAATGATGGCATTCCCTGCAAACAGCCAGAGAATGAGCAGCGATAGAGACTGCAAGGCCAGCGTGACATAAAGGGTCATATAGAGGCTGCGATCGGCAAAGCGCCCGCCAAACCAGTTGCCGATAACCAAACCCAGCCCGAACAGCACCATGAGCCATGCCACGCCCTGCTCGCTATATCCGGCGATCTCGATTGCCAGCGGCGCGATATAGGTGATGGCCGTAAAAAACCCGGCCGGGCCAAGAACGGTAATCCCCATGGCCAGCAGCACCTGCGGATCAGCAAAGGCCTTCAGCTCCGCGTTGATACGTGGCCGCTCGCCTTTTTCCAGAGGGGGCAGAAGCACCGCCAGACTTATAATCACCCCCACACCAATGGCGGTGATGACGAAGAACACCACACGCCAGTTGGTTGCGTGTGCCAGCCATGTCCCCAGTGGCACACCGACAAGGTTCGCGACCGTCAGCCCGCTGAACATAAAGGCGATGGCCTGCGCCCGCTTGTGCGGTGGCACCAGCAGCATGGCCACCAGCGCGCCAATTCCAAAAAACGCCCCGTGATTGAATGAAGTTATCACCCGCCCAACAAGCGCGATGCTCAGGTTTGGAGCGAGTGCCGTCACAAGATTGCCGATGGTGAAAATGCAGGCCAGCGCGATGAGCATGGCCTTGCGCGGTATGCCCGCACCCAGAATGGTCAGCAGGGGGGCGCCAACGAAGACACCCAGCGCATAAACCGTGACCATGAGCCCGGCCTGGGGAATGGAGGTGCCGAACTCAGTGGCAATACCCGGGAGGATTCCGGCGATGGTAAATTCGGTCATTCCAATACCGAATGCGCCGATGACCAGCGCCCAGAGTGCTTTTGGCATGGAGAAGCCTTGTCCTGTCCACTTGTACTTCGAATGAAATTTTGAGTTAATCGATTTACACCGAACAGGATTAAGAACCCTAGCACTTATGGGGCTGGAGATGGCAGAAACAGACATAGTTCGGCAGAACCGGCATGGACCGGTTGAACTGGATGCAACCGACCGAAAAATATTAGGCGCATTGGCAGAGGATGCGACACGCAGCTATGCCCAGCTTGGAGTGCTGGTGAATCTTTCCGCCCCTGCAGTGCATGAGCGCGTCAAACGATTGCGCCGCGACGGGGTCATCCGCGCCACCGTGGCCCAGCTCGATGGCTGCAAGATGGGGCAAAGTCTTCTGACATTCGTTCTGGTCGAGACCGGCGGCTTTGCCGTGACGCGCGAACTGCTGACTCTGAAGGAGCGGCCGGAGGTGGAGGAAATCCACACCGTGGCGGGTGACGGCTGCGTGATGATCAAGGTCCGGGCAAAGGACACCGAATCTCTCGAACAGTTTCTGATGGACCTTCAGCGCTTCAACGGCGTCCGTGGTCTGCGCAGCTATATCGTTCTGTCCAGCTTTCTGGAGCGCGGCCCGCAGCCGGTCTGAAACAGAAAAAGGCCGGCGCTGGGCCGGCCTTTCCACTGAGCGGGTGAACCCGCCTGATCTTGTGAAAATCAGTTCTTCGCAGCTTCCAGCGCCGCAATGATGGCTTCGCCCATGCCCTGCGTGGAGACAACATCACACCCTTCGGTGCGGATATCGCCCGTGCGCTTGCCATCGGCCAGAACCGCGGAAATGGCGTTCTCGATCCGGTCGGCCACATCGCCCTGATTGAAGGAATAGCGCATGGCCATGGCCAGCGAGCCAATCATGGCGATGGGGTTGGCGATGCCCTGACCGGCGATGTCCGGTGCAGAACCGTGTACCGGCTCATACATGGCCTTGCGCTTGCCATTGGCATCAGCCGCACCCAGCGAAGCGGAAGGCAGCATGCCAAGCGAGCCGGTAAGCATGGCCGCGATGTCGGAGAGGATGTCGCCGAACAGGTTATCGGTGACGATCACGTCATACTGCTTGGGACGACGCACAAGCTGCATGGCCAGGGAGTCGGCCAGATTGTGTTCCAGTTCCACGTCCTTGTAGTCGCGGGCGTGGATCTCGGTCACCACGTCCTTCCACAACACGCCAGAGCGCATCACATTGTGCTTCTCGGAAGAGGTCACCTTGTTGCGGCGGGTGCGGGCCAGCTCGAAGGCGACACGAGCGATGCGGTCGATCTCGTAGGTCTCATACACCTGTGTATCGATGGCGCGCTTCTGGCCGTTGCCAAGATCGGTGATGGTCTTGGGCTCACCGAAATACACACCGCCGGTCAGCTCGCGCACGATGAGGATATCGAGACCTTCCACCAGCTCACGCTTGAGCGAGGAGGCATCAGCCAGCGCCGGATAGCAGATGGCCGGACGCAGGTTCGCGAACAGGGCCAGATCCTTGCGCAGGCGCAGCAGGCCAGCCTCGGGGCGCACCTCATAGGGTACATCTGCCCATTTGGGGCCACCAACGGCGGCAAGGAACACGGCATCAGCCGCCTGTGCGCGCTCCATGGCAGCATCGGTAATGGCCACCTTGTGCGCGTCATAGGCGCAGCCGCCGGCCAGATCTTCCTCGATGGAGAAAGAGGCAAGACCCGCCTTCTCAATCCAGGCGATGACACGCTTCATCTCGGCCATGACTTCGGGACCGATGCCGTCGCCGGCGAGAAGGAGCAGCTTGTGGGTGGCCATGAAACTTGTCCTCGGCATACGGCTTAAAGGCCGTCTTGAGAGTTGACGATGGGGCGAAGACCCGGGCAAGGCCCGGCTGGGAACAGTGCACCCGCTTTTTGCAGGACTGGCTTGCCGAACCGCCAAGAGCACCGGCAAAGCCAACAGACGCCGCAAGCAGAGGCCGCTGAGAATCCCTGAAAGAACCTATCCGCGCAGAGTGCGAAACAGGGAATGCTCTAGGACGTCACTGGCCCCAGTGCAAGACTTTGGCAGCAGAACACGCGCTCTGACGGTGGCGTTTGCAAGCAGTCACAGACATGGAAAATACCATCATGCTTTTACCATGCTGCCGGGGCCCATCTGGATGAAGCAACAAAGCCGCCCTTCTCAGGCTCCCAGCAGATCCACCAATGGCGGAATCAGAGGCGCATCAGCGGGTGGCATATCCAGTTCTCGCAGAGCCCCTGCTCGCACCCATTTGAGGGCCTGATGCTCCTTCCGCTGCACGGCGCCTTCCCAGCGCCGGCAGATCCAGAGCGGCATCAGCAGGTGGAAGTCCTCATAGCCATGGCTGGCAAAAGTGAGCGGTGCGAGGCATGCCTCTTTCACCGTGATGCCCAGTTCCTCGCCAAGCTCACGGATGAGGCACTCCTCCGGCCGCTCGCCCGCCTCAACCTTGCCGCCGGGAAATTCCCAGAGCCCGGCCAGTGCCTTACCCTCCGGGCGCTGGGCCACCAGCACCCGGTTATCGGAATCCACCAGCGCGCAGGCGGCCACCAGCACGATTTTCACGAGCGATAATCCCCGTTGATGGCGATATATTCCTTGGTGAGATCACAGGTCAGCACCCGCGCGGCACCATCCCCAAGGCCGATATCCACAGTGATGTCGATGACATCATTCTTCATATATTCGGAGGTGGTCGCCTCATCATATTCCGGTGCGCGTGCGCCTTCACGGGCCACGCAGATATCACCGAACGAGATGGAAAGCAGATCACGCTCGGCCGGCTCACCGGCCTTGCCAACCGCCATCACCACCCGGCCCCAGTTCGCATCCTCACCGGCCACAGCCGTTTTCACCAGCGGCGAATTGGCGATAGACATGGCGATGCGATGCGCTGACTTGCGCGACATGGCTCCCTGCACATGCACGCGCACAAGCTTGCGCGCCCCTTCGCCATCACGGGCCACCTGCTCGGCCAGATCGTTCAGCAGTTCGTTCAGCGCGCGACGGAAGGTCTTCAGGCGCGGATCATTGACCTGCTTGATACGCGGTGCGCCCCGCCCTTCCGCAGCACCGGTGGCGAACAGAAGCAGCGTGTCGGATGTGGAGGTGTCGCTGTCCACGGTTACCGCATTGAAGCTGCGCTTCACGCCCTTGGAGAGCAGGGTCTGGAGGACATCGGCGGCAATTGGAGCATCGGTGAAGACGAAAGACAGCATGGTCGCCATGTCCGGCGCGATCATGCCTGCACCTTTGGCAATACCAGCGATGGTGACCGGCACATCTCCCAGCAGCACCTGTGCGGCGGCCAGCTTGGGGAAGGTATCCGTGGTCATGATGGCACTGGCAGCATCCAGCCATGGGGTGTTGGCCAGCCGTGACTTACAGTCTTCCAGAACCCCTTCAAACTTTGAGGCATCAAGAGGCTCACCGATCACGCCGGTAGAAGCGAGAAAGACCTCAGTGGGCTTGCAGCCGAGTGCGGCCGCAGCCACTTCCGCCGTATGGCGGGTCGCTACCCGGCCCTTCTCTCCGGTAAAGGCATTGGCATTGCCGGAATTCACAACCAGCCCGCGCGCCTTGCCCTTCTTCAGCAGATCCCGGCACCATTCGACAGGAGCCGAAGGGCACTTGGAACGGGTGGTGACACCGGCCACCGTGGTGCCGGCATCCAGCGCCATCAGCAACACATCCGTGCGGCCCTTATAGCGAATGCCCGCCTCTGCGGTCGCAAATCGCACACCCGGAACCGGCGGCACTTCTGGCACGGACTTGGGCGCAAGAGGAGAAATGGTGGCGGACATGGAAACACCCAAAGCTATGAGGCTCCTTCCTCTGCCGCACCTTGAGAGGGCTGGCAAGGGCTGAGGCCATATGCCTGCCCTGCTTTTCCCACTCACCCGGCACTTTCAGCTCGGAGCACAAGATTCAGACCCAATGAAAAAGGGGCGCGCCCAAACGCACCCCTTCTTCGCAATGTATAACAGCCTTCCGGCACGCACCTTTCAAAGCACATGCCGCAAAGGACAGGAGGCTCCTGAATTCAGGGCCTCACTTGCCTGCGGGAGTTGCCGCCTCACCGGGCTGGGCCGCGGTCTTGTCATCAATCTTGGCATCGGCACGCAGCTTGGTGACCAGATCCGCCTGCGACTTGCGCACAAGATACTGGCTCACCTGATCCTGAACCTGATCGAAAGCAGGCACCGGCTTGGTGCGCTTGTCCTCAACCTTGATGACGTGCCAGCCGAACTGCGTCTTCACCGGATCAGAGACCTGCCCCTTTTCCAGCTTGAAGGCAGCTGTGGCGAATTCTGGCACCATCTGGTCCTTGGTGAAATAACCAAGGTCACCGCCATCACCTGCGCCATCGCGGGAGTTCTCGGTGGCGAGCTTGGCGAAGTCAGCGCCACCCTTGGCCTGCTTGGCGAGTTCCTTCGCCTTGGCCTCATCTTCCACCAGAATGTGACGGGCGTGGACTTCCTGCTCCTCGCCGGAAGACTTGACGAACTCGTCATAGGTCTTGCGCTTGGCGTCTTCGGTCACGGCCTTCTCGGCAACCTGCGTCAGCAGGGCTTCCATCAGTACCTTGTTGCGGGCATAGGCGAGACGCTGCTTGAAGGCATCCGTATTCGCCAGCCCCTGGGCTTCAGCCGCCTGAGAGAGCAGCGTCATATCGGTGAGGAAAGAGAGCACATAGGCCTCACGCTCGGGCCCCTGCAGCTGCGGCGGCAGGCCGGGTCCAATATCTTCAAGCGCGATCGCCACATCGCTCGCGCGAATCGGCGTGCCATTGACGGTGGCCACGACCACGTCTTCCACCACCTGCCCGGATGCCGGGGCGGGCTGCGCCAGCGCGGGAACGGCAAGGGCGGCAAACGCAACAGACGAGGCAAGTGCAGCTGCAAAAACAGCAGTGTGGGCGGAACGCTTCATAGGTCCGGTTTCCTCGCGTGATATTCAGAACGCCCCGAAATGGCGCGCGCACAAGTGACGCATGTCGTATATGACGGCACCCTTGCTCAACTCTCTTCCCGTGGCAAGCGGGCATTGTTGAGGCAGAGCCATACACATTTCATGGTGCGGGGCTTCCGCTCCGGCGCAAGAGCCTGTATAAGGCGCGCCTTCAATCACGGAATCTGGTTTACCCTGTCCGAACCTAAAAAACGGAATCGGCAGAAGGAAAGCCAGCGTTAAAGAAATCATGGCGGTAGAGACGTGGCGGGCACGATGCCCCCCTCGGGCGTTACGCCATCAGGAGTTTGGACAATGGCAGTCCCGAAGAGAAAGACCTCACCGTCGCGTCGCGGCATGCGCCGTTCGGCCGATGCGCTGAAGAACCCCACTTATGTGGAAGACAAGGATTCCGGCGAACTGCGCCGTCCGCACCATCTCGATCTGAAGACCGGGATGTACAAGGGCCGTCAGATTCTGACCCCCAAGGCGGAAGCCTGAGCCAGAACGGCCCTGAGGGGCGCGTGAAGGCAGGTTGATTCTTCCGACTAATCATCAGGCAGAAATTGCCATGATAAGGCCGGACAGAAACAGCAGATCGCACAAGAAGTGGCGGCGGACAAACTGTCCTGCCGCCCTTTCTTTTTGTGGCCCAACACCAGCCGGACACCCGGTGCATGAGGCGACCCGCTCTCAGGGTTAACGCCGGTCCATACGCCCCTGCCCGCATCTTTCGGGGCGATATTCATCAACAGCTTCAAGTCTCTGGCTTCAGGCATCGGCCGTTCTGCTCATGCGCTTGGCAGCACGCATCACCTGCGAAGCCTTTGCATATGATGCAACAGAACCGTGACATTCGCCGGGCAATATGCGACCCATCTGCCGCATCCCGCGATGCACCCGGCCCGGATCAGTCTGAGGAGGCCCCATGCTGACGCCAGTCCCGCTGCTGATAATTCCCTTTGCCCTTTATAATATTATTGTCTTCCTGACACCGGGCCTGGAATGGACGTCCGTCCTCTTGCAGTTCACCCTGCATTCGGGCGCGCTCTGGCAGATCACCACGGCCGAGGCCTTCCTCGCCTTTACCCTGCTGTTCCTGCTCTTCGAGATTTTGAAATCCGCGCGGGTCAATTCGCGCTCCTTCATTGATCACAGCCTCTCGGCCCTGATCCTGCTGGTGGCGCTGGCCGAGTTTTTGATGGTGCCGCAAGCCGCGACATCCACCTTTGCCTTGATGCTGTGCATCATGCTGCTGGATGTCGTGGCCGGAATCACAGCCTCCATGCGTGCACCGCGTCGTGTTAAGGCGGCGAAGCCTGCTCCTGCTCCTGCTCCCGCACCGGCACAGGCCCCTGCGGCGGCCACAGCACCTGCTACTCCGCCCCCGGCGACCCCAGTTCCTGCCGCACCAACACCAGTGGCGCCTGCATCTCCACCGCCTGCCGAGCCGACTCCTGTGATCCCGCCTGTTACGGCAACATCCGAGACTGTGGTGGCAGAGAAGGTTTCAGAGCCAGAAGCGGCCCGGAAAGAAGAACCTAAAGCCTGATACAAAAAGGGCGCGCTTTTCACAAAGCGCGCCCTTTTTGTATTAATCACTCACCTTGTCACCGCCCCCTCTTGAAGGGGCTGGCGTTTCAGATCCTGATGCGAGCTTGTTCAAAAGCACCTGCATATCGGCCATCTGCTTCTTGAGCTGGTTAAGCTCGGCATTCTCCTGAGGAGGTGCGGCCGGCGATGGCGACTGAAGCTCCGAAGCGGCACCAGACTCATCACCTTTAGGAAAGGGGGTGAATATCTGGAAGGCGCGTTCGAACATTTCCATATTACGTCGCACATGATCTTCAAACCCGGGGAAACTGCTTCCCGTGAATGTATTCGTCATCTGCGAGCGGAATTTTTCCTGATCCTTGGTGAAGCTGCTGATGGAGGCGTCCAGATACCTGGGCACCAGCATCTGCATGCTGTCACCATAGAAGCGGATAATCTGACGCAGGAAAGAGATAGGCAGCAAATTCTGCCCCTTGTTTTCCTGCTCAAAGATAATCTGCGTCAGCACCGAGTGGGTGATATCATCACCACTCTTCGCATCATAAACGACAAAGTCCTCTCCAACCTTCACCATGGTGGCGAGGTCTTCAAGTGTGACGTATGTGCTTGTGCCTGTATTGTAGAGACGGCGATTGGCGTACTTCTTTATGGTGACAGGCTCTTGTGATTTACCCATTATCCGGTCATCCATCATCCTTGGCGTTGGCCCACGTTAGGGTGTTTTGCCCACCATAGCCACCCCTACTTGAACACCATGCGCGGGTTTCCTCCAGCCAAAATTCATGGCTTCATATCTGGATTGAGGAAAAGGGTCGTTGAATACTGATTCAGATCATTGACACATGAATGTTTGAAATTGAGATATAATAGCGACAACGAAAAACGGTGCTAAAAACCGTACCTACCTTTCAGTTCCACCCGCCTGTCGTTACAGGCCGCCTGCAAGTTCCAGGAGAAGATCATGAAGGATGAGGTCGTCATCGTCGGTGCCGGGCGCACCCCCGTTGGTTCGTTCAATGGTTCGCTGTCTGCTGTGCCCGCCCACGAGCTTGGCGCTACTGTCATCAAGTCTCTGCTGGAGCGCACCGGCCTGGCCCCAGAGGCCGTGAGCGAGGTGATTTTCGGACAGGTGCTCACAGCAGCCCAGGGCCAGAACCCCACGCGTCAGGCCTCCATCAAGGCCGGCATTCCCATCACCACCCCAGCTTGGACCATCAATATGGTCTGCGGCTCCGGTCTGCGCACGATCGCACTGGGCGCACGCGCTATCGCGGCCGGTGACAGCGAGGTCGTTATCGCTGGTGGTCAGGAATCCATGAGCCTTTCGACCCACGCCGCGCATCTGCGTAATGGCGTGCGCATGGGCAACGCCAATTTCACAGACACCATGATCAAGGATGGCCTGTGGGACGCGTTCAACGATTACCACATGGGCGTCACGGCTGAGAACGTCGCCAAGCAGTATGAGATCACCCGCGAGGAGCAGGACGAATTCGCCGTCGCTTCTCAGAACAAGGCCGAGGCTGCCCAGACCGCCGGCAAGTTCAAGGATGAGATCGTCCCCGTCACCATCAAGACCCGCAAGGGTGATGTGGTGGTGGATACGGACGAATATATCCGCCACGGCGCAACCATTGACGCCATGACCAAGCTGAAGCCCGCCTTCGCCAAGGACGGCACCGTAACCGCCGGCAACGCCTCCGGCATCAATGACGGCGCTGCCGCAGTGGTTCTGATGAGCGCCGCCCGCGCCAAGGCCGAGGGCCTTACCCCCCTCGCCCGCATCGTATCCTGGGCTGAAGCCGGTGTTGATCCCACCATCATGGGCACCGGCCCCATTCCTGCCTCCCGCCGTGCTCTTGAGCGTGCAGGCTGGACTGTTGATGACCTCGACCTGATCGAGGCCAACGAGGCCTTTGCCGCTCAGGCCATCGCGGTCAACAAGAGCATGGGCTGGGATACCTCGAAGGTAAATGTGAACGGTGGCGCCATCGCCATCGGCCATCCCATCGGCGCCTCTGGCGCGCGTATTTTCGTCACCCTGCTCAATGAGATGGTGAAGCGGGATGCAAAGAAGGGCCTGGCTACACTTTGCATCGGTGGCGGCATGGGCGTTGCGGTCTGCGTTGAGCGCGACTGATGCCCCCATTGGCCTACGGCTGAAGCCGGAGACCAATGGCATATAAGTTTGAGGCCTGAACATCCCTGCGGACCTGACCCAAGATCCGGCCGCAGGCATGACAGGCTTCAGGAAGGGTGAACCTTCCGCACGAACACCGGGCCGCGAACATCTCGCGGCCTACATTTACTCTGCACGACTGTCAGGAGCGCGATCCTGGTGAGGCCCGAACGGCCATGGATCGGACAGAACGTGCTTTAGACGGGCCAAGAGATGATGGAGGAAGCTATGGCGCGTGTCGCATTGGTCACCGGGGGCACCCGCGGTATCGGAGAAGCCATTTCAGTGGCGCTGAAGGCAGCCGGTTTTACCGTGGCGGCGAACTATGCTGGCAATGATGAAGCCGCAAAGGCCTTCACTGAAAAGACCGGCATTCCCTCATTCAAGTGGGACGTCTCCAATTTCGAAGCCTGCAAGGAAGGCATCGCGAAGGTTGAGGCAGAGGTCGGCCCGATTGACGTGCTGGTCAACAATGCCGGCATTACCCGTGACGCCCCCCTCCACAAGATGTCGCTGGAACAGTGGAATGCGGTGATCAACACCAATCTTTCCAGCGCTTTCAACACCTCCCGCAATGTCATCGAAGGCATGCGCGCACGTGGCTTCGGGCGGATTGTGTGCATTTCCTCGATCAATGGCCAGAAGGGCCAGTTTGGCCAGACGAACTACTCTGCCGCCAAGGCCGGCGAGATAGGTTTTGTGAAGGCGCTGGCGCAGGAAACGGCGAAGTACGGCATCACTGTGAACGCCATTGCCCCCGGCTATATCGGCACCGAGATGGTGCGCGCTGTGCCTGCTGATATTCTGGCGAAGATTGTCTCCACCATTCCCGTCGGTCGCCTCGGCGAGCCGGAAGACATCGCCCGTGGCGTTGTGTTCCTGGCCTCGGACGAAGCCTCCTTCGTGACCGGTTCGACCCTGACCATCAATGGTGCGCAGTACATCACCTGAGCACTGACCTCAGAGCTGAATCCGAAGGCCGGCCGGCTTTGCCCGTGCCGGCCTTTTTCATGGCTGTCTCCCAAAGCCCCAATGTCTGCGAAGTAGATTACCTCTGCTGAAGCGCACCCCTGCGAATGACAAGGCTGTGCACACCAATCAGTGCCGGTCAGTTCCGCAATTGCTCCAGAACAGCGCGCACAGATGCGGGAATTGGTTCTGGGCGCTGATCGGCTCTGTTCACGTAGACATGCACGAAATGGCCCTGAGCCGCAGCGCGCTCATCCTCTCCCTGAAATACTGCGATCTCATAGCGCACGGAGGAGGAGCCAAGATGCGCCACACGCAACCCGACCTTTACCGCAGCAGGAAATGTGAGACTGCGGAAATAGATACAACGCGTTTCCACCACCAGCCCAATTACCGGGTTGGCCTGCGGGTTCAACACCCCATGCGCGATGAGATGGGCATTCACAGCGGTATCAAAGTAGGAATAATAGACCACATTATTGACGTGGCCATAAGCATCCACGTCTTTCCAGCGTGTCGTCAGCATGTGCAGATAGGGAAAGGCTCCAATAACCAGCGGCTTTTCTCGCATTGTTGCGCCCTGCACGTCTGAGCTCATCGAGGAGCGTCCTTCTCGTCGATCGCCGGCAGTGGCACTTCCTTGGAACCTAATGCATCTGCAAGCCGCATACGGGCGGATCCGGGACGCAATGGCTTTTGCTGGCTTTCATGCGGCGCCCAACCAGAGAGCCAGACGATATCAAACGTGGCACGCACACGCCCATCAGGATCAGAAAACCGCTCAGCATAAATCTCGGCTGCGCGCATTAATACAGCACGTTTCAGCGGTACCTTCCGTCTTTCCGCAAGCGCATTTGTCGCCCCCATTCGCCGGAGTTCAGTGAACAGTGCAAAAGGTGAGGCATATCGCACCATCACCCGGTCAACATCGGTCACCGGCAAGGCAAATCCTGCACGCTGCAAAAGACTGCCAAGGTCGCGAACATCCACAAAAGGCGAAACACGCGGGGAGAGGCCACCCGTGACTTCAGCTTCAGCAACAGCAAAGCTCTGGCGCAATTCTGTGAGACTGGAGCCTCCGATCATCGCGGCCAGAAGCAGGCCATCCGGTCGCAAGACCCGCCGGATCTGGGCAAGAACACCGGGCAGATCGTTCACATTTTGCAGCGCAAGAGCAGAAACCACGAGATCAAGCGTCTGCCCACGAATAGGCAGCATCTCTTCATCCGCAATAATGCTCACTCCCCCACCCTGCAGAAGAGAACGGGCCGCCAGCATACGTCCGACAGCGGGGTGTGTAGCCAGTGCCCCGGAGACGGCATCGGTTGGGGTCGCGATATCCAGAGCCAGATCGAACCGCCGCTTCACTGTGCCGAGACGATCGAACATATCGTCCGCAACCCGTTCCAGCAGGAACGGTTCTGGACCAAGTGCAAAAGCCCGTTCCAGCCGGCGGCGAACCAGGGAGCGGTCAAAAACTTGCGGCAGCGTGTCCATGCGATCTCTCATGGCTGGCATATAAACCGAACCTCGACAGGATGCACCCATATGCGGCACCTGACAGAGAACGGGAAAGAGCAGTGCATATATTGCGCAACATCAATGCTGCTCGATAAAAAGTTGCCATGATGTTAGATGGAGCAAAATTGCGCCTGATTATGGCAGACCTGAGGTCCGCAACCCTGTTTGCAGCGCAATAGAATTGCATGCCATGCATATCGTCATGCAAGTCATTATTTCTCAGTAATATAGCATATTGCAAGCTTCACATCGGCCCGTCATCACATCTGGCGGAGCCAATAATCGCTTGACCCACGCTGCACTGCACATAAATTGCAGCCTTGGAGGACCCAGGGAGCTTTCACGACGCCAGGTCTGGAGGCCAAAATGACCGAACAGGTCACACCCGGGATGATCCGCAAGCTGTGGGCTGGTGAGTCAGCAATTCTTCGCGACCACCTTCTCAGGCTCGATATGGAAAGCCGGCGGTTCAGATTCGGCTCAGCGGTATCTACCGAGTTTATTGATCGCTACGCATCGCGGGCATTCCGCAATGGTGCGATCATACAAGGCTATTTTGTGGATGGCGTTTTACGCGCTGCCGCAGAACTTTATCCTCTCGGTGATGTGCTGCCGGGTGAAGCAGAAGCAGCATTCAGTGTGGAGCATGAGTTCCAGAACCATGGACTCGGCACATTGCTGGTGGAACAGGTCATCCTGATTGCACGCAATCGCGGCGTGCGCTCTTTGTGCATGAACTGCCTTCTTCATAATCGGCGGATGCAACAGATCGCGCGTAAATATGATGCGGATCTCAGTTTCGACACGGATGAAGTCGTTGCTCAACTCAAGGCCCCCTTTCCCACGGCCATGTCTTTGGCACGGGAAGCGGCAACCGACTTACAAGGCATGGCGGGCATGGCCCTGCATGCTCAAAGGCTTGCAGCCGGCCGGTTCTTCAGTCTGCTGATGCCGGCCAGCAACGATACCGTTGCACCGACCAAGCGGGCATCAAACGGTTGATGCACACCTGAAAATTCTGTTCCCAAGTGCCCGGCAAAAACACCACGGCAACTTGGGAACAGGAGTTTCCTTATTCCTGCATAGCCGACGACGCCCCAGCGCAACCGATAGATATCTCAGCCCTAAAGCTCCCCGATCACCAGTTCATAGCAAAAAAGAACTGCGTGTGAATTCGCGGATATCGTCGGGAGGAATCCCTCCATAGGTTCGCTCTGTCTTCTGACGCTCGGAACGATAATGCCACTGGCAGCCAAACAAAAACGGCACCCATTGATGGGTGCCGTTTTTGTTTGAGCCGGGGCCATATAAAAGAAAAGGGCCGGTGAGAGATCTCTCACCGGCCCTTTCAATCATTCAGCCGGATCAATCGGCGCCGAAAGCTGCGGAACTTTCGGATCAGTCCGCTCATCCCGGGTCGCGACAATCAGGTCATCACGCGTATCGGCCACAACACGCAGCTTGCTCATCTGCGCGCCTGTTCCCGCAGGGATAAGGCGGCCAACGATGACGTTCTCCTTCAGGCCTTCCAGCGGGTCCACCTTGCCATTTACAGCAGCTTCGGTGAGCACGCGCGTGGTCTCCTGGAAGGAGGCCGCAGAGAAGAAGGAGCGGGTCTGCAGGCTGGCCTTGGTGATACCCAGCAGCACAGGATGTCCGGTTGCGGGCTTGCCGCCCTCTTCCAGCGCCTTCTCGTTCGCCTCGATGAACTCGATGCGATCGACCTGCTCGTTATCTAGGAAGTCCGTATCACCGGAATCCTCAACCTCAATCTTCTGCAGCATATTCCGGACGATCACTTCAATGTGCTTGTCATTGATGTGCACGCCCTGCAACCGGTAGACTTCCTGAATTTCATTGACAAGGAAGGCTGCAAGCTCTTCCACGCCCTTGATCGCCAGAATGTCATGCGGCGCGGGATTGCCGTCGACGATGAAGTCGCCCTTCTCCACCAGATCGCCATCCTGCAGATGGATGTGCTTACCCTTCGGGATCAGGTACTCGACCGTATCACCACCATCCACCGGCTCGATAGAAACCCGGCGCTTGTTCTTGTAATCGCGGCCGAACCGGATCGTACCGGTGGTTTCAGCGATAATCGCCGCATCCTTCGGTCGACGGGCCTCGAACAGTTCCGCAACACGCGGCAGACCGCCGGTGATGTCACGGGTCTTCGCCCCTTCCATCGGCACGCGGGCAACGGCGTCACCAGCCTGTACGCGACCGCTGGGATCCACCGAGATGATGGCTTCCACCGGCAGGGCATAACGGGCATCACCACCACGCGGCAGCTTTGCCACCTTGCCATCACCGTCCTTGATGATAATGGCAGGGCGCAATTCAGGACCACGACCGCTGCGCGGATCAGTGACCACACGCTTGGCGATACCGGTTGCCTCGTCGACGGTTTCATTCATCGAGGCACCTTCAACAAGGTCCTCGAACGCAATGATACCATCCACTTCGGTCAGAATGGGACGGGTATAGGGATCCCACTCAGCGATGCGCTGACCACGCTTGATGGTATCGCCCTCATCGACCTTCAGACGGGCACCATACTGAATGCGGTTCACCGCAAGCTCAGTGCCATCCTGGTCGACGATGATAACCGCCAGGTTGCGGCCCATGACAATGAGGTCGCCGTCCGAGTTGCGCGCCGCATTGCGGTTGCGCACCCGAACCTTGCCCTCAAAGTTGGATTCCACAAACGAGGAGTCCGCCAGCGTCGCTGCACCACCAATATGGAAGGTACGCATGGTGAGCTGCGTACCCGGCTCACCGATGGACTGTGCCGCAATGACACCCACGGCTTCGCCCATATTCACCGGCGTACCACGCGCAAGATCGCGACCATAGCACGTGGCGCACACACCATTGCGGGTCTCGCAGGTCAGCACCGAGCGGATCTTGATTTCCTGAATTGAAGACTTGCTGATCCGTTCGACATCCGGCTCTTCAATCATGCGTCCCTTCGGAACGATGACTTCACCAGTCGCCGGATTGATCACATCCTCAACCGCAGTACGGCCCAGAACACGCGATGACAGGGATGCCACGATCTGCCCCGCATCAACGATGGCGCGCATGTGAATTCCCTTATCCGAACCGCAATCGCGCTCCGTGATGATGGAATCCTGCGCCACGTCGACCAGACGACGGGTCAGATAACCCGAGTTGGCGGTCTTCAGAGCAGTATCGGCAAGCCCCTTACGCGCACCGTGGGTGGAGTTGAAGTACTCCATCACGGTCAGGCCTTCCTTAAAGTTCGAGATAATCGGAGTTTCGATAATCTCGCCCGAAGGCTTGGCCATCAGCCCGCGCATACCGGCAAGCTGCTTCATCTGGGCTGGCGAACCACGCGCACCGGAATGAGACATCATGTAGATCGAGTTGATCTGCTTGTCCCGCCCGGTCTCAGGGTCCTTCTTCACCGAGGAGATTTCCTTCATCATCTCTTCGGCGATACGGTCGGTGCACTTGCCCCATGCATCCACGACCTTGTTGTACTTCTCGCCCTGTGTGATCAGGCCGTCATTATACTGCTGCTCATATTCCTTTGTGAGCGTGCGGGTCTCTTCAACCAGCTCCCACTTCTTGGCAGGCACCACCATGTCGTCCTTGCCGAACGAGATACCGGCACGGAATGCATTGTAGAAACCAAGAGACATGATGCGATCGCAGAAGATCACACTCTCCTTCTGACCGCAATGGCGGTAGACGGAGTCGATCATGTTGGAGATTTCCTTCTTCGTCATCAACTTGTTGACGACGTCATAGGAAAGCTTCGGATCCTTGGGCAGCAGTTCGCCGACCTTCATGCGACCAGGTGTTGTCTCATAGATCTTGGAATACTCGTTACCATCGGCATCCAGACCAACGTAACGACCCTTGATCTTGGTGTGCAGGGTGATCGCCTTGGCATTCAGCGCAAGATCGATTTCCGACATGGTCGCGAACGCCATGCCTTCACCCGGCTCATTCTCCCGCATGATAGAGAGATAATAGAGCCCCAGCACGATATCCTGAGACGGCACGATGATCGGCTGACCGTTCGCCGGATGCAGTACGTTGTTCGTGGACATCATCAGCACGCGCGCCTCAAGCTGGGCTTCCAGCGAGAGCGGAACGTGCACGGCCATCTGGTCGCCGTCGAAGTCGGCGTTAAAGGCGGAGCACACCAGCGGATGAAGCTGGATAGCCTTACCCTCAATCAGAACCGGTTCAAAGGCCTGAATGCCAAGACGGTGGAGTGTCGGTGCGCGGTTCAGCATCACCGGATGCTCGCGGATCACCTCGTCGAGGATATCCCAAACCTCGGGACGCTCCTTCTCGACCAGCTTCTTCGCCTGCTTCACGGTAGAAGAATGCCCCTTCGCGTCGAGACGCGAATAGATGAAGGGCTTGAACAGCTCAAGCGCCATCTTCTTCGGCAGACCACACTGATGCAGCTTCAGCTCTGGACCCACCACGATCACAGAACGACCGGAATAGTCCACGCGCTTGCCGAGCAGGTTCTGACGGAACCGGCCCTGCTTGCCCTTCAGCATGTCAGCGAGCGACTTCAGCGGGCGCTTGTTTGCACCCGTGATAACGCGGCCACGACGGCCGTTATCGAAGAGCGCATCGACAGCTTCCTGCAGCATGCGCTTTTCGTTGCGGATGATGATATCCGGCGCGCGCAGTTCAATCAGCCGCTTGAGGCGGTTGTTACGGTTGATGACGCGACGGTAAAGGTCATTCAGATCCGATGTCGCGAAGCGGCCACCATCAAGCGGCACCAACGGACGCAAATCCGGAGGGATAACCGGTACGTGGGTCAGGATCATCCATTCCGGCTTGTTGCCGGAAAGCTGGAAGGCCTCAACGATCTTCAGGCGCTTTGCAAGCTTCTTGGGCTTCAGCTCAGTAGTCGCCTCGGCAATTTCCTGACGCAGATTGATCGCGATTTTTTCCAGATCCATGGTCTGGAGAAGCTCACGGATCGCCTCAGCGCCAATCATCGCGGTGAAGTTGGTCTCGCCGAACTCGTCCTGCGCGCGCAGATACTCTTCTTCAGAGAGCAACTGACGATACTTCAGCTTCGTTGTGCCCGGCTCGATCACAACGAAATATTCGAAGTACAGGATCCGCTCGAGATCCTTCAGCGTCATGTCGAGCAGAAGGCCGATGCGGCTCGGAAGCGACTTCAGGAACCAGATGTGCGCAACAGGAGCGGCAAGCTCGATGTGGCCCATGCGTTCACGGCGCACGCGCGAGAGGGTGACCTCCACGCCGCACTTCTCGCAGATAATGCCCTTGTACTTCATGCGCTTGTACTTGCCGCACAAGCACTCATAGTCCTTGATGGGGCCAAAGATACGCGCGCAGAACAGGCCATCCCGCTCCGGCTTGAAGGTGCGGTAGTTGATCGTCTCCGGCTTCTTGATCTCGCCGTAAGACCAGGACTTGATCTTCTCAGGGCTCGCGATCGTGATGCGGATCTGATTGAAATTCGGGGCCGGAACCGTCGGGTTGAAGACGTTCTGGACTTCCTGATTCATCTGGTGCTCCCAAACGAGGTGGGCGGCTTTCATTCATTCGCCGCTCCGGCCGGCTGCCGGAGCGGGAGACCGCAAAAAGCGGCAAATGTCTTCGAGCTTTCGCTCAGAACCTAGCTGTTCTCAAGGTCCACATTGAGGCCGAGCGAGCGCATTTCCTTCACGAGCACGTTGAAGCTCTCCGGAATTCCACTCTCGAACGTATCCTCGCCGCGTACAATGGCCTCATAGACCTTGGTACGGCCGGCCACGTCGTCCGACTTCACCGTCAGCATTTCCTGCAGGGTGTATGCGGCACCGTAAGCCTCGAGCGCCCACACTTCCATTTCGCCGAAGCGCTGGCCACCGAACTGTGCCTTACCACCCAGCGGCTGCTGGGTCACAAGCGAGTACGGGCCGATGGAGCGTGCGTGGATCTTGTCGTCCACAAGGTGATGCAGCTTCAGCATATAGATGTAGCCGACAGTCACCTTACGGTCGAAGGGCTCACCCGTGCGTCCATCAAACAGGGTGGACTGCGCGGAACGATCCAGACCAGCCAGTTCCAGCTGATGCTCGATGTCATCTTCGTGGGCACCATCAAACACCGGGGTCGCCATCGGCACACCCTTGCGCAGGTTCTCCGCCAGTTCAGGCAGCTCTTCATCCTTCAACGACTGGATTTCGTCCTTGCCGTAGATGATTTCGAGACGATCCCGCAGGGGCGAAATGTCCTGCGAGGCATAATAGGCATCAGCAGCCGCAGCCACCTGCTTGCCCAGACCCGCACAGGCCCAGCCCAGATGGGTTTCAAGAATCTGGCCGACATTCATGCGGCTCGGCACACCCAGCGGGTTGAGCACGATGTCCACATTGGTGCCATCCTCAAGGAACGGCATGTCTTCCACCGGCACGATACGAGAGACAACGCCCTTGTTACCGTGACGGCCGGCCATCTTGTCGCCCGGCTGAATCTTGCGCTTCACCGCGACGAAGACCTTGACCATCTTCATCACGCCCGGAGGCAGCTCATCACCGCGCTGGAGCTTCTCGACCTTGTCGAGGAAACGCTGCTCAAGACGCTTCTTGGAGTCATCATACTGGGCACGCATGGCTTCCAGTTCGGCCATGACAGCATCGTCCGCCACAGCGAACAGCCACCACTGCGAACGCGGATAACCGCCCAGAATCTCGCGCGTGACCTCAGAATCTTTCTTGAAGTTCTTCGGACCCGCGATCGCAACCTTGCCTGCCAGCGTCTCGGACAGACGACCATAGACGTTACGATCCAGAATGGCCTGCTCGTCGTCACGGTCCTTCGCGAGGCGTTCGATTTCCTCGCGCTCGATCGCCAGTGCGCGCTCATCCTTGTCCACACCGTGACGGTTGAACACGCGCACTTCAACAATCGTGCCCTTGGTGCCGGGCGGCAGACGCAGCGAGGTATCGCGGACGTCAGCGGCCTTTTCACCGAAGATGGCGCGCAGAAGCTTTTCTTCCGGCGTCATCGGGCTCTCGCCCTTGGGCGTAATCTTGCCGACCAGAATGTCGCCAGCATTTACTTCAGCACCGATATAAACGATGCCGGCCTCATCGAGATTCTTGAGCGCCTCTTCAGAGACGTTGGGAATATCGCGGGTAATTTCCTCCGGGCCCAGCTTCGTATCTCGGGCCATGCACTCGAATTCCTCGAGATGGATCGAGGTGAACACATCATCCTTGACGATGTTCTCGGAAAGCAGAATGGAGTCTTCGTAGTTGTAGCCATTCCACGGCATGAACGCGACGAGCACGTTCCGGCCGAGAGCCAGATCACCCAACTCCGTGGACGGACCATCGGCAATGATATCGCCCTTGCGCACCTGATCGCCCACACGTACCAGCGGGCGCTGGTTGATGCAGGTGGACTGGTTGGAGCGCTGGAACTTCATCAGGCGATAGATATCCACGCCCGACTTGGAGGCATCGGCCTCCTCGGTTGCGCGGATAACGATACGAGTGGCATCCACCTGATCGATCACACCGGTGCGGCGGGCTGCAATAGCAGCGCCGGAATCGCGTGCAACCACAGCCTCCATGCCGGTACCGACCAGCGGCGCCTGAGAGCGCACCAGCGGCACAGCCTGACGCTGCATGTTCGAGCCCATGAGCGCGCGGTTCGCGTCATCGTTCTCAAGGAACGGAATGAGCGCAGCCGCCACCGAAACCAACTGCTTCGGCGATACGTCCATCAGATCGACACGGTCCGGGGTGACCATCAGCACATCGCCGGAGTGACGGCAGACGACAAGATCTTCCTCGAAGCGGCCTTCAGCATCCAGCGGCACATTGGCCTGCGCGACGTGGTACTTCCCCTCCTCCATGGCGGAGAGATAGATCACCTCATCGGTGACCCGGCTGTCCACAACGCGCCGGTATGGTGCTTCAATGAAGCCATACTTGTTCACGCGGGCAAATGTCGCCAGCGAGTTGATAAGACCGATATTCGGCCCTTCAGGCGTTTCGATCGGGCAGATACGACCATAGTGGGTCGGATGCACGTCGCGCACTTCGAAGCCGGCGCGCTCACGGGTCAGACCGCCCGGGCCAAGCGCCGAAAGGCGACGCTTGTGCGTGATCTCGGAGAGCGGATTGGTCTGATCCATAAACTGCGAGAGCTGGGACGAGCCAAAGAACTCACGCACCGCAGCCGCAACCGGCTTGGCGTTGATGAGATCCTGCGGCATCACCGTGTCGACATCAACGGAGGACATGCGCTCCTTGATGGCGCGCTCCATCCGAAGCAGACCAACACGGTACTGGTTCTCCATCAGCTCGCCGACAGAACGCACACGACGATTGCCAAGGTGATCGATATCGTCGATCTCACCCTTGCCGTCACGCAGTTCCACCAACGTCTTGATGACAGAGAGAATGTCCGCGCGCCGCAGAACGCGCACGGTATCCGGGCAGTCGAGATCCAGACGCATGTTCATCTTGACGCGACCGACCGCAGAAAGGTCGTAGCGCTCAGGATCAAAGAACAGCGAATGGAACATGGCCTGCGCCGAGTCCAGAGTCGGCGGCTCACCAGGGCGCATCACGCGATAGATATCGAACAGCGCATCCTCACGCGCGGAGTTCTTGTCCGCCGCGAGTGTATTGCGGATATAAGCGCCTGTGTTCACATGGTCGATATCGAGGATCGGCACTTCGTTGTAGCCGGCCTCCTCGAACATCTTCAGGGTCTTATCGGTGATTTCCTCACCCGCCTCGGCATGGATCTCACCGGTCTGGAGATCCACGAGATCCTCGGCGATATACTGACCGATCATCTCTTCATCAGAGATCTGAAGCGCCTTCAGGCCCTTCTCGACCAACTGGCGAGCAGCACGCACGGTCAGCTTCTTGCCCGCTTCCAGCACCACTTCGCCAGTATCGGCGTCGATCAGATCGGAAACAGACTTGTAACCCTTCATCCGCTTGGGATCGAAGGGCATGCGCCAGCCATTCGCCGCACGCTCGAACTGGATCTTCTCGTAGAAGGTGTCAAGAATTTCCTCGGCATCGAGGCCCAGCGCATAAAGCAGGCTGGTCACCGGAATCTTGCGACGCCGGTCGATACGCGCATAGACGATGTCCTTGGCGTCGAACTCGATATCGAGCCAGGAACCACGATAGGGAATGATCCGCGCAGCAAACAGAAGCTTGCCCGAGGAGTGCGTCTTGCCCTTGTCATGATCAAAGAACACACCCGGCGAGCGGTGCATCTGCGAGACGATAACGCGCTCAGTCCCGTTCACGATGAACGTGCCGTTCATCGTCATCAGCGGGATATCGCCCGTATAGACGTCCTGCTCCTTGATGTCCTTAACCGACTTCGCGCCGGTATCGGGATCCACATCAAACACGATCAGGCGCAGCGTCACCTTAAGTGGCGCAGCAAAGGTCATGCCGCGTTGGCGGCACTCATCGACGTCATATTTAGGCAGTTCGAACTCATAGCGCACGAACTCCAGCATGGAGGCGCCAGCAAAGTCGGAAATCGGGAAAACCGACTTGAATACCGCCTGCAGACCGTCGTCGTCGCGCCCGCCTGCTGGCTCTTCGATCTGAAGAAACTGGTCATAGGATGCCTTTTGAACCTCGATGAGGTTCGGCATCTCAGCCACTTCCTTGATCTTGCCGAAGAACTTGCGGATCCGCTTACGACCGGTGAACGTTTGCGCCATCTCGATCCTCGTCCGTGCAGGTCCCCTCCGTCGGCACCCGTTAGGGTAGGCCTTGCCGACACTGGAACCACCCGCCGTCATGCCGTAGGGACCCGCCCGGGACCACCCCCTACCAGCACCATGACGGCTCTCCCGGCAGCCTGCCAACCAGACTGCCGGGAGAACCGCCCAACACAGGGCTAACGCCCCTTGCGAGAAGACGCCCCGAGTTTCCCCGGAGCGTCGCTTTCAAAAACTCACTTGAGCTCGACCTTGGCGCCAGCCTTCTCGAGCTGACCCTTGAGCTTCTCGGCCTCTGCCTTGTCCACGCCTTCCTTGATTGGCTTGGGCGCGCCTTCGACGAGGTCCTTGGCTTCCTTGAGGCCCAGGCCGGTGATGGCGCGGACTTCCTTGATGACTTCGATCTTCTTGTCGCCGGCAGAGGCGAGAACGACCGTGAATTCGGTCTGCTCTTCAGCAGCGGCAGCAGCGCCACCAGCCGGAGCAGCAGCAACCGCAACAGCGGCAGCGGCGGAAACGCCCCACTTCTCTTCGAGCAGCTTGGCCAGTTCGGCAGCTTCGAGAACGGTCAGGGCGGACAGATCGTCAACGATCTTGTTCAGATCAGCCATTGTTTTTCTTCCTGGAGATAGGTTCGAAATATGAAACGTTAAGATTCAACCGCCTCAAGCGGCTTCGTCCTTCTTGGCATACGCCCCGAACACGCGGGCGAGCTTCGCCGCGGGTGCTGTGGAGAGCTGCGCCAGCTTGGTCGCCGGAGCCTGAACCAGGCCAACGATCTTCGCGCGCAGTTCGTCCAGAGACGGCAGTGTGGCCAGAGCCTTCACAGCGTCTACATTCAGGGACGTCGTGCCCATCGCGCCACCAAGGATCACGAACTTGTCGTTCGCCTTGGCAAACTCGACAGCCACCTTCGGCGCAGCCACAGGATCGTCAGAATAGGCGATCAGCGTGGGACCCTTGAAGAGATCCCCCATGTGGGCAACGTCGGAGCCATCCAGAGCAATCTTGACGAGGCGGTTCTTTGCCACCTTCACGGACGCACCGCTGGCCTTCATCTGACGACGCAGGGTCGACATCTGAGCCACGGTGAGGCCGGAATAGTGGGCGACCACGACGACGGACGTGCTCTTGAACACATCCGAAAGCGTCGTGACGAGCTCTTGCTTTTGCGCTCGATCCACGTCTGGCTCTCTTTAGCCTGTGGTGAAACCATAATGATTTCACCGGTTGCGCCTTGCCGCCCGACAAGGCCGGATCCGCCATATGACGACATGCCAGCCGCGTCGCGCGACGCTCACATGCCCTGTCCCCTCGGAACCCGACACGGAACATGTCCGGGACGGAACACAAGGCGCTGGTTCGAACCGATCTCAACTTTATGTGAGGTAAAACCTCACAAAGAATTCGGTCTTCCCCGTCTATGCCGGCTCTCCAATCACGACCCCTCGGGGCTGTGTGCGAGAATTAAGTCCCGGCATACACCGGAACACCTGCAGTCTCGGACAGGACGATCGTCCACCCCACAAACCCACATGAAGTGGTAGAGATAGACGATAAGGCCGGGAGGCGAACCTTCCGACCCCCCTTCACCCGGTCAGGAGTGAAAGTCTGATTCCCTAAAAAAGCATCAAGTGCCCCTTTGGGAACCAGTGCATATATAGACATTACGGAGCATTGTCACGCCCCCTCAGGCATTTTTTATGCCATTTCTGAAATGCAAACGGGTCGCAGCGCGAACGCTGCGACCCGAAGATCCCATCCAACAGTTGAAACGCCCGTATCAGGCGGTCACAACCGAAGAAGTCTCCACCTTCAGGCCAGGGCCCATGGTGGAGGAAATCGCGACACGCTGCACATAGGTGCCCTTGGCACCCGCAGGCTTGGCCTTGACCACAGCGTCAGCAAACGCGCGGATGTTTTCGGCCAGCTTGTCGGTTTCGAAGGAAGCCTTGCCGATACCGGCGTGGATAATACCAGCCTTCTCGACGCGGAACTCCACCGCACCACCCTTGGCGGCCTCAACAGCGCCCTTCACGTCCATGGTCACGGTGCCAACCTTAGGGTTCGGCATCAGGCCACGCGGGCCAAGCACCTTACCAAGACGGCCGACCAGCGGCATGAGATCCGGGGTCGCGATGCAGCGATCGAACTCGATCGTGCCGCCCTGAATGGTCTCGAGCAGATCTTCTGCGCCGACAATGTCAGCGCCAGCGGCCTTGGCCTCATCAGCCTTGGCGCCACGGGCGAACACCGCAACGCGCACCGTACGGCCAGAACCGTTCGGCAGCAGGCAGACACCACGCACCATCTGATCGGCATGACGCGGATCGACGCCGAGATTGATCGCCACTTCGATGGTCTCATCGAACTTTGCAGTGGTCCGCTCTTTCAGCAGGTTCAGAGCCTCATCGAGGCCATACAGCTGATCGCGGTCAATGCCTTCGCGCGCCGCGCGGATACGCTTTCCGTGCTTTGCCATGGCGATTACCCCTGAACCTCGATGCCCATGGAACGGGCAGAACCTTCGATCATCTGCAATGCGGCATCAACGGTGTCGCAGTTCAGATCCTTCATCTTCTTCTCGGCGATCTCGACGAGCTGGCCACGGGTGACCTTGCCCACGAATGCGCCCTTACCCGGGGTCTTGGAACCCGAACCGGGCTTCTTCTTCGTCTCCAGGCCAGCAGCCTTCTTGAGGAAGTAGGAGATCGGCGGGGTCTTCATCACAAAAGTGAAGGACCGGTCCTGATAAGCGGTGATCACCACCGGAATCGGCATACCCTTTTCCATCTGGGCAGTCTGCGCGTTGAACGCCTTGCAGAATTCCATGATGTTCAGACCACGCTGACCGAGCGCAGGGCCGATCGGCGGGGCCGGGTTGGCGCTGCCGGCCGGAACCTGCAGCTTGATGTAACCTGTAATCTTCTTCGCCATTCGAAAAACTCCCCAAAATAGCCGACGGCTCTCCCGAAAGAGAATTTGTGCCGATGCGACCGGGATGCGTGGTCCGGTACCGATGGCGCTTGGCGAGACGCCCTCTTCCCTCCCACACTACATTGGCAGCCAGAGGCTACCCGCCCACCCCAAACGGGGCGGACATACGATCAGACCTTCTCGACCTGACCGAATTCGAGCTCCACCGGAGTCGCACGTCCGAAGATGGACACAGCGACCTTGAGCCGGGACTTGGTATCATCCACTTCCTCGACAATGCCGTTGAAGCTTGCGAACGGACCATCCGAAACCTTCACCGTCTCACCCACCTCGAAGGAGATCGAGGGCTTCGGACGGTCGATGCCTTCCTGCACCTGATGCAGGATGCGCATGGCCTCGGACTCCGGAATCGGCATGGGCTTGTTGTCAGCACCAAGGAAACCGGTGACCTTCGGCGTATTCTTGATGAGATGGAACGCGTCGTCCGTCAGCTCCATCTTCACCAGAACATAGCCTGGGAAAAACTTGCGTTCAGTATCAACCTTACGGCCGCGACGCACTTCCACGACCTTTTCGGTCGGCACCAGAATCTGGTCGAACAGATCCATCAGACCACGCTGCTCGGCCTGCTCCTTGATGGAGTCGGCAACCTTCTTCTCGAAGTTCGAATAGGCGTGAACGATATACCAGCGCTTTGCCATGACCGCCTCACTGACCGAGGGTGAGGAGAGTGGACACGCCGAACCGGATCACCTGATCGACGACGAGAAAGAAGATGGATGCAAGGAACACCATCACGAAGACCATGGCCGTGGTAATCAGCGTCTCGCGACGGCTCGGCCAGGTGACCTTCGCCGTTTCCGCGCGGACCTGCTGAAAGAACTCGACGGGACCGTTCTTCGCCATTTGCACCACGACAACCCCTTGGGTCAAAACCCGGTGGTCGCCACCTCTTCTGTGGGCCGCCCATAATGCATGCGCACATGGACAAAGCCCGGGAATTCCGCAACCTCAGTTCATTCTGCTGAAGAACATTGAGGCCCGCTTATTGAGTGGAACGTCCTACAGACAGATGCCGGCGCGTTCCTGCTCGAACTCTTGCCGCGCCGACCTGCCAGAGCGGGGAAAAAGCTATCCTGCCGCTGGCAGGAGTGGAGGGACTCGAACCCCCAACCCCCGGTTTTGGAGACCGGTGCTCTAACCAAATTGAGCTACACTCCTAAAGTCGGTACCTTTGTACAGAATATTCACCGCGCCTGAAATGCGCTGATGACTTCATGCACTAGGGTAGACTTTGCCGCGCCGGGAAGCTCCCAACGCATCGGCTGGGTGTGTGTACTGGGTAGCGCGCTGCCTGTAAAGGGCATCTGTGGACTTCCACCGCAGAACATGCCCATTCAATCCCGCAAACAGCGCTCAACCTGTTCAAGCACAAAGGTTGCGCGGCTTACAACGGACGATTTGGGCAGGGTGACGATATTATATCCACAAGCTTCATAGGTCGTGCGCATGACATCATGCGTACGTTCCGCCTCGGCCCAGCCCTGTTTGCGTTCGGAATCACCCTGAAAAATCTCACGCCATGGCGGCGCAATAAATACACACGGATTATAGCGATAGAGATCGCAGGCGCGCCGCAAATGCATCCCCACATCCAGCCCGCAGAGCGTGAGGTAGCCGACCACATCCGGCACACCCCGATCAAAGAACACCGGCCCCTGCCCTGCTGACTGGGCATCATGCGAGCGCACGTCCAACATCAGCATGAGTTCCGCGAAAAGAGCGGGATGCTTCCATGGCAGCGCCGGGCCATCCAATGCCATATGCGTGCGAATGATGGCACGCCCCGCTTCAGGAGCGCAGATATACCCTTTTGCCGCCAGTTCCGCGAGGAGGCTGCTTTTGCCCGAACCCGGGCCTCCCGTAATCACAAAGAAGACGCGCGAGTCCGCACGCATGGATATCTCCCGACCCGCCAATCATGCCAGCTTCGATCATGCCAGTTCTCATATGGCGTAATCCGCAAAAGAAAACGGGCGCCACTGGGGCGCCCGTCTCAACCTTGAGAAAACCCGCGCCATGCACGGGCTCTCAGATCACTCGATGATGGCGGCGACGACGCCGGCGCCAACGGTGCGGCCACCTTCGCGGATAGCGAAGCGCAGCTTTTCTTCCATGGCGATCGGCACGATCAGCGCCACTTCCATGGAGACGTTATCGCCGGGCATCACCATTTCGGTGCCTTCCGGCAGCGTGCAAACGCCGGTCACGTCCGTCGTGCGGAAGTAGAAC
>JAMHVS010000018.1:0-377500 GCA_035911315.1 Xanthobacter sp.
TCTCATCGCTGAAAACAGAGAGAACAGCCCGCAAACTCTATCGTACACGCCATGAGGCCCGCTCTGATGTGTTTGATTATATCGAGCGCTTTTACAATCCGCATCGCAGGCACTCGAAACTGGGCTATATCAGCCCAATGGAGTTCGAAGAACGCGCCAAGCGGGCTTAAACAACTGTCCACTAAACCGGCAGCAGCTCACTACGCCTCAAGCGGCTTTATGACGCCATCGAAGCGGGCGTGGCCGATCTGGACGACCCGGCGCTGAAAGATCGCATCGACGGCCTCAAGGCCATCCGCGATCAGGCCAAGGCCGATGCAGAGCGCGCGCAGGCCATGCTCCAGAACACAGGACAGAAGGCGGTGACGCCGCAGATGCTGCGCAAGTTCGCCGCAACCGCCCGCGACCGTATCCGGCTGGAAAGCGGCGGCTATCGCCGCGACCACCTTCGCGCGCTCGCACAGCGCGTCGAGGTCGCGGAGGGCGAGGTTCGCATCATGGGATCGAAGACCCGGCTGCTACAGACGCTTGTGGCGGGAAGTGGCGTAAACTCAGTGCCCACTCAGGGACTGAAATGGCGGAGAGAGAGGGATTCGAACCCTCGATACGGTTGCCCGTATACACGCGTTCCAGGCGTGCGCCTTCAACCACTCGGCCACCTCTCCGTGCCACGCACGGAACAAAACGAACAGAACTTTAAGAAGGCATTGGCCAACTCAAATCCGAGTTTTGCTCACTTGCAGGATTGCGTCTCTGGCATACAACCAAAAAGACTTTTACGGCACAGGTTGAGTGTGCCCCTACAGCGTGGAGGCGGAATATACAGACTCCTTTCCCCCACGCAAGGACTTTATTAAGCAGTGGAAAACTCCTGATCACAGATCGAGCTGCTTCCAAACTGTCAGGCCGTGACGCACCAAAATATATGGCCTCGATAATTATAAATACCCTCTTTCTCTAGGGGCGGGCCTCATTGATTTGGGTCGTGGATTATGATTCAGGCGCGCACGAAGGAGCCTGACATTGAGCGATTTGTTCTGGCTGAAGACCGAGCAGATGGTGCGCCTTCGGCCCCATCTTTCGAATAGCCATGGCAAGCAGCGCATTGATGATCGGCGCATGCTGAGCGGGATTATATTCATCAATCGCAATAGTTTGTGCTGGCGGGATACTCCGAAGGAGTATAGCTCACACAAGACGCTGGAAGCGGTGGAGCGACAAGGCGTCTTCATCCGCATGATGGAAGACTTGGAGACACCTCCAGTTCCTGATCGCAAGATGGCCAGATTGACCCAACCTATCTCAAATCGCATCATACGACTTCAAGCCTGCGGGTAAAACAGTCCCCTCGGGCGGCTGATCGGATACACCAAGGCAGCATGAAGACCAAGCTGCACGCCGTGAGCGATGCCAACGGACGGCCCATCAGCCTATTCATGACTGTGGGTCAGGTCAGCGATTACACGGCAGCGGCGGCCCAACTCAATACCCCTCCCAAAGCGCAATGGATGCTGGCTGACCTGAGCTATGATGCCGACTGGTTCCATGACGCTTTGCAGGGAAGGGGCATCACATCCTGCATCCCAGGCCGGAAATCCCGGAGCAGGACCGTCCAATACGACAAACGCAGTGACAAGCACAAAACAGCATCGAGATCATGTTCAGACACCTATAAGGACGGAGACGGGTTGCCCAAGGATCGGAGAGCAGCTCACCCCCCCCTGACAGACCCAAATAAACAGACCGCCAAAGTGGAATAAATACGCTTTTTTCGCGCGGCCCGTTCTCCCTTGCAATTTCTGGGCCGCCCCGCTGTATCAGGAACACATTTCTGATAGACTTTGGCATCTTTAAAATTGGCCTAAGTTGGCGTATTCGAACCCCCGAGCCTCAGGCTGATTAACAACACCGGCTGGTAGCGCTGTGCTTCAGTGCTACGCACCTCATGATGGTGGGATTGCGATGAACCTCTACTCAGATTACCTCGCTGAGATCGAAAGCAGAGAAAAGCAGGGGCTCGCTCCCAAGCCGATTGATGACGGCGCGCTCACCAGCGAAATCATCGCACTGATCCAGGATGCCGGTAACACACACCGGGCTGATGCTCTCAAATTCTTCATTTACAACACCCTGCCCGGCACCACGAGTGCGGCCGGCGTCAAGGCTGCATTCCTGAAGCAGGTCATTCTGGGCGAAGTCATTGTCCCGGAAATCACCCCCATCTTTGCCCTTGAACTGCTCTCGCACATGAAGGGCGGCCCTTCGGTCAAGGTGCTGCTCGACATCGCCCTTGGCGAGAATGCCGAACTGGCCAAGCAGGCCGGAGATGTGCTGAAGACCCAGGTCTTCCTTTATGACGCCGACATGTTCCGCCTGCGTGATGCCTACAAGGCTGGCAATGCGGTGGCGAAGGATGTGCTGGAGAGCTATGCCAAGGCCGAGTTCTTCACCAAGCTCCCAGCGGTTGAGGACGAGATCAAGGTCGTCACCTTCATCGCCGCCGAAGGCGATATCTCGACCGATCTGCTCTCCCCCGGCAATCAGGCCCATTCGCGCTCGGACCGCCAGCTGCACGGCCAGTGCATGATTTCTCCCGAGGCCCAGCAGGAAATCGTGGCGCTGCAGAAGCAGCATCCTGATGCGCGGGTGATGATGATCGCCGAAAAGGGCACGATGGGCGTGGGCTCCTCGCGCATGTCGGGCGTGAACAATGTGGCGCTGTGGACCGGCAAGCAGGCCAGCCCCTATGTGCCCTTCGTCAATTTCGCCCCGATCGTTGCCGGCACCAACGGCATCTCCCCGATTTTCGCGACCACGGTGGACGTGACCGGCGGCATCGGCCTCAACCTCAAGAACTGGACCCGCAAGCTCGGCGAGGACGGCAAGCCGGTTCTCAATGCCGATGGCAACCCGATACTTGAGGAGCAGTATTCTGTCGCGACCGGCACGGTCCTGAAGATCGATGCGAAGAACAAGAAGCTGCGCGACGAGAACGGCAAGGAACTGGTCGATATCACGGCCGCCTTCACGCCCCAGAAGATGGAGTTCATGAAGGCGGGCAGCTCCTATGCCATCGTCTTTGGCAAGAAGCTCCAGACCTTTGCTGCCGAGACTCTGGGCGTGGAAGCCACCCCGGTCTTCGCTCCGAACAAGGAAATCACGGTTGAGGGCCAGGGCCTGACCGCGGTCGAGAAGATCTTCAACCGCAATGCCGTTGGCGTCACGCCCGGCAAGGTGCTGCATGCCGGCTCCGACGTGCGCGTGAAGGTGAACATTGTCGGTTCGCAGGACACTACCGGCCTGATGACCGCACAGGAGCTTGAGGCGATGGCGGCCACCGTCATCTCCCCGCTCGTGGATGGCGCCTACCAGTCCGGCTGTCACACCGCTTCGGTGTGGGACAAGAAGGCTCAGGCAAACATTCCGAAACTCATGTCCTTCATGAACAATTTCGGTCTGATCACCGCCCGCGATCCGAAGGGCGTGTATCACTCCATGACGGACGTGATCCACAAGGTGCTGAACGACATCACCGTGGATGACTGGGCCATCATCATCGGCGGTGACAGCCATACCCGCATGTCGAAGGGCGTGGCCTTCGGTGCCGACTCCGGCACCGTGGCGCTGGCGCTGGCGACGGGTGAGGCCACCATGCCGATCCCGCAGTCGGTCAAGGTGACCTTCAAGGGCAAGATGCAGCCGCATATGGACTTCCGCGACGTGGTGCATGCCACGCAGGCGCAGATGCTCCAGCAGTGCGGCGACAACGTCTTTCAGGGTCGCATCATTGAAGTGCATATCGGCACGCTGCTCGCCGATCAGGCCTTCACCTTCACCGACTGGACAGCCGAGATGAAGGCCAAGGCCTCGATCTGCATTTCGCAGGACGAGACGCTGATCGAGTCTCTGGAGATCGCCAAGTCGCGCATCCAGATCATGATCGACAAGGGCATGGAAAATGCCGCCGGTACGCTGCAGGGCCTGATCGACAAGGCCAATGCCCGCATTGCCGAGATCCGCTCTGGCGAGAAGCCCGCGCTGGCCCCTGACGCCAATGCGAAATACTTCGCCGAGGTGGTCGTGGATCTGGACGTGATCGACGAACCGATGATCGCTGACCCGGACGTGAACAACGCCGATGTCTCCAAGCGCTACACCCACGATACCATCCGCCCGGTGTCCTATTATGGCGGCACCAAGAAGGTGGACCTCGGCTTCGTGGGCTCGTGCATGGTGCATAAGGGCGACATGAAGATCGTCGCGCAGATGCTGAAGAACATCGAAAAGACCGAAGGCAAGGTCGAGTTCAAGGCTCCGCTGGTGGTTGCCGCCCCAACCTACAACATCATTGACGAGCTGAAGGCTGAAGGGGATTGGGAAATCCTCGAGAAATACTCCGGCTTCGAGTTTGATGACCTGAAGCCCAAGGGTGCTGCCCGCACCGAATATGAGAATATTCTCTATCTGGAGCGTCCCGGCTGCAATCTGTGCATGGGCAATCAGGAAAAGGCAGAGAAGGGCGACACCGTTCTCGCCACCTCGACCCGCCTGTTCCAGGGCCGCGTGGTGGAAGACACCGCCGAGAAGAAGGGCGAGTCACTGCTGGCTTCCACCCCGGTTGTGGTTCTCTCTGCTGTTCTGGGTCGCATGCCCAGCGCCGAGGAATACAAGGCCGCTGTCGAGGGGATCGATCTGACCAAGTTCGCTCCGCCGAAGGCAACCCCGCTGGACTCGCTGTCCGTTCATTACTAAGGCAACCTCTCACCCCCGGTGCAGGCCACACATCATTGTATGGTGCGGCTGGAACCGGGGGGATGTTCGTGAGCCAGCCCGGCCATCACCGCTCTGGTCGCTCACATGACAAACGAAAACGGGCCATTCGAACGATCGTTCGAGTGGCCCGTTTTCATTTTGCCATCACTGGAAAGGCGTGCGCGCCGCGGGTCAATCAACTATCCCGCACTTACGCGCGCTCAGCACAGCAGCTTTTCAGCCACTGATGGATCTCCCCGGCATCCGTGGGCAATGGCTTCGCCTGCCCTTCCGTGAACTCCAGAAAGGCGTCGCGCCATTCCGGTGAAACACCCACAAGAACCGGAAGCCCCCGCTCACACGCCTCACCAATAGCGGAAACCAGCCCCCGCCCGGCGGCCTCCTGCTTGCCGAACTTGTTCACCACCAAGGCATGCGCGGAAGACAGCCGCTGGTGAACCACCATCACGGCATCCTCAAGAGCGGCCGGATCCAGTCTGCACCCTGCAACACCCGGCCCCAGATCCACGCTGATACTGCGCTGCTCGCCATCCGGCAGCAGTCCCAATGTAATATCGCACTTTTCAGCGATCCGGGCCGGATCAACAATCTGTATGGTGCCGGCGAGAGCAAGCCCTTCTCTCGCCGCACTTCTGGAAACATCTGCCAAGACCGTATCGGTCAGATGCTCTTCACTGGAACATACATATCCAATTTTCATATGGGCCTCCTGTTCCAGCAGACATTCAGAAGACGAAACGCCCATTCAGATAAAAGCTGCGCCCGGCCTGCGGGAAAAGATACTCCGTCTGATACTGGCTATCAAAGACGTTCTTCATGCCTGCCGTGAATGTGGTGTTCTCGTTGAACTGGTATTCGGCCGAAACATTCGCCAGCGCAAAGCCACTGGTCTTCACATAGTCCACGTTACCAGAGCTCATGTTCGTGTAGCGCGAGGATGAAAGCTGGAGGCTGGGAATGAGGGTCAGCTTGTCCACTGCCCGCCACTTTGCATAAAGGAAGGCGAGGTGCTCGGGCTGGCCCACTGGCTTGATATCCAGAATGGTGGGCGAAGTGATGTCGACCTTCACAAAGCTGTAATTGCCGCCAACAAGCAGCGTATCAGAGACGGTCCACTCAGCGGTCAGCTCAATACCGTAATTGTCACTGTCACCCACATTCTGGTTCTGGGTGACCCACTGATTGTACTGGTTGCTCCACTGGTTTGTATTTGCGCTTTCGATCAGGTTCGTGATCTGGCTGTAGAACACCGAGGCGCTGAGGGCGAGATTGCCGTTGAATGTATCGCGCCAGCCCAGTTCATAGTTGGTCGCACGTTCAGACTGCAAATCCGGATTGGCGATGGAGCGCCCGAAACGGGAGCTGAAACGCTCGAACAGGGTGGGAAAGCGCGTGCGACTCGACACGCTGGCATTCACCTGTCCGGTTTCGCTCAAGCGGTAAATGGCGGCAAACTGCCAGTTGATATCGCCTTCCGTGGTTAGCGGATGATTGAACAACCCATCCCGCGAGGAATAATCCTGCGCTTCCAGCAGGTCGCGATATTCATAGGACACGCCCGCGATGAAATCGAAATCCGGTGTGAAATGCACCGTATTCTCGAAACCGAGCGACATTACATCCTCCTTGTCCCGCACATCGGGATCCCAGGTGGAGGTGAGCAGTCCGGGAGAATTGATATTCTCGCTCTTGTGGTCGTCACGGCGATAGGTGAAGGCAATCTTCATCGTGTCGCGCGGGTCAATCTTGTAGATCAGCTCAAGGTCTGCGCCATAGCTATTGTCGTCATAGAGCGAGTTGAAGGCATCACGCGAGGTCTGTGTGGTGAATGATGAATCATCAAATGATGACAGTGTGTTCTTGAATTTATTGTAGTATACGCGGGTATTGACCGCCGCTTTCTCACTCAGTTCCGTGCGGGAAAGAAAATAGACGCTCGAATAATTCCACTCGGGCCAGTTCCAGTTCCGCTGGATGGAACCATCCTTCGGCCCGATCACACCCCATGGCGTGCGCACACGGTTATAGATGTCATAGGGTGCGGCCTTGCTGCCCTGCTGGGCCGTATAGTTGATCGTATATTCGTCCGTCTCGTTCGGTGTATAGCCGGCCTTGAGGTTTACCCGCCAATCTCGTGTATCCGAGAAATCACGCAGTCCCGTGCCCTGTGCCGCATAGTTTTCCGGCTGGAACCCGCCGGGCAGGAACCAGCCATTGGAATCGAGCACGGAACCTGCGGCCTGCAGGTAGTATTTCTCCTGCTTGGTGCCCAGAGAACCCATGGTGTTGAAGCTGGAATAGGTGCCGGTATTGCCCAGCTCAATGCCGGCACGGATTTCACCTTCCACTTCCCTGGTCGGTCGCCGGGTCACAAGATTGATCGCGCCGCCCATGCCGCCCGGTCCGTTCAGCACAGAGACATAGCCCTTCTGCACCTGAATCTCGGACAGGTCCGGCGTGATGAAGCGGCCAAAATCAATGCGGTTGTCATAGGGCAGATAGACCCGGATGCCGTCGATATAGAGCGGCACCTGGAAACGGGTGAAACCACGCACCGAGATCAGCGGTTCATTGCGCGATCCGCCCTGCGAAATGGTTACGCCCGGCACAAGGGTCAGTGCGTCATCCAGCCGGTTGCGATCGAAGGTGAACATCTCCTCGGCGCTGACCGTGGATTCCGAAATCGCATGCCCGCTATTGCCCCATGTTCCGGCACCTCCCGGCGCCACCACATTGAGCTGGCCCAGATGGAAGACATTGGAGTCATCACGGCTGGCTGGCTGGGAGACGTTCTGTGCCGTGGCCTCTTCCTGCACCTGCTGCGCCAGCGCCAGCGAGGTGCCGAGAAGAAGCGTGACAGTCGATACCGTTGCAAGAAAAGAGGCGCGCCCTGCCGACTGCCGCATTGCCATTTTATGCTCCCAGACCCTCACGGCATCTAACCATACGAAACCGTATGGCGCCGCGAATGCGGTATTATAGTAGAGTTAAGTTGTATTTATTTGTATATAGCTGAGTCTGAACGGGAGCAACATTCATGTGACAAAAATAGGGCATAAAATATTATGCTATTGTTATATAATTGTTTTTATACGGTGAACCGCCTTTTTCCCGCCTGTTTTCCCTTCCTTCACCCACGATTGAGCGGCGAACAAGGATGACTCGCCATATATCGCAGAATATACAGCTTCATGCGCATGCGGTTGTCGGATGTGCTGTGTGAATGCAACAGAGACCGGTGGCGCATATGCTGTTGAAGCACCTGAAACTTCTGGCTCTCGCCGCCCTCTGCGTTCTGCCGCCCCTGCTCTCTCCTGCCCCCGTCTTCGCGCGTGAATTACGCGATAATGCAAACCGGCAGGTGCAGGTGCCAGACCAGGTATCTCGCATCTTTCCCGCCGGCCCGCCGGCCAGCCTCATCCTCTATTCACTCGACCCGCAAAGCCAGATCGGCTGGACCCGCCAACCCTCCCCGGCAGCGCTGGAATTTCTTGGGCCGGATGCCATCAAACCCACGCTTGGCTGGGTGGGAGGACGCGGCGGCGAGGCCAATTTTGAAGCTGTTCTGCGTATGAAGCCGGACCTCATCGTCGATATCGGCACAACCAGCGGCACCTATATCTCGCTGGCGGAACGCATCGAGCAGACCACCCATATTCCGGTGCTGCTGCTGGATGGGCGCATCCCCGCCTTGCCGGCCACCTACCGCCTCTTGGGGCAGGTGCTGGATAAACCTGCGCCAGCCAATGCCCGCGCGGACTGGATCGAGACCCATCTGCGCAAAGTGGAGGATCGCCTCTCAGCTATTGCGCAGGCAAACCGGCCGAAGGTGTATCTCGCGCGCGGCGTATCAGGGCTGGAAAGCGCGCGCATGGGCTCCATCAATGTCGAGGCGGTCGAGCTTGCCGGCGGGCGCAATGTTGTGGGCGAGGCCATGGGCGGCGGCAGTCTTGTCACCGTCTCAATGGAGCAGCTTCTCACCTTCGATCCCGACGTCATTGTGGTGCTGGACCCGGATTTCTACATCCGCATGCAGAAGGATCCGCTCTGGATGCAACTGCGCGCGGTGAAAACGGGCCGGGCCGTGCTGGCGCCGCAACTGCCTTTTCCGTGGGTGGATTATCCGCCATCCGTCAACCGCGTCATGGGCGTGCTGTGGCTGGCGCAGCTGTTTCATCCAGAACAGATGCAGCTGGATGTGCCTGCTGCTGCCCGCGAATTCTATCAGCTTTTCTATAACCATGAGCTGACTGCCCCGCAGATGGAGCAGTTGCTGAAGCATGCGGCATTCAAATGAAGCGTCCTGTTCTGGTGTGGAGCGCGGGCCTTGCCGTACTGCTCTTTCTGGCCGCTCTGGCCTTTGCCATCGGGGCCTATCCTGTCAGCGCTTCAGATCTCTTCGCATGGGTGCTATGGCGGCTGGGTCTGGGCGCGCCGCCGCCGGAAATCGCCGTAACGGTCATCGAGAATATCCGTGGCCCGCGCATTGTTGCCGCCGCCGGCATTGGCGCAGCGCTGGCGACAGCGGGTGCAGCCTATCAGAGCCTGTTTCGCAACCCGCTGGTATCTCCCGATATTCTGGGCGTGTCTTCCGGTGCGGCACTGGGCGCGGTTATCGGCATTTTTCTCTCGCTGCCGGTGGCAGGCGTTGAGGCCTCATCCTTCGCCGGCGGATTGCTGGCGGTGGCCGTGGTGTTTGCGGTGGCGCGGCTGGTGAGAGGCCATGAAACACTGCTGGTTCTGGTGCTGGCCGGCATCGTCATCGGCACCTTGTTCTCCGCCGGAATCTCCATCCTGAAGGTTCTGGCAGACCCCTATAACCAGTTGCCCGCCATCACCTTCTGGCTGCTTGGCTCGCTGGCGGGCGTGGGGCACAAGGAACTGGGCATGCTGCTCCCGGCTCTCGTGCTGGGGCTGGGGGTGCTGATGGTTCTGCGCTGGCGCATCGACATCATGACCCTCGGCGAGGAAGAGGCCCGCGCGCTGGGTGTGAATGTGGGGCGCGTGCGATTGCTGGTCATCATCGCCGCCACGCTGCTCACGGCCACGGCGGTCTCCATCAGCGGCATTATCGGCTGGGTGGGGCTGGTGGTGCCGCATCTGGCCCGCATGGTGGTGGGCCCGGCCTTTGCCCGTGCCGCACCCGCGGCAGCCCTTGGCGGCGCGGCCTTTCTGCTGGCGGTGGATACGGTGGCGCGCGGCGCGAGCGATGTGGAGATTCCGCTGGGCGTGCTCACAGCACTGGTGGGAACCCCGGTCTTCCTCTGGCTCCTGGCCTCATCCCGCCGCAGATGGGGTTGAAAATGCAACAGGAACCAGCGCTGCTGCACGCGCATGATCTAGCCTTCGGTTATGACAACAGAAAAGTGGGGCAAGGGGTCAATCTCACCCTCAATGCCGGTCAGGTGCTATGCCTGCTCGGCCCCAATGGCGGCGGCAAGACCACGCTGCTGAAAACATTGGTGGGCCTTAAAACCGCACTGGCTGGGCATGTGGAACTGGAAGGCGCGCCGCTTTCCAGCCTGAGCGCGACACACAAGGCCCGCATCATCGGCTTTGTGCCGCAAAATGCCCCTTCAGCCTTCGCCTTTCCGGTGAAGGATATGGTGCTGATGGGCAGGGCCGCGCGCCATGGCCTGTTCTCGGGCCCTTCTGTCGCGGATGAAGCCATCGCCATGACGGCTCTGGAGCGGGTGGGCGCGACCTTTCTGGCCGAGCGCCCCTTCACCGAGATCAGCGGAGGAGAGCGGCAGATGGTGCTCATCGCCCGTGCGCTGGCGCAGGAGCCGCGCCTGCTGATTCTGGATGAACCCACGGCCAGCCTTGATTTTTCCAATCAGGACAAGGTGCTGCACCTATTGGGCTCACTGGCGGCGGAAGGGCTGGGCATCATGTTCTCCACCCATCATCCAGATCAGGTCTTCGCCATCGGCACCTATGTGGCGATGTTGCGTGATGGCACATTGATGGCGAGCGGAAATGTGGACGATGTGCTGACAGCAGAACATCTCAGCCGTCTTTACCAGCAGCCCGTGGTGATTGGCGATGTGCACGGGCGCAAGGTCTGCTTTACCGCACAAGCCCTGCGGCCCTGAAGGCGGACATAAAAACCCGGTGCCGCCCCCTTTTTGGCCAGCACCGGGTCTTTCCCGGCCTCAAACCTGCGCAAGCGCCTGCTTCAGGTCGGCGATCAGGTCATCCGGATGCTCCAGCCCCACGGAGAGACGCAGCAGGCCATCGCTGATGCCCATTTCCGCGCGCGCCTCAGGCGTGAAACGCTGGTGGGTGGTGGTGGCCGGATGGGTGATGAGGCTTTTCGCATCGCCCAGATTGTTGGAAATGCGAATGACGCGCAGCGCATTCATGAAGCGGAAGGCCGCTTCCTTGCCACCCTTCACCGTAAAGGTCACCAGCGTGCTGCCACCAGACATCTGCTTGCGCGCCAGTTCCACCTGCGGATGATCGGCGCGGAAGGGATAAAGCGCCTTCTCCACAATCGGGTTTTCGGCCAGCGCATCGGCCACCTTGGCCGCGCTCGCCTGCATGCGCTCCACACGCAGGCCCAGCGTCTCAAGGCCCTTCAGCATCACCCACGCATTGAAGGGCGAGATGGAGGGGCCAGTCTGGCGCAGGAAGGTTTGCAGGTGCTCATCCATGAAGGCGCGCGAGGTGAGGATGATACCGCCAAGGCATCGCCCCTGCCCGTCCACATGCTTGGTGGTGGAATAGACCACCACATCCGCCCCCAGCTTCAGCGGATGCTGGAGCAGCGGGGTGGCGAACACATTGTCCACCACGAGGCGCGCGCCTACCGAATGGGCGATATCCGCCACCGCCTGAATGTCGATGATGTCGAGCGTGGGGTTGGTGGGGCTTTCCAGCAGCACCACCTTGGTGTTCTCACGGATGCCCTTGCGCCATGCGTCGAGGTCCGTGCCGTTCACCAGCGTTACATCCACACCGAAGCGCGGCAGAAACTCTTCCAGAATCCAGCGGCTGGAACCGAACAGGGCATGGGCGGCCAGCACATGGTCGCCCGCACTCAGCTGACACAGCAGCGCGGCATAAACTGCAGCCATGCCGGAGCCGGTAGCGCGCGCGGCTTCCGCCCCTTCCAGCAGGGCCATGCGCTGTTCGAACATTTCGGTGGTCGGGTTCGCATAGCGCGAATAGACGAAGCCCGGCTCCTCATTCTTGAAGCGGGCCTCGCATGATTCCGCCGAGTCATAGACAAAGCCCTGTGTCAGAAACAGCGCCTCAGAGGTCTCGCCAAAGGCGGAGCGCAGCGTGCCGCCATGCACCAGCCGGGTTTCCGGATGCAGGGTTGCGGGGTCAGCGGGGACGAAAGGGGCGGGCTTGCGGGTGGAGTCGGACGCGGACGACATGGATGCCTCCAGAGGCGGCCGGGTGACGAGGGAGAAGCAACCAAGAATTTACGCTTTTGCGGCAGATACTTGGTGTGACCCTCTCGCTTTGGCCTTCAAACTCTTCATTATGAATAAGATGGAGAGCCCAAAAGGCTCATATCCATCATGAGCAGGGTCACATAAGTCTGCCGTTCTTGCGGCGTCAAGGGTGCCGTTCGATAAAACGAACGCTGAAACCGGATTAACGGCGAAGAGGGCAGGCAATGGCAACGCGAATGGCGGAAAACTCAAGGCCGGGCATCCTGCCGGCAGAGGCAATCGCGGCTCTCAAGGCCGATGGCGCCATTACCTGCCGGCGCGAGTTTGACGCCGACCAGATCCAGCCCGCCAGCCTTGACCTGCGCCTTGGGCGCATCGCATGGCGCATCCGGGCCAGTTTCCTGCCGGGCGAAGGGGTTTCGGTCAAATCCCGGCTCAAGGATCTCTCGCTTCATCAGCTCGATCTCACACGGGGCGCGGTGCTGGAAACCGGCTGTGTCTATCTGGTGGAGTTGTTCGAGCACCTGAAACTGCCGGCAGATCTTGCGGCGGCCGCCAATCCCAAAAGCTCCACCGGGCGTCTGGATGTGTTCGTGCGCGTCATCACGGATGATGCCCGCGCATTCGATACCATTCCCGCGGGTTATAAAGGCCCGCTCTATCTTGAAATTTCCCCGCGCACCTTCCCCATTCTGGTGCGCACCGGCTCACGCCTGTCGCAGGTTCGGTTCCGCCGGGGCGTGGCGCGGCTGAATGATCTGGAACTGCTGAACCTTCAGGCTTCCGAGCGCCTCGTCGACATGGATACCGCTGATGTCGCCGCCGGCGGCATCGCGCTGGGCGTGGATCTGGCGGGTGATGCATGGGGCGGCCTTCAGGGCTTTCGCGCCAAGCGCCACAGCGGCGTGGTGGATGTGGACCTGCCCGGCGCGCTGGCCGTGGAGGATTTTTGGGAACCCATCCATGTCCGCCCCGGCACGCGCGGCCAACTGGTTCTGGACCCGGATGCCTTCTACATCCTCGCCTCGCGCGAAAGCGTGCATGTGCCGCCGGATTATGCCGCAGAGATGGTGCCCTTTGATCCGCTGGTGGGCGAGTTCCGGGTGCATTATGCAGGCTTTTTCGACCCCGGCTTCGGGCATATGAGCGCTGGCGGACACGGCGCGCGCGCCGTGCTGGAGGTGCGCTCACGCGAAGTGCCCTTCATTCTGGAACATGGGCAGACCGTGGGTCGTCTGGTCTATGAGCGCATGTCCACCCGCCCCGGCACACTCTACGGCACCGACATGCGTTCCCACTATCAGGGGCAGGGCCTGAAACTCTCCAAGCATTTCAAGGTGCTGAAGGACAGCTGAGGGCATATTCCTGCCCCAGCCCATCTCGTTGGCCTGCCAGACCTCCCACAGCAGCTGGCAGGGCGCAGCATCCGAGCGCAAGAGCCCCCCGCCGGAGATGGGGCACGCATCCCTTCAAGCCTGCCATTGCAAGCCTGTGATGCCCCCTGCCACATAAGCGGCAGGGTTCCGCACCCGGACCGGCTCAATCCTTGGTGAGGTTCGAGACCAGCCCATAAAGCGGAGACGTCACTTTCCCGAAGCTATCCAGCCCGTCCTTGATGGCTTCCTTCGTTTCAGGCGTCAGAAGCTTGCTCAAAGGCTTGTAGTTCATGGAACCACCGGAAACGTCGTCCAGCCTGTCATCTTCGATACGCTGGTTCTCAGATGTGTCGGTCGTTGGATTGCCCATGGGATCGCTCACGGTTTTGCCCTCCTGAAAAGGATGCATCAGTCCTTGTTGAGAAGCGAGGCCAGTCCATAGGCCGGTGAAAGAACCTTCAGCCCGGTATTCAGATAGCCCCGCGCCTCTTTCTTCGTTTCAGGGTCCAGCCCGATCTGGGTCTTCCTGAGCGATTCGTAGCTGTAAACGCCACCTGCGGCATCTTTCAGCGCCTCATCATTCAGTGCCCCGTCATTCCTTGCCTCGTCATTCATGGAGGCGCTCTTGCGATCATCAGACATGGTCACGCTCCTGAACAGTTATCCTGCAATGGAGAAATCCTATGCCATGGGGCTGACGTGAACCTTACAAAAGGCGCGGCGGGAGATGTCCCGTCGCATCTTCACATCATTCAGCGATGCGGCGGCTGGTCGGCGGCGATGATGTTCTCACGCCACCAGGGGGACTGGTTCTGCATGCTGGCCCGCAGTTCGCGCAGCGGGCGCATCAGGGTTTCCGAATAGGCCAGATAATCCGCCACCAGCGGCAGCGTGCCCTGCACGGCCGGGTCATCGGCCAGACTGAGCGCGGTGGAGATCGCGGCATCAAGAGCCGGGGCCGCAGCAGCCGCGCCCGCATCCGCAATCTCTGCCGGATGCTGGTGGATTGCCGCCGCACTGGCCATCTCGAAGGCGGTCAGAATACGGGAACGGGCCGTTTCCAGCACAGGCAGCACCTCCTCGTTCACCGGTGTGAGGGCCAGACGGTGGGCGGTGTCTTCCAGCAGGGCCAGATAGGTCAGAACCACATCGAGCGTGGAAATGAGATTGGCGACATTGCCGGCTGAATGACCGAAAATATGCTCTGCGCCAAGGTTCGGCACGCGCAGGTCAAATTCCCTCACAATCTGCGCCAGTGGTGCAACGCTCTGTGCCGGCCCCCGATGGGGCCACCATGACGCCAGCACATCATGGCAGCGCTTGAGAATATCATGAAGCTCGGGGCGCAACTGGTCGGTCAGATACACCGGCAGCACGAGGAACGAAATGATGAGCGCCGCGCCCGCACCAATCGCGGTTTCATAGATGCGCGCCAGCATACCCTCGGTGCCCAACCCGCTGATGAGATGCAGCCCCAGCACAACGGAAAAGCCGACCGCCGCCGAAGACACGTCATAACGGTCCTTCTGGGTGATAAGGGCAATCACCTGCGCGGCCATGCAGGCACTCGCGAGCAACAGCAGATGATGCCCCAGCGTGAGGAAAACCCCGATGCCAAGCAGCACGCCGATCAGCGTGCCCAGCGTGCGGTAGCGCACCCGCATGTAGGTTTCACCCAGACTGTTGCCGAGCACGAAGATGACAGTCATCGTCGCCCAATAGGCATGGTCAAGGCCGATCAGCACATCAAGCGAGGTGGTGAGGCCGGTTGCCAGCAGGCCCTGTATCGCCACCTTCATCGGCGCGGAGAGAACCTTCCGCCCCGTCTTGTCCTTCTCGATCATCGGAATGCGCGGCGGAAAACTGTTCGGGCCCGGCCGTGTCTTTTTGGAAGGGAAAGGCGCGTTCTCGGTCTCGGCAATCGCATCCACCAGATGCAGCAGGCGTTCAAAAGCTGTCAGTGCCCGCAGCAGGGCGAAGCGGGCCTCTGCCGGCAAGGTGGGCGAGAAGGCACAGGCGCGCAGACGGCCGGTGGCACGGATAAACCGTTCCTGCCCCTGAGGATCCCGAATTTCCATCGCCTCCAGCCGGCGGGCCAGATAATCGGTGGCGGCGGAAAATGGCCGCCGCCAGTCATCCGGACCGCCCTCGGCAACATTGGGGCCGGCGGGAATGCAGTTCGCCAGCAGCTCCACCGCCACCCGCAGCCGGTAGAGCTTGGCCCGCAGGGCCTCGAACTCCTCCTGTGCTTCGGGGGCCTCCGCATTGGCATTGGCCAGCGCGGCCCACACACGCCCACGCAGGGCCTCTACCGGCTGGGCGGCCTCATCGGGAAAAGCGTATCCCTCGCGCACGGCTTCCGACATCTCGCGCAGATAGGCGGCGACAGCAGCTTCCATGTCATGGGTGGTGCGCACATAGGCAGCCACCGCCGAGGGTCGCCAGGGGGAAAGACGGACCATGGCGGCGATCAATGCGCCCTGACAGTAGGCGGCCAGCAGCCATGCGGCTTCCTCGTGACCCGGCCGCACCACCGTGCCCACGGTCGCGATCACGGTCAGCGCCATGCCCAGCCTCTGGCCCGGCATGCCCCAGCTGCGCATGAACAGGGCACAGGCCGAAAGCGGAATCAGCAGCAGTTTCTGGATCAGCGCATTGGTATCGCCATCTCCCGGCCCGACCATTGTCAGCACCACCAGAAAGCTGGCGCAGATGGCGAATACACGCCACATGTTCTGCGCCTCAGCTGCACGGCTGGCGGCTGGCGTGAAGGTGATCATGGAGAGGGACCCGGCACCGGCCATCAGCGGGAATGTGGTTTGCATCCCCACATTGAGACCGAAGCCCAGTGCCGTGACATAGCCGATAAAGATCATCAGCGTGAAGCACAGGGCCAGATGCAAAGCGCGCGTGGTGTCAATCGCGCCGGGGTCATGATAGGCGCGCCATTCCGCCAGCCGCTCCATCAGGGGGCGGCGCGGTGTGCGGAACGTTGGCGGATGCAGCGGCATGGCGTCGGACAAACCTCCGGCGTCGTCGCTGCCTGATGTCATGCCGGTGGCGGCATGTCCAGCGCGACGCACGCCGTCACCTCAAAATGGGTGGATGTGCAGGCGGAATGCGCTGGGCAATAGAGAGCAAAAAGGGCCGAAAAACGGACAGCTTGTGCATCTGCCCATCACTGTGAGCCCGTGCGGCAAAAGTACGGAAATGCAGGAGTTTTGACCCCAAAGGCTTCAAACTTGGGGCCAGATGATTTAAGCGGGGCCAAGCAATGGGCGGCGCAGCGCATGCGTGACGCTGGGGCAGTTTCGCAAAGTGGACCATGCCGCGCGAAACAGGCCAGAGAAAAGCCTCAGGCCATGCCACGCCAATGGCGGGGAAGACAGATGCCGAACGACAAGACCGCGCGGGTGGCTGAACTCTATGAAGCACGCCTCGCCTCGGGAGATATCAGCCAGGATCTGGCACAGGCGGCGGTGGTGCGGGAATTCGCGCGACTGGAGCTGGAACTGCGCCAGCATGTGATGGCCCACAAATCTTCCGCGCTCGGCTGGCTGTTCCAGCGCAAGGCAGCGACCACCACGCCTCAGGGCCTTTATATTTATGGCGAGGTCGGGCGCGGCAAGTCCATGCTGATGGACATGTTCTATGAAGCCTTGCCGCCCAAGAGCAAGCGGCGCGCCCATTTCCACGCCTTCATGGGCGATGTGCACGAGCGCATTTTCCGCGAGCGTGAGGCGCAAAAAGCCAATCCACGCAAGAATGCGGACCCGATCGCACTGGTGGCAGCAGAGCTTGCGAGCGAGGCCAAGGTCCTGTGCTTCGACGAATTTTCCGTGACCGACATCGCGGACGCGATGATCCTCGGCCGCCTGTTCGAGAAGCTGTTCGCCGACGGCGTGGTGGTGGTGGCCACCTCCAATGTCGCGCCGAAGAATCTCTATCTCAACGGCCTGAACCGCGCGCTGTTCCTGCCCTTCATCGCGGAAATCCGCGACCGGATGAAGGTGCTGAACCTCGATTCCCCCACCGATTACCGGATGGAAAAGCTGGAAGGCGTGCATGTGTGGCACACCCCGCTGGGGCCGGAGGCGGATGAAGCGGTGGAGAACGCGTGGAAGCGCATTGTTGGCCCGCTCGGCAGCACCCCCGGTGCGCTTCAGCTCAAGGGGCGCACGCTGCATATTCCGCAGATGGGCCACGGCGCGGCACGATTCAGCTTCGCCGACCTGTGCGAGAAGCCACTGGGTCCGAATCCGGATTATCTGGCCATCGCCCGCCAGTTCCATACGGTGGTGGTGGAACATATTCCGGTGATGACACCCGAGCAGCGCAATGAAGCCAAAAGGTTCATCTCGCTCATCGACACGCTCTATGATGCCAATGTGAAGCTGGTGGCCTCAGCCGCCGCTATGCCGGAAGACCTCTATGTGGGGGCAGATGGCACGGAAGCCTTCGAGTTTGCCCGCACCGTTTCCCGTCTCACCGAGATGCGCTCCAGCGAATATATGGCGCGCTCCCACGGGCGGCGGGATTCCGAGATTCCGGGCGAGGTGAAGCTGTAGGGATAGGTCGGCTCATCTGCCCCTAATCCGGCATCAGATGACCCGGATTCGGGGCCGAACCATCGGCCCACCCCTTCGCAGGGTCGAAATGATCGGAGCCGGACAGTCGTCGCACATGCAGTTACGGCATGGCGGAGCCCGCATGATGCTCGGGTGCCGCGCAGCGTCACCGGCAGGCGTTGCGGCAAGTGCACAGGCCCTTAGTGTCCCGCGCCGGCCTCACGCATCACCCCTCCAGCGCAATACCGATGCGCTTGATTTCCCAGACCAGTTCCACGCCGGACTGTTCCTTCACCCGGCGACGCACCTCATTGCCCAGCCCTTCGATATCGGCGGCGCTGGCACCGCCCATGTTCACCAGAAAATTGGTGTGCAGCTCGGAGACCTGCGCCCCGCCCATGGTGAAGCCGCGCAGGCCCGCCGCATCCACCAGCTTCCACGCGCTGGTGCCGGGCGGATTGCGGAAGGTGGAGCCACCCGTGCGGCTCTTGATCGGCTGCGTTGCCTCGCGGCTTTGGGTGATCTGGTTCATCTGCGCCGCAATCGCCACCGGGTCTCCGGGCACGCCCCGGAAGGTGGCGGAGGTAAAGATGACATCATCCGGCACATCGCAATGGCGATAGGAGAAGCCCATCTCGGCATTGGAGAACCGCAGCAGTTCACCGGTGCGCGAGATTGCTTCGGCATGCTGAAGCACATCCTTCGTCTCCCCGCCATAGGCCCCGCCATTCATGCGCAGCGCTCCGCCAATGGCACCGGGAATGCCGCGCAGGAAGGAAAAACCGGCTAGGGCCGCATCCGCCGCAGCGCGCGCCACCTTCACATCCGGCGCGCCGGCCCCGGCGATAATGGTGTCACCCGCCACGCTCACGTCATTGAACCCCTTGCCGAGACGAATCACCACGCCAGGCACGCCGCCATCGCGCACGATGAGGTTGGAGCCAAGGCCGATGACGGTAAGGGGCACCTCGGCCGGCAGATGGGAGAGCAGCAGCGCCAGATCCTCGGCATCCGCCGGCAGGAACATCGCCTGCGCCGGGCCGCCGACACGAAACCACGTATAGGGCGCCAGCGCTGCATTGGCCGTGAGTGTGCCACGCAGGCCGGGCGCTGCAGCGCGCAGATCGGATGTGATATCCGCGAAGGGCGTGGGCTGGCGGCTTTCGGCTGCGGTCATGCGGGGTGTCCGGTGCTGGGCGGATAACGGCGACACGCCGAAAACCCGCCGCAAGATGATGGCGGCAGAACATGCAGGGCGGTGCATGCCCGGCCCGAAGGCGGCAACAGCCTGTCCCATATGGCGCTGGCAAGAGCAAGGTGGCAGGGTGACCGGGCCGGTGCAGATGCGCAGAAACCAAGCTCACGCCAATGGTCGGAAAATGACGGCAAGAACCAAAGGGCATGATGCCGGTGCGACTGCGCAGCCATAGGCACCCCTCCTTATGGTCAGACTGTGCAAGGTTGTTGGCCTCTGCCCTGCCCGTATTAGCAAAAGTGCAATGCTCCCCCGCCATGTTGGGCACAACCGCGATCATGCGGACCCGCGCCTCCTGTCTCAACCCGCAGGCGGCGCGCAATCATGGAATGACCGCTTTTGCCCGGCACGCACCCTTGCTTGCCGACAAAAGCCCGGAAGATCAGGAAGACGCAGATGGCCAGACATGTTGCAGTGCTGATGGGCGGCTGGTCCAGTGAGCGCGAGGTGTCGCTGCGTTCCGGCGCGGCCTGTGCCGATGCGCTGGAAAAGGCCGGATACCGGGTGAGCCGGATTGATGTGGCCCGCGACATCGCGCAGGTGCTGGCCGAAGTGAAGCCGGATGTGGCGCTGAATGTTCTGCACGGCACGCCGGGCGAGGATGGCATCATTCAGGGCATTCTTGAGGTGATGCAGATCCCCTATTCCCATTCGGGCGTGCTGGCCTCGGCACTGGCCATGGACAAGGCGCAGGCGCGCATCACACTGGCGGCGGCCGGCGTGCCGGTGGCGCGGGGCGGGCCGGTTTCACGCCTTGAGGCAGCAAAAGCCCATGTAATGGAACCGCCCTATGTGCTCAAGCCCATTTCGGAGGGCTCCAGCGTCGGCGTGTTCATCGTGCGCGAGGGGCAGGAACACCCGCCGCAGGAACTGAATCGCGAGGACTGGTCGTTTGGCGAGACGCTTCTTGTGGAAGAATTTATCCCCGGTCTCGAACTCACCTGCGCCGTGATGGGCGAGCGGGCGCTTGGTGTCATTGAAATTGAAGCTACGCAGCCGTTTTACGATTATGAAAGCAAATATGCGCCGGGCGGCTCTTCTCACATTCTTCCTGCCCGCATTTTACCTGACGTTTACGAGAAAGTGCGGATGTTAAGCCTAACGGCGCACCGAGCTCTCGGCTGCCGGGGGGTTTCACGGTCGGACTTCCGGTTCGATCCCACCAGAACGGATGGCTCCGGCCTGATCTGTCTGGAAGTGAACACCCAGCCCGGCATGACGCAGACCTCACTGGTGCCCGAACTGGCAGCCCATGCGGGCATCACATTCGGCGAGCTTGTGACATGGATGGTGGAGGACGCTTCCCTGAAACGGTAGGATCCCGGCGTGGTCCTTCCGGGCAGAAGACGCCCCAGCCCCCGCCCGGGCGCTACAAGCGCCTGCCCCCCGAACCCCGCCCCGCCAGCCGCACGGCCCTGGCGTGGCGTCGGCTCATGGTGCGCCTGTCCGCCTCCCGCCTTGGCCGTCATGGCTCCGGCATGTTCACGGCGCTCGTCATTGGCGGGTTCGTGGCCTATGGCGTCGCTCTGGGTGGGCATGTGGAAGCCACCAAGACCATCGGCTACGACCTTGCGGATGCGGCGGTCAACACGGTCGGCTTTCAGGTGCGGGAAGTGAAGCTTTCCGGCTACAACCATGTGACGCCAACAGAAATCCTGAGCGGGGCGGGCATCAAGTCCTCCACCTCGATCCTGTTCGTGAATGCCGACGAGATGCGGGCCAGACTTGAGGCCATGCCGTGGATCCAGTCCGCCAGCGTGCGCAAGCTGTTCCCGGACCGCATCGAAATCTCCATCACCGAGCGCAAGGCCTTTGCCCTGTGGCAGAGCAATGGCGAGATCCGCGTCATCTCCCGTGATGGCACGCCGATCGCGCCCTATTCCGATGACCCGCGCTACATTCACCTGCCAATCGTGGTGGGTGAGGGGGCGGAAAAGCGTGTTGGCGAAATTGTCGATGCGCTCGCCCGTCTGCCCGGCCTGCGCGATCAGGTGCGCGCCGCCATTCTGGTGGCCGAGCGCCGCTGGACCCTGAAAATGCGCAATGGCATCGATGTGCGCCTGCCCGAAACCGGCCTCGACGATGCCCTGATGCAACTGGTCCAGCTCGATCAGGACAAGAGTCTTCTCACCCGCGACATCACCATCATCGACATGCGCCTGCCCGACCGGGTGGCCGTGCGCCTTTCAGAGGCCGCTGCCGCTGCCCGCGCCGAAGCCCTGAAGGCGAAGGACAAGAAGAAAGGAGGCCCCGTATGAGGTCCCGGCTCGCTCAGGGCTTTGCGCCGAAGATGCGCCCCCTGCCGCCCCGCAAGAGCGGCATTGTCGGCGTTCTGGATATCGGCACCAGCAAGGTGGTGTGCGCCATTGCGCGCCTCAAGCCGCGCGGGCAATCCGACGTTTTGCGTCGGCGCACCCATTCCATCGATGTGCTCGGCATCGGCCACACCCGTGCCTATGGCATCAAGGGTGGCGCGGTGGTGGACATGGCGAAGGCGGAACTTGCCATTCGTCAGGCGGTGGATATGGCGGAGCGCGCCTCGGGCGTGCAGATCGCCTCTGTCGTGGTCGGGGTTTCGGGCGGACGTCTCACCTCCCAGCATTATGAGGCAGCCGTGCGCCTCACTTCACCGGCGGTGGAGGAATCCGACATCCGCCGCGTGCTGGAAGCGGCATCCACCTATGCGGTGGGTGACGGGCGCGCCGTGCTGCATGCGCTGCCCATGGGCTATTCGCTGGACGGGCGCGGCGGCATTGGCGAGCCGCGCGGCATGCTGGGCCGTGAACTCGGCGCGAACATGCATGTGGTGACCGCCGATCTCACCGCCCTGAAAAATCTCGTGCTGTGCGTCGAGCGCTGCCATCTCTCCATCGAGGCCATGGTGGCCGCGCCTTATGCGGCCGCGCTCTCCTCCCTCACCGATGACGAGATGGAACTGGGCGTGACCATGATCGACATGGGCGCGGGCACCACCACCTTCTCCATCGTTGCCGGCGGGCACTGCGTCTATATGGACGGGGTCGCGCTGGGCGGACAGCACATCACGAATGATGTGGCGCGCGGCCTGCCCGCACGCCTCAATGATGCCGAGCGCCTCAAGGCCCTGCATGGCGCGGTGGTGGCGGTCTCCTCCGATGAGCATGACATGCTCACCGTACCGCCCCTTTCCGGAGAGGCGCGTGACCAGCCGAACATGGTCCCCAAATCCCGCCTCGTCACCATCGTGCGTCCGCGCGCGGAGGAAATCGTCGAACTGATTCGCGAACGCCTGCGTGCGTCCGGCCATGCAGGCGATGCCGGTCGACGTGTGGTGCTGACCGGCGGCGCGGCACAGTTGCAGGGATTGGCCGATCTGGTGGTGAAAGCCATCGGCCCGCAGGTGCGTATCGGCCGTCCGTTAGGAGTTTCTCGTCTTCCTGAAGCGGCACGCGGAACGGCTTTTGCAGTCACCGCCGGCCTGCTGGTTTACCCGCAAGTGGCTGGACTTGAACACTTTGAGCCCCGCCGCCGTCAGGCCGTGGGTGCAGAGAACCATGGATATTTCGGCCGGGTTGGACGCTGGCTGAAAGATAGCTTTTAGACATGATTAACCAAATCAGACGTATCAATTGGCTCAGCCAGATTCACTCTGAGACGCATTGAGCCGAACGGGTTCGACGGAGCTACAAAATGACCATCAACCTTCAGATGCCCGATATTCGTGAGCTCCGTCCTCGGATCACGGTGTTCGGTGTGGGCGGTGCCGGCGGCAACGCCGTGAACAACATGATTTCCTCCGGCCTGACCGGCGTAGAGTTCGTGGTTGCGAACACCGATGCGCAGGCCCTCTCCCTTACCCGCGCCGACCGCGTGGTGCAGATGGGCGTGGCCGTGACCGAAGGTCTCGGTGCCGGCTCCCAGCCTGAAGTCGGTCGCGCTGCCGCTGAAGAAGTGATCGACGAGATCCGCGATCATCTCTCCGGCTCCCACATGGTGTTCATCACTGCCGGCATGGGCGGTGGCACGGGCACCGGCGCTGCTGCTGTTGTGGCCAAGGCCGCCCGCGAGCTGGGCATCCTCACGGTTGGCGTGGTCACCAAGCCCTTCCACTTTGAAGGCCAGCGCCGCATGCGTGTTGCCGAGCACGGCATCACCGAGCTGCAGAAGAGCGTCGACACGCTCATCGTCATCCCGAACCAGAACCTGTTCCGGGTGGCCAACGAAAAGACCACCTTCGCCGACGCCTTCGCGATGGCCGATCAGGTGCTGTATTCCGGCGTTGCCTGCATCACCGACCTGATGGTGAAGGAAGGCCTCATCAATCTCGACTTCGCCGACGTGCGTGCCGTGATGCGCGACATGGGCAAGGCGATGATGGGCACCGGCGAAGCCTCCGGCGAGAAGCGCGCCCTTCAGGCCGCTGAAGCCGCCATTGCCAACCCGCTGCTGGACGATGTTTCCATGCAGGGTTCGCGCGGCCTGCTGATCTCGATCACCGGTGGCAAGGACATGACCCTGTTCGAGGTGGACGAAGCCGCAACCCGCATTCGTGAGGAAGTGGACCCGGACGCCAACATCATTCTCGGCGCAACCTTCGACGACATGCTGGAAGGCATCATCCGCGTCTCTGTGGTGGCCACCGGCATCGACCCGGAAGTCATTCCCGACCAGATGCAGCCTCCGGCAGACCTGCAGGGCCGCAAGATGTCCAACGCTGGCCGCATGGCCGTGGAAGTGGCGCGTGAAGCCCAGATCCGCAGCGCTGTCGCCGCCATCTCTGCTGAGGATCTCATCGGTCTCGACGATTTCGCCCCGGAAGCCCATCAGGCCCACACCGCCTATGCACCGGCACAGTCCTATGCTCCCCAGCAGGCCTATGCCCCGCCTCCGGCAGAACATCACCACCAGAGCGTGGCGATTGACGATGTGACCATCCGCACAGCCGCGCCCAAGCCTTCGTTCTTCGCCGAGCCGGAGCAGCCTGCTGCCCCCGTCCAGATGGCGGATGAAGATGAGTTCGCGCCTTATGTGCCGCCGCAGAGCCAGCGTCCGCGTGGCCCGCGCATGCCGCGTGTGGACGAACTGCCGCTGCCGGCACAGAACCAGATTCGCGCCCAGCGTGGCGAGCCGCCGGTGCCCCAGCCGCAGGCGGACAAGAAGCGCATGACCCTTCTGCAGCGTCTGGCCAATGTTGGCCGCCGCGAGGAAGAGCCGGCACAGGAGCCAGCCCGTCGTGAGCAGCCCAGCATGCGTGCCCCCGAGGCCCGCGCCGCTGCCCCCGAGCAGGAATACCGCCCCGATGCACGCCCCATGATGCAGGGTCGCCCCGAGGCACATGCGGAATATGGCAAGCGTCCGCAGGACCGCGCCATGGGCCGCCCGACCTCCGAGGTTCCCTCCCGTCCCGCCCCCCAGCGGCACGATGAGGATGACCAGCTGGAAATCCCCGCCTTCCTGCGTCGTCAGGCCAACTGATTTCGGAAGCGCTTCACGGTTTCAGTGAGACTGTGAAGCGCGCCCGGCTCTGATTGGGCACATTTTCCTCACGCGAAGCGGTACCACTTCGCTCGAAAATGTCCTGAATTCCATGAGCCTGGTGCGCGCGTTTTCAGGCCCGATTGCACTGCACACGCATGTTTCAGACCGGCGCCGGCGGCAATCGCCCGGCGCCGGTATTTTAGTAACTACAGATGACAGCTTGAAACCGGCTGATTCGACGGTCCCGCAGCCTCACACGCTGTGACAAAGATCCGTTTCCGGAGCGACACGCCATCTTTAAGAACCTGTTATCTCTAACGAAAAATGAATTTCAGTTTGGTAACAGGACGTAAGCAAGCGTGATTTGTCGCGAGGCTCTGAGCAGACTAGGTTGCCTCATCTCGCAAGTGCCACATGTGGCGCACAGCCCCTTACGGAGGCTGTCTGACCAGGCGGCGCGGGATGAAAGTTGAAGGAAGGATGTGGCGACCTCAGGGCGCTTTTCTTCCGAAATTGGGACGGCACCGATCATGCAGACGACTCTGGCGCGCGAAGTGGCTCTGAAAGGCGTGGGTGTTCACGCCGGGGTTGAAGCGACCCTGACCCTGAAGCCTGCTGCTGCCAGTACCGGTGTTGTTTTCTCCCGCACCTTTGCTGACAGCGCGCCCCGCAAGGCTGCAGTCAACTGGAAGTCGGTGCAGGCAACGGATCTTGCCACTGTGCTGGGTGATCGTTCCGGCGCACTGGTTTCCACGGTCGAGCATCTGCTCTCCGCCTTTTCCGGCCTTGGCGTTGACAACGCATTGGTGGAAATTGACGGCCCCGAGGTTCCGATCCTCGACGGCAGCGCCGCCCGCTTCGTGCAGGCCGTGGATGAGGCTGGCCTCACCACCCTCTCCGCCCGCCGCAAGTATCTCAAGGTTCTCAAGCCCGTGCGTGTCGAGAATGGCGCCTCCTTCGGTGAGCTGCGCCCCTATGACGCTGGCTTCCGTCTCGAAGTTGAAATCGATTTTGCCCACGAAGCCATCGGTCGCCAGCGTTTCGCAGCCACCATGTCGCCGTCCGTGTTCCGCCGTGAGCTCTCCGCCGCCCGCACCTTTGGCTTCTACAGCGATGTGGAGCGCCTGCGTGCCGCCGGTTATGCCCGCGGTGCAGCTCTTGAGAACACCGTCTGTCTCGACGAAAACGGCGTTATGAACGAAGACGGCCTGCGGTTCGAGGACGAATTCGTGCGCCACAAGGCTCTGGATGCGGTGGGTGACCTTGCCCTTGCCGGTCTCCCGCTGCTGGCCCGTTACAGCTCTTATCGCGGTGGACACAAGCTGAATGCCGCCATGGTCAGCGCCCTCCTCTCCGACCGCTCCAACTATGCGATCGTCGAGGGTGCCCGCCCGGTGCGCGAAACGGTGGGTGCGGAAATCGCCGGCACCGCCAATCCTGTCCCGGTCTTCGCGCCGGAGCATTGAGCGGCAGTCTCTGCCCTCTTTTCCTGAATAAAGAAAACCGCAGGTGCGAACCTGCGGTTTTTTGTTTGTGCCAGCCGGGAAAGCCCTTGGCGGGCCGCACAGTCATGGCTCACGCCCGATTCATGAACTGGCCGTGGCGTTGGGGAAAGCAGGCAAACAGTTTGGTCTGTGCAGCTTCCGGAGAAAGAATGACGCGCGACAGAGCGCGCTCTTTCATCCGCAGGATATGACCATCTGGCGTGCAAGTCGGCCGAGATGCTGCAACACCGCAGCCATAAGCCTGAGCGCTCCATCTCAAGATACGCCCCTCGGAACAGAAGCTGACAGATCCTGATCATCCGCAAAGTCTGCCGGACCAGCCAAGACAGCTGCATCGACAGCCTCATGGCCTCAGAGCCTGTCTCCTTCATCTGCGGAACACATCTGTGAGACTGGCACTGATCTGCTTCATGCCCTTCTGATCCTGCATTTTTTCGCTCGCACATATTTCCCGCCCACACTCCGAGCAGTTCTTTCGCCCGAATGCAGCTTGACTTTTATTAAATCTACTAATTTTATAGACATAATAATTTTGGAGATCGACATGAGCCCCACCCCCGCGAGTGCCACCCCATTGCGCCTTGGCGTCTGGGCCCCGGTGCATGGTCCACGCGCGGCATGGCAAGACCCGGAAGAGCCCTTCAATGCCTCGTGGGAGCATAATCGCGATGTGGTTCTGGCGGCCGAGGCACTGGGTTATGACGCAACGCTCATAGCCCAGCACACGGTGAACCCGCATCTGCCGGAAAAGGACCAGCTTGAAGCCTGGACGGCCTCCGCCGCCCTTGCAGCGCTCACCAGCCGCATCGAGATCATCGCCGCCATCAAGCCCTATCTCTACCACCCGGTGGTGCTGGCGAAGATGGCATTGCAGATCGAGAACATCTCCGGCGGGCGTTTCGGGTTCAATCTGGTGAACGCATGGAACCGCGCGGAATTCGAGAAAGCCGGCATCCCCTTTGGTGAGCACGATGCCCGCTATGCCTATGGCCGTGAATGGATCGAGGTGGTGGAACGGCTCGTGCGGGGCGAGACGGTGCATCATCAGGGCGAGAATTTCCACATCAAGGATTATCGCCTTTCGCCCAAAAGCCCGGCGCGCGCCCGTCCGCGCATCTATCTGGGTGGAGAGTCCGAGCCGGCCCGCGCCCTCGCGAATGACCATGCAGATGTGTTTTTCCTGAATGGCCAGCCGTTGGAAGATGTGCGGGCTTTCATTGCCGATCTGCGTCGCCGCCCGCGCAAGGGCGCGCCGCTCTCCTTCGGCCTTGCTGCCTTCGTCATCGCCCGCGAAACCGAACGTGAAGCGCAGGACCAGTATCGCCACATCGCAGCCCTCGCCGCACAGGACAGCGCCGCCCGCGATGAGATCGCGGTCCGCACTGACGACAATGTGGTGATGATCCGCAATTTCGCGAAATCCCCCCGTGTCGGCACCAATGGCGGCACGGCAGCGGGCCTTGTGGGCAGTTACGATCAGGTGGCCGAGCGCATCCGCGCCTTCAATGATGCCGGCATCGAGCTGTTCATGTTGCAGTTCCAGCCCCTGAAGGCGGAGCTGGAGCGCTTTGCGGCGGAGATTTTCCCCCGCCTTGGCCGCGCTGCGCCAGCACTTGCCACGCGCCATGCCTCTCTGGGCTGAGGCTACAGACACCGCGCCCCATCCGTCCCCTTCGCAGAGGTTATCGTGAGCAACGCAGAAAACACCCTCGCCTTGCCATTGCCGGCCTCTGCCCGTGGTGCGGGGCGAAAGGCTGGCAGCGGTTCGGCTATCATCATCTCTCCACGCGGCTATTTCCTGCTGTCATGGGCGGCTCCCTTCATCATCCTGCTGGTGTGGGAAGGTTTGGCACGCACCGGTTTTGTGACACCGCAGGTGTTGCCCGCCCCCAGCAAGGTGCTGACCACGGCATGGAAGCTCGCGGTCTCCGGCACCCTGCTGGAAGACCTTGGCACCAGCCTGCTGCGCGCGGCCATAGGCTTTGCCATTGGCGGGTTCATCGCATTCAGCCTTGGCATTCTGGTCGGCTTCTCGCGTCTGGCCGAAGCGCTGGTGGATCGCACCGTGCAGATGGTGCGCGCCATTCCCTTCCTTGCCCTGCTGCCTCTGGTCATCGTGTGGTTTGGTGTGGGCGAGGGGCAGAAGATCTTTCTGGTCGCCCTTGGGGTCGCTTTCCCCATCTATATCAACACCACGCTCGGCATCCGGCAGGTGGACCCCAAATTGCTGGAACTTGGCCGGGTGCAGGGTCTGTCCAACTGGCAGATGATCCGCCGGATCATTCTGCCCGGCGCGCTGCCCTCTATCCTCACTGGCGTGCGCTATGCGCTGGCCACCGCATGGCTGGCTCTGGTGGTGGCGGAAACCATCGGCGCACAATCCGGCATCGGCTTTCTGGCCATGGATGCGCGTGAGTTCCTGCGGACCGATGTGGTGGTGCTCACCATCGTCATCTATGCGCTGATTGGCGTGGCGGCAGATTCCATTGCCCGCGCGCTGGAACGTCGCCTGCTGGCCTGGCATCCCAATTTCGGAGGTGCAGGCCGATGAGCGTGCACCATCTGCAACCCTCCTCTCCCCCAGCAACACCGCCCCGCAATGAACCCCTCGCCGTACGGGTGCGCGGCCTGCGCCGGGCTTATGGTTCCCGCATTGTCATCGACAATCTGGACCTCGACATCTCACGCGGGGAATTCGTGGCTCTTCTGGGTGAAAGCGGCTGCGGAAAGACCACCCTTCTTCGCACGCTCGCCGGGCTGGACCCGGTGCAGGGCGGGCAGATCGAGGCCCCGCGCCGGCCGGCCGTCGTGTTTCAGGAACATCGCCTCCTGCCGTGGGAAAGCCTGTGGCGCAATGTGTCTCTCGGCCTTCCCGAAAAGGGCGCACGGGAACTTGCGGCCGCGGCGCTGAGCGAAGTGGGCCTTGGCTCCCGGCTGGATGACTGGCCGCGCAACCTCTCCGGCGGGCAGGCCCAGCGCGTGGCGCTGGCCCGTGCACTGGTGCAGGAACCGGAACTACTGCTGCTGGATGAACCCTTTGCGGCGCTCGATGCCCTCACCCGCATCCGCATGCATGTGCTGGTGAAGCAGCTGGTCGCCCGCCATCGCCCCGGTGTGCTGATCGTGACCCATGATGTGGACGAAGCCATCGCGCTGGCAGATCGCATTCTTGTGATGCGCTCTGGCGAAATCGCCGCCGAATACCGCCCGCCCTCTCCCGGTGCGCCTGCCGCCCGGCGCGAGCAGCTCTTCGCCGAACTGGGCGTGGAAGACGCCCCGCCGCGGCACTGACCCCTGTTTCCAGAACATATGAACCGAGACCAAACATGACCCACCGCTTCACGCCATCCCGCCGCCAGTTTCTCACCACCGCTGCATTGGGTGCGGGGGTTGCCGCCTCCGGGCTTCTGCCCTCACTCGCGCGGGCCGAGACAGCCGAGAAACCAAAAGATACCCGCAATACTGACAAGGTCCGTCTCACCTGGGGTTTCCACGGCCTCACCCTCATCGCCAAGGAGCGCGGTGAGTTTGAAAAGGCATTGAAGGACAAGGGCATCGAGGTGGAATGGCTCGGTCCCTTCCCCAACCACGCCCCCACCCTTCAGGCGGTGACTGGCGGCAGCGCCGATTTCGGCTTCGGCGGCTCCACCACCCCGGCTCTGGCTGCCATTCTGGCCGGCTCACCGCTCGTCTTCTCGCAGTTCGTGCTCTATGAGCCGCGCACCACCGCCATCATCGCCAAGGATGGATCCGGCATCGACAAGGTGGAGGATCTGGTGGGCAAGTCGGTGGCGGTCAACCGCTCCGGCCTTGGCGAGTTCCTGCTGGTGGCCGCGCTGGAAAAGCATGGCGTGGACCGCAGCAAGGTGAATTTCGTCTATCTCAACCCGCATGATGCCGCCCCGGCACTGGCATCCGGCAAGGTGGATGCGTGGTCAATGTGGAGCCCCGGCGTCGATATCGCGCGGCAGGACTACAAGGCCCATGATGTCTTTCTGGAAGGGCGCGACCTCGATTTCCAGATCGACTACAGCTCCTATGTCACCCACCGGAACTTCGCGAAGAACAACTCTGAAATCGTGCGCGCCGTTGGCAAGGCCTATGAAGATGAGGCCAAGTGGACCAACACCAATATCTCCGATGCCGAGCATATCGTGCAGAAGCGCGCCGGATATAGCGATGCGATCCGCGACCAGTTCATCGCCCGCAAGCGCAACTACACGCTTTATCCGGCCTCTGATGCCCAGTTCGTCGCAAACCTGCAAAAGGCCGCCGACTGGCTGGCCGTGCGCAAGATCCTGCCCGAGCAGATCACGGTCTCCGACCATCTCGCCCAGCTGTGATGCCGCACCCGATTCAGGAGACTGCCATGAACAAGCCGGTTCTCGATCTATTCCCCGCGACGGCCACCCCACCCAGTACTGATGAGGCGCACTGGAAAAGCCTGTTCGAGCATATTGGCCATGATGCCGCAGAACGCGAGCGCACCCGCACCCTGCCCTTCGAGGCCGTGAACCTGCTGCGCAAGGCCCGCTTCGGCGCGCTGCGCCTGCACCCGGAAGATGGCGGCGCTGGCGCAAGCTTCCGCCAGCTTTATGCGCTGGCGCTGGACCTTGCCGCGGCAGACCCCAATGTGGCGCATATTTTCCGCAATCACTTCACGGTGGTGGAACAGTTCACCCGGCGGGCTGATGACACGCAGGGCCTGACATGGCGCAAGGCGGCGGCAGAGGGCGCATTGTTCGGCCTTGCCAATGGCGAGGTCAATGCCAGCCCTGTCGGCAGTTTCAAGCCGGATACACGCCTGACCCCGGAAGGAGATGGCTTCCGTCTCGATGGCACGAAGTTCTACTGCACCGGCACGCTCTATTCCGATTATGTGCTGGTGCGCGCCGCAACAGAAGACGGGCGCAACGGTGCCATCATCATCCCCACCCGGCGTGAGGGCATCGAGCTTGTCGATGACTGGGACGGCGCGGGCCAGCGGCTCACCGGCTCCGGCACCACCCATTTCCGCAATGTGCGGGTGGAAGCATCGGAAGTGGTGTTTGACGCGCCCGACAAGGGCTATGGCATTCCCTATTCCAACACACAGGCACAACTGTTCCTGACCGCCGTGGTGGCCGGTATTGCACAAGGCATTGTGAATGATGCGCTTGCACTGGTGAGCCGCCGCAAGCGCAGCTTCTATTATGCCCTCACCCCTCTGCCGGCCGAAGATCCGCTGATTCAGGAAACCCTTGGCCATCTCGCGGCCAATGCGTTCGCGGCCCGCGCCGCTGTGCTTGCGGCCGCCGATGCGCTGGACAATTCCGGCAAGGCGCGTGATGCAGGCGAGCCGGCGGCCATTCTGGCGGCAGCAGCCGCGCGTGCCGCCGCACAGGCCAAGCTGGTGGTGGATGAACTGACGCTGCGTTCCGCATCCCTGCTGTTCGAGACCGGAGGCGCTTCAGCCACCGAGCGCAGCGCTAATCTGGACCGCCACTGGCGTAATGCCCGCACCATCGCCTCGCACAATCCGGCCAGCTTCAAGGCAAGGGCTATTGGTGCGCTGCTGGTGAAGGGCGAGCCGCTTCCCGAGCGCGGCTTTTTCTGACAACCGCGCAGGCCGGCACCCATGAAGACGGTCACCTGTAAAGCCTGCTGAAATGGCCCCCGGCCGCGCAGGCATGGCCCATTCCCTGCACATCTGCCCCATCCGGCATGCGGAACCGGATGGTGGCAGATGAAGGACAGACACTGGTCGGCTGGCAACCTCTCGTCCGGCGGGGGACCGTGTGCCTTGTCCTTCTGGCCCCGGTGCCGTTCCCTTGCGGTGCCGGGGCATTTTTATGCCTCGCCTCCGGTGGGGCTGAAAGATCATCACATAGAAAACGGGGCGTCGCATCGCTGCGCCGCCCCGTCAAAATCATACAGCTGAACAGATGCTCAGATGGCGGAATTGATCCACTGCACCAGCTTGGCCTTGGGAGCCGCGCCCACCTGACGGGCGGCAATCTGGCCGTCCTTGTAGAGTAGCAAAGTAGGGATGGACATGATGCCCAGCTTGCCCGCCACTTCCGGGTTCTCATCCACATTCAGCTTCACGATGCGGATCTTGTCGCCCATCTCGCCGGATACTTCGTCGAGAATCGGCGCCACCATGCGGCAGGGGCCACACCATTCCGCCCAGAAGTCGACCACAACCGGAGTTGCGGAATTGACGACTTCAGCCTCGAAATTCTGATCGGTCACCTTCTCGACGGCCATTTCACACCTCGCAGAGGGAATTAATCCCTAATCTATGGAACCGGAACGTAAGAAGCCCCTCCCCCCTTCGTCAAGGTGGCTCACTGCTCCGTGAGAGGCACAAGACCGGCCAATGCCTTCGCAAGCTGAGCGCCATCAAGGCGAAACAGCACCGGGCCGCTGGTGTAGACCAGCCATGCTTCTACTGCACGGCCGGGGAATATATGCCCCAGCGCCGCCCCATAGAGCGCAAGCTGGGCCAGATAGCCGGGGGCGATTCCATCTGCAGAGGGGGGAATCCGGTCGCTCTTGAAGTCCGCGACCAGAACCCGCTGCGGAAAAACCGCCAGCCGGTCCACCCGGCCGGTGAGATGCAGGATCGCGCCATCCTTGTCCCGGAACTGGCCGGCCACGCCCACCTCGGCCCGGCTGCCGGGACCGAAGAGTTCGGCAAGCGAGGGCTGGGCCAGCACACCCAGAGCTTCATCCAGCACCGCGCGATGTACGGCTTCCGGCACACCAAAAGCGGCATGGCGCAACAGGCGCAGACCCGCCTCCACGCGTCCTTCTGGCGGCACATCCGGCAGGCCTGCCAGCAGGCGGTGCACCAGATCTCCGCGGACCAGCGGCGGCAGGACATCCTCAGGCAGCGCGCCGGCTTCATCCACACCTGAATTCTCAAGGAAAGTGCCAGCCAGCTCCGCTTCCAGCGCCAGCCCATCCGCGCCACCAGCCTGTGAGGGACGCAGAATGCGTACGGGTGTGTCACGCGGCGGAGTCGCGGAGAGAGTTACGGGTTCTGGCGTGGAAGGGGCTGCATTCTCCCCGGTCGGTGGCGTCACGGCAGGGCGTGCAACACTCAGGCCGCGCCCGTTGCGCCAGCGCAACACCACGCCATCGAAGCCAAGAGCCGGGACGCTTTCCGCTTCCCCTTCCAGCGCCTCACGCACCAGATCATACCAGTTGCCCTCCGGCCGGGCGTGGTCCTTGCCCTCTGCCGGCAGACGGGTTTCCGCACCGCAGACAATGAGCGCATCCTCCGCCCGCGTCAGCGCCACATAGAGCAGGCGGCGATATTCCGCCCGCTCACGTTCCATGCCGGCGGCGCGCGCATCGGCCAGCGGAGCGGAATCCTCCACCTTGCGCGGAGCCAACAGCGGCACCTCGCGGCCCTGCCCGTCCGGTACGGCGAGGAAGCCGCCCTCATTGCGCCCGCGCGGCACATCCACCGTATCGGCCAGAATGACGATGGGCGCTTCCAGCCCCTTGGCGCCATGCACGGTCATCACGCGCACTTCATCGCGCCCGCTTTCCATGTCACGCTTGGTCTCGGCCCCGCCGCGCCGCAAGAAAGCGAGGAAGCCGGCGAGGCTGGCCGGCTCGCTGCTTTCATAGGTGCGGGCCAGCGTCATGAACTCATCCAGCACATCAGCGGATTCTGCGCCAAGGCGCGCCAGCATGGCGGCACGCCCGCCATCGCGGCCCAGCACGCGGGCATAAAAATCAAACGGCCGCAAAGCGCGTGCATCGGCGCGCCAGCCCTGAAGGCGGGAGGAGGTTGCCGCGTGGCGTTCATCGCCTTCACCGGCCTTCTCCAGCGCCGCAACCAGCCGTCCCGGACGGGAGGGACACAGGGCGATGAGGTCTTCATCGCTATAGCCGAACAGCGGGCTTTTCAGCACGCTGGCCAGTGCGAGGTCATCATCGGGTGAAAGCAGCGCATCGCCGAGCGCCATCAGGTCCATCGCGGCGATATGCTCGGCCACCACCAGTCGGTCTGCGCCCGCAACATCAACGGTTTTCAGTTCCTTCAGCGCGCGGATGATGGCCTCGAACGCCTTGCCACGCCGGCGCACCAGCACCAGCACATCCCCGGCCCGCATCGCCCGCCCGTTGCGCGACGGCACCGGCAGACCAGCGGCAATGCCCGCCTGCACGAAGGCCGCAATGCGCCGCGCCAGCATGTTCACCGGATCATCGGAGGGCACCTCATCCAGCGGACGGCGCCAGTCATCCACCTCCACCACCTCCTCGGGAGCGGTTGTCGGCCACACTTCCACCAGCGCCGGCGCATCGGCCCGGATGGCGGCGTGGGCAGGGGCGGTGTCATCGAGTGTCAGCCCCGCCTTTGCGGCATCGGCGGCGAAGATGCGATCCACCGCCTCCAGCACACCGGGAGCAGAGCGGAAGGAATGGGGCAGTTCCACCCGCTGGAAGCCCTGCCCGCCGGCGCGGGTCATGAACTCGGCGCGCATGCCGCCAAAGGCGCGCGGGTCCGCCCCCTGAAACGAGAAGATGGACTGCTTCTCATCGCCCACCACGAAGATGGTGCGGGTCACACCCTCACGCGCGCCCTCGCCGGAAAAGAAATCGGATGTGAGCCCATGCACCACCTGCCACTGGGCGGGGCTGGTATCCTGCGCCTCATCCACCAGCACATGGTCGATGCCCTGATCCAGCTTGTAGTGCACGAAGGAAGAGGGCACCGCATTCAGCAAGCCCGAGGCGCGGGCGATGAGGTCATCAAAGTCCAGCAGGCCGCGCGCCGCCTTGTCTGCCTCATAGCGCCGGCAGGCTTCCGCGCCCAGCGTCAGCGCCGCCTCGGTGCGCTCCAGTATGGCGGCGGCGCGCATCTCGCCTTCCAGCAATGCGATGCGCTCGCGCTCTTCCAGCAGGCTCTCATAAAGGCCGGCATGGTTGGTCTGGATGAATTTGGTGAAGAAGGCGCGGTCGGAACGCGGCTCCCTCTCTTTGGTGAGGAAGATGCTGGTGTAGTGGGCCAGCACCTCGTCCTCGTCATCCGCCGCATAGGCGGCAAGAAGGGCGGCGGCACGGTCGCGGTCGGTTTTCTTGTCAGAGGTGTTGAGGGTGCCCGCAATCTCCTGCCACGAAAAATGGGGGATGTTCGGGCTGTCCAGCATCTGCCTCTTCAGGCTGGCGAGGGAGACATTGGGTAAAATGCCCAGCGCACCGGCCAGAGCCGCCCGGCGTGCGCCCTCATCCTCTCCCAGTTGCTCGATCTTGGCCCGCGCGGCGATGGCGGCATCCAGCATGGCGGTAATGCTGGCATCGGAAAGATCCTCCATCATCCGCATCAGGGCGCGGCCCAACGGAGCCTCAAGGTCGGATGCCGCATCAATGATGATTTTCTCACGGATGCGGGCCATCAGTTCTGAGCGGCCCACCTCGTCCAGTTCGCGGAAGCCTGCCGCCACACCGGCCTCGAAGGGGAAGCGGTGCAGCAGGCCACCGCAGAAGGCATGGATGGTCTGGATCTTCAGCCCGCCCGGTGTTTCCAGCGCAGACGCGAACAGGCGGCGGGCGCGGGCACGCATTTCGGCTGTGGGCAGGCCACCATCGGTCTCGCGCAGGGCGGCGTTCAGTTCCTCATCGGAAAGGCTCACCCAGCGCCCCAGCATGGAGAGCACGCGGTTCGACATGTTTGCCGCCGCTGCCTTGGTATAGGTGAGGCACAGGATGCGCGCGGGTGCGGTGCCAGCCAGCAGCAGGCGGATGACCCGGCGCGCCAGAACATGCGTCTTGCCCGAGCCGGCATTGGCCGAAACCCATGCGGAATGGGCGGGGTCTGAGGCCAGCCCCTGCCGGCGCGTGGCCTCGGCTTTCGGGGAGGTTTCGGTCGGGGAGGTTTCCATGGCGGTCACGCGCTCGCTCATTCGTCTTCATCCCCGGCCAGAGCCCATTCCCGTACCCGGGCCAGATGGTCATAATCCCCGAACCGCCCCTTCCATTGGGGGGCCGCCAGCGCGCGATAGCCCTGCCGCTCATCCTCAAAGGCCATGAGCAGCGACATCAAACCCGTGAGGGAGGCCTCCGCCACCTCCATCGGCTCGCGGTCCTTCCAGCGGATCGGTTTTTCCTCTCCGCCTTTCGCCCCGCCCTTCATCTCCACATAGGCGAGTTCCGAAACAGGCAGGGCCGGCACATCCCTGAAGCCCCCGCGCACCGCCATCGCCGCTTCCAGCGCAAGCTGGGGAGAGAGCGAGGCGGCCTGTTTCGCCGTGGGGGCAGTACCGGTCTTGAAATCCAGAATGGCCAGCGTGCCATCCTTCCGGATTTCGATCCGGTCTGCCCGCCCGGCGAGGCGGAAGCCCTCCGCGCCCACGGGAAGATCAATCTGGCCCGCCGTTTCGGCCACCACCGCATCCAGCTTCTCACGCCGCGCGTGCTCGAACTCCACGAGGAAAGCTGCCACCCGCTCATAGCGCGCCCACCACAGGGCATGCTCCGCCGGGAAGATGGTGAGCGGGGCGAACGCCTTGCGGCCATAAGCGATCAGTTGCTCATAGGCATCCGGCGGCAGGTCTTTGGGATAATCGCGGGAGAAGTTGCCCACCGCCTCATGCAGTGCCGTGCCGCGCTCCGCCCCGCCGGGGGCCGCGTCCAGCGGATCCAGCGGGTTCAGGCGCAGGACATGGCGGGCGAAGATGGAATAGGGATCACGCAGGAACGTCTCGATTTCCGTCACCGTCAGGCGGCGCGGACGCAGGGCCAGCGGCGGGGCCGGCGCCGGACGCTGGGCGCGAGGCACAGGCTTTGCCACATCCAGCGCCAGCGCGCCCGTCTTCCAGCGCAGCCCGCGCGCCTTGGCCGCCGCCCAGAGCTGCGGCCCGGCCACCGTTTCCAGCCTTTTCAGGAAGCGCGAGGGCACGCTCTGCGCCCCGCCCACCTTGCCGGCATAGGTCACCACAACTTCCTTCGAGCCGAACCCCTGCGCGAAATCATGCGCGGAAAGGCCGGTGCGCCGCTCCGGCAGCGCCAGCCCCAGCTCGGCCCGCATGGGGCGCGAAAGCCAGGGGTCGCTCTCTCCCTGCTGTGGCCACACCCCTTCCACCAGCCCGCCCAGCACGATGCGGTCCAGATGCACCATGCGTGCTTCCAGCGGGCCCAGCAAACGCAACCGGGACACGCCGGGGCTGGTTTCCGGCCGTACCACCGCATCGGCGATCAGCAGGCCGGCCACATCGGCATAATCATGCATCGTGAAAGCAGGGCCATCCTTGGCTGCGGCCTCCACTGCACGGAATACATTGGCGAGGGCGGCCAAGGCGGCATCTTCCGCCTGCTGGTCCAACGGGCCGATGATGACCTCCAGCGCCGCCTTGTGGGCCGCAACCAGTTCCACCAGCGGCACCGGCTCATAGTGCCGGCCAAAGGCGAGCAACGGCCCCAGTGCTGCATCCAGCTGCGCCACCAGCGCATGCGCCGCCGCCAGCCCTGCACCATCCACCCGGCGTTTGGGATCATTGCTGCGCAGCTTGTCCCGCTCGAACCCATCCAGCGCCGCCCTCAGCCCGCCAATGCCGCCACGCGGGCGCGGGCCGCGCAGGGCGATGAGTTCCAGCGCTGAAAGGCCCATGGCCTTCTCTCGCCCCTCCAGCCCGAAACGGGCCTGCGGCATGGAGAGAAGGGCGAACAGGGGCACTGGCGCGCAGTTTTCCGCCACCACCTGCACGATCAGGCGGGCAATGCGACCCGGCTCGGTCTCGCCCAGAGGCGCACCGGAGGAGTCATCCACCTTCACCTTGAAGCGCGCCATCTCTGCCGCCACACGGCGGGCAAGGTCGCGATCCGGTGTCACCAGCGCCACGGTTTCATCCGGGCGTTCCAGTGTCTCGCGCAGCAGAAGGGCGATGGCGAGGGCTTCCTGCCGGGGGTCATCCGCCTCCACCACGCTGACGCGCGCCATGGCATCGTCCAGAGCCTGTGCCGGCAGGCGCTCCGGCAGGCTGGCCCAGAGGTCTGATGTTTCCGCCTGACGCATCACCTCGCTGATGAGATGCTCGCGGCCATAGGGCGCGGGGACCGCAAGCGGAATGACATCGGCACGCGTCACCTCCAGCGTGTTCAGCAGGCGGGCCATGCCATATTGCGGATGGTCCGGCGCGCTGGTGGCCTTGTGGGTGAGGAGGGCAAAGGCGTCCTCCTCCATGATCTGGTCCAGCCCCGGCAGCACCACCGCGCCATTGGGCAGGCGCGAGATGGCGCGCAGCAGCCGCGCGGTGGCGGGCATGGATCCGGTGGAGCCAGCCGCGATCACCGGCCCCATCGCGGCACCCAGTTGCACCCCCAGCGCGGTTAGGCGTGCGCCTTCGGCATCCATCAGCCGGTCACGCCGCACGGCGGGTTCTACCAGCCCCTTTTCATCCAGAAAGCCGTTGAAGGCGGCACGGGCGATACGCAGGAATTCAAGGCTGATCTGGAAATAGGGGTCCAGATCCTGCGGCACCAATGTGTCCAGCCGCGAGAGCGGCACGCCGGCAGTGGTGAGATCATCAAACAGATGGGCCAGTTCATCGGCCAGCGCCAGCGTTGCGGCCGGGCCCGCCGCCACCGCAGCGCGGCCCTCACCCTCACGCAGGGCATCGCGCCATGCCGCCACCAGCCGGGCCAACACCACGCGCCGGTGCACAGACAAAATGGCATGGGGCGCGGCCAGAACCGGAGCATCTTCCGAGAAGGCCAGAGCATCCTCATCCACATCACCCAGCGGCACGATTTTTGGTAACAGCAGGGCGGTGGTGCCAGCAGCTTCCAGCAACGCATCAGCAAACATGCGTCCTGCCCGGCGGGTGGGCAGAAACACCGTGGCTGAGGCAAGCGCGAACGGCTCACCCCCCGGCTTGAAGCCCGGAACCAGCGTGCCATCCAGAAAAGCCCGCGCCAGTACCGGCAGGAAGGGAGCGGATGGCGGAATGGTCAGCACGCGCGGCATGGCCGGTCCTCTCTCGGCATGCCCCTGACGTTCTGCAAGACGCGAAACTACGGGCATGGAATCTCTTGCGACCATCATAGCGGCCCAGCCGCGTGATCGTCTCTCCTCATGCCCTGAAGCTATTCACGCCTGTGGATGCAGGGTGCCAGTGCCCCTCGTCACAGGCCCGTTTCTGGCGGTCACAACCGGTAAGAAACGACGAACGCCTTATTCCGTGGAAGCGAGAATAGCCTCTTCCGCCAGCGCGATGGCATCCGGCGTGCCCACATGCATCCAGATGCCGTCCAGCCGCACACCGAAAAGCCGGTCCGCCTCCAGCGCCCGGTCAAAAATGCGATTGAGCGAGAAGGCCCCCTCAGGCGTGCCCTCGAACAGTTCCGGCTTCATGATGCCCGCGCCGGCATAGACGAAAGGTGCCAGTTGCCGCTCCACCCGACGGGTGAGGCGACCGGCCGGGTCCATCGCAAAATCACCCTGCCCGTCATAACCCACCGACAGCGCAACCGGGGCCAGCAGCAGCAGCACATCCATCCGCTCCGGGTCGAAGCCGGCGATGAGACGCTCCAGATTGGGCTGAGCGCCTTCCACCCAGATGGTGTCAGAATTGATGGTCAGGAACGGGTCGGCGCCCAATTGCGGCAGGGCCCGGCGCACACCACCACCGGTTTCCAGCAATGCATCGCGCTCATCGGAAATGGTGATGTGCGGACCGCGGGTGCGGGCCTTCACGTGGTCTTCGATCTGCCCGGCATGGTGATGCACATTCACCACGGCCTGCGCGATGCCGGCCTGTTCCAGCCGGTCCAGAACATGGTCCAGAAGCGGGCGTCCGCACACCTCAACCAGCGGCTTGGGGCAGGTATCGGTGAGGGGGCGCATGCGGGTGCCGAGGCCGGCCGCCAGAACCATGGCTGTGTTGATGCGGGTCACGAAAGCTGATCCTGCGCTGGCAAATCTTTTGGCGGGATATCCTGAGCCGGCAAAATGGTATCATACCATCCGCGCAGCCCAGCCAGATCCTGATGCGCGATACAGCGCGCCAGATAACGCCGGATGCGCGGCAGGTGGCGCAGATAATGCGGCTTGCCATCACGACGGTCGAGCCGGGTGAAGATGCCCAGAATCTTGGTGGCGCGCTGTGCTCCCATCAGGGCATAGGCCCGTGCAAAGCCACGCACGTCGAAATACGGGTCCTGCGCGCGTCGCATCCGCACATATTGCCCCACCAGATGCAGCTCCAGCTGCTCCGGCATATCCACCCGTGCATCCTGTGCCAGCGAGGCGACATCATAGGCCGCTGGGCCGGTCACGGCGTCCTGAAAATCGATCAGCCCCACCTTCTGCAAGCCTTCACGCGCCGGCAGCCAGATCAGGTTGGGGGAGTGATAATCACGCAGAACCCATGTCTGCGGTTCATCCAGAACGGGCTTCAGCGCGGTGCGCCACAGCAGGTGGAACTCCTCGCGCACCACCCCGTCCACCGGCTTGCCGAAAGCGGGCAGATACCAGTCCAGCATCAGATCCACCTCCGCCAGGAAGGCGGGGGCATCATAGGCTGGCAGGGGGCGCTCCACACGCGGGGCCACATGCAGCGTGTGCGGCAGGGGACGTGAATGAAGGGTCGCCAGCACCTGTGCCGCCGCTTCATAGCGCTCCGGGATCGGGGCTGGCGGATCCCCTGCAACAACCCCCTCTCCGCCCAGATCTTCGAGCACAAGAAGACCGGCATCGAGATCGGCGGCATAAATCACCGGCGCGGAGAAGCCTTGCGCCAGCAGGGCGCGGTCCATCGCCACGAAGGGTTTTACATCCTCCGCCAGATGCACCAGCCGGCTATAGGGCAGGCCCTGCCGCAGCGGCGGGCCATCTGCCTTGGGCGGCGCATTCATGAGAATGGCGCTGCGCCCCTGCTCCACCAGCCGCGTATAGGTGCGTGAAGAGGCATCACCCTGCATGAACACGCGATCGGATGCGCCAAAACCTGCGGACTCAATCAGCACCTCGGCCAGATGCATCCGGTTCAGCCGCTCGGCCATCGCCCCATGGCCGGTGAGAATGGCCACGCGCGCCTCCGGCCCCAGATCGGGCGCAAGGTGCAGCATGATATCGAGATGGGTCTCCGGCAGGCGATCCCCTGCCCGGTCGGCCCACTCCACCAGAACCAGCGCATCGTCGGCCAGCTCATCCCAGCCCAGCTCGTCCAGTTCCTCTTCCTCGACAATGCGATAGAGGTCGGAGTGGACCACCCGGAAGCGTGGGAAATCATAAGTGATGACAATGGGAAAGGTGGGGCTGGGCACATCCGTGCGCTCATTCCCCGCCGCCGCGCGCACAATGGCGCGGGCCAGCTCCGTCTTACCGGCCCCCAGATCGCCTGAAAGGGTGAGAATGTCATGCACACCGAACCACGAGGCAAGCAGCATGCCGAGCCGGCGTGTGGCGGCAAGGTCTGGCAGCAGCACCTGGCAGGCACCGCCCCCGCCCGCGACCCGCTGAATGAAGGCACTCATGCAGCCACCTCCCGCTCATCCGGCCGCCCCTTGAGCGGAAACTCGCAGATGGCCAGCGTTCCTGTTGCCCCACTCTCGTTCCGCCCGCCCGCAGGCACCAGACGCACCATGCCGCCATGCAGCGAAACGAAAGAACGTACAATCGACAGGCCCAGCCCGGCCCCGCGATGGTCGGGATTTGAGCTGCGGCTTTCAAAGCGCTGGAACAGGGTTTCCACCAGATCCGGAGAAATGCCCGGCCCCTCATCCCGCACACTGAGCACAAGTGTCTCGGCCCGTCGCTCGGCCGTCAGCGTCACCACCCCACCCTCGGGCGAGGCCGTGATGGCATTGGAGAGCAGATTGAACAGCACCTGCCGCACCCGGCGCGGATCTGCCGTGAAGTGCCCCACCTGCGCAGGCACATGCATGGCCAGACGCACATTGCCCGCACTGATCTGGTCCTGAATGGCATCCGCCACCCCTTCCAGCATCTCGCGCACATCCACCTCCACCATGTCCAGTTCCATCGAACCGGCATCGATAGTGGCGAGATCGAGGATGTCGTCGATCAGCGCCCGCAGCAGGTCGGAGGAATGGTGCATGTGGTTGAGGTAATCGCGCTGGCGTGGGCTCAGCGGACCGGCCATGCCCTCACGCAGCATGTCGGCATAGCCGATGAGCGTGTTGAGCGGCGTGCGCAGATGATAGGACACATGGCCCACAAAGGCGTTCTTGAGCCGGTCCGCCGCCTCCAGCGCCTCGGCGCGCTCGGTCAGGGCGCGCTCCACCTTCACGCTGTCGGTCACATCGCGGAAGGTCACCATGGTGCCGCCATCCGGTAAAGGCTGGGCGGTGCCATCCAGCACGCGACCATCCGGCCGGTCGATCCGCAGGTTCTGCGGTTCACGGTGCTCCATGGCTGTCACCACGGAACGAATGCGCGAGAAGGCCGAGCTCTCCCCATGCAACGGACGGCACAGGGCGGCTACCGTATCGATATGGGGCTTGTCGCCCAGCGTGCCGGCATCCAGCCGCCATAGGGTGAGGAAGGCCTGATTATACAGCCCCAACCGCCCGTCACTGCTGAACACGGCCACCGCTTCCGCCAGCCCGTCCAGCGTCTCGCCCTGAATGCGGATGAGGCTGTTATAGCGGCTCTCCAGCGCCAGATGTTCGGAGAGATCATCGAACAGATAGGTCACGCCGCCTTCGGCATTGGGGGTGATGACCACCCGCAGCATCTCGCCGCCGGGCAGGTGCCACCAGTCATTCACCGGCTCCAGCGCGCGATAGGCCTCGCGCAGTTGGGCGCGCCAGGCGCGAAAATCAGCCTGCTCCGGCACCTTGCGACGGCTGCGCAGGCTTTCCAGAATCTGGCTGTCCGAAGGGCGCTGGTCGAGGAAGGCGGGGGAGAAATCGAACAGCCGCTCATAGGCGGCATTGTAGAACACCAGCCGTTCATCCGCGCCAAAGATGGCGACGGCTGTGGTGAGGTGGTCCAGCGTATTGCGATGGGCGGTCACCACACGGCTCATCTCGGCGCGGGCGGCAGCTTCCTCGGTCACATCCACGGCGATGCCGGCAATGCCGAACGGGCCGGCCATCTCCACCACATCCAGCTGGTGGCGCTGGCCGCGTGCCACCGCACGCACCCGCCCGCGAAATGCGCCGGAGCCACTTTCCGCACTTGCAGCCGCTGCGCGGGTCTTGCTGTCGAGAAGGTCCAGCCCCTGCGCGCGCGCATCCTCGGCAGAGGTCGCACCAACGGCATCGAGAAAAGCGGGGTTTGCATAGATGAGCGCGCCCTCTTGATCGCGCAACCATGCCGGGGTGGGTGCGGCATCCAGCACCGCGCGCAGGCCAGCCTGTAATGGATCCTGCGCGGCATCCTGCATGCCGTTGTGGACCAGCAGCACGCCCGCGCCATTCAGCGAGCGCCCGACAAGACGGAACACGGCACCATCGGTGCCCTTCACGGTCTGATCGACAGATTCTGCCCCGGCACGCAGGCGCGAAAGCGCGGCTTCAAGCTCTGCCGCACCATTTGCCCCCAGCCACTGCGCACGCGGCCCCGCCGGCGCGCCATAGGAGATGACCTCATCTCCCGCCTTCAGCCACATGAAGGCGCTGGGCGCACTGTGAACAAGCAGGCTGCGGGCGTCATGCGCCTCGGCGCGGGCGCGGGCTGCCAGACGCTCCGCTGCTTCCGCGCGCTCTTCGGCGGCCTTGAGTGCCATGTTCGAGGCCTGGGCGCGCCGCAGGAAAGCACCTGCCGCTACGGCCGCGATCCCGAAGGCCAGAAGGGCGAACCATGTGCCGGCTGTCATGTCTGCACGCGCCACATGCACCCATGAAAGATGAGAGAATGCGTGAGATGGCAGCGCTGAGGCACGCTCCGGCATCATCGCCTGCGCACTGGCAGGCACAACACCCAGAGCTGTTACGGAAGTCAGAAGAGTGGACGCCAGCAGCATACGCGCCCTGCGTCGAACCGAGCTTGTTTTCTCACGGCTTTTCCGGAGAAGATGACCGCCCAGTGTTTGCCCCTGCCCCGTCATGCGCCCGGCACCCTCCCTGTGCGGTCGGCATCTCCATGACACGCCGACACCATCCGAATCACTTGGACTGTAGCGGAGCGACAGAATCGGTAGAAGGGCCGCACCTGCGCGGACAAGATAGCCTGCAACAGATGAAGAAATTACGGGGAAAAGCCCAAGCCGGCCCCCACGCACCACAGCATGGCCACAAGGCTGGAAGTCTTGCCGGCGGGCATTAGCCGGCGCGGGTGTTCGACAGCCTCACATCTGGCAGCAGAGCAAACGCGGAAAACACAGGCTGCCGATATCACCGAACGAGGTCACATCCTGAGGGTAACGACGCCCTGTGTGCCGCATGTACACCAGTGGCATACGGGGCACAGCAGCTTCGCCGCAAACGGATAACCTCCATCCACCGGCCAAACCTGGACAATCCTGCCCCGCATCAAAATGCACCGGCACGCGTGTCTCAAAGCACCGGCGTGCCATTCGCCTCCAGCACCGCACCAGCCAGATAGAGAGAGCCGCAGATGAGCACACGCGGCGGCGGCAGTCCTGGGGTCGTGGTGAGGCTGCCCAGCGCCTCGCCCACACCCGCTGACACCCGTACCGGAATGCCGAGAGCCGCAGCCACGGCCGCAACCTCTTCCGCCGGGCGGCCGGCATGTTCACCGGGCATCGGCACGGCGATCGCCTCACGCGCCAGCCCCCGGAAGGGCGCGAGAAAGGCCTGCGCATCCTTGGTGGTGAGCATGCCCAGCACCAGCACCAGCGGGCGGGAATAGCGCTCTTCCAGCTCACACAGGGCATGGGCGAGTGCTGTACCGCCGGCGGCATTATGCCCGCCATCCAGCCACACCTCGGCCCCCTCGGGTGCGCGGGAAACGAGCTTTCCGGTGGACAGACGCTGCATCCGCGCCGGCCATTCGGCGCGCGAGATGCCGTCTTCCATCGCTGTCACCGGAAGCTGGAAACTGCGCAGGGCCGCCACCGCCAGCCCGGCATTGCCAATCTGGTGTGGCCCCAGAAGGCGTGGACGCGGAAGGTCGACCAGCCCACCCTCATCGGAATAGACGAGCCGCCCGCCTTCTTCCTGCACGTGCCAGTGCTCATCCCGCACGAACAAAGGTGCATGGGCCCGCCGGGCGGCGCGTTCCAGAACCGCCAGCGCTTCCGGCGGCTGCGCGCCCACCACCACCGGCACTCGCGGCTTGATAATGCCGGCCTTCTCGCCCGCAATAGCTTCAACCGTACCGCCCAGAAACTCCACATGATCGATGGAGATCGGCGTGATAACGCTGGTGCGGGGCACTTCCACCACATTGGTGGAATCAAAGCGCCCGCCCAGCCCCACTTCCAGCAGCAGCACATCCGCCGGATGCTCCGCGAACAGCAGGAAAGCGGTAACGGTCGTGATCTCGAACAGGGTGATGGGCTCACCCGCATTGGCAGTCTCCACCCGGCGCAGCGCATCAATCAGCGCGGCATCGCTCACCAGCAGCCCGCCACCGTGCGCACCCAGCCGGATACGCTCATTGAACCGCACCAGATGGGGCGAGGTATAGACATGCACGCTACGCCCCGCCGCCTCCAGCATCGCCCGCATGAAGGCGATGGTGGAGCCCTTGCCATTCGTGCCCGCTACATGGATCACCGGCGGCAGGCGCTTTTCCGGATGCCCCAGAACCGCCAGCAGCCGCTCGGTGCGCCCGAGGGAGAGATCGATCTTGCGCGGATGCAGATCAGTGAGGCGACTCAGGATGTCATCTGGGTTCAGCATGTGGAGCCCGTGCATGTTCCGGGCATGGCCCGGTTGATGGAAGCAAGGCAGCAAAACCGGAACACCGGGACGCCACCGGCGGGGGCACCCCCACCCGGAGCCGGCCCTGCACCTGCAGAGGCCAGAACAAAAATGGCCGGGATGCAGGGCAACCCGGCCAACCAGATCAAAAGCGAAGCCTCACGCTTCGGCGGCCTCGGCGACTTCAGCCACCACCGGCCCGGAAATGCGTCCACGCGGCGGCAGTGCCGGAGCCTTCATCAGCATCCGGCACAAACGGCCCAGCGTCTCGCGCATCTGGTGGCGATGCACCACCATGTCGAGCATGCCGTGGGTGTAGAGATATTCTGCGCGCTGGAAGCCATCCGGCAGCTTCTCACGGATGGTCTGCTCGATCACGCGCGGGCCGGCAAAGCCGATCAGCGCGCCGGGCTCGGAAATCTGGATGTCACCCAGCATCGCGTAAGATGCGGTCACGCCACCCGTGGTCGGGTTGGTGAGAATGACGATGTAAGGCTTCTTCGCCTCACGCAGTTCCTGAATGGCCGCTGTGGTGCGCGGCATCTGCATGAGGGAGAGAATGCCCTCCTGCATGCGCGCGCCACCAGAGGCCGCGAACATGATGAAAGGTGTGCCCTTCTCTGCCGCCGTCTGCAAACCCTTCACAACGGCCTCACCTGCCGCCATGCCGAGCGAGCCGCCCATGAAGGAGAAGTCCTGCACCGCGACAGTCACCGGCAGCTCTTCCAGCAGGCCGGTCGCCACCTTCACGGCATCCTGATAGCCGGTCTTGGAGCGGGCATCCTTCAGCCGGTCGATATAGCGCCGCTCATCGCGGAATTTCAGTGGGTCGATCGCGACCTCAGGCAGTGCAACTTCTTCATAGATGCCGTCATCGAAGGTGGCCTTCAGCCGGCGCACCGCATCCATCCGCATGTGATAGCCGGAGGACGGGATGACATAGAGATTGGCTTCCAGATCCTTGTGGAACACCATCTGCCCCGTCTCGGGGCACTTCACCCACAGCTTCTCCGGCACCTCACGACGGGCCAGAAAGTCACGGATCTTGGGGCGGACGACGTTGGAAATCCAGTTCACAAGCTTCTCTCCGGCGGCGAGCGGGGGCGCGGGCGAGGTGGAACCCGGCCGGGTTCACCTCATCTGCGGCCTTTCCGCATTCGGCCTCTGGAGCCGCACCATTTTGCCTGCGCCGCGGGCAAAATGGAGAACGCGTCTCCAATCTTCATCACAACCAGCTGAAGCAGATGGCCTTGCCATCCCTCTCCAGCCCTTCGGGCCATACCACCTTGAACAAAGGTGCGGCACGCCCAGATATTCATCACTCAGGCTCAAGCCTGCTTCATCGGGCGATCCCATCGCCCGAAACCGCATCATTGACAAGCCTGAGACGGCAAAAGTACGGCGAGACGGTTTATCGCGGTTTACAAAGCGTCAGCGACGCACAGCCCGCACGGCCTTTGCCAGATCCCGCACCAGTTCCAGCACCGAAGGCACGGTTTCGGCCGTTGCGCGATTCTCGCTGTCCAGAGAACGGCGCACCGTCTCCACCAGCGCAGAACCAACAACCACGGCATCCGCACCGGCGGCGATGGCGGCGGCCTGTTCCGGCGTGCGCACACCAAAGCCCACGGCCACCGGCAGCGGCGTATGCTTCTTGATGCGCGCAACAGCCGCACCCACGGTATTCGCATCCGGTGTGGCCGAACCGGTGATGCCGTTGATCGATACATAATAGACAAAGCCGGCCGTGTGCTTCAGCACCACCGGCAGGCGCTTCTCATCCGTGGTGGGTGTGGCGAGACGGATGAAATCGAGACCGGCCGCCAGCGCCGGCAGGCACAGTTCGTCATCCTCTTCCGGCGGCAGGTCCACCACCACCAGTCCATCCACCCCGGCGTCACGGGCATCCTTGAGGAAGCGCTCCACGCCATAGACATAGACCGGGTTGAAATAGCCCATCAGCACGATCGGGGTGTCGTTGTCCCCGGTGCGGAAGGTCTTCACCATCTCCAGCGTGCGGGCCAGTGTCTGCCCGGCCGCAAGGGCACGCAGGCCGGCGGCCTGAATGGCGGGGCCATCAGCCATCGGGTCGGTGAAGGGCACACCGACCTCGATGATGTCCGCCCCCGCACCCGGCAGCGCCTTCAGCAGTTCGGTAAAGGTTGCCCCATCCGGATCCCCGGCCGTGACAAAGGTGACGAGCCCGGGACGGCCCTCCTGCGCAAGGGCGGCGAAACGGGTGGCGATGCGGGTGGTCATCTGTATCAAGCCGTGGTTGCTCCCCGTTACCGGGGAGGCGCGCTCACTGGGCGCTGGTGATGCTGCAAGAGGCGGAGGTTGCCGAGGTCGCGCCAATCAGGCGCACCTGGCCATATCCGGTCTCACCGGCTGGAATGGCGTAAAGAGGCGTGGCAGCGCTGCCGACAGGGGTCTGGCCCGCACGGAACACACAGCTCACGATGACCTGATTCTGTTCCTGCGCCGCGCCGTTCTTCACCGCGACGGAGATGAAGGCTCCGCCCTCATCGGTCATGAATTCCTGCGTGGTAAGGGAGAGCTGGGCCGCGTTTCCATCCGCCATCGCGGCCGAAAAACCAGCCCCGATGAATGTCGCAACCAAAGCCGCGCCTGCGCAGGCCTTGCGCGCGAAACCAGAAAACCCGAATGCCACGCGGTGGCCTGTCATAGACGGTCTCCGAGAATTTCCGCCACCTGCGGCACATCCTTGTCGCCACGACCGGAGAGGTTGATGACCATCAGGTGGTCCTTCTCCCGCTGGGGCGCCAGTTCGATCGCCTTCGCCACCGCATGGGCCGATTCCAGCGCCGGGATGATGCCCTCAAGCCGGGTCAGGGTTTCGAAGGCCGCCAACGCCTCATCATCCGTGCAGGGCAGATAGGTCACCCGGCCCACATCATGCAGATAGCTGTGCTCGGGACCGATACCGGGATAGTCCAGACCGGCGGAAATGGAATGGGCCTCGGTAATCTGCCCGTCGCCATCCATCAGCAGATAGGTGCGGTTGCCATGCAGCACGCCGGGCCGGCCACCCGCGATGGAGGCGGCATGCTTGCCGGACGCCACGCCATGACCCGCCGCCTCGACCCCGAAAATCTCGACCGTCGGCTCATCCAGAAATTCATGGAACAGGCCCATGGCATTGGAACCGCCACCAACCGCCGCCACCAGCGAATCCGGCAGGCGACCTTCCATCTCCAGCATCTGGGCGCGGGTCTCGCGGCCAATGATGGACTGGAAATCACGCACCATGCCCGGATAGGGGTGCGGCCCCGCCACCGTTCCGATGCAATAGAAAGTGTCGTGCACATTGGTGACCCAGTCGCGCAGCGCCTCGTTCATCGCATCCTTCAGGGTGCGCGAGCCGGACTGCACCGGCACCACCTCGGCCCCCAGCAGTTTCATGCGGAACACGTTGGGCGCCTGACGCTCCACATCCACCGCGCCCATATAGACCACGCACTTCAGCCCGAAGCGCGCGCAGAGCGTGGCGGTGGCGACACCGTGCTGGCCCGCGCCGGTTTCGGCGATAATGCGCTGCTTGCCCATGCGCTGGGCGAGCAGAATCTGCCCCAGCACATTGTTCACCTTGTGTGAGCCAGTGTGGTTCAGCTCTTCGCGCTTCAGATAAATCTTCGCGCCGCCCAGATGCTCGCTCAGCCGCTCGGCATAATAGAGCGGCGAGGGACGCCCCACATAATGGGCGAGATAATCAGCCATCTGCGCATGAAAAGCGGGGTCCGCCTTTGCTGCGGCATAGGCCTGTTCCAGCTCCAGAATGAGCGGCATCAGCGTCTCGGCCACGAAACGCCCGCCATGAATGCCGAAATGGCCGCGCTCGTCCGGGCCGGTGCGATAGGAATTGGGAGCGTTCACGAAGCCTGGACTTTCAATGCGAGAGAATGAGCCGCCGCCTGACGGGCCGCCGCCACAAAAGCGCGAACCCGTTCCGGCGATTTCACACCGGGCGCATCTTCCACGCCGGAAGACACATCCACACCATCCACCGGGACAGTCTGGAGCGCCTGCGACACGTTGTCGGCGTCCAGCCCCCCGGAAAGCATGACAGGCCGGCCGGCGTCAAGGCCGGTCAGCAGGTTCCAGTCGAAGGCATGGCCATTGCCCCCCGGCAGAAGGGCATCCTTCGGGGGCTTGGCATCGAACAGGATCCGGTCCGCCACAGCCGCATAGGCGGGCAGCACGAGAAGATCTGCCTTTTGCCCCACGGGCAGAGCCTTCATCACAGGCAAGCCGAAGCGGGCGCGCACATCCGCCACCCGCTCCGGACTTTCAGAACCATGCAGCTGCAACAGGTCCGGCCCATAGGCCTTGATGATATCGGCCAGCAGCGCGTCATTGGCATTCACCGTGAGCGCAACCTTGCCGGCGCGGCCCTCAATGCGGGCCAGCAGTTCAGGCGCCGCCTCCAGCGGGAGATGGCGCGGGCTTTTGGGGAAGAAGACAAACCCGAGCAGATCGGCCCCGGCCTCCAGTGCCGCATCCACGGCACCAGCGGTTTTAAGGCCGCAGATCTTCACCTCGAGCGCCATCTTCATTCACCTCCGGCCGGGGGCAGGAGATGCGCGCATCTGTCCCTGCACCATTCCTCCGCAACCTGCACCCAAGAGCGCAGGCACGCAACCCGGGCCGGCTCAGGCTTCCAGATGCGTGAACTGACCCGCCTTGCGGAAGCGCCAGATATAGGTGGGCAGAACGATGGACATGGCGGCAGGCGTGATGCCAAAGGCAGACAGGTCACGCCCCTCGGCCTGCGCGGCGGCAGACACCACATTATCGGAACGCAGCATTGCCACCTGATCGGTGGTGATGGGCGCGCCCGGCACCCACTGGGTGAGCGAGGCGATGAAATTGGCGAGGCCGAACGGCAGGTTCAGATAGCCTCGTGTGCTGCCGATCTCGCGCTGCAACAGCTCCATCAGTTCACGGAAGCTGCGCACCTCTGGTCCACCCAGTTCATAGATGGTGCCCGGCTTGGCATGCCCGTCCACCGCGTGCTGCACCACACTTGCCACATCGGCCACGAAAACCGGCTGGAAGCGGGTGACACCGCCACCCACCAGCGGCAGGAACGGCGAGATCCGCGCCATGGAGGCAAAGCGGTTGAAGAAATCATCATCCGGCCCGAACAGCAGCGAGGGGCGCAGAATCACCGCATCCGGCACGGCGGCATGAATGGCTGCCTCACCCTCGCCCTTGCTGCGGCCATAGCCGGAAGGCGAGGAAGAATCGGCACCGATGGCGGAGACATGCACCAGCCGTGCGCCGGTGGCGGCGACCGCCTTCGCGATGTCACGCGCACCTTCAACATGTACGGCATCGAACTTCTGCCGGCCGCTCTGGCCCAGAATGCCGACAAGGTTCACAACCGCATCGGCACCGGCAACCGCCCGCGCGACAGAATCAGGAAAGCGCACATTGGCCTGAATAGGCTCAACCTGCCCTACGCCGCCCATGGGACGCAGGAAGCCGGCCAGTTGCGGGCGGCGCACCGCCACGCGAATCCGGTAGCCGCGCTGCGCCAGCGCACGCACCACATGGCGACCCAGGAAGCCCGAACCGCCAAACACCGTGACCAGGCTGTTGTTCACCGGACGCTCGGTTACCGCCACATCGCTCATGCCATAACCCCCAGTTCACCCGCCCGCCTTGGGCGGGGCCTGTTTATGTAATAAGTATAGAAAGCACATACGCGAAGGCGTGCTGCCGGTCCAGCGTCCCGATACGCAAGAGCGAAAACGCGCAAGCGATAGCCGCCTTCCTTATTGACGAAAGCCCCGCTCACCCCTATAAGCCCGGGCACTCCGCAGACGACATCCGTCGCCCGCATGATCAGCCATTTCCGCGATGCCGGGTTCACAACATATGTGGGCCCCCGGCACGCAAACAGAAGCAAGGATGGCCGATGGCCAATACGCCTTCCGCCAAAAAGGCGGTCCGCAAGATCGCGCGTCGCACCGAAGTGAACCGCGCGCGCCGCTCGCGCATGCGCACCTTCCTGCGCAATGTCGAAAGCGCCATTTCCAACGGCGACGCCACTGCGGCCACCGCAGCCTTCAAGGCTGCCGAGCCGGAGATCATGCGCGCCGTGACCAAGGGTGTGCTGCACAAGAACACCGCGTCCCGCAAGGTTTCCCGCCTTGCAGCCCGCGTGCGCAAGCTCAGCGCCTGATTATTACTTTCTGATTGAAAGTAGAAATTTGAAAGGTCCGGCTCTGCCGGACCTTTTTTCTTGGCGCATCTGCATGCACCTGCCCCTTGAGAATCGCCTGCCCGGCTGCCGGGTAGCGCCCTCAGAGTCAAGCATGCAGGGCCTCAAAAAACGCATCTCTCCGGCTTTTCAGGGCGTCACAATCGCGCAGAAAAAGCCCTTTTGTGGCATGGAGTTAGAGGCAAAGAGCAAGATCAGGCACGGACCGGATGCGCTCTGCGCCCGAACACCGGAGCATCCCTGCTTTTCGTTCGAAAAATTCCCCTCATGGAGGGACGCCGGGATTCTCATTGTCATGCCAGCGGTTTGCCGACTGACCGAAACGCAGTGTGGAAAGGTTTGGAATTTGCACTTGCCCCCGTAATCCCCCCTGCACAGGGAAAGGCGTTGCACCCCCCCGACCGGCTGTGTATGGTCACTCTTACTCCGGACGCGGCTCCGGAATTCCACTGACAGATCCAAGTCTTCAGTGCTCTTCGTTTACGAGGAGGGGTGTATTTTGACTCTAAAGGGACAGAATATCCCGGAAACCTGCCGCGCCTTGAGAACAGGCAACCTCCACTTTGTTGCGGGTGTACTGGGATTGCTCTGCAACCTCAACTTCCGGCGCATACAGGAATCAGGGGAATTCTGTTTCATTTTGACAGCGGCCAGGCAAACAGACCGGCGGCAGATGGGGCGGCTATGATTTCAGGCACAGTTTCGGAACCCGATAGAGCGCTTTTCCGTCGTGGCTCGGATTACGAGTCGCGGACAGCCAAGCATGCGGACATGCTGTCCTGCACCCGGGCCGATACTCCCTCTCCCCACTTGCGGCATCCACACGCCACCCGCGTGACAGGGCACTGTCTCAGGATGCCACCCGGCTGAGGCCCGTTCCGGTCCCGATTGCCACCCTGTTCTTTCATTTTCGCCGATTTCAAGATCAACGACACCGTATCAAGCGCGCCCTGTTTCTCCGGAGCGTGAACGGACGATGTGTCTCAATAAGGAACGCGCCATGCGCGGCAGGTCAGCCATGCTCAAGCCTCAGCCTCACGATGCCAATCCGAACAGTGCCGCCTTTCAGGCCGGCATGCCCGGACAGGCGCGCAGGGATGATGTGGGCACGGCGCTGACCGCTGGGGACATGGGAGCCGATACATCTCCATGGCCGCGGGTGCGCGAGCGTCTGCGTGAAGAGATTGGCGAGGAAAAGTTCTCGAGCTGGTTTGCCCGTATGGAGCTGGATGCCCTGCGCGGTGAGTCGGTGCAGCTGTCCGTGCCCACGCGCTTCCTCAAGTCCTGGATTCAGGAAAACTATCTGCCCCGGATTTCCGAACTGTTCGCCGATGAAACCGGAGCACAGCGCCGCGTGGACCTGAACGTGCGTTCGGCCGTGGCACGCCCGGTTGCGCTCAAGCCCACGATCCGTCGCGACTCCCCAACCGAGCGCACGGCCCCGCGCCTGCGTGCGGTTGATCCCTCCGCGCCATCCATGACAAACCCGGCCCTGTCTGCGCAGAGCCAGTCGGCCCAGGCCATGGCGGCATCATCATCCCATCCCGCCAGCCTTGCCGCATCGGATATGTCCTCCGGTTCGCCGCTGGATCCGCGCCTCACCTTTGAAACCTTCGTGGTCGGCAAGTCCAATTCGCTGGCCGCCGCCGCCGCACGGCAGGTGGCCGATGCCGCGAGCGGGGCAAGCCCGGTTTTCAACCCGCTTTATCTTCATGCCTCGGTTGGCCTCGGCAAGACCCATCTCCTGCAGGCTGTTGCCGGGAACGGCACGAAGAATGGCCGCCGCACCACCTATCTCACGGCCGAACGCTTCATGTATGGCTTCGTGGCGGCACTGAAGTCCCACTCCGCCATCGCCTTCAAGGACGCCCTGCGTTCCATCGACACGCTGGTGATCGACGATCTCCAGTTCCTGAAGGGTAACAATCTCCAGCAGGAATTCTGCCACACCCTCAACGCCCTGCTTGATGGCGGGCGACAGGTGGTTGTGGCGGCGGACTGCCTGCCGTCCGATCTCGAGCATCTGGACGAGCGGGTGCGCTCGCGCCTCGCCGGTGGCCTCGTGGTGGAACTGGGCATGCTGGAAGAGGATCTGCGCCTGCAGATTCTGAAAACCCGCTACCAGACCCTGACCGAACAGCACCCCGGCTTCTCCGTGCCCATGCCGGTTCTGGAGTTCCTCGCCCGCAGCGTCGGCCAGAGCGGTCGCGATCTGGATGGCGCGCTCAACAAGCTGCTGGCCTTCAACCAGCTGACCGGCGAGCCCGTGACGCTGGAAATGGCAGAGAATGCGGTGAAGGACCTCATTCGCCCCTGTGACCCCAAGCGGGTGCGGGTGGATGACATCCTGCGCATTGTCGCCAAGCACTATAATGTCACCCGCGCCGATCTGCTCTCCCAGCGCCGCACCGCCAATGTGGTGAAGCCGCGCCAGGTGGCCATGTATCTGGCCAAGACGCTGACCCTGCGCTCCCTGCCGGAAATCGGCCGCCGTTTTGGCGGGCGCGATCACACCACGGTGCTGCATGCCGTGCGCAAGATTGACCGGCTTCTGGCCACCGACCGTTCGCTGTCGGATGAGATCGAGCTGCTGAAGCGCCTCGTTCTGGAGGCCTGAGGCGGACCGGCACGGGTTCATATCCAGAACCGGGCTTAGGCCCGGGCCTGGATCCGTGCTGCGGGATCACGCCAATTTCGCGCCGCACCCTTGCCTTGTGGCCGCGCGGACGGCAATGTTCCCGCCCCGGCGTTCGTTTCGGCGACGCCTGTGCATGGCGGTTTGCGAGAGGGCTTGCGACCGTGTGTGCACGACACTCACAAGGAACGGGCCTGCCGCCATGACGGTGCGGGCATGTTCCATCCCTGAATATGGGGGCGACCGTACCGGGCCGCAGGCCCTGCGGGACACAGCTCCAGAGCGAAGAGTCAACGGGCGATGAAGGTCACCGTCGAGCGCGCCGAGCTTCTCAAGTCGCTCAGCCATGTTCACCGCGTCGTCGAGCGGCGCAACACCATCCCGATTCTCGCCAATGTGCTCATCCGCGCCACCAGCGCCGGGCTTGAGCTCAAGGCCACCGACCTCGACCTTGAGGTGGTGGAAAGCGTGCCGGCTGAAGTGACACAGGAAGGCGCGACCACCGTGCCCGCCCATGTGCTGTATGACATCGTACGCAAGCTGCCCGATGGCGCGCAGGTGCAGCTGGAAAGCGCGGGCGAGCATGGCACATTGACCGTGCGCGCCTCGCGTGCCCGATTCTCTCTGCAAACCCTGCCGGAAGCCGACTTCCCGGATCTGGCGGCAGGCGAGTTCGCACATAGCTTCAAGGTGAAGGCGCTGGAGTTCCGCCGGCTGGTGGACAAGACCCAGTTCGCCATCTCTACCGAGGAAACCCGCTATTATCTCAACGGCATCTATCTGCATGTGGCGGAAGGTGCGGGCGGAGCAAGCTTGCGGGCTGTCGCCACCGATGGCCATCGTCTGGCCCAGGCCGAGCTACCGGCTCCCGAGGGCGCAGCAGGGCTTCCCGGCATCATCGTGCCGCGCAAGACCGTTGCCGAACTGCAAAAGCTTCTCGAAGACAAGGAAGCGGAGGCCGCCGTCTCCATCTCCACCACCAAGATTCGCGTTCAGGTGGGGGCTATCGTGCTCACCTCCAAGCTCATCGACGGTACCTTTCCCGATTATGGGCGGGTGATTCCGCAGGGCAATGACAAGATTCTGAAGGTGGACAAGGATGCCTTCGCGGCTGCGGTGGATCGCGTCTCCACCGTGTCCAGCGAGCGCGGGCGTGCGGTGAAGCTCGCCCTCTCCGAAGGCCGGCTGACCCTTTCGGTGAGTAACCCCGATTCGGGCAGCGCGACTGAAGAGCTGGAAGTGGAATACGGCGCCGAAGCCCTCGAGATCGGCTTCAATGCCCGCTACCTGCTGGATATCACCAGCCAGCTGGAAGGCGACCTTGCCGAACTCCAGTTCGCGGACTCCGGCTCACCAACCCTTGTGCACGATGCCAACAAGGCCGGCTCGCTCTATGTGCTGATGCCCATGCGGGTGTAAGCGGAAGGGGAGTGGCGCGCCAAGGGTGCGCGCCTGCCCCGGCTTTTTCCCGAAGTGGCCAGCAATGGCGGGGACAAACATGCCCCTGCCATCAGCTTGCTGATCAGCGCCGAACTTCAGGTCTTGCGTATTGGACCGCAGCCCCTCGCGCCCAGGCGCGTCGTGTCGACTTCAATGCCCGCATTGCGCAATGGGAAAGCCTGCACCTCTGGAATAACCCAGTCACGATCCCGGTACGGGCGTGAGGTGAATATCGGGCAGTTTGATATAAGGCATGCGTGAGACGTACCCGTCTTGCACGCCTACTGCCTCTCTCCGCAGCCGCTCTGTCGCATCACCCGTTCGGTCTTTCCCCGCCATGCCGCATGCCCGCATCCGCACCCTGATTCTCTCGCGCTTTCGCTCCTATGGTGCGGCGCGGCTGAATGTGGGTGCTGGGCCAATTGTGCTGACCGGGCCAAATGGCGCGGGCAAGACCAATGTGCTGGAGGCGATCTCCTTCCTTTCTCCGGGGCGCGGCCTGCGGCGTGCTCAACTGCCTGATATCGGCCAGCGCACTCCGGCCGAAGGGGGGGGGAACCATGATGACGCAGGCAGCCCAGCCTGGGCACCACCTTCCACCGCCCCCTTTCCCTGGGCCGTATCGGCCACCGTGGATGGCGCATTGGGGACGGTCCGCCTGGGCACAGGCCTTGAGACAGGGGATACGGGCCAGCGTCGCTGCCGGGTTGATGGTGAGCCTGCCGGCTCCGCCAATGTCTTTCTCGACCATCTGAAGGTGCTGTGGCTGACCCCGGAGATGGATGGCCTTTTCACCGGCCCACCATCAGACCGGCGCCGCTATCTGGATCGTCTGGTTCTGGCGGTGGATGCCAGCCATGGCAGCCGGGTCAATGGCCTTGAACGCTCTCTGCGCGCCCGCAACAGGCTGCTGGAGGAAAACGGCGCGCCACGTTTTCTGGATGCGGTGGAACATGAACTGGCAGACCTCGCCATCGCCGTTTCCGCCGCGCGGGTGGAAACCGTGGCGCGTCTTGCCGCCGAGATCGCCGCCAGCCGCGATGATTCCTCCCCCTTTCCTTTCGCCGGCATTGGCCTTGATGGCGCGGTGGAGCGGATGTTGGCGGATGCACCTGCGGTGGAGGTTGAAGATCGCTACCGGGGCCTGTTGCGCGACAATCGCCCCAGAGACCGCGCAGCGGGGCGCACCCTTGAAGGCCCCCATCTGTGCGACCTGCTGGTGAGCCATGGCGGAAAACAGATTCCGGCCGCACGTTGCTCCACGGGCGAGCAGAAATCCCTGCTCATCGGCCTCACCTTGTCCCATGCCCGGCTGGTGGCCGCCATGCAGGGGCTCTCTCCCGTGCTGCTGCTGGATGATGTCGCGGCTTATCTGGATACGGAACGACGTGCCGGCCTGTTCGCGGCGCTCGCCCGGCTGGGCGCGCAGGTCTGGATGACAGGGGCAGACACTGCCGCCTTTGACCAGCTTGAGAATGGCGAACATTTTAAGGTTCAGCCCGGCGAAATCACCTCCCCGTCCTGAATTCGCCCAGGACGGACACTGTTGCGCGCATGCCGCACCTTGCCGGCCCGAACGGATCTATCAGTCTGGAATCATGCTGGTGTTACTGGGGATACGCCAAAGCGCGTTCTGAAAATTAATATATATCAAGACACTATCCAACCGCACGGGCACCCTGCCCTTCCCCGGCCAGCCATATCCGTATCTTTCACGTCACACTGTTGCACTCTTGCAACCAGCGACGCAGCGAGCCCATGCTAGAGAAAATCACGGCGCACGAAAAAACGGAATTTTTTCGAGGCGTTAACCTTAATGCCACCTTACCGCGATTGAATGCGCTGACAGACAGGCAGTAGCCGCCTCTGCCACGCGGAAGACGCGAAGGCAGTTTCGTTCCGGATCTTCGTGTTGGGCAGACCATGGCAATTGAACCGTCAAAAAGCAGCTTTCTGACCCGCCTCCTTTTCATTCTTTTCGCACCCATGGCACTGGCGGCCTGCGTGACGACCCAGAGCCCGCAGATGGGCGCGCCGCTTATGGATGCGCGTTACGACGCCATCAACACCGAGCGCTTCCCGGTGGACGCGGTGGACCTCACCGATGTTGATCCGAAGTATCGCCGTCAGGTGGTGGACTATCCCACCTCACAGCCGCCCGGCACGATCGTGGTCGATATCAACAATCGCTATCTCTATCTGGTGCAGAAGGGTGGCAAGGCCATGCGCTACGGCGTGGGCGTGGGCAAGGAAGGCTATTCCTTCCGCGGCACCGCCACGGTTGGCCGCAAGGCGGAATGGCCGAGCTGGACCCCCACCCCCAACATGATCCGCCGCGAACCCAAGCGTTATGGCCCCTATGCCGGTGGCCTGCCGGGTGGCGAGACCAACCCGCTTGGCCCGCGTGCGCTCTATCTCTACAGCGGCAACCGCGACACCATGTTCCGTATTCATGGCACGACCGAGCCGTGGAGCATTGGCCAGCAGGTGTCCTCCGGCTGCATCCGCCTGCTCAATCAGGACATCATCGACCTGTATGAGCGCGTGCCCAGCGGCACCAAGGTGGTTGTGCAGCGCTGAAGCTGACCCTTCGGGTCTGGCGGCAAGATTTCAAGGCCGGGCGCCATCGGTATGGCGCCCGGCCTTTTTCATGGTCTGCGCGCTTCATTCCCGCACCTGCAACCTCAGCGCCTTGCCGTGCACCGCCGCTTCTTTTAAGACCGGACCATGCGGCGCGGATCATGCGCGCGGCACACGTTTCCATTTTCCTGATCCAGACAAATCGAGAGTCCCATGGCGAAAGACTTCAAGCCGAAGGCGCGGTTGCCCCGTGGCCTTGCAGACCGCACCGGCGCGGAGCTTTCCGCCACCCATTCGATGCTGGACAAGATCCGCGCCGTCTATGCCCTCTATGGCTTCGATGCGCTGGAAACCCCGGTATTTGAATATACCGATGCGCTCGGCAAGTTCCTGCCCGATCAGGATCGGCCGAACGAGGGCGTGTTCTCTCTGAAGGATGATGACGAGCAGTGGCTCTCGCTGCGCTACGATCTCACCGCCCCGCTCGCCCGCCATGTGGCCGAGCACTATGAGACCCTGCCCAAGCCCTTCCGCTCCTATCGGGCCGGCTATGTCTTCCGCAATGAGAAGCCCGGCCCCGGTCGCTTCCGCCAGTTCATGCAATTTGATGCCGACACGGTCGGCGCACCCGGCGTGCAGGCGGATGCCGAAATCTGCATGATGGCCGCCGATACACTGGAAGCGGTGGGCGTGCCGCGCGGCTCCTTCATCATCCGCGTCAACAATCGCAAGGTTCTTGATGGCGTGATGGAGGTCATCGGGCTGGGTGGAGACGAAAACTTCGGCCGCCGCCTCACCGTGCTGCGCGCCATCGACAAGTTCGACAAGTTCGGGCTTGAAGGCGTGGCGCTGCTGCTGGGCGCGGGCCGCAAGGATGAGAGCGGCGACTTCACCAAGGGTGCGGGTCTGGATGCACGCCAGAGCGCTGTCGTTCTCGCCATGCTCTCCGGCGAGAGCGGCCTGTCCGCCGATGCTGATGGGGCCCGGCTGGAGTTGGGTGGCGATGTGGAGATGGCCGCAAGCCTTCTGAACAATGCCGCCTTCCAGGAAGGCATGGCGGAACTGCGCGACATCGCTGCGCTGGTTGCCGCAGCTGGCTATCAGGACCGGGTGAAGATCGACCCCTCCGTGGTGCGCGGCCTCGAATATTATACCGGCCCGGTCTATGAGGCCGAGCTGACCTTCGAGATCAAGGATGATGAGGGGCGCCCGGTGCGCTTTGGCTCGGTTGCCGGCGGCGGGCGTTATGATGGGCTGGTCGCCCGATTCAAGGGCGAGAAAGTGCCGGCTACCGGCTTCTCCATTGGTGTTTCCCGCCTGCTCTCTGCTCTGGCTGCATTGGGCAAGCTGGATGTGGCCGCCGAGGTTGGTCCCGTCGTCGTGATGGTGATGGACAAGCAGCCCGAGCGCATCGCCGACTATATGAAAATGGTCTCTGACCTGCGCGCCAACGGCATCCGCGCCGAAATGTATATGGGCGGCGGCGGTATGAAACCCCAGATGAAATATGCCGACAAGCGCGGTGCGCCGGCTGTCATCATTCAGGGCTCCAATGAAAAGGAAGCCGGCGAGGTCCAGATCAAGGATCTGGTGGAGGGGGCGAAGATCGCGGCCTCCATCGCCGACAACGCCGAATATCGCGCGGTGCGGCCGGCCCAGTTCGCGGTGAAGGAAAGCGAGCTGGTGGACGCCATTCGCGGGGTGCTGGAGCGCCGGGCCGAGCCAGCGCTCGGTCTGGATGACTGAGCGTCATCTTGTAGCGCCTGAAGGAAGAGAAACTCTCGACCTGTTGCGTGACACATAAATTAAGGTCCACGCCAGCATTTGGCGTGGACCTTCTGATACATGCCCATCTGCCCCTCACGCCCGATGCAAAGACAGAAAGCCGGAAATGGACCGCGCTGTCTTGTGGCAGAAAATGAGGGTGACCTGATCCTCATGCCCGGCATCACGCTCTTCGCGCATTTTGGACGGATCGGAAACTCTGTGCCCATGAGAGCCGCATCTCACGGCGCGCCCTCTGGCGCGCCGGAGTTTCAGGTATCTTCAGCCCTGCTTCTTGCTTTCGAGAATACCGACCAGCGGGTTGGGCCTGGCATGCTCCACACGCTTCAGCGTGTTGGTGTCGTGGTGGTTGAACACCGGCTCCTTGCCCCGGATCGCAAGATCCGTGCGGGTCAGGTATGTCCAGGTGCCATCTTCATGGATGGTGATGTCGATCCGGTAATAATCGGTGCGGAATGCGCCATCGAGGAAGGGCGAGGAGGAAATTCCGAAAAGCGGATCACCCCGGCGCGCCTCGACGAAGAAGGTCTTGTCATCCACTCCGGCCTTGCCGCCAGCGAGCACCACCTGTCCGCGCGGAATGGCGACAGTCTGCATGATCTGCCCGGTAGCAGGTTCCCACAGCCAATAGCCGACCTGATCGTGGAAGGTTGCATCCTCGTCGGGGGCATTGATGAGGACGTGATAGCGCAGCCCGTATAACAGCTGGGGGCCGTTGGTCTGCGGATCAATCGGCTCAAATCGCGCATGTTCGATGAAAGCGCGGCGCTCCGGCCCATCGGCCTTGGGGTTCACATCCACACCATCTGCCGAGATCCAGACCCCGGCCAGATGACGGAGCGGACCAAGATTGGCCAGCGTATCCGGCGAGAAGTCCTCCGGCTCGGTGAAAACATCATCTGGGATCTTATGCATCGAGATACCTTCCTGCGTCGCTTCATCCGGGATAGCCGGTCACATCTGCAGGCGCAAGAGCTTGCCGTGCATGATGAAATCGTTCCGGAGACCGTGCTGGTGCAGAAAGGGGCATAAACCGCCCGGAGCAATGCCTTGCTGCCGTATAATGCCAGAGACATGACCGAGGCAAAGCCGCCATATCTGTACCGGGCGCAGACGGGCGGGCATGAAAAAGGCCGGCATCAAGCCGGCCTGTTCCTTAATCCTGCCTGGGCTCGCCCATGATTTCCTCTGCGGCGAAACCATAACTGCGTCCACAGAACTCACAGGTCACAGTCACCTTGCCGTCCTCATGCACCATGGCTTCCTGCTCATCGCGCGAGAAAGAGGCGAGCACCCCAGCCACCCGCTCCCGTGAACAGGAACAGTGCGGCTGAACAGGGGTCACATCGAAAACCCGTACCCCGCCTTCATGGAACAGCCGGAACAGCAGCCGCTCGCTGGAGAGCGTGCCCTCGAGCAACTCCACATCCTCAAGCGTGCCCATGAGGGAGCGGGCCTCAACCCAGGCATCATCCGCCTGCTCGTTCTGGGTGGCCCCGGCACCGGGTGCATCACCGGGATGAAGGTCCACCATCCGCGCGCGCGAGGCATCCTGCGGCAGGAACTGCACCAGCAGGCCACCGGCCCGCCAGGCCGAGGCATTGCCGCCGGGGCGCATTTCCTCGCCCACCGCGAGGCGCACCAGCGTTGGAATCTGCTCAGACTGGCGGAAATACTCGTGGGCCGCCATTTCCAGCCCCGAACCATCCAGCGCCACCACGCCCTGATACCGGTTTGCGGAGAGGCCCTGATCGATCGTCATGGCCAGATGGCCGCGCCCCAGAAGTGCGGCAGGCGTCGTCTCGCCCTTGCGCTCGGCCTCAGCCAGCGCATCGACATCAAAACGGGCATAAGCACGAATCTTGTCCGGTGCGACGAAGTCCGCCACCACCATGCTCACAGGCCCATCGGTCTGTGTTTGCAGAATGAAGCGGCCTTCGAACTTGAGGGTCGAACCCAGCAGGACGGCGAGGGCTACCGCCTCACCCACCACACGCTTCACCAGCCCGGGATAGTCGTGATGTGCCAGAACGGCATCCAGCGTCGAGCCCAGCCGTACGGCGCGCCCGCGCACATCCAGTGCATCCACCTGAAAAGGCGTGACAATATTATCGACAACATCCGCGCTGGCGTCACGGATCTGCGCGCCCTCATCGGGCATGGCGGAAGCGCCGGCTGCATGCACCTTGGCTGCACCCGCCTTTTCCCCCTCGCCCTTTTTCGTCCCCGGTTTTCCAGCTCTGGTCTTGTCAGCGCTCACGAGGCCGTCTCCTCATTCCCCCGCCGCATTGAAGCACCAGGCGAGGATTCCCTTCTGGGCATGCAGACGATTCTCCGCCTCATCGAACACCACGGACTGCGGGCCGTCCATCACATCGCTGGTCACTTCCTCACCACGATGGGCCGGAAGGCAGTGCATGAAGATGGCCTTGCTGTTGGCGAGAGCCATCAGTTCCGCATTCACCTGATATGGCGCGAGCAGCTTGTGGCGGCGATCGGCTTCCTTGTCACCCATGGAAACCCAGGTGTCGGTGAGGATGCAATCCACCCCTTCCGCCGCCGCCCTCGGGTCTTCCATGAAGTTGACCTTCGCGCCGGTGGCGGCCACGAACTCGACCATGTCCGCACGGGGTGCGAATTCCTTCGGGGTCGCCACATTCAGCGTGAAGTCAAAGCGTTCCGCCGCATGGATCCATGAGGCGAGCACATTGTTGGAATCCCCCACCCAGGCCACGGAACGGCCGGTGATGAGCCCCAGATGCTCCTCGAAGGTCATCACATCCGCCATCACCTGACAGGGATGGGACACGCGTGTGAGCCCGTTGATGACCGGGATGGACGCATATTCCGCCAGTTCCGTGAGCGCATCATGATCCAGAATCCGGATCATGATGGCGTCCACGAAGCGGGAGAGCACACGGGCGGTATCGGCGATGGTCTCGCCGCGCCCGAGCTGCATCTCCGCGCCGGTGAGCATGATAGTCTCACCGCCGAGCTGGCGCATCGCGACATCAAAAGACACACGGGTGCGGGTGGAAGGACGATCGAACACGGTGGCGAGGATCTTGCCGCCCAGCGGCTTTTCCTGCTCACCCTTGCGGAAACGGACCTTGAGTTCCTTCGAGAAGTCCAGCAACCGGCGCAGTTCAGCGGCCGAAAGCTCCGTCAAATCAAGAAAATGGCGCACGCCGGTTTCCATCCCCATTATTCAGCAGCCCCCTGCACCACGGCGGCGGATGCCTCCAGATGCCGGCACACGGCCGCGATCTTCTCGACCGCGAGGTCCGCCTCGGCCACGCTCACGACGAGAGGCGGCAGCAGCCGCACCACATTGTCGCTGGCGGCAGGAACCAGCAGCCCTTCGGCGCGCAGATGCGCCACCATTTCGGCCACCGGCACGTTCAGTTTCAGGCCCAGCAGCAACCCCTTGCCGCGCACCTCAGCCAGAATGGCGGGGTGCGCCGCCACAAGGGCTTCAAGCCGCCCATGCAGGTGGTCACTCACCGCATTGACGCGCTCAAGGAAACCCTCTCCCAGAAGCAGGTCCAGCACGGCATTGCCCACGGCCATAGCCAGCGGATTGCCGCCATAGGTGGAGCCATGGGTGCCAACCGTCATGCCACGGGCCGCATCCTCGGTCGCGAGGCACGCGCCCATCGGGAAGCCGCCGCCAATGCCCTTCGCCACGGCCATGATATCAGGCGTCACGCCTTCCCATTCATGGGCAAAGAGCTTGCCGGTGCGGCCCACGCCACACTGCACCTCGTCCAGAACCAGCAGCAGACCTTTTTCATCACACAGGGCGCGAAGGTCTTTCAGGAAACCTGCATACGGCACGCGCACGCCGCCTTCGCCCTGCACGGGTTCCAGCAGGATCGCGCCGGTGCGCGGGGTCACGGCTGCACGCACCGCCTCAATGTCACCGAAAGGCACATGAGTGAAGCCGGAGAGATTGGGCTCAAAACCTTCAAGATAGGCCGGGTTTCCACCCGCAGCGATGGTCGCCAGCGTCCGTCCGTGGAATGCGCCCTTGAAGGCGATGATGTGGTTCTTCTCCGCATCACCCTTCGTGAAATGGTATTTGCGCGCCATCTTGATGGCGCACTCCAGCGCTTCCGCACCCGAGTTCGTGAAGAACATGGTGTCGGCGAATGTGGCCTCGCACAGCCGGCTGGCAAGCGTCTCGCCACCAGGAATGCGGAACAGGTTGGAGATGTGCCACAGCTTTTCCGCCTGCCCCTCCAGCGCCTTCACCAGATAGGGGTGAGCATGGCCCAGCACGTTCACCGCGATGCCGGCGGTGAAGTCGAGGAAACGTCGCCCGTCCGTCGTGACGAGCCAGCAGCCCTCTCCCCGTTCGAATTCGAGGTCGATGCGCGCATAGGTCGGCAGAACGGCGGTGATCACGAGACCCTCCTCGGGTGCCAGGGGTGCCCCTCCTCACGGGGCTGGGAACAGAAAAACAGCACAGGCCGCGCGGACGTCAATTCCGTGGGAACGACGACCACGCAGACCAAAACCAAAAAGGGCCGCCCCAGCGGGGGACGGCCCGACTTCGAAATTCTAATGATCGCACGCGCGAGGTCAACAATTCTTGACAGGAGAAGGTCCGCAAAACGGGTTCAAACGGTTCAACAGGAGGGTGTCAGGCCCGTTAGCTGCACGCTTTCTGATGCCTGCTGCAAGAAATGCTCGCAAGCAGCTGGGGAAAACGCTAATGATTCGTTAACCGGGCCTGTCCCCGCATCCGGGCATATTGTAGCTTATCCCCTGCTACCCACGAGATGTTGTGCATTTACGTCTCATGGTGACAAGAGATTGTGGAGCCGCAGTGCAGCCTGAACGGAGCACCTGATGGCGGAGCGTGTCAATCCGCCAGAAGCGTGGCGGCGCTGCCCACCATCATATGGCCCAAGCCGTGTGCGATCCGGCGCGGCGCTGAAAATGCGGCAAGTGGAGACGAACGATGAGCTGGACCGACGAGCGCGTCGAACTCCTGAAGAAGCTGTGGAGTGAAGGCCTCTCCGCAAGCCAGATCGCGGGGGAACTTGGCGAGGTCACACGCAATGCGGTGATTGGCAAGGTCCATCGGCTTGGCCTTTCCGGCCGCGCCAAGACCGTGGCCGCCCCGGCCCGCCCCCGTGCCAAGACCCGGCCAGAGGAAGCCCCCGAGCAGCCAGAGCAGAAGGCGCCGCCGCGCCCCATCGTTCAGGGCAATGTGGCGCTTGCGCCCGTGCTGGAAGAGATGGTGGAAGAAGCCCCGGCACCGCGCGTGGTTGAGCTGAATGTGGTGCCCACCGGCCAGGGCTGCACCATTATGAACCTCACCGAATATACCTGCCGCTGGCCGGTGGGTGAGCCGGGCAGCGAGAGCTTCCATTTCTGTGGTGCACGCGCAAATCCGGGGGTGCCCTATTGCGCCCATCATGCTCGCATCGCCTACCAGCCCGTGCAGGATCGCCGTCGCGATCGTCGGCTGGCCTACCTCTGAGCAAAGCGCCCGCAAGATTTGGCCACATGCTTTGATTTGAACACGGGGCGCACAAGCGCCCCGTTTGCTTTTGTGACGACCACGGGGCCGCACCACATCTTCGCACAGAACCATTCTCGAAGAGATGCTGCCTGGCAGTCTTCCTCAAGTGCAACCAGCTGTTCACAAATGCTCCTGAACCCGGCATAGTGCCGAAACTCTGGCGCCCTGCCGGTTTTCGCGACACGCCTTGCGCTCCTTGCCCCAAGAGGCGGCCACCAGCCTAGAAGCAGATCATGTCTCGCAGTTCCGACCTGCTTTTGACGGCGGTCGCCCCCATCATCTGGGGCACAACCTTCATTGCCATCACCGAGTTCCTGCCAAAGGACTATCCGCTCACGCTCGCCATGCTGCGTGCGCTTCCCGCCGGTTTGCTGCTGATGCTGTTCGTGAGGCGGCTGCCATGGGGTGGATGGTGGTGGCGCTGTCTGGTGCTTGGCGCGCTGAACTTTTCCCTGTTCTGGGGGCTGATGTTTTTCGCGGCCTACAGACTTCCGGGCGGTGTGGCCGCAACTCTGGGCAACTTTCAACCGCCCATGGTTATCATTCTGGCCTATCTGCTGCTGGGCACGCCGATCCGGCTTCTGTCCGTAGTCGCGGTGCTTGCCGGCATTGTCGGTGTGGCCCTGCTGGTTCTCGCCCCGTCCACGTCGCTGGACCCGCTCGGTCTGGTGGCGGGGTTCATGAGTGCAGCCTCAATGGCGGCAGGTCTGGTGCTGACCCGGCGCTGGATGCCACCCGTCTCGCAGATCACCTTTGCCGCCTGGCAACTCACGGCCGGAGGCTTGCTGCTTCTGCCCTTCGCCCTGCTGCTGGAACCCGCACTGCCCCCGCTGACATGGCGGAATGTGGCCGGCATCACATGGCTCAGCATGTTCGGGGCGGCGCTCACCTATATCATCTGGTTTCGAGGGGTTGCCCGGCTGGAAGCCGCCGTGGTCTCATCCCTTGGCTTTCTCAGCCCCCTGACCGCAGTCCTGCTGGGATGGATGCTGCTGGGAGAAAGCCTGACAGCCATTCAGATCATCGGTGCGGTGATGGTGCTGGGCAGCATCTGGCTGAACCAGCGCGCGCAAGCCCCGCGCTAGCTCATTTTCAAGCAAAACCGGGACCGGATATCGCCAAGACATCAACCCGTGAACGCCCTGTTCGCTTCCGGCTGCATGAAATGCAGAGTTGCCCCCAGACAGCCCTGATGCGAGGCATGAACGGCATCACATGCCACCCAGCCCATCAGGCAGTCTTCCGTTCAGCTGCGGGCAAACATCTCGTTGAAGGAATAGCCCGCACCTCGCACCGTGCGGATCGGATCCAGCTGGCGTCCGCGATTGATCGCCTTGCGCAGCCGCCCCACATGCACATCCACGGTGCGCTCGTCGATATAGACGTCCTGCCCCCACACGCCATCCAGCAGCTGCTCGCGTGAGAAGACACGGCCAGGGCTCTGCATCAGGAATTCCAGAAGACGGAACTCGGTCGGTCCCAGATGCACTTCCCGGCCAGAGCGGTGGACGCGATGGGTTTCACGGTCCAGTTGAATATCGCCCGCCCGCAGCAGGGTCGCCACATGCTCGGGCTTTGCACGCCGCAGAAGAGCACGCACGCGGGCCAGAAGCTCGGGCACCGAGAAGGGCTTCACCACATAATCATCCGCGCCAGTGGAGAGGCCGCGCACGCGCTCTGTCTCCTCACCACGTGCCGTCAGCATGATGACAGGCAGGCGCTGGGTCTCCGGGCGGCTGCGCAACCGGCGGCACAGCTCGATACCGGACAGGCCGGGCAGCATCCAGTCGAGGATCACAAGATCCGGCACGCTCTCCCGCAACCGTGTCTCGGCCTCATCGCCGCGATCCACGCTCTCGACACCATAGCCTTCCGCTTCAAGATTATAGCGAAGCAGCAGGGTGAGAGGTTCCTCATCCTCGATGATCAGAATACGCGCCGCCACTGTTCACATCCGTCTCACGGCCTGCCCCTCAGCTGCCCGCCGGTTATGGAGGCGATATACAGCGTTTCAAGCATGCTGAATAAAAGGCGCATGGCTGTCTGGCCCCTCAGGGCACCACCACGCGTGCCGGAAGAGTGCGACCAGCACCATATGGAATGCTGGTCGCAGCCTTGATACCGGTTCCGGCTCTAGCGTCAGCGCGATGCGCGAAAGCGCATCAGACCTTGGCGCTCGTGCCGGGGAAAGCAACGGTTGTGTCGCTGGAGGCATCCGCCTTGGGGCGGCTCTCCGGCAGCACTTCGCCGGTCACCATGTAGTAGACGATCTCCGCCACGTTCGTGGCATGGTCACCCATGCGCTCGATGTTCTTGGCGCAGAACAGAAGATGCGTGCACACGGAAATGTTGCGCGGATCTTCCATCATGTAGGTCAGAAGCTCGCGGAACAGCGAGGTGTAGATGGTGTCGATCGCACCATCACGGCCCCACACTTCCAGCGCCTTGGCCTGGTTGCGGCCGGCATAGGCGTCCAGCACTTCCTTGAGCTGCTCAAGAACCAGCTCGGAGATGTGCTCCACCCCGCGCACCAGCTTCTGGGGGTGATACTCACCCTCAATGGCGATAACGCGCTTGGCGATGTTCTTCGCCAGATCGCCGATCCGCTCCAGATCATTGGCGATGCGGATGGAGGCCACGATCTCACGCAGGTCGCCAGCCACCGGCTGGCGCTTGGCGATGATGAGAACAGCCTTTTCCTCGATGTCGCGCTGCACCTGGTCGATGCCTGCATCCTGCAGCACAACCTTCTGGGCCAGCGTGATATCGCGGCGGATGAGCGAGGTGACACCCTCGGCCACCAGACGCTCGGCCTTGCCACCCATCTCGACGATGGCGCGGCTGATTTCCTTCAGCTCGACGTCGAAGGACGTAACGATATGATCGTTCATCTTTTGAACCCTTCCCGCCTCAGCCGAAGCGGCCGGTGATGTAATCGCGCGTCTTGATTTCCTTCGGGTTGGTGAAGATCACATCCGAAGGTGCAACCTCGATCAACTCGCCCAGATAGAAGAAGGCGGTGTTGTCGGCGCAGCGCGCGGCCTGCTGCATGTTATGCGTCACGATGACAATCGTGAACTCACGCTTCAGCTCGTCGATCAGGTCCTCGATCTTGGAGGTCGAGATCGGGTCAAGCGCGGAGGTGGGCTCGTCCAGCAGGATCACTTCCGGGCGCACCGCAATCGTGCGGGCAATGCACAGACGCTGCTGCTGGCCGCCGGACATGCCGAGCGCCGAGGTGTGCAGGCGATCCTTGGTTTCTTCCCAGATGGCGGCCTTGCGCAGGCACCATTCCACGCGCTCATCCATCTGCGCCTTGTTGAGGCGCTCGTGCAGACGCACGCCAAAAGCGATGTTGTCATAGATGGACATGGGGAAGGGGGTCGGCTTCTGAAACACCATGCCGATACGCGAGCGCACGACGGTGGAGTCCAGCTCCTTGCCGACAACGTTCACGCCATCAAACATCACCTGACCCTCGGCGCGCTGGCCGGGATACAGGTCATACATGCGGTTGAACACGCGCAGCAGGGTGGACTTGCCGCAGCCGGACGGACCGATCATCGCGGTGACGCGCTTCTCGGGGATGTCGAAGTTGATGTTCTTCAGGGCATGGTTCTGCCCGTAATAGAACTGCAGGTTCTGCACCTTGATCTTCGTCGGCGAAGCTTCCGCACCGGGCTTGGCGGCGACGGAAGAAGCGATATTGAAGGTGGGGTCGACCGCAGAAGTCATCTGAGCCTCACTGGAAATTTCTGGTGCCCGGCACAGGCGGGCGAACGGATGGTGCGAAAACCCGGCGAACCATCCGTCGGGTAAATGTTGATGTGTACCCTGCCCGCAGGCAGTGACCCAAATTCAAGGCTTAGCCTCAGTTCATCCGTGCCAGCACGAGGCGCGAGAAGACATTGAGGAGCAGCACGCCGACGGTGATCAGCAGCGCACCGGCCCAGGCCAGCGCAACCCAGTCATCAAACGGTGCACCGGCATACTGGTAGATGGCCACCGGAAGGCTCGCCATCGGCTTGCTGAGATCCACCGACCACGCATTGTTGCCCAGCGAGGTGAACAGCAGCGGAGCGGTTTCACCCGCCGCGCGGGCGATGGCCAGCAGCACGCCGGTGACAATACCGGCACGGGCCGCACGCCACGTGATGAACATCACCACCTTCCACTGCGGCGCACCCAATGCAAAGGCTGCTTCACGCAGGCCCACGGGAACGAGGTTCAGCATGTCCTCGGTGGTGCGCACCACAACCGGGATGACCAGAATGGCAAGAGCCAGCGCACCCGCCCAGCCGGAGAAGCTGCCGAAGGGCACCACCAGCAGGGTGTAGATGAACAGACCCACCAGAATGGACGGGGCGGAAAGCAGAATGTCGTTCACGAAGCGGGTGATGGAGCCGATCTTCGTGCCCTTGCCGTTTTCAGCAAGGAAGGTGCCGGCGAAAATACCGATGGGACCACCGATCAGCACCGCGATGCCGACCTGGATCAGCGAACCGACAATGGCGTTCAGAAGACCGCCATTCTGGCCCGGAGGCATGGTGATCTGGGTGAACACGTTCGTACCCAGCGCGGGCAGGCCCCGCGCCAGAAGGGTCCACAGGATCCAGCCCAGCAGGAAGATGCTGAAGGCCGCAAAGCCGATGGAGATTGCCTTGACCGTTGTGTCCTTGGTCCGGCGGACTGCAAGAGAAGCCATGATGCGTGCCTTTCCTGATCAGTCCATCCGCGAGCGGATGAGCGCCCGGGACAATGCCAGCACGATGAAGGAGATCACGAACAGGATGAAGCCCAGCTGCAGCAGCGAGGTCAGCTTCAGCGAGCCGAGCGGCGCTTCCGGGAACTCATTCGCGATGGTGGAGGCGATGGTGGCGCCCGGTGCGAACAGGGAGGCGGAGAGGCGGGTCGCGTTGCCGATCACGAAGGTGACCGCCATGGTCTCGCCCAGCGCACGGCCAAGGCCGAGCATCACCGCACCCACCATGGCCGTACGGCCATATGGCACCGAAACGTTCTTGTAGACCTCATAGGTGGTGGCACCCACGCCATATGCCGATTCCTTCAGCATCGGGGGCACGGATTCCAGCGTCTCCACGAACATGGAGGTGATGTAGGGCAGGATCATCACCGCAAGGATGAGACCGGCGGTCAGCATGCCAGAACCCAGCGGAGGCCCCTGGAACAGCAGGCCGATGAGCGGAATGCCGCCCAGCCAGTCGATCAGCGGCGGCTGCACATAGCCGGCCATCAGCGGAACGATGATGAAGAAGCCCCACATGCCGAAGATGATGGAGGGCACGGCCGCCAGAAGCTGGATGGCCACGCCAATCGGCCGCTTCAGCGCCGGAGGCGCGATTTCGGTGAGGAAGAAGGCAATACCGAACGACAGCGGCAACGCAACAACCACGGCGATGACGGCACTGAAGATCGTGCCATAGATCATCACCAGCGCGCCATATTTCTCGGTCACCGGATTCCAGGAAGCGGTCCAGATGAAATCAAGACCGAAATGCTGCAGGGCCGGGAGGCCGCCCTTGAACAGCTCGGTGATGATAAGTCCCAGCAGGATGAGGACGAAAATACCGCTCGCCCAGAGCAGGCCAACGAAGATGGGGTCGGAAATCGCCCCTCGCCGCCGGGCCAAATGAATGGGCTGGCTGCCGCCCCCCTTCACACTGTCCACCGTTGCGTCCATCGGATGCCAAGCCCCTTGCGCGCCACGACCCATGCGTGGCTGTCATTGCATACGCCGTGGCCCGCCATCAGGCCCCGACAGAATTCGCTGTACCGAGATGACACCCGCGCGGAGCACCCCATCCCGTTCCCTCATGCCCCCGCGCATGCGCAGGAACATCAGGCACCCCTCCCCTGGCCCGGCCGGCGCAATGCGCACGCAGCTTCAGGCCTTGTCTCCCGGCTTCCGATGAAGCCTGCGTCTTTCACGCCATGCCGTTCTGATGCGGCCCTCTCAACGCCAGACCGGCGCTGTATCTTTCCGGACCTGCATGGCTCCCAAGCTGCAACAGGCCCGCTTGCGGCCCATGAAGCCGCCATCAATCAGGAACCGCCTTCCCTGTGCCCTGACACAGGAAAGGCGATGCCCATTACCTTAGATCAGCAACGATCTCAGAGGACCGGCTTGCCATCGGGACCCTTGATCTGGGTCTTCATGGCTTCCTCAACGCGCTTCACAACAGCCTCAGGCAGCGGGATGTAGTGCAGCTTCTCGGCGATGTCGGCACCATCCTTGGTGTAGGCCCACTGGAAGAACTCGAGAACGGCCTTGGACGTCTCGGCATTCTTCGGGTCGGTGGGGACCAGCGCATAGGTGGGGCTGACGATCGGCCATGCATTGGCACCGGCGGTGTCGATCATGGAAGCAGCGAAGTTCTTCGCATTGTCCCAGTCAGCGGCAGCAGCGGCTTCAACGAAGCTCGGAACGGAAGGGCTGACGAAGTTGCCGGCCTTGTTCTGGAGCTGGGTCACGACGAGGTCATTCGCGGAAGCGTAGATATATTCCACGTAACCGATCGCGCCCTTCAGGTTCTTGACGTTGGAGGCAATGCCTTCATTGCCCTTGGCGCCCGAACCGGCCGGCCACTGCACGGAGGTGGCTGCACCCACGTCGCTCTTCCATGACGGGCTCACGGCAGAGAGATAGTTGGTGAAGATGTAGGAGGTGCCGGAAGCGTCCGAACGGTAAACCGGAACGATCGCCTGGTTGGGCAGTTCCACGCCGGGATTGAGGTCGGCAATCGCCTTGTCATTCCACTTGGTGATCTTGCCCATGTAGATGTCGGCCAGCAGCGGGCCGGTCAGCTTCAGGTCGCCGCTCTTGATGCCGTCCAGATTGAAGGTCGCGACAACCGCGCCGATCACGGTCGGGAACTGGAGCAGCTTGTTGGCTTCCAGCTTGTCGTCAGCCACCGGAGCGTCGGACGCGCCGAAATCAACCGTGCGGTTGATGATCTGGTTCTGGCCGCCGCCAGAGCCGATGGACTGGTAGTTCAGGGCGTTACCGGCCTTTTCCTTATAGGCGGCGCCCCAGCTCTGATACACAGGAGCGGGGAAGGACGCGCCCGCGCCGTTGAAATCGGTCGCCTGGGCAACGCCGGCAAACATGGTGCCAGCAACGGCGACGGCGCCGAAAGCGGTGGTGAGCTTCACAATCTCTCTCCTTGGCTATTCACTGCTGCCCGACGACCTCGCCGTGACGCAATAATCAAGCGCTGGACTCTTAGTCCGCGTGCGCCAACCTTCTATGACGCATGCATGACACTTGAATGACCATACAACCCACTGTTGTTAAACGATTTTTTTATTATCCGGCAAAACGTCGAGACGGAAGGCAAAGGTTGCCCCCTCTCCGTGCACGCTTTCGATGCTCATTCGGCCACGGTGACGGGCCACAATATGCTTCACGATAGCCAGCCCCAGACCGGTTCCGCCCTGCCCCCGGCTGGCGGCCACATTCACCCGGTAAAAGCGCTCTGTCAGGCGGGGGAGATGCTCCGGCGGAATACCCGGTCCATAATCCTGAACACTCACCACCGCCACCGCCCCGCCATCTGTTTCCTCGCGATCCACACGCACTGTGATGCGTTCGCCACTGGCCCCGTATTTGAGGGCATTCTCCACCAGATTCTCGAGCAGACGGATCAGTTCATCCCTGTCCCCACGCACCATCAGGTGGCCGCTGGTGCAGGCCTGCTCGATGGTGACACCCCGGTCCTGCGCCAGTGGCGAGAGGGCATCGCAGACATGGTTGAGAATGTCGCGCAGATCGACCTCGGTCTCCGGTTGGACATGCACATGCAGTTCAATACGGGACAGCGAGAGCAGATCATCGATCAGGCGAGACATGCGACGGGCCTGCACGGCCATGATTCCAAGAAACCGCTCGCGCGCATCCGCATCATTCCGGGCTGGCCCCTGAAGGGTCTCGATGAAACCGGATAGGGATGCCAGCGGCGTGCGCAGCTCATGGCTCGCATTGGCCACGAAATCTGCGCGCATCTGCTCCACCCGGCGCTGGTGGGTCAGGTCGCGGAACGTCAGCAGCACCGCATCCGATCCACCGCCCGTACGGGCACCTCGTCCCGGTGAGGCAGGGTCCAGATGCAACGGCACCACATGCGCTTCCAGCCAGCGATCATGCGGGACACGCTCGGCAAACTCGACCCTGCGGGGCAGACCATCGGCAGCAGCGGCACGCACGGCTTCCAGAACCTCGGGAACCCTTACGACAAAGGAGAGCGGATCTCCCACCCGCGCCGGACCAAGAGCCAGCGCAACACGGGCATTGGCGGTGACGATATCGCCATGCGCGGTCAGCAGCAGCGCCGGTTCAGGCAGGGCAGCCACCAGTGCCTGAACACGGGTGTCGCGTCGGGTCGTCGGCTCCGGGACAGAGGAGGCAGGAGCCCGGAGCGGAGCAGGCCGTGACCGGACCAGCAAAAGCGGGCCGAGGGAAACCATGCCAAGGATAAGGGCCAGAAGCGGCGGAACCAGCCCCGCCAGCACACTGCCCGCACACAGAACAAGAACAACACACCACCAGACCCACAAGGCGCGTCGGGGGGAGACATCCTCCCCAGTGACCGGAGCAGTGCTATCGGGGCCTGCAACGGCCTTGATATCCGCCCCCTCAGAAGCACCATCATCCGACAATGAAGCGGTCTGAGCGCCCGGAAGATCACCACTGGCCGCGAATTCGGCAGAAGCCCGTGCGAGGGACGGGGGAAGAGAGGTCGCGGAAGAAGCCTCCGGAAAGGGCGATGGGACGCACGCCGCCAAGGGCTCATTCATGATCTCGACCACCACGTCTTCAGAAAGAACGGGGTCTGACGCAGATAACCGGGGCTGGGCAGCCTCGACGGGCATGACCTCGGATTTCACAGACTCAGAGGTCATTACCTTTGGCCTGGAACTCTCGGATCGTGAAAGATCGGACATTGAAAGATCAGACTTTCCGGGCGCGGACCTTGCTGGCGCAGCCTTTGCCGCACCTTTCTCGCCCGCCGCTCCCCGGCGTGAGGGAACAGGCGGCGCTGCAACGGGCACTTCCGCACGCTCCCCGGCAGATACAACGGGCGCGCCCACCTTGGAAGCCACTTCATCCTCATGTGTTGCGGCGACAGCAGCAACTGCACGGGTTGAACGAACCGTGCGTCCGGTCCGGCTCCCCCGTGTTTTTCCTTCCACACTGCTCTCCCGCGGCATGGTCGCTCCCCCGCACCATCCAGCTGCATCCAGAGGCATTCGGCCCACATGATGGCGTCGGGCCTTGCCTCTCTTCTGGGCCTGCTCATATGGAAATTCCCCTTATGGAGGAGAAGCCAGACGAACAAGGCTGAACCCGCATCGTCGCCCGAGTGCGCAAAGACTTTACGACAGTTGAGACCGTTGGGTCATCCTTGGGAGCCTGAGCCTGCCCGCTTCACCTCATGCTTGGATGTGGAGCCCGGGCAGACACTGATTTTCCCGTCATGCTCCATCGCTGGACGGATCCGCAAAATTTAAAATTTCACCGCGCAGGGCATGAGCCCTGTCATCAACAAGCGGCGGCATCTGGCTCTGCCATGCAGGCGATGTGCGTGATGGAACACGGGATTTCCCACCGGAAACAGGTGCATGATGGATCGAGCATCGTCATAATGGGTGGTGAATGCCGCTCTGCGGGCATGCATTTGTGCCAGCCCGGTCACGCAATGTGATCTCGCCCGCCCCCTTCGCGCCGCTCAAGGCTGCTATCAAGAATCCGACGAGGAACAGGAACAGATTTCATGAAGTCGATGCGCCGTCGCCTGCCCGCTCCCGCTTTTGCCGGAACACGACCTGTCCCCGAACAGGCGCGGCCTCCCGTTGGCGCGACCATGAGCGTGGTGTTTGCGCTGGCCGTTGTGGCGACGACCCTTCCCGCGCCCGCCAAGGCCGATGATACTCCCGCAGCCCCCCTGCCGATGCCCACAATCGACTTTGCGATGACGGGCAAATCCATGCGCGGTGCCGCGATGGATCTCGCCCATCATGACGGCAAGATGCGGGTGGAACTGAAGAAGCCCGGTGCGAATGCCACCGTCATCAGCATCATCGACCTCAAGAGCGCGAAAATGCTGATGCTTGTGCCCAATATGTCGCATATGGCGATGGAGGTGGAACTGCCGCCCCAATATGCGGCCCTGACCATGCAGGGCACAGGCAAGAAACTGGGGCAGGCCGAAGTGGCGGGCGAGACCTGCGATCTGTGGCAGGTGGACAAGGCCGGTTCCAGCAACACGGTGGCCTGCATCACCGAAGATGGCATCGCCCTGCGGACACAGGCCGATGTGGGCGGTACATCGCGCACCATTTTCGAGGCGCAGAGCGTCACCCGCGCCCCACAGAGCGCCAGCCTGTTCTCATTCCCGCCAGATGTGCAGATCGTGCAACTGGATGGCAAGATGCTGAACAACCTTCCCGGTGCCCTTGGCAATATTGGGGGGCTCGGCGCGCTGGGCGGCCTGCTGCAACAGGGTCAGGATGCGCTGAAGGGCGAGTGAGGAAAACCCGGAAGGCCGGATGCGAGCTCTCGCATCTGGCCTGAGGAGAGGCCACGCCGGCAGGGCGGTCCGATCGTGAGCGCCTCTTAATCAGGCGCCCCTCAGTCTTCGCCGTAAGAATCGGCCTCCCGCGCCAAAAGGTCCGGCCTGCGGGCGCGGGTGATGATTTCCGCCTGCTCATGCCGCCATCTGGCAATGCGGGCATGGTCGCCGCTCGTGAGCACAGCCGGAACCGGTTCGCCCTCGAACAATTGGGGGCGGGTATATTGCGGATATTCAAGCAGATTGCCGGAGAAGCTCTCCTCTGTTCCGCTCTCGGTCTTCCCCATCACCCCCGGAATGAGGCGCACGCAAGCATCCAGCAGCAACAGCGCTGCGGTTTCGCCGCCCGAAAGCACCACATCGCCCACGCAGATTTCCTCCAGACCGCGCGCCGGAATCACACGCTCGTCCACGCCCTCAAACCGTCCGCACAAAATAACAGCCCCCGGACCAGCCGCCAGTTCGCGCACCCGCGCCTGGGTGAGCGGTCGTCCGCGCGGGGTCATCAACAGACGGGGGCGCGGGTCATCGGCCGGGGAAACCGCGTCAATGGCCCGGGCCAGAACATCCGCCCGCATCACCATGCCGGGCCCGCCACCGGCCGGCGTATCGTCCACGGAACGGTGCTTGTCGGTGGCATGATCGCGGATCTGCACGGCCTCCAGCCCCCACAGGCCACGGGCCAGCGCCTTTCCGGCGAGAGCATGACCGAGGGGCCCGGGAAACATTTCCGGATAGAGCGAGAGAACGGTGGCCCGGAACGCGGCCGGCTGGGCAGAAGGCAGATTCATACCCCGGTGATGCGCGAGGCGGGCAGGAAGGTCAAATCCTCTCTCGCGCTCTGCCCTCGCATCTTGCCCTTTCCCGACAGATTCGCGCTCACCTGCCGCAAGTCCACCTTGCATTATATGCGCAGCAGATAGGTAATATCTCGGCTTTTCAAGGCCTTGCGTTTGCCCTTACGTCATGCCATCTTTTTGTCGTGCCAGAATGCCAAGACTGGCAGCGATAAGAGGTTCACGCGTGGATCACACTGGACAGAGCCGGCACCTGTGCATGCACCCGCATCCTTTCGGAGCGGGAGGGGTTCTTTCCCTTGTCCGATCCCTCCCGGAAACATGAACTGCGACTGAGATATTGAAAAGCGGGTGGAGATGATGCCGCCCTGCGTTTATGACTGTGCGCGCGTATTCGCGCAGGCGGTGTCCCGGACGGTGGCGACATGCCTGTGATAGCGTGAGATGCATGCCGCGGGGTTGCCGGGCAGGTCTCGATCGAGGGAAACAGAACGGTATGGCTTTTCGGTCGGGTGTATCAAAGGTCTGGGCGTTCCTGCGTGACCGGGTTGGCCTGCATGGCCTCGGTTTCGTTCTCACCCTCATCATCATCGGCTTTGCAGGCTGGGTGCTCTACCACATGCTTCAGGATCTCTCCTGGGCGGATGTGTCGAAGGCGCTTGAGTCGAAGAACCCGGTGAATGTCGCCATCGCCTTCGGACTGGTCGCCTGCGCCTATGCCACGCTGACCCTCTATGACTGGTTCGCCCTGCGCGCGATCGACAAGCCGAACGTGCCCTATCGTGTCGCCGCCATGGCCGGCTTCTGTTCCTATTCGGTGGGGCATAATGTCGGTTTTACCGTATTTACCGGCGGCTCTGTGCGCTATCGCATCTATTCGGCATGGGGGCTGGGGGCGATTGATGTCGCCAAGGTCTGCTTCATCGCCGGCCTCACCTTCTGGCTGGGCAATATTGCGGTGCTGGGCATCGGCATCACCATCCATCCCGAGGCGGCCTCGGCGGTGGATCACCTGCCGCCCTATATCAATCGCATCATCGGCATCGCGGCGCTGACCGGGCTTGTGGCCTATGTCATCTGGGTATCCATCGCCCCGCGTGAGATTGGCAAGTCCTCGTGGTTCGTGCGCCTGCCGCATGGACGCTCGACCCTGATCCAGATCGGCATCGGCATCCTCGATCTCACCTTGTGCGCTGCCGCCATGTATATGCTGATGCCGGAGCAGCCCTATATCGACCCGATCTCGCTCTCGGTGATCTTTGTCACGGCCACGCTGCTGGGTTTTGCCAGCCATGCGCCGGGCGGGCTGGGCGTGTTCGATGCCGCCATGCTGGTCGCCCTCTCTCAGTTTGAGGTGGGCGAGATGGTGGGCGCACTGCTCATTTTCCGCGTGTTCTACTACATCATTCCCTTCGCCTTCGCGCTGTCCATCCTGGGTATCCGGGAAGTGCGTCTTGGCACCTTCGGTAAAAAGCGGGGCGAACCCCAGGTCGAGACCACCGGGGAAGCCGCTCCGCCAGACCTCGCGGGCAATGATGCGGCCAGCCGCACGACGACCGGCACGTCCGCAGCCGGCCGGGGCCGTGCCGTGGCACACCCGGCCAAGGCGGCCCGCGCGCCCTGAACAGATGCGGGACAGCCACCGTCCCGCAATCAGCCTCCGGATTTTCAGGCCGGCTCCCATCACCTTGACTTCTGTCTCCGGCGCACCTCGGATAGGATGAACCCGGCGGCGCAGGAGCGCCTGTTGGCGGTTCTTCAAAGGACAGAGCATGAGACGGTTTCTCATCCCCACGCTCCTCATTGCCGCCGGAGCCGCGCTCCCCGTGCAGGCCCAGTCCTTTAAGCAGGTGGGCCAGATCACGGCCCGTTTCGATGGGAAAGACCTGCTTTTTCACTCGCTCGCGCAGGAAAGCGATGGCGAGTTCGCCAGCACCTCGGCGGTTTACCGCGAGATCAATCCGGATCCCGACAATCCCCAAAAGCCGTCAGTTCCGAACCGGATCTCGATTTCCGGCACCATCGGTGCGGATGGCAATGGCGGCATGCTCACCATCACCCTGCCTTATGATACCGACCCCAATGTGAGGCCGACCGCACCTGATGTTGAACCTCCGCAGGTGATCTATTTTCCCGATGGCTCAAACCCGCCCTACTGGAACTCAGAGGATGGCACCGGAAAAGGGGCGGATGTCAATTTCACCCGCTTCGAAATGGGCGAAAAGACAGGGCAGGCCGAAGGGCGCTTCTCGGCCCGCCTGTGCCTGACCCCCGAATTCGATGACGAGCCGGACCCGAAGAACTGCAAGGATATTTCAGGCACGTTCAACACCGCCTTGCTGCCGGAGAACTGACACCCGGACCGGAGCAGAACGCGTTCTCATTGCCAAACCCGGCCAATGCGCAACTGGCCGGCATTCCCTGTGTCCGTCCCGCTTTCCACGCCTTGAACCGGCATATGAGGCCGCCGCATGCAGAACTTTTTTCCTCTTTCCGCCAATCCTGAAACGCTGGAAGAAAGCACCCCGCAAAACGTGATCCACGGCTCGCCACGCTTTCGCGCCTGGCCCTGCACGCAGGCTGAAGGCGGGATCGAGGCCGGCCTGTGGGAAGCAACGCCGGGTAAGTGGCGCTTTCGCAATGACTGCTGGGAATATTGCCGCATCCTGCAAGGCGTATCGATTGTGACCGAGGATGGCCACCCGCCGCGTGAGGTGCGGGCCGGTGACAGTTTCATTCTGCAGGACGGATTTGAAGGCACATGGGAAGTGCTGGAAACCACCCTCAAGGACTATGTGATCCGCACACTTTGAGGCGTGGGAGGAGCATCTCGCCTCAGCATGCAGCAGGGTTTCATGTGCTCGAAGGCTCTTCGGGCCAGTTCCTCAGGAGACCGAGGCTCAACCCTGAAACACAAACGGGCGGCACGCCTTGCGCACCGCCCGCCTGTTTTATGCCTGTGGCAGGTCTGCCTTCAGTTCATGCCGCAAGGGTCGAGTTGTCGATGACAAAGCGATACTTCACATCGCTCTTCTGCATCCGGTCATAAGCTTCCTCGATCTTCTGGATCGGGATCATCTCGATATCGGCGACAATCCCTTTCTCCGCGCAGAAATCGAGCATCTCCTGCGTCTCAGCGATGCCGCCGATGAGCGAACCGGCAATCGAACGCCGGCCAAAGATGAGGTTGATGACACTCGGCGAGGGATGCGGATGCTCTGGCACACCAACGAGGGTCAAGGTGCCATCGCGCTTCAACAGGGCGATGAAAGCATCCAGATTGTGGCTGGCCGCAACCGTATTCAGGATGAAATCGAAGCTGTTGGCATGCGCCGCCATTTCTGCCGGATTGCGGGAGACCACGACCTCATCGGCACCCAGTGCATGGGCATCCGCCCGTTTGCTGTCTGATGTGGTGAAGGCCACCACATGCGCGCCCATGGCATGAGCCAGCTTGATGCCCATATGGCCGAGCCCGCCAATGCCGACAACGCCCACCTTCTTGCCCGGCCCCACCTTCCAGTGCCGCAGCGGGGAATAGGTGGTGATGCCCGCACACAGAAGCGGCGCAACAGCTGCAAGCTGCTCCTTCGGGTGAGAGATCTTGAGGACGAACTTGTCCTTCACCACGACCCGCTGGGCATAGCCGCCAAGCGTGTGGCCGGGAGCATCGGCCGAAGGGCTGTTATAGGTGCCGGTAAAGCCGTGCTCGCAAAACTGCTCCAGCCCCTCATCGCATGAGAAGCACTGCTGGCAGCTGTCCACCATGCAGCCGACACCCACCACATCACCAACCTTAAAGCGCGTGACACCCGGCCCCACAGCCGTGACATGGCCGACAATCTCATGGCCGGGTACGCAGGGATACAGCGTTCCCTCCCACTCGGAGCGCACCTGATGCAGATCTGAATGGCACACGCCGCAGAAGGCGATGTCGATCTGCACGTCGTCCGTGCCCGGGGCGCGGCGCTCGATGTTCAGCTCTTCCAGCGGCTTGTCACTGGCAAAAGCACCATACGCTTTCGTGACCATCGAAATTCCCTTCCTGCATGCGCCCAGACGAGCGCAGGGTGTAAATTCCTGAATGATGAGGCCTCAATGAGGCCCCTGCGCATCAGGCCCAAGCGGCACTGGCTGGTGACGCATGGGCGTAAAAGAAGCAGTCTGGACCCGGCCATGAATCGAATCCGGCCAAGGCGTATGACCAGCACGGAGCAAGGGACACGCCCTGCCAATACACCGTGAAGCTGATACCCGGCGGTTACCAGACACCCTTTGGATAGCCCACCAACCCGGCCGAACACTCGGGTGAGGTCTGTACCTCAGCCGCCATACTGGACATCGCTGACCTTCTCCAGCCAGTCCACGGCCTTGCCATCCAGCTTTTCCTGAATCGCGATATGGGTCATGGCCGCGTTTGGCGCTGCTCCATGCCAGTGCTTTTCACCGGGCGGGAACCAGATGACATCACCGGGGCGAATCTCCTCGATGGGACCGCCTTCGCGCTGCACCCGTCCAAGACCGGCGGTGACTATCAGAGTCTGCCCCAGCGGATGGGTGTGCCATGCGGTACGAGCGCCCGGCGCGAAGGTCACATTCGCGCCGGCCACCCGTGCCGGCTCCTCGGCATCGAACAGCGGTTCAACCTGCACCTGCCCGGTAAACCAGTCGTCCGGCCCCGGCATGGAAGGACGCGCACCATTTCGCCGGATATCCATCTCAACCTCCGCAAGAAGACGGCCCGGCTCATATCGCCACACTTAAGTGCGGCGCACCGTGCCTGATGTGGAGGGCACACTATAGCGGGAATATGCGGCGCGCATCAGCAAGACGCATGCTGCGCCCAAGAGCGGGCAGAAGAAGACCGCCGTGCCGGTTAGGCCGGCATGCTTATCCAACTGCACCGGCATTGCTCCGGCCCCGTAACGGGCGGGGATCAGCTGTCCCGCATCACGTCGATCAGTTCTCCCAGCAGCCACTGCAGGCCGCCATCCCGTTCTCCACGTTGATGCCAGATCGCTTCCGCCGAAACCTCAAGCGGAGCATAGGGCAGCTTGAGCATCACATGGGTGCCGGCAGCTTCCAGCTTGCGGGCCATGCGCTCCGGCAGGGTGGCCACCATATCCGTCTGCGTCAGGATATCGGCAACACCGGCATAATGGGGAAGAGAGACCGCCACATGCGCAACCGCGCCGTCATCCTGAGTCTCGATCAGCAGCCGGTCAATCCAGACCCGCCGCCAGACGCCACGCTCATCCATGAAGCCATCCGGTGTCTGCTCTCCGCTGCCGGACAGTTCCACCACGACGAAGGGGTATGAACACAACCGCTCCCGGCTGATGTCCCCCTGTGTCAGGGGATGGCCACTGCGCACCACAATCGCCTCCCGATCCTTCAGGATTTCCGCGCGGTGCACCCGTTCCGGCAGTTCATCAAACCAGCCGATAACAAGATCCAGCCGCCCTTCATCAAGATGGCGGATGACATCCATCCGGCTGTAGGGAAAGACCCGCAACTCAAGCTGGGGCGCAATATCGGCCAGACGCGTGATCAGCCGGTTCAGGATGATGGTGGTGCCATAATCGGTGGCGGAGATGCGAAAGGTGCGCGGGGTGGTGGATGGCTCGAACGGCACCAGCTTGAGCGCCCCCTCCAGTTGCCCCAGACCAACACGAATGGCGGGGGCAATTTCAAGCGCGCGCGCTGTTGGCTCCATCCCCGTCTTGCCATGCACGAACAGGTCATCCCCAACAGCCTGACGCAGCCGCGCCAGCGCATGGCTGACCGCCGAGGCCGTGACACCCAGCTCCTTGCTCGCGGCACTGACACTGCGGCACTGCAGGATCACCTCGAATACCCGGAACAGGTTCAGGTCAACTCTTTGAACGGACATGAGGGGCTCCGTGAACGCTGTTCAGCAGGTTCGATGAAAAGATTTCATCATGAAATCATCAATTCATCCCGCCATATTCCGGGGATGAGATGAATATTTGGAGACGTATTTACATCAAAATCAGAATGATAAAAACGGTTTAAATGGCCCTGAACATGCATCTGCTCAAGCCCATCACACGGAATCTGTCCGCACATTTGCCCCGGACAGGCGCGGTGACAAGGCCCAGACCAGAACCGTGATGATGGATACACCAATCATGATGCCCACCAGCCGGTCCACAGGCGGATAAAGCGTGAGCGGCGGACCGGAGCCGACCAGCGTCACCAGATAGGCGATCGCCGACTGGGTGCCGATATAGGCATTATCGGATTTGGTGAGATGAACGCGCGCAAAGGTGAAGACGCCAAGAAAAAGCATCGTGCTCCACCACCAGATATCCACCGCATCAATGGTGATGACCACCAGCCCCGACGCACCGCCAATGGCACAGCCGAGAATGCGCTGCCAGCCCTTGTGCCGGGTCGCGACCGGGTCGGAATCGATCACGATCAGGCTGGACACGAGAACCTGTGGCAACTGGGGCAGATCGAACCACGACCAGGCCATGATGATGACGAGCACAGCCAGCACCGCAATGCAGGACTGACGCCACGCCTCCTGCTCACCCAGGCTTCCGGGCTGCGCCACCAGCCGCACATGCAGGCCACCCGCGCGCGGCCCCAGTGCCCAGCTTGCCACCGTGCCGCACACCACGCCGACAATGATTTCATAACAGCGATAATGGGCAAAGCTGTAGAGCGCCTGCGGCTCGACAATGCTGTAGAGAATCATCAGCATGAAGGTCAGTGCGCCATAGAACCACGCATAGGCATAGACACTGCGCTGGCGAACATAGGTGCCGACCCCTGCGGCGATGGCGGCCAGAACCGCCTGCTGGACAACCTCCCCCTCGGTCCACTGGCTGACATAAAAGCCGGATATGACCCCGATCAGCGTACCGGCAACCCGCAGCACGCCTTTTGCGAACAGCGCATCTCGATCCACATTGGCGATGACCATCACGCTCAGCGCTGCCCAGAAGGGCTCCTCCAGCCCCATGAACAGGGCGACATAAACCGCGGCCAGAACGCCGACGGCTGTCGCAAGAGCCTGCCGGGTGACGTCATCCATCGCGTCAGAACCAGATCAGGACACGGGCGTCCGCACCGGTGAAGACGCCCAGATCCGGCGGCCAGTCATCGAGCGAGATCTCGACGGGAAACCGCTGGGGCAGGCGCACCCAGTCCGTAGTGGGCGCCACATAAGGCACCACATCCGGCGACTTTGGAGAACGCGCGACACCGCTCGCAATGCCGCTGACCCGGCCACGATGGATAACCCACGGGTCCGAGCCCAATGTGACCAGCGCGCTCTGGCCCATGCGAATGCGGGAGAGATGGCGCTGGGTCATGTTCGCCACCACGCGCCGCCGCCGCTCGGTCACAACAGCCAGAACCTGCGTGCCCGGCCGCAGATAATCCCCCTGCCGGATGATGAAGGGCGCGACCCGGCCGGCCTCAGGCGCGGCCAGCGTGGTCTTGGAGAGTTCATAACGCGCCCGGGCCAGCATGGCCTCGTTCGCGGTGATGGTGGCATCGGCCGCAGCTACACGGCGAATGGCCACACTGTGCCCGGCCTGCGCCATCAGCAGATTGGCACTCGCCGTGCCCATGTCACGGGTCGCGACATCGAGGCTGGCCTCGGTGGAAAAGCCATCAGTCGAAAGAGCCTTCACGCGCGCAAGCTGGCTCTGCGCATTGGTGAGCACAGCCTGCGCGGAGGCGATGCCCGCATTGGCGGCATGCACTTCATCCTGCGCCAGTTCCAGTTCGGCTTTCGCCTGAGCCAGCGCCGCCTCTCCATTGCGCACCCTGAGGGCATAGGGTGTTTGCTCGATCTTCAGCAGAAGATCTCCGGCGACAACCCGCTGGTTGTTCTGTACCGACAACTCCGAGACTGGCCCATCAACCTCCGCCGAGATGACGATGATATCGCTCATCACATAGGCATCCGCCGTATAGGCGAAAAACCGTGCACCGACCTCATAGAGCACGAACAGCAGCACAACCACGCCGACCACAAGCGTGACAGGATGACAGAGGCGTCGGAACATGGGGCGCAGGGTCTCCGGCACAGCGTCGCGGTGCGCGCTGTCTGACTGTTCCTATATCAGGACAGGATGAGGGGAAACGCCAGCATCAAGACGCAGGCCTGGCGCATTCACTTGCCCGCATCGCACGCTGCTGAACAAGGGGCCATGGTGAAGGACGCCGCGGATGTCTGGAGCGTCACTACGGAGCTGCGGTCTGTTTACGTCTGTCCAGTTCCGGCAAGCCCCGGAAACAGCGCGAGACGAACCGGAGGCAATACCCCCGGTTCGCCATTGTGTAAGAGGCCACGCCTCACATGATGTGGCGCAGCAGCAGATACAGCCCACCGGAAAGCGCAATCGCCGCCGGAAGGGTCAGCACCCACGCCATCATCAGGTTGCGGACCGTGGACATCTGGAGACCCGACTTGTTGGCAGCCATGGTGCCCGCGACGCCCGAAGACAGCACCTGTGTGGTGGAAACCGGCAGGCCATACATATCTGCCGCACCAATCGTGACCATGGCCACCACTTCAGCCGCACCGCCCTGCGCATAGGTGAGATGCGTTTTGCCGATCTTCTCGCCTACCGTCACCACGATGCGCTTCCAGCCCACCATCGTGCCAAGGCCGAGTGCGAGAGCAACCGAGACCTTCACCCACAGCGGAATGAACTTGGTCGCCGTATCAAGGCGCTGCTTGAAGGCGGTCAGGTCTTCATGCAGTTCGAAATTCACCGCCGGAGCGCTGATGCGGTTCATGACGCGGATGGTTTCGGAGGCCAGATACATGTCGTTGCGCATGTTGGACACAGAGGCCGCCGGCACCTGTGCCAGCGTATCATGGGCGCCCACCATATCGGAGATCTCACGCGTCACCTGCGCCAGAGCGGGCAGAACTTCGGGAGAAGCGACATGGTCCCGCACGAACACGGTGAGGGTCGCGCGCGGATCTGCCGGTGCCGTCGTGGTGCCGGATGCCGCGATCAGCGCCGTCTCGGTCGCGCGGGCGATCGAACGGAACTGCGCCACCTCCTCCACATTCACCGCCCGGTTCAGCGCATAGGCCGTGGGTACGATGCCGATCAGGATGAGCATGATGAGACCCATGCCCTTCTGGCCATCATTGGAGCCATGGGCGAAAGACACCCCGGTGCAGGTGAGCACCAAAAGCCCGCGAATCCACCATGGCGGCGGCTTGCGGCCTTCCGGCTCACGATACAGCGCCGGGTTGCGCACCATCACCTTCAAGGTGATGAGCAGCAGGCCCGCTGCAAAAAAGCCGATGATGGGCGAGAACAGCAGCGAATAGCCCACATTGGCCGCCTGCCCCCAGTCCACGCCAGAGGTGCCATCAGCCCCCTGCACGAACTGGTTGGCAAGACCCACGCCAATGATGGAACCGATGAGCGTATGGGAGGAAGAGGCCGGCAGACCGAGCGCCCATGTGCCCAGATTCCAGATGATCGCAGCGATAAGCAGCGCGAACACCATCGCCATGCCGGAGCCGGAGCCCACATTCAGGATGAGTTCCACCGGCAGCAGCGACACGATGCCGAACGCCACGGCACCCGAGGAGGCCAGCACGCCCAGAAAATTCCACGCCCCGGACCAAACGACCGCGAACTGGGCCGGCAGAGAATTCGTATAAATGACAGTTGCCACCGCGTTTGCGGTGTCATGGAAGCCGTTCACAAACTCGAAGCCCAGCGCGATCAGAAGTGCAAGAACCAGAAGAATGAACGGCAGGATGGCCAGCGTGCTGACCCCCGACGCGCTGATATCGCTCCAGATGGAAACGCCCGTGAAAATCAGGCCACCCAGAAGGACAGCGAAAAACAGGAATTTCTCTGTGACGCTGCTTTTATACTCGACAAGCGACCGACGCGGCGCAGCGTGATGGTGCGCCCCCGATGCCTTTTGGCCTGATGCCGCCGTTTGGGACATAGACGTCTCCGTCCGTGGGTCATGCTCGCCAGTTTTTGGCGACAACTTCCGGTGACATGCAGGGGTGACAGATGAGTGACCTTTTCCTGTCTCCTTTATTTCTGCACACATCCCCAACCATACCTAACCTTAAGTAAAGAGCATTCTGCACCCGGCTGTATCCGGTTCCGGTTTTGCTTTACAGGCCAGATACGCCAACCTCTATGCGCAAGCGCAAGGCCGGATAAAAACCGGAGCAATCTCTCAGAGCCCGGACCATCCGCCGGTGGGTGCAATCTCCCGGCAGAGTGCTATAGCAAAATCGGTGCTCGTTTTTTGCAGGCCGGCCGCTCCATCAAACTGAAGGGCGACCGTCTCTCCAGACCATGCGCTGACGGGGTTCAAAAGGCAGAACGCGAATAAAGAGGTGCATCTTGCTTTCAGAGGCCGGCTCTACCATCAGCGCTGCTGAATCCTTCACGCACATGCGCATCATCAACGGCATGGCGATTAGTCTGTGCATTTCGCGCCTGCTGGTTTTTGCTGCAAAATTTGTTCAAAACCCGAAGAAATACAAGTTCTCCGCCATTCATACGGGCTGGATCATTGTCATTCTTTTATGGATTATCGCGTTCTGGTGGGAATATTTGATGAACTCCCCCACCAGAGTCACAAATGTTGGAACCTATATTCTGGACTTATTCTACGTTTTTGGGCTCTTTTTTATCTGCGTCACGCTGACACCCGATGATGTGCAGGCAGATGGGGGCTATGAGAAATATCTCTTTGAAAGACGCATCTTTTTATTCTCCGTCATCTTCTTTCTAGCCGCCATTGATATGACCCGTGACCTGATAAATGAGATACAGCAAGGAAACTTGGAAGAAGCAAAGACAAATGCCATTTATGACACCATCGCGCTGGCTCTTATTTCTATCGCAATGTTCATAAAAGGAAAAATTTTCCAATACTTTATCATTTTTCTGCTTTCTCTCAGCAGCTTGTTGGGCCTGTTTTTTAATTAAAAACATATATTTCGAACAAATAAAAATATTTCAAAACTCAAAACAATAATTTCCATATAGCGAATTATGCAGTAAATTTCAGTATAAAACTAACACATCGAAATTCAAATCGGAGATATAAAAAGCATGCACCATGCGGACTAAATCATCCGCCATGAAACAGGGATCGATCTCGATACGCCAGTATTATCGAGTAGCAGCAGCTATGCAGCGCGCCGCCACCAGCACCTTGCGAGCCTCTCAACACATCATGAAAGCAGACCGGCGGCTCGACTGACTCCGAACACCACAAAAACCGGCATGCATGACAGGAACGGACGATACGATGGCGAGTGGTGCATGGCCGACCTTAAGGCGACGCCAGACTATATAGCGCCCGATACCACGCGACCCAACTCGCAGCAGACAGGCCAAGCAACCGGACTCGACATGCCTTAGCGTTTTCACCGTAACAACAAAGCACGGAAACCGCACGGAACGTCATTGTAAATGAAATGGAGAAACATGGCTTATCAGGCAGCCATGAGCCTTTGATTTGAATGGCGCGCCGCGCCGGGTGAAGATGCGAACTATGTTTACGCCATACCCCTCTAACTACTAAAAGGAAGAACTATGCTAAACCCCTGAACAATAAGACAGAAACTACTTTCTGATCGGGTTCCAGCACTCTCTAAATCAACCGATGGATTTGCGACCGTAAGTGAAATGGAATTTTTAAACGAAGGGGTGGAACGCGGACGTGGCGGGCCGAGGTCAGAGCAAGTGGCTCAGGGGCCCAGAACGACTTGTCGGAACACGATTCCCACCTTGAAGCTACGATCTTCAGTCAAAAAGCGGTGGCTCTGCACAAGTTCGTACCGCGACATGAACGGCAGCTTCTCCAGCGAGAAATCGTCTCCGTCATGGAGCACGCAAAACACGACTGAGTAGTCCTTCTCGTTAAGATCTGCCTTCTTCTTCGGGATCAACGCAGCTGCCGCCTGTCGTCGCCGCACCCGCCTTCGCCATTCGCAAGCCCGCCGTCGCGGTGTTCACGCTCGACGACTATGTGGCGGCCGGTATCATGTCCGCCGATCAGGCTGTGACTCTTCGCGAAGCCGTTGCGGCGCGCGCCAACATCCTCGTCGCGGGCGGCACCTCGACCGGCAAGACCACCTTGACCAATGCGCTGCTCGCCGAGGTGGCGAAGACGCAGGATCGCGTCGTCATCATCGAGGATACGCGCGAGTTGCAATGCGCCGCGCCCAACCTTGTCGCCATGCGGACCAAGGATGGCGTCGCCACGCTCTCCGATCTGGTGCGCTCCAGCCTTCGCTTGCGGCCTGATCGTATCCCCATCGGCGAGGTGCGCGGGTCCGAAGCTCTCGACCTGCTCAAAGCCTGGGGCACCGGCCACCCCGGCGGCATCGGCACCATCCATGCCGGCACCGGCATCGGCGCGCTGCGCCGCCTCGAACAGCTCATTCAAGAGGCTGTCGTCACGGTCCCGCGCGCGCTGATCGCCGAGACCATCGACCTCGTTGCCGTCCTGTCCGGGCGCGGTTCCGCGCGCCGGCTGGCCGAACTCGCCCGCGTCGAAGGGCTGGGATCGGACGGTGACTACGCCATTACCCCCGCAACCACCTCGAAAGGAGACCCCTCATGATCCGCACGATTTCGCGCGGCTGCCGCATCATGGCGACCGCCGCAGCCACTGTTTCCATCAGCCTGATGCTGGCGCCCGCCGCACACGCATCCGGCTCGTCGATGCCTTGGGAAGCGCCCCTGCAATCCATCCTTCAGTCGATCGAGGGGCCGGTCGCCAAGATCATCGCGGTGATCGTGATTATCGCCACCGGCCTCGCGCTCGCGTTCGGCGACACCAGCGGCGGCTTCCGTCGCCTGATCCAGATAGTCTTCGGCCTCAGCATCGCGTTTGCGGCCAGTTCCTTCTTCCTCAGCTTCTTCAGCTTTGGCGGCGGGGCGCTCGTCTGATGGCGGGCGGCCTCGAACAACTGGACGCGGTGCCGGGCTTCACTGTCCCGGTTCATCGGGCGCTGACCGAGCTGGAAGAGCTACTGAACCAGAGACTGCAAGCAGCCTGACATAAGATTAGGCCTGGCACCTGATGGGTGCCAGGCCATTTACAGAACGGCGTAATGTCAGCTAAGCGCTCCATTTCGGTCGGTCGTAGGAATCAGCCCAATCTATAAAGCTGCCGCTCATTGCGCGGCGCGCACAGGTCTAAAGTGGGTGGAAAGCGTTGTTCATTAGGTGGCAATTAAGCGCAGAAACAGACGGTCAGCTTGGAAGCCATAGAGATCAAGCCTTATAGATTCCATGCACCACCAAATAATACTTAAAATTCTGTAAGTCTAATTAATTTGAAATGATTGAAGTAGACCCTTATTCAGGGTAATCTTTTCATTTATACTCAATCTAGAGTTATTGTAAATATATTTAAATATTCTTGCGCTATGCTGTTTTGGCTGGTTGCCAATAATTGAAAAATGAAACAATATTTCGACAATCTGCTCAAACGTCAGAGGAGTATCTATCCGCCCGGAAGACACAATCTCCTCGTACCGTATACGAAGCTCATCCATACTAAATACCTGCTTTCTAATCTCAGAAATTGCATGGAATACTTCTTCGATCTGAGGAACAGCACCTTGCACCTCATCTATCAGCTCTTGTCGAAGTCTGTCGGAATAGGATCTGTTTACAAGAGAAAAGTAATCGGAAGAAATTTTGTTTGCCCCAAACTCATTGGTTATCTTTGCGCACTCCCTGAAATATGAGATTACATCTCGGGGGCGCATCAGTGTATACCCTAATATATACTCGAAAACATGCTTCTGTCGCCTAGATCCTCCAGATCGTGCATTGGACTGGAAAATAGATTTCCAATTAAATTTTCAAAAGATATAATATTTCCGCCTTCAGATTGTGCGCGCGACAGGCGGAATGCAAGTAATTTTCTGAGTTTCCCGTCTGACCATCGGAGCTCCAAGGCGTTATCAAGCCACTTATTCTTATCGTTGTCCTTTAATAGCTCGTAAATATCGGACCTCAGGAATGCGATCGGCCTCACAGCCCTCCCTCGACCAATTACTCTGCGAACATCTTGTATCGCTTTGAACAAACCCGTGAGTAGATTTCTATAGCTCTCCGAAACATCGCTTCGGAGCACATCCTTGTAGTCCTCATCAAGTTCATCAAATAGAATATAGTAAACGCAATTATCAATATATTGCTCAATGATACGCTCGAGTATTGTCGAGCGCTCCTGCCAAGAAGCCTCATTTGGGACAACAACTGATTTCACAGTCCCATTTGCCCCACCTCCAAATAGCGTGAAACCGCCTCCGCCTTCGGATATCTTCCGAATGGATTGTGAAAGTGCACGCTCAACATCTAGTGTGAAATGTTTTTTAAGATCATGTGAAACTTGGGAGTCAATATTCTCATTCTGGCTCATCATTTCACAGATTGAGGAGTAAATGACAAATTTCCAGATTGTGGTGTACTGAGATGGGCTTGTGTATGATTTGTCTTCAAGTTTATATAGGTCATTAAAGGGGAAGTTTTTGAATGATAAGCTTCGGACAAATACGTTGTATGCGGTCTTTCCTTTTATGTGTTCAGCGATGGCGGTTTTTCCCGCACCCTTCCTTCCTATTACGTAGCACAGATCTCCGTCTTCAACCTCGCCCACATTTGGCAATTTGTAGAAATATCTAGAGCTATTCTCTTCCGCAGCCTCGAGCTTCCATCTGGAAATTGAGCGAAGCCAATCTTCATTCTGATTTGCCAATGATTTTCTCTCATTTTAATTAGCATATCGCCCTACGCTTCAAGGCATCTTCTGAAAGTGTCTAGACAACAAACTGTCGTATCAACGAACTGTGTGCAAGAGCCGCTATCAGCAACGAGCCACTTCCATACTTCAGATTTTCGCTTGGCCTTACCTGTCGGGTTCGTAACCACGGTACATCAAGATTCGGCTTGCGCCCGTGTTTGGAAAGGGTAAGACTGATCGTATGCCGTGCTCAATACACTCGACCACTATGGGCTTCGAGTGAATATCCGCCTCGCCTCGGATAAATAGGCGGCAAGGGCCGTAAGCTACATTGAAGCGGCTCTGTGTGAATGTCTTCTTCAACAATTCTGTACACGACATCTGCCCGCCTTCGTTCTACCCCATTTCAGGCATGCCCCAAGCCTCTTGCTGCTCAGCCTCATGCGCATATATAATGCTCATGAGGTGACCAAATGCAACCGCAAGCACCGGCCAAAAAGCCAACCAATCTCACGCTGGATCCATCCTTGCTGAACGAGGCCAGAGCCCTTGGCGTCAACCTTTCTCAGGCCGCCGAAGCTGGTCTGCGCCGTGCCGTTGCGGATGCAAAGGCCGAAGCCTGGAAGCGGGAAAATGCAGAGGCTCTTGCCAGCTCAAATGCCTGGGCAGACGCTAATGGCCTTCCTCTGGACCAGTACCGGCAATTTTGATGTCGCGCTTTGATGTTTATGCCAATCCCAGCGGGGTGGGCTATGTGCTCGATGTGCAGGCTGATGTGCTGGAGGCATTGAATACGCGGATTGTTGTCCCGCTGATGCTGGTCAACGCTGCACCTTCGCCCGCAAAGCGTCTCAACCCGGTCTTCAGGATCGAAGCTGAACCCCATGTCATGGTCACGCAATTCATGGCCGCGATCCCCCGTACCCACTTGCGCAGCCCAATTACGAACCTGGCTCAGCATGATACCGAGATCATGGCCGCCATTGACCTTGCCCTCGTGGGCTTCTGATCTGCGCAGGCCATAGCGACGCATCTCTGACTAACGACCGATGGTACCGCGCAGTTTGATGCCCTACAGGCGACAGGCTGCTCCCGCATGATTGAGGAAACCGCCTCTGGTGCAAGTTGCTGGCTTGCCCGGCATTGAGGCCATCTAAACAAGCAATCGAATACCACCTGCCTCGGAACCGGCAAGGCGCGGGTCCTCGCCATGCTCGCTGACGCTGTGCGTGGCTCCGGTCCCAGCCTTTGGCTGGCCTGACCATTTCCTGCGGGTGGCGGCATCCTGAAGGTGTCGGGGCGAGGGACGCCCCAGCAAAATCGACGGCCTACGGCGCGTCGAACAAAGGACATTGAGTTTTTTCTTCCAGCCCCCGTTTTCCACCCCGCCGATCAGGCGGGGCTTGCAGGCGAAGGCCGAAGCGCGCCCCCTCAAAGGCGCTGTAGCGAGGCCGTAGCCTGTGGGAAACGGGGGCTGGACCGGGCGCATTACGCGCCCAGCGCCCTGTCCGGAACCGAGCGATTTCGGACAGGGGCTGAATAGGCTGTCCGTAAAATAGCGTGATCTATTTTCGGATAGGCGCTATATTGTGAGCAGCACTTACGGACAGTCTGGAACCATGCCGCGCACCTTCGCTTATGTTCGGGTCTCCACGACCGGGCAGACCACAGAGAACCAGCTTCAGGAGATCACGGCCGCAGGCTTCCAGGTCGAACCGCGCCGCATCGTCTCTGAGACAATCTCCGGAAGCACCTCTATTTCACGCCGCCCCGGCTTTTCCCGCCTTCTGGACAGGCTGGAGGCAGGAGACATCCTGATTGTGACCAAGCTCGACCGGCTGGGGCGGGATGCCATGGACGTGAGTTCTACTGTGCGCACGTTGGCCGGAATGGGCGTGAAGGTCTATTGCCTGGCGCTGGGCGGGGCAGACCTCACCAGCTCGGCCGGCACCATGACCATGAACGTGCTGAATGCCGTCGCACAGTTCGAGCGTGATCTTCTGATCGAACGAACGCAATCCGGACTTCAGCGGGCCAAGGCCGAAGGGAAAACCCTGGGGCGGCCCTCAACGCTGAACGAGACCCAGAAGCAAGCTGTCCGTGAGGAATTGGCAAGTGGGGCGAGCGTTTCAAGCATCGCCCGAAAGTATAAGACCAGCCGGCAGACAATTTTGCGCGTTCATTTTTGACAGATCCCCCAGGTGGTCTCAGCGATTGGTTCCGCCAAGTTTAATAATAAGGGCCGCGCAAGCGGCCCTTATTATTTTTCTCACCGACCCAGCCCTTCGCGCCCGCGCTCTACCTGGCGCGCCCGATCCTGCGCAATCGCCGCCTCCATCTCGGGCGCACGGCGCTCCGCTTCTGCCCGCGCATCGGCAGCCCTCAAATCCGCCAGATCGGCACCGACCCGCCGTTCAGTGCGGCTGTGAACGTCTGACAACTCGTTCGCGATCTCGACCAGATCTTCGCGCGCCGCCAAACGCTCCGCGTCTTCCTTGCCCAGCCAGTTTTTCCGGCCAGCCAGCGCCAGGGCATCCTTGCCCTCGGCCTCTCCCAGCGCCACAGCACGGATCTTTTGGCCGAATGTCCGCGCTCCCTCTCGCGTCCATGCCTCCTGTTCCAGCGCCTGCACGAAGGTCTGCGGATCGCGTAGCGAGCCGGAAGCCTTGGCAAGGCTGGCAATGTCACCCAGCCCGCGCGCAAGGTGCTCCTGGTAGCGCTGGGCCGACCAGCTCTCTACGTCATCCGGCGTATATGTCCTCCGAAGATCATCCAAGGCCGCCCCAACCCGCCGTTCAGTGCGGCTGTGAACGTCTGACAGCTCATTTGCGATCTGGATCAGCCCTTCGCGCGCCGCCAAGCGCTCCGAGTCTTCCTTGCCCAGCCAGTTTTTCCGACCAGCCAGCGCCAGTGCATCCTTACCCTCGGCCTCTCCCAGCGCCACAGCACGGATTTTCTGGCCGAATGTTCGCGCTCCCTCTCGCGTCCATGCTTCCTGTTCCAGCGCCTGCGCGAAGGCCTGATGATCACGCAGCGCGCCGGAGGCCTGGGCAAGGCTGGCAATGTCACCCAGCCCGTGCGCAAGGTACTCCTGATAGTGCCAGGCCTTCCAGTTCTCTACGTCATCCACGCCCTCGATCTCCTGGGCGGACTGGCGCCCCTTTTCCAGCATCCGCGCGGCACTGCTCTGCTCGATCTGCCACAAGGCTTCCAGCCCGGCACGGTCTGCTGCATGTGTGGCCCGAAGTTGGGCCAAAGCTATCTGGTCCAGATCGTCGGCCCCGCCACCATATTCTGCATCCAGTTCGATGGCGTCCGCGAGTTCGCGGATCTGCTCGGCACGGTTGAGGCGCGCAAGCGCATCCTCGGCCGCCCCCACGCTCATGCCGGCCAGATCTCGCGGATCTACCTGCCCGGCAAGGGAGAGGCTTTCGACCAGTTCCGTATCCTCGCCATAGATGGCTTCCAGCGCGCGGGTGTGACGGCCCGCAAGGGCGTCATCCTGTCTGTCCGGCTGCACATAATCGGGGAGAAGGCGGGTGCGCCGCTCCTGCACAGGTGCGGCTGCAAGGTCTGGGGTCGTCTGCTGTTCCATGATGATCTCCGGGGAGGGTTTGTCGATGCCGCGCCGCTGGGCGAAGTCCAGGGCGTTGTCTTTTTTGCGGATGCGTGAGAAACGCTGGATCAGCCCGTCCAGGGCGAGGTCCGGGCCGTTTCTGACGGCCCATGTGTGGCGGTTGGCGGTGCCGCCATCAGGCAGGCGCACGGACTGCGAGCCGCAATGGTCAAGCCGGATGCTGTCGCCCAGCGCGGGATTGGCCTCACCGATAGCCCGTTCAAGGTCCACGCCCCATATGGTGGTCTGCTTGCCCGTGCGCGGGTTTTCCAGCGTCACAAAATAGCTCTCGCGCGCCTTGGGCCGGTTCTCGAAGGGCGCGCGGCCATGGGCCAGCAAGCGCCCGGCACGGCGGTCCATGAAGTCCTCTGCCGCCCCGAACATCTGCATGGCCTGCTTGTGGCGGGTCGCCATGACATAGGCCAGCGCACGGTCCACGCCCTTGGTCGCCAGCACATAGGAGCGATCCACGCTGATGCCCTGGCTCTTGTGAACCGTCACCGCATAGCCGTGGCTGATGTCCTCATAGGTCTGCGCGTCCACCACAATGGTGCGCGCCGCCTCGCCGTCCAGCCGCACCTTCAGCCGGCCCTTTTCGGCTGCCAGCACGGTGCCAAGAGTGCCGTTCATCACGCCCAGAGCGCTGTCATTCTGGCGAAACAGGATCCGGTCACCGGCTGCAAAGGTTTTCACGCCTGCGGAGGTGCGGAAGCTGGCCTCGCCTTGCAGCTCGCCGCGCGCCTGGCGCAGGTTGCGCACCAGGGCATTGAGGCGCAGCACCTCGGCATTTGTCTGGGTGAGGATGATCTGCCCTTGCCCAAGGTCAATGTCGCGCACATAGGCGGCGGCTGTGGCCTGTGCGGCATCCTCGCGCGTGTCCAGCATCTGGACGCTGCCGCGATCCGCATAAGCCCGGATGGCCTTGTCCATGTCGCCGCGCGCCAGCTCCTGGGAGGCCGCACGCATCCACTCATGTTTCTGCCGGCGTATTTCAGTGATCTCGGCCGCCCCTGTGCGATCCACGATGGCGCGCAAGGCCGCCCCGGCATCAATGGCGGCAAGCTGCTTGTCATCACCCAGCAGAACGACACGCGCCCGCGCCTTGCGGGCGGCGTGCAGAATGCGGTCCATCTGCCGGGTGCCGATCATGCCGGCTTCATCAATCACCAGCACGTCATGTGCGGTGAGAAGATCCCGGCCCTTGGCCCACGCACGCTCAAGGCTGGCGAGGGTGCGGCTTTCGATGCCGGAACCTTCCTGAAGCTCGGCGGCGGCCTTGCCGGCAAGGGCTGCACCGCGCACGCGCCAGCCATCGGCCTCGAACGCCTCCCGCGCCACCTTCATGGAGAAGGATTTGCCCGTCCCGGCATCACCTATGACCACCGACAAGCGCGCCGGCCCGGTGACATACCGCACGGCCGTTTCCTGCTCGGCGGAAAGGGTGCCCACGCCGGCAATGGCGGCGGTGACAATCTGTTCCCGCACGCCCCGGCCGGAGCTGTCGGCCATGTGCTGCGCGGTGGCAACCATGTGGTTCTCAACCGCGAGCATCTCACGGGTGGTATAGCGCGCGCCCCGTCCTTCACGGCCTGCATCCAGCGTCACCAGCTCGGGGGACATTTCAAGGCGGGCCAGCAGGTTCTGGAACTCCTGCGGCGCGTCAATATAGCGGTTCAGTTCCTCGGCGATGGAGCGGCGGGAGAATACCGCCTGCTGCACGGTGATCTTGTCCAGGATGATTTCCGGACGCGCGAGAATATCCGCCCTCTGGCGTGCGCGGTCCTCCTGATGATGCTCCAGGCGCTCGGTGACAATGCCCTGGCGTTCCAGGGCAACGGCACCACGCCCCAGATGCTGGGTTGGCGTCAGCTCGACGGCCTGTTCTGCGTAGGAGCGATGATCGACGCGGGCTTCGTGGCCGGCGAGCTCCAGCGCCTGATTGATGAGGCGTGCCGTTTCCGCGCGCATCTCCAGAATGTCGCCCTGACTGGTGCCGGGAATGCCCAGCTTCTTGCGGTCCTTGTTTGCAACTTCGATGGTGGCTTTCTTGCCCAGCCTACCGTCCGGCTCGATCACACGCGTGGTGGCGAGGATATGGGCATGGGCATTGCGCTGGTCGCCAAAGCGGTCTGGTGCGTGGATGGCAGAATCCACGGCCACACCATGGCGGTCTGCAATATGCTGGGCGAGCGCGCGTGTCAGCTTATGGCGCTGGGCATCATCCAGCTCATGCGGTAGGGCGACCCGCCATTCCCGGCAGATGCGGGCATCCTTGCGCTTTTCGGCGGCCTCTGCGGCATTCCAGAGGGCGGCGCGTTCAGGGGCCTGCATCCCTTCCGGCACCACGATTTGCGAGGATACGACACCGCGCTTGCGGATGAAGTCGAACACCTCGCCGCTGCGCTCATCCACCAGACAAACGCCCGACCGATAGGCCGCAGCCGCAAGGGCATTGTGCCCGTCGCGCCGGCTCATCGTGTGCGTTGCGAGGTGGTAGATCGCCATGCGAGCTACCACTCGCCCGGAACGGGCGAAGGGGGGTGTCGGGGTGTCCCCGACCGCATCTGGGTTGCTCTGCAACCCGTAAGTGCGCGCTTCGCGTTTGGGGCCAATGGAAAATGATGCATTATGATGTAAAGTGATATAACCAACTGATAAACAAGGAAAATTTTACTTGCGACCCATCTTTTCGAGGTTCAGAGTCGGTGTCAACGCCTCCTGTCGCGGGGGTGAAAAACCGGGATGAGCGGAGATGGAAATGGATCATCAGACCGGGCACGAGGCGCGCCCTCGTGGTCGAGGGGCACGCAGGACGGATGCGGAAAAACTCGCGGATCTGGAGCGCAAGGCAGAGGAACTGCGCCAGCAGATGCGGCAGGCGGAAAAGGTCCGCGCTGACCGGCGCTGCATTCTCGCGGGTGGGGTGCTCTTGGATGCTGCCGCGAGAATGGATGCGCACGGCGAAGCCGCGCGCGAGCTTCTGCGCGCAATTTTGCCGGCCGGCCTGCGGCCGGCAGAGCTGGAGCTTTTCGCGGACATTCTGCCGCCCACAGCGCCGGCCCGGCCGAATGGGGAGGCGTTCTGATGGGCGATGCAGCGGAAAAGCGCCGGCTCGATACGCGCCGCAAAGCCGTAGCAGGGGCGCTGTTCCTGCGCCTGATTGAACAGGATTCCGGCCCCGATGGGGATGCGGCGCGCGCGCTCTTGCGCAAGCGACTGCCGGGCTATCTCACGCGCGAGATTGACCACACCCTTTTCGCGGATGTGCTGCGCCAGATTGAGGCGCGGGAGGCGCGCACAACATGCTGAACGCCCCGCCTGAATGGGCACTCTGGTTGCTGACTGTGCCGGTTCTCCTAGGTGTCGTCGGCCTCATCATCGCTGCGGTTTCCCCCTCGCGCCCGCGCTCGCATGGGGCGGCGCGATGGGCGCGACCGGGAGAAGTGAAATCCTTTTATGCGGGCACTGGACCTGTGGTCGGCCGCGATGAAAAAGGCAAGCTGCTTCGCGCATCGGGAGATGCGCCGATTTTGACCATCGCGCCACCGCGAAGCGGCAAAGGTGCAGGCCAGATCATCCCGACTTTGCTGCTGGAAAAACGTAGCCTGATCGTCATCGACCCAAAAGGTGAGGCAGCACGCGCCACAGCGGCGCACCGCGCGAAATTCGGCAAGGTACATGTGCTCGACCCATTCTCGATAACGGGCCAGCCCACCGCAACCTATAACCCATTCGAAGGGCTGGCGGGCTCACCGCAGTGGATCGAGGATGGCTTCGAGCAAGCCGAGGCTGTTTGCCCGGTTGATACGGTCGGCGGTGCCAGTGAGCACTTTTCCTCCAGCGCACGAACGCTGATCCGCGCGCTCATTTTGTACATTGTGGCCGAGCGTCCTGTGGCCGAGCAGAACCTTGTCACCCTGCGGCAGCTACTGTCGCAGAAGGAGGCGGATTTTCGCGCCACGCTCACACTCATGGCGGACCATGAGTGTGAGGCGATCCACGGGCCAGCCCGTCAACAGCTCGCCCGCGACGCGCGCGAAGCAGCGGGCATTTTGTCCACGGCCGCCACCAACACAGAATGGCTGGACTCACCGGCCGTCGCCGGTTCAGTGAAATCCTCTTCCTTCAGGTTTTCCGACCTGAAGGAAGAGGTGGCGACGGTCTTTATCGTGCTGCCGCCTGCCAAGATCGACACTTTTTCCCAGTGGCTTCGCGTGCTGGCGGTTTCCGTTCTGCGCGAATTCACCGAGGATCCGTTGCCCGGTGGCGGCTGTCTCTTCATCGTGGATGAATGCGCCGCGCTGGGTCGCTTGAAGGCGTTGGAGACGGCGCTTTCCGTTGCCCCCGGATATGGGTTGCGAAGCTGGTACTTTTTTCAGAGCGCCGCGCAGATCGAGGACATCTACAATCGCAAATCGCGCGAGTTTTTCGCCTCGACGGGCACGCAAATTTTCGCCGATGTCAGCGATGACACAACCGCGAAACTGGTCTCGGCGACGCTGGGTGATGAGACCGTTTTGGTCGGTCAAAAGCCACATATCCAGCGCGTTTCGCGCCCGCTTCTGGCGCCCGAGCTGGTTCGCCAGGAGCGCGACCTGATCGTGTTCCAGCGAGGCAAACCGCCGCTGCGCGCCCGCAAAATCCGCTGGTGGAAAGACAAAGACATGGCCGCGCTCGGCCGGAATGAAAGGTCGTGAATATGGCTATTCGCGGCTCTCGCGGCATGCGCCGCGTACTCGATTTCGCAATAACACATGGATTTGAGGTGGCGCGCACAGCGCGCGGACACCTCAAATTCAGCGGCTGCGGCGTGGTGGTTGTTACATCAGGCACGCCCGGCGACTGGCGCAGTATCCCGAATGCAATTTCACGCTTGAAACGCGCACAACGCGAAAGGGCGAACCATGGCCGGTGAAACCTTCTCCGACATTTTTAGTCCCGTCGAAACTGATTTCGGCCTGGGCCTGCTGCGCCGGGTCTTGGGCTGCACCGTCGATGCCATATGGCAGGGTGAAAGCTGCGCCAATGCAGATTTGATCGGCACCATTGCAGCCGTCTTCAACGTTGGTATCGCTATCGTGGCGGCGATTATCGTCACTTACGCGCTATACAAATGGGTATTCGACAGCGCCCGCACCGGCCAGACCAGCGGTGAAGGCGTGTCTGGCTCATATTCTATCGTGAAAATCGGCGCTGGTGCGGTGCTCCTGCTGCCGGTCGCAAATGGTTTCACCATAGTTCAGATCATCGTGGTTCAGCTTTTGGTGTGGGGGAGCGGCTTTGGCGATACGCTGTGGCAGCGGGCCTCCGCTGCCATCCAGCAAGGGGCATACACGCAAACCGCCGTCCCTGCCGTCGAAGTGGATCCAGAGCAGCGCGGGCAATTTGCCCTAGCGCTGTACGCGCGGACAGCCGGCTGGCTCTGCGCATATGGGCTGGCAGATCTTGGGAAAATGTTTGATGCCAGCGGTGGCACTGTCAGTTCAATTTCCCTCGCCGGGGATGGCGGGTGGTTCTCATCCGCCCAGGTGCGCGGCCTCGGCTTCAAAGGCGGAAGCTGGTTCGACAACTCGGACGCCGTCTGCGGTTCAGTCACCTACCGTCTGTCTGCGCCTGCCGAAGTGAGCGGGCCGGATGCCGCGATTTATGCCAAGCTGGACAGCCTTGCGGAAGGCTCTGTCGGAAAGGGCATGGCGACTGCATTTGCGCAAATCGACGCCCACGCCGCCGCTATTGCGCGCGGTATGCTGACCGATGAGCCGAACGTGGAAACGCTGAAGAAGCAGATCGACGCCGGTGTAAAGGCCGCCGCCCAGGGCTTTGCCCAGGGCGTGGCGGGCGGGCTTCAAAGCGCGGATCTGAAGGCGGTCGCGGAAGATGTGCTGAAGAGCTCGGCCGAGGCCGGCTGGGTCATGGCTCCGGCCTGGCAACGCGCAATGGTCAACACCAACAGCAAATTGCAGACGCTGGCGCGCGGGGCCACCATTGAGTTCGCCTTCCCGGAGAGCCTGTCCAGCTATGTACTGAACTCCACCAGCGGCATGGATGGGGCGATGCGGACCATCACCGCGAAATACACCGCAGAGGAAAACCGGCTGCGCAATATAGCCGGATACGTCATGGATTATAGCAAGATGAACCCGTCGGGTGCGGCCGGATCCACGCCCCAGGCGGATGCCTCTGCCGGCATGGTCGCGCGCTCCTTCCGTGCGATGCTCAATCAAATCAAGATTGAGGGCTCCGATGGCCGCTTCGTCGATCCGTTTGCCTCTCTCGCGGCAACCGGCGCAGCGCTGGCCTATGCGGCGGGCGGAACCGCCGTCACTGGCGCATTGCTGGACTGGCTCCCGGCGACGCGCGTGGCCTCGGCCGTGACCGGCGCGGGCTCTTTCGTGTCCGGTTTGTCCGGCGCATTGATTTTCGCCGGCTTCATCATCGGCGGCCTGCTGCCGCTGGTGCCATTGGCGTATTTTTTCGCGGCGGTTCTGGGCTGGCTGATCGCGGCTGTGGAAGCGATGCTCGCCGTGCCGGTCGCGGTGTTGAGTTTCTTTGTCCCCCGCGAAGGCGCGCGCACCTTCACGGGGTTCGAGGGGGCATTGTCCATGGCGCTGGGCCTGTTGATCCGTCCGGCACTGATCGTGGCCGGCTTGGTCATCAGCCTGCTGGTGGCATCTGCGGGCATTCTGCTACTAAATGCTTTCGCAGAAAGCATTTTTGCAATCATGATCCCACTGGATGGCGGGCCGGCGACCAGCGGCCTTCTGGGTGCAGGGGCGATTGCCTTCTACGTGATTTCGGCAGCCATCATCGTGATTTACTCCAGCTCGTTGATCAGCGAACTGCCTGACGCGGCTCTGCGTTTCGTCGGCGGCCAGGTCGATGCGCGATCGGGCGCGATCGGCGGGGCTCTGGCTGGGGCGATTGCCGCGCCTGCATTGTTGTCCCGCTCTGCCGGCCGGGCGTTTTCCGGCCTGCGCCGTGGTGGGGGTGGCCTGCGTGCGGCGACGAAGCCCGCAGGGGGGGAGAAATGATCCGCAAGATCCCGCGCGTAGCGTGGGAAGTAGCGGGGGCGAGCTGGCTCGCCCTCTCTGCTCTGCCGCTGGCGCATTATGGCTGGAACGAAAACGGCATCATCAGCAGCTTTTGTGTATTCATTGGAATACCAACTGCGATGTTCATGATTTACGTGCTTCTGAATGCCATATGGTCAGCATTAGGCCCGCCTGCATTGGCTATTTTACATTTGATTTTTCTTGTTTATGAGGTGTTCTGTGGTACAATAAAAGCAATATCACAGATATTTCGGGGGCGATAATGCCTATTATCGGATATATGATAGGTGGTATATTCTATCTGACATTTGGTGCGATCTTCGCGATTATTCGAATGATCGTCATCATGCACGCGGATCGCCGCGATGCGAGGCGCGCACAGCAGGAGGTGAAGAGATGATCTGGGGTCTGGATGTAGAAAAAATGGCCCGCGATGATGAGGCTTATTACGAAAAGCACCGCCAAAAACTGCTGACAGCCGAACCATTGCCGGAACTTGGGCCGGAGCAATACGCGGCCGCTGACGCATTCGTCGAGCAGGTCAACCGCGAGGCGCGCGGCTGGCGGATGACGCCAATCCGCGAACTTGGCCCGGGGGTTCCAAATGTTACGATTGTATTTGATGAAATTTGATTACATTTAATACAATAAAATTTCATTTAATATCAGAAAAATACAAAAGGCCGCCAATTTGGCGGCCTTTTCTCATTTGTGTTTTTGGTCTGTGGAACGCGGGCGGGAATAAACCACAAAGTAGATTACCCACAAAAAATACCCACCCCATATAGGTACAATGAAACCTTAGTAGCGCCAAAAATAATCTGGGGAATTTAGTCATTAAATAACACCAGAAAACGGCGCGCGGACCTGCGAAACCTCGGGGGCAGCCATAATCATTTGATAATATTTGTAAATTTTTCCATTTCCCTAAAAATAACGCACAAATAAATTAACGGACGCCATTAAAAAGTAACAACATTGACGCGATAAAAGTAACAGGATTTGCATCTGAAATACAAAACAAATCATAGTGTTTATATAAAAATTTTTCTTGAAACAATCCCGATCCAGCATTCATGGTGATGCATCAATTGCGGAGCGGGAGAAAAATGGCATCCGATCACAAGAAATATATAACTACAGAAGACCTCCTAGTTCAACTTTCCATATCGCGGCCAACGCTTCGCCGATACCGCGCGCGTGGACTTCAACCAGCATTTTTCATGGGTAGAAATATGCGCTGGAATTACGATGACGTCATCAAATGGCTGAAAAATAATCAGTGAGGCAGCAAAATGATTGAAAATGTTTTCAACGTGGGTTCGCGTGAATACATCGCAGATGTATCGGATTATCCAGACGATCTGGAAAACTATCTGACTTCGCAGTGGCGCGTATTCTCAATATCACGTGATGGCGCACGGTTTTTACTTGCAGATGGTCGGGCACCAGATGAACAGACCGCGATGTGGCTCGCGGCCATCGTTGCAAAGGACGATGCGGCGGATCCGCTGTGATTATGAAAAACATCGCTTTTTTTATCGCTCTCACTATTCCGCTGACGCCGGGTGCGGCCATGGCGGCGACCTGCCTGACCCATACGACCCACGAACGGGAAGGGGAGGCGGTGACGTCACCCTTCGGGGTCGCGCGCAACCTTGAAAACTCCAAGGGCTGGCATATGGGGCTCGATATTGTGAATCACGCAAGATCGAAGGGGCCTATTTATAGCGGCTCTGCGGGACGCGTTGATCATGGGCGCGATAGCGTCAACTCAGTGACCGTGACATCTGGGGATATGAAATACCAGTATCTTCACATGATTGCGTCGAACCGAAGCTAGTCCCAGGTGCAAGCCGGGGACCGGGTCGGTCGCATGGGAAGCGTGGGCGCTGGTAACGCGATTCATTTGCATCTGACCGCCCAGGCCCGAGGCGATGTGCTGAAAGCCGCTGGTGGATCTGGGCGGTCTTTTAGAAGCAACAACAAGTCCCTGTCCAATAGGCCCCTGACTGCTGCGGCGATCCAAGCGGCTGCACCGCAGGCGTTCTACTATATCAACCCGGAACCGTTTCTGGTGAATCAGCTGCCCTACCGGTCTTCCGTATTCAAGTATGCGGAAGTGGGCGGAAGAAAGCAGACATTGCCCCGAACATGTTCTCCGTCGCAGACCCCGGTGCCTACACCGGCCGATGGTAGCCCGTCTCCGGTTAAGCCGTCCGACAGTCCGAAGATCGTGGCGTCCACGACAGAGACAGGAGATGCCAAGGGTGTGGTTGAGAGTATTGCTTCTGATCGCGCCTCCGAACCGGGCGGTGCGGCTATGGCAGGTCAGAGCAGGCATGGGGTTATGACGGATCTCGCGCGCGTCATTGCGGCAGAGCAGATGGCAAATTCGGCCTCAGCTGATTTTGAAAATCAGGCGCGATTAGAAATTGCCTTGGCACATTTGCTGGTGCTGAAGGCAGAAAGAATCGGGAGAGTGAACAAAAAGTGACAAAGCCACGCCAAAAACGCCCCCCTTTGCTCGGTCTTGCTGATGCAAAACGCCTCTTTGGCGCAGCCAAAAAGTCAGGCTGGGCGCGGGCTCAACTATCAATAGTGACACCAGATAACATTCGAATTGAGGTATTGGCCGATGATGGAGTCAGTGGAACAGTCGCAGGCCGCAGTGATAATGAATCGGCTTTCGAAAATTGGAAAGCGGCTCATGCGCGTAAAACTAAGAGGAATAAACCAGATCAAGCGTAAACTCGCCTCTGGTGAAGAAGCGACTTATTACTACCACCGGGCGACTGGAATTCGTCTAACGGGACGGCCTAACAGCGCGGATTTTCTAGCCTCATATGCTCAGGCGGAGGCAAGTCTCCAGGCCCGTCATAGCGATGGCACGCTTTCGGGCCTCATTCGAAAGTATGAGCAAAGCGTACGATGGCGTGAAAAAACCGCAGATTCCACGAAGGCTGAATATCGCCGCATCCTCAAATTCTGGGAGGAGCTGTATGGGAGCTGCCCACTCGAGGCACTCGAAGATGACGAGTTTCTCCATGATGTCATGGACTGGCATGCTGATTATTCGGCAGACCATCCCCGTGAAGCCGACAATCGCGTGACGGTACTGGCTTCTGCGCTCTCATGGGCGGCAAAAAACAGGCGTGGGATCAAGGTCAATGTGCTGGCAGGCTTCGAGCGTGCATATAAAAACAACCGGGCTGATCTTATCTGGCTGCCGGAGCATGTTGATGCATTCATGGCCGTAGCCAGCCCGGAGATGCGTCTGGCGCTTATTCTGGCTCTTCACACCGGCCAGCGGCAAGCGGATCTGCTCAAGCTGACCTGGGACAGATATGACGGCAGCCGGTTTCGCCTTCGGCAAGGCAAGGCGGCACGTGGGGGAGCGCAAGCACCACTCATCTCCATTCCCTGCACCAAGGCACTCAAGGAAACTCTGGACTCAATCAAGCCTGGCCGTTCGCCCCTGATTCTATCAACTTCAACAGGGCGTCCGTTCTCGAAACGGTATTTTTCGAAGCACTGGAAAGAAGCCTGCCAAAATGCGGGAATCACCGATTTGCATTTCCACGATCTGCGTGGAACCACTGTGACATTGCTATTTCAGGCGGGATGCAATCTCGGCGAGATTGTTTCGGTCACAGGGCATACCCTGAAGCGGGCGCAGGACATTCTGGACAAGTATCTTGCCCGCACCAACACCATGGCAGAAAACGCCATTGCCAAGTTTGAAGGCGTGTGGGAAACAGACTATTGCAAAACAGCCTGCAAAACCGAGGAGCAGAACTGATGCTAAGTAATGGCGCACCGGGGAAGATTCGAACTCCCGACCCCCAGATTCGTAGTCTGGTGCTCTATCCAGCTGAGCTACCGGTGCATCCACCTGAATACTTCTTTCGAAGCTGAGGTTTCCCTCTCAGGCCGCCAGCGCGTTTCCGCTGGCGAGATCCGTGTGCTACCGGGTTTCAGACTGTCATGCAAGTGCCATCGACGATTTTCATGTGATATTCCCCACTCTGTGGACAACTCCCCGTCTCGGATCACCCATCATTTTCAGCATCAGGCTGGCGTCCGGGCAAATAAATGCTGAAGGTCGCGCCTGTTTCTGCCTCTTGAAGCCTGATCTCACCGCCATGGGCCCGCACCAGTTCATCGGCTATCGGCAGGCCCAATCCGGAGCCTCCGCGCCGTGCAGAGGCGGTGAAGGCCTCGAACAGATGCTCCCGCTGCGCAGGCGGGATACCCGGCCCGGTATCGGCAAAGGTGATCTCGATCCCTTCCCCACGACCGCGTGCACGAATGCGGATCTGGTCCCGGTCCGGATCCAGTGGCGCCCGCCCCTCCAGCGCCTCAACCGCATTGCGGGCCAGATTGAGGATCACCCGGAACAACTGGTCCGGATCAGCAAACACCCTGAGTCCGGCGGGCACATCCACCACCCAGGCGATCCCCGCACCGGTACGGGCCGCCAGTGTCTCGCGCACCTCATCCAGCAGCGGGGCAAGATCGATCTCCCTCTGGCGCGGCGGCACTTCCATCACGCGGCCATAGGCGAGGGTCTGCTCGCAATAGGTGATGGCCCGGTCGAGTGCAGCCAGGAGCTTGGGCGCAAAGCGCTGCACGGTTGCATCCGGCACAATGGCGAGGCGGTCTGAAAGCAATTGCGCCGAGGTCAGCAGGTTGCGCAGGTCATGGTTGATCTTGGCCACAGCCAGCCCCACAGATGCGAGATGGCTCTTTTGCTGGAGGGTCTGGGACAAACCGCGCTGGAGATCCTCCAGCGACTCCTCCACCAGCCCGATCTCATCCGTACGCCCGCTGGGTGTAATGATGCGCGAGGCATCTTCCGGGTTCCGGCGAAAGCTTTCCATGCGCTCCGCCAGCACGCTCATGGGGCGCACGAACATCCAGTTGAAGCTCATATAGACCAAGACGCCCGCCATAAGCCCCACGGCCAGAGAGACTGACAGAGCCAGCAGTGCGAAATGCTGCAACGCGTGGCGCAAAGGCGTGCCCGAAACCACGATCTCGACGAACTCCCCCCCGGCCGGGGGCGGGTCACCCACCACGCGCAGAGTGCGTCCATCATGGGCCAGAAGCGTACCGACAGCGCCGGTCATGGAATCCCACAGCGTCATCCGGCGCATGTCGATATGGACATCCACCCGCAGCGGCATGTCGGACATGGCCAGCAGGCGGCGCGCGCTCTCGGTCTTCACCACGATCAGCTGCGCCCCCACGCTTGCCAGAAGCTCGCGGGTCAGGTGCGGCGGGATTACGGCATCGGGTGCGGCTTCCAGCACCATCGCCGCAGTGCGTGCCGCAGCCAGACGATCAGAAAGCCAGTCGAGGCGATAGCTGGCGATGGTGGGGATGAGCAGGCTCAACTGCACGGCAAGGACCACGATCGCGGTCATCAGAATCAGCTTGAAGGACAAGCTGGAGCGCCCGCGTTTCCGGTTCGCCGCGGTCTGTCCACGTGCGGAGATGGGTGCAGCAGGTGTGGCCATGCAGAGTGGACGCCCCTCCCCCTGTTCCGACGCGCCAGCCCGGATCTGTACTTTTACAGTTCAGTCTTTACGCCTGAATGACTTATATCATGAATCCGGGATCAGTTCGCGCATGAACCCGTTCTTTCCGCATGCGGAAAACTTCAATGCGCGGGGCAAGACTACTCTTCTTCACCGAAACGGTTGGCGACAAGATCGGAGAGGGCAGACAGGGCGGCGTCAGCCTCCGGCCCATCCACGCTCACGGTCACGCTCGTACCGGTAGAGGCAGCCAGCATCATCAGGCCCATGATGGAGGTTCCGCATACCTCCTCGCCATTGCGGCAGACACAGACCCGGGCATCGAAGCGCTCCACGGTCTGCACGAATTTGGCAGAGGCACGGGCATGAAGGCCGCGCTTGTTGACGATGGTGAGTTCACGCACCAGCGGCGACTGCGCATCGGCGGCGGCCATCATCACGCCTGAAGGGTTATTTACCGGCGAGGACACGACTTGCGACATTGATATATTTCCTGCCTGCTTCCTGCGCCAGTTCCACCGCCTCAGCCAGAGGCAGCTCTGCACGCACCTTGGCGAGCTTCACGAGCATGGGCAGGTTGATGCCGGCCACCACCTCCACATCGGGCGTATTCATCACCGATATGGCAAGGTTGGAGGGCGTACCGCCGAACATGTCGGTCAGGATGACCACCCCCTGGCCAGACCGGACCCGGTCCACGGCCTCGATGATATCCTGACGCCGCCGCTCCATATCGTCCTCAGGACCGATGGTTACGGTGGCGATCTGAGATTGCGGACCCATGACGTGCTCAAGAGCCGAACAGAACTCGTCGGCGAGACGACCATGGGTCACGAGGACAAGACCGATCATTATTCCTCCGCCCCCACAGACCATGAAAGGCCAGCCCGCATTGCGGGAAATACATATTCAGAGCGGCTCAAAAATTAAGCAAGGGGTGCGGCGCACAAAAACACATTCATTCGTCGTAATCCGCAGTTGCGAGGAGGGTTGCCAGCAAAAGACGGGCTCTTTCCGGCGTCACAGAGACGATATGCCGCAAGGTCACCCCTTCCAGCATCACATACGCCTCCTCCGCCTCAGGCAGGCGCGGCCCCTCACGGCCCAGATCCACGATATGAGTGAGAGGAACCTGCGGACGGAAAAGAAAACGGCGCACCCCGAGCCCGCGCACCTCCATCAGTCCCGCCAGACGTTCCGGCGCACGGGCGATGAGGGCGCCTCCATCCCGGTGCAGCAGCACCCGGTCATCAGCGACCAGTTCTGCCGGTGGCAAGCTGCGCGGGGCATCCAGAATGAGATTCAGCGCAAGGGTGGACTTGCCGGAGCCTGACGGGCCACGGATCAACACACCTGCCCCACCAATGGCCACACAGCAGGCATGAATGCTGGGATATGCCGCGTCCGTCATCAGGGCCTCACACGCTGCCTTTCCTGAAAGAAGGGCTGCTTATTCTGCTGGAAGATGCACGATGAAGCGGGCGCCATCCACCTCGTCGTCCCCGTCCTCGTCCTTGACGATGCGATTCTCTGCCCAGATCCGCCCGCCATGGGCCTCCACGATCTGGCGCGAGATGGACAGGCCAAGACCCGAATTCTGGCCGAAGCCCTGATGCGGCCGGTCCGTGTAAAAGCGCTCGAAGATACGGCTCAGCGCATCCGGGCGGATACCGGGCCCCTGATCGTCCACGGTGATCTCCAGCGCATCCTTCAGCCGCTTGCAGATCACGGTCACCGTGCAGCCATCCGGCGAGAAGGAGCGGGCATTGGAGACCAGATTATCCACCACCTGCCCCAGCCGCGTGGCATGGCCAGCGACCTTGAAGCTGGCCGGTGCACCCGCAGCGCGCTCGAACTTCAGCACAACCTTCACACCGTCATCCTTGCGCACGTCCTGCGCCAGGCCCACCACCATTTCCAGCAGTTGCTTCAGGTCCACGGTGGCCGCTTCCTGCCGCTGCAACTCGGCATCGAGGCGCGAGGCATCGGAGATGTCGGTGATCAGCCGATCGAGGCGCTTCACATCGTGCTGGATGACCTCCATCAGCCTGCCGCGGGAATTGTCGGTCTTGGCCAGCGGAAGGGTCTCCACGGCGCTGCGCAGCGATGTCAGCGGATTTTTGAGTTCGTGGGAGACATCAGCGGCAAAACTCTCGATCGCCTCGATGCGGTTATAGAGCGCCCCGGTCATGTCGCGCAGCGCACCCGAGAGATGGCCGATTTCATCCGAGCGATTGGTGAAATCCGGAATTTCCACACGGGTCTTGATGCGTCGGCGCACCCTCTCCGCCGCATCGGCCAGCTTGCGCACCGGGTCCGCGATCGTGCCGGCCAGAAGCACCGAGAGCAGCACCATCACCGCCGCCGCCACGAGGAACACGCGCACGATGACGAAGCGTTCCGCGCGCACCGCCTCGTCAATCTCGCCGCCCTGCGTGGACAGCATCAACTCGCCCAGAATGGCGCGGAAACGCTGGATGGGCACAGCGACAGAAACCACTACCCGGCCCCGGTCATCCACCCGCACCTCGCTGGCCTTGCCGCCCAGCGCGGCGATGGCAACCTCCGGGTAGTTCTTGCCACCCTGCGGGCCATATTCCTTGTAGAGCGGCAGATCTCCCCGCCCGAGCCAGAGCTGAAGTCCCTGCCACAGCCGCTCCACCGGGCCGGGGCGGGCCTCATTCGGGGAGGGCAGATCGAAACGCAGAATCTCGCCACGCGAATAGAGCGAACGGGAATCGAGCAGCAACTGCCCTTCGCGGTCATAAATACGGGCGCGGGTGCGGGTTGGGCCCACAAGGCGGCGCAGCACAGGGGCCACCCGCTCGGGATTGATGGGGAATTCCAGCGGGGAGAAGCTGTCCTCCCCCGGCCCATAGCTCTCGCCGGCCTGCAGTTCCAGCAGCCGTTCAGGGTCCACGGTGATGGAATTGGTTTCCACCTGCGCCGAGGAGGCGATGGCGGCGGCGATGATCTCGCCCTGCACCATCAGGCTCTGCACGCGGGCATCAATCAGCCCGGCACGGAACTCGGACAGATAGAGAATGCCCGAGACCATTGCACACAGGCCGGCCAGATTGAGCAGCACAATACGCTGGGTGAGCGAGGAAAAGCTGCGGAACGCAACGAAGCGGCGCACCCAGCGCCAGCCGGCCGCAAGGCTCCAGCGCCGTTCACGCTCCGGGCGCATCGGTGCCGGGCCTTCCGGATCAACCGGCGCGGCTTCGCTCTGTGCTGTCATCTTCAAACGCGCCCGCAGCCCCGATCAGCGCTCACTCCTTGAAACGATAACCGACACCATAGAGCGTCTCGATCATTTCGAAATTGTCGTCCACCACCTTGAACTTCTTGCGCAGGCGCTTGATGTGGCTGTCGATGGTGCGATCATCCACATAGACCTGATCGTCATAGGCCGCGTCCATCAGTGCGTTGCGGCTCTTCACCACGCCGGGGCGCTGGGCAAGGGCCTGAAGGATGAGGAACTCGGTGACGGTCAGTGTCACCGGCGCATTATTCCAGGTGCAGGTGTGGCGCTCGGGATCCATGCGCAGGTTGCCGCGCTCCAGCACCTTGGCGCTGTCGGTCTCGCGCACGGGCACGGTGCCGTCGCGCACGCCAGAGCGGCGCAGCACGGCCTTCACCCGCTCCACCAGCAGGCGCTGGGAGAAGGGCTTCTTGATGAAATCGTCCGCGCCCATCTTCAGGCCGAACAGTTCATCAATTTCCTCATCCTTGGAGGTGAGGAAGATGACCGGCATGTCGGTCTTCTGGCGCACGCGGCGCAGCAGTTCCATGCCATCCATGCGCGGCATCTTGATATCGAAGATGGCCATATCCGGCGGATTGGTCTTGAACCCCTCCAGCGCGGAGGCGCCATCGGTATAGGTCTCGATGCGATAGCCTTCCGCCTCCAGCGCAATGGAGACCGAGGTGAGAATGTTGCGATCGTCGTCGACGAGAGCGATGGTGGGCATGACACCTCTTTCAGGCCAGTAATCAGCCCCCGTCAGGCGCGCCGCCGGGGAACTTCACGGTCAAGTGCTCCGGTGAACCCGTTTCGCGTGGCCGAAATGTGACACACAAGCACCAAGCAACGCAGAATAGCGCGATTTTCCACGAACTCCACCCTGCTGGCCACGTTTCCCCTGTCATCGCACCCGCTTTGCGGCCCTCTGTTACGAAATATTCCAAGCTGAGGCCGCTGGGCCGACATCGCTTGCCAATGCCTTGAGGCAGCGCCATCTTCCCTGTGAATGGAGGAAGATACCATGTCTGACAATGCCGCCACCGTGCGCCGTCTGATCCGCGAGGCCCGCTTCGGCTCGCTCGCCACCCTTGATGAGACTGGCGCGCCTTATGCCTCGCTCGTGGCGGTGGCCACCGATCCGGCCGGTCAGCCGACCCTGCTGATCTCCAAGCTCGCACTGCACACCCAGTTCATCGGCCGCGATCCGCGCGTGACCCTTCTGGTCTCCACGCGCCTTGGCGCAGACCCGATGAACTCCGCCCGCGCCAGCCTGCGCGGCCGGGCAGAACTGGTGGAAGATCCAAAGGTGCGCGAGCGCTTCCTCGCCCGCCATACGGACGCCAGCGGTTATGTCGATTTCCCGGACTTCGCCTTCTATCGCGTCATCATCGACAGCGTGCATCTGGTGGAGGGCTTCGGCCGCATCGTCGATGTGCCCGGCTCCGAACTTCTGACCGACTGGGCAGAGGCCGATGAGCTGCAAGAAGCCGCCAACGGTATCATCACCCACATGAATGAAGACCATTCCGACGCCGTGGCGCTTTATGCCACCCGTCTTGCCGGTGCGCCGGAAGGCGACTGGCGCATGATCGGCATCGACCCGGAAGGTTTCGAGATCGCCGCCGGCCCGGATGTGCGCCGCCTGCATTTCAACACCCGCATCACCACCGCGCTGGCCGCCCGCAAGGGGCTGGTGGCACTGGTGGAAGAGGCGCGCAAGAACGCGGCGGCCTGAGGCCAGACACGAAACGGAGCAAGAAGGGGCGGCGTTGAACAAACGCCGCCCTTTTTCTGTTCTGCTGATATGCGGCCCCCCGCCAGCCTCACCGCGGCAGCCATCATGCAAAGACACGTTTCACAATGGAAAACAGGAGAAGAGAATAAGACCTTGGCCGTCATGAGGACACAGGACACGCCGGATGCAGAAGAGTGCTCACCACATGGAACTGACATACCAGCGCGAGACAGTGGCTGCCGCTGAATTCGCGGATATCCTGAACCGCTCCGGTCTGGATGAAAGACGCCCTGCTGGAGATCTGGAACGCCTGCAGCGCATGCTGGATGGTGCCAACCTGACAATCACGGCACGCACCCAAGGGAGTGGAGCACTGGTCGGAATCGCCCGCTCCCTGACAGACTGGTCCTATGCCTGTTATCTGTCCGATCTTGCCGTTGACCGCGCCTTTCAGGGTCAGGGCATCGGGACCAAGCTCATTGCTTTGACGCGGGAGTTTGCGGGCGAGGAATGCATATGCCTGCTGCTGGCCGCTCCAGATGCCGTGTCATTTTACAAGAAAATAGGCATGCCGGCATCCGGGCGGGCCTTCCTCTACCCGCGCGTGAGATAGGGCATTCAGCTCGGGATTGGTACGGTGGCATATCCGGCTCAGCCCCCATGTCTTTCACCCGCCCAAACAAAAAGCCCCGGTCCTTCGACCGGGGCTTTTTCATCTCACAGGCAACAGCCCGGCCTCAATCCCCGCGGGAGAAAGCCAGAATCTCGCGCTTGCCGGCATGGTTGGCGGGGCCAACGATGCCCTCATGCTCCATCCGCTCCATCAGGCTGGCGGCCTTGTTGTAGCCCACCTGCAAACGGCGCTGGATATAGGAGGTGGAGGCCTTGCGATCACGCATCACAATCGCCACCGCCTGATCGTAAAGGTCACCCGAGCCTTCGCCCAGCGCACCCTTGTCGAACACGGCGGTGTCCTCACCATCAGCGGGGCCATCGGCCTCCTCGTCGGTCACCACCTCATCCAGATATTCCGGTCCGCCCTGTGTCTTCAGGAAGTTGACCACATGCTCCACCTCGGCATCCGAGACGAACGGCCCGTGCACGCGCTGGATGCGCCCGCCACCGGCCATGAACAGCATGTCGCCCTGTCCCAGCAGCGTTTCCGCGCCCATCTCGCCGAGAATGGTGCGGCTGTCGATCTTGCTGGTCACCTGGAAGGAGATACGGGTGGGGAAATTGGCCTTGATGGTGCCGGTGATGACATCCACCGAAGGACGCTGGGTCGCCATCACCAGATGAATGCCGGCGGCACGCGCCATCTGGGCCAGACGCTGGATCGCGCCTTCGATTTCCTTGCCGGCCACCATCATCAGGTCGGCCATCTCGTCCACAATGATGACGATGTAAGGCAGCGGGGAGAGGTCCATCTCCTGCTCTTCAAACAGCGCCTCGCCGCTCTCCTTGTCGAAGCCCACCTGAACCTGACGGGTGATGATCTCACCCTTCGCGCGCGCTTCCGCCATGCGGGCATTGAAGCCATCAATATTGCGCACGGCCAGACGGGCCATCTTGCGATAACGGTCTTCCATCTCCTTCACCGCCCATTTCAGGGCGATGATGGCCTTCTTCGGGTCCGTCACCACGGGGGTCAGCAGGTGCGGAATGCCCTCATAGATGGAGAGTTCCAGCATCTTGGGGTCGATCATGATGAGGCGGCACTGTTCCGGCGTGTGCTGGTACAGCAGGCTCAAGATCATGGTGTTGATGGCGACAGACTTGCCAGAGCCCGTGGTGCCGGCCACCAGCAGATGCGGCATGCGGGCAAGGTCGGCGATCACCGGCTCACCGCCAATGGTCTTGCCAAGGCCAATGCCGAGCTTGGTGCGGGCCTCGCCGAACTCCTGGCTGGAGAGCAGCTCGCGCAGCCACACCGTATCGCGCCGCTTGTTGGGCAGCTCGATGCCGATGACATTGCGGCCGGGCACCACCGCAACACGGGCCGAAATGGCACTCATGGAGCGGGCGATGTCATCCGCGAGGCCAATCACGCGCGAGGACTTCACCCCCGGAGCGGGCTCAAACTCATAGAGCGTGACCACCGGGCCGGGATTGGCATCAATGATCTCGCCGCGCACACCGAAATCGCGCAAGATCTGCTGGAGCGCGGTGGAATTCTGGTCCAGCGCTTCCTCGGAGAGTTCATAATCCGGCTCAAGCTGGGGCGGTTCGCACAGCAGTTCCAGATCGGGCAGTTGATAGGCACATGCGCCCTCCGCCATTGCGATCTCTTCCACAGCGGGTTCAGCGTCCTGCACCGGAGCATTCTGCCCGGTCAAGTCAACTGGTGCCTCAAGCTGAGACGGCATGGCGAGCGGCGCGGCAACCTCATCAGCCTGTGCTGACGGAGCCGATTCCGGCATGGCAGCGGGCACAATGGCGGTCGGCGCAGCCATCGCACCAAACCGCATCAGGTCGGAAGCGATGCTCTGCTGATAGGGCTGCCACCCGAAGGCTGCGCCAATGACAGGTGCAGTGAATGCCAGAGCGGAAGGCGCGGTAACAGGAGCGGACGCAACGGCCAACTCCACCCCGGCAGCTTCATCCTCATGAGTCAGAGTGACGGAAGCATCCACCGCCTCACTTTCAGGAATTTCGGCAGAAGCGTCATCCATCAGCAGAATATCTTCGAACGCATCGTCCTGAAGTTCAGCCGCATCGTCTTCCAGATCTGCGGCCGGCACAGTGTTTACCAGAATGGCTTCGCTGTCAGAGCCAGAAGCATCGGACTGCGCGGCCTCTTCGAGGTCGGCATCCGGCAGGTCCGCGACAACAACCGCAACCGGCTCCTCCATCTCGCAAGCGTCAGCAACCGAAAGCCTGTCCGGTGTGGCGGTGTCTTCAGAAGCAGAAAGGTCCGGAACTGGTACGCCGGCTTCATTCTGCCCCGTCATGCAGACGGATGAGAGGAAAGCCTCTTCCCATGCGTCCTCGTCCGCATCATCCATTTCGGCTTCCGTGAGAAGCGCGTCCGCGATCATCTCCACACTGGCCACGGCCTGCTCGACAGCCATCACGCCGGTTTCGGCTGGCGCGACCGCTGGCATCTCCATAATGGGTGCCATCCCGTTAGTACTGTCGGACTCCGGCTCGAAATCGCTCAGCATCACGGCAACATCGGCCTCGGCCGCATTTGCGTCCAAGACGGCAGCTTCCGGCTCAGGAGCGGCGGGCAGCGTCTGGTCCCAGTCGCTCAGCATCACCGCGTCGGTGCCGTCGTCCTCATCAAGAACAGGCAGCGCATGCAGGTCCTGATCGGGAGCCGGGCGGTGCGCAAAGCCCTCATCTCCCAGAATGATCGCCTGCCGCAGGGCCAGAAGATGTGCTGGCGGGCCACCAAGCTCCGCCCGCTCCGCAGCCCAGCTTGCCGCCATCAGCGGGCTGATGACATCGACCATGGGGGCCATCATTCGAGCAGAAACCACGGTCTCGACATCGCCGGCCTCGGCCTCAGCCTCAGCCTCAGCAGTGTTAAGCTCTGTCATGTCCGTGGGCGCATCCTCAAATCCGTCATCCGCCGCGTGGTCCATGTCCGCAATCGTCTCAGGCTCAGGCATGCTTTCCAGCGCTTCATATCCTCCGAATTCAGGCAAAAGGGCTTCGGTTGCGGCCAGATCGGCCTCAGGCGCATCCAGTGCCACCATGGCCTCACTCATCGCCCCGGATGCATCCGTCCCGGTCCATTCATGCTCCAGCCAGCTGGCTTCACTGAGCTCGGTTGCGGCAGATGGTTCCTCGTCCGCATCCGTGCCCAGCTCGGCCGAAACAAAGCTGGCAATAAGCCCGGCTTCCGCACTGAAACTGCCGCCGGCGGAAAGATGCGCCCCGGTCCCGCTGTCCTCCTGCGCCAGACGTGCCGCGCCCTGCACCTCGGAGAAGGCCATTTCCAGCGCATCAAGATCAGCCTTCAGGCTGGGGAAGGACGAGAGGTCATCATCCCGGTCCCGTGGCATGTCGAGAAAATGCCAGCCGGTTCCGCCGATGCAGAAGCCCGGTCCCGTCTCCAGCTCTTCCGTCTTGCGCAGCAGATGGTCTGGCGTGCGGGTGAAGCGGGTGGTGGCATCCAGACTGAAGGGACGCAGCCAGCTCGGCACGAAATCCGAGTCGATCCAGGAGTGAATGGAGGAGCCATCTTCCCGGGCCTCGGGCATGGAAATACCCTTGCCTTCGTCCTCCGAAACCAGAAGCGAGGGGAAGTTGACCGATCTCGGAGGCTGGTTCGAAGCAGACATTGATCCATAACCCAAAGGAACGCCGATGCTTCAAGGCATAGAAGAGCGACCTTAAAGGGAGGTTTTCATCCGCACCCGGAAACAGCCAAAGCCTGTGCACAGCGCACACGATGGATCTATCCGCTTCATATATAACGCGTTTTCAACCCACATTTTCGCCATGAAAAATCAGGTGGTGTCACATATCCATGGCCGGAGAAGCCTTCATGACAGAAGTGACCGACCATTCCCCAACGGCACCTCCCGCATCCAGCCGCGCCTGACCAAGGCACCACCGCATACAGATTCCCATGCCTGGATTTCAGGGCATGGAGCAGAAGCGTCCACACCGCCTGTCCGCGACCAGTCCGCATGGCCCTCCTCCCGTATCGCTTTGGTCCGGCGCTTTGATATATGGTCCGCCCATCTCTTCGCTCCGGCCGTAGGCTGGGCCAGTTCGGTTGTGAATCATGTCTTCCCACATCGCCATTATCGGTGCCGGCCCCGCCGGCCTTGCGGCGGCCGAGCTGTTGTCCCGGGCCGGCCTGCGCGTTCATATCCATGACCGCATGCCCTCTCCCGCCCGCAAGTTCCTGATGGCCGGGCGTGGCGGGCTGAACCTGACCCATTCGGAACCCTTCACACAGTTTCTCGAACGTTACGGGCCGGCGGCCTCCCGGCTTGAACCCGCGCTGGCAGCCTTTCCCCCACAGGCCCTGCGCGACTGGGCCGATGACCTCGGCGAACCCACCTTTGTAGGGTCTAGCGGACGGGTCTTCCCCAGGAGCTTCAAGGCCTCTCCCCTGCTGCGGGCCTGGTTGGCGCGACTCACCGCGCAGGGCGTGATCCTTCACACAAGGCACGACTGGAAGGGCTGGGGGGCAGATGGCGCGCTGCGCTTCAATACCCCCGAAGGCCCGCTGGAAACCCACCCAGAGGCCACACTCCTTGCCCTTGGTGGCGCCTCATGGCCGCGCCTTGGTGCTGATGGTGGATGGGTGGACCTGCTGCGCGACCGGGGCGTAGAGGTAAATGACCTCAGCGCCTCAAACATGGGCGTGCATATAGGTTGGCCAGATCTATTTCGCGACCGTTTTGCCGGCGAACCTCTCAAGCGTATAGCCCTGAGTTGCGGTGAGACGACAGTGCGCGGCGAGGCCATGGTGACCCGCAACGGGCTGGAAGGCGGGGCCATCTACGCCCTCTCCCGCCATTTGCGCGCGGAGATGCAGCACGAAACACCGACCTTGCTGGTGGATCTTCGCCCGGATCTGGATGCAGCCACCCTCAGAGCCCGCCTTGAAGCTGCGCCCCGCAAGCTCTCCTTCTCAAACCTCATGCGCAAGGCTGCAGGGCTGTCTCCGGCCTCCACCGGCCTGCTGCGTGAAGCTCTCGGCAGCCGGAAGCCGGATGCCGACGCCCTCGCCCAGCTCATCAAGGCCACGCCTTTGACCATGACCGGGCTGGCCGGCATCGACCGCGCCATCTCCAGCGATGGCGGCATTGCGTGGAGCGAGATTGGCGCGGATTATGGCCTCACAGCCCTGCCCGGCACCTTCGCCTGTGGCGAGATGCTGGATTGGGATGCTCCCACAGGCGGCTATCTGCTTCAGGCCTGCTTTGCCACCGGGCGTGCGGCCGCAGAGGGCATAAATGCCTATCTTGCGCACCAGAAGTGACAACCGGCTTCCAAGCCAGAGCGCTCAGCCGGTAAAGCCACCACCATCCAGATAGGCCTGCTCATCCGGTGTCATCACCCGGCCAAGAATGACATTGCGATGGGGGAAGCGCCCGAAACGGGCAATCGCCTCATGGTGAACGCGGGCGTGATGCAGCCCGTTTTCATCCCCCCACGCCTCATACAGCGCGACGCAGCGGTCCTGTGTTGCTTCATCTTCCGCATGCATCAGTGGCAGATAAAAGAAGCTCCGTAACGTGGGCGCAACTTCCACCTGAGGGTCACGATCAAACCCGCGTGCGATCGCATCTTGCGCACCAGCTAGGGCCAAGGCATCGGTGGCGAAAGCCTTCGGCGTGCCACGGAACACATTGCGCGGCACCTGATCCAGCAGGATGAGCCGGGCCAGCGCGCCCTGCGCATTCTCCCGCCAGTGGTCCAATGCGCCGGATGCCGCCTGCTCATAAGCCGGCAGAAGATGAAGCTTCACCTCTTCATCAAAAGCCTCGCCGCCCTGAAACCATTTTGGCGGACCCGCTGCCCGCCAGAAAGAAAGTATCCCTGCCGCATCCTGCTGCATGTCGTTTCCTCCTGCCCCACTTCCGGGTTCAGGCATGTCAATGCCTGAGGCCGCCCATGGTTCCCGATCCGGGCTGAATGCCCCTTATGCCAGCCCGGGCGGGGCCAGCGGGTTTTCGGTCAGCGCCGCGCGGTCCGGCGTATCCACCTGGGGAATGCCGAGAAAGGCATTGAACAGGCGCGCGATCTGGCGCGGGTCAAGATCGCGCACGATCATCACCAGCCGGGTGCGATGGTCATCATCCGGCCATGCGGGCAGGCGCTCCGGCGGGTGCATCACATGCTGCACGCCATGGATCACCATCGGCTGCTCCGGGTTTTCCTTCATCTTCACGATGCCCTTGAGCCGCAGCATCTGTGCGCCATGGCTGGCCCGCACCAGTTCCAGAAACATGTCGAGCGTGCTGGCCGGAATCGCGGCATCGGTTGCCAGCGTGAAGGCGCGGATATGGGCATCATGGCGGTTCCGGTCATGGCCATGTGCATGTTCGAGGTCCTGTGCCGCCGCCACCTCTTCTGCCGCCAGCCAGCGGGCCACATCGGGCGTTCTGGAGGCGGGATCATAAAGACCGGCATTCAGAATCTGCTCTGCCGTCGCCTCCCCTTCAGCAGCGTTGAGTATGCGTGCACCGGGGGCGAGCTGGTGCAGGCGCGCCACAAGTTCAGCCCCCAGCGCTTCAAGCTCCGGCGTGGTCAGAAGGTCGGTTTTGGTGAGGACGATGCGGTCCGCCATCGCGGCCTGCTTCACCGCTTCCTCATGCGCATCCAGCGTCGCCATGCCGTTCACGGCATCCACCACACACACCACACCATCCAGCCGGTAGCGCAGCATCAGATAGGGATGGGTCATGATGGTGTGGAGCACCGGGGCCGGGTCGGCGAGGCCGGTGGTTTCGATAACGACACGGGTGAAAGGCGGCAGGCGGTTATTGTCCCGCCCGCGCAGCAAATCTTCCAGCGCGGCTACCAGATCTCCGCGCACCGTGCAGCACAGGCAGCCGGAAGAGAGCAGCACCACCCCCTCTTCCACCGTGCGCACAAACAGATGATCGAGCCCGATTTCCCCGAACTCATTGATGAGCACGGCGGTATCGGCCAGCGCCGGGTCTGCCAGCAGGCGGTTAAGCAGGGTGGTTTTGCCCGCGCCGAGAAACCCGGTGAGCACGGTGACAAAAATGGGTGCGGGCGGACCCGCCTTGCGATCTGAGCCGGACATGGCCGCAAGCTAGAGCATATTCAGGCGAAATAGCTACCGGCCCGGCGCGGAAAATGCACGAATGTGGCAACGCACAGGCAGGCTTCATCAAGCAGGCGGCCCCCCTCCCGCTCAGGTGGCGGGACGGGAAGGCGGAGCAGGCGTGTTCGTGCCGGGTGAAGCTGAACGGTTCTGCGGCTTGGAAACCGGCTTGGCCACAGGCTTGGACGCAGGCTTCGTGCCCTGCGCTGTCCCCTGTGTCTTGGATTTCTGCTTGCCGTTTGCGGAAGCCGTGGCGGTAGGCTTCGGAGCCACCTTCACGCCGCTGGTATCGGCAGAAACCTGCACCGGAGGCATGGAGGGCGGCAGGGTCTGGAGCAGATCCTTGCCCGCGGGAAGCCCGGCATCCCCGAAGGAGAGCAAGCCACCCTGCAAGCGGGCTCCGGGGCGCTCATCCTCGTTCTCGGCTGCGGCCGCCGCGCGGTTGGCACCACACACTTCACTGCGCAGGCTCACCGGCGTTCCGCCAGCATTGGGAAGCGACGAGAGGGTGTGCGACATGCCCCCGAACATGCCGAAACCGGAGGCCGGGGAACGGAAGCCCTTCTCCAGCAGCACGGCTGCGTCCTCATTGCGGGCAACCGCCGAATAGGCACCGAACACCACCGCGATCAGCCGGCGATTGCCCCGCTCGGCGGTGGCGACAAGATTGAAACCGGAATCGCAGATGAAGCCGGTCTTCATGCCATCCGCACCGGGATAGCGGTCAATCAGCCGGTTGTAGTTGCGATAGACGGTATTGCCCATGCGAATTGCGGGAATACGGAACAGGGCTTCCTGCTCCGGGAAGTGATAAATCAGGGCGCGCACCAGAATCGCCATGTCACGCGCTGTCGTGATCTGCCCCGGATTGGGCAGGCCGTGCGGATTGGCGAAATGCGAACCGCTCATGCCCAGATGCTGGGCGATGGCGTTCATCTCCTCCACGAACCCGTCCTGGGAGCCACCAACGCCTTCCGCCACCGTCACGGCGACATCATTGGCGGACTTCACCATCAGCATCTTGAGCGCGTCGCCCAGCGAGATCTTCGTGCCCGGCTGGAACCCCATCTTGGATGGCTTCTGCGAGGCAGCATAACTGGTGACGGTCAGCGGGGTATCCATGGTCATGCGACCGGATTTCACGGCATGCAGCGCCACATAGACAGTCATCAGCTTGGTGACAGAAGCGGGATACCACGGTTTGCCGGCATCCTTTTCCTCGATGACACGGCCGGTGTCGGCCTCCACCAGCAGATAGGGATTGGCCTTGGCGGCGACCGGGGCCAGAGCCAGAAGGGAGGCCAAGGCCAGAAGGGAGGCAAACCGCATTTTCAAGGCTGAAATTCCCCTGATGGGCATGTTTCTGGTCACGTCATCGCACACATGGTCTGGCGCGCCCTGAACCGGCCGTCCCTGAGGCCAGAACCGGCGCGGCCATTCGGTGATCGCAGAGACTGTGATTTTCGCGCGCAACACCCGTTGCCCCCATGCTGAAGGAGAGCCCCCTGTGCAAGGCTTCTCCTTAAACCTTTTCGGTCATTCGGGAAAGGCGAAAGGCGTTCTGGCAGCCCTGCACGGCAGGAATAAAGAGCAGAAAACAGGACACATTCCCGCCCTATTCTGGCAAGTCTTTCCGCTGGAATGTCTTTTGTTTCAGCCTCGCCCGCATGCCCGCCAATGAAGGCAGTTCATCTATGGGCGGATACAGGGCGGGCCGGGATGAATGCCATGGCGCACCCGAAGGGAGCACCGGCTCCGCCCACACAGCCAGACGGAGCCGGTTATCCATGCCCTGTCTGCCCCGAGAAGACATGGATTTCATATTTATACAGGCATAATGCGAAAAAAACCTGAGATGGATCAATTTTGATCCGCTCATTTTCCTTTTCCGCTCATGCATGCCCACGGCAACAGGAGAGGCCGGGCCTGTAAGGTCAGGCACGGTGCAACCCTCTAGGATGAAGGGAGGCAATTGTCGAGTTGGCACAAAGGAGCAGCGCCATGACCCATGAAACGGACAAGCCGGCGGACAGCACACCTGAAATGCAGACCCTGAACGATGCGGATCTCGATGAGGTGGCGGGCGGCGGAAAAAAGATCGTCAGCGCCTTTGGCTCCTGGGTCCATGACGACAAACCGCTGACCCCAAAGCAGCAGGAAGCGGAAGATGGCGCGCTTCACTTCTTCTCACCCATCACCGGGATTGTCAGCTTTGTGAAAAGCAAACTGGACTGAGAAGGGCAATCTCGAAGGTCCATGCGCAAAGGACCTATCGCATCCGCCGGGCATGATGACACGAGGCCATCATGCCACAATAAATTGACATGCCCGCGCACCCCATAACGGTACGCCACCATACATGCGGAAAGCTGTCCCGCATGTATTATGTTTGCGCATGTCTGTTCCCATTCCATTCAGGAATGTTCTAGTCTGCCGCCGCCCGCGCCTTGTCTTGCGGGCACCGCCGGAGACCGGACATGACCGAGACCACGCCCCGCATGCCAGATGGCGCGCCTGCCATCCGCACCATCGCCATGCCTGCCGACACCAATTCCGCCGGCGATATTTTCGGTGGCTGGCTGATGGCGCAGATGGATCTTGCCGCCGGCAATGTCGCCGCACGCCGGGCCAAGGGCCGCACCGTGACCGCATCCGTGGAAGCCATCAGCTTTATTTCGCCGGTCTATGTGGGTGATGAGGTCAGCCTGTTCGCGGATATCGTGAAGATCGGCCGCTCCTCCATCCGCATCAATGTCGCCGCATGGCGTCGTGACCGGACCGGCAGTGAGGCGGTGAAGGTGACGCAGGCTGTTTTCACCTGTGTGGCCGTGGACCGCGATGGCCATTCCTGCCCCCTGCCGCCTGAAGGCGCGTGAGATATGGGCCGGAGGCATGCAGGGCTCTGCGTCCGATGCCTCCGGTGAACATCTGTCTGAAGCGGGAATGATGCATGAATACCAAAGCTGACATCCTGCACAGCTTCATCACGGATGAGGACGACGCCCTCCGCGCAGGCCGCAACCAGGGGCACTTCTGGACCATGAACCATCACCGGATCGGCCCTCTCGTGCCGCAGGCCGGCAAACTGCTGGCGGGAGACCAAGCGGCAATCGAGGCGCTCTATTTCCATATCATGAGGCGCACGGGCGGCATTCCGGTCCACCCGAAGAGCGAGCCGGCCCATCTTGTCGCAGCCTATCAAAAAGTACTGCCGATCATCGATACGCCAGTGCTGAACGCGCTGCCCCGCCACACTGCGCTTTATGTGTTCGGCTTTGATGATACGGGCACCCTGCCCGATGCCGGCCCATCAGGCATTGCAGACTTCATCTCGCGGATGAAGCTGGTGGCGCAGACCGGGAAATATTCGACCATGCCCGCCCAACGCAAGGCGCAGCCAAGGTTCGAGCCTTTTCTGGATGATGCACCGCGCGTACTGCACATGTTGCAACACCTGAACTACAGACACGACCGGCGCTACCCCCACCGCGATGACATCTATAACTACACAGATCTGCGTTTCTGGGGCTTCTTTCTCATCACCCTCATGGCCGCCACCACCCGCGCCGATGCACTGGAGGGGTTTTTGAAAGCCATTCCCGGCCTGCCCAAAAGCGCCGACCATCTGGAGGTTCTGCACGCGTATGTGGAGGCCATTGTGCCCCGCGCCACCCCGAATGAAACCCGTTTTTTAGCGCTGCGCGAGCAGTTGGCACGTCAGGCTTGAAGCTGGCTGTCACGTGCCACGCGGCTTGGCACGCATGGTGGGCGGGGCTTCTGCCGGGTCTTCCGGCCATGGGTGGCGAGGGTAGCGCCCGCGCATCTCCGATCGCACCTCACGCCATGAGCCACGCCAGAATTGCGGCAGGTCTTTTGTCACCTGAATCGGCCGGTGTGCAGGCGACAGCAGCGCCAGTGTCAGCGGCACACGACCGCCCGCCATCGCCGGATGCGTCTTCAGCCCGAACAGTTCCTGTACCCGCACGCTCACCTGCGGCCCGCCTTCCGCACCATAATCTATGGGCAGGCGTGAACCTGTCGGGGCCGTGAAATGGGTCGGCGCCTCTGCTTCCAGCCGCTGGACAAGTGCATAGGGCAGAAGGGCGTGCATGGCGTTTGAGACCTGCTCTGCCCGGATGGCGGAGAGCGCGGTTTCCCCCTCGATGAAAGGCGCAAGCCACGTCCCGACAGCTGGCACAAGCGCGTCATCGGACAGGTCCGGCCATTCCCCGCCTTCCGCCGCGCGCAGAAACATCACCCGCCCGCGCCACTGGTTCAGGGCGGGCGTGAAGGGCAGCTTCGCCAGCCCGAGAGCGGCGATGCCCTGTGCCAGAAGGCGGGCTGTTTCCTCATCCGCCGGCACCTTGCAGGGGCGGCTGGCCAGTTGCAGCGCGCCCAGCCGACGCACCTCGCGCCCGCGAACGGCGGCAGCCTCGCGGTCAAAAGCGATCTCCCGCCCGGCTGTGATGTCCTTGGCGAACAGGGTCTCAAGCTCATCCTCACCCAAGGCAGCGGCCAGAGTGATGCGTGCGGCTTCCGCCTTGCCGGAAAGATCCGCAACGGCGAGGAAGGGGACGCGGGCAAGTCCGGTCGCCGGGTCCATCACCCCGCCGCGCCCGTTCGCAAGCAGGAAACGCGTCCCATCTCCCCGCGCTTTCGCAACCCTGTCCGGGAATGCAAGGGCGAGCAATGCGGCGGGGGAAGGCGTCCCCCCTCCTGGCGAAGTGCCCTGCCCACGCGCAGCGGTCTCGGCCCAGCGGGCGGCCAGCCGGCGGGCATCCTCGGCACGGCGGGAACGATCGCGGCGGAACCCGTCAAGGCGATGCAGCAGGTCCACGCTCTCCCCGCCCAGCCCGCGCTCGGTGAGCAGGGCGGCAATCTCTGCCGCAAGTTCGCGAGCCCCCATGCGCGCGCCCAACACCACCATATGAGCCAGACGCGGCGGCAGGGGCAGACGGGCCATGCGTTCGCCCAGCGGGCTCACCCCACCCCCATCATCCAGTGCGCCCAGCAGCTTGAGCAGGGCCTTGGCCTCGGCCACCGCCGGGGCGGGGGGCGGATCAAGAAATGGCAGGCTGGCGGGATCGCGCACACCGACACGGGCAAGATCGAGCACAAGGCCGGTGAGGTCGGCCGCCAGAATTTCCGGCGTCGTGAAGGGGGGCAGGCTGGCGGTTTCGCCCTCATGCCACAGCCGATAGCAGATGCCCGGCTCCGTGCGTCCTGCCCGCCCCCGGCGCTGGTCTGCGCTGGCGCGCGAGACACGCACGGTCTCAAGGCGGGTCAACCCCACATCCGGTTCATAACGGGGCACACGGGCAAGGCCACTATCCACCACCACCCGCACCCCCTCGATGGTGAGGGAGGTTTCCGCGATGGATGTGGCCAGAACCACCTTGCGTCGCCCCTGAGGGGCAGCCAGCACAGCGCGGTCCTGTTCCGCCTGATCCAGTGCCCCAAAAAGGGCAACAATATCAATGGAAGGGTCGCGCACGCCGGCAGTCAGCAGTTCCTGTGCGCGACGGATCTCACCCGCACCCGGCAGAAAGGCCAGCACCGACCCCTTTTCGCGCCCCAGCGCCTTCACCACCGCATCCGCCACCTGCGGGGCAATGGGCGCGCGGGTATCGCGTCCCAGATAGTGCGTGTCCACCGGAAAGGCGCGCCCCTCGCTCACCAGAACGGGGGCCGGCTCCTCTTCCCCCATCAGCGCCGCCACCCGGGCACCATCCAGCGTGGCAGACATGGCAAGCAGACGCAGATCGTCCCGCAGGCCGCGCTGCGAATCGAGCGCGAGGGCAAGGCCGAGATCCGCATCCAGACTGCGCTCGTGGAATTCATCGAACAGCACGGCGGCGATACCCGAGAGTCCGGGGTCATCCAGAACCATGCGGGTGAAGACGCCCTCCGTCACCACCTCAATGCGGGTGCCGCTGGAAACCTCTGCCTTGAGGCGGACCCGATACCCAACGGTTTCGCCCACCCTCTCCCCCAGCGTCTGCGCCATGCGGTGGGCGGCGGCACGGGCGGCGAGGCGGCGGGGCTCCAGCATCAGGATGCGGCGGCCCTTCACCCAGGGCTCATGCAGCAGGGCCAGCGGCACACGCGTGGTCTTGCCCGCACCCGGCGGAGCCACAAGCACCGCACATGGAATGGCAGCCAGAGTAGCCTGAAGATCGGCCAGAATGGCATCGATGGGCAAAGACGTCTCGAACATGGAAACCCTTGCGGAACTCATCCTTCGCTCATAGGCCATCGCCCCGCTCTCTGGCAAAGCCCCTGCGCGCCGACCGGCCGCCGGAGCGCGACCAGACATGAAAAATAGATCCGGCCCGGCTTTTGGGGGCACGTGTGTCCCGCACCCGCGAAGAAACACTCCAACATATTGTGTGGACGCATTTCTTCACACGCACCGGTATCCACTGCGCGCGAAAATGCTCTAGAACAGCCCTGCCCCCTGTTCAGCCGGAATCAGCATCGCGATGTCCTCCGCCCCATCCAGCCTCACGGACAAGGTCCAGCCTCTCACCCTTGATGACGAGATCATCGCCACCGCCTTTCTTGGCGCGGTGCCGGCTTTCATCACGGCCGGGGGCGAACTGATTCTTGCGGAAGGAGAACTGCGCCGCGTGCGGTTGCATGAAGGCGCAGCCCTATCTGTTGCGGCGGACTCAACCCGCATCCTCACCGGCGGCGATGATGGCCGGGTGGTGGAAGTGCAGGCCGATGGCGTGCCACAGACCCTCTCCGAACATAAGGGCCGCTGGATTGACCGGGTGGCGCTTGGTCCCTCTGGCGCGCGGGCATGGTCAGCGGGCAAGACCGCCCATGCGCTGGTGGCGAAGGGAGACGTGAAGAGCTTCGATGCCCCGACCACGGTCGGTGGCCTTGCCTTCGCGCCCAAGGGGCTGCGCCTCGCCATCGCCCATTATGGCGGCGTGACCCTGTGGTTTCCCAATGCGGCGGGCGCAAAACCCGAAAAGCTGGACTGGAAAGGCTCGCACCTCGGCGTGCTGTTCTCGCCGGATGGGCGGTTCGTGGTTTCCACCATGCAGGAGCCCACCATGCATGGCTGGCGGGTGGCCGATGGCGCGCACATGCGCATGAGCGGCTATCCCTCCCGCGTGAAGTCCTTCGCCTTCACCGCCGATGGCAAATGGCTGGCGTCATCCGGCTCGGGCGAGGCGATTCTCTGGCCGTTTCAGGCCAAGGATGGTCCCATGGGCAAGCAGCCTGCCATGCTGGCCCCCTCACCTTCCGCGCGCGTGAGCATCGTCGCGCCCCACCCGAGCGATCCTGTGGTGGCGATCGGCTATGATGACGGCATGGTGATGATGGTCCGCATTGGCGATGGCGCGGAAATCCTGCTGCGCGCGCCCGATGGTGATGCGGTCAGCGCCATGGCCTGGAATGGCCCCGGCGGTGTGGTGAGCTTCGCAACACTGACAGGTAAGGCCGGTATTCTGACATTCTGACCCTGCGGGGCCGATCAGATGGAGCCAGACCTGCTCGGGACTGGTAACGTCTGGCCCTCTCCTGTAGGCATGGCCCGTACAAAAATACCAATCATCAGACACGACTGGAGAAGTTGCTCATGAAGATTGATGACGTGCGCCGCACCGCATACTCCATGCCGCTCACCAGCCCCTCTTTCCCGCGCGGGCCCTATCGCTTCGTCGACCGTGAATTCCTCACCATCACCTACCGCACCGATCCGGCCGCGCTGGCGAAGGTGGTTCCGGAACCGCTGGTGTTCGATGAGCCTATCGTCAAGTACGAATTCATCCGCATGCCCGACTCCACCGGCTTTGGTGACTACACCGAAACCGGGCAGGTCATTCCGGTGACGCTGGATGGCGTCAAGGGTGGCTATGTGCTCGACATGTACCTCAACGATGAATCCCCGATCGCAGGTGGCCGCGAACTGTGGGGCTTCCCCAAGAAGTACGCCAACCCCAAGCTTGAGGTGGAGAAGGACACGCTGGTCGGCACCCTGCATTATGGCAGCGTGCTCTGTGCCTCCGCCACCATGGGCTACAAGCATGTGGCAGCGGATCGCGAGGCCGTGCTCGCGGGTCTTGCCGAAGCCAACTATATGCTCAAGATCATCCCGCATGTGGATGGCACGCCCCGCATCTGCGAGCTGGTGCGCTATTATCTTGAGGATGTGAACCTCAAGGAATGCTGGATCGGCCCGGCCGCTCTCGGCCTTTTCCCCCACGCCCTGTGCACGGTGTCGCAGCTTCCGGTTCTGGAAGTACTCTCTGCCGTCCATATCAAGGCTGACCTGACGCTTGGCCTTGGCGAGGTCATGTATGACTATCTGAGCGACGACAAGAAGTGACCAGTGGCGCGGGCGCGGCCACAGGCCTGCGCCCGCCCCTACGCGACCCTGCAACCCGCTCCAGAACGAGAAAGATGAAAGCCATGGTTCACAGCGCAAAAGACCATCTTCCGGCAGACCTGTGCGATATCGTCGACGAATATCAGCGTGTCGCCCTCGTTTTCCAGGGTGGCGGCGCGCTTGGGGCCTATCAGGCCGGCGTCTATGAGGCTCTGGCGGAAGCCGGGGCGGAGCCGAACTGGATTTCGGGCGTCTCCATCGGCGCCATCAACTCGGCCATCATTGCCGGCAATCCGCCGGAGCTGCGTGTGCCGCGCCTGCGTGAGTTCTGGGAAACCATTTCCCACGGCAAGATTCTGCCCTGGAGCCCGGAAGGCGATATTTTCCGCCAGTGGCGCAACCAGTTCAGCGCAGCAATGACCATTCTGCGCGGCCAGCCCGGCTTCTTCCAGCCGCGCGTGCCCAGCCCGCTGCTGCAACCGGCCGGCGCGACCGGCGCGACATCCTTCTATGACACCGCCCCCCTGCGCGACACCCTTCTGAAGCTGGTGGACTTTGACCGCATCAACTCCGGCGAGAAGCGTTTCTCGGTGGGTGCGGTGAATGTGCGCACGGGCAATTTCGTCTATTTCGACAACAAGGTCGAAGAGATCACCCCCGAGCACATCATGGCCTCCGGTGCGCTGCCGCCCGGCTTCCCGGCCGTGAAGATCAATGGCGAATTTTACTGGGATGGCGGCGTTGTCTCCAACACCCCGCTCCAGTTCCTGCTGGACCAGCCGGACCATCCGAGCGCACTGGTCTTTCAGGTGGACCTGTTCAGCGCCCGTGGCCCTCTGCCGCGTGACATCTATGATGTGACCGAGCGCCAGAAGGATATCGGCTACTCCAGCCGTACCCGCTACACGACCGATGTTTTCCGCCGGGTACAGGAACTGCGCAGCAAGCTTTACACCGCGCTCCAGCGCATTCCGGAAGACCAGTACACCGATGAAGACCGCGCCCTGATCGAGGATTATGCGTCCTCTGGCCCGGTGAACATCTGCCACCTGATCTATCAGGAAAAGTCCTACGAGCGCGAATACAAGGACTATGAGTTCTCCATCCTCTCGATGCGGGACCACTGGCGCACCGGCTATGACGACACCATGAAGACCCTGCGCCAGCGCGAATGGCTGAAGATGCCGGCCAGCGACATCGGCATTGTGGTGCATGACGTGCACCATCTTTCCTCCGAAGCGGTGCTGATGGGCAACGAGGCCCCCTGAGCCCGTCCGGGATACACCATCAAAAAAGCCCACGGCGCAGGCCGTGGGCTTTTCTGTTTCATGGTTCCCCTCGCGCTCAGGGCACAAGGATATTGCGAAACTGCCATGGATCTTCCCGGTCGATATCTTCCGGGAACAGCCCGTGGCGACCAGTCAGCGGGGTCCAATCCGTATAGATGCCGGTCAGCGGGCCGAGATAGGGCTTTTGCACCTCAAGGCAGCGGTCGAAATCCATGTCATCGGTTTCGACAATCCCGGCCAGCGGGTTTTCCAGCGCCCACACCATGCCCGCCAGAACAGCGGATGAGACCTGAAGGCCGGTGGCGTTCTGGTCCGGTGCAAGCTCGCGCGCCTGTTCGATAGCCAGCTGGGACCCATACCAGTAGGCATTGCGGGCGTGGCCATAAAGCAGCACGCCCAGTTCATCGCGCCCGTCCAGAATGTCCTGCTCTTCCAGAATGCGCCAGCTGCCCTGAAAATTCCCGCCATTGCCGAACATCTCACGGACGGAGAGAATGGCGTCATCGCAGGGGTGATAGGCATAGTGGCAGGTGGGGCGGTAGACCACCTTGCCCCCCTGCCGAACAGTCAGGTAATCAGCAATCGAGATCGCTTCATTATGGGTCACCAGCAGCGCATGCTGGGCCTGCGCGGTCGGGGTCCATGAACGCACGCGGGTATCCGCACCGGGGCGCAGCAGATAGATGCCCGCGCCGCAACCTGTATCATGAGTGCGCGCGTCAGCTGGCAGGCTCTTCTCATGAGTGCCCCAGCCCAGTTCAGCCGGCTGCAACCCTTCCGAAACAAACCCCTCGACCGACCATGTATTGACAAACTCGCCCATGGCCTTGGGGCTGCGGGAGCGCTGGGTGTCGCGCTCGGCAATATGGATGCCCTTCACGCCCAGAGCCTGCGCCAGTGCGGCCCAGTCTTCACGGCTCTTGGGCACATCATGGGCATGGCCGATATCCGCCGCGATATTAAGCAGAGCCTGCTTCACGAACCACGACACCATGCCGGGATTGGCCCCGCAGGTGGAAACCGCCGTACTGCCGCCGGGATTGCGCCGGCGCGCATCCAGCAGGCTCTCGCGCAGCACATAATTGGTGCGCCCGGCCGGGCCAAGGGTCTCGTCGAAATAGAAGCCCTTCCACGGCTCCACCACCGTATCAATATAAAGCGCGCCAATCTCGCGGCACAGCTCCAGCACCGCAACGGAGGATACATCCACCGAGAGATTGACGCAGAAGCCCTGCCCCGACCCATTGGTGAGCAGCGGGGTCAGCAGTTCACGGTAGTTTTCTGCCGTCACCTCGGCCTGAATAAAGCGGATGCCGCTGGCCTCCAGCCGGGCGGCATGGGAGGCTGAAGGGTCGATCACCACCATGCGCGAGCGGTCGAACTGGAAGTGGCGTTCAATCAGGGGCAAAGCCCCGCGCCCGATGGAGCCGAAGCCGATCATCACGATCGGCCCGTCAATCTGTGCATGCACCGGCCAGTTCCCCATTCCGCCCATCTCCCGTTTCGGTTGGCACAGTTTCGCACTGCAACAGCACATCATGAAACATGCAGGTGCCGCAAATGAAACTGCCGCCGCGTATCAATGTACGCGACGGCAGTTCACGCGATAGAGCAGACACTGATGTGACAGACCGGGCAGCCTCAGTGCGCCAAGAGAGACGGGGGGGCGCATTGCACGCCCTCACCACGCACCGGACATCAACCGCCTGTCATGCTTCGCCGCACGAAGCTCAGCGCGCAAAAGGCGCGGGCTCCATCGCCATGGGCAAACGCTTGCCGTTTCGACTCCACACCAAACCGGCAGCGCAGATGCCCTCAGGCAGACCGGCGCACTTCCCCGGCGATGAGGTCATCCAGCGAGGGACGCGCCAGTTCCCGGCCTGTGGGGTTGATGAGGCCACGCGCACCCGCCAGCGCACCTTCACGCAGTTCCAGCCCAAGCAGGCGGGCGCGATCGAACGCACCGGGCATCCACAAGGCCCCGGTGTGGGCGGCCGAGAAGCCGAAGCGCTCATAATAGGCGGCATCGCCCACCAGCAGCACAGCGCCATGGCCCATCTGCCGCGCGGCATCAAGGGCAAAGCGCATCAGCGCCCCGCCCAGACCACGCGTGCGGAACCAGGGGTGAACCGCAAGCGGCCCCAGCAACAGTGCGGGGCAGCCGGCACCGGCGGAAACATCCCACAGGCGCACGGTTCCAGCCAGGCGACCATCCGGCCCGTGGGCGGCAAGAGCCAGCCCTTCGGACGGCATACGGCCTTCACGCAGACGCTCGGAAGCCTTGGCCCGCCAGCCCTCGCCCATGCACAGATCGAGCAGGGCATCGCGCTGGGCCACATCTTCCACGGATTCAAGCACAATGTCAGTCACCGGCAACTCCTGGCCATAACCGAAACGTGAAGAACGCCGCCCCGGCCGCGCATGCGACCAGGCTGAAACCTTCAGGAAAAGCCTTGAAAGGGCGGCAGCGGAAGACGAGGGGGAGAACCCCCTCCTCACGCCTCCGGGCGGGTAAACCGGCACCGGTTGGAGATCGCGGACATGAGACAGCTCAGCGATGGGCGCATCCGCGCGCCATCCTTCCACCACCCCAGTTCAAGGGCGATCCCGCACCTCACCAATGCGGGAAAACCCTGCGATACCGTTTTGCTGAGCATGGCCGGAAGCCTCACGGCTGTTCCGGCATAGCGCCAGATGTCAGATGACGTAGGACTTCAGCGGCGGGAAGCCGTTGAACGCCACCGCCGAATAGGTGGTGGTATAGGCCCCGCACGCCTCGATCAGCACCTTGTCGCCAATCGCGAGGGAGAGCGGCAGTTCAACCGGCGTCTTTTCATACATGACGTCAGCCGAATCGCAGGTCGGGCCAGCGAGAACGCACGGGGCGGTATCGTCGCCGTCACGCGGGGTGCGCAGCGGGTAGCGGATGGACTCGTCCATCGTCTCGGCCAGACCGCCGAACTTGCCGATGTCGAGATAGACCCAGCGCAGTGCCTCACCCTCGGACTTGCGGGAGATCAGCACCACTTCCGCCTCGATCAGGCCGGCATTGCCAACCATGCCGCGGCCCGGCTCCATGATGGTTTCCGGAATGCGGTTGCCGAAATGCTTGCGCAGGGAGGAGAAGATCGCCTCGCCATAGGCCTGTGCGGCCGGCACATCGTGCAGGTAGCGGGTGGGGAAGCCACCGCCGAGATTGACCATGGAGAGCACGATGCCGCGCTCAGCGCACTCACGGAAGATGCCGGCGGCAGAGGCCAGCGCCCCGTCCCATGCATCCACATTCTTCTGCTGCGAACCCACATGGAAGGACACGCCATAGGCGGCCAGACCCAGACGATGGGCATGCTCCAGCACGTCGGCAGCCATTTCAGGCTCGCAACCGAACTTGCGGGAAAGCGGCCATTCGGCACCCGCGCCATCGCACAGGATGCGGCAGAACACACGCGAGCCGGGTGCAACACGGGCGATCTTCTCGACTTCCTCATAGGAGTCGACAGAGAAGAGGCGCACGCCCAGCTTGAAAGCGCGCTCGATGTCGCGTTCCTTCTTGATGGTGTTGCCGAAAGAAATATTCTCCGGGTCCGCGCCAGCGGCCATCGCCATCTGGATCTCGTTCACCGAGGCGCAATCGAAGCAGGAGCCCATCTCGTGCAGCGCCTTCAGAATGGACGCATCGGGATTGGCCTTCACGGCATAGAACACGCGGGTGTCCGGCAGGGCACGGGCAAACGCACGATAATTGGCGCGCACCACGTCCAGATCGACCACCACGCAGGGGCCATCTTCACGTCGGTTGCGGAGAAACTCGCGGATGCGATCGGTCATGGTATCCTCCCAGTGACCAGAAGCCTCAGTGATGCGCGGCAGGCCCGCGCGCCGACAGGAACGGATGAGAGACCCGCGCCATCCCGGCGTCGGAGACTTCACCCGGGGCATGCACTCGAGGAGACCCGGCGATGTGGACACGCCTGAGCAACCGCGAGCCATGACCGCTTCGCCGGTCTTTCAACCGGCCGCATCATGGAACCGACAGCAGTGCCTTGCGTGCGGCGGTGAAGCCGAACGATAAGACTGCGCGCGTTTGGAGAGGGATTCCCGCTCCGCACGGCCGGCAAGATGTAATGCCTCTTCAGTAACGCCGCCCTGTGGAGGGGCGACTGAGACCAAAAAAGCCCTTACGTCGTTGCTTCAAGTCACGTCCCCCGCATTGAGGAGCGGGGTAGGCCGGTTCCCTCCGGCTATCGGTCGTCCTGGCAGCTTTCCGGCCTCTTGTCCGGAGATCCTACCGACCGACACACGACCACAGGCACGTGCGAATTTGGGCAAGGGCGGATGTAAGAGATTCGCCATGGCGTTGCAAGAGGCAACTGACAAAAATTCCGCCAGAAATCTGCACGATCGCGCATCAGCAACAGCAAAAGAGAGGCGCTTCGCCACAGGGGGGCGCGCCGGATCGCCGCGCTTTGATCTAAACCCTTGATCCGTGGCGGGCGAGAGCGCAATGTGCGCTCATACTAGGATTAGAAGAAGTCGGGACAGCCCCGACCCGCACCCCGCCTGCAGGGACTGGAATGAACTACGATCATTTCTTCAGTGACGCCATCGACGCTCTGCGCAAGGAACGTCGCTACCGGACCTTCGCCGAAATCGAGCGCGATGCGAGCCAGTTCCCGCGCGCCGTGTGGCATTCCCCCGGCGGCCCGCGCGACATCGTGGTGTGGTGCTCCAACGATTATCTGGGCATGGGCAGCCACCCCAAAGTGGTGGAAGCCATGTGCGAGGGCGCGAAGGCGCGCGGCGCAGGCGCGGGCGGCACCCGCAACATTTCCGGCAACAGCCACGAGATCGTGACGCTGGAACGCGAACTGGCGGACCTGCATGGCAAGGAAGCCGGCCTCGTCTTCACCTCCGGCTACATCTCGAATGCCACAGGCATCTCCACCATCGTGAAGCTGATTCCCGATTGCGTGGTGATCTCCGATGAGCTGAACCACAATTCCATGATCGAGGGCGTGCGACAGGGTGGCCGGCAGAAGGCCATCTTCCGTCACAACGACCTTGAGCACCTTGAGGAACTGCTGCAGGCGGCCGGTGACCGGCCCAAGCTGGTGGTCTTTGAGAGCGTCTATTCCATGGACGGCGACATCGCCCCCATCAGCGAGATCTGCGATCTGGCCGAACGCTACGGCGCGATGACCTATCTCGATGAAGTGCATGCCGTGGGCATGTATGGCGAGCGCGGTGGCGGCGTTGCGGAGCGCGATGGCGTGATGCACCGCGTGGATGTCATCGAGGGCACGCTGGGCAAGGCCTTTGGCGTGATCGGCGGTTACATCACCGGAAAGCGTGTGATGATTGATGCCGTGCGCTCCTATGCGCCGGGCTTCATCTTCACCACGGCCCTGCCCCCGGCCATTGCTGCTGCGGCAACGGCTTCGGTGCAGCATCTCAAGAGCTCCCAGGCTGAGCGTGAAGGCCAGCGGGCACAGGTCGCAAAGGTGAAGGCCGCTTTCACCGCCGCCGGCCTGCCGCAGATGGAAACAGACACGCACATCATTCCGCTGATGGTGGGTGATGCGAAGGCCTGCAAGATGGCCACCGATCTGCTGCTGGCTGAATATGGCATCTATATCCAGCCCATCAATTACCCCACCGTGCCCCGCGGCACGGAGCGCCTGCGCATCACCCCCACGCCCTTCCATGATGATGCGCTGATCGCTCATCTGGTGCGTGCGGTGACTGATGTTTGGGAACGTCTGGAACTGCCCTATGCCGACCGCATGGCGGAGCAGAGCCGCTCGCGCCGCGTGGCGCTGGGTCCGGCGCCGATTCCGGTGCCTGTGGCTGGCGGCTGAGCAAGCCCAGCCCTTCATCTCTGGGGTATCTGTCCCCAATCGACCCGATATGTTCAAAGCCCCGGCACTGCCGGGGCTTTTCTTTTGCAACGGGCGTCACGCGCGAACTGCCGCATGATGGGATACGGATAGAAACGGGCCTGCTGCCCCTTTGACCCCCGCGAATCAAATGGCGACATACAGAGCCCCCTTCCCGTGCATCATGCCAAACCGCATGTGCGCCAAAAGAAAAGGCGCGCCCAAGCTCCACCGGGAAGCTCGAAGACGCGCCTGATATTGCGCACCTGCCCCGCACATGAGCGGGACAGGTGATTGGCCTCAAATCCACACATCCAGCCCCCGGAACACCGAAGGCTGGAAGCCGTGTGAAGCTACTTTAGCTCAGCCTTTTTCTTCTTCTTGAACATGCCCTTGATGTTGTCGAACAATTCGACCTTCACCCCATGGCGCTTCATGATGAAGGCCTGCTGGGCGACCGAGAGCGTGTTGTTCCATGCCCAGTAGATCACCAGACCGGCGGCGAAGTGCGCCAGCATGAAGGTGAACAGCACGGGCATCCAGTTGAAGATGGTCTGCTGGGTCGGGTCGGTCGGTGCCGGGTTCAGCTTCATCTGCACCCACATGGTGATACCCATGATGATGGGCCATGCGCCGAGCATCAGATAAGCGCCGATCACGGGAACCGAAGCCGGGTTCCAGGGAATAAGACCGAACAGGTTGAAGATGGTGGTTGGATCTGGCGCCGAAAGATCCTGAATCCAGCCGAAGAACGGCGCATGCCGCATTTCGATGGTCACGAACAGAACCTTGTAGAGCGCGAAGAAGACCGGGATCTGGATCAGTATGGGCAGGCAACCCGCCACCGGATTGATCTTCTCCTTCTTGTACATCTCCATCATCGCCTGCTGCTGCTTCACCTTGTCATCCGCATAGCGTTCGCGGATGGAGGCAAGCTCCGGCTGCACGGCCTTCATCTTCGCCATCGAGGCATAGGACTTGTTGGCCAGCGGGAAGAAGACAATCTTCAGCGCCACGGTGACAAGCAGAATGGCGATGCCGAAATTGCCGACCAGACGGTAGATCCAGTCGATCACGAGGAACAGCGGCTTGGTGATGAAGTAGAACCAGCCCCAGTCAATCAGCAACTCAAAGCGGTCGATGTTGTAGGTGTTTTGATACCCATCAACCACCTGCACCACCTTCGCGCCAGCAAAAAGCTGGGCATTGGAGTGGGCTGTCTCGCCCGCACCCACCGTGATCGGAGCCGAGAGGAAGTCTGCCTGATAGGAGGGCACATTCCCGCGCATGGCCGTAGAGAAGCGCGCATCGAACTTCACATTCTGGTCGGGAATAACGGTTGCCGCCCAGTATTTGTCAGTGATGCCAAGCCAGCCACCGGTCACACCGCTGAAGCTCTCCGGCTTGCCCGCCTCAAGGCTGGAATAGCCGATTTCCTGAAGCCCGTTATCACCCACAACGCCGATCAGGCCTTCATGTAGAATATAGAAACCGGCCACATGCGGCACGCCATGGCGCGAAACCAGCGCGTAAGGATACAGCGTCACCGGGGCGCCAGTGGTGTTCTCCACCTCGTCACGCACCGTGAACATGTAATAGTCATCGACCCGGAAGGTCCGACGGAAGGTCAGGCCCTCACCATTGTCATAGGTCAGGACAAGCGGAGCCTTGTCGGTGAGCGTGGTGCTTTCAGCGGTCCACAGCGTATCCGGCCCGGGAACCTTCACATTCGCGCCTGATGCCGGGGTCCAGCCAAACTCCGCATAGAACGGATTCGGCGCACCCGATGGCGAGAGCAGAACAATGTGCGGGCTGCTGGGGTCAACAGTCTCGCGATACTGCATCAGCATCAGGTCATCGACACGCCCGCCCTTGAGCGAGATCGAACCGTTGAGCCGCTCGGTCGCAATCGTCACACGCGGTGAGGCGGCGATGGCCTGTGCACGCGTCATCGGCGTTCCGGGAACGCTGGCCTGAGACGCCGGCAAAGGCACACCATCAGGACCAACTGCGGGCGTGGGCACGCTGGAGGCCGCAGTGGGGGCTGCTGCCTGCTGGGCAGCCTGCACCTGCTGCGCCTGCTGCTGGGCGGCGCGCTGCTGTTCTGCCTGCGGAATGCCGTAGAAATATTGCCAGCCGAGAAGAATCGCCAACGACAGAACGACGGCGAGGATCATATTACGGTTGTCACTCATGCCGGATTGCCTCCGTCGGCGGCGGTTGGCGGCTCGAAGCGCGCATTTTCCGGCACGCTCATGCCGGAAGACGCAGAAAGACTGTGCGCCTGAGATTCGATTGTCTGCGATTCATGTGGGCCGTGTACCCGCAGATCACCCGCACTCTTCTCGCTCAGGAGAGTGACGGCCGCATTGCAGACTGCGGATTGTGTATCACGGCTGGTCGTACATCCGGCAAGAGCCTGCCCAACGACAACAGCCGCCTCAGGGGCGGCTGAAGAGTGACTGGCACGCTGACTTCTGGCCCGGCTGGAACTTCTTCCAGCCTGAGAAGACGCGCTTGATCTGGCAGATGAGCCTGACCCATTGGAAGAAGCTGGCGCTTCGGGTGCATGCAGTTTGCGCAAGGCACGGCCCAGATCACGCACCAACTCATCAAAGGGCGCAGAAAGAGCCTGATGACGTGCCACAAGTACATAATCATGCCCCGGGCGAGCACCCTCGGGCATGACATGGCGGACAGCCTCACGCAGGCGACGGCGAATGCGGTTGCGCACCACCGAATTTCCGATCTTCTTCGTGACGGTGAACCCGACACGAATCTCACCGGCATCACCACGGTCGCGCCCCTGCATCAGGCAGCATCCCACGCCTGCTCGCCGCGCCTTGGCGGCGGCGAGAAAATTTCGGCGTTTACGGAGGCGATCCAAGGCAGGCGCACCAGCGGCTAGGACGATCCAGGGCGGGTCGATCCAATACGGGCCGACTCCGTGGGCGCGTTTTATCAGGCCGACAGGCGCTGACGGCCGGCGGCGCGGCGGGCAGCGATGATCTTGCGGCCGCTGCGAGTCGCCATGCGCGCACGGAAGCCGTGGCGACGCTTGCGCACGAGCTTGCTGGGTTGATAGGTGCGCTTCACGGTTTATCTCCGGATTAGCTGATTGAAATCTATGGGTTTCAAGACAACCGTCGTGACGCGAAGCCAATGGCCTGACCGTGACGTTTTGCGTCCCGATCGTTCTTTTCCGGGCTCTCACAAGCACCTTCCAAGATACAATAAGCCAAGCTCCGGCCGCCGGGGCCGCCTGAGTTCGGATGGCGCTTATAGGGGTGCCTTGCGCATCCGTCAATGTCACACGCGTGTTTTAAGGTCATGCTTGTGCGGCGCGCATTGACTTGCAGACCTTAAATGATGTAGGCGCATCTCTTCGCGCGGCCTGTATCGGATCATCCGGCAGCCGCACTCCCGCAAGACCGGAAAAAGCCCGCCCTCGCAGGCGTGGCTGAACACGAAAGCGAGACAAGATGTTCGCGGTCATCAAGACGGGTGGCAAGCAGTATCGCGTTGCCGCCGCAGACGTCATCACCATCGACAAGGTGGAAGCCGAAGCCGGCTCGACCCTGACCTTCCCTGTGCTGCTGATCAGCGGCGAGACGACCGCCGTGGGCGCGCCCCTGGTGGAAGGCGCCAGCGTTGTGGCCGAAGTGGTCGAGCAGGGCCGTGGCAAGAAGGTTATCGCCTTCAAGAAGCGCCGCCGCCAGAACTCCCGCCGCAAGCGGGGCTTCCGCGCCGAGCTCACCACCGTGCGCATCACCGAGATTTCCGGCCTGGGCAAGACCGTTAAGGCTGAGCCCGTTGCCACCCAGACCGAAGGCGCGCCGGCTGCTGAAGCCGCTGCCAGCGCCTGAACACTGAACAAGGAGAGCAACAATGGCTCATAAAAAGGCAGGCGGCTCGTCCCGCAACGGCCGCGACTCGGAAGGCCGGCGCCTTGGCGTCAAGCGCTCCGGCGGCCAGGCAGTCGTGCCCGGAAACATTATCGTGCGTCAGCGCGGCACCAAGTGGCATCCCGGCGACAATGTCGGCATGGGCAAGGACCACACCCTGTTCGCACTGACCGAAGGCCGCGTGGCTTTCCGTACCAAATCGAACGATCGTACCTATGTATCGGTCGTACCCGTCGCAGAAGCGGCAGAGTAAGCCGGCGAAAGACCTCTGACATGATGGTTTCCGCCGGTCTCGTCGAACCGGAGGAAACCTGTCAGGGTTACTGAGTGCCAAAAGGCCCGCTCAGAGACAGGATTTCCGGAACCGGGGAGACGAAACGTCTTCCCGGTTTTCGCATATCTGGATCACAGGAGCCTGCCCCGATGACTGTTGCTGAGCCGTCGCTTTGCGCGACATTGCTGGAGAACAGTACACCCGTCCTCGAAACCCATCGGCTGGTGCTCCGCGCACCGTGCATCGAGGACGTTCCCGCCATCGCGGAGCTCGCCAATAATCGCAAAATCGCGGAAATGACCGCGACGCTGCCCTTCCCCTATACAGTGCAGGATGCCCGCATTTTTGTGGAGCAGGCAGCCTTCACGCCGGTTTCGGCTATCTTCTCCCTGCTGCTGAAGCAGGATGGGGTGCTCAGGTTCATCGGCATGTGCGGCTATACGCCCCGCACCTGTGAGGCAGACCCTGTCATCGGCTACTGGCTGGGTGAGCCCTTCTGGGGGCAGGGCCTTGCGACCGAATCCATGCAGGCAGTCATCGATCACGCTTTCTCTGCCACCCCCCTGCAGGCGCTCGCGGGCAACACCCGCGTGGTGAATGGTGCGGCGCGCCGGGTTCTGGAGAAGTGCGGCTTCCAGTGGCAGGGCGTTGGCCTGTGGCAGGTGAAGGCTCTGGGTGCATCCCTGCCGGTGGACCGCCTGCGGCTGGAACGCGCCCAGTGGGCGAATCCCGGTGACGGAAAGGTCATTCCCCTGACCCGCCAGCCCTTGCGCGCGTTCTGATATTTCGCCTGCGCATGACCCATCGGCCCTGCCCTCCTGTTCAGGGCCGATGGCGCACACCCATTTTCCTGTGCCCGGCAGGTGAGACACCCGGGCTCTCGAATATGCAGATGCGCGCCAGTCACAATTTGAGTGTGCTCAATGGCGGCGCACCGTTCTCCCCCTTGCGCCAGACCTTTCATCAGGTCATCACTGCGCCAGACCGTTGTGCGAGGCACTGATGAGCGACCCTGTCGATACGCTTCCCTACCGTCCCTGCGTGGGGCTTTGCCTGTTCAACTCCGAAGGCAAGGTCTTCCTGGGACGTCGCGCCGGCGGACAGGATCAGGTCGACATGACCCATTCCTGGCAGTTGCCTCAGGGGGGTATTGATACGGGTGAAGAGCCCTATGCCGCCGCGCTGCGTGAACTTTACGAAGAAACCTCCGTACGCTCTGTGACCTGGCTGGGCGAGATCGACCGCTGGCTCTCCTATGATCTGCCCCGTAATTTGCCGGGCAAGGCCTGGAAAGGCCGCTATCGGGGACAGACCCAGAAATGGTTCGCCCTGCGGTTCACCGGCGATGAAGCTGAAATCAACATTCACACCCCCGGCGGCGGACATCACCGGCCGGAGTTCGTGGAATGGCGTTGGGAGGACCTTTCACGCGTGAGCGATCTGGTCATTCCCTTCAAGCGCGATATTTATGTCCAAGTGACACAGAGCTTCACGCCCTTCACCACGGCGGAATGAGGCTTCACTCCATCCGCAATGCGCAGACGACTGCGGGCTCCATTGCCAACAGGGTTCGAAGTGCGAGGCGGGTTCGCCTCCCCTTCTCTTACATCGTCACTGCCCTTGCCCTGATGCCAACGCGCGGCGGGCCAGCATATGGCTGCGCGGGTCATTGATGGAGCAGACGGCCAGCAGCCGCTCGCCGGCAAAGTAGCGCACGCTGAAATGCCCGCCCCCCATATCGCCCTCGGTTTCGGTGCGATCATACCCGTCCAGAAGACCGGCAATCTGGAGCTTCACATCATATTGATCCGACCAGAACCACGGCACAGGATCATAAATCACATCCTGCCCGCTGATCGCCTTTGCTGCGGCCTTCGCCTGATCGATGGCGTTCTGCACCGATTCGAGACGTACCCGGCGGCCATAGAGCGCGCTCGGAAAAGAGGCAACATCGCCAACGGCATAAATATCAGGCGTACTGGCATGCGTGGCAGCATCAACCTTGACGCCATTTTCAAGCGCAAGGCCGGCGTCCTGAGCCAGTTCCACATTCGGCACAGCTCCGATGGCGGAGAGAACCACATCTGCCGGTAGCACCGTGCCATCGGCCAGTTCCACACCCGTAATCCGTCCCGCCGCGCCATGCAGCCGGTTCACCCCGGCCCCGGTGCGGATATGGACCCCATGGCCCAGATGCAGGCTTGAGACGAAGCCCGACACGATGGGACAGGCCACCCGGGCCAACACACGTTCCTGCCCTTCCAGAACAGTGACATCCAGCCCCATGCCCCGGGCTTTTGCCGCCACCTCCAGCCCGATATAGCCACCGCCGATGATGACCAGCCGTTGGCAGGGCGCGCAATCCGCCCGGAATTGCGCAACATCATCCATGGTGCGGATGGTGTGGACGCCTGCCAGTTCCGCACCGGGGATGGTGAGGCCACGCGCACGGGTGCCGGTGGCCAGAACCAGCGCGCCATAAAATGTGCGCACGCCGCAGGCCAGTTCCAGCGCCTTCTCATCCGGCAGGATACGGGCGACACGCGCGCCCACATGCACCTCGACCCCATGAGACATGTAGAAACCGGGGGCCTTGAGCGCGAGCCGGTCTGCCTCCATCTCCCCGCCCAGAAAGGCTTTGGAGAGCGGCGGGCGCTGATAGGGCAGAAAAGGCTCATCACCATAGAGAATGATGGGCCGGCCATATCCCTCTGCCCGCAGAGAGGTGATGACCTGCGCAGCAGCCTGCCCTGCGCCCACAATCACCAATGGCTTATCCATGGCCCACCCCCTGAACCTGCCTGAACCCGATCCGCCAGCATATTCCGGCGGAGCCGGGTGCCTGTCCCGGTGCCGGGCGCGTGAGCACGCGCACCGGCCACTCCACCTGTCTCAGTGATACACGAAGAGGGCGCAGGGCGGCTTTTCCACCAGCTTGCCCGTGGTGGAGCCGAACAGGACCTGACGCCAACCGCGCCGGCCATAAGAGCCCATCACCAGCGTGCGGGCGCCCAGATTGGCAACCTCGGCCTGCACCACCTCGGCCGGGTTTGTGCGGGAGGCCACCGCCACCGCATCGGCGCTGAAGCCATGGCTGCGCAGATAGGAGACCGCGCCTTCCGCACTGCGCTCGGCCTGCTCGGCTTCCGGGTCCACGCTCAGCACCTTGATGTCCTGCCCTTCGGCGAGACCGATCAGCGAGAACATCTGCAAGGCGCGCATGGCCGGCACGCTGCCATCATAGGCCACGACCACCCGGCCCTGCTCCGGCACATCCGGTCCGCACACGATGAACGGGCGCGGGGTGGCGGAGAGCAGGCGGGACAAGGTTTCCGGCAAGGGCTGCTCTGCCCGCGCCTGGAAGCTGGTATCATGACCGGTAATGACAATATCGCGGGTTTCCACGGCAAGGCCCAGCGCCTCGTCAGGGTCGCCCTCAAAGCTCTGCCATTCGAAAGGCACACCGCGCGCGGTGCATTCGCGCTGATAGGTTTCGCGCAAGCGCTGGCGAAAACTCTCGGCCTGCTCACGCAGTTCTTCCTCGATCTGCACCTGAATGCCGGCCGCGCCCGCGCGCGCCAGATTGGGCACATGCAAGGATGCCGGATCGATACCCGCCAGCCCGGTCAGTTCCACATCCATGTCCCGCGCCATGCGGAATGCATAGTTGCGCGCGGCCACGGCGGGCTCGGATTCCCCCAGCAAGACCAGAACACGTCGCAGCATGTTTCCTCCTCAAACCGGGCTGAAACCCGTTTCCTGTATCAGGCTCCCGCCACAAGACTAGAACGCGCTCCCGCCATATGGAACCGCCCGCATGCCCGGCTTTTGACAAAATGCCTTTTTCTTTCAAGGGTGGAGATGCCTCAAAGCCGGAGTTTGTTGCAATTGCAGCGCTGCGCCGCTATAAGCGCGCCTTCGCGCAAGGCATGCGCCCCCCTGGAGGCGTGCCGGAGTGCGAAGATTTTTCATCCAGAATTCAGGACAAGTATAATGACTGCCACCAAGAAGCTGAGCGCTGTTGCGCGTCCGCGGGCCGGCAAGGGGGCCGCTCGTGCAGAACGTCGCGCTGGCCGCGTTCCCGCCGTGATCTATGGCGACAAGCAGGAGCCGGTGACCATTTCTCTGGAATATATCGCCCTGAACAAGGCGATCTATGCCGGTCACTTCCTCTCCACCCTGCTCGAGATCGACGTGGATGGCACCATCCACCGCGTGATTCCGCGCGACTACCAGCTCGATCCGGTGCGCGACACCCCTCTGCACGTGGACTTCCTCCGCGTTGCCAAGGGCGCGACCATCACGCTGGAACTGCCCGTGCACTTCCGCAATGAAGAAGCCTCCCCCGCCATCAAGGCTGGTGGCGTGCTGAACATCATTGCCCACACGCTGGAAGTTGAAGTCCCCTCCGACGCCATCCCCGATGGCATCGAGGTTGACCTGACCGGTGCCGACTTCGACACCACCTTCCACCTCGACAACATCAAGCTGCCCAAGGGCGTGGTGTGGACCGGCCGTGGCGAAGACACGCTGGCCTCCATCGTGCCGCCGACCGCCTCTGAAGAGCCGGCCGAGGGCGAAACCGAAGCCTGATCGGCTTCAGTCGCACGTTGAACTGACACTGTTTCGGGCCGGAGGCGCCTCATGTTCCTGTTCGCAGGGCTCGGCAATCCCGGCCCGAAATATGCCGGAAACCGGCACAATATCGGCTTCATGGCGCTTGAGACCATCTGTCGCCGCCACCGTCTGGGTCCACCCCGCCGGCGCTTTCAGGGCGTGACAGCGGAAGGCGAGATCGACGGCCAGAAGGTTCTGGCCCTGTTTCCCGAAACCTTCATGAATGAAAGCGGGCGCGCCGTGGCAGAGGCCATGCGCTTCTACAAGATCCCGCTTGAGAAGGTCTTCGTCCTGCATGATGAACTGGACATTGCCCCAGCCAAGCTGCGCTTCAAGAAGGGTGGCGGCAATGCGGGGCACAATGGCCTGCGCTCCATCACCGCCCAGTGCGGCAATGACTACTGGCGTATCCGGCTCGGAATCGGCCATCCCGGCGACAAGGCGCGGGTGCACTCCTATGTGCTGAGCGATTTTGCGAAGTCTGAAAAAGGCTGGGTTGATGCGCTGGGCGATGCCTGCGCCGACAATGTCGGCCTTCTGGTGAACGGACAGGCCGAAGCCTTCCAGAACCGTATCCATCTCTATATGGAAGCACAGGGCTTCGCGGACCCGAAAATGGTGGGCGAGAAGGCCTGATTCTGAACGGTACCAAGCCGGCTTCATCCGTATCACCACCCCTTTTTCCCATAAATCTGGCACGTCTCACATCGCGTGAACGGACCTGCCACACGCGCCGGGAACGTGCCCCATCCGCACCTGCATCTGCGCTTTCCCGGATTTTGCGCACGCTGGCGTCTTGACTTGTCCGCCTTTCCGGCCAACTTGCCCCCAACCTCTTCCCTTGCGCGGGGCATGGCCGCTGCGGCCATGCCGTTACCTGCGCATTCTGCACTTCAGCCTCGCCTTGCGGCGGGCCATATCAGGTAAGGCATCATGGGCTTCAAATGCGGTATCGTCGGCCTGCCGAATGTGGGCAAGTCGACCCTGTTCAACGCACTCACCCAGACTGCGGCGGCGCAGGCGGCCAATTACCCCTTCTGCACCATCGAGCCCAATGTCGGCGACGTGGCCGTGCCCGATGCCCGGCTTGATGCGCTGGCGGAAATCGCCGGCTCGGCCCAGATCCTGCCCACCCGCCTCACCTTCGTGGACATTGCCGGCCTCGTGCGCGGCGCATCGCGCGGTGAGGGCCTTGGCAACCAGTTCCTCGCCAATATCCGCGAGTGCGACGCCATCGCCCATGTGGTGCGCTGCTTCGAGGATGGCGACATCACCCATGTCGACGGCAAGATCGCGCCAGTGAGCGATATCGAGACCATCGAGACCGAGCTGATGCTCGCTGATCTCGACAGCCTTGAAAAGCGCGCCGCCGCGCTGGAAAAGAAGGCCAAGGGTGCCGACAAGGACGCCAAGGAAACGCTGGACCTGATGAACCGCGCCCTTGTGCTGCTGCGCGATGGCAAGCCGGCCCGCCTCGCCGAGATCAAGCCCGAAGAGCAGAAGGCCTTCGACATGCTGGGCCTGATGAGCGCGAAGCCCGTGCTCTATGTGTGCAATGTGGAGGAGGCCTCCGCCTCTGAAGGCAACAGCCTGTCCGCAGAGGTCTTCGAGCGCGCCAAGCAGGAAGGCGCCCGCGCTGTGGTCGTCTCTGCCAAGATCGAGAGCGAGATCGCCGTTCTGCCCCCCGAGGAGCAGAAGGAATATCTCGACGCCATCGAACTGGAAGAGCCCGGCCTGAACCGCGTTATCCGCGAAGGCTATGCGCTGCTGGATCTGGTGACCTACTTCACCGTTGGCCCCAAGGAAGCGCGAGCCTGGACCATCACCCAGGGCACCAAGGCCCCGGCCGCGGCCGGTGTCATCCATACGGATTTCGAGAAGGGCTTCATCCGCTCCGAAACCGTCGCCTATGAGGACTATGTGAAGTTCAAGGGCGAATCCGGTGCCCGCGAGGCGGGTCGCTTCCGCCTTGAGGGCAAGGATTATGTGGTCGCCGATGGCGATGTATTGCACTTCCGCTTCGCAAACTGAGGCAGGACAGCGCCATGGCCGAAAGCAGCGGGCCGGAAAAGATCGGCCAGTTCACCTTCACCGAGGATGAGATCATCCGGTTTGCACGGCTGTATGACCCGCAGCTGTTCCATACCGACCCGAAGGCGGCGGAGCGCGGCATGTTCGGCGTGCTCATCGCTTCCGGCTGGCATGTGGCGATGGCGTGGATGGGCTGCTTCGTGCGCCACACCGGCATGCCACCGGACTATGTGGAAGGCATGGAGACGGACGAGGCCCGCATCCTGAGCCCTGTCGGTGTAGGCATCAGTTGCGACAAGATGCGCTGGCATGCACCTGTGCGGGTGAATGACACCATTATCTTCGACACCGAAGTACTCTCGCGCCGTGCCAGTTCCAGCCGCCCCGGCTGGGAGGTCATCTTCCGTCGCAGCCATGCCCGGCGCGAGGATGGCACGCTGGTGATGAGCCATGAGATCACCCATCTCATGCCGGTTGCCACCCCGCCCGCCCGGGACTGAACACAAAGCTGGCCGCTGCGCACATGCCTTCGGCCGGCTCCCGAGACCAATGATTGTGACAGCGGCCTTGCATTTTCGTGCAGCCGCGTCTATTTCAGGTCCACATCGCGTTTAAAGATGAGAGTCTGCATCCCGTGTCGTTCGAAACGACCATGACTGCCACTTCTCTCTCCCGGGCCACCCCTGCTCCGGGCAACGCACTTCTGCGCGCGCTTCTCCTCCTTAGCCGCCCCTGAGGGCCGGCCGGGCTTTTGCCTGGGCGCTCAGGGGATCGTCATGCCGGGGACGCGACCCGGCCTTCTATCGGCAATGATCCGGCTGAACATCCGCGCCTTGCGCGTCGCCGGAATGTGAGAAAGACCACTGCGATGAATGAAGCTGTGAACACCCCCGCTCCCGCCTCCAAGAATGACCGGGTCATCATTTTCGACACCACCCTGCGTGATGGCGAACAGTGCCCCGGCGCGTCCATGACGCTGGAAGAAAAGCTGGAAGTGGCAGACCTGCTGGACGAAATGGGCGTGGACGTGATCGAGGCCGGCTTCCCGATCGCCTCCATCGGTGATTTCGAGAGCGTGGCAGAGATTGCCCGCCGCACCAAGCGCGCCACCATTGCCGGTCTGGCCCGCGCCATTCCGGCCGATATTGCCCGCGCCGGTGAAGCCGTGCGCCATGCCCAGCGCGGCCGCATCCACACCTTCGTCTCCACCTCTCCGCTGCATCTGGAGTTCCAGATGCGCAAGACGCAGGAAGAGGTGCTGGAGATCATCAAGGCCACCGTCACGCAGGCGCGCAATCTGGTGGAAGATGTCGAGTGGTCGGCCATGGACGCCACCCGCACGCCGCTGGAGTATCTGGCCCGCTGCGTGGAAATGGCCATCAAGTGCGGCGCCACTACCATCAATCTGCCGGACACCGTGGGCTATGCCACGCCGGACGAATATGGCGCGATGTTCCGCACCCTGATCGAGACCGTGCCGAACGCGGATCAGGCCATTTTCTCCGTTCACTGCCATAATGATCTGGGTCTGGGCGTCGCCAATTCGCTGGCGGGCCTGAATGCGGGTGCGCGCCAGATCGAATGCACCATCAACGGCATCGGCGAGCGCGCCGGCAATGCCGCGCTGGAAGAAGTGGTGATGGCGCTGTCTGTCCGCCGCGATGTGCTGCCCTATCACACCGACATCAACAGCCAGATGCTGACCCGCGCCTCCAAGCTGGTTTCGGCTGTCACATCCTTCCCGGTGCAGTACAACAAGGCGATCGTGGGCCGGAATGCCTTCTCGCACGAAAGCGGCATCCATCAGGACGGCATGCTGAAGCACGCCCAGACCTATGAGATCATGACCCCCGAGAGCGTGGGCGTGACCAAGACCTCGCTGGTCATGGGCAAGCATTCGGGCCGCGCCGCCTTCCGCGACAAGCTGAAGTCTCTGGGCTATGAGCTGGGCGAGAATGCCCTGAATGACGCATTCGCCCGCTTCAAGAACCTCGCTGACCGCAAGAAGGTGGTCTACGACGAGGATATCGAGGCGCTGGTGGACAGCGGCATCGCCACCGCAAATGAGCATATCCGGCTGGTCTCACTGGCGGTTGTTGCCGGCACGAAGGGCCCGCAGCGCGCCACCATGGAAATTGAGGTTGAGGGCGAGGTTCGGACCCAGGAAGCCGAGGGCAATGGCCCGGTGGATGCCATCTTCAATGCCATTCAGGCACTGGAGCCTCACACCGCGCGGCTGGAGCTGTATCAGGTCCATGCCGTGACCGGCGGCACCGATGCGCAGGCCGAGGTCTCCGTGCGTCTGGAAGAGGACGGCAAGGCCGTGACCGCCCGCGCGGCGGACCCGGACACGCTGGTTGCTTCCGCGCTGGCCTATATCAGCGCGCTGAACAAGATGCAGGTGAAGCGCCAGAGCGTGAACGCGCAGAGCGTGGCAAGCTGAGGCTGGCCATATCTTGAAAACAACAAGGCGCGGCTCTCGGGTCGCGCTTTTTCTTTGCCCTCATGGTGCGGAAGGCACGCGCCTGTTCAGCCCGGCTCAATCAGTGGATTGGTGCGGCGAATAAAGGTCTTCACCGCAAAATTCGACTGGATACGCGCCACCCCCGGAAGGGTTGTGAGATAATCCAGCGTCGCCTGATAATGGGCGAGATCGCGCACCGCCGCATGCAGCATATAATCCGTGCTGCCGCTGATGAGGAAGCCGCCCACCACCTCCGGCATCTCGGCCACCCGCGCCTCGAAATGATCGAGAATTTCCTTCACCTGCCGCTCCAGCGTGACAGAGATGAAGACGGTCATCGCGCCCAGAATGCGCCTCTCGTCAATGTCCACCATATAGCCGCGAATGGTGCCCTCGGCCTCCAGCCGGTGCACGCGGCGCAAGGTGGGCGAGAAGGACAGGCCGATCCTATCCGCCAGATCCCGCCAGCTGATACGTCCCTCGCTGGAGAGAACCTGAAGGATTCGTCGGTCAAATACGTCCAGCTCGCGTTCCTGCGCCATTTGATCTCACATCTTCGAAAATTATGGATCAAATGATCCAAAAACTCCTCAAACTATAAATCAGATCGCTCATATGCCTAGGTGCGATGCGTGTATATTGAAGCCCAGGGAGAACGCATTCTCACACAGTGCGGACAAAACCCGGTTCCGGCTCAAGCCGGGCCAGATAACACAGCACACATGCCCAAGGCCCCATCCATGACTGACATTGCCCCTGTCGATATCGAAACCGCTGAGCCCACCGATAACCCTGCGGACACGTCTGCCAGAGACGCATATCTCCGCCACATCATCCGCCACCCCGGCCCTGTCGCGGCAGATCGCATCCAGATTCTGCGCACGGGTCTGGTGCCGCTCGAAGGCGCGCTTGAAGTGGGCGAAGATCTCACGGGTGGCCTGCATCGCATATTGAAGCAGGCAGGATGCAAGGGCGGTGTAGCGGTGCTGGAGGGCGGCACCTGTGCCCCCTTCCAGTTTGTCGGCCCCTCCTTCCCCACCGATAACACCCATGCGGCTTGGTACAGCGAGACCCGCACCCCGGAGGCTGGCGCACGGATTGAGAGCGCGACAGCCATTATCGGTTGGCGCGACGGACAGGCCTTCGTGCATTGCCACGGTCATTGGCACACGCAGGACACGCTGCCCACCATGGGCCATGTCCTGACCTCTGAATGCCGGGTCTCTGAACCCATCCGCATATCCGGCTTCGGTAGTCCTTCCGCATGGTTCGAGAGCCTGCCGGACGCGGAAACCAATTTCACGCTCTACACCCCCACCGGCAGTGCCCATGCGGATGAGAGCCGGGGCGCTGGCCTGCTGCTGCGCATCCGCCCGCATCAGGATCTGTGCCACGCTATTGAGGACGCCTGCCGGGAACAGGGCATCTCGCAGGCCCGCATTTTCGGGCTGGGCAGCGTCATCTCGCCAGATTTCGAGGATGCCCCACGCATCACCTGCCCCATTACCGAGATCGTTCTGGAACAGGGCATGTTAGTGGATGGTGTGGCGCATATTCACATGCGCGCGGTGGATGTGCATGGCACGGTACGCAGCGGCAAGATCCACCGGGGCGGAAATCCGGTTTGCGTCACGGCAGAGCTTCTGGTGCTGTCACAACCAGCCTGAACAAAAACGGCCGCCACCTTGAGGTGACGGCCGGCTTCGCGGCATCAAGCGCCAACAGCGCGTTTCAGACAGACACCACCCGTGCAGCCCTCGCAGGGTTTCCGGGGGGCTGAAGCGCCCACCCGGACCGTCTCATCCTTTCAGGCAGCTTCTTCACTGCGCCGGGCACGGGCATAGTTTGCCAGCGTGTCTTCCGGCAGGGAGTCCACGGGCGTGAAGTCTGTGTGCGCAATGAATTCCGGACGGGTCGGCTTCTGGATCTTGTTGGAAAGCGCCGAAAGGGTCAGATACACGATCTTGCGCGGGAATGGCGTGATGTTGCCTGCCGAACCATGCACCAGATTGGCATGGAACATCAGCAGCCCGCCCGGCTTTCCGGTGGGCGCCACGATACCGCCCTGCTCCACCAGTTCCGCCACCTTGTCATTATCGAGCGTCCACAGCGGATAGGCCGTGGTGGAGGTGTCATGCTCGGTCTCGATGGCACCGCTCACATGGCTGCGGGGCACCAGCATCAGCGGGCCGTTAATGGGCATCACCTCATCCAGGAACACGGCGATGTTCATGGCACGCGGCTCGGGCATGCCGTCATCCTTGTGCCAGGTGGGGAAGTCCTGATGCCACTGCCACACATCGCCGGAGAAGGATGACTTCGCATTGATCTTAAACTGGTGCATGTAGCACTTCTCGCCGAAGATCTGCTCCAGCGGGTCTACAAGGCGGTGGTCATTGGCCAGAATGCGGAAGCATTCATTATAGGTGTGGCAAGCAAATGCCGTGCGCGGCACGCCGGACTTCTCCATCCAGATTTCCGGGCGACGGTCGCTGAAGACCTCATTCGCAGACTCGCGCATGAGTTCCACTTCTTCCGGGGTAAAAGCATCCGGAATGAAAATCCATCCTTCACGATCAAAGACTTCAAGCTGCTGCTGTGTGAGTTTCATGGTTTCCTCCCTGTCATCGTTATCCGGCGGTTTTTTCTTGTGCCGGAGAACATCGAAAGCACTGCGGCCGGGAATCCGGCTCAGGCTGATCTCAAATGCTGCTCTGTCGCGCGCCCGGCCTTGTCGGCATGGGCGAAGGCGGCATCCGCAGCGCGGGTGATATCACCCGCCAGTACGGCGTCAGCGATGGCGGCATGCTCCGCCCATACACGGTCGCTCTGCGTGCGCACATGCATGGCGATAAGCACCACATGCATGGAGCGCATGATGTGCGGTATCTGCGGCTCCAGCGTATCCATGATGCTGGGATTTCCAGACATCTTGTAAATCAGATTATGAAAGCCGACATCCGCCAGTACAAAGTCAATCGCGTCTGTATCGGACTTCAGGGCCAGACCATTCCTGACAGTTGTTTCCAGTTCCTGCCGCTCCGCACGGGAGATGCGACCTGCCCGAATACGTTCTGCCGCAAGCCGGGCTGCAAGCGTATCCAGCGCCCCACGCACCTGATACAGGTTGCGGATATGGTCTGGGTCAAGCGGGGTCACTTCCAGCCCCTTGCGTCCCGTCTCCTGCACCAGCCCCTGCTTCTTCAGCAATTGCAACGCATGGCTCACCGGCTGGCGTGACACACCCAGTTGATGCGCCAGTTCCGCCTGCCGGATGCGTGCGCCCGGCTCCAGCCGCCGCGCGGTGATGGCCAGCACCAATTGCTCATGAACACGGTCCACGAGGATGGGGGATGGATCCAGCAGGTTCACGGCGGTGGTCATTGTGCGGCCCTTGCGTTCCGAACTCTGAATTTGGAATTCCGAATTCGTGACATGAAGATTCGAACTGGTCAATCTGAAAACCGCGAATGGGGATCAAAAACTGAAAAACAGAACAGGTAATGGCCAAATTCAGGCCAAACGTTCCGCATCGTGAAACCAGATGAAGCCAGTCATCGACAGTAAAGGTGAAAGAATCACTTCACATCATCATCTATCGGGCAGACAGAAGCGAAACGCCCCTGCGGGCAAGACCCACATATGCAAAAGCCCTCGCCCGGAATTAACCGGACAAGGGCTCAACACACCAAACACCCAGACAGGCTGCCGGATCAGGCAGCTTCTGGCAGCCACTCTTCCAGCGTGACCTCAAAGGTCATGCACACCGGGTTGGAACCGGCGATGAAAGGCCCGCCATAGACATTGCCTTCCGGGTCCGCCACCACGCCGGTCAGGGCTGCGGTGAGAGAGCCATCGGCCTGCTCGCGCACTTCCCCGGCAAGACTGACGATTTCAACCGCCGGGCCCTTGATATGCACCATCTTGCCGTCCAGCGTGCCGAGGCAGCCATCCACCAGACTGCCAAGCGCCCCGCGCACGAAGGCATTGCGGAATCCTTCGACGAGGCACAGCTTCTCGATACACTGCACCAGATCCTCGTTCGGCGCGATGCGGGCATAGGCCACGCGACCCATGCGGCCGGCCTCAACAACGGGATTGGTCTCGGATGTCACGGTCTCAGTCATGGACTTCCGCCTTCGCATGGGGCTGGAGGAGAGGGATATTCGTTTCCGGATCAAAGGCCTGGCGCAGTTCGAAGCTGTCGAGCGAGGTCACCAGAACCGGAATGGGATAGGGCCCGACGATGGAGGCTTCGGTGAGAATGTGCCCGCCCTTCACCACGCCATGTTCCGTGCGGATGGCAGCATGGCAATGCACCAGCGGGTTGCCCTTCATGTTCACACCAATGGTGGCGTTGCCGAAGACCATATAGGTCTTCCCGGCCAGTATCGGCTTGGTATAGGCGATCACGGCATTGCCGCTCGGGTCCGGCGGGGCCACGCAGTAGTCCAGCGTCTCAAAATAGCCGCCAAGAATGGTGGTTGAGGCATTGGTGATGCCGATATCCGCCAGCGGCTTCACCAGCGCATCAAACAGGCTCTGGCCCGGCTCCAGCGCGAGGCGGATATGGCGCGCGGCTTCAGAACGCATGCTCTGGATGCGCACCGGATTGAAGCGCCCCGGATGAATCAGGGTGCGTGAGCGTGGAAACTGGGTCGATGCAGCGGCTCTCATCTGGAGTCTCCAAATTCGTGCTCAGGCGACGGCACGGCTACAGGCCGGCAGCCCCGTCATGGTCGCTTCATACCCGCCCTGATTGCATGAGAATGGAGATGTTCTGCCTGCATATGCTGAGACCTCGCAACCGCAAGGCACAGAAATACTCTATGCCGCACTGCGATTTCGGCAGCGCACAACAGAATAACATTCCTCACCCATGTCAGGGCATCTTCTGAAGGATGCCTTCCCGGCCATTACGTTCAGCGCCGGATTGTTCTTTCATGATAGACCTCATCCAGCAAAATTTCTTTCTTATTTTCCCACCTGTGACAGAATGCGTGGAATAAAAACGGGAAAAACACATGCCCCGACAGAACAGCCGATCTGCCCCGAAAGTGAGTGCGCCAACTGCCGCCCGGCCGCTGGATGCCATGGACCGCAAGATCCTCTCCGCCTTGCGCACAGATGCACGCCTGACCATGGCCGAACTGGCGCAGAAAGTCGGCCTCTCGCAGTCTCCCTGCTGGACGCGCGTGAAGCGGCTGGAACAACTGGGCGTGATCGAGGACTATGTGGCGGTGCTCAACCACAAGGCGATCGGCCTCACCGACATCGTCTTCATAGAGATCACACTGGAGCGCCACGACGACAAGGTTCTGGACCGCTTCGGCGAACTTGTGGCGCGTATTCCCGAGGTGGTGGAGGCCCATCTCGTGACCGGGGAATATGATTATCTGGTCAAGGTCGCGGTGGCAGGCACCGAGCACTATGAGCGCTTTCTGCGCGAACATCTTTATCGCATCGAGGGTATTCGCCAGTCGCGCTCGACATTCGCCCTGCGCGCGCTCAAGCGTTCCATCTCCGTGGACCCGATGGACTTTTCCTGAAACAAACGGCCCCGCACCTTGCGATGCGGGGCCGTCCTTCCCTGGGGCAGACAGGGGCTCGAAAGCGGTCTGTCACTCCGCGTGCAACAGACCGCCAATGCTGAAACCGCCATCAACCGCGATGGTCTGGCCGGTGATATAGCTGGACTTTGCCTCATCCAGCAGGAAGGCAATGGCACCGGAAACTTCCTCCGGCTCGGCATAACGGCGCATCGGCACCCGGTCTTCCCAGTTCTTGCGCACCACGGCCGAATGCATCGCCTTCGCCATTGGTGTTTCGATGGGGCCCGGCGCAATCGCATTCACGCGGATACCGAATTCAGCGAACTCCACCGCCAGAATGCGGGTCATCTGGATGACACCGCCCTTGGAAGAACCATAGGCCGTGCGGCCGAGGCTGCCGACCAGCCCGGAAACCGAGGCAATATTGACGATGGAGCCGCCACCGCTCTCCTTCATCGCCTTCGCCACTTCGCGCGAGATGACAAAGCTGCCGACCAGATTGATATCCAGAATGCGGCGGAACTGCTCCACCGTCGTCTCGAATGCCGGTGTCACCGCGCCAATTCCGGCAGAATTCACAAGACCGCGCAGGGGGCCGAAGTCCTTCGCCCAATCCGCAACCGCCGAGATCACGGCAGCTTCATCCGACACATCAAGACGGGCAAAACGCACCTTGTCACCATGCGCCGCCAGTCGCGTGCGCGCAGCATCCAGCGCCGCCTCGCCAATATCGGCGGCGATCACCTGCCAGCCGTCGTTCAGCAGATCTTCCACAAGGGCAAGACCGATACCGGATGCACCACCCGTGACGATCACGGAACCTTCACGCGCCAAGATATCCTCCCAGTTTTCTTGAATGGAGACGGCCTGAAGGCCGCCTCCGCATCTGTGTTACGCAGAGATTTCGCCGCGTTCTTCCAGCGCCTCGCGCACCATTTTCTTGGTGATCTTGCCGTATGCGGACTTGGGGAGGGCATCCCAGAACAGCACGCGCTTGGGCAGTTTGTATCGGGAGACCTTCGGTTCCAGGAAGCCGATCACATCCGCCTCGCACACGCTTGAACCCGCACGCGCGACACACACGGCGATACCCACTTCACCCCATTTGGGGTCCGGCACGCCGACAATTGCCACTTCGGCAATATCGGCATGGGTGAGCATCTTTTCCTCGATCTCACGCGGATACACATTGGAGCCGCCGGAGATGTACATGTCGGATGCACGGCCCGTGATGTACACGAAGCCCTGCTCGTCCATGTGGCCAAGATCGCCCGTGCGGAACCAGCCATTGCGGAAGGCCTTCGCATTGGCTTCCGGGTTGTTGTAGTAACCGGCCAGAACAGCCGGGCCACACACGCAGATCTCGCCGGTCTCGAAGGCGTTCACTTCCGCGCCTTCATCATTCTGGATCTGCACCTGCATGGCAGTACGTTCAATGCCGCAGGTACCAACCTTCACATGCGGGCCGTCATCGGGCTCATGCAGCGCGGGGGGCAGAACGGTGATGTTGCCGGTGACCTCGCCCAGCCCGAAATACTGCACCAGAACCTTGCCGAGCTTCTTCAGGGCCCGCTTCTGGTCCTCGCGATACATCGGCGCGCCGGCATAAATCACATAGCGCAGCGAGGAATGGTCGAACTCATCCACCGAGGGGTGTTCCACCAGCATCTTGGTGATGGTGGGCACGGTGAAGATATTCGTCACCTTCCAGTCCTGCACAATGCGCCAGGCTTCGGGAATATCGAAGCTGTCGGTGGGCAGAAGGATGGTCTTCACAGAACGGGCGGTGTTCACCAGCTGGTGGATACCCGCACCATGAGAGAGCGGCGCCACCACCAGCGAGGCATCAGCCTGCGTGGTGCCGGGCATCAGGTCACACAGATGATTGGTGACCACGAAGCCCATCTGGCCGTGGGTCAGCACAGCCGCCTTCGGGCGACCGGTGGTGCCGGAGGTGAAGAAGAACCAGCACGGGTCATCATGCTCGACATCCGCCGGGGTGAAGCGGGTGCCGAGATTTTCATCGACCAGCTTGTCGTAAGACTCGCCGAACGGCGCATCGCCAATCGCCACAACAGTGGTGATGCCGGGCGCATCACGGCGCGCGGCCGTGACATGATCAGGGAAATCCGCATGGCAGATCATTGCCGTCGCGCCGCTGGCTTCGGCGAGATAGGCCACCTCATCCGGGGTCTGCCGGAAATTGGTGGGCACCCACACCGCGCCCATGCGGAAGCAGACGAACATGGACTCGAACATCTGGGCACAGTTCTTGGACTGCACCAGAACCCGGTCCCCCTTGGTCACACCACGCGCGGCCAGCGCCACGCACATGGCATCCACGCGCGCATCAATCTGGCTCCAGTCCAGCACCTGCGGGCCATGAACGAAACCGACTTCCTGCGGAAAACGCCGAGCGGACTGGCGCAGAAAATGCGCCAGATTCATCACCCGCCGGCTATAGGGCGCAACGCCCCCCTTTGGTGCAACGATGCTCACTTCAGCCGCTCCAGGATTGAGACATAATTGGCGACGGCAGCGCCGCCCATATTGAAGATGCCGGTCACACTCGCGCCCGGAATCTGCATGTCGCCGGCTTCACCCAGAAGCTGCATGGCGCACAGCACATGCATGGAAACACCAGTCGCACCAACCGGATGCCCCTTGGACTTCAGCCCGCCCGAGGGATTGACCGGCAGACGGCCGGTCTTCTCGGTGATGCCTTCACGCACCACCTTGTAACCCTCGCCCGGCTTGGCAAGGCCCATCGCTTCATATTCGATCATCTCGGCGATGGTGAAGCAGTCATGCGTTTCCACCAGGCTGAGATCATCCAGCGTCATGCCAGCCTGCTCGAGAGCGGAAGCCCATGTGCGGCGTGCGCCTTCGAACGCGATCGGGTCACGGCGCGACAGCGGCATGATGTCGTTGAAATGCGCACGGGCGCGGAAAGCCACGGCGCGCGGCATCTCGCGGGCAATGTCTTCCGAAGCCAGAACCAGCGCAGCCGCGCCATCAGAAACCAGCGAGCAGTCGGTACGGCGCAGCGGGCCGGCGACCAGCGGGTTGCGATCCGACACCGTGTTGCAGAACTCGAAACCCAGATCCTTGCGCAGCTGTGCATAAGGATTGGAAACGCCATTCTTGTGGTTCTTGGCCGCGATCCGGGCGATGTCCTCGGAACGATCGCCATAACGCTGGAAATAGGTCTGCGCGATGCGCCCGAACACGCCGGCGAAACCGCCTTCAATATCTGCCTCTTCCTTGCGATAGCAGGCGTTCAGCAGAATATCGCCGACCTCGGCGGTGGGCTTGGCGGTCATCTTTTCCGCACCCACCACAAGCGCGATGCGCCCACGGCCGGATTCAATGAAATCAATCGCCGAATAGATGGCGGCAGAGCCGGTGGCGCACGCATTCTCAAGACGGGTGGCCGGCGTATAGGCCAGACGCTCATCAGCCAGCGCCACGAGACCCGCCTGAAAATCCTGCTTCTGGAAGCCGGAATTCATGACACCAACATAGATGCCATCGACCTGCTCGGGAGACACACCGGCATGCTCCAGCGCGGCACCGGAGACACGCGCCATCAGGCTTTCCGTATCCGGATCCTCAAGCTTGCCGAACGGCGAGTGGGCGTAACCTACAATACAGGCGCGTGTCATCTGGACACCTTTCTGTTGCGCGTGGTGGCCGCGGCCGGCCCACGCTTGATGTTCGTTTGTGTTTCAGCCGTGCGGGAGGAGGGCTGGCGCAACGCTGTCTCAAGAATGCGAACCTCTTCCCGCAGCAATGGCACCAGCTCGGCGCACCGGTCGTCCTGCAACCGGCTTTCGATCGCGGCAATGGAGAGCGCGCCGATGGGACGCCCCTGCGCATCGCGCACCGGAAGACCAAGACCCCATGAACCCGGCATCAAAATGCCCTGGTTCAGGGCATAACCACGCGCGCGCGTGTCTTCCACGCAGCGCAGAAGGACATCACTGGTGATGGACTGCCCCTTTGGCCAGTATGTGGGATATTTTTCCTTCAATATCTCCGCATTCATCTCCAGAATCTGGGCGATTTCTTCATCCGGAAGCGCAGACAGGATGGCGAGACTGCCGCCGCCGACACCCAGAGGGTGCCGGTCTCCTGCCTTCAGAACCTGCGTGCGGATGGGAAACGCCCCCTCCTCTCCATGCAGGCAGACCGAGAAACTGTCCCGCCGCACGGAAACGAAAGCGCTGTCCCCACTCGCGAGCGCGATCCGCGACAGGCCACCCAGCGACAAAGCGTGGATGCCATATCGCGCACTCGCCGCAACCCCGAGCACATAGGCTTCAGGCCCGATGAAATAGCGCCGCGACACCTCATCCTGCTCCACCATGCCACCGCGCATCAGCGCCAGCAGCAGACGCCGTGCCGTGGGCTTGAGCAGTCCCGATTGGACAATGAGATCCGCAAGCCGCGCACCATCCGGCCCCGCGCTACCCACCAGTTGCACGAGCATCAATGCGCGCTCGATGCTCTGGGCTCCATCCCGTTTGTCATCGTCCATGGCAATTGATGGTCCATAATACGGATCTAATTTTCCGCAACATCATGTTCTGATAATAGCCTTATCAAAAGACAATTGTCACGACAAACAAGACCGAAGACGGAGAATGAATACTATAGATCCATATAGTGGACCTAATAGAACCCATCTCCGCCATGACCGCACACCGGAAAGACAGACAGATCCATTCTTCCGGGCACATGATTACAGTGCACAAACCGCCCCCAGCCTGAGGGGCCGGAACTCTCTTGCGCGCAAGGCTCACCACCGTTGCGCAGGCTGCCCCGGATCTTCAGGCGCAGCGGCCAACCAGACCGCCATCCACCGGGAGATTGACCCCGTTGATGTAGCGCGCCTCATCAGATGCCAGGAACAGCGACGCATAGGCCGTGTCCCATGCATCACCCATCTTGCCGGTGGGCGAAATACGGTCGCGCTTGGCGATCATCTCATCGAGATCCCCGCCATAGCTGTCCACCAGCGGAGCCTTGATCATGGGCGTATGCATCAGACCCGGCAGCACGCAATTGGCGCGAATACCCTGGCTGGCATATTGCAACGCCATGTTCTGGGTCAGCGCCAGCACAGCCGCCTTGGATGCCGAATAGGCGGCATAAGGGAAGCCGATCCAGCGCAGGCCGGCGATGGAAGACACATTGACAATCGCTCCGCGCTGCTGCGCCACCATGTGCGGCAGCGCGTGCTTGCAGGTGAGGAAGACGCTGGTCTGGTTGACCGCGATCACCCGGTTCCAGCTTTCCTCGCTGGCTTCCACCGGACCGCCGGTTTCCGCGATGCCCACATTGTTATGCAGCACATCAATGCCGCCGAAGGCATCGACACAGGCCTGCACCATCGCGAAACAGTCATCGGACTTGGCCACATTGCCGGCCACCACTTCACACTCGCCACCTTCAGCACGAATGAGATCGCGAGTTTCCTCGGCCGCCTCGATCCGCAGATCGGCAGCCAGAACCTTTGCACCTTCACGCGCATAGAGCACAGCAGCAGCCTTGCCGTTGCCCCAGCCTTCACCGCTCGAACCGGCACCCGTCACAAGGACGCGCTTGCCTTTCATGCGACCAGTCATGTCATAAATCTCCGGATTTGGGTCTGTTCAGATGAGTTTGCCGGTGTAACGCTCGAGAACATCCCAGGCTTCGTCGCCGAACTTGCCCTTCCATTCCTGATAGAACCCGCCGGACCGCAATGCGTCACGGAAGGGGATGTTATCGACGCTGTTGACCGCCATGCCATCACTGGCGAGTTTCTCGGCGAGTTCGCCATTCATCTTTTCAACCAGCGTGCGCTCTTCAAGGCCGGCCTGATTGACGTTCCTTGAGACGATCTCTTTCAGATCATCGGGAAGACGGCGCCATGAGCGATTATTGGCGAGGAACCAGTAACCGTCCCACGCATGATTGGTGAGAGAGAGATTCTTCTGCACTTCATAGAGCTTGGCTGTGAAGATCACGGCCAGCGGGTTTTCCTGCGCATCGATCACACGGGTCTGCAACGAGGAATAGACTTCGGCAAAGTTCATTGCCGTAGGTGCGGCGCCCAATGTGCGGAACATCGACACCAGAATTGGGGCGGGCGGAACCCGGATCTTCAAGCCATCGAAATTGGCCGGCGTGACAATTGGAGCGGTAGCCGTGGTGGTCTGGCGGAAGCCATTATCCCAGACCGTTTCCATCGGATGCAGATTCACCTTGGCGATCTGCTCCCGAAGATACGTGCCAAGCCCGCCATCCATCGCCTTCCATACAGCGGCATAGTCGGGGAAGATGAAGCCGAGACTGTTGATGGCTGCAACAGGAATGAGTGTGGACAGCACAAGCCCCGGAGTAGTCAGGAACTCGATGCCACCGGCACGCACCTGACTGAGCATATCGGTATCAGAACCAAGCTGGTTACTTGGGAAAACCTTCAGCTCCATCCTTCCATCACTCTGCTCCTTGATACGGGTCGCCGCAGCCTGGGCAACAATGTTCATCGGATGAGTGACAGGCAGGTTATTGGCGTATTTGTAGCTGAACTCCGGCCCCTTGGCGCGCGCGATGTGTGGCATGGCCAGAACACCTGCACCAAGAGCTGTCATCGTCAGCATCTGACGGCGGTTCATCATGGTTTCTCTCCCGGATCGCGCTCTTCGGCGCTGTTGATCTCTGGATTTTATGGGGTAGCCCGACCGAAGAGGCCGGACCACCAGACTTGGAGGGGTAGATATCAAAACTATTCAGACAAACGGCGATGTTGGCGCATCACCGGAATGCCTGATCAGATCAGCTTGCCGGTGTACTGCTCAAGCACATCCCAGGCCGCATCGCCGAACTTGCCCTTCCACTCTTCATAGAAGCCGCCTGCGCGCAGGGCTTCACGGAAGGGGGCCGTATCGACCGTATTCACGGCCATACCGTCCTTGGCGAGACCTTCCTTCAGCTCCTCGTTCATCTTCTCAACCAGAGTGCGCTCTTCAAGGCCGGCCTGATTGATGTTCTTGGCCACGATCTCCTTGAGATCATCCGGCAGGCGGCGCCATGCGCGGCCATTGGCGAGGAACCAGTATCCATCCCACGCATGATAGGTGAGAGAGAGGTTCTTCTGCACTTCATAGAGCTTTGCAGTGGAGATGACCGCGAGCGGGTTCTCCTGTGCATCGATCACGCGGGTCTGGAGCGAGGAATAGACTTCGGCGAAGTTCATGCCCACCGGAGCTGCGCCCAGTGTCTTGAACAGCGAGGTCAGGATCGGGCTCACCGGTACGCGGATCTTCAGGCCATGGAAATTGTCCGGCGTGACGATCGGAATGGTGGAGGTCGTGGTCTGGCGGAAACCGTTATCCCAGATCTTCTCCATCGGGATCAGGTTCACCTTCTCGATCTGCTGGCGCAGATACGTACCAAGGCCGCCATCCATCGCCTTCCACACAGATGCGTAATCCGGGAAGATGAAGCCGAGGCTGTTGATGGCCGCGACAGGAACAAGCGTGGACAGGATGAGGCCCGAAAGGGTGAAGAACTCGATGCCGCCCGCGCGCACCTGGCTGAGCATGTCGGTATCGGAGCCGAGCTGGTTGCTCGGGAAGATCTTCAGTTCGAAACGGCCATCCGTCTCCTGGCTGATACGCTCCGCTGCCTTGGCAGCGGTGATGTTCATGGGATGGGTGATCGGCAGGTTGTTGGCGTACTTGAAGGAGAACTCCGGTGCCTTGGCGCGTGCCACATGCGGCATCGCCAGCACACCTGCACCAAGGGCAGTCATCGTCAGCATTTGACGGCGGTTCAGCATTCTTCTTCTCCCAGGGTCGCGCTCTCAGGCGCTCTTGTACTGAAATCGATCTTGAGGACCGCTCCGGCCCGGCGGGCCGGAGCAAGACGGGATCAAAGGAACCCGATTGAAATCCACGGCACAAGGGCCACGATCAGCGTACCGATGAACAGGGCGACGAGATAGGCGCCGATCGGCTTGATACCCTTCATCGGATCCACCTTGCCGATGGCACAGGCGGTGTAGTAGCCGACACCGAAGGGCGGCGCGAACAGGCCGATACCCATGGCGAGGATCGCCACCATCGCATACTGCACCTCATGGATGCCCACATCGCGGGCGATGGGGAACAGCAGCGGGCCGAAGAGCACGATCGCAGGCAGGCCTTCCAGCACCGAACCCAGAATGATGAAGGCCAGAACCGACACCATCATGAAGGTCATCGCGCCACCGGGCAGGCTGGTCATGAACTCGGCGAGCGAGCGCGAGAAGCCGGACTGGGTGAGACCCCATGCCATCGCCGTCGCAGTGCCGATGATGAGCAGGATCGCGCCCGACAGGGAGGCCGTGTCGACCAGCATCGTCTTCAGCCGCGACCAGTCGAACTGGCGATAGAAGACCAGACCGGCGACCACCGAGTAGACGATACCGATCGTGGAGACTTCCGTCGCGGTGGCAACACCCTCGATAACCGCGGCGCGGATGACGAAGGGCAGCGCGATCGCCGGGAAGGCCACGAGGAAGGTCTTCCAGACCACATCCCAGCCAGCCTTCTTGATGTGGCTGAGATCTTCGTTGCGATACCGGTGCCAGACCACGAAGCAGAGCATCGCGCCCAGCACCACTGCCGGCAACAGGCCGCCGGTGAACAGCGCCGCAATCGATACACCCGTAACCGAGCCGATGGTGATCAGCACGATGGAGGGCGGGATGGTTTCCGTCTGCGCACCCGTGGCGGCGAGCAGGGCGACAAGATCCCCCTCCTTCGCGCCGCGCGCCTTCATTTCAGGGAACAGAACCGGAGCGATGGCGGCCATGTCAGCAGCCTTCGAGCCGGAGATGCCCGAAACCAGATACATCGCGCCGATGAGCACATAGTGCAGGCCGCCACGCACGTGGCCAAGAAGGCTGGCAAGGAAGGCCACCATGGCGCGCGCCATGCCGGTCATCTCGATCAGCAGACCCAGGAAGACGAACAGCGGCACGGAGAGCAGGATGAGATGGCTCATGCCCTCTTCCATACGCCCGACAACAATCAGCAGGGGGGTATAGGTGGTCAGCGCGAGATAACCGACAGTCGCGAGGCCAAAGGCGAACGCGATCGGCACACCGGCGAACACCGAGACACCCACAATGCCCACAAAGAAGATCAGCAGGTTATAATTGCCGAGCGACATCAGGAACGGGGCAGCCAGCCAGAACGCACCGATAATGGCGCCAACCGTAACCAGAGCCGAGAGCACCAGCATCGGGCGGCCATAGCGGATCAGACGCAGCACGGCGAAAGCCGCCATCAGCCCCAGACCAACCACGAGCGCCGCGCCGCGCCAGCTGTTCTGGAGATCAAGCGCAGGCGTGCGGATATAGGATTCCTCGTGCGCATACTCCACCGCATGCGGCAGCACGATGATGCAGAAGGCGAGACCGGCAACAACGGCAACCACATCCAGAAATGCGCGACCGCCGGGGCCCATCTTGCTGGCGATTGCATTCATGCGCATGTGCTCGCCGCGCCGGAACGCAACAGCCGCGCCCAGCATGGCCAGCCACAGGAACAGGATAGAGGCCAGCTCGTCCGACCACAGCAGCGGCTCGTGGAAGACGTAACGGGCGACCACACCCGCGAAGAGAATCACGATTTCCACGGCAACGAGAGCCGCCACGGGGATCTCGACCAGAAAGCCCAGCACATCCTCGATGCGCTTGGCGACATTGGCGAGCGGCGAATTGGAGAAGCCCAGACCACCCCCATGAGCACCGTGATGCATATTCTCGCTGTGCGCTTCCTGCGCATCAGCGACAGCTTCAGCCGCACTTACAGGAAGTGCAATGGCCTTGATATTCTGGTGCCCGTCTGCCGGCATCCTGTCCTTCCTCCCTACGATGCGCCTTGATATTCTGCGCACGCAACTGATCCATATAATGGACCTAATTCTTTGGTTGAATTATGCTTACCTCGTTTTTTCGAGTTTGCAAATCCAGAATTGAGCAATCAATTGATGTTTTGGCTGTGTGCAGCGCCACATGATGGTCCGCACTGCGGATCTGTGGTCAGACCAAATCACTTCCATCAATAGGATGTCATTGATCTTCAGGCGCGCGAATGCCGCCTGAAACCGGTGCGGTGCAATGTGAAAACCGGAGCAGAAAGCCCCCGGCGGCATGCGAAAAAATGTGCATGACGCCTTCGCCGGCTCCTTCTGGAGCGCATGCATATACCCAGACTGAATGCGAAAAGATTCCGGCAGGCACCTCGGCCATCTGCCGAAACGACCATCCCGAGCCCACATGCTCCCGGAGCACATGACAGTGCCGAGGCAAGTTCGACTCCCTCAAAAGTGAGATTTTCACATCCAGAATCACGCAGTCCAATTGCGTCTGCACCACAGAAAGGGCACATTTTACCATCGGCCGCAGACGGCCTTAATGAGGAGAGATGCGCGTGAAACGAGCTTCCATTGTTGCACTGGCCGTGCTCAGCGTCGGCCTCGGCGCATGTGTCACGGCGCAACAGAGCAAGGAAAACATGCTCTCCGCCGCCGGCTTCAACATGCGGCCCGCCACGACCCCGCAGCAGCTGGCATCGCTGCAGAAGTTCCCGCCGAATCAGATTTTCGTGCAGAGCAAAAATGGCAAGCCGGCATTCTTCTATGCCGACCCGACAGGCTGCAAGTGCCTCTATTACGGCAACCAGCAGAACTATCAGGCTTATCAGCAGCTCCGCTTCCAGCAGAATCTGGCTGATGAGCAGCAGATGACCGCCATGATGAACCAGCAGAATGCATACGATATGGGCCCCTGGATCGGCGGCCCCTATGGTGGACCCGGCTTCTGGGGCCCCTATTGATCTGACATATCGCACCCGGTCATATCGCCCCGCCCAGCGGGGCGATATGCATTTCAGGCCAGCCCGTCAGTCCTGCCTCGCACGGCATTGCCCCCGCTCGCGCCCCGCCCCCGGCAACCGCAAGCGGCGACAAGACAACGAGCCCGCACCCCTTTCTGGCTTCTCTACGGCAGATCCACGCTGCCATATTCCGGGCGCCATCGGCAGAAACCTCGCCACTCTTTCTATGCGAACGGCAAAACTCCGGCACCGGCACATGACGCATGCGCTGCTGATGAAAATATGCTTCCAGCCGATGTGATGCATGATACATCATGCCATAGAGGGAGACGGAGAATCTGCACGCTGCAGGTTCATCATCAGCACCTCCATTTCATCCCTGCAATGCGCCCCACTTCAGCCCATATCCAAAGCCCATCATATTCCGGCGCACATTATGAGACAAATATATAAAATAGAACATTTTAGTATATTTTATGACGGTGTTTTCAGTGATACGTTCTTTTGTAGATGTATGTGAAAAAAATACAGGCCTGAATGCGTTATTGCAGACCGCAATTGACCAGTCCTTTAATGCGGTTGTTATTACAGACGCAAATTTTCAGGATGGCGGGCCGCATATCATCTATTGCAACCCTGCATTTTGCGCGATGACAGGATATGAAGCCTCTCAGATCATCAACCAGTCCCCCCGCATCCTGCAAGGCCCCCTTACCAGCCGGGCTGTCATCTCTCATCTGAAGGCGTGTCTGGGAAATAACGCCTTCTTTCAGGGATCAACGGTCAATTACCGGCAAGATGGCAGCGCCTATATTGTTGAATGGAATATATCTCCCGTGCGCGATGCAGACGGGAAGGTTCAGTATTTTGTTTCGGTTCAGCAGGATATTACAGCCCGCGTCCGCGCTGAAAAGAGGCAGGCCCTGCTGGCCACGGCCCTGAATGCCACCCATGATGCAGTGCTGATTACAGACAGTGACACCCGCATTCTGTTTGCCAATCAAGCTTTTGAAAAACTGACCGGCTATGAATGTGACAACGGGCATATTCGACAGCCCGACCTGAATGATGAGAACTACCAGAATTTTTTCGCCCAGTTGCGCAAGATATCGCAGGTCGACAAGAGCAAGCGCAAGGTTCTGTCCCATTTTCACAGGGATAAAGGCCTGCAATATATTGACTATACAATCACACGCATTCCCGGCGAACCGGGTGAAGCTGTGCACTATGTCAGCGTGATGAAAGATGTGACCGCTTTTGTTGAACGTGAATAGCAGTTGCAGGATCAGGCACACAGCGACCCGCTGACAAAATTGCTCAATCGTCGTGGCGGCACACGGCAGTTGCGGGAATGCCTGCGTGAGGCCCAGTCATCCGGGCAGCCCTATGCCGTTATTCTGTGTGATATCGACAACTTCAAGCAGATCAACGATCAATTTGGACATGATGTGGGTGACATGGTGCTGCGGCACTGCGCAAACGTGCTCAGCCAGAATGTCCGGGAAAATGACGCGGTTATTCGCTGGGGTGGAGATGAGTTCCTGCTTGTTCTTCCCGGATGTGGCCTCAATACCGCAATCGACCTTGGAGAACGTATCCGCACGGCGCTCACGGCATATGAACTGCCACAGGCCGGGGCGATCCGCATGTCATTCGGAGTCAGCATCTCGCAATCAGCTGAAAATCCGGCTGTACTGATGAAGCGCGTCGATCAGGCGCTTTATACTGCAAAAAGAAACGGTCGAAATCAGGTTGCTGCCGTGCCGGCACAGACATAACACCAATTGTACCGCAATAACCCAGACCATGCGTAGCGCACCGCTTGCGCGTCAACACATGCCATCACAACAGCCGCCCCTGCCTGACAGAAGTGGCACTGGCATGTTGCTGCTCATGAGCCAAAAGCCAGCGCTTGCGCTCCAGCCCGCCTGCATAGCCGGTGAGCGCACCTGAAGCGCCGATGACACGGTGGCAGGGCACAATGAGTTGCAGCGGATTGTTATGGTTTGCATGCCCTACAGCGCGTGCGGATTTTGGCTGCCCTATTTTGCAAGCCAACCCACCATATGTGTCTGGAAAACCGGCGGGAATCGTCCGCAATTCTGCCCAAATCCGATTTTGAAAACCTGTTCCCGAGAAAACAACCGGCAGAACATCTATCGCGGCCAGATCCCCGGTGAAGTAAAGATTTATGGCTGCAACCATGGGCTCGGGCGGCGGTGCCTGCCTCAGGACATAACCGCCCTTTCCCAGCCGGCTGCCCAGAAGACGATACAGACGCGCCTCGAGATCAGCATATTCGCAGGCATGCAGATGCCCCTGCGCATCCGCCACCAGAAGAAGATCGCCCAATGGCGAGGCCATGCGGCCGAGTGTCAAATCAATCGCCATGGTCATATCGTGCAGATTGAAGCCATTTCGTCATGACCCCGCCTCCCTGTCCAACAAGGCACGCTTGCGTTCAACCCCCCAGCGATACCCGGAGAGAGCGCCGTCATGGCGCACCACACGGTGGCAGGGAATGGCGACGGCAATCGCATTGGCGCCACAGGCCTGCGCCACCGCCCGCATCGCCTTTGGCGCGCCAATGCGGCGGGCAATTTCGGCATAGCTCACGGTCTCTCCGGCCGGAACCTGCATCAAGGCCTGCCAGACACGCTGCTGAAAAGCGGTGCCGCGAATATCCAGTGGCAGATCCAGCCCCAGTCGCGGTGCTTCCACGAAACCGACAACCTGCGCCACCACCGCCTCGAATGCCACATCACCACCGATCAGGTCGGCTTTTGGGAACCGGTCCTGAAGATCCCGCACGAGGAGATCCGGATCATCACCCAGTGTCAGTGCGCATATGCCCTTATGTGTGCGCGCCACCATTATTGCGCCCAGTGAACTTTCGCCCACTGCAAAATGAATAGCTTCACCCGCGCCCCCACTTCTGTAAACGGCTGGTGGCATGCCCAGCATATCATTGGCGCGCTCATAGAAACGGCTGCCGGAGCTGAAACCCGCACCATGGATCGCACGGGTCACGCTCGCGCCCGGCTCCACCAGCCCGGCGCGCATTTTACGGGCACGATGGGCTGCGCCCCAGGCCTTCGGGGTCAGGCCGGTGATGGCCTTGAAGCAGCGATGGAAATGATAGGGGCTCACACACAGTTGCGCCGCAAGATCATCCAGAACAGGCAGTTCTTCCGCTTCCTCGATCAGCCGGCAGGCCTGCGCCACCATTTGCGCACGTGCCTGCGCCAAGGATGGCCCATTGGGCCGGCAGCGCTGGCAAGGGCGAAACCCGGCCGCTTTGGCCTCCATGGGCGAGGCATAAAAACTCACATGCGCCGGAGCCGCGATACGCGAAGGACAGGACGGCCGGCAATAGATGCCCGTTGTCTTCACCCCATAGACAAATGTGTCATCAGCACCCGCATCGCGCTTCAGCACGCTTTGCCAGCGCGGGTCCTGTTCAGTGGGCACGGACATGGAAAAGAACCCGGCACGAGGCATGGCGGCGGTTCACATCATGCAAACCGCATCCCGCTCACTATAGGGCCGGGATTTCGGGCCTTCACTCCATTCCTTGCTTTCAAATTTCGGCGCCGGCCGCAACGCAACATATCCGCCATCTGACACTGCGCGAGATTGCATACAATTTTGCGCGTTCATGACAAAAAATACCCCAATTGCACACAAAATGAACATGCACGTTTTTTGCCATGGTGCATCGCACGCAATGAGCAGGACGTACAGAACAGGCAATAGTCGCGTGATTTAAGATAGTTCCAAAATACATCCCCGCGCTGCAGCACAATGGCACGCTGCATGCAATTTCCCATCCCACAGACCTGTGTGGAGATGGACGATATGCGTGGACGTAAAAGACTTTCCAGCTGGCTTGCGGCAGTTCCCGCGGCCCTCATGCTGTGCGGCACCGCATATGCGGAAACGGTCGCCCGCTACGGCATTTCAATGGCGGACATTCCGCTCACCACCGGCCAGCCCGACCGTGGCGCCGGTGCCTATCAGTTCACCGGCCACACCATCTATGACCCGCTTATCGCGTGGGAAGCCAATGTGGGCGACCGCCCCGGCAAGCTTGTCCCCGGCCTTGCCACTGCATGGGAAGTGGACCCCACGGACCAGAAAAAGTGGATCTTCACCATCCGCGATGGCGTCAAGTTCCATGATGGCTCCGACTTCAATGCCGATGCGGTGATCTGGAACCTGGACAAGGTTCTCGACAGCAAGTCCCCGCAGTTTGATGCCAAGCAGGCCGCGCAGGTGGTGCCGCGCATTCCCTCCATCGCCTCCTATCGCAAACTCGATGGCAACAAGGTTGAAATCACCACCAAGGCGGTGGATGCACTCTTTCCCTACCAGCTGCCATGGTTCCTCATTTCCAGCCCCGCCCAGTTTGAAGCCGTGGGCCGCGACTGGAACAAGTTCGCCAGCACCCCTTCCGGCACTGGCCCGTTCAAGCTCGACAAGCTGGTGCCGCGTGAGCGCGCCGAGCTGGTAAAGAACGATGCCTACTGGGATGCCAACCGCAAGGCGCAGACCGACCGCATCGTGCTGCTGCCCATCCCAGATGCCATGACCCGCGCCAATGCCCTGCTGACGGGGCAGGTGGACATCATCGAAACGCCGCCGCCGGATGTGCTGCCCCAGCTCAAGGGCAACGGCTTCAAGATTGTCCAGAACGTCACGCCCCATGTCTGGCCCTATCACTTCTCCACGCAGGAAGGCTCTCCCTGGACAGATGTCCGCGTGCGCAAGGCCGCGAACATGGCGGTGGACCGTGACTCCGTGGTGGCGCTGCTGAGTGGTCTGGCCACGCCCGCCAAGGGGCAGGTGGATGCCACCAGCCCGTGGTTCGGCAAGCCCGAATTCGACATCAAGTATGACCCCGAGGCCGCCAAGGCCCTGATGAAGGAAGCCGGATACAGCCCGGAAAAGCCGCTGAAGGCCAAGGTCATCATCGCACAGGGCGGCACCGGCCAGATGCTCTCCCTGCCGATGAACGAGTTCGTCCAGCAGAGCCTTGCTGAGGTCGGTATTGATGTCACCTTCGAGGTGGTGGAACTGGAGAATCTCTACCTGCACTGGCGCGCCGGTGCGAAGAACGAGATGAATGCCGGCAAGGACATCACCGCGATCAATCTCGGCTATGTGACGGCAGATCCCTTCTACGCACTCACCCGCTTCGCCTATTCCGGCTATGTGGCTCCCAAGGGCGTGAACTGGGGCGGATACGCCAATCCGAAGGTCGATGAGGCCATCGAGAAGATCCAGACCACCTTCGACACCAAGCAGCAGGATGAGCTTCTCGCCTTCGTTCACCAGAACATGGTCGATGACGCGCTGATGCTGTGGGTGGTGCACGACGTGAACCCGCACGCCCTGTCCCCGAAGGTCGAGAAGTTCACCCAGGCCCAGCACTGGTTTCAGGACCTGACCACCATCGGCATGGGCTCGGACAAGAAGTGACCGCGCAAAAGTAACCCCCGCCCGAGACTGCAGACGGGGCCGGTGCGCACGCTCCGGCCCCCCTCAGAAAGAAGCTGCCATGCTGGCCTATATGCTCAAACGTGTCCTCTACACGATCCCGATCGCACTGGGCGTGACGGTCGTCTCCTTCGCACTCGTGCATCTCGCCCCGGGTGATGCCCTCAACGCCATTGCCCCGGCCGATGCGCCCGAAGAGGTCATCAATGCCCTGCGCGAGGCCTATGGGCTCGATCGCCCGCTGATCGTGCAATATGCATTGTGGCTGCTGCATGCCGTGCAGGGAGATCTGGGCACATCCATCGCAACCGGACGTCCGGTGGTGGGGGAGGTGCTCAAGGCGGTGGGCAACACCCTGCTTCTGGCCGGTGTGGCGGCACTGATCGGCGTGGTGATCGGCTGCATCCTTGGCGCGGTCGCCGGCTATTATCATGGCAGCCTGCTGGACCGCATGGCGACCGGCTCTTCTGTTATCGGCGTCTCCATTCCCCATTACTGGCTGGGGCTGGTGCTCACCATCTGCCTCTCCATCTGGCTGCCCCTGTTTCCGGCCATGGGCGCGGGGCCCGGCGGATCATCGGCATGGCAGTGGGATTGGGCGCACATGCGCTATCTGGTGCTGCCGGCCCTTACCCTCGCGGTCATTCCCATGGGCATCATCACCCGCACGGTGCGTGCGCTGGTTTCCGATACGCTCCAGCAGGAATTCGTCACCGCCCTTCAAGCCCGCGGCCTCTCCAGCCGGCGCATCTTTCTTCATGTCGTCAAGAACACCGCGCCCACGGTGCTGGCGGTAGCCGGCCTGCAGGTGGGTTATCTGATGGGTGGCTCCATTCTGGTTGAAACGGTTTTTGCTTGGCCCGGCACCGGCTTCCTGCTGAACGCCGCCATCTTCCAACGCGACATGCCCCTGCTTCAGGGCACCATTCTGGTGCTGTGCATGTTCTTCGTGGTGCTCAACCTGCTGGTGGACATCCTTCAGCCCCTGATCGACCCGCGCATGGGGAGAGCCTGACATGTCCGCAACATCTGAACTCGCATCCCCAATCGCCATTGCCCCTCCGGTTGTCGCGGCCCCGAGCCGAAGCTACTGGGCCATGGTCTGGCAGCGCCTGAAGCACGACCGCATGGCATGGCTGAGCGGCGGCGTGCTGCTGCTCATCATCGCCGCCGCCGTGCTTGCCCCATGGATCGCCCCGGCCGACCCCTACAAGGGCTCCATGATCCGCCGCCTGCTTCCGGTCGGCAGCCCCGGCTATCCGCTCGGCACCGATGAACTGGGGCGCGACATGCTCACCCGCCTCATGCATGGCGGGCGGATGTCCCTGCTCATGGGCGTCATCCCGGTGCTGGCGGCCTTCGTCTTCGGCTCCCTCATCGGCGTGTTTGCGGGCTATGTGGGCGGGCGCGTCAACATGCTCATCATGCGCGCGCTCGATATCTTCTATGCCTTCCCCTCGGTGCTGCTGGCGGTGGCGATTTCCGGAGCGCTTGGACCGGGCATGAGCAACTGCCTCATCGCGCTCACGCTGGTGTTCGTGCCGCAGGTGGTGCGCGTGGCCGAAAGCGCCACCATGCAGGTGCGCAAGCTCGATTATATCGAAGCCGCACGCATGAGCGGGGCGAACCCCTTCACCATCATCCGCGTGCATGTGCTGGGCAATGTGCTGGGGCCGGTGTTCGTCTACAGCACGGGCCTGCTCTCGGTGAGCATGATCCTCGCCTCCGGCCTCTCCTTCCTCGGTCTTGGCGTGAAGCCGCCGGAGCCGGAATGGGGCCTGATGCTGAACACGCTGCGCTCGGCCATCTACAGCAATCCGTGGGTCGCGGCCCTGCCCGGCGCGTTCATCTTCGTCACATCCATCGCCTTCAACCTGCTCGCCGACAGCGTGCGCTCCGCCATGGATAACCGGTCATGACGATGCAGCAAGATCTCTCCATTTCCCCCGCTTCCCAGCCCCTCCCCCCAACGGGGGACCGTGGCGGCCCGGCCCAGCCTTTGCTCATCGTGGAGGGACTGACCAAGCACTTCCCCGTGCGCGGCAGCATGTTCTCCCGCGAGAAGCGGGTGGTGCATGCGGTTGATAATGTCAGCTTCAGCGTGCCCAAGGGCAAGACGCTGGGTATTGTGGGCGAAAGCGGCTGCGGCAAGTCCACCACCGCCCGCCTGATCGCCCATCTGATGAAGGCTGATGCCGGCGAGATGATCTTCGATGGTGAATCCCTCGAAGACTTCCGCACGGTCAGCCACAAGGAGTTCCGCCGCAGCCTGCAAATGGTGTTTCAGGACTCCTTCGCCTCGCTCAACCCGCGCATGACCATCGCCGAAACTATCGCCTTTGGCCCTCGGGTGCACGGCATGGCGGCGGCAGAGGCCATGAAGCTGGCGCGGGATCTTCTGGCCCGCACCGGCATGGAGCCCAACCAGTTCGCCAACCGCTATCCGCACGAGCTTTCCGGCGGCCAGCGACAGCGCATCAATATCGCCCGCGCGCTGGCCTTCGATCCGCGTCTCATCATCCTGGATGAATCCGTCGCCGCCCTCGACAAATCGGTGCAGGCGCAGGTGCTGAACCTGTTGCAGGAGCTGAAGGCCGAGCGCAACCTCACTTATCTCTTCATCTCCCATGACCTGCATGTGGTGCACTACATCTCCGATCTGGTGATGGTGATGTATCTGGGACAGGTGGTGGAATCCGGCCCGGTGGAGCGCATCTACAGCACGGCGGCCCACCCCTATACGCGCGCCCTGCTCTCTGCCGTGCCATCCATGGACCCGGACAACCGGACACAGGCCCCGCCCTTGAGCGGCGATCCGCCAAACCCGATCAATCCGCCCAGCGGCTGCCGCTTCCGCGACCGCTGCGCCTTTGCCGAGGGCGTGTGCGCCAGCCGCGCCCCTGCCCTGCTGCCGATCGGCGCGGATAGCGAACATCTCGCCGCCTGCCATCTCAATGATCCCACCTCTGGCCACAGCGCCGCATCCGGGAGGCTGTCCGCATGAACGCGCCCCTGCTCTCCATTCAGGATCTCACCGTGCAGTTCACGGGGTCGCGCACCGCCAGCGCCCTCAACAGCGTGAATATCGAACTCAACAAGGGGGAGGTGCTGTGCCTGCTGGGGGAATCCGGCTCCGGCAAAAGCGTTACCCTGCGCACCCTGCTGCGTCTGCACCCGGAAAAGCGGACCCGCATCAACGGGCGCATCACCATGGATGGCGAGGATGTGCTGGCCCTGCGCGGCCGGGCGCTGGAACATTATCGCGGCGGCAAGGTCTCGATGATCTTTCAGGAGCCGGGGCTGGCCTTTGATCCGGTCTACACCATCGGCCGCCAGATCACCGAGGCGGTGCAGGCCCATGAGAAGATCTCTGGCGAGGCCGCCCGTGACCGCGCGCTCCAGATGCTGGAACATGTGCAGATTCCGCAGGCCAAATCCCGCCTTGATGCCTTTCCGCACGAACTCTCAGGCGGCATGCGGCAGCGGGCGATGATTGCCCTCGCCCTCTCCTGCAAGCCGCAACTGCTGCTGGCGGATGAACCCACCACAGCACTCGATGCCACCGTGCAGATTCAGGTGCTTCTGCTACTGCGGCAGTTGCAGCGTGAAACCGGCATGTCGATGATCTTCGTCACGCATGACATCGCTGCGGCGGTCGAGGTCGCGGACCGGATCGCGGTGATGTATGCCGGCCGCATTGTCGAGGAAGGGCCTGTGCGCGACATCGTGCGTGCCCCCCGGCACCCCTATACGCGCGGATTGCTGGCGGCGACCGTTGGCCCGGAAGATCGCGGTGCACCGCTGGCTGCCATTCCCGGCTCGCCGCCGGATCTTGCCCACCTGCCTGCCGGCTGCGCTTTTGCCCCGCGCTGCGCCCTTGCCGATGATCGCTGCCGGAAAAGCGTCCCCCCTGCTACCGCCACGCCAGGAGGTACGGTGAGCTGCTGGAACATGGCGGCCGAGCGCATGGAGGCCGCGCAATGACTGGCCTTCTTGAAAAGCACCCCCGCCACCGGGGCAGTCTTGCCGATGATGTATGCCAGTCTATCGCCGATGAGATCGTGGTGGGCACCTTCACCCCCGGTGCGCGGCTGGATGAGGTCTCGCTTGCGGAACGCTATCAGGTCTCCCGCACCCCGATCCGCGAGGCGCTGAAGAAGCTTTCCAGCATGGGGCTTGTGGAAACCCGGCCCAACCGCGGTTCCGTCGTCACCTATCTGTCCCCGGCACAGCTCGATATGGCCTTCGAGGCGATTGGCGAGATGGAAGCCTCGTGCGCGCGCCATGCCGCCGTGCGCATGAGCCCAAATGAACTGAAGGCGCTTGTCGATATTCACGAGGCCAGCCGCACGGCCCTGCAAACCACGGACATCGACCAGTATGACGATGCCAACCGTGACTTTCACAACAGCATCCTTCAGGGCTGCCACAACAGCATCCTGATCGAGACAACCCTCAGCCTGCGCAACCGCGTAGCGCCGTTTCGCCGGTCCCAGTTCCGCAATCTGGAGCGCATGAGCGCATCTTTCGAGGAACATTGCGCCATTCTGGATGCCATCGTGAAACACGATGCCAGCACCGCATACCGGGAAATGCGCGCCCATCTTCTGGCCGCCAGAAACGCCGCGATGCTCACCTCCGCCGCCTGGACGGCTCCGGTTGTCGAGCAGGTTCGCGCAGCATCACGGTGAAGGACATCACATGAATCCCATTCTTGGAACACGCGGTGCAGCCGTTGCCTCGCACGCCCTCGCCTCCCAGGCCGGCCTTGATATCCTGCGTGATGGCGGCAATGCCATCGAGGCCACCATCGCCATGGCGGCGACACTGGCGGTGGTCTATCCGCACATGACCGGCATTGGCGGCGATGGCTTCTGGCTGCTGCATGCCCCCGGAGCGCCCGTGCAGGCGATTGATGCCTGCGGGGCTGCGGGGGCGCATGTGGTGCCGGAGTTGTACGCGGGGCTCGACAGCATTCCATGGCGCGGGCCACTGGCGGCGAACACGGTGGCCGGCACCATTTCCGGCTGGGGCGCAGCCTATGAGCACAGCCGTGTGGCATGGGGCGGAAAGCTGCCCTTCGCCCGGCTGCTGGAAAGCGCCATCCATTATGCGCGTGCGGGCTTTCCCGTCACCCAAAGCCAGGAAGAGAACACTCGCGCCAAGCGGGCCGAACTGGAACCACAGCCTGGTTTCAGCGCCAGCTTTATGCCAGATGGCGCAGTGCCCACCTATGGCCAGCGCCATCACTTCCCCGCCCTCGCCGCGACCCTTGAGCAACTCGCGCGCGCCGGTGCACAAGACTTCTACAGCGGAGATCTGGCCCGCAGCATCGGCCGCGATCTTGCCGCCGTGGGCAGCCCGGTCATGCTCTCGGACCTTGAAGCCCACCGGGCAGAGTTGAAGACCCCGCTGGAGACGCGGATCGAGGCCGGCCAGCTCTTCAACATGAACCCGCCGACACAGGGGCTGGCCTCCCTGCTCATCCTTGCCATCTATGACCGCATCCGCCAGCCCGGCTGGTCGCCGGACAATGTGGCCGGCATTCACGGCCTCGTGGAAGCCACCAAGCAGGCCTTCATCCTGAGGGACCGCTACATTGGTGACCCCGGCCAGATGACCATCGACCCTGCCCAATTGCTGGATGAGGCCACCATTGCCGCCTGCGCTGCCGCCATTCCGCTGGACCGCGCCAGCCCATGGCCCGCCCCGGTGAGCGATGGCGACACCACATGGATGGGTGTCATCGACAGCGAGGGGCGCGCTGTCAGCATGATCCAGAGCATCTATTTCGAGTTCGGCTCGGGTGTCGTGCTACCCGAAACCGGCATCTGGTGGCAGAACCGCGGCTGCTCGTTCGATCTCGCGCCCGGCAAGCTGCGCTCCCTCGCACCCGGCCGCAAACCCTTCCATACGCTGAACCCGGCCATGGCCCGGCTGGATGATGGACGGCTGCTTGTGTATGGCACCATGGGTGGCGAGGGCCAGCCACAGACGCAGGCCGCCCTGTTCTCCCGCTATATCTGGGGCGGGCACAATATCCGCTCGGCGGTGGCTGCCCCGCGCTGGCTGCTGGGTCGCACATGGGCCGAATACAGCACCACGCTGAAGCTGGAATCCCGCTATGCACCAGAGATCATCAACACCCTGCGCGCCATGGGCCACCCGGTGGAGGTTGTCGCGGATTTCGATGAGCGCATGGGCCATGCCGGCGCCCTCGTGCTGCACCCCGATGGCTGGATAGAGGGCGGGGAAGACCCGCGCAGCGATGGCAGTGTCGCTTCATGGTGAGAGAGGGCCGGGCCATTCCCGGCATCTCGTGACCAAGATGAATGAGGCGCATCGTCTGGAAACACCAGTCGAATGACACCGTTGGATATGACGGAGAAACGGGACCGTGCTCCGGCACACGCCCCGCAAGACTGAACCCTCCGGGATGGAAAGAGTGGCCTTCCCTGAATGAAGGCGGCAGGCCCTTGCCCGTCTTCCGCGCATGCCAGACAGAGGGTGCAAGCACGGAGGCTGCAGCCCAGCCTCAGGATCCCGGCAGGCGCACCAGTGCGGAACACCTCCGCGGTGACCCGCAACAGGGCCCCGCGCAACCAAACCGCAGGCCGGATGCATCTGGCCTGCCTCTGCCCGGCAACCCTTCCGGTTTCCGGCCTCACCTGACGGGCGTTCGGAATCCTGATTATCAGGCCCCGGTCTGCCCGCTGATATGCGTATGGGATGCCATGCTGGCGCGTTTCAAGATTGACCCGTTCCTGCTGTCCCTCCTCATTGTGGTGGGGCTGGCGCTGCTGTGGCCCGCGCCGGGTGTGACGGGCGGCCCCCTGCATGCGGATAAAGCCGCAAACTGGGGCATCGCCCTTGTCTTCTTCCTCTATGGCGTCGCCCTGCCCACACGACGACTGATGGAGAGCGCGACCCGCTGGAAACTGCATCTGGTGGTGCAGATCGCCACCTTCGTGGTGTTTCCGCTGGTGGTGCTGGCATGCATGCCGCTGTTGAACCGGATACTGCCCGAAGATGTCGCCACCGGCTTCTTCTTCCTCGCGGTGCTGCCCTCCACCGTGTCCTCTTCAGTGGCGATGACATCTCTGGCGCGCGGCAATGTGCCCGTGGCCATCTTCAATGCCTCCATCTCCAGCCTCATCGGCGTGTTCATCACCCCGTTGCTGATGGCGTGGTATCTTCAGGCGACTGGAGAAGGGCTGGCGCTGGGCGATGTCATTCTCAAGCTCACCATTATCGTCATCTTGCCGCTGGTCATCGGGCAGGTTCTGCGCCCCCTGCTTCTGGGTTTCATCGAGAAGCATCGCAGTCTGGTGAAGATCGCGGACAGGGCTGTCATTCTCGCCATCGTCTACAATGCGTTCTGCGACAGTGTCGCGGCCGGCCTGTGGAGCGGCCACAGCCCCACCCTGCTGCTGGAAGTCGCCATCGGCACCATGCTGCTGTTTACGGTGGTCTATCTGCTGATGCTGCTGGTGTGCCGTGTGGCAAAACTCGACCACGCCGATACCATTGCGGTTGCCTTTTGCGGCTCCAAGAAGTCCCTCGCCACCGGCCTGCCCATGGCCACCGTGATGTTCGGGGCACTGCCCCAGTTCTCCCTCATCATCACCCCCATCATGATTTATCACTTCCTCCAGCTCATCGTTGTGGGTGTGATAGCCGGACGCCACGCCTCCCGCGCGGCAACGCTGGAAGCCATGGAAAAGGCAGCTGAAGAAGAACCGGCCCTGCTGCCGGATGAAGAGAAGTAACAGGCCCGCCGGGCAGGTTGCGAGGAAGACAGAGGCTGCAGAGCGAGCCTGCCGCGTGGTGAGCATGCAATCAAGCCGTCTGTTTCAGGAGGGCTTCAGCTTTTCCGGAGGCGGCATGATTTCATCATTCACATGCCAGGCATCATCGGGAGCGCCATCAGCTTGAGTGATATCTTTCCCGGTGCATCCACCTTCACGCATCCTGGCTGAATGGGCGGGGCCGAAACCAAGACATCCGAAATCAAGGCATGCAGCCGCTACGCAGAAGAGGCTGCATGCGAAAAAAGCACATAGATCAGGGAAGCTCGCGAGAATGGTGCTCCCAAGGGGACTCGAACCCCTGTTTTCGCCGTGAGAGGGCGACGTCCTAGACCGCTAGACGATGGGAGCGTTTCGCGAAGGGGCTCTGTGTATCCGCGTTCCCCCCGTGGCGCAAGGGGGTGGATGGTTTTTATCCGACTGAATTTTCCGGCCATGCTTCGCACCCGGCTTTCACTCCGCCATCTGGCCCGGTTCTGTCATTCTGCCCCGAAGCCACCCCTGGAAACGTCATCTCCCCCGTGTACTTTCAGCGATGGCCAAAAATGGCACTGCCCACGCGCACAAGGGTTGCGCCCTGCCGGATCGCGGCGGCAAAATCCGCGCTCATGCCCATGGAGAGTTCTTTCAGGCCATTGCGGGCGGCGATCCGCTCCAGCAGAGCGAAATGAGGTTCGGCCACCGCATCCACGGGTGGGATGCACATCAGGCCGGCAATGGTCAGGCCATGCTGCTCCCGGCAGGTTGCGATGAAGGCATCGGCCTCCTGCGGCAGAATACCGGCCTTCTGTGGCTCAGCCCCGGTATTGACCTGCACGAACAGTTTCGGCGTGCGACCAAGTCGCGCCATCTCGGCAGCGAGTGCGGCGGCGATCTTGGGGCGATCCACCGTATGGATCACATCAAAAAGCTCCACCGCCTCACGCGCCTTGTTGGATTGCAGCGGACCGATGAGATGCAGTTCCACGTCCGGCCATGCCTCTCGCAATGCCGGCCATTTTTCCTTCGCCTCCTGCACCCGGTTTTCACCGAACACGCGCTGTCCGGCAGCCAGAACAGGCTCGATCTCCGCCGCCGTGAAGGTCTTGGAGACAGCGACCAGCGTCACGTCCTCACATGCGCGCCCGGCATCATCACAGGCTATCGTCACCTCTTCGCGCACTGTGCGGAGGCGCTCGGCGCTTGTTGTCTGGTTCACCGTTTTCTCCTTCAGCGTCCTATGCGCCGCACATATCAGAGCCGCCTGGCACGGCGCAGCGCAGGACCTGCGGCCGCAATACGCGCCAGCGCATCTGCCAGATTCTCGCGTGACACCGCCATATGAAATGCATTGGCGTGCAGCAGGGTTTCGCCATTCTCCACCAGCCCCACATGGCCGGGCCAGAACAAAAGATCTCCACGCCGAAATGGCCCATCCAGCGGCAATTCCGCCCCCAGTGCCTGCTCCTGCATGTCGCTGTCGCGGGGCGCGGGAATGCCACAGGCCATGAGCGCAGTCTGCACCAGACCGGAGCAGTCAATGCCGAGGCTGGAGCGCCCCCCCCACAGATAGGGCACTTCCAGAAAGCGCAGGGCCTCGGCCACGGGGTCTGCCGCGACCTCTTCCAGCGGTGCAAGATGCGCGGTGGGAATGAAGCCCAGATCCGTCATGGCAAATGTGCCCTTCACCTCCCGCACCGCCACGGGGCTCGCGAAGCACACATCCATCACCGGCGGCAGCTTGATATCCGCACCCGGAAACACAAAGGTGCGCAGGGCGCAAACCTTGTGCGTGCGCGTGATGGCCGGGCCCAGCGCCTGCGCCGGCATATAGCCCACATAGCCATCGCGTTCGAGCTGCACGAAGCACCAGCCCTCCGCCGTCTCCTCGAACACGCGCACCGCCTCGCCGAACAGCGCCTCGGTTTCCAGTCCGGCATTGGAGTGGGGGTCTCGCCGAAGGGCGGCACGGGTGGTGCGCACACTGTGCACCGTGCCTTCCACATAGCGCTCGGCCGCAATGATGCCGCGCAGATGGGCGGCGGCAAGATCCGGACGGGCCGGGGTCAGCCGGCGATCATGGCCTTCGGGAAGATCCATCGGCTTCACCTCATAATAGCGGACAGGCACCACCACCTCGGCATGTGGGCGCGAGGGCCGAGACTGCCTCTCATCAGGAAGGGCACCCTCAAGGTGCCCCCTCTCCCGGCATCAATGAAGCAGGGAAAGGGTAAGCGGCACGAGAGCAAAGAGCGGGCATCAACGCCCGATCACAGCATATGTTTCAGCCGGCCATATGGTGCGAACACAGCTTGCGCTCCCCCTCCAAGTCATCCCATCGAACATGGCTGATGGGGCCCAACCACTGTAAAGGCTGAATGAACCGGGCGGGGTTTCACCCCTGCCCTGCCCACCCCTCAGCCATAACGCGCACGGATAAGGGCATCCAGCGCCCGGATGGTCTGCGCTTCTCCGCCCTCAGGCCGGCCCGGACGTGCAGACGGGTTCCACGCGAAAAGGTCCAGATGCAGCCAGCTTCCGGCGGCTTCCACGAACTTCTTCAGGAACAGCGCAGCAGTGATGGCCCCGGCAAAGCCGCCGGAGGAGACATTGTTGGTATCCGCTACCTTGGAATCCAGCATGCCGGCATAGCGCGCCCACAGGGGCAGGCGCCACAGCGGGTCATCCTCCGCTTCGGCATGGCTGGCGAGTTCTGCCGCCAGCGCATCATCCACCGTGAAAGCGGCCGGCAGTTGCGGGCCCAGCGCCACACGGGCCGCACCGGTGAGGGTGGCGAAATCGATCAGCAGGTCGGGCTTGTCCTCATCCGCCAGCGCCAGCGCATCAGCCAGCACCAGTCGGCCTTCGGCATCCGTATTGCCGATCTCGACCGAAATGCCCTTGCGGCTCGGCAGAATATCTCCGGGGCGAAAGGCATCACCGGCCACACTATTTTCCACGGCGGGAATCAGCACCTTGAGCCGCACCTTCGCGCCGCGTGCCAGCAGCATATGGGCAAGCCCCAGCGCATTGGCGGCCCCGCCCATATCCTTCTTCATCAGCAGCATGGCGGCAGAAGGCTTCAGGTCGAGCCCGCCGGTGTCAAAGCACACGCCCTTGCCCACCAGCGTCACCTTCGGCGCATTTTCATCACCGGCCGTGATCTCGATAAGACGCGGCGCGCGCGGAGCGGCCCGGCCCACGGCATGGATCATCGGGAAATTCTGCGCCAGAAGCGCCTCGCCGGAGACGACACGCACCTGCGCCCCATGGCGGATAGCCAGCGCGCGGGCGGCAGCCTCAAGTTCTGCCGGCCCCATGTCATTGGCTGGTGTGTTCACGAGATCGCGGGTGAGGAACACCGCTTCCGCCAGCCGCGTGATGTCTTCGCCATCCACGCCATCCGGCACCACAAGACGGGCTTCCGGCGGTGTAGCCTTGCGATAGCGGCCAAAGCGATAGCAGCCGAGCACATAGCCCAATGTGGCGAGGCGTGCATTTTCCACCTGCCCTTCCAGCCGCCACAGGCCAGCCGGCAACAGGGCCGGCAGAGCGCCCGTCGCGAAAGGATCAGCTCCCGCACCCACGGCCACGCCGAACAGCGCGCCCGCAAGCGCCCCATCCGGCCCCGGCACCAGCAGGCACTTGCCCGCATCACCCTTGAAGCCCGCGCTTTCGGCAAAACGTCGCACAGCGGCGGGAAGATCAGAATCGGCAAACGCCGCCTTGCTCACACACCAGATGGGCAGGCTCTCGGCGGAAGAGGGGGAAAGGCTATCCAGCATGATGCACTCCTTGTGCAGCGGGGTAGCACGTCTGGCCTCACAAGGCGAAGGGGAAGCGCGAAATTGCGGTTCCCGGATCGGGCATTGGGGCGGTGAACAGCCATGCTCGGGCTTGGGAGATGATGGTACGAGAGGCAGACCATCCGCAGATCAAAATAAGCGGGAACGTCGCACCAATCATACAGTGGCGCAGTCTTTAACCGGCACCTCGTTTACCCGGCGCCAATCGGGTTCACGCACGCGCCATACCGGCTGGATAACAGGCAAGCGCGCGACCGAAGGACTTCATCATCAGCCCGCAATCATCAGGCTGGACCAGGGATGCAGCAGCAGTCCGGCGGCGGCCAGTCCCACACCATAAGGCACGGTGCGGCCCGCACGCGCCATGAAAGCCAGTGGCGGCAGGGCCATGCCCTTTGCATGCAAGGTGGCAGCAAGGGTCAACAGTGCCCCGATCAGGCTGCATCCAATAATGAACACCGGCACCAGCGCCGGGTCGACCCAGAGCGTCAGCGCGCCTGCAAACTTCGCATCTCCGGCCCCGACCAGATCATGGGAGAACAGCACAAAGCCCACCGCCGTCACCCCGCCCGCCGCCATCAGCCGCAGATGCAGGTCCGCCAGCGGCATCAGAACCGCCAGAAGCGCGAAACCGGCGAGAAGGGCCAGAACCAGCAGATTGGGGATGATGCGCCGGGCGATATCCGTGCCAATGGCTGCACACAGCAATGCCGGATAAAGCCCGAGAAGAAGAAACTGCGCCACGCTCAACCGCCTCAGTTGCCAGCGGCCGCGGTCGCCGCCTTGAGACGGGAGAATGTGGCGACAATCTGCGCCAGCACCGTCACAATCGCGATGGAAAGGCCTGCAGCAATGAGGCCATATTCGAGGGCGGTCGAACCGTCCTCCTCTCGAATGAAGCGGGACAAAAGGGTCTGCATCACACGTATCCGCCACAAGCCTGTCAGCCTTTGCGGCATGTTCTGCCGCGTTGGGATGACGCTAGGCGCACGCCCCTTGCGGGGAAGTAAAGATGCACCCGGATGCCGACGATCTGCGCACAGGGAATGCCACAAGGGTTAATGCTTCATATCTGTACGCGGGGTGACGTATGGATACAGGAACATGGGCGGGAGACAGGGCATGCCCCCTCGCATCACGATATCATCGCACTTTCATTTCACACGACATACAGGATACGAGGCAGAAAATAAGGCGCACTGCCATGCGCGCCATGTCTCACCAGAGCATCCATGAAAGAAAAGGCTGCGGCGACATCTTCTGTCGCCACAGCCCATCATCGCATCAAACCCACGAAACTCACCCGCCTACAGGATGGAGAGAAAATACAGGCATCATATCTTCTGGTTATACTCGCCCACGCCCGGATGAGTACGCAGCACGCCGTCAATCTCGGCGAACATCTCGCGCATCCGCGCCTCGGAAACGGGGCTTTCCACCACCACCACCAGTTCCGGCTTGTTGGAAGAGGCGCGCAGCAGGCACCAGCTGCCATCTTCCGTGGTGACGCGCACGCCATTCACGGTCACCAGATCGCGGATCTTCTGCCCGGTTACCAGCGTGCCCTTGGCGGCCAGATCCTCGTAATATTTCACCACCTTCTCGACGATTCCATATTTGGTCTCGTCCGCGCAGTGGGGGGACATGGTGGGAGAAGACCATGTCTTGGGCAGGCCCTCGCGCAGTTCAGCCAGAGACTTTTCCGGGCCGCGGTCCAGCATGTCCAGCACGGCGATGGCAGAGACAAGCCCGTCATCATAGCCGCGACCCACCGGGGCATTGAAGAAATAGTGGCCGGACTTCTCAAAGCCCACCAGCGCACCGGTCTCGTTCACGCGGCGCTTCATGTAGGAATGGCCGGTCTTCCAGTAATCGGCCTTCACGCCTAGCTTGATAAGTTCCGGGTCTGTCGCGAACAGGCCGGTGGACTTCACATCCACCACGAAGGTGGAGCCGGGATGCAGCTTGGCAAGATCGCGCGCCAGCAGCACGCCCATCTTGTCGGCGAAGATCTCCTCGCCCGTATTGTCCACCACGCCGCAGCGGTCGCCGTCACCATCGAAGCCAAGGGCGAGATCGGCCTTGTGCTCCAGCACCGCATCGCGCATGGCGTGCAGCATTTCCATGTCTTCGGGGTTCGGGTTGTATTTGGGGAAGGTGTGATCCAGATCGCAATCAAGCGGGATCACCTCCGCACCCAGCGCCTCGATGATACGGGGCGCGAACGCGCCGGCCGTGCCATTGCCGCAGGCCACCACCACCTTCAGCTTGCGCTTCAGCTTGGGGCGATCGGTCAGGTCCTTCACATAGGTCTCGGGGAAGTTTTCCACGAAGTGATACGAACCACCGCCACGCAGATCGAACTTCGCGCCCAGCACGATGTCCTTCAGGCGGTTCATCTCGTCCGGTCCGAAGGTCAGCGGGCGGTTTACGCCCATCTTTACACCGGTCCAGCCATTGTCATTGTGCGAGGCGGTCACCATCGCCACGGCCGGCACATCCAGCGCGAACTGGGCGAAATAGGACATGGGCGACATGGCAAGGCCAATGTCATGCACCTTGATGCCCGCAGCCATCAGGCCGGTGGCCAGCGCATATTTGATGGAGGCCGAATAGGAGCGGAAATCGTGCGCGGTCACCAGTTCCGGGCGCACACCCATCTCATGCATCAGCGTGCCAAGGCCCATGCCGAGGGCCTGCACACCCATGAGGTTGATTTCCTTCTGGAACAGCCAGCGCGCATCATATTCGCGGAAGCCTGTCGGCTTCACCATCGGCTCGGATTCATAAGCATAGGTGTTGGGCGTCAGGGCAGGCTTCGGGGTCGGAAACATGGGTTTCTCCGCACGGCGGGGCAGCGCGTCCGTATTCCGGCGCGCGCCCTTGTTCTGATTGCTGATGCATGCGGCCCGCAAACCGGCCCGCAATCCCGGCTGGGGCCGGATAACATGAAAATCATGGCTGAACGATAGCAGCGCGCATCAGTTGAGCTGAAAGAAAAAGGGCGGGCCTTGCGAGCCCGCCCCTGTCATGCTCACCCGCGCAGGGTTGCGCCGGTTTTTTTGGTGACATCGGCAATGATCTTGCCGGCCACTTCTTCAAGGTCCTTGTCGGTCAGCGTCCGTTCACGCGGCTGGAGGGTCACCTCCACGGCCACAGACTTCTTGTCCGCGTCCACGCCGGGGCCTTCATAGATGTCGAACACGCTGGCAAAGGCCACCAGCTTCTTGTCCGCACCCTGCACGGCTTTCAGAATATCCGCGGCCGCCACATCACGCGCCACCACGAAGGCGAAGTCGCGCTTCACCGGCTGGAAGGGAGAGAGGTCGATCTGCGGCTTGGCGCGGGTCGCCTTGGCCTTCGCCTCGGGGATGCGATCCATCACGATCTCAAAGCCCACCAGCGGACCGGAAACGTCCAGCGCCTCCAGCACGGCGGGATGGATCTCGCCGAAATGCGCCATGGCGTTGGGGCCAAGACGCAGCGTGCCGGAGCGGCCGGGGTGATACCACCCGGGCGCATCCAGACTGATCTGGAGATTGCCCACCGGCGCACCACAGGCAGCAAGAGCCGCAAGTGCATCGGCCTTGGCGTCGAACACATCCACGGCACCGGCATTGCCCGCCCAGTTGCGCCCGGCCCCACTGGGGCGTGCCGTGCCGCGACGGATGCCGGTGGCGTGCTGGAACTGGTCCTTCGGCTTGTCGCCGGCAAACACCTGCCCCACCTCAAACAGCGCAACATCCGGATAGCCGCGCGCCGCATTGGCCTGCGCCGAGCGGATGAGACCCGGCAGAAGGCTGGGACGCATGTCGGAGAGATCAGAAGCGATCGGGTTGGAGAGCGCCAGCTCCGGCGCACCGCCACCGAACAGTTCCGCCTGCGCCTTGGAGAGGAACGACCATGTGACCGCCTCCACCATGCCGCGCCCGGCCAGCGCGCGGCGCGCCTTGCGGCTGCGCAGTTGGAGGGTGGTGAGAATGGGCTTGCGTGCGTTTTCGTCACGCGGCAGCTCGGTGGCCGGCACGCGCTCCAGCCCCAGAATGCGCACCACCTCTTCCACGAGGTCCGCCTTGCCTTCCACATCCGCGCGCCATGAGGGCGGCGACACCTGAAGCACCGGAGCCTCGCCGGAAACGGCAAAGCCGAGATCTTCCAGCACCTTGCGCATTTCGGCTTCCGAAGCTTCAAGCCCGGTGAGGCGCTTCACTTCCGAGAGCGGGAAGTCGATGGTGCGCTGGGTATCGGGGATCGCACCCGCCAGCACCACCTCGGAGGGTTCACCGCCACAGATGTCGAGAATGAGGTGGGTCGCCAGATCCAGACCCGGCAAAGTGAAGGCGGGGTCAATGCCGCGCTCGAAGCGGAAGCGGGCATCGGAATTCAGGCCCAGCTTGCGGCCGGTCTGGGCAATGTTGATCGGCTCCCAGAGGGCCGATTCCACCACCACATCCACGGTGGCGTCATCGCAGCCGGATTCCTCACCGCCCATGACACCGGCGAGGCTCTCCACGCCCTTGTCATCAGCGATGACACACATGGTGTCATCCAGCTCATAGGTCTTGCCATCCAGCGCCAGCAGGGTCTCGCCCGCCTTGGCCCGGCGCACGACCAGATCGCCTGTCACCTTGGCCGCATCAAACACATGCAGCGGGCGGTTGCGGTCGAAGGTCATGAAGTTGGTGATGTCCACCAGCGCATTGATGGGGCGCAGGCCAATGGCGCGCAGGCGCTCCTGCATCCATTCCGGCGAAGGGCCGTTCTTCACACCGCGAATAACGCGCAGGGCGAAGGCCGGGCACAGCGAAGGCGTATCGCCAAAGTCCAGACGCACATTCACCGCCGAGGCGTATTTGCCCTCCACCCGCTTGATGTGCGGAGCCATCAGTTCGCCAAGGCCGGCAGCCGCCAGATCACGCGCCACACCGGAAACGCCGAGGCAATCGGCGCGGTTGGGGGTCACCGCAATCTCGATCACCGGATCATTCAGGCCAATCACCTCGGCGAATGGTGCACCTACCGGCGCATCGGCCGGCAGCTCCATAATGCCTTCGCTCTCTTCGGAAACGCCCAGCTCGCGGGCGGAGCACAGCATGCCGTGGCTTTCCACATCACGAATCTTGCCAACCTTCAGCACCATGCCATTGGCCGGAATCACCGTGCCGGGCGCAGCGAAGACAGTTTTCAGGCCCGCACGTGCATTGGGCGCACCGCACACCACCTGAAGCGGCGCACCTTCGCCCACCTTCACCGAGCACACCTGCAGCTTGTCGGCATTCGGGTGCTTTGCGGCCGTGAGAATCTCGCCCACCATAAAGGCGGAAAGTGCCTTGGCCTTGTCCTCAACCTCTTCAACCTCAAGGCCGATGAGGGACAGGCGCTCGACAATCTCCTCGAACGAGGCGGAAGGCTCGAAGTGGTCCTGAAGCCAGTTATAGGTGAATTTCATCGGTCCACTCTCCTGCTCAGGCGCTCAGGCCGCCGGCCAGCGTGGGGAAATCAAGCGGGCGGAACCCGTAATGGGAGAGCCAGCGCACATCGGCCTCGAAGAAGGCGCGCAGGTCGCTCATGCCGTATTTCAGCATGGCGATGCGGTCGATGCCCATGCCCCAGGCAAAGCCCTGATATTCGTCCGGGTCCACCCCGCAATTGCGCAGCACATTGGGGTGCACCATGCCGCAGCCCAGAATCTCCAGCCAGTCATTGCCCTCGCCAAAGCGGATCTCGCCGGGACGTGAGCGGTCACACTGGATGTCCACTTCCATGGACGGTTCCGTGAAGGGGAAGAAGGAGGGGCGGAAGCGCATCTTCACACCTTCCACCTCGAAGAAAGCCTTGCAGAACTCTTCGAGAATCCACTTCAGATGGCCCAGATGCGCGCCCTTTTCGATGACGAGACCTTCCACCTGATGGAACATCGGCGTGTGAGTCTGGTCCGAATCGCAGCGATAGGTGCGGCCGGGGCAGATGACGCGGATGGGCGGCTTCTTGCCCATCATGGTGCGCACCTGCACGGGCGAGGTGTGCGTGCGCAGCACCTTGCGGTTCCCCTCCGCATCGGGGGGCAGGAAGAAGGTGTCGTGCATCTCGCGCGCCGGGTGGCCGGGCGGGAAGTTCAGCGCGGTGAAATTGTGGAAGTCATCCTCGATGTCCGGCCCTTCGGCGACCGAGAAACCCATATCGGCGAAGATCGCGGTCAGTTCTTCCATAACCTGCGCGATGGGATGGATGCGGCCCAGCTCTGCCGGGCTTTCGCGCACGGCCAGTGTCACATCCACCTTCTCGGTGGCAAGGCGCGCCTCAAGGGCAGCTGCCTTCAGCGCGCCCTTGCGGGTTTCGATGGCAGTCTGCACCCGGTCGCGCAGGCCATTGAGCGCAGGGCCCATCACCTTGCGCTCATCCGGCGACATGCGGCCAAGGGACTTGAGCAGTTCGGAGACCGAGCCCTTCTTGCCCACGGCAGCAACGCGCACCTCATCCAGCGCAGCCTCACTGGCAGCGGCGGCGATAGCGGCGGAAATCTCGCGCTCAAGAGCCTCAAGGGTGGATGGATCGCTCATCACGGATTCGGACATGACAGGAACCTTGGGTTCGGACCCCGGCGGATGCCGGTGCGCTTGGCTCGCGCTTCATAGCGTTTTCAGACGGCATGGCAAAAGCCTTGAACCGGAGAAACGAGTCCATTCAGGGTGTCAGGATGCATGGCATCCGGGGAGCGCAGAAAAGGCCGGCCGTGGTGCAGACCCGTTTCAACGCGAAAAGCCCCGGACGGATGACCGCACGGGGCTTTATCGGTCTCACAAAGGCGGACGGAGAAGCGTCACGCCGTCACCAGCCTTCAGGCCAGTGCGGCCTTGGCCTGCTCCACCAGAACCTTGAACGCGTCGGGCTCATGGATAGCGATATCCGAGAGCACCTTGCGGTCAACTTCGATGCCGGCCTTGGTGAGACCGTCAATAAAGCGGGAATAGGTCAGATCCAGATCAAGGGCGCGCACGCCGGCATTGATACGCTGGATCCACAGAGCGCGGAAAGTGCGCTTCTTCACCTTCCGGTCGCGGTACGCATACTGCATCGACTTTTCGACGGCAGCCTTCGCAGCGCGGATGGTATTCTTGCGACGGCCGTAAAAGCCCTTGGCGGCTTTAAAGACCTTCTTGTGCTTGGCGTGTGATGTTACACCACGTTTCACGCGGGCCATTCGGGTGCTCCTTCAGATCGCTTTTGCGCTAACATCAACCGTTAGGCAGGAAATACTTGCGGATGAACCGCCCGTCGCTCTCGCTCAGGATGGTGGTGCCGCGCAGATTGCGGATCTGATCGTTGGTGCGCTTGATCATGCCGTGGCGCTTGCCTGCCTGACCGGCGATGACCTTACCCGTACCCGTGAGGCGGAAGCGCTTTTTGGCTCCCGACTTCGTCTTCATCTTGGGCATTTGGCTCTCCGTGACTGAATCACCATGCCTCGTGAAAGGCACGTGACGCTCAGCCTCTTGTTGCTGTTGAGCGGATGAACTGGCGCGGCAGCCCTTTTTCGCCGGCCCGTTCCGAAGGACGCACTCGTTACAGGATCAGCCGGCGAAACACAAGGGGCGACACCCGATTGCCCTCGCCTCACCCCCATTGCACTCCAGCCGGCTGATAACAAAAAGCCCGGGCACATGGCCCGGGCCTTCCGCATGACATCCGGTCACAAGCCCGCTCAGGGGCAGGGATGCTGGAACCCGTCATAGCCGGTATAGGTGCCGGTATTGGGATTGTAGGAGCGGAAACGGCGGGCGCAGTACGCCACCGCATCCCCATCCACCGCATTGTTATTGCGCATGGCGGCGGCAGCCGCGGCCCCAAGGGCAAGACCGGCCACACCGGCGGCAATCCATGCGCCGGAATTATCGCGATAATACCAGCCATTATTGCGCCAGTACGGATTACCCCAGCGGGCATGGCGTGGCGGCTGCGGGCCATACCAGCCCCTAGGCGGTGGCGGGCGGCCATAATAGCCACGCGGCGGAGGAGGAGGCGGGCCGCGCCAGCCCTGTCCACCATAAGGACGGTTGTTCCATCCACCACGAGGCGGCGGGCCACGCCAGTCCTGAACCTGAATAACCGGCGCGTCACCCTGACCGGCAAGCGGCGCGATCGCCGCATTCAGCGGCTGGGCCTGAACGGGGGCTGCAAAACCGATGGTGCCGACGCAGATCGACGCCACAACAGCCCAGGTCACTCCGGCCCGGGTGGCAGAGGTCCGCTTTGCAGACGTCGCGGCCATGGCTGTGTTTGACATGGTTGTGCACGACATGGCGAGTTCCTTTCCCATCGTCAGCACCGCGCATGCCAAACCGCACCGGCGAAAGTCAGGAAAGGGCACATATAACGCCCCAGCCCGGCATCCCCACCGACGGGCCCTTCGCCTTCAAGGTTCCGGAGCCCGCACACGCACTGACGTTCGGGAATGAAACACTGTGAGTGCGGCAGCAATTCGCCCGGATTCCGACCGAAAAGCCGGTTCTTTGGAGTTGCCCGGCCATAATCATGAACAATATTCACGCCTGCATGACACCGTGGCCTGTCAGGATTTGGGCTGGGCATCGCGACCGGGATGCGTCATCTGCACATTGCTCCAGACATGAAAAAGGCCCGGCAAGCCGGGCCTGTTCCTGAGCTGCCCCCCGCCGCAAAAAGCGCAGTGGGGCAGAATGCGGGCTCAGCGGGGAGCCAGCACCATGATCATCTGGCGGCCTTCCATCATCGGCTCGGCTTCCACCTTGGCAAAGGCGGTGACTTCCTCACGCAGGCGCATGAGCAGCTTATAGCCGATATCCTGATGGGCCATCTCACGACCTCGGAAGCGGAGCGTGACCTTGACCTTGTCGCCTTCCTCGAAAAAGCGCTGCATGGCACGCTTCTTCACGTCGTAGTCATGGTCATCGATGCCGGGGCGGAGCTTGATCTCCTTGACCTCGACCACCTTCTGCTTCTTGCGGGCCTCGCTGGCCTTTTTCTGGTTCAGATACTTGAACCGGCCGAAATCGAGAATCTTGCAGACCGGAGGCGCGGAGTTGGGAGAGATCTCGACCAGATCGAGACCGGCTTCCTGCGCCAGTGCCAGCGCATCGCGAATGCCCATGACGCCATGGTTCTGGCCGTCCTGATCGATCAGCTGGACTTCACGGATGCGGATTTCCTCATTGACGCGCGGTCCATCCTTCTCCGGCGCGACGGGTCTCATGGGACGGCGAATGGCTTTTTTCTCCTAAAAATCAACGATAACCCAGGCTGGAAATTGCCAGAGACAGAGCGCGACAAGGCGCGTGTCCTGATTATGACAACCCACAAGCGAGGGACAGGGTGGAAAGATCGGGATAAATGTGCCCAAAGTCAATGACCTTACGGCTTCGTCAGGTATGAATTCAGTCTGGCTTGTTTTGATGAAAGAATCGGACGTGTCGTGGAGGTCACTTTACAAGGGCAGCCACAGTTCAGCCGCCTTCCCCCCGCATTGCAGAGACCGATTCCACGTACGCCCGTGAACGGAAACGGTGTTTCGCCCCCCGATTTTCGCTCCCCATGGCGCTGCTGCCGATGGAACCACGCATGACCGACGCCTGCACAGCCCCCCGTCTCCCCTCTGCCTCACCTTCTGGTGCGTCCGCGGATGCGCAAGCGTGCGGCCGCTCCATCCGCGCCGGAACGGGCGCCGTGGCGGCCCTCCTGCTGGCCGCCCTGTCCACCGGGCCGGCCCATGCCGCCGGCCGTCTGGATGCGCGTTATGTCCTGACCGTCGCAGGTGTTGAGCTGGGACGCGGGGCGGTAACCCTGAAAGCGGATGATTCCACCTATGAGGTTTCCGGCTCCGGTCGCATCTCCGGCGTGCTGCGGGCGGTGTCATCGGGCAAGGGACAGATCGCGGCGCGCGGGCATCTCACCGATACGAAGATGGTGCCGCAGGTTTATGCCATGCACGCCGAATCCGAGGGCAAGAAAGAGCGCGCGCGCATCGCCATGGCATCTGGCGGCGTGACCAGCACCGATGTCCACCCCCCTCTCAAGGCCATACCGGATCGCGTGCCGGTGGCCGACAAGGTGCTGCGCAACATCATCGATCCGGTGAGCGGCGCTTTCGTCTATGTGCCGGGCACGGGCGACCTGCTCGCCCCTTCCAGTTGCGACCGCGCATTGCCGGTCTTCGATGGCCGCCAGCGTTACGATCTCCAGCTCAGCTTCAAGCGCAAGGAGAGCGTAAAGACAAAGGGTTATGAAGGGCAGGCTCTGGTATGCCAGGTGCGCTACAAGCCGGTGGCCGGCCACCGGCCGAACCGGGAAACCGTGAAATACATGCAGGACAATGAAGACATGTTTGTCTGGCTTGTCCCCATTGCCGGCACCCGGCTGATGGCCCCTTACAAGGCCTCAATCTCCACCATGATCGGCACGGCCCTGCTGGAGGCGACCACGTTCCGGGCGGCAGCCGGGGGTGGCGCGGCACCGGCAGCAGCACCCGCTGAAGCACAATAGGAGTAACCGGTCCCGGCAAGGCCCCGTTACAAAAAGAACAGGAGCGGAACACGCCAGACGACCGATTCGGACGCGATTCGTTCGGCCCCTGTTCCGGTGCATCCCGAAATGAGCCGGCTACCGGCCATTCACTTGCCGCAGAGAGCCGGGCACAGGCCCATCAACACGTTGACTTCCATACGGCAGGCGGTGTTCCCTGAACATGCGCGAGTTGTTCGCGCCAGAGGACAATATGTCAAAGCGCAGCAAGGCCCATAAGCTCGCGGCACAGGGCAATCCGCGCGGCGTGACCTCCCTGGAAGAAGCCAGGGCGTGGATGGCGGCCCGCAAGATCACCGAAATCGAATGCACCGTGCCCGATCTTGCCGGCGTGCCCCGCGGCAAGATCATGCCGGCCTCCAAATTCCTGTCCTCCCCGGTGATGAACCTGCCGCTCTCGGTCTTCCTCCAGACCATCTCCGGCGAATATGCCGAGTTTGACGGACTGGTCGATTCGGTGGTGGCCGATGGCGATCTGGTGCTGGAACCGGACCTCTCCACCCTGTGCGCCGTGCCATGGGCGCAAGATCCCACGGCCCAGCTCATCCATGATGCCTATCATCGCGATGGCCGGCCGGTGGAAATCGCCCCGCGCAATGTGCTCAAGCATGTGCTCGGCCTGTATGCGGCACGCGGCTGGAAGCCGGTTGTGGCACCAGAGATCGAATTCTATCTGGTCGAGCAGAACCCCGACCCGGACTATCCGCTGAAGCCCCCGGCCGGGCGCTCCGGGCGGCCGGAAATCGGACGGCAGGCCTATTCGATCCAGGCCGTGAACGAATTCGATGCCCTGTTCGAGGATATGTATGATTATTCCGAGGCGCAGGGCCTCGAGATCGACACGCTGATCCATGAGGACGGCGCGGCGCAGATGGAAATCAACCTGCGCCACGGCGACCCGCTGGTGCTGGCAGATCAGGTCTATCTGTTCAAGCGCACCATCCGCGAGGCGGCGCTGCTGCACAACATCTATGCCACCTTCATGGCCAAGCCCATCGCCAACGAGCCGGGCAGCGCCATGCATATCCACCAGTCGGTGGTGTCCACGGAGACAGGCCGCAATATCTTCTCCGATGATGAAGGCCACCCGACGCCGGAGTTTTTCTCCTTCATCGCAGGACACCAGAAATATCTGCCGGCGGTGCTGTGCATTCTGGCCCCCTATGTGAACTCCTACCGCCGGCTGACGCGCGACTCCATGGCCCCCATCAATGTGCAGTGGGGCTATGACAACCGCACCGCCGGCCTGCGCGTTCCGCCTTCCACCGCCGATGCCCGGCGCGTGGAAAACCGGGTTCCCTCCTCCGATGCCAACCCTTATCTGGTGATCGCGGCCTCGCTCGCCTGCGGGTATCTCGGCATGGTGGAAAACCTGCGGGCAACCGACCCGCTGGAATCCGACGCCAAGGAACTGGAGTTCGAACTGCCCCGCGGCCTTCTGGATGCGGTTGCCGCCTTTCAGGAAGCCGAACCGCTGGCCGAAGTGCTGGGCCCGCGCTTCGTCGCCACCTATGCGGCGGTGAAGAAAGCGGAATTCGAGACCTTCATGCGCGTTATTTCGCCGTGGGAGCGCGAGTTCCTGCTTCTGAACGTGTGACCGCTGAAAACTCTGCTTGGGCGCCTTCAGGCCTGCAGCTGCCCGCATGCCAAGGTGGCGCAAACCTGTCGGTCATGAATCTAGCAGGGCGGGAGGGTATCCCTCCCGCACATGCCATGTCGCCATGTGTCGCGGCCCGCGGAAGCATGTCTGACAGGACACCGCCACCGGCCGGAAAGCTTCCGTGCCGGGCAAATATCCATTGAACTGATGGTGCGTTTTGCATGAGACGCACCAGCAACACCTCACCAGTGCTCCCCATTCATGCCGCCGGCATACCGGTGGCGACGCAACTGAACGGAACGGCCCATGGCGTCCCCTGCGTCCACCGCCTCCACATCCCTTGCCTCGACGCATCCCGCCTCATGGTATTCTGCCACCGCCAACCCCTGTCCGGATTTTGCGCCGCTGGAGGAGAACACGCGGGCGGATGTGTGCGTGCTGGGTGGCGGCTATACGGGCCTTTCGGCAGCCCTTCATCTGGCAGAGGCCGGGCTGGACGTGGTGGTACTGGAGGCCGGGCAGGTCGGCTCCGGGGCATCCGGGCGCAATGGCGGGCAGCTTCATTCCGGCCAGCGACGCGATCAGGCCTATCTGGAAGCGGCGATGGGGCTGGATGATGCCCGCAAGCTGTGGGTCATGGCGGAAGAGGCCAAGGCACTGGTGCGCGATCTCATCGCCCGCCATGCCATTTCCTGCGACCTGACGGACGGCTTGATTCTGGCGGACCACAAGGCCCGCCACGTGCCGGAAAGCCATGCCTATGCCGAGCATCTGCGCACGGCCTATGGTTATGAGGCCATCTCGCCGCTGGACCGCGACCAGATCCACGCCCTTGTCGGCTCCCCCTCCTATCATGGCGGCGTGCTGGACATGGGGGCCGGCCATCTGCACCCGCTGAATTTCGCGCGCGGGCTGGCCGTGGCCGCGAGCAGGGCCGGCGCGCGCATCCATGAACGCAGCCGCATCACAAAGGTGGATGAAGAGGGGGACCTCACCATCACCACCGCAAGCGGTGCTCATGTGAAGACCGGTTTTCTTCTGGAATGCGGAAACGGGCTGATGGACGGGCTGGACCGGCAGGTGGACGCCCATGTCATGCCCATCTGCAACTACATCGCCGCCACCGAGCCTCTGAGCGCGCGGGCGAAGGACATCATCGCCAACAATGCAGCAGTGGCCGACAGCCGTTTCGTGGTGAACTATTTTCGCCTCTCAGCGGATGGCCGCCTGCTGTTCGGCGGCGGCGAGAGTTACCGGCGAGGATTGCGAGACAATGTGCCGGACTTCGTGCGCCCCTACATGTTGCGCGTTTTCCCCCAGCTTGCGGATGTGCGCATTGATTATGGCTGGGGTGGCGTGCTCGGCATCACCCTCTCGCGCATGCCCTATGTGCGTCGGCGTGCCGGGCGGGTGCTGATCTCTGCCGGCTATAGCGGTCAGGGGGTGGCGCTCGCGCCTCTCTTCGGCAAGATCCTCGCGGAAGCGGTGCTGAAACGGCCCGACCGGCTGGAGTTGCTGGAAAAACTGCCGGTGCTACCCTTTCCCGGCGGCACACTCATGCGCTACCCGCTGATGGTCGCCGGTCTCACATGGTATGCGCTGCGTGACATGATCTAGCAGGCAGACGCCCGCACCGGAAAATGTGCGCGCGGCACACGCGGCAGGTTCGCCAAAAAAGCCGTGCCAGACACCCCGGCACGGCGAAAACCTCAACAGATAGCTATGAAAGCCCCAGCGCAATCGGCTGTGGCTTCAAGGTCAGGCTCCGGCAGTGCCTCATATCCAAGGCCGCCGCCTGACATCATGGCATTGACCTCATCAGCACGCCCTTAGGCGACCAGACCGACCCGGCCAGAGACCACGCCTATGGCATCACAGGCCGGCGAGCGAACGCGCCTTCTGCACGGCCTGGAAGCAGCCTGCCTCATTGCCTGCGGCCTGAAGATTCATCGCCTCATTCAGCGCGCCCCATGCGCCGGTGGTGGGCTGCACAGCACCAGCTGCAGCCAGCGATTCCGGAGTGGCCTCGGTGGCATCCTGAGCGGCGATGGACTGGTCCTGTGTCGGCGGCAGAGCGGGACGCGGCAGAACCTGCTTCATCTCCTGCTGCAACTGCACCACTGCCTCAAGGCAGGTCGCCCATTTATTCATCTGAACCGGCCCGCCCGGCTGTTGAGCCTGCACGGCCGGGGCGGCAAACAGGGCTCCGGCGAACAGCGCACCGGCCATGACCTTGCCGAAACCCTTGTTCATCCCTCTCACGGCAACGCATTCCATCGGAATCTCTCCTTCGCCCCCGCAACCAGAGCTTTCAGTGTGCCCCCTTTAGAGCCCGCCCGGCGTGCCCGGGCAAGAGCTTTCCGCACCCTCACGCCCCGTTTGGAACTCTGGGCAGGAAATCGCGCACAAGCCCATAGGTGAGCTTGCGATCCAGATAATGCGGGCCTTCGAAAACAATCACCTCGAACCCGTGATAGGCCAGAAGCTGGGGGCCGAACTCATTCAGGGTGGCCCGGCGCAGGTTTCCCTTGTCATCGGCAGGGCGAAAAGCCTCGGCAATCATGGTGAAGCGGTTATCGCCCAGCTTCTTGCGCAGCACTTGCCCATAATGGCGTGCGCCTTCCGGTGTGCGCATATGCAGGCCCACGCCATCCTGGAACATCAGGCCGATATCGGGCGGCAGCCAGCTTGCGACCCACTCGGCAAAGGGTTCTGCACCGATATTCGAGTTGTCATAGGCGCTGACCCAGAGCGGGCGCGGCAGCTTGGCGGCTGCAAGCAAGGCCCCCATCTTGCCCACATCCGCCCATGTCGGGTCGGCCTCCACCGGGAAATAATAGGCCGAGACCTCAAACGGCATCGGCTTTTCGGCGATGCGGGCAGAGAGGTCCACCATGGCGGCAATGTTGCGCCGGGCCTCCGGCTCGTTCATCCCCGTGGCGAGCCCCAGAATGACCTTTTTGGCCCACGGCTCCTTGATGACCCTGGCCCAGTTCGGTGCATCCTCCACCATCGGCACACCGAGACCGGGCGCGTAGGCCTTCCCCTCTGCCACAATCCACTGCAGCATCAGCGTATCCGCGCCCAGCAGCTCCCACTCTCCGTGGATCTCCAGCATACCTTCATGGATCTGCCAGATAATGCCGTTGATGAGCCGTTTCTCGGGTGCAAAGGCCGGCAGAAAGGGGAGCCCCTCCCCCGTGAACTGGCGCGCGGCATAGGTTCCGGCCAGCGCAAGACCTGCACCTGCCGCCATACCACCGAGCAGAACGCCGCGCCGGTTCATCGTCATGAACTCACCTTTCCTGACGGCGCGGTCACAGGACACAAGCCGCGGCTGATTTCCTTGCGAAGTTGCACCGCCAGCATACGCACGGCCCCGCGCCAGTCTTCACGTTCTGGAACGCTGGACAGAACTTCACTGTATTTCTCTGCACTCAGGCACCCGAGATCGAAGATAGAAAGAGTTCTTCCTTCATCCAGATAGGCTTGCTGTATAGCCTCGGCAATCATGCCAAGCAGCTCCGGGGCAGAAAGCTCGGCAATGTGCAACGAATCAGGCTCACCATTCTGCTCTCCATGACAGAGGATGGAGCCTTCGCCAGTCAGCAGCCAGGTCGGATTGAAACCCATCTCCCTGTACTTCAGGAGCGTTTCTCCACTTGGCACATTCGCCCCACCCTCCAGCCGCTTCAGCTGAGTAAGAGAGAGCCCCAGAATGGGGGCCATAGCCGCTTGAGAGTGTTTGAGGCGTGCGCGTGCCAGCTTCAACCGTTCACTGATCCGCGCAAGATCTGCCACAGGTGCCACACTCACCACCCTGTGTCTGCAAGGTCAGGACGAGTAGAAAAAACCGACACCGAGAACCGACAAAAAACCAATAATAACAATACGTTGTAAAATATTTGCAAGCAGTGGTTGCATTCTCCCTCTGAAGGTGCCATTTTTGTGTCTATCGGATCCATAAATGACACCTCCAAACAGTCATATCCGATCCACACTCAACAAGGACCCCACGCGTGGCCTACACATGCGCGACCAGCGACGGATATGTCAGATCGCCTTCCTTCATGGATCGGCGACTGAAAGTCATGACGGTCCGCGCATTCAGGGACGGATCACCACCACCTGGCCGTCGCCGCCCGCAGATCTGCGGGCGCCGCTCAGGCCGGAAGCAGCATCAGCCGGCGCTGCTGTTCACGCACGGTATCAGCCAGCGCCTCGGGTGTAACCACCCCACAGCGCACCAGATACTCGCCGATGCGTCCATCCTCGTCGGGATGGTAGTTCTCCATTGCGGCCTCGAAGGCCTCGCGCTGCATCAGCCCACGCTCCAGCAGCAGGTCACCCAGAAGCGGCGGGGCCTGTCCGGTGCCGAAGCCCCAGCCGGCGCCACGCAACAGGCGCAACCCTTCGCCAATCTCACTCTCGCGCACGATACGCTGCACCGGTGTCGCGCCAACAGCGATGCGGATATCGTCCATGGCTTTCATGGAAAGGGGTGCGGCAACAGCCAAAACCAGCGTACCGGTCTCGTCATGCCCCACCGGCAGCACGCGATGGCGCACCATCAGCGATTGCGGAAGCAGATCCCCGAACCGGCGCACCAGATGTTCGGTCACATGGGTGCGCGGCAGATTGGCCTGATAGGCAATGGCCTCGGCCAATGTCTCCTCATCCAGCAACCCGCGCGCCACAAGAATGCGGCCCAGCGGCTGCTGCTGCTGGTGCTGGGCGGCCAGAGCCTCTTCCAGATGCTCAGGCAACACGGCCTGCCAGTTCACCAGCAGTTCGCCCAAACGCTGACGCCGGTTCTCCACCACCTCGTTTTCGGGGAAATCATGCATGGTCTTGTCCCAGACGATGCGATTTCCGAACATGAGATGGCCGAGATACAGCTTCCACGCCCGCATGATGGCCGCGAAATTCACGAAATTGCCCACCACCACGCGGGGAACGGACATCAGCCCCTGTTCCCAGCCATACAGCTTGGACACGAAATAGGCCCGCTGGATGAGCCGTGCCGCGAAAGCCACGGCATTGGCGGCCAGAACAGCCAGCAGCCAGCCTTCGGTGGCGAAGATTGAAGGGTAGCGCTGCGGCAGCAGGCCTGCCTCATAGGCGCCGTAGATGACAAGGAACAGCGCGGCCAGCGCATAGGCGGCCACCGTGATGATAGCGGTGAAGATGCCCTTGCGATCGCGCATCTGGAAATAGCGTGCGGCCAGATTGCCCCGCCAGCCCATCTGCGCCCAGCCCTGGAAGGAAATGCCCAGCGCCCAGCGCGCCTTCTGGCGATAGGAGGTGCGGAACGTATCGGGGAAAAATTCACGCACGCACAAGGGCATGTGCAGCAGCATGTCCTTGGTGGGACCGAAACCGAACACCGTGTCACGACGCACCCGGAACTCGACCGGATAACGCGCGATGATGGCCGGCATGCCAGCCTCGCCGATGCGTGCACTGATGTCATAATCCTCGGTGAGGCTTGAGGTGTTGAACACCTCCCCGCCCCCTTCCGCCCGCAGGAACTGGAACGCGCGCCGCGAGAAGCAGGTGCCCACACCGGCAGATGGCACGGACTTGGCCACGCTCTCGCGCACGACCAGATCCTTGGCGTGCCACTCGGCGAACTCGTCCATATAGACACCGGCCACAAGCTCAGACCAGTGACGTTCCAGCGACACCACCGGAACCTGAATCAGGTCCTTGCGCGGCAGCAGATAATTGAAGAAGCGCAGCTCCAGCGGATGCAGCACATCCTCACTGTCATGCAGGATGAAGCCGGCAAACTGGGTGTCGGTTTCCTTCTCATACTCGAAGATGGTCCGCACCACATTGTTCAGGCAGTCCGCCTTGTTTGTGGGGCCGGGATTGGGCACCTCCACACGCACCAGCTGCTTGTAGCGCCGGCGCATCCGCTCCACCTCATTGATGGTGTCCGGATCATTGGGATAGGTACCGACAAAGATCATGTAACGGCGATAATCGAGCACATTCACCATGTTCTCGATCATCGCCGCGATCACGTCCGCCTCATGCCAGGCGGGAATCATGACCGCGATCGGCTGCTCGTCCTTTTCATAGAGCGCATCAGCAGACAGCGGCGTGATGTAGGGCTCCACGGCGATCAGACGATAGATGCGCCGCACCCAGTACCAGACGTCGATAAACAGGTCGTCCAGCGAGGACAGGAGAATGAGAACCGCCACCACGGCTGCGGCGTATTCGATCACTCGAATGCCGTCAGCAAGCAGAAAAGGCCAGTAAAGTGACATGATGGCGGTTCCCGTCAGGCTCAGTTACCCCGGCGACGCACATAGGATGCGCGCACCAGCAACAGGAAGAACAGAACAGCAAGACCAACGCCCAGGGGCAGGCCCCAGCCGGCTGAATTCTGCCACAGACGCTGCATGGTCGTGGAAACGCCCTCAGCATCACCTACGCGCGCCTCGGCAACTTCCGCACCGCTGGCGAAGAACTCGAACAGCGTGCCATTGGGCCCAACCACGGCCACGTCACCGCGAGAGAGGCGAACGGGTGCGGACGGGGTCAGCGGAGGTGCACCGACGCTCTGCCAGATGATGCCCTGGTTCGCGCCTTTGCTCACCGCCTGCACCAGCGCCAGATTCTTCAGCCCGGCAATATCGATCAGCTTCGACTTGTCATCCGTGCCGACGATCAGGCGATCGCCCTCCACACGGGCCTTCAGCGCCACATCTTCCACCGGCACATCCATGGCGAGGAAGGCGCCCGAGGGGCTGTAGGGCGTGCCAACAGGGCTCACCGCGAGGGTGGAGGTGCTGACAGGCAGGCCGGAGGCCGCCGCCGCACGCACAACACGCACAAGGCTGGCAGTGGGGGTGGAGAGATAGCTGTCCGGCACCACCAGGCTCGGGTTGTTCACCATGCCGGAGATCGCGCCGAGGAAGTCGGAACCGCTTACAGTACCGCCCAGATCCATGTTGGAGGTGGGGAGCACGGCGGCCGGGAAGGCCTGAGGGGTCTCACGGCACTGGTCGCTCACCGGCTGGCGCTGGAAGGTCACCCGCAGCGTGTTGCGCGCACCCAGCGCATAGGGCGGGATCGAGGCCGAGAGCTGCTCGGGATGACCGGTGGCGTCCATCTTGCGGGCGGCCAGCAGCACATCGTTCAGGAAGACCGAGACGACCGGCGCGCTGTTGGACGCACCCGGAGCTGCAGCCAGATCCATATTGAGCCGGCTTGGCACCTTGCCGCCGGTGGTGGCGGAGGCGAGGTCGAAGTTCAGCACCCATTCGCCACGGGCCAGCACCTCGAGATTGCCACCCACGACACCGAAATCCGACAGCGGAACGCGGGTGCGCGGGGTCGGCGTGGCATCGACAGCCCGCACCACCACATTGGAACCGGACACGGCACCGCGCCAGAAGCTGTCAAACAGGGCGGAGGCCTTGTTGCCGGCATTCCCGCCCACCGCGATGATGGGACGGCCGGCCAGGGTCTGCAGGCTCAGCTCATCATCGGCGATGGTGGCTGCGCCAAGGCTTGCGGCCTTTGCACGCCATTCATTCACCAGCGCGCTGGAGTTGCCGCCCAGCTTTGCGGTCAGGGCATCCAGACCCGCGCGGATCTGCCCCATCAGGGCCGGGTCCGCCACCGCCATGTCCGCACCGAAGGGCGAGCCCGGCAGCAGCAGCAGCGCGCCGATCTCGGCCGGCTCCTGAATACGATAGGCATTGCCTCCGGATGCCAGATTCGCGAACGGGGCCACCGCGCGCAGGCCGAACGGAATATCGAGCCCGGTCAGGTCAACCGTATCGCCCACCTGCGGCAGGGTCTTCACCACCACCTGCTTGCCGGCCAGTTCCAGCGAAAGGCCCAGACGCCAGGCGGTATCATAGCTGGCCTTGGAGAGCGTGCCGCCCGGCAGCAGCAGGCTGCCATGGCCGGTCAGGGTGCTCCATGCGGTGGCGATATCGCGCACCTGAGAGGCATCATAGCTGTAGGTAAAGCGGCTGGAGGGATCGAGCTTCAGCACATTGCCGATCGCCCGCTCGTCACCGCACAGGTCTTCGCCGATCACCGAGGCCCATGCCACGCCGAACCGCACGAAGCCGCTGGGGCGCGGGCTGCCATTGACCGGGAGGGAGAGGTCCACCACCCCTTTGTCGCCCTCAAAATTGCGGGCCACCTGCGGGTCTCCGTCAATCGAGAACACCGCCGTGGTGCGCCCGCCATCGGCGCGCATATATTCGCCGTTCACCTGAATGCCGGCATCATGGATCGGCACACCAGCCGGAACCGGCAGATAGATCTCGCGGCGCATGTCCATGCCCTGGAACACGACCGGCGTTTCCATGCCCATATCGGCCAGCGAGATCTGGCGGGTGACCCGGCGGTCCTGCACCCGCTCCTGAAGGGCGGAGGCCAGAGAGGTCGAAACGGGATCCGCCACCTGTGCCAGAGCCGTGCCGCTCAGCAGCATCAAGGCGAGCATGCCTGCGGGAAGCGCACGCGCCGTGCGGAATGTGGAACGAGGGGTCATGGGCGTGCTCTCACAGGATGCGAGTTGAAACCGGCGCACAGCCATCAAGGCTACGCTGCGGCGAGAGGGAAAGGGCGGGCGTGAACGCGTCCACGGGCCGTCCGCAAATGGAATCGACAATGCGACGGCAGGCCTGCCCATCGCCATAAGGATTGATGCGGCCCGCAAACCCGGCCCGGGCTGCAGGATCATCCAGAAGGTCGGTCACGGCGCGCACAATGGCGGCGCTGGATGTACCCACGAGACGGGCCGTGCCGGCTTCCACCGCCTCGGGCCGTTCGGTCACATCGCGCATCACCAGTACGGGCTTGCCCAAGGCTGGCGCTTCTTCCTGCACGCCGCCGGAATCCGTCAGCACGATATCGGCACGCTGCATCAGGCGCTGGAACGGCAGATAATCCAGCGGCGCAACCAGATGCACGCGTGAAAGGCCGGACAGAGCCGCGCTCACCGGCCCCTGCACGGCGGGATTGAGATGGACCGGATAGACGATCTCCACATCATCCCTCTGCGCCAATTGGGCCAGCGCCGTGCAGATGTTCTCGAACCCCGCGCCAAAGCTCTCGCGACGGTGGCCCGTGACCAGAATGATGCGGCGTTTCGGGTCCAGCCCGGCAAAGGGGCGGTCCAGTTCGGCGCACAGGGCGGGATCAGCAGCAAGGCGCGCCTGTGTGGCCAGCAGGGCATCAATCACCGTATTGCCGGTGACAATGATGCGCCCTTCCAGCCGCTCACCCGCCAGATTGTCCCGCGAACGATCCGTGGGGGCGAACAGCAGGTCGCTCACCACATCCACCACCCGGCGGTTCATTTCCTCGGGAAAGGGCTGGTCAAGCCGATAGGTGCGCAGACCCGCCTCGACATGACCCACCGGGATACGCCGGTGAAAGGCGGCGAGTGCGCCAGCCATGGCAGTGGTGGTGTCACCATGCACCAGCACGCGGTCCGGGCGCGCCTCTTCCAGAACCGGGTCAAGAGCCGCCATCGCCCCACCGGCCAGGCGGTTGAGCCCCTGATTGCGGGACATCAGGGCAAGGTCAAAATCTGGCCGGATTTGAAAGACATCAAGAACCTGATCCAGCATCTCGCGATGCTGGCCGGTGACGCAGACCAGCGCTGTAACGGACGGCTCGCGCGCGAGCGCCTGCACCAGAGGCGCCATCTTGATGGCCTCAGGGCGTGTGCCGAATATGGTCAGTATCTTCAAGTCAAACAATTCCTCGGCGATTCGGGTCCGCATGCGGAAAAGGCTCCCATCCCAAGCAGGATGAGGGCTGCAAATTGCGGTGCGCTACACACGAATACAGAGGGAAAGTGCAAGAACGCGAAACCCGACCGGCAAAACACTGCCGACACTTGCCCGAACTTACCCTTGCGACAAGGAAGCGGAGAGCCGTCGCTTATGCAAGGGGGGCCACCTTCAGAAGATAGATCAAATCCAGTTATGGTTTACAAAATCTTACTGCCTATCACCTGAATGTGACGACCCGCCCATGGCGGCACGCATGAGCGCCACCGCGGCGGGCCCGCTCCAGTCCGCAGGGCCAGCCAGAAACCCCAGTTCGCACCCTTCCTTGTCCACCAGCAGGGTGGAGGGCAGGCCAAAACCCCGGCCAACCGAGCGCAGGGCCTGAAAGCTTTGGGTTTGCGAATCGACATACAGGCCCAGACGCTGCGCCTTCACTTCTTCCAGAAAGGCGCGGGGGCGGCTCATGTCCCGCGCATCGAGATTGATGGCCACCACCTCGAAGTCCTTGCCACCCAGTTCGGCCTGCAAGCGGTCGAGGGATGGCATTTCGTGGCGGCAGGGCGCGCACCATGTGGCCCACATATTGATAAGCACCACGCGGCCCCGGAAGTCGTCCAGTGTCAGCGCCTTGCCATCCGGTCCCGTAAAGGACAGGGGCGGCAGCGGACGCGGGGCACGGGCCAGCTGCATCCGCGCCATGTCCCCGGTCAGGATGGGCGCGAGCGATGCCGCCTGCTCCGCCGCAGCGGTGCATCGGCCTGCCGGAACGGCCTGCTGCGCCGGCGATGCGCCGGAGGATGCATGCGGCCCGGCCGAGTTTTGCAGGGCCGGTGCATTGCCGGAACCGCCGTTCATCCCGTATAGGGCGAGCGCGCCGATTGCAGCGCCGACCAGTGTCGCCAGAGCCAGCAGCCCCACCCGGCGAAAACCGCCGCGCCCGGTCGCGCTCGGGCGCGCACCATCCCGGTCGTTCCCGCCGGTGTCCTTCTGCCCGTCTTCAGCGGGCGTGCTGGCGGGGGAACGGTCGGGATCGGAAAAGGTCATCAGTGGAGGGTCCGTCATGAGTAACAAGATGTGGGGCGGGCGTTTCACCTCTGCCCCGGACGCTATCATGGAGGAAATCAACGCCTCCATCGGCTTCGACCAGCGTCTTTATGCGCAGGATATTGCCGGTTCCAAGGCCCATGCCGCCATGCTCGCAAAGCAGGGCATTGTGACGCATGAGGATGTCGCGGCCATCACAAAGGGCCTCGACACCATTCTGGCCGAGATCGAGGCAGGTGACTTCACCTTCCGGCGCGAGCTGGAAGACATCCACATGAATGTGGAATCACGTCTTGCCGAGCTCATCGGCGCGTCCGCCGGCCGTCTCCACACCGCCCGCTCGCGCAACGATCAGGTCGCCACCGATTTCCGCCTCTATGTGCGCGACACGGTGGATGCACTGGATGCCCAGCTCGCCGACCTTCAGCTGGCGCTGGCCGAAAAGGCGCTGAAGCACGCCGATACGGTGATGCCCGGCTTCACCCATCTGCAAACGGCCCAGCCGGTGACCTTCGGCCACCATCTGCTGGCCTATGTGGAAATGACCCGCCGTGACCGCGGCCGCCTTCAGGATGCCCGTGCACGCCTGAATGAATGCCCGCTGGGCTCGGCCGCACTGGCCGGCACCTCTTTCCCGATTGACCGTGAGGCCACCGCCTCCGCCCTCGGCTTTTCCCGGCCCACCGCCAATTCTCTGGATGCGGTGTCTGACCGTGATTTCGTGATGGAGGTGCTTTCCGCCGCCTCCATCTGCGCGGTGCATCTGTCACGCTTCGCCGAGGAAATCGTGATCTGGACCTCGCCGTCCTTCGCGCTGGTGAAGCTCTCGGACAAGTTCACCACCGGCTCCTCCATCATGCCGCAGAAGCGCAACCCGGATGCCGCAGAGCTGGTTCGCGCCAAGTCCGGCCGCATCATCGGCGCGCTCACCGGCATCCTGGTGGTGATGAAGGGCCTGCCGCTGGCCTATGCCAAGGACATGCAGGAAGACAAGGAAGGCGCATTCGACGCTCTCTCCGCCCTCTCTCTGGTGGTTGCCGCCAGCGCCGGCATGGTGCGGGACATGGAGCCGGATGCAGCGCGCATGAAGACCGCCGCCGGTCAGGGCTATTCCACAGCCACCGACCTTGCCGACTGGCTGGTGCGCGCGCTGAACATTCCCTTCCGCGAGGCGCATCACATCACCGGCCGCATCGTCGGGCTGGCCTCTGATCGCGGCATTGCACTGGAAGAGCTGACCCTCGCCGACATGCAGGGCGTGGATGCACGCATCACCGATGACGTGCTGAACGTGCTCTCCGTGGAATGCTCCGTGAACAGCCGCCTGAGCTATGGCGGCACGGCCCCCGCACGGGTGCGTGAGCAGGCCGAGGGCTGGCTGAAAAAACTGGTGGCCGAGGCGTGAGGTCCGGGCCGGGTGCTGGCATTGGCCAGAGCCCGGCCTTCCTGCCGCAATACGAAAAACGCCGCGCCCGGATGCCCTGGCGCGGCGTTTTCAATTCAAAAGCTGCGTTACCGCAAGCGGAGGCCGATCAGGCCTGACCGACCGGCTGCTGCTGGGCGATGCGCTGCTGGTAGAGCGCCGCGAAATCGACCGGGTCGATCATCAGGGGTGGGAAGCCGCCATTGCGCACGGCCTCGGCCACGATCTGGCGGGCAAACGGGAACAGGATGCGCGGGCACTCGATCAGCACCACCGGCTGCAGGGACTGCTCCGGAACGTTCTGGATGCGGAAGATGCCGGCATAGGTCAACTCGAAGGCGAACAGGGTCTCGGGACCCACCTTCGCGCCACCTTCGATCTTCAGCTCGACTTCGAACTCACCCTCGGGACCCGGACGGGCGTTGACGTGAATCTCGATGTTCACGTCAGGCTGGCTCTGGGGCGCGCCAAGGGAACGCGGCGCATTGGGATTCTCGAAAGAGAAATCCTTGATGTACTGCGCGAGCACGTTCAGGGACGGCGCCTGATTCTGTGTCGGGGCGCCATTCTGCGTGGCCATGCGCATCTCCATTAGGTTGCAGGCTTTGAATAGGATGAGCCCGAAGGCGCGCGTTGCGCTAACATGCTTTGCGTGAACAAGGCAAGAAGTCACTGTACCCATCGCATACCGACCCGCGCTATAAGGAGGCTTCAGGAGGAGCGACATGGCCGAGATCCAGAGCGAAGAGCATATCCAGAACGCGCGCAAGCCGCTGAGCGAGGCGGCCCAACGGGCGCTGGCCGAGGCCGAGGCCCGGCGCGCTGCAACCGATGCCGCCGTGCGCGATATGCCGCGTGAGATCAATGGCCGTGATGGACCCGAACCCGTGCGCTATGGCGACTGGGAAGTGGGCGGCATCGCCTCGGACTTCTGAATATCCGGGCTGCAGGATCTGGCCGGGCTGTCATTCCGGCAGGCGGATGAAGCCTCACGCCTCAAAACCGGCCCGGGAGGCTGGCGGGCCACCTTGTTTCGGGCCGCCGCCTTGTGGCTCTGCGGGCAGGCGGGTGCATTTTTCAGCGCCGGATAAGCCGCCTTCCACCTGCTATGCCCGGCATGCCCTTGCCTTGCCCCCCATTCACGGCTAAGCCCCGCCCAACATTTAATACGCACAGTGCGTACTTAATGCCTTGCATCCCGTGCACGGCCAAGGTGCGCCCAGGCGTGAGGATCCCATGGCCCAGGACGGACTTTCCTATCGCGACGCAGGTGTCGATATCGATGCCGGCAATCGTCTTGTCGATCTCATCAAGCCGCTGGTGAAGGCCACGGCCCGCCCCGGTGCGGACGCCGATATTGGCGGCTTCGGTGGCGTGTTCGACATGAAGGCCGCCGGGTTCAAGGACCCGCTTTTGATCGCGGCCACCGATGGCGTGGGCACCAAGCTCAAGATCGCGATCGACACCAATGTACATGACACCATCGGCATCGACCTCGTGGCCATGTGCGTGAACGATCTGGTGGTGCAGGGTGCAGAGCCCCTGTTCTTCCTCGATTATTTCGCCACTGGCCATCTGGCGCCGGATGTCGGGGCGCATATCGTTGCCGGCATTGCGCGCGCCTGCAGGGAATCCGGCTGTGCCCTTATCGGTGGTGAAACCGCCGAGATGCCCGGCATGTATCGCGATGGCGACTATGACCTTGCCGGCTTCTGCGTCGGTGCGGTGGAACGTGAGCAGCTTCTGCCGCGGGCCGATATTGGCGCGGGGGATGTGCTGCTGGGTCTTGCCTCCTCGGGCGTGCATTCCAACGGCTATTCGCTGGTGCGCCGGGTTGTCGAGCGCTCGGGTCTGGGCTGGGAGGCCGATGCCCCCTTCGCGCCGGGCCAGAAGCTGGGCGCGGCCCTTCTCACCCCCACCCGTCTTTATGTGAAGAGCCTGCTTTCGGTGATTCGCTCCACCAAGGCGGTAAAGGCGCTGGCGCACATCACGGGCGGCGGTCTCACCGAGAACTTGCCCCGCGTGCTGCCCAAGGGCACGGTGGCGCGCATCGATCTTTCCGCGCTTCAGGTGCCGCCGGTGTTCCGCTGGCTGGCTACCACCGGTAATGTCGATGGCGCGGAAATGCTGCGCGCCTTCAATTGCGGTATCGGCATGGTGGTGGTTGTGCACGCCACCGAGGCCGAGCGCGTGAGCGCGGCTCTGGCGGAAACGGGCGAAACCGTCTCCCGCCTCGGCACCATCGAGGCCGCCACGGGTGCGACGGATGCGGCCCCCGAAGTGGAATATGAAGGCGCGGCCGATTTCGGATTTTCCGCATGAGCCCCAACCCGACCGGCCGCAAGCGCACCGCTGTCCTCATTTCGGGTCGCGGTTCCAATATGGCGGCTCTGGTGAAGGCGGCTCAGGACCCGAACTTTCCGGCGAAGATCGACCTTGTTCTCTCCAACAAGGCGGATGCGGCGGGGCTTGAGTTTGCGGCCAGCCATGGTGTGCCCACCCGCGTGCTGAGCCACAAGGGCTACGGCGACCGTCAGGCCTTCGATGAAGCGCTGGATGGCGTGCTGCGTGAGGAAGGCATCGAGATCGTGTGCCTTGCAGGCTTCATGCGCCTGCTCACCCCCTGGCTGGTGACACAGTGGCAGGACCGGATGATCAATGTGCATCCCTCCATCCTGCCCAGCTTCAAGGGCCTGCATACCCATGAGCGGGCGCTGGAGATGGGGGTGCGGGTGCATGGCTGCACCGTGCATTTCGTGCGCGCGGAAATGGATGCCGGCCCGATCATCCTTCAGGCCGTGGTGCCGATCGAGGCGGATGACACGCCCGATACGCTGGCTGCCCGCGTGCTGACGCAGGAGCACATCATCTATCCCAAGGGGCTGGAACTGCTCGCTGCCGGGCGTCTCTGCGTGAAAGATGAGCGTGTGGAGATTTCCGGCACCCGTCCCGGCGCAGCCGCGCTGGTCTCTCCGGCGGTGTAAGCCGGACACCTGCTGAGGCAACTCTTTGAAATTTGAAACCGGCCGGTCCATGATTCCTCGAGGGACTCCATGGACCGGCCGGCTCTGTTTTTAATGAATCGGCTTCGGCGTGGGGCCAACCTGACCGATCGTGAAGATCTGTACCCGGCGGTTCACCGCACCGGTCGGGTTCTTCGGATCGATCAGCGCTTCCTCACCCAGTCCCACCGCCTCAAGCCGGCTAGGATTGATGTTGAACACCGTCTCCAGCGCATTCACCACCGCGTCGGCGCGCTGCTGGCTGAGCTTGAGATTGTAGTCACGCGGGCCCGTGACATCGGTGTTGCCGGTCACGATGAACTTGTAGCCGTGCAGAACGGGGTTGTGCATCGCATCAGCGATCGCACCCAGCGTGGCATAGGACTTCGGCTCGATAATCGCCGAGTTCAGCCGGAACTGGATCTGCACATTGATCTGCGGAAGATTGTCCAGCTTGAGCGCCATATTGGGGCGGGTGAGTTCCTCGCCCGGATAGCGCACCATGTGCTCCTGCACCTTCTGCCGCAGTTCATCGGCCGTGATGGTGGGCGCGGAAGAGGTGAAGCCCTGAAGGCTGTTCAGAATCTGCGTATCGGAAAGCGCAGTCTGGGCCATGGCAGGGGCGGCGGAAAACGTGAGGGCCAGCGCCAGTGCGAGGCGGGGCAGAGGCGACGTCATGGGTGTCGTCCTTCCTTATGCATGCGAATGGGCCAACGTTCAGCGATAGCCGGCGTCGGTGATGGCCTGGTTGCAGGTCTTGCTCACCACCTTGGTGGCTTCCAGCAGGCAGGAGAGCAGATTGCCGTCCTGCGGCACCATGCCGGAGCAATATTGGCGGGCATCTGCGTTGCACAGCTTCACGATGGCGTCCTGCGCCGCATCACGCGCGGCAATGCCTGCGACCGCAATCGCATAATCCGTCTTGCACTGGGCGCTGACCTTGGAAATCTGGGCGTCCATGCAGGCCTTCAGCTCGCCGCCGCCCAGATTGGCCTTCGGGCACAGCTTGTTGATGTCCGGCCCACAGCTCTTGGCCAGCAGCGCGCCAGCCTGAGAATAGCTCATGGTCTGCGCCGACGCGGCAGTGGCCATGCCGGCCATCAGCAGCGCCGCAAATGTAATGCGAATCCCCTTCACGCTCATCTCCCAGCCCCCGGCCCGTTTTACGGGCCCAATACCAGACACCATGTCATGAGCATCCACTCATCACATGGCTAACAACCATTTTCTGATGCTCATTTTCATGACGCTTGCCGATATTTCATCAGCTCAGGAACAGTTGTTCATGGAAGACCGGATCCCCCGTCCGGCCTTTGGCGTCAGCATCCCCATGCCCTGTTCCCTCAAGGGCATATATGAAGCCAGCATGCGGATATGACAGCAGGAAAGGTGCAGTGTAACTGTGGCCCTGTCTACGACCTTATACGGATTTTCCGATGATGGACGTGAATACTCCCCAGCATGGCGTCCTTCCGGAAGTTCTCATGGCAGGGGAAGAGGTATCGCATCTGTCTCGGTCGGAGGTTCCTTCGGGTCACGCAGTGCGCGTACCGCCTGATGGAGCGTGCGGAACAGCTTGATCTTCCCGACATCAAAGCCCCGCTGCTGTGCCCAGTTGCCCCATTGGGTCTGCCGTCCGCCGGCAACCAGTTCAATGCCCTGTGCCTCCAGCAGGTCATACACCTCCATGAGGGTATAAAGGCCGGTCACGTCCACATCGGTCACGGTCAGAAGGTCCAGCACCACCGCACGTGGTTTCTGCTCGGCGGCCTCCAGTGCCGCCATGAGTTCGTGGCGGAAATGGCCGGAATTGAAGAACACCAGCGGGCCATTGAAGCGCAGCAGCAGCAGGCCGGGCACCGGCTTCGCCTCACTGTGACGGGCACGGGAGTGGAAGCCCGGCACACCGGGAATACGCCCCAGCACCTCCACCTTCGGCCGCGCTGTCAGGCGCACAAATCGCAGCACGGCCAGCACGGCGGCGACCAGAATGCCTTCCATCGCCCCGAATGCCACCACGCCCACGGTGGCGAGAATGCTGATGCCCGCTTCCGCCCGATCAACCCGGAAGATGAAGCGCAGCGTGGTCAGATCCACCAGCGAGAGGCCGGCCATGATCAGCACCGCCCCCAGCGCCGCCACGGGCACATAAGCCAGCGGCTGGGTGAAGAACATCAACACAAGCGCCACAGCCGCCGCCGCGAACAGGCCTGCGGCATGGGTGCGTCCGCCTGCGGCATCGGCGGTCGCGGTGCGGGAATCGGCCCCCGCAATGGCGAACCCCTGAGAAACCGAGGACATGATGTTGGCCACACCCAGCGCCGCAAGGTCCTGATCCGCATCCACCGTGTAGCGGTTGCGGGAAGCAAAACTGCGCGAGGTGAGCATGAGGCTGGAGAAGCTCACCAGCGCCAGACCCACCGCATCCGCGAACAGGCCCGGCAGCACCGCCACATCAACGGTTGGAATGGAGAGCGCCGGAAGGCCGGCCGGTACAGTGCCCAGCACTTTCACGCCCGCCTCATCAAGGCTGAACAGCGCCACGGCCCCCGCTGTCAGCACCATGGCAGAGACCGCCGATGGCAGGGAGGGAATGAAACGAGAGCTGAGAAACAGGATGATGAAGGCGCCAACCGCCAGCCCTGCTGTCAGCAGATGCACCTCGCCCAGCCGCGCATATATCTCCAGCAGCACCGGCAGCACGCCGGAGGTCTCCAGTTGAAGCCCCAGCAACTTGCCGATCTGCCCCACAATGATGGTGATGGCGATGCCGTTGAGAAAACCAACCAGAATAGGCTTGGAGAGGAAGTCCGCCAGCGCGCCAAGGCGCAGGAAACTGGCGATGATGCACACCACCCCGGTCACAAGCGCCAGCACGCCGGAAAGCGCCATGTAAAGCCCGGCATCCCCACCCGCCAGCGGCGCGACGGATGCCGCAATCAGCGCGCAGGTGGCGGCATCCGGCCCCAGAATGAGCTGGCGTGAGCTTCCAAGCAGGGCATAGGCCACAAGCGGCAACAAGGAGCAGTAGAGCCCGATCTGCGGCGGAAAGCCCGCCAGTTCGGCATAAGCGATGCCGACCGGAATGGCGACCGCCGCCACCGCAAGCCCCGCCCGCGCATCGGCGCCCAGATCCGCACGCCGATATTCAAGCAGACTGAACAGGCCGGGGGCCCACTGTCTAGGAATCATGCCGGGGCATCCTGCTGAATCAAAAACCCTTTCGTGGCTTAGTAAACCACAAAAGGGTTCTGGTTCCCTTATCCGGGAACAGACGGATGATACCAATGTCCTAGGCTTTGGCGATAGGGGGAGCCGCGCCCGACACCCCGCCCTGCCCTCAGGCTGAGCCGGGGGACGGATCCTGCTCGCGGGCGCGCAACAGCACGCCCAGCCCCACCACCAGCAGCGCGCCAATCGCACTCGCTATATGCCGCAGCCAGCCAATTGCATGCAGGCCCACGGGGGATTCAGGGTCTGGCTCCACCAGAGCGGAGTTGAAGTTCTGGAGGGCATCCAGCACCATCACATCGCCCAGCAGCATCTCTCCCGCAATCCAGCCCAGCAGGGCCGCGCCGGCCCAGATGAGCAGCGGGAAGCGGGTGAGGATAGCCAGCAGCATCTGCGAACCGAACACAATCAGCGGAATGGTGAGCAGCAGCCCCAGCACGAACAGTTCCGGATGCCCGCGTGAGGCCGCGGCGATCGCCACCACATTATCAAGGCTCATCACCGCATCGGCGATGGCAATGGTGCGCACGGCCTTGAACAGGCTGTCAGAGGCTGCCACCTCATGCGCATCGCCCCCATTGTCGGTGATGAGCTTGACCGCGATCCACAGCAGCAGCAGCGCACCGCCCACCTTCAGGAAGGGCACGCCAAGAAGCACAGACACCAGAAGCGCAAACAGGATGCGCAGCAGCACAGCCGCGCCCGCACCCAGCAGAATGCCCCATTTCCTCTGCTTCGCGGGCAGAGAGCGGCAGGCCAGCGCGATCACGACCGCATTGTCGCCGGAAAGTAGCAGATCGATCCAGATGATCTGGAGCAGCGAAACCCAGAAGGTCGGGGCCGTGATATCCATCATGGCGATAACATCCGTGCTGCACGGGGCAGAGGGGCAGGAACAGGCAGACTGCCCTTTCCGTGGGCACTCTTTACGCCTGCGCATACGCACACGTCCAGCGTGCAGACGAACAACAGCCCCGCGTCACACGCACGGCTGAAACGCTCGAAATGTATTTTGAAAGTGCAGAGTCAGGGCAAGGTGAATGCCCAAGGGCGGATCAGATACAGATCTAAAGCCGCATGCCGGAAACGCCGGCCCTGTTCATTGCCGCGGCGTCCCCGCAAACGGAAAATGGCCCGCACATGAAGCGCGGGCCATTCAGAAATCAGCCGACGATGTCGTTGCCGGCGAAGAACTGGGCGATTTCCACCGCTGCGTTCTCGGCGCTGTCGGAACCGTGCACGGAGTTCGCCTCGATCGACTCGGCGAACTGCTTGCGGATGGTGCCCTCGGCCGCATTGGCCGGGTTGGTGGCGCCCATCACTTCACGGTGCTTGGCAATGGCGTCTTCGCCTTCCAGCACCTGCACGACCACCGGACCGGAGATCATGAAGGACACCAGCTCACCGAAGAAGGGGCGCGCGCTGTGAACGGCGTAGAAAGCCTCGGCCTGGGCCTGGGTCATCTGCACACGACGCTGCGCCACAATGCGCAGACCAGCGGCCTCGATCACGGCGTTGATCGCGCCGGTGAGGTTACGACGGGTCGCGTCGGGCTTGATGATCGAGAAGGTGCGCTCGATCGCCATGGGGATCATCCTGTCTGTTCGGGGACAGACCGCACCCGCGCTTGAGATAAACGCCGGCAGGGTCAGGCCTGTTGAGTCATCGCATCTTCCGGGCGCGAATCAGGTTCCCTGCCACGCGAAAATGCCTTGAAAGCCACGCGTTCGCGCGGATGGCGGCTGCTTAGCAGTCGCGCCCGTGCGGAGCAAGGGAAGCCCACACAGTGCAGGCCTGCACGCGCCGCGAAGACACTCCGGCGCGGAAGCGCTTTCTGTTTTTATGGTGAATGCAAGATTAACGGTCAGTTCTGCTGTGGAGGCAGAAACCGTACTGCGCCCCATATGCATCGAATGCGGCAAGTCATGCATTCTGGCCGGGGCGCGCCTGCCCTTGCCTCTCTTTCAGCAGGGCCTATTCTGCCATGCTGGATCCGTGAAATATCGCCGCTCTGGCCACACCCGGTCCGCCACCGTTCCATAGCGTGAACGCACGGCACCGTGCTGAGAGCGCGAACAAAATCCGGAAAATCGAATCACTTGCCGCCAGACACGAACAGGTGGCGAATAGCGCACCAAGCCGGATGCGAGAGCAGGAAGCCTCGCGAGCAGCACCCTGCCTCGTTCCCGCCACGGCAATTTTCCCGCGTCCGGTGCGCACCTCCGGCCATAATCTCGCGCTTTTGTGAGGTTCCTGCGCATCAGGACAGCCCCGCTCTTGCGGCAGGTCAAGGCGTAGCAGGCGGGTCTGCCCAAAATGGTGGCATGACAACCAGCCCCGATTGCCCACACAGCGAGAACAGCCCTTCTCCCCGCATCCTTCTGGCGCGCCACGGGCAGCCGGTTCCCCGTTACACCAGCTACCCCACGGCCCCGCATTTTACGGCGCAGGTGGATGCAGCGGTTTATGCGGGCTGGCTTGGCACCATTCGTCCCGGTTCAGAAGTCTCGGTCTATCTGCATGTGCCCTTCTGCGCGGAGCTCTGCCTCTATTGCGGTTGCCAGACCGCCGTGGCCCGCAGCCGTGCGCCCGTGAAAGCCTATGCAGACCGGCTGGTGGAAGAGATCGCGCTGGTGCGGGCGCACCTGCCGGATGACCTCAAACTCACCCACCTGCATTTTGGCGGCGGCACCCCCACCATGCTGGAGGATGAAGACTTCACCGCCATCATGGCCGCCCTGCGCGCCACCTTCCGTTTCAGTCCGGGGGCGGAGATCGCCATCGAGATCGACCCGCGTGTGACGGGAGCGGACAAGGTGGCCGTTCTGGCCCGCCACGGCTTCACCCGTGCCAGTCTGGGCGTGCAGGATCTGAACCCGAAGGTGCAGGAGGCCATTGGCCGCCACCAGTCGGAAGAGGAAACGGCGCAGGTGGCCCATGCCCTGCGCGCGGCCGGCATCCATTCGGTCAATCTCGATCTGATGTATGGCCTGCCCTATCAGGACCTGCCCTCCGTGCGCCATTCGGTGGAAGCCGCGCTGAAGCTGGAGCCGGACCGGGTCGCGGTGTTCGGCTACGCCCATGTGCCGTGGATGAAGAAGCATCAGGTTCTTATCCCGGAAGCCGCGCTGCCGGGGCCGGAAGAGCGCTTCGCACAGGCAGAGCTTGTGGCGCAGATCCTCACCAGCCATGGGTATCGTTCCATCGGGCTGGATCATTTTGCCCGCGCGGACGATTCCATGGCCCGACAGGCGGAAGACGGCACGCTCAAGCGCAACTTTCAGGGCTACACCACGGATGCCGCCCCGGTGCTGTTGGGTTTCGGCGCATCATCCATCGGTGCACTGCCGCAGGGCTATGTGCAGAACATCCCCTCCACACCGCTCTGGCATCAGGCCGTGGGTGCCGGCCGGCTTCCAGTGGCGCGGGGCGTGGCCGTGACGGATGAGGACCGGCTGCGCCGTGCCATCATCGAGCGGTTGATGTGTGACCTGCAGGTGAATCTGGCCGAACTCACCACCAGCCATGGTTTCGCACCCGACGTCCTTGCCCCGGAACTGGAGCAACTGGGGGCACTGGAGGCTGATGGGTTGGTGCGCCGTGAGGGACAGGTGCTGGTGGTGCCGGAAGCGGCGCGCGCCTTCACCCGCGTGGTGTGTGCGGTGTTTGATGCCTATCTGGCCCGCGCCCGCAAGGAGGAGCCACAGCGCAAGCGCCATGCCGCAGCGGTGTGAGCCTTGGCGAAGTCCTGCAACAGGGCAAAAAAGAGCCGGTGGCGGAGGGTATCCGCACCGGCCAGCAGGAGATCAAATCACATATGAGAAACCCGACCACTACGGCCGGAGTCATTCAGATGTTCAGGCCGCGCAATGCACTGCAATTGCGCAGCACCACCCGGCGGGACGACGGCAGCGCGATCGCTTCGATATCTTCCAGATGGCTCAGGGTGCGCGAGACCGTCTCGATGGTCAGGCCAAGATAATCGGCAATGTCCTGACGCGACATAGGAAGCTGTACTTCCTGCTGGCGCCCCGAAGAGGTGCAGCCGGGCACACGGCCAGCCATATCCATCAGGAAGGAGGCCACACGCTCCTGCGCCGTCTTGCGCCCCAGCACCAGCAGATGGTTCTGCGCGCGCGCCAGTTCTGAGGCGGTAACGGTCCACAGGGCCTGCGCCAGATCGGCATCATCGGCCGCGCGGGCAAACAGGATGGAGCGCTTCACCCGCACCACCTTGCACTCGCTCACCGCCTCGGCGGAAAAGCGATGGCGCGGGGTCATCTCCCAGCCGAATACATCGCCCGCAACACAGAAATTCTCGATCTGCCGGCGCCCGTCACCCAGCAGCTTGCAGACCCGGGCGGTGCCGGACAGCATGATATAGATGTGGTCTGCCGCAGCATCCTCGCTGAAGATCTCGGCATTGCGGCTGAAGGTCGTGACACTGCCCAGCGTCATCAGCTGGTCTGCCGGGCGCAGGGCCGGCGCGGCCTCGCTCCACGCCCCAACGGGCATGGCGGGCACAAACATTTTCGGGGTGATCACGGCGGCAGTGCTCGGCATCGGACGACCCTTCGGGGCAAGAGTTGTCTTTCAATAATCCGTGATGCCACCTGCAAGGAATTCGTTCTGAACACTTAAGTCATCCTCCTTAAGTATATTTACGGATACGTGCCAGACGCGTTACTAGAAGCCTATGGTTGAGGCACGAACAGACATTCCCGGCGTGGCGGATCGTGAAAAAGGGCACGCAACTCTTTGGCGCGGCTTGATTGATGTCACGCAAGGCGCGGCGTGCGCGCTGGGCGCCCTGCTGCTGTGCGTCACGATTGATGCTCCGCCCCCGGAAACAAACGGCATCATTGTTCTGCTGCTGGGGGTGATGACAGCCAGCGCGCGCGGGCTGGTGAGCGGTCTTTCCGCCACTTTTCTCGGCCTCTTGGGCGGTTTGCTGCTGAATTATGTCGCCCCGGGCCTTGGCGGGAACGAACCGGTGTTCCGCGGCATCAAGGATCCCAGCACCATGCTGCTGTTCCTGATGGCCGGTGCCGGCATTGCCACCATCGGCGAGCGCATGCGCCGCAGCCGGAATGCAGCCGAAGCCCGCACCCAGCAACTCCTGGCCCGCGAGGCACACCTCACCTCGATTCTGAACACCGTTCCAGATGCGATGGTGGTGATCGACGAACGCGGCATCATGCGTTCCTTCTCCCCCACGGCGGAGCGCCAGTTCGGCTACAGGGCCGCCGATGTGGTGGGGCGCAACATTTCCATGCTGATGCCCTCGCCACACAGAGAGCACCATGATGGCTATATCGAACGCTACCTGACCACCGGCGAGCGGCGCATCATCGGCATCGGCCGGGTGGTGGTGGGCGAGCGCCGGGATGGCTCCACCTTTCCGATGGAACTTTCGGTCGGCGAAATGCACTCGGGTTCGGCCCGCTATTTCACCGGCTTCATCCGCGATCTGTCGGAACGGCAGAAGACGGAAGCCCGGCTTCAGGAACTTCAGGCAGAGCTGGTCCACATCTCCCGCCTCACCGCCATGGGCGAGATGGCCTCGGCACTGGCGCATGAGCTGAACCAGCCGCTTTCGGCCATCGCCAACTATATCAAGGGCTCGCGCCGGCTGCTCGATGCCGAGCCACCACGCATGGAGATGTTGCAGGGCGCGCTGGAAAAAGCCGGCGATCAGGCTCTGCGCGCCGGGCAGATCATTCGCCGCCTGCGCGATTTCGTTTCACGCGGAGAGAGCGAGCGACGGGTAGAGCATCTGCCCAAACTGATGGAGGAAGCCGGAGCGCTGGCGCTGGTGGGCGCCAAGGAACACGGCATTCAGGTGCGCTTCCATTATGATCCGCGCTGCGAACTGGTACTGGCGGACAAGGTGCAGGTGCAGCAGGTGCTGCTGAACCTGATGCGCAATGCGCTGGAGGCGATGATGGAGACACCGCGCCGCCAGCTGATGGTGCGGACCGAACCGGTGGAGGACGACATGGTGATGATCTCGGTGATCGACACCGGGCACGGCATCTCGGACGAAATCGCCCATCAGCTCTTCACGCCCTTCGTCACCACCAAGAAGCAAGGCATGGGCGTGGGGCTTTCCATCTCGCGCACCATTATCGAGGCCCATGGGGGGCATATCTGGGCGGAACCCAACCCGGGGGGCGGCACGATTTTTCGGTTTACATTGCGTGCCGTGGGAGAGGAGGTGACAAGCGATGCCTGAAAACAACGCGATCATTCATGTCATTGATGACGACGAGGCGGTGCGCCAGTCCCTTGCCTTCCTGCTGATGACGGCTGGCCATGAAGTGCATGAGCATGCCTCTGCGCATCTGTTTCTGGAAGCGGGACTGAACGAGGCCGAAGATGGCCTTTCCTGCATCATCACAGATGTGCGCATGCCGGGCATGAGCGGCATCGAACTGCTACGCCACCTGAAGGAAAAGGGTTCCGGCCTTCCGGTCATCGTTGTCACCGGACATGGCGACGTGCCGCTGGCGGTGGAGGCGATGAAGCTGGGCGCGGCAGATTTTCTGGAAAAACCGTTCGATGATGTCGCGATCCTCGACACAGTGAACGCCACCCTTGCCCGCCGGCGCGAAACGCACCAGAAGGATACGGTGCGCGACGAGGTGGCCGAGCGCATCGCCGCCCTCTCCCAGCGCGAGCGGCAGGTGCTGGAAAGCCTTGTGGCCGGCCTCGCCAACAAGATGATTGCCGGTGACCTTGGCATCAGCCCGCGCACGGTGGAGGTCTACCGGGCCAATGTCATGACCAAGATGAAGGCGCAGAGCCTGTCTGAACTGGTGCGCATGGCGCTTCTGGCCGGCATTGCACCAAGGGGGACATAAAACAGGGCCCAATGCAGGCGGAACACCCGCACACGAAGCGAGATAACCGGGACGTGAAGATGCTTCATGCCACGGGTTGATCTGCCTCAAGGCCATCTGCCCCGCCACGCCCTTATGTGGGCCATCGCCCGTGTGGTGGGAGGTTTCAATGGGTCAGGAGGGCCAACTGCCCCAGCCCTGGATTGTCCATGTCGTGGACGATGATTCGGCGGTTTGCAGCGCACTCAGGTTCACCTTTGAACTTGATGGCTTCAATGTGCGCACCTATGCCAGCTCCGGTGAGATGCTGGCTGCCGAACTGCCCAGCAGTGGCTGCATGGTTGTGGACTACAACCTTCCGGGGCTGAACGGGCTCGACCTTCTGCATGAACTTGGCCAGCGCAATGTCCATCTGCCGGCCTTTCTCATCACCTCGAATCCTTCCCACACCGTGCGCAGCCGGGCCAGTGCACAAGGTGTCGCCATCATCGAGAAGCCTCTGCTGGGAGACCAGCTGAGCGAAGCCGTGCATAGCAGTTTCGCCCGCCAGCTCTCCTGCTGAAGGGTGCCTTGTCCTCTCCCGTACCGAAACCGGGTCGGGGGCCTTTGCAGCCCGCGCTGGCCAGTGCACACTCACCAAGAAGAGCAGACAGGCCGCAGAAGGGCTGCCACACAGGCAGAGGGAGGGGTACCCAGTCGGCAACCCGTCGCAATCTTCAGCCATCCTCACGTGACGTTGATCCCTGCCGGCGCACCGCCGACACGAACGACCCGAGGCCCACATGACCACGCGCAATCTTGACGCCCTGTTCCGCCCCGGCGCCATTGCCCTTGTGGGTGCCAGCAACCAGCCCGGCACCATTGGCGCAGTCATTGCCCGCAATCTGTTCGAGGCCGGATTCGAAGGGCCGATCCTGACCGTAAACCCGAAGGAGCGCGCCATCCGCTCCTCGCTCAATTATGCCGATGTGAAAGACCTGCCCATACCGGTGGACCTCGCCATCGTCGCGACCCCGCCCGAAGATGTGCCACAGGCGCTGGCAGATCTGGGCGCGAAGGGCTGCCGGGCTGCCATCATCGCCTCCAGCCTCAGCATGAAGGGCGACAAGTCCGCCAATGCGGCATTGCGCCAGCGCATGCTGGATGCCGCCCGGCCGAACCTGCTGCGCATTGTGGGGCCGGATTCCATCGGCTTCATTTCCACCAGTTCGCGCATCAATGCCAGCTTTGCCCCGCAAATGCCGGCGCGCGGCGATGTCGCCTTCCTCAGCCAGTCCCGCACCATGGCCACCGCCGTGCTGGACTGGGCACGCGGGCAGGGTTTCGGCTTTTCCCATGTGCTTTCGCTGGGCGACAAGATCGATGTCGATTTCGGCGACCTGCTGGACTATCTCGCCCTAGACAACACCACCCGCGCCATCCTGCTGTACATCGAGAACATCACGGATGCGCGCAAGTTCATGTCTGCCGGACGCATCGCGGCGCGGGCCAAGCCGGTCATCGTGGTCCGCACCGGGCGTTCCGCGGCTGGCGCGGAAGCTGCCCGCTCCCATACCGGGGCACTGGCGGGGGCGGATCTGGTCTATGACGCTGCCTTCCGCCGTGCCGGCATGCTGCGCGTGCATGAACTGCGTGAACTGTTCGAGGCGGTCACCACCCTGTCTTCCGGCATCAGGCTGCATGGCGAGCGGCTGGCCATCGTCACCAACAGCGGTGGCGCGGGTGTGGTGGCGGTGGATGCGATGGATGAGATTGCCGGGTCGCTCGGCACCATCATGCCTGAGACCGCAGAGAAGCTCGCACCCATCGTGCCCACCGGCTGCGGCAGCGCCAATCCGGTGCGGCTCGGCTCCGATGCCCCGGCCAAGCGCTATGGCGAGGTTCTGCCCCTGCTGCTGGCCGACAAGGGCTCGGATGCGGTCCTGGTGCTGAACTCTCCCTCGGCGGTGAGCGACAGCGCGGCGGCGGGTGAATCCGTCATCAGCGCACTGGAAAGTCGCCCCCGTGCGCCGGTTCTGACCTGTTGGCTGGGCGAGGCGAGTGCGGATGCCGTGCGCAAGCGTTTCGCGGCCCGGCGTATTCCCACCTATGAAACCCCGAGCGAGGCGGTGCGCGCCTTCGGCCATCTGGTGTCCTACCAGCGTAACCAGACCCTGCTGATGGAAACCCCGCCCGCCCGCACCTTCGATGAACCGGACCGTGACAAGGCCCGCGCCATCGTGGAACAGGCGCTTGCGGCCGGGCGCACCGCGCTGGGTGAGTTCGAGGCCAAGGCGGTTCTGGCCGCCTATGACATTCCCGTGGTGGAAACACGCATCGCCTCCACACCTGAGGAAGCCGGGCAAATTGCCGCCGGCATGAAGATGCCGGTGGTGGTGAAGGTGCTCTCCCACGACATCACCCACAAGTCCGATGTCGGTGGCGTGCGTCTTGACCTGCACAGCCCCGATGCGGTGGAATTTGCCTGCCGCGACATCATCCGCTCTGTTTCGGAAAAGATGCCGCGCGCGCGCGTGGATGGCTTCACCGTGCAGGCCATGGTGCAGCGTGTGCATGGGCAGGAGCTGATTGCCGGCATCGCCAATGACCCGACCTTCGGGCCGGTGGTGCTGTTTGGTCAGGGCGGCACGGCGGTGGAGGTCATCGGCGACCGCGCCATAGCCCTGCCCCCGCTCAATGGCACGCTGGCGCGGGAGATGATCTCGCGCACCCGCGTCTCCCGCCTCCTTGCCGGCTATCGCGATCACCCGCCGGCAGACATCAGCGCCATTTCCGATACGCTCATCAAGCTGGGTGAACTGCTGGCGGACCTGCCGCAGATCCGGGAACTGGACATCAATCCGCTGATCGCCGACGAGCATGGCGTGATCGCACTGGATGCCCGCATCGTGGTGCACCCCACCCATGAGGCCGGCACGAAGCGTTTCGCCATCCGCCCCTATCCGCCTGAATTCGTGAAGGAACTGACCCTCACCGATGGCTCCGGCCTGATCCTTCGCCCGATCCGCCCCGAGGATGAGCCGGGGCTGGTGGACATGGTGCATCGCTCTGACCCGCAGGATGTGCGCCTGCGCTTCCTCGGCTCGGTGAAGGACTTCCCTCACCTCATGGCCGCCCGCCTCTCGCAGATCGACTATGACCGCGAGATGGCGCTGGTGGCGGAAAGCAGCAATGGCGAGCTGACCGGCGTGGTGCGCATCATCGCCGATCCGGACAATGAGGAGGCGGAATACGCCATCATGGTCCGCTCGGACATGAAGGGCAAAGGCCTTGGCTACCAGCTCATGAACGAGATTCTGGATCACGCCCAGCATCGCGGCCTCAAGCGCGTGTTCGGGGATGTCATGCGGGAGAATGGCCCCATGCTGCACATGGCGGAAGATCTCGGCTTCAAGATCATGCCGGGCGAGGACGGGCCGACCGTGATGAAGGTGCTGATCGACCTGTCAAAGCGCCCGAAGACCTGATGGATGCGTCGCGGGCGGAAAGATGCCCCGCCCGCGACGAACAACCACAGGCGGCAAAAGAAAAGCCGGCAACCAGACACACCGCTGCCCTCATTCCCGTTATTGTGGGTTCTGTCATGATCTGACATGGGCAGGGGGACTGGCTGATGACACCATTCCGCATCGCTTGGCGCCGGGTTCGCACAGCGCTCATGGCCGCCATTGCTGCCTCAAGCCTGCTGCTGTCTCCGGCGGGTTCTGCCGCATCCACTCCTTCGGCCTGCGTGCTGGCGGCCGTGCCGACCATCGCCAACCTGCCCACCGCCACCAATGCCCGCATTATGGTGGTGCAGGCCCCCGAGGTCCGTGAGCGCTACAATCTGCCGGAATGGATGGATGAGTCATGGACCCTCATCATCCATGAGGGCGACATGCTGGTGGACCGTCACCTGCTGATGGATGCCCCCCATTCCCGCATCATGGATGAAACCCTAGCCATCCACTGGTCCAACCTGTTCGGTCGGGTGCCCTGCGACCAGCCGCTGGCCATCGTGGTGGATGGAAACCTGAAGGTGAACGGCTCCATCCTCAATGCCAGCCCGGCGGACAGCACCGCCCTGATCGTGACAGGACAGACCAGGGCCAACAGCCTTCTGGCGAACGGAAGCTATCTGGCATTTGGCGGACCGGCTGAATTCTCCGAGGCCGTCTATGGCAACGGTCCACATGGGGAAGTCCTGTTTGCAGGCCCGGTGAATACGCCCCTGCTGATCAATTCAGGCCACAAGCTGGAGATGCGGGACAAGAGCGGCATCTCCGGCATCGGCACCTATTTCAACTCTCTGGACCCGGAGCAGAAGGAGAGGACAGAAGAGAGTAATCCGCAGGAAAACCGCAACCGGGCGACAGAATATGCTCACCTGCCGCCCGATATCTCCGCCGTGGTGCGCCCGCAGCTGAAAAGCTTCAGCGCCATTCAAAGAGCCCTGCTGAATGGCAGGCCGGTGCTGAAGCAGGACCATCAGGGCCAGTAAGCAGCACCCGTCTGCACGTGTCCTCTGGTCAGTTCAAGGCCGTGTCCAGCATCTCCAGCGGTGCATCGGGTTTGCTGTTGGAGAGGAAGTCCGGACGCGGAGCGGGAGCCGCGAACGGCGCAACCACACGGTTGGACCACGCATTATAGACAAAGAAGGCATTGGAGCGCGGGAAGGGTGTGATGTTCCCGTTCGAGCCATGCATCGTGTTGCAGTCAAACAAAATGACCGTACCAGCCTTGCCTGCCCCATGGGTGAGGCCAAAGCGTTCCGCCAGCCGGCTCAGTGCGGCATGGCTGGGCACACCCACCTCCTGCCGGCGCAGTGAGGAGAGATGGTTATCCTCCGGCGTTTCCCCGGCACAGGAGACATAGGTGCGGTGCGAACCGGGCATCAGCATCAGCGGCCCGTTCAGCGCATCATTGTCGGTGAGCAGGATGGAGGCAGAGATGGCCCGCATGCGGGGCATGCCATCTTCCGCATGCCAGGTCTCAAAATCCGAGTGCCAGTAGAATTCCTTGCCGGTAAAGCCCGGCTTGTAGTTGAGCCGGCTCTGGTGGAGATAGAGATCATCATCCAGCAGAAAACCGACCTTGCCCGCAATGCGGACATCACAGGCCAGCCTGCGGAAGGTCTCGCTTTCCTCATCCAGCCGGAACACCGTGCGCACGGCCTCTGACTCCGGCTCGCGCACCACATTCTCTGCCTTCAAAGCGGCTCCGCCCCGACGCAGATGGCTGGATTCAAGCTGGAAAGCGGCAATTTCTTCATCTGCGAACAGGTCTTCCAGAACAAGGAAGCCATCTTTCTCGAAACTGTCGGTCTGGGCGCGGGTCAGGGGAGCATCCGGGGTCCAGCGCCCCCAGACCACCGGATCCCTGCGCTCCAGCCATGACTCCTGTTCAAGGCGGGTGGGGTAGAGATCGGTTCGGCCAGTCAGGGCGGAGAGGAGCATGGCGTTTCTCCCGTTTTGTGTTGCAGTGAATGGCCGCACCCTGTTCCGGAGCGGCCGGGACTGGAGGCGGACCTCAGGCGCTTTTCGCCAGTTCCGCCGCCGGGGCATAGGATCCATCCGCGCGGTGCACCTCGGCTCCGGTCACGGGCGGATTGAAGCAGCAGGCCAGCACCAGTTCGGAACGGGCCGTGAGACGGTGATGGTCATTCAGGTTGAGCGCATACATCACACCGGGACGGATCTGGTGGGTCTGGCCCGTGGCAAGATCAGTGATCTCGCCTTCACCCGTGATGCAATAAACGCTCTCGAAATGGTGGCGGTAGTGAAACTCATGGGAGGTTCCCGGCTTGATCCGGGTAATATGGAAAGAAAAGCCCATATCATCCCCGGCCAGAAGCAGGCGGGTGGAATCCCAGCCATTGGCCACCACAAGTCGTTCGCCCTTTCGGGCTTCATCAAGATCACGCACGATCATTCTGTTCTTGCCTTTTAGTGTCTATCTGGCCTGAGGCCATGAACGCGGAAGAGGCGGCGACGCACCCATGTGTGCGCCAGTCCCCTCATTCCGCCGCAGCGCGGGTCATGGCACGGGTGAAGACGGCCTCGAATGCCCCATCCATGATCTTGAGCCCTGAATCCAGCTGCTCGCGGGAAATGGTGAGGGGGCACAACACCTTCACCACCTCATCCTGTCCACCAGATGTCTCGATGATGAGGCCGGCCTCAAAACACAGGCCGCAGATTTCAGCCGCCAGAGCGCCATCACCGGTGTTGATGCCCTGCATCATGCCCCGGCCCCGCAGGGTCAGGTCATAGCGGCCTGCAATCTCGCCGAGGCGCTGTTCCAGATGGGCGGCCTTCTCCTGCACCTCACCCATGAAGGCATCATCACGCCAGAACTTCTCCAGTGCCACGCGGGCAGTGATGAAGGCGTGGTTGTTGCCGCGGAAGGTGCCATTGTGCTCTGCCGGCTGCCAGATGTCGTGTTCCGGGCGCAGCAGCAGCAGGGCAAAGGGCAACCCCATGCCGGAGAGGGATTTGGCCTGGGTGATGATATCCGGGTTCAGGCCCTGCCCCTCGAAGGAGAAGAAGCTGCCGGTACGCCCACAGCCGGCCTGAATATCATCGATGATGAAGAGTGCCCCGTGATTGCGGGCAATGGCCTCGATCTTCCGCAGCCATTCTGGTGAAGCCGCGTTCAGCCCGCCCTCACCCTGCACGGTCTCCACCAGAATGGCTGCGGGAGCATCAATGCCGCCGGAAGGGTCATCCAGCATCTGTTCCAGCAGATCGGCGGTATCGACATCGGGGCCGAAATAGCCGTCATAGGCCGCGCGGTGCACATCGCTCAGGGCCACGCCGCTGCCCCCGCGCTTGCCGCTGTTACCGGTCGCGGCCAGCGCGCCCAGGCTCATGCCGTGAAAGCCATTGGTGAAGGCGATGACATTGGTGCGCCCGGTCACCTTGCGCGCCAGCTTCAGCGCGGCTTCCACCGCATTGGTGCCGGTGGGGCCGGTGAACATGAGGCGATAGTCCATGTCGCGCGGCTTGAGGATGATCTCCTCATAGGCCTCAAGAAAGCGGGCCTTGGCGTCGGTGAACATGTCCAGCCCGTGGGTGATGCCATCGGCCGCCACATATTCCACCAGCGCGCTCTTCATGTCCGGGTCATTGTGCCCGTAATTGAGCGATGAGCAGCCCGAGAGAAAATCGAGATATTCGCGCCCATCCCGGCCATGAATGATGGACCCCTTCGCCTTGTCGAACATCACGGGGAAACTGCGGGAATAGGAACGCACACGGCTTTCCATGCGCTCGAACATGTCCTTGCCGATGCGCGTGGCCGGGCGGGTGGTCTTGAATGTGTGGGTCGTCATGAATTGCCTCCTTTTGGGACGGCAGGGCATAAAAGCACCACAGGCGGCGAACTGATGCCGTCACTCCGCGCCATCCGGCGGAGACGGGTGCCTGTTCTGGAAACGGCATGCGCCGGGCTGAATGCGCCAGATCGCGGATGCCGTGCAGGTCTCGTCAGGCCACGCGCCGCACCGGCAGGACCGAGCGCGCGAACGGGCCGATGGTGACCATATATTCAGTATCGTGCTGACCACCGAAATGCGCATCACGCCGGAAATGGGGTGCGCGGGTCAGTTCGGTATCGAGCGTCTCGGCCATTGCACCGAACAAAGCCCAGGAAGGTGCATTGTTCGCGGTGATGGTGGACTGAAGCCGGGTAACACCGGCACAGGCGGAACGGCCCAGCACGTTCTTGATGAGCTGCTTCGCGATGCCCCGGCCACGTGCCCGCTCAGCGGTGCAGACCTGCCAGACGAAATAGGTATCGGGCTCTTCAGGCGGGATATAGCCGGACAACCAGCCGATAATCTCCCCTTCCATTTCAGCGATCGCGCAGGTGGCGGCGAAATGGCTGCACTGCAGGAGATTGCAATACATGGAATTGGTGTCGAGGGTCACACTGTCGGCGACCAGTTTCCAGACCGCAGCACCATCTTCCCGTCCCGGCCGGCGAATCGTGATTCCGGGTGAGAGGTCAGCGCTGCGGTCATCCGGGCCTACGGTTGAAAGGCTCGTGGCAAGACTCATGGATAACCTCCGCTGCTGCGTGTTATTTATTTAGCTTAATCAAACTAAATGTCAAACGATGAGCATGACGCAGGGAAGTCCATAGAAAATTGAAATTTCATTAATTTGTTGGGATTCAAACGAAAAACAGATCATTCGCTATCTGAATCCGGATTTCTGTTTACGCCCAAAATAACACCATAATGATTCGTAATATCTAACAAAATAAAACGCGCTAGAGCGCAACCCTCTTGGGGTCCGCCCCGCAGCGGAGGTAAGAGAATGACAGACTCACCGCCGGAGCCGAGCCGAGACGTGCAAGCCCCAACCAAGACCGCGCTCTCGGCCCTGCGCAAGATTCTGCGCAAGACCGAGATGAACTCGAAAGCGCTGATGCGCGAGACCGGCCTCACACCCTCGCAGCTCATCTTCATGCAGATGCTGGATGATGGCGCGGAACACACCGCCGGTTCGGTCGCAGCCCGCATGGGCATTACACAGGCCACCACCACCGCCCTCATTCACAAACTGGAAGCTGTGGGTATGATCGCCCGCCGCAAGGGCGAGACAGACCGGCGGCAGGTGTGGCTGAGCCTGACCGCGAAAGGCCGGATGGTGCTGGAAATCGCCCCGGATGGCGCACATGCCCGCTTCCATGAGGCCTTCTCGAACCTCGCGGAATGGGAACAGCTCATGCTCATCGCATCGCTGGAACGCATCGCCACCATGCTCGGCGCGGAAGATGACGCGGCCCCCGTCCTCACTGCGGATCCGGTGCTGGCGCCCCAGCCAGAGAGCCCGCCCGGCCAGACCTCCCGACCCGAACCTGCGGACACGGTTTCATAAAAAGAACGCCGTGGCTGACTGTTTTGTTGCAGTGCGCACTGCGCCGCCTGTAACCTAGAGGAAGGCGGTTGCCGCTTCGGCCCGCATCTCCGCAACACAAACCCCACCGTGACCGCATGACGGCCGCGCCTGTTGTGCTGCGCGCCATCTTGCCGGCCCGGTCAAATTTCTCATCATTTCTGGCATGTTATTGGAATTGCGGTTCCATTCTGGCCAGATTTCTAGATATACCCTGTCTCAGGCTCTGCTTTCCCATCCGCGACGCGCCTCTGCGCCATTCTGACGACCCCAAAGGCCGCCCGAAACGACCATGAATGACAGCACCAGAAGATATGGGCTCATTAGAAACGTCTCCGTTTCACTGAACCGGAGCAAGGCACCGGCGCATTGGGTCATCGCATGCTCCACCCGCGAACCGGTCCGCGCAGCGCTTGAACATGCTCCGGACCTTTCATCGTTCACAGCTCGCGCGGAGCATGATCGCCCATGATGCTGTGGCTTGTTCCCCTGCTGCCCATGATCGGCGCTCTCCTGCCGCCGATGCTGATCCGTACCGGGCGCAGCGCCTGCGCCAATACGGCTGCTTTTGTCTCCATTGTCACACTCGGTCTGCTGCTTTCGCGCGCCCGTGATGTGTTCAATAGCGAGGTCGAGATTTTCACCCTGCCCTGGGTGCAGCAGATCGGCCTGAACTTCTCCTTCCGGCTGGACCCGCTGAGCCTGTTCTTTGCCTCGATGATCCTCATCATCGGCATTCTCGTCATCATCTATGCCCGCTACTATCTGAACCGCACCGACCCGATGGGCCGCTTCTACGCCTATCTGCTCCTGTTTCAGGGCGCGATGCTGGGTGTGGTGCTCTCGGACAACCTCATTCTGCTGCTGATCTTCTGGGAGATGACGAGCCTCACCTCGTTCCTGCTGATCGGCTTCTGGCGCAAGGAAAAGGAAGCCCGGCGCGGCGCCCGCATGGCGCTGGTGGTCACGGGTGGCGGCGGGTTGGCGCTCATTGGCGGGCTGGTGCTGCTGGGGCAGATCGCCGGTTCCTATGAGATCAGCCACATTCTGGAGCAGGGCGACGTCATCAAGGCCTCACCCTATTATGTGCCGGCGCTGATCCTGATCCTGCTGGGCGCCTTCACCAAATCGGCGCAGTTCCCGTTCCATTTCTGGCTGCCGCACGCCATGGCCGCCCCCACCCCGGTCTCGGCCTATCTGCATTCGGCCACCATGGTGAAGGCCGGCATCTTCCTCATGGCCCGGCTGTGGCCGGCGCTGGCCGGCACAGAAACATGGTTCCTCATTGTTGCGCCGGTGGGGCTCATCACCATGGCGATGGCGGCGTGGATCGCCATGTTCAAGGATGACCTGAAGGGGCTTCTGGCTTTCTCCACCATCAGCCATCTCGGTCTGGTCACCATGCTGCTGGGCTTCGGCACGCCAATGGCGGCAGTGGTCGCGGTGTTCCACATCCTCAACCATGCCACCTTCAAGGCCGCTTTGTTCATGAGCGCGGGCATTGTCGACCACGAGGCCGGCACGCGAAACATGAAACGACTGGGCGGGCTGTTGTGGATCATGCCCATCACCGGCACGCTCTCGCTCATCGCGGCGGCGGCCATGGCCGGCGTGCCCTTCCTCAATGGCTTCCTCTCCAAGGAAATGATGCTGGAAGAGGCGGCTCACACGGTCTATCCGGGCCTGCCCTGGCTGTTCCCGGTGGGCGTGACGCTCGCGGCCCTGTTCTCGGTGGCCTACTCGGCGCGCTTCGCCATCGCCACCTTCCTTGGCCCGAAGCGGGATGACTACCCCTCCAGCAAGCCCCATGATCCACCCATCGGCATGTGGCTGCCGGTGGCCCTGCTGGTCGCACCCGTCATCGCCATTGGCATCATGCCGCAGCAGGTGGTGGGCAAGACGCTGGCACTGATCGCGGGTGCCGTGATTGGTGGGCCGCTGCCCGATTATTATCTGGCGCTGTGGCACGGGCTCACCCCCGCTTTGTTCATGAGCTTCATCGCCTTCGCCGGCGGCGCGCTGCTCTATGTTTATCTGCCCCGGCTGGTTGGCCAGCTCGCCACCGTGCCCCGGCCGGATGGGCGCGCCCTGTTCGAGGCGACGCTGGATATCAGCGTGAAAACCTCTCGGCGCATTATCGGCGTGCTGCATGCCGGCTCGCTCACCCGCTATCTGCGCATTACCTTTGTCGCGATCCTGCTGTTCGGCTTCTACGCCATCTGGACCACGCCGGCCTATGAGGGCGAACGGCCGATGCTGCCGGTGAACGCCTCCGCGCTGGTCGCATGGTTCACCCTTGTGGCCATCAGCATCATGGTCGTCATCCGCCAGAGCGAGCGGCTTCTGGCCCTCATTCTCACCAGCGCCGTCGGCGTGGTGGTCGCGCTCACCTTCATCCAGTTCTCCGCCCCGGATCTGGCGCTGACCCAGATCTCCGTGGACGTGGTGACCACCATCCTGATGCTGCTCGCCCTCAATCTTCTGCCCAAGAAGACCCCGGACGAGGACAGCCTCTATGCCCGCTGGCGCGATGGCATCGTCGCTGTCACGGCAGGCTTCGGGGTCGCGGCCCTCTCCTATGGCATCATGACCCGCAACGGGCCGACAGACATCGCCGAATACTATATCGCCACAGCCAAGCCCGGCGGCGGCGGCACCAATGTCGTGAATGTCATTCTGGTGGACTTCCGCGGGTTTGATACCTTCTCCGAGATCATCGTGCTGGGTATCGCCGCCATCTCCATCTTCGCGCTGCTGGATGTGAAGCTGAAGGATGCCGCCGTGCGCCGCCTGCGTGCCATGCTGCCGAAGGAAGACGCCAGCGACGCCCATCCCCTGCTGCTGGTGGTGGCAACCCGCGTTCTGCTGCCGCTCTCCATGCTGGTCGGCGTCTATCTCTTCCTGCGCGGGCACAACCAGCCGGGCGGCGGCTTTGTCGCCGGTCTGGTGATCGCCATCGGCCTCATCATGCAATATATCGCCTCGGGTTATACCTGGGGCGCGAAAAGGCTGCATCTTGACCCGCAGACCGCCATTGGCGCGGGCGTGGCCATTGCCGGCGTGGCTGGCCTTGTGCCCCTGCTGTTCGACGACCCCTTCCTCACCACCACCTTCACCTATGTGGAGCTGCCGATCGTCGGGGAATTCGAGCTGGCTTCGGCCATGATCTTCGATCTGGGGGTCGCCCTTACCGTCATCGGTGTCATGGTGCTCACCCTCTCCCGGCTGGCCCGCGTCGAACAGCGCGTGGATCCAGCGCCAGATACCCGCCACGCCATGGATATTCCGCTGGAAAAGGCCGTTCCACCCGCTGCCGAGCTCATCGCCACCTCAACGGACGGGAAGGACTGAGCGGATGGAACTTCTCGTCTCAAGCGCCATCGGCATCCTCACGGCGGTCGGAATCTATCTGATGCTGCGTGGCCGCAGCTTCCCCATCATTCTGGGCATCACCTTCCTGTCCTATGCGGTGAACCTGTTCCTGTTCTCCATGGGCCGGCTGACGATTGACGCGCCACCGATCTACCAGCCCGGCGGCACGACCTATGCCGATCCGGTGCCGCAGGCGCTGGTGCTGACCGCCATCGTCATCTCGTTCGGCATGTCGGCGCTGATCGTGGTGATGGCGCTGCGCGGCTATCTGGAAACCGGCTCCGACCACACCCGCCTTTCCGCAATGGAAGACGAGACCGGCCAGTCCACCAGTCAGGCAGACACACCCGCGGCTCCCCGGAACGGAGACCGGGCATGAACAATCTCGTCATTGCTCCCATTCTCCTTCCGGCGCTGACGGCAGCCTTCATCATTCTGGCCCTGCGCGGCTCGCTGCGCACCCAGCGCACGGTCTCCATTGTCGCCACCGTTCTGCTGCTGCTGATCGATATCGGCCTGCTGGCGCTGGTCGCGACCGAGGGGCCGCAGGTCTACCAGCTGGGTGACTGGCCGATGCCGTTCGGCATCGTGCTGGTGCTGGACCAGCTCTCGGCCACCATGCTCGTTCTGGCCGGCGTGCTGGGGCTGGCCGTGGTGATCTATGCCTCGGCCGGATCAGACCGCAAAGGCCGCCTGTTCCATCCGCTGTTCCAGTTCCAGTTGCTGGGCATCAACGGCTCCTTCCTCACCGGCGACATCTTCAACCTGTTCGTCTTCTTCGAGGTCATGCTGATCGCGTCCTACGGGCTGATGGTGCATGGCGGTGGCGCGGGCCGGCTCAAGGCGGGCTTCCACTATGTGGCCATCAACCTTGTCGCCTCCACCCTGTTCCTGATCGCGGTGGGCCTCATCTACGGCTCCACCGGCACGCTCAACATGGCGGACCTTGCGGTGCGCGTGCCGCAGATCGGCATCAATGATCCCGGCTTCCTGAAGGCCGGTGCGCTGCTGCTGTTCGTCGTGTTCGCCACCAAGGCGGCGCTGGTGCCGCTGCACTGGTGGCTGCCGGCCACCTATGCCTCCACCTCGGCACCTGCCGCGGCCATCTTCATGATGCTGACCAAGGTGGGCGCATATGCCATACTGCGGGTTTATGGCATGATTTTCGGGGCGGAAGCCGGCGCGCTGGCGCTGGTGGCGGCCCCCTATGTGCTGCCTGCCGCCGTTATCACGCTGATCTTCGGCACCATCGGCGTCATCGGCAGCCGCACGCTGAAATCGGTCGCGGCCTTCGCCGTGGTTGCCTCCATGGGCACGCTGCTGATGGCACTCGGGCTGTTTGATACGGTGGGAGTGGCCGCCGCCCTCTATTATCTGGTGCACAGCACGCTGGCGGGTGCCGCCCTGTTCCTCATCGCCGGCATGGTGGTGGAGGGGCGCCCCCACACTCTTGATCGGCTGGAGCCGGACATGGCCATGCGGGCGGAGCGCCTTGTGGCCGGGCTGTTCTTCATCGCCGCCCTTGGCATGGTGGGCCTGCCGCCCCTTTCCGGCTTCCTCGGCAAGGTCATGATCCTCGATGCCACACGCACGGTACCGAGCTGGGCGATCTTGTGGGGCGTCATTCTGGTCACCAGTCTGGTGCTCACCTATGGCCTGACCCGCGCCGGCACCACCCTGTTCTGGTCCAGCGCGCCGCCGCCGGATAAATGGCCGGAACCGAAACCGAAGCTGGTGCAGCCGGTGCTCTCCATCTCCTTCCTTCTGGCGGTGCTGGTGGCATGGACCATCGGCGCGGGGCCGGCCACCACATGGCTGGAGCGCACCGCGCAACAGACACTGGACCGCGCCACCTATGTGGAAGTGGTGCTGGGCCAGAATCCGGCCCCGCCGGCAAAGCAGGACTGAGCCATGGCGCGCCTCTTTCCCCATCCCCTGCTAAGTGTCTGCCTCACCATTGTGTGGGTGCTGCTGGCCAATGACCTGAGCGCGGGCCATGTGGTGCTCGGCCTCATCCTCGGCTTCCTCATCCCGCTCTTTGTGGCCGACTTCTGGCCCGGACGCCCCCGCATCAAGGCACCGCTGACCATACTGGCCTACCTGCTGGTGCTGTTCTGGGATGTGATCGTCTCGAACCTGAATGTGGCGCGGCTGATCCTGTTTCGCCGCAGCGCGGACCTGCGCTCAACCTATGTGACCATGCCGCTGGAGCTCGAAACTCCGGAAGCCATCGCGGCGCTCACCGGCACCATCGCACTCACTCCCGGCACGGTGTGCGTGGACCTGAGCGCGGATGGCAAGGTGCTGCTCATCCATGTGCTTGATTCCGATGATCCCGGTGAGATCATCACCCAGATCAAGCAACGCTATGAGTGCCGGCTGAAGAGGATATTCGAATGATCGCCATCGCCTGCATCATTGCCGCGCTTGCGGTTTGTCTCGCCATTCTGCTCACCCTCTACCGGCTGGTCATCGGACCGGATGCGGTGGACCGGGTGATCGCGCTGGACACTCTGGTCATCAACACCATCGCACTCATCGTGCTGGCGGGTGTCGTATATGGCAGCGCCATTTCGTTTGAGGCAGCCTTGCTGTTCGCCATGGTGGGGTTCGTGACCACCGTGTCCTTCTGCAAGTTCCTGCTGCGCGGCAACGTGATTGAGTGAGGCGAACATGGCGCTGTTCTGGGAAATCATTGCTTCCGCGCTGGTCCTCATCAGCGCCTTCTTCCTTGTCGTGGGCGCGCTGGGGCTGGCCAAGCTGCCGGGCACCATGAGCCGCCTGCACGGGCCAACCAAGGCCACGACCCTCGGCATCGGGGCGATGCTCATCGCCTCCATGGTCTATGCCGCCGGGGTGCGGGGCGAATGGTCACTGCATGAATTGCTCATCACCCTGTTTCTGGTGCTCACCGCGCCGGTGAGTGCACACATGGTGGCCAAGGCCCATATCCTGCGCGCCAAGCGCGAACGGGCCGATCTGCCGGAAACAGGCCGGCCGGTGGGCTGGGCCACCATCTGCGATGTGCGCAGCCGGCGCGTGGAAAACACCACGCCGCGATCCTGACCCCTGTGGCAAGGAACCCGCAGCAAGGACACCACGGCACGCGCTGAACGAAGCAAGAGCAGCACATGCATATTCTTGCTGTTTCAGAACGCTGACGCCGTGAGCGCGACATGTGACCTTCAAAGTGCGCGCACCGTGCCAAAAGCCACGCGCCTGTTCATCCAGCCAGCCCGGTAAGCGCGAAGCAGGTCTGCCTCGCAGACGGAAAAGCAGCCCTAAAAAGGGGCCTCATCATCCCGCCCCTCGCCGCTTTGCTCCGGCCACATGCAGGCGACGGAACCGCCATACGGATGTCAGGGCGTTATCGCAGGACAGATAGAAAAAGGCCCGGCACACCAATGCCGGGCCTCTGATCACACTGCGACTTTCCTGAAGCGCCAGAAGCACCACCCCGCATCTCTCAAGTACCCCCCACGCGGCATCGGGCCAGACCCAAAGCCACGTGAGGACAAGAGACGCGTTGTAGAGCCCTGCGCCAAAACGCCCCTAAAATCAGGCGCCCGCCAGACCTTCGCCGATCATGTCCAACGGCTTCACGATCTGGTCGAACTGCTCTTCCGTCACCTTGCCGGAAGCAAGAGCGGCGGCCTTCAGCGTGGTGCCATCCGCAATGGCCTGTTCAGCGATGTGGGCGGAGTTCTGATAGCCGATGACCGGCGAAAGTGCGGTCACCAGCATCACGCTGCCTTCCACATATTCCTCGATCTTCTTGCGGTTCAGCTCCGTGCCTTCCACCGAATAGAGGCGGAACTTCTCGCAGCCATCGGCCAGAATGCGGGCCGAGTGCAGGAAATTATTGATGATGACGGGGCGCATGGCATTCAGCTCGAAATTGCCCTGGCTGCCGGCAATCGCCACCGCGCTGTCATTGCCCATGACCTGAATGGCGATCATCACCATGGCTTCACACTGGGTGGGGTTCACCTTGCCCGGCATGATGGAGGAACCCGGCTCGTTGGACGGCAGGATCAGCTCGGCAAAGCCACAGCGTGGGCCAGAGGCCAGCCAGCGCATGTCATTGGCGATCTTCATCAGCGCCACGGCCAGATTGCGCAGCGCCGCGTGCGCCCGCACCATCGCATCCAGCGAACCCTGCGCCGTGAACTTGTTGGGCGCGGTGATAAAGGGCTTGCCGGTGAGCGCGGCGATCTGGGCCGCGACATCCTTAGAGAACCCCTTGGGCGCATTCAGGCCCGTGCCGACAGCCGTGCCGCCGATCGCCAGTTCATAAAGCCCACCGCGGCTGGCCTCGACATCGGCGATGGCGGCGCGGATCTGCCCGGCCCAGCCATACCACTCCTGACCAACAGTGAGGGGCACGGCATCTTCCAGATGGGTGCGGCCGATCTTGACCACATCCATCCAGCCATCCGCCTTCTTCTCGATGAGCTCGACCAGTTGGGTCGCCTGTGGAATGAGCTGTGTGTCCAGCGCCAGTACAGAGGCAATGTGCATGGCTGTGGGGAAGGTGTCGTTGGACGACTGCCCCATATTCACATCATCATTCGGCCCCACCGGATGCTGGCTGCCGATTTCGCCGCCCAGCAACTGGATGGCGCGGTTCGAGATGACCTCGTTCACATTCATGTTGGACTGGGTGCCGGAGCCGGTCTGCCAGACATAAAGCGGGAAATGATCGTCCAGCTTGCCGGAAATGGCCTCATCGGCGGCGCGCACAATGGCATCCTTCTTCCAGTCCGGCAGGCGGCCGGCGGCATTGTTCACCAGCGCGGCGGCTTTCTTCACATAGCCATAGGCGTGATAAACCGCCTTGGGCATGCGGTCATCGCCAATGGAAAAATGCTGAAGCGAACGCTGGGTCTGCGCGCCCCAATAGCGGTCCGCAGGCACCGTGACCTGCCCCATGCTGTCGAATTCCTGGCGTTCGCCCTGAGCATCAAGGCCAAGCGCAATGTCCTGAACAGTGGGGTGAGACTGGGCGTCAGACATGATCCCTGGGTTCCCTCGCTGAGAAAGCCGTCCGCAACATGCGGATCAGGCAAATAGAAGCACCAAACACTTGAACACTCTCCTTGTCAGACCAGAACCCGCCTGCCGTTGGCGTTTTCGCCGTTCCGAAACCGGACGACAGATTGCACGGATCAGAACCAGCGACAGGAAGCCTCATCATGAGCCAAACAACATGCCGGTCACGCGCGTATTTCTGGACCTGTTCGCATCTGAAAAAACAAAGAGAGCGGAAAATCTATGAACTGCTCCAACAAGATATGAAGATCATGCAGGAGATACAATGATCCATTCCGTATTCTTCCCGACATATCGGCCATTTGCGTCACATGCTCCGCATTTTAAGGGATGGGTCGATAAACGAGGATGACACCAGGACCATCCATAACGATGCGTTGGCTGTGGGGGTTTTTGGCGCGCCTCATTAGTCTATAAAATCAATTGACATTATAATCATTCATGACATCCTCGCCCACTACAGGAGGTTGTCATGAGCCAGTTCACGCGTTCGCCGGGAGAGCCGGACTTTTTCTGGTTTATTCCCACGCATGGGGATGGGTCTTATCTGGGTTCGGAAACGCAGCAGCGTCCGCCGGAATTCGCCTATTTCCGTGAAGTGGCGCAGGCGGTGGACCGGCTCGGCTTCAAGGGTGTTCTGCTGCCCACCGGGCAGAGCTGCGAGGATAGCTGGATCACCGCCGCCGGCCTGTTGCCAGCCACGGAGCGCCTGCGCTTTCTGGTGGCCTTGCGCCCCGGCGTCACCTCTCCCGCCTTTGCCGCGCGGCAGGCTGCGGCGCTCGATCGGCTGAGCGATGGCCGTCTGCTGCTGAATGTGGTGGTGGGCGGCAGCCCGGCGGAACTGGCCGCTGACGGCATCTTCCTCAACCATGATGAGCGCTACCGTCAGGCCGCCGAATTCCTCGGCATCTGGCGCGATCTCGTCTCCGGAAAAACCGTGGATCACACCGGCGAATATTACACCGTGCGTCATGGACGCCTCGATTTCCCGGTGGTGCAGCAACCTCATCCGCCGCTGTGGTTTGGTGGCTCCTCAGCCGCGGGCCATGAGGTCGCGGCAGAACATGCCAGCGTTTATCTCTCATGGGGAGAACCGCCGCATTTGCTGAAGGACAAGCTGGCAGATGCGCAGGCGCGGGCCGCGAAACGCGGGCGCAAGCTGAAGTTCGGCCTGCGCATCCACTTCATCGTGCGTGAGACCGAGGCCGAGGCGTGGGCGGCCGCCGACAAGCTCATTTCGCGTGTTTCGGATGAGCAGATCGAAAACGCGCAGAAGCGCTTCAAGGAAGAGATGGATTCTGTAGGGCAGGCCCGCATGGCCGCCCTGCATGCCGGCGACCGGCGCAAGCTCGAGATCGCGCCCAATCTGTGGGCAGGTATCGGGCTGGTGCGTCGGGGCGCAGGCACCGCGCTGGTGGGCGACCCCAAGAGTGTCGCCGCCCGCATCCGCGAATATCAGGAGATCGGCATCGAGACCTTTATCGGCTCGGGCTACCCGCATCTTGAGGAAGCCTATCGTGTCGGCGAACTGCTGTTCCCGGAGCTGGGCATAGATGGCCGACGCCGCAAGATTTCCGACAATATCGTCAATGAGTTCGCCGTTGGCTCGCACCTGACAGAACGCCGGCAGGCGGCTGTTTCCTGAAGCATCCCTGCGGGGGGCACGCCCCGCTTCACGCGAAAAAAACACGATCCATCACGACGCCGAGGCGTGCCGCTGTTCAGGGAAACAGCGAGCTGCGCCAGACGCCAGACACAAGGGCATATCCATGTTCACCCGCCGCACCTTCACACGCGCCTTGGCGCTTGGCCTCACTCTTGGCGCGTCTCTTGGTGCCACCATTGCCGCCACGCCCGCATGGGCCGAAGGCAAGCTGCGCATCGCCCAGCAGTTCGGCACGCTCTACACGCCCTTCCATGTGATGAAGGAGAAGGGCCTGATCGAGAAAGCCGGCAAGGAACTCGGCCTCGACATCACGGTTGACTGGACCCGCCTCTCCGGTGGCGCAGCGGTGAATGATGCGCTGCTGGCCGGCAATATCGACATCGCCTCGGCCGGCATCGGCCCCTTCCTCATCCTGTGGGACAAGACCCGTGGCACACCCAATGAGGTGAAGATTATCGGCGCGTTCGGTGCGCAGCCCAACTATCTGCTGACCAACAACCCGAATGTGAAGACCATCAAGGACTTCACGGAGAAGGACAAGATCGCCATGCCGGTGGCGGGTGTCTCGGTGCAGGCACGCATTCTCCAGCTTGCGGCCGAACAGACCTTCGGTCCGGGCAATGCCAAGCAGCTAGACCAGCTGATGGTGACCCTGCCTCACCCGGATGCAACCGCGGCCCTCATTGCCGGCGGCACGGAAATCACCGCGCACCTCTCCAACTCGCCGTTCCAGAACCAGGCGCTCAAAAGCCCGAACGTGCACAAGGTGTTTTCGTCCTATGACATTTTCGGCGGGCCGGTGACACCAACAGTCGCCTACACCACCCTGAAATTCCGCGAGAACAACCCCAAGACCTATCAGGCCTTCTTCAATGCTTTCCAGGAGGCGACCCAATGGGTGGCAGCCAACAAGGAAGAAGCTGCGAAGATCTATGCCAAGGTCGAACAGTCGAAGCTGGACCCGGCCTTTATCCTCGAAGTGCTCTCAGACCCCGATGTGCAATACACGCTCGTTCCGCAGGGCACCCAGACCTTTGCGGAATTCATGAAGCGCATCGGCGCGATCAAGACCCAGCCGGCCAGCTTCAAGGACTATACGTTCGAAGAGCTGCATTCGGCCTCCGGCTCCTGAACGGAGAGCGCACATGAATGCCGCCCCCGGACATCTGCATCACAACGTGCAGGAAACCGCCCGCCCCGTTCTGGCCGCACACAATCTGACGCTGGATTATGCCGGACAGAACAGCCGCCTGCGTGCCGTGGAAGATGTGAGCTTCACGGTGGCGGAGCGTGAGCGGCTGGTGCTGCTGGGTCCTTCCGGGTGCGGCAAGTCTTCCATTCTCAAGGCACTGGCGGGCTTTCTCAAGCCTGCCGGTGGCCGGGTGGAGATGCGGGGCGCGAAGATCACCGGGCCGGGGCCGGACCGGATTGTCGTGTTTCAGGAATTCGACCAGTTGTTGCCGTGGAAAACCGTGCGCGACAATGTCGCTTTTCCCCTGCGCATCGCCCGCAAAATGTCGCGAGCGGAAGCACGGGATCGGGCAGAGGCGGCCCTTGTGAAAGTGGGCCTCGCCCGTGCGATTGATGCCTATCCCCACACCCTTTCCGGCGGCATGAAGCAGCGCGCCGCGATTGCCCGCGCACTGGCGGCAGAACCCGATGTCTTGCTGATGGATGAACCCTTCGCGGCGCTGGATGCCCTCACTCGCCGCACCCTTCAGGAAGACCTGCTGGCGCTGGCGGAAGAGCAGCAGTTCACGCTGGTTTTCGTCACCCACGCCATTGATGAGGCGGTGCTGATCGGCACCCGACTGCATCTTCTGGCCGCCCATCCCGGACGCACCATCGCCACCTTTGATACCTCCGCCTTCAACCTTGCCGAACGCGGTTCCCCGCATTTCGAAGCCGTGGTGCGCGACGTTCACAACCTGCTGTTCACGGATGGAGGCCTGCATGTCTGACGCGGACCTCACACGGGCGGGCAACCTCCTGCCCCAACCGCAAACCGCCTCATGGCAGGAACGGTTTGGGCGCATCTGGAGCTATACCGCCGTTCGCCGCATCATCATTCTGGCCGGCCTTGCCCTGCTCTGGCAGGCAGCGGCACTGTGGCAGAACAACCCGCTGCTCTTTCCAACCTTCACAAGCACCATGCAGGCGCTGGTGGAAGCGGTGAACCACGAGGATCTCATCCCCTCGGCGCTGGTGTCGCTCGGGGTGCTGGTGAAGGGCTATTTTCTGGCGGTGGCACTAGGCCTTGTGCTGGTTTCGGTGGCCATCACCATTCCCTTCTTCAAGGAAGTGCTGCTGACGCTGGCGGCCATGTTCAACCCGCTGCCAGCCATCGCGCTGCTGCCACTGGCCATGCTGTGGCTCGGGCTGGGTGAGGCAAGCCTGCTGCTGGTGATGGTGCATGCCGTGCTCTGGCCGTTCTCGCTGGCGGCCCTCACCGGCTTCCAGCAGGTGCCGGAAACACAACGGCTCGTGGGCCGGAACTATGGCCTGCGCGGGCCGGCCTATGTGGCGCTCATCCTCATTCCCGCAGCACTGCCATCTCTGATTTCCGGCCTGAAGATCGCATGGGCCTTTGCATGGCGCACATTGATTGCGGCGGAACTGGTGTTTGGCGTGTCATCCAGCAGCGGCGGCCTGGGCTGGTTCATCTATCGCAACCGCAATGAACTGCTCACAGACAAGGTCTTTGCCGGTCTGGTGACGGTCATTCTCATTGGTCTTGCGGTGGAAATCCTGTTCCGGTTCGTGGAACAGCGCACGGTTCTGAAATGGGGCCTGCAAAGATAACGCGCGGCCGCCACTCACGACGCAAGGGTGGAAAACCCGGGAATGCAGGGCAGCCATGCCGTAGCGGCATTGGCCTCGCCACCTGAATTACATATAAATTCTATAGTCTTTATTATAAACGATACAGAGAGACAGATGCCTGCCCCTATCGCTCCCGTAGCCCGCTCTCTTCGCCCGCGCAACCCGCTCACTGCCCGCCGGGCACTGGCCATCGCCCTTGTACCGGCCCTGCTGGCGTCTGTCTCCCCGGTTCTTGCGGCCCAGCCCGCGGCCCCGGCTGCCGCATCCACCCCCGCGCAGGCTGAGACGGCTCTGCCGATCATCATCAATGATGCGCAGGCCAAGGCGCTGATTGCCGCCGGCGCGAAGGTGGTGGATGTGCGTCCTGCAGCCGCCTATGAGAAGGGCCATATCGAGGGCGCCATCAGCCTGCCATGGATCAAGCTCAACCAGCGCGAGGCCGACGGCATCCGCAATGAATTCGCCAGCGATGATGTCTTCCAGAAGGTGATTTCCGAAGCCGGCCTGAGCCATGGCGACACCATTATCATTTATGAGAACTCCGCCCTGCCGGGCCGTGCCTATGTGGCGCTGGAATATGCCGGCCTTGGTGACAAGCTGTACGTGCTTGATGGCGGCGTGAATGCCTGGACCAGCCCGCTCTCGACCGCAGCGGTGACCCCCAAGCCCAGCAATTTCACTCTGGCCAACAAGAAGGACATCCGCGTCGACAAGGCCTATGTCGAAAGCAAGCTCGGCGCGAAGGATGCCGTGCTGATCGACGGGCGTGACGAGGAAGCCTATGTGGACGGCCACATTCCCGGTGCCGCCGGCCTGCCCGCCGCCACCCTGCTGACCAAGGACCGCACGCTCAAGTCCCGCCCCGAACTGGTGGAAATCATCTCCTCCACCGGTGCAACCCCGGACAAGGAGGTCATCTCCTATTGCGGCAGCGGCGTTTATGCAGCCAACAACTATCTGGCGCTGCGCAATCTGGGCTACGATAAGGTGGCCTTCTATGACGCGAGCTGGGACGAGTGGAGCCGTGACCCCAAGGCCGGTCAGGAAGTCTCGCTCGCCAATTATGGCTTCAACCCGCCTGCGGCCGCTGCCGGCAAGGGCGCGCAGAGCTTTGACGGCATTCCTGTTCCCGGAAAAGCCAATGACGGCCGCCCGCAGTTCCTCACTGCTGATGAGCTGAAGGCCCGTGCGGCAGACAAGAAGACCGTCATTCTCGATGTGCGCTCGCCCGCGGATTACGACTGGGGCCACATTCCCGGTTCGGTAAACGTGTTCTGGAACAGCACGCTGAATGAAGACCGCACGCTGAAAGACCTGCCGGAGCTGGAGAAGATCTACGCCGCAGCCGGCGTGACCCCGGACAAGGATGTCATCATCTATGCCCGTGGCGGTTTCCAGCTGGGCCACACCTTCACCGCCCTGAAGTTGCTGGGCCAGAACAAGGTGGACTTCTTCACCGGCAAGTTCGAAGGCTGGAAGAGCAAGTGAGGCTCTTCCCGGTGACGGGATGGCTGAACGGCATCCGCTTTTCAGGCTGAACTGAAATAGGCCCCCGGCGCAACCCGCGCCGGGGGCCTTTCTGCATCTGAAACTGTTTCGTGAATTGCAAAGGCGGCAGCGCACGTCACGCACGATGAAGATGCGCGGCACGACATGCCCGCCTTCACGGCGCATACATGATCTCAGGCAACTGGAAAGACAGTGCGTTTTCGGTCTCATGGGAACAAGAGAGGGGTGCTCCGGCATCACGTCGCACTGCGTTACCCATCAGCAGGGCGAATAACCCGCTCTCCCGTTATCAGCCCAGCAGTTTGCGCGCAGTCTGGCCCAGATCAACCGGCAGGCTGGAAAGAACCTCAAGGCTCCTGTCATCCAGCCCCGCCTGCCTTGTCTGCTCCGCGTAACGGGCAAGATGTGCATCCCGCTCATCCAGCAGCATGCGGATCTCATCCTCATAGAGTCGCACAACGCCTGTCAGCCAGCGGTTCACGAGATAGGAGGGCCTGTTCAAATGCACATCAAACCGCGCCAGAAACGGCTCAAGGGCGGTGGCGGGCAACCAGTCATCCCCCGTCACCCAATGGTTGACGGTGAACAGGCGCAGCAGACGGCCTTTTGCATCAACCCCTATCGCCACCAGATGATGAATGGGGCCATCCTTTCCCGCCGGGCGCAGGAAGCAGTGGAAGTGCCCATGCTCACGCGCATCGGGCGAAGGATGGCTGTGATAATACCACTGCGCACCGCTTTCCGGGTCGAACACATCGCCGGGTGGAAAGTGGTCCCATTGCTTCACATCCGCGCTGCCGGCGAGGGTCGCCAGCACCACGCTTTCTGCGGTCTTGGCCAGCACCTGCTCACAGAACAAGGCTTCCTGAAGGGCGCGGCGGCGTTCGTCATCATCCATGGCGCACCGGCTTATGTAGGTGCCAGAGGTTTCGGCTTTCACCCGACCTCACGGCTTTGCCCAAGGCATGACACGGGAAGGCACGATCGCCCATCGGCGTCAGCCCGCACCACAGGGATAACCGGCCCCGCACGGATTATCCGCACCGCAAGGGTTGCCTGCCCCACACGGGTTATAATCACCCCCCGATGACGCATCCGCCGTGGGAGCATCCGGCAAGGTGGAGAGATGATCTGCCGCCACGGCTGCCGCCGCCGCAAGCAGGGCCGCACCGAACAGAAGGGAATTGCGTCCGCTCATTTTTTCCTGAACCCTTCCAGCCCGAACATCGGGCGCAGCCAGATGCCGAGGAGACTGCCGATAAAGGCAGCCACCAGCCACAGCCAGCCATGCAGGCTACCGGAAGCGATGCCGCCAAAGAGCGCGCCGATATTGCAGCCAAAGGCCAGCCGCGCACCATAACCCATGAGAATGCCGCCAATTCCGGCTGCCACCTGAGAGGCGGCTGGCAGCTTCGCCTTCACCGCGAACCGCCCACCCAGACCGGCCGCGAGCGCCGCGCCCAGCATGGTGCCGAAATCCATGACGGATGAGGAATCATACAGCACGCTGCTATTGAGAGCCTGTGCCTGCACCGGCCAGGACCAGAAGGTCCATTCCGCAACCGGAACACCCACTGCATGCGCCACCTTCGCGCCCCAGAGGCCGAACGCATAGGTGATGGACCAGGGATGCCCCGCCACCAGCAGGGTCGCGATATTGAGCCCGGCCAGAGCCAGCCCAGCCGCCACCAGCGGCCACGGCCCATGCAGCATTCTGCGCCAACCGGTGACATGAGAAACAGGTGCTGCCTCAAGCCCGCCATGCGCCCGTCGCTCGATAACCGCACTGGCCAGCGCCACCAGCCCCAACCCCACCAGTGTAAGCGCCACGGCCTGCCACAGGCCGAACATCGCGCCCAGATCCACCGCTGGCAGGGTCGCCTGCTGCAACCACCACGGCATGTGCGCCGTGCCCATCAATGCCCCGAAAATGAAAAACAGCAGTGTCAGCAGCATGCGGGCGCTGCCACCACCCACCGTAAACAACGTGCCAGAACCGCACCCGCCCGCCAGTTGCATGCCCAGCCCGAACAGCAATGCTCCGACAAGAACGGACACACCCACCGGCGCAAACGCCCCCACCAGACGCGCCCCGTTCAGAGGATGCCCGAATGCCAGCAACGGAATGAAGGCAATGGCCGCGACGCCAATCATCAGCATCTGCACGCGGATTCCCCGACCGCGCTTTTCCACCACCATACGCCGCCACCCGCCAGCAAAGCCGAAGGAGGCATGAAACAGGGTGATGCCGAACAGGGAGCCGATGAGAAACAGTGCCGCCTGCCGCACATCAACAGCCAGACCAATCACCACACTGACGGCACAAATGGCGAAGAGCGCAATCAGCACCGGACCACGATCAATGGCCGGATATACAGCATGCGGTGAAACCGGGGAGGAAGGAGCGGGGGCAGGTTCAGGGCGCGCCGCGCCGCTGAGGGACAGCGTGTCTTGCATCGGATCTCAAAGGGTTTTCTGCTTCAACCCTACATCTACCATGGGATTTATGAATTTGAAGGCCCCAGCCTCCCGCCCCGCGCAGGGCTGCCTTGCCGGCATGAAGGGCATTGCCGGCGAGCACAGCCATATGCGCATGAAAAAGCCCCTCTCATCCAAAGATGGAGGGGCTCACTTACATCGCAGTTTGCACTGGCTCATCGTATGGGGCTGATCATTTGCGACCGGTCTTGCCGTCTACATATTTCGGCAGCGACTCATGCAGGCCACCGCCCTGAATGGTCATGTCACCGAAAGCGCCCACAACCACCGCGCCATAATGGGCGGCTTCCTGACCCGCGGTCTTGAGGGCATCGCCCACATCATCAATGAAGCCCGCGCCCGCCACATCTTCCAGTGCCGCATCCGGCAGCTTGGCAGTCTCGGTGGCCGTTCCGTTTTCGATCTTGCTGTTCATCGTGTCTTCTCCGTTTGGGAATTCACAAGCACTCACATCTGTCCGGCTGTCATTTGCGGCCGGTCTTGCCGTCCACATAGTTCGGCAGGATTTCGTGCAGCTTGTCAGACGTCACGGCCATGTTGCCGGCCCAGCCCAGTCCGACAGCGCCATAATGGGCGGCTTCCTGACCCACGGTCTTGAGGGCGCTGCCCACATCATCAATGAAACCCGCGCCTGCCACATCCTCCAGTGCCGCATCCGGCAGCTTGGCGGTCTCGGTGGTCATCTCGGTGGCTGTCTCGTTTTCGATCTTGCTGTTCATGGTGCCTGCTCCGTTTGGGAATCAACACGCGCATGCCTTGCGGTTGATGGAGTTCAGGCTAGGCCAGCTATCTGACAGTCACCTTACAACGGGAAGTACAACCAGACACGACAAAGAAGATGTGAAACAATATGAAATATGAAAATTATACTTATATTTCATATACATAATTAGACACCAACACCACTTTCGAGTGGTTGTGCCGGAAATGATTACCACACAGCTCACGCACAGTATGGATCACGACAAATACCAAAGATGCCTTTTCAACAGATGTCGGATGACAGCATCTTGTAATACTGGCGTAATCACGGTGTGAGCACCTGCACAAAGCCGACGACATTTCCGCCGGTCCATGCTTCCATCGGTGATGGGCACAACCCATCACCGCATGCAAAAACCACATGCCCGGATACGGGTGACAGGCCACGCTTCTGGCAAGGATTTACGAGACTCCCGATGACAGAGCACCAATCATCCGCCTCATCATCGCAGTCCACACAGGGCCATGCCGGGAAGGGCGGGCTGTTCCGCAAGCAGTCCCTGCAACAGCTTGAGCGGGCGGAGGACTATACTGTCCCGCTGCGCGTCACCAGCCGGATGGACTGGGCGGCCGCGTTGCTGTGTCTGGCCCTGTGCGTGGCCGTGGTGGCATGGGCCTGCCTCGCGCGTTACCGCGTGGTGGTGGACGGGCCGGGCGTGCTGGTGCGCGGCGGCGGTGTCTTCATCGGCATCAACGCCCCGAAAGCCGGCTGGATTGATGCGCTGGTGGGCGTGGATGAGAAAGTGGAGAAGGGGCAGCTTGTCGCCTCCCTCACCACGCCGGAAGAAGATGCGCGGGTGCTTGATCTGGAAAACCGGATCGCCCAGCTCAGCGTGCAGCAGGAAGCCATCGCCACCCGCTATGAAATCCGGCTGGCGGCAGAGACACAGGCCCAGCAGCGACGGCGCGATGAGCTGGAGGAATCCATCTCCCTCACCGAGCAGCGCATCAAGGAAGCGCAGGATACGCTGACCAACCGCGAATTCCTGTTCTCACGCGGCAGCGGCACGGTGGACCGGGTGCAGGAAGCGCGCGAGCGTCTGTTCTCGGCCCGCGAGACACTGGCCCACCGCCGGTCCGATCTGGTGGCACTGGACTCCGCCATTCTCAACATCACCGGCATGCGCGATCAGGATCTGGAAGCCAGCCACCGCCAGCTTCTGGACCTGCGCGGGCAACTGCAACAGGCGAAACTCTCACGCCAGCTGGCGGATGAAATCCGCGCCCCGCAGGCCGGCATTGCCGTTCTGGTACCTGTCACGGTCAACACGCTGGTCGCCCCCGGCCAACGGCTGGTGACACTGGAAACCGGCCATAACCGGCTGGAAGCGCTGTTCTTCGTGCCCGGAGACATGGGCAAGCGGATCGAACCCGGCATGGATGTGCGCCTTTCGCCCACCACCGCCCCGCGTGAGGAATATGGCATGATGCTGGGCCGGGTCGTTTCCGTCTCGCCCCAGCCGGAGGGGCAGGAAGAGATCGCGGCCCGCCTCGGCAATGCGGAGCTGGCGCGTGTGATGGCGCAGAACGGCACCCCGTTTGAGGTGCGTGCGGTGCTGGATGTGCCGGCAGATAATCCGACCGGCTATCAGTGGACCTCCGAACGCGGTGACGAAATCGCCCTCAGCAGCGGGCTCATGATTCAGGCCAATGTCACGGTGCGGCAGGCCCCGCCGATCACGCTGGTCATTCCCGCCCTGCGGCGCTGGACCGGACTGTGAGGCCCGCCATGAGTGAGGCTGAGCAGACCCAGCAGAACATGCCCCAGCTCTCCAAGCCGGTGCGGCGGCGCAAGGTGCCCACCATCCTCCAGATGGAGGCGGTGGAGTGCGGCGCGGCTTCTCTCGGCATGATCCTGGCCTATCATGGCCTGTGGCTGCCGCTGGAACGGCTGCGCGAGGCCTGCCATGTCTCGCGTGATGGATCCTCGGCCGCCGCCATCCTGCGCGCGGCGCGCAGCTTCGGCCTGAAGGCGCAGGGCTGGCGGGTGGAGCCCACGGCCCTTGCCGAGCATCGCTTTCCCGCCATCGCCTTCTGGGACCTGAACCACTTTGTGGTGATCGAGGGCATCGGGCGCGGCAAGGTCTATATCAACGACCCCGCCTTCGGCCCCCGCACCGTCACGGCAGAAGAGTTCGATGCCTCCTTCACCGGCGTGCTCCTGACCTTTGAGCCGGATGAAGGCTTCCGGCGCGGTGGCGCACGCCCCAGCCTGTTCCGCGCCTTGCTGCCGCGCGGGCCGCAGACCCGGCAGGCGATGAGCTTCCTCGGCATCATTGCCCTGTGCAGCGTGCTGCCGCCCATCTTCGTGCCGGCAGCGGGCAAGATCTTTGCTGACAACATCATGGTGCAGCACGCCCACACCTGGCTGCGCCCGCTGCTGGTGGGGTTGCTGGTGGCGGCCCTGCTCTCCACTGCGCTGGCATGGTTGCAGGGCATTGTGCTCACGAAACTGCAACGCCAGCTTGGGGCGACATCGGCCATGCAGCTGATGGTGCACATGCTTCGCCTGCCGATGAGTTTCTTCTCGCAGCGCCATGTGGGCGATATCGCCCAGCGCATGGATGCTGCACGGCGGCTTTCCCACACTGCCGTCGTTTCCATTTCCTCGGCGCTGTTTTCCATGATGGGCGCGCTCATCAGCGCCGCTATCATGCTGCTCTACAATGTGCCGATGGCGATGGCGTGCTTCGCCTTCGCGCTGGTGGATTTCGGCACTGTCTATGCCATTGCCGGCATGCGCGCCAATGGCGTGCGGCGGGTGACACTGCAACGCGCGAAACTGGCTTCGGTCACGCTCGGCGGTATCCAGTCTATAGAGACGGTGAAGGCCTCCGGCAGCGAGAATGAGCTGTTCTCGAAGGTTTCGGGCGCGCAGGCCACGCTGCTCAACATGACCCAGCAGCTGGAACGCAGCACCATTTTGCTCGGCATCCTGCCCTCCGCGGTCAAAAGCCTCTCCTATGCGGCCCTGCTGGGCTGGGGGGCGCAGAATGTGATGGAGGGAACCATGACGGTGGGCATCCTCATCGCCTTCCTCGCCGTGCTTCAGGCCTTCCACACGCCCATCCAGTCTCTGATGAGCGCCATTACCGGCCTTCAGGAACTGCGCGGAGATCTGGAGCGCGTGCAGGACACGCGTCGCTATCCGGCTGCACCATCCCTCGTGCATGATGCCGCCACCTCCGCCGACTGGCCGCAGGAGCAGGCCCGCCTCTCCGGCGGCATCGAGATTAGCGACCTCACTTTCGCCTATCCGGGACAGGCCAGCCTCATCAATGAGGTCAATCTCAGCCTTGCCCCCGGAAAATGGGTGGCGGTGGTGGGCTCATCCGGCAGCGGCAAGTCCACACTTCTGCGGCTGGTCACGGGCCTGCTTGCACCGGTTTCCGGCACCATCGCGTTTGATGGCGTTGAATCCGAGCGCATCCCCCGCCGCGTTCTGGCCGGTTCGCTGGCATTCGTGGAGCAGGATGTGGTGCTGTTCGAGGGCACCATCCGTGAAAACATCGCCTTGTGGAACCTTGCACTGGGGTTCGAGCGCATCATCGCCGCCGCGCAGGATGCCTGCATCCATGACGATATATTGCGCCGGCGCGGCCAGTATGCCGGGCAGGTGGCCGAGGGCGGCATGAACCTCTCGGGCGGGCAGCGCCAGCGGCTGGAACTGGCCCGCGCGCTGGCCGGTGACCCCGCCATTCTGGTGCTGGATGAAGCCACATCCGCACTCGACCCGGTGACCGAGGTTCAGCTTCTGCGCAATCTGCGAGCACGCGGCCTCACCGTTCTGGTCACCTCGCACCGCCTCAGCACCATCCGCGACTGTGACGAGATCATCGTCATGGACAAGGGGCGCATCATACAGCGCGGCACCCATGAGGAACTGATGATGGCGCAGGGCCCCTATACCACCCTGATCCGGGGAGAATAGAGATGGCGCCCTCTTCCCTCCTGCCACACATGGATGAAGCCGGACGCCTGCTGTGCCGCCCCGGCCATGTCTATCGCCTGCGCTCCGGCAGTGCCGGCCTTTATGCCGATGATGCCGCACGCGCCGGCTCCATGCGCCTGCTGGCGCGCATTGAAGAACATGCTGCCATTTTCGGCCTGCCGGAAAAAGCAGCGGGCGAACGGCTACGCCTCATTCTGGTGTCGGATACCGGTGCCGATATCGAGGTGTGCAACACCCCGCTCCCGTTGGAGGAACTGGCGGCGCTCAGTGATGGATGGTTCCATTTCGCCCTTCAGGTACTGCGCAAGATTGAAGCGCCGGAGCTGCCGGAAGCCGGCCATGAGCGGCTCGCCCTCTCCCGCCATTTCGAGGCGGGCGCGCATGAACTGACATCCGGTGAAGCCGCCGTGCCGCCCGGTGAAGAGGTGCTGTGGTGCACGCTCCTGTCCGGTGCGCTGCGCAGCCCATGGCACAATAGCGCTGCGCATGCCCCTCCCCCCTTCCCCGTTTCGCGGGAAGCGCCGGTGGAAGCCGTGGAAGACAGCCGCTTCCGCTTTTCCTCCAGTGCAGAGCTTGCCGCACAAGGTGGGCTTGAGCCGGCACTGGATGCCTTCAATACCATCTTCGCCGCGCACCTTTCCGGCTGGCTGACGCGCACGGCAGATGCCTTCACCCGGCGCATCACTCAGGCGGCGGATGCCGATGCCACCCTTCTGGCCGATGCCATGCGCCAGCTTGGCGACCAGCGACAGGAACTGGGTGCACGCCATGACGGACTAGAGCCACCGCTCATGGCCATGATGCGCGTGGTGGCCGAAGCCATGGGCGTGGAACTGGCCAAGGATCTTGCTCCCCCCCTTGGTGCGCATGATGCGGATGAGTTCATCAAGGTTCTGGCGGAAAGTGCGGGCCTGCGGGCACGGCGCGTGCAATTGCGCACCGGCTGGTGGCGCGGCTCCAGCGAGGCCATGCTCGCTTTTCTGGAAGACGGCACCCCGGTGGCGCTCATTCCGCAGGATCGCAAATGGCGGCTCATCCGCCCGGATGGCACCTCACAGTTCATCACCGATGCCACTCCCGCACCGCTGCATGAACAGGCCTATGTGCTCTATCGCGGGTTCGGCGATACCTCATCGGGTCCCGGCAAGGCACTGATCCGTTTTGCGGCGGGGCGTGCGCGGCGCGAACTGGTGCTGATCGCCTTTGTCAGCCTTGCTGCCGGCCTGCTGGGGCTGGCCATGCCCTTCCTCTCCGGCTTCCTGATCCAGACCGTGATCCCGGAGGGCGTGCGCAGCGAGGTGCTGCAACTCATCCTTGCCGTGGTCGCGGTCTCCTGCGGGGTCATCGGCTTCGAGCTGGTGAAGGGGCTCACCGTGCTGCGGGCGGAAAGCCTGCTGGGGTCTTCCATCGAGGGCGCATTGTGGAACCGGATGCTGCGCCTGCCGGTCGGCTTCTTCCGCCAGTTCGGTGCGGGTGATCTGGCCCTGCGCGCCGATGCGGTGAACGAAATGCGCCGCACGCTGGGTTTCGCCACCCTCACCGCGCTTATCAGTGCGCTGTTCTCCGTGGTGAATCTGGTTGTGCTGTTCAGCTATGGATTTGCTCCGGCTCTGCTCGCGCTGGCGGTCTGTGTGATCGAGATCGTGCTGCTTTCCGGCCATGCGGCCTTCAACATGAACATCCAGCGTCAGGCACTGGCCAATGCCGGTACGATGCAGACCCTGACGGTGCAGATCTTTCAGGGCATTTCGAAACTGCGGGTCGCGGCGGCGGAAAGCCGGCTGCTCGCCCGCTGGACCCGGCTGTTCGCCCGCGACCAGAGCCTGCATTACCGCGCCAATGTGGTAGCGGCAGGCATGACCGCCTTCGGCGCGGGGTGGAACATCCTTGTCATGGGTGCGCTGATCGGGCTGGTCGGCCTCGGCTTCACCCAGATGACGCTGGGCGACTATGTGACCTTTTCGGGCGTGTTCGGCCAGTTTGTCGCCGCCACGCTCTCACTCGCCAGCATCATTCCCGCCATCGCGTCTGTCGCCCCGCTGTGGAACCGCGCCCGACCGATCCTGACCGAGGCAACCGAGGATTCCGGCGAACGCCTGCATCCCGGCACGCTGCGCGGGGAGATCGAGGCAGTGCGCGTCTCCTTCGCCTATCCGGGCGGAGAGCCGGCGCTGAATGATGTGTCGCTGCATGTGCCGGCTGGCACCTTCGTGGCCATTGTCGGCCCCTCCGGTTCCGGCAAGTCCACCCTGCTGCGCCTGCTCATCGGCTTTGAGGCAGCCACCGGCGGCCATGTGCTGCTGGACGGCCGCAACCTGCGCGACCTTGATGCCGGTGCAGTGCGCCGCCAGCTCGGCATCGTGCTCCAGCACAGCCGGATCGAGGCCGGCAGCATTTATCAGAACATCGCCGGGGCCTCCCCGATGACCGCCGATGAAGCGTGGGAAGCCGCCGAGCAGGCTGGTCTTGCGCGCGATCTGGAAGCCATGCCCATGGGCCTGCATACCCATGTGGATGACAGCGGCTCCACCCTCTCCGGCGGCCAGCGCCAGCGTCTGCTGCTGGCCCGCGCCATCGCCCGTCATCCGCGCATCATGCTGCTGGATGAAGCCACCAGCGCGCTCGACAATGTGGTGCAGGCCCATGTGATGGACACGCTGGCGCAGATGAATGTGACCCGGATCGTGGTCGCCCACCGCCTCAGTACCGTGCGCGATGCCGACATGATTGTGGTGATGGACAAGGGCCGTGTGATTGAAACCGGCACCTATGAGGCTCTGGCGGCAGCCGGTGGTCTCTTCACCGAACTGATCCGGAGGCAAATGGCCTGATCCGCCTCCATTTCTCGCCCTTCCACATGGACCCCAGATAGTCCCGGACCCGACCCATGCGCATTCTGCTGATTGAAGACAATGAAGAACTGGCCGAGCTGACCGCATCGCAACTGAAGGATGCCGGCTTCTCCGTGGATCATGTCGATTGCGTTGAGGATGCGATTTCCGTCGTCGACACCCGCAGCTATTCGGTCGTCATTCTGGACCTCGGCCTGCCGGACGGTGACGGGCTGAAAGTGCTGCGCCATGTGCGCAAGCAGAGGCAGGCCATGCCGGTGCTCATCTTGAGCGCGCGCGGGGCAATGGAGCACCGGGTGAAGGGGCTGGAAGAGGGCGCGGACGACTATCTGGTGAAGCCTTTCGCCTTCGAGGAGCTGAAAGCGCGCATCAGCGCCCTGCTGCGCCGGCCCGGTGCCCTGCTGGGCATGGAGCTGTCCCTCGCCAATCTGGCCTATGATACCCAGTCCAAGCAGGCCAGCGTGGATGGCGGTCCACTCAAGCTCTCCGCGCGCGAGGGCCAGTTGCTGGAGCTTCTGATGCGCCGGCAGGACAAGGTGGTGCCCAAGGCCAGCGTGGAAAACGAACTGTTCGGGCTTGATGACGAATTCGAGTCCAATGCGGTGGAGGTCTATGTCCACCGCCTGCGCAAGCGCCTTCAGGATGGCAAGGCGGGCGTGACCATCCACACCATTCGGGGCGTCGGCTATATGCTGGCGGCGGCGGCATCATGAAACTGCGCGGCAGCAGCCTGATCGTCCGCGTCTTCCTGCTGCATGCGGTTCTGCTCGGGCTGGCCGGCATCGCGGTGCCGCTGGGCATCGACATGATGCTGCGCGAGCGCATCTCCTATTTCGAGACCCGCGTGCTGGAAGACCGGGTGGAGCTGCTGCGCACCGCCACCCAGCTGACCCCGCAAGGCACGGTGCGCCTGATCCGCGACCTGCGCGATCAGGATGAATGGTCCGGCGATGAATTCATCTATGCCGCAGTGGATGAGGACGGCATGGTGCTGTTCGCCTCCGCCCCTGAGGATGGCGTGCTGCTGGAACGCGCACCCCGCCGCGAACGCTCCTCCTTCGCCAATATCCGCCATGGCAATCGCCATTTTGACACGCTGAACCGCCCCATCGCCTTCGGTGATGACACGGTGTGGCTGGCGGTGGGCTGGAACCTCGCGGCACAGGAAGTGTTCTTCGATGATATTGAGCGCGGATTCCTGTGGCGCTCCCTCGCCCTTTCCGCCCCGCTTCTGGCCCTGCTTCTGCTGCTGGACATCCTGATCGTGCGCCGCTTCTTCCGGCAGGTGGTGAAGGTGGCCCATGACGTGCAGGAGATGGACCCTACCCGCACCGATGTGCGCCTGCCCGCGGAAACCCTGCCATCTGAAGTGCAGCCGCTGGCTGTCGCCTTCAACGGCGCGCTGGAGCGGGTGGAGCAGAGCTATCTGCTCCAGAAGGAATTCACCGCCGACGCCGCCCATGAACTGCGCACCCCGCTGGCTGTGCTGGAAGCGCGCCTCCAGAGCCTGCCCCCCTCCGAAGACCGCGAAGCCCTGCGCAATGATGTGAAGCGCATGACCCGCATCGTCAGCCAGCTTCTCGATATGGCGGTGCTGGACCAGACCCGCCCGGCCCATGAGGAAAGAACCGACCTCATCGCTGTCAGCAGCGCCTTGCTGGCCTCTCTGGGGCCGGAGGCCATCCGCAAGGGGCAGGATCTGGGGCTGAACATGCCTGAGGGGGTGGAGAGCGTGTTCGTCAGCGTGCGCGAGGAAGATGTGTGGCACATGCTGCGCAATCTCATCGAGAACGCCATCCGCCACACACCCGCCGGCACACAGATCGATGTGGTTGTGACGGCGGATGGCACCCTGACCGTGCATGACAATGGCCCCGGCATTCCCGAGGACATCCAGCCCCATATCTTCCAGCGCTTCTGGCGACGTTCGCGCAGCGGTTCCGGCGCGGGGCTGGGCATGGCGATTGTGCAGCGCGTGGTGACATCATCAGGCGGCACCATCACCCTGCGCTCGGCGGAAGGGGAAGGCACGGCCTTCATCATCCAGCTGCCGGTGGCCTCTCAAGTTGACGCACAGGCTTCGGAGTCAGACCTGTAAGGGCCGGTAGAGCGCGTGTCCTGTTCCCCATGGCATGGAAAGCGGCTTCCGCGCGAGCGGGATAAAGATGCCGTGGCGCGGGGGCACATATTTGCATTCAGAGCGCGCCCTGCATCATTCGCCCCGCCACCACCAGTGTGCGGGGCTTTTTTGTGCTGCCCAGAACATCCGCCGGACAAAAATGACCCGGCGCGCACCGGGCAGTCTCTGTGTCTGCCATTCTCATGTCCCGTCTAGATAGCCGGTGCTGCTACCCTGAATTGGCAGCGAACGGAGCCACCCACAACTCCGGGCTTCACCTGCATGAAAGAATATTTTACCTCTTCGGTGTTCGCTGCCGGTGCTTCGGCTCAGATGAAGGGTGCCCAGACATGGCGACAGGACAGACCCAATGACACGGGTAGACAGCGCCCTCTTCCTGTTCGGCATCAAGTTTACGGTCGCTTCCCTCATCGCGCTCGCCATTTCGCTGGCCTCATCCCTGCCTGAGCCGAAATGGTCCATCATCACCGTTGCTGTTCTGGCCAATGCCAATACCGATCAGGTGACAGCCAAGAGCCTTGCGCGGATTGCCGGCACTTTGATCGGCGCCATCGTCGGGCTCACGATGGCGGCACTGTTCGCAGAGCAACGGGTTCTGTTTCTGGTGGCCCTGTGCCTCTGGCTGGGGCTGTGCCAGTGGCTGATGCTGTGGTTCAGGGATCTGGAAGCCTATATCTTTGCCCTCTCCGGCTATAGCGCCGCGATTGTCGGCCTGCCGGGCGCACTGGACCCGCATATGGCTGCGGATATCGCTGTCAGCCGTTCATCGGAGGTCTGCATCGGCATCGCGGCCACATGGGTGGCGTCGGTGGTCATCTTTCCGCGCTACAGCTATCTCAATGTCATGGACAAGGTGCACGATGCCGGCAAGCTACTGGTGACGTGCCTGAATCCCGGCCAGCAGGGCGCATCCGCCCGGGTACAACTGGCGGGGCTTTTTACCCAGTTGCACCGCTTCGGCCGCGAAATTTCCGACCTGCCCGAGGCGCGCCATCGCGTGCTGGCCGTGCGCAGCCTGAACCGCGCGCTCATGAGCGGGCTCTTCATCACGCGCGCACTGGGCCGCCCGGAGTTCCACCGCGATGACATGGCGGCCCTTGCCGCGCGCCTGCCAGAGGCCCTCACCAGCGAAGAGGCAGCGCGAACGGCACAGGCCGAATGGGAAGCTGCGGCGCACAAGCTCCGCGCCGAAATCGTCACCGCCCATGGCGCAACCGCGCAGGACCGGATGGATAACCCGGATGCCCCGCGCTCCTATTCCGCCGTGCCCTGGATGGTCTTCGCCGATTATTGCAGACAATTGCTGATCGGCTATCAGGCCCTGACCAATAGCCGCGTGGCCCCCATTCCGGTCAGCGGCCCGTTCCACATTGCCGGCGCGGATGCGATCGTTGCAACCATGGCCACCGTGCAGGCCATCCTCTCGGTCGTGCTTGTGGCCATTTTCTGGCTGGCGACAGACTGGTCCGCCGGCCCCACCGCCATCATCATCGCCGCCATCTATCCGCTGCTGCTGACCTCCACCAGCGCCTACCGCATGATTATCTGGGCGGTGTTGATTGCCATCATTCCGGCGCTGGTGATCTCGTTCCAGATCGTGCCGATGGTCACCACCTTCCCAATGCTGGCGCTGGCCATATCCCCCTTCCTGATCGTGATCTTCATGCTGATCGGGCTGGATGGGCTCTACAAGATGGCAGGGGTCAATGCCTTGCTGCTGTTCCTGATTCCGCTGAATCCGGACAATGTGATGACCTATGACTTCGCCACTTCGCTCAATAATATCGTGGCGCTCATTCTTTCCTTCGCCATCTGTGCGCTGGTGCTGCAGCTCCTTGCCCCCTCTTCCCCCTGGCTGCTGCGACTGCGCCTGCAACGCACCACCGCACGCGCGCTGCGCCGGGCGGCCAGCAACACCATGCCTCTCGCCCAGCGCTCGCAGATGCGCCTGACCTTCCTGACCAGCGAGATCGCACCCGCTTTCCAGAACCAGCAGCCGGACCCGTTCCGCGAGACCGAAGCCGGCTATGCCGCCGGCCTTGCCGCCACTGCCTGTGTGGAACTCTATGCACGCGTGACCCCGGGCCTGCCATGGGCGTGCGAGGTGGAAAACCTGCGCGCCAGCATGGCCCGGTTTGGCCTCATGAACTGGCGCTCCGGCCTGAAAGACATGATCGGGACCGCCGCGCGCGGTGCGGAACAGGCGCATGATGCAATGGAGACAGACACCAGCGGGCGAGCCTGTGAGGCCGCCGCCGCTTTCCGCATCATCCTGCACGCCTTGCGGCGGCTTTCCGGCCTAAGCCTGAATGGTGAGGATCTTCACAGGATGCCGGAAAAGACAGACAAGACGGAGCATGTCTCCGTCGCAACATGAGCGATAAAGGCATGGCGTGTGCAAGGCGCCGTGGGGAATGGTGCGCTCTGATGCGGAACCCGGTCTCCCCAAGCGCGAAACTCAATCGGGAAGCTCAATCGGCAACCTGAAAGCGCCCGCCCTCAACCACATAAACCGCCCCCTGCCGCACGGGCAGATGCGCGGCATCCTGCGGTGGCATGCCGGCCAGTACATTCAGCGCGGTGCGAATCACGCCGCCATGGGTGACGATGATGGAATCCTGCTGAACATCGACCAGTGCCGCATCGAGCCGCAGGCTGAGGTCGTGATAGCTCTCACCACCCGGGGGCGCGAAATGCCAGGGGTCTTCATCGCGCTTGCGAACGCTGTCGAAATCACTGCGGCGCAGCTGAGGCCATGTCTTGCCTTCCCACTCACCAAAGGAGAGTTCGGCAAGGCGGATGTCGGTGGCGAACTCATTCACCGGCAAATCCAGTGCTGTCCGCAGAATGCGCATGGTTTCCAGCGTGCGGGCCATGGGGCTGGATACGAAATGCAGGCTGTGCAACGGTTCGCCGACAAGGCGCGGCAACAGCCGCCCGATGCGGCTGGCCTGCACCCGGCCCAACGTATTCAGCGGAACATCACGCCGCCCCTGAAGGCGACCTGCCACATTCCAGTCCGTCTCACCATGACGGACAAAAAACAGACGCCGCCTGCGCGCAGCCTCCAGCCCGTCGCCGCTCACTGGCGCGCCACCGGCACGACATGCGTGTACCACGCGCCAAGCGTGGGATAGATCACCCGCAGTGTCACGGTTGCGCCGGGCGGGCGCGGCCCCTTGTAGCTCACCACCGATCCAAATGCCTTCTGGCCCACGCATTTTGTGATGCCGGCATCGATGCCTGTTGCGGTGAAATTGCCAAGACGGGTGAAGACCTGTCCGCCCTGCGGCGCAGACATCACCTCGATCCGTGGAGCCTGGCTCGGCTGGCAGTTAAAGTCAGCCGTACCGGCCGCGAAAATATCACCGCGGGCGCTGCCACGACCGATGACATAGGTGATCCCGCCTTCCGAAGGCCTCGAATAATTCGGGAAAACCGCACCGCCGGAGCCAAAAATGCGGTCAAACAGGGAATATTCCTGAAGCGAGGGCGGGCTCTGCGCGGCAGCATTGCCGAGCCCGGCCGCAAACAGGGCGGCTGTCGCCAAAGGAAAGAGGGTCGCGCGTACAATAGCCCGCATGGTGCTCTCCTGTGGCATGTGCATGTTCCCGCACAGCCCTGCCGACAAACTGATCGAAGCAGCTGAGCGGGCGTAAGGCAGCCCGCTCAGGCTTTTCCTGTCCTCAGTCGCGCACAAGCGCCAGATCGGGAGCATCTGGATGCTTCATGCCGACAATATGATAGCCGGCATCCACATGATGCACCTCACCGGTCACACCGCGCGACAGGTCGGAAATGAGATAGACCGAGGTATCGCCCACCTCATCGGTGGTGACCGTGCGGCGCAGCGGGGAATTCAGCTCGTTCCACTTCAGAATGTAGCGGAAATCGCCGATACCGGACGCGGCCAGGGTCTTGATGGGGCCTGCCGACACCGCATTCACGCGAATCGACTTGGGGCCGAGATCCGCCGCCAGATAGCGCACGGAAGCCTCAAGCGCCGCCTTGGCGACACCCATCACATTGTAATGGGGCATCCACTTCTCCGCACCGTAATAGGTGAGGGTGAGGAGCGCGCCGCCATTGGGCATCAGCTTCTCGGCCCGCTGGGCGATGGCGGTGAAGGAGTAGCAGGAGATGAACAGGCTCTTGGAGAAATTCTCCGCGGAGGTGTCCACATAACGGCCATCCAGCTCGTCCTTGTCGGAGAAGGCGATGCAATGGACAACGAAATCAATGGTGCCGAAAATCTTTTCCGCCTCGGCAAAGACAGCGTCGATGGTGGCCGGCTCGGTCACATCACAGTGGCCGATGATGTGCGCACCCAGTTCCGCGGCCAGTGGCTCCACCCGCTTCTTCAGCGCATCGCCCTGATAGGTCAGGCCAATCTCCGCGCCAGCGGCGCGGGCAGACTTGGCGATGCCATAAGCAATGGAACGATTATTGGCGACGCCGAGAACCAGCCCGCGCTTGCCTTTCAGCAGACCGTTCGCGAAACCGTCTGTCGCCATGTGTGACACTCCACATTATCAACCCGTTGAATCCACCATGCGCGGTTGCTCCGGCACGATAGGACGCCGGCATCCTATGGCATGGGCCCATCAACCGTTCAAGCGACGAGACGCATCATTCCCTCTTGCATTTCTGCAAGAGCGCATGCTAAGGCAGCGCCTCTGGTCGCGGAGTATAGCGCAGCCTGGTAGCGCACCACGTTCGGGACGTGGGGGTCGCAGGTTCAAATCCTGCTACTCCGACCAGATATTTCAAGGGGTTACCCGAACTTCTGACCACACCTCAGCACCACAGCATCATTCGCGGCCTTTTGGCACGCGGTTTTTCGGCTGCGTGATTTTTATGGGCAAGATGCTCCTCATCACGGGCGGCAGGCCACCTCCGTACATCTGCGCGAATCACCCCAGATAAAAGATGCCTGAGCAAAAAGGGCAACGAAGCCCGCCGAAGCGGGATTCATCCAGCCATGCCTGTCACAGGCCTGCACAGAAGCGGATATTCCCGAATCCGGTTGATGAGCCGGTTGATGAGACAGAAAGGCCGCCCAAACCGGGCGGCCCTGTCCTTCACACCATTTCGGATTACTGCTTGGGTTCCTTGTATTCCGGCATGGCATTCAGCTGGTCCTTGGTGGCGGTCACATAGGCCCGCATGTCACCATCGGCGTTCTTGTAGATGATGAGCTGCTCGGGGGTCAGCGCAACCCGCTTGGCACCGATGCCAAGGAAACCACCCACATCCGTCACAATGGCGGTCACCGCACCGCCGGCACCCAGCTCGACATCAGATATTTCGGCAACATTTGCGCCCGTGGTGTCATAGATATTAACACCCTTCATCTGTTCAGCCGTCACAGCACCGGGGGCCGCAACAGTGTATCCATCAGGTACTTTCATCGAAGGCGCTGCCGTTTGAGCAGATGCGATGCCAATACCAGACGTCATAAGACCTGCGGTCAGGGCGGCGATAGCGATCATACGCATTTTTACGTCTCCATTTTATTTGACTTATATGGACAACAACGCGCGTCACTCCATTTGGTTCATTTTTAATCGCAAAAAAATGAAGACCCTGCAGAAGGAGTTCTGAAAAGCTCCGTTAAAACAACACATAAAAGGATGTGAGAATTTCGGGATCGAAGCCGCGCCCGCCATAGAGTGCAGCTACCAAAAGCATCCTCAGGGCGCATACTCGCGCGCTCGAATCACATGCCGTCGCATGATGGCGCAGAGGAAATGGCCTGTTCATGGACCCGCTTGTTCTGACAATCGCCATCGGGGCTGTCGCTGCGGGATTTGTGCAAGGCCTTTCCGGCTTCGGCTTCGGCCTTGTCGCCATGTCCTTCTGGGCCTGGATGCTGGAACCCCAGCTGGCAGCGGTGCTGACCGTGTTCGGCGCTCTCACAGGACAGGTCATGGCCACGTTTTCCGTGCGTCGCGGTTTTGACCTGAAGATGCTTCTGCCATTCCTGATTGGCGGGGTCGTGGGCATCCCCATCGGGGTCGGGCTGCTGCCGCTGCTGGATGCGCATCTGTTCAAGGCCCTGCTGGGCCTGCTTCTGGCCGTGTGGTGCCCGTTGATGCTGTTCTCAAAAGACCTGCCCGCGATCCGGGCGGGCGGGCGGCTGGCCGATGGCACTGTCGGGCTGCTGGGTGGCATCATGGGGGGTATCGGCGGGTTCACCGGCGTTCTGCCCACCCTGTGGTGCACCCTGCGGCGGCTGGACAAGCATACGCAGCGCGCCATCATCCAGAATTTCAATCTGGCGACCATCGCCTTCACCATGGTTGCCTATGTCGCCTCTGGCATGGTCACACGGGCGATGCTGCCCATGTTCGCCGTGGTCGCCCCCGCCATGCTGGTGCCGACCTATCTCGGCACACGGCTTTATATCGGTATCAGCGAGGTGGTCTTCCGCCGCATCGTGCTGTCCTTGCTCACCGCTTCCGGCATCGCCCTGCTCGCTTCATCCGCACACCATTTTCTGGGCCAGTCCTGAAACACAGCTTTGGTGGACGGAGCGGGACAGAGCCGCGCCCCGCTCCGCCACGCACCTCCCAAAAGAGGCGCGCCCGGCAGCATCACCCCCCGGTGGAAGCCGCCAGCACCTTTCCGGGGTTCATGAGGCCGTGCGGGTCGAGCGCCATCTTCAGCGCGCGCATCATCTCCAGCTCCACGGCCGGCTTGTAATGCGCCGCTTCCGCCACGCGCAGTTGGCCAAGGCCATGCTCCGCACTGATGGAACCGCCCAGATCCACCACCACATCATGAACGATCCGGTTGATCTCATCTCGCCATGTCGGCATCACACCGGGGGGCCAGCCCTCCGGGGCAATCGGGTTGTAATGGATGTTGCCATCTCCCACATGGCCGAAGGCGAAGGGGCGAATACCGGGAATGGCCGCCTCCAGCGCCGCATCCGCCCGCGCGATGAAGTCGGGAATGGCGGAAACAGGCACGGAAATATCGTGCTTTACGCCCTCCCCGCACAGCTTCTGCGCCTCGGCCTGCGCCTCACGCAGTGCCCACAGGCGACGGCGCTGCTCTTGTGAGGTCGCCACCACCGCATCCTCAATCACCTCTTGTTCCAGCGCCGTTTCCAGCACCGCTTCCATGACGCTGCGCAGGGCCTCTCCATCTCCCTGCCCGCTGGCCTCGACCAGCAGATACCAGTTCGCCTTCTGCGCGAAGGGAGAGGATGCGCCGGGCAAGGCCTGCACCGCATAATCGAGACTGAAACCGCAGATCAGCTCAAAGGCGGAAAGACTGTCTCCCAGCCGGGCGCGGGCAATTTCCAGCAGCTTCAGCGCGCTTGGCACATCCGGCAGGGCCGCCATGGCGGTTTCCACGGCGCTGGGCCGGGGAAACAGGCGCAGTACCGCCGCAGTGATGAAGCCCAGCGTACCTTCCGAACCTATGAACATCTGCTTCATGTCATAGCCCGCGCAATCCTTGCGCAGGACACGCAAACCGTTCCAGATCCGCCCATCCGGCAACACCACTTCCAGCCCCAGCACCAGATTGCGCGTGGTGCCATAGCGCAGAACCTGCGTGCCGCCGGCATTGGTGGCAATATTGCCTCCGATGCGGCACGACCCTTCCGCCGCGAGGCTGAGCGGGAACAGCCGGCCCATGGCCTCTGCCTCGGCCTGCACATCCGCAAGCGTCACGCCGGCTTCCACAATCAAGGTATCATTCAGCGGATCGCGGGCACGCACCTGCCTCATCCGGTCGAGACAGATCACCACCGCACGGCCACTGTCATCAGGCTGCGCGCCGCCGGCAAGGCCGGTATTTCCGCCCTGCGGCACCATCGGCACTCGCGCCTCGGCGCACAGCCGCACAAGCTCGGCCACCTCCAGCGTGCTGGAGGGCCGCACCACCAAGGCTGCGCGGCCATGGAAGGCATCCCCGAAACTGGTGAGATAGGGCGCGCTGTCTGCACCCGGTTGCACCATGCCCGCCGGCCCCACCACGCCTTCCAGCGCGGCCTGCAATGCCGGGGTAAAACCTGCAGCCGGGGTGTCCAAGTCGTGTTGCAATGGCCTGTTCATGGCATCACCCCTTCAGGGAAGGAAAAGGCCGCAGGATGCCGACGCTCGACCCGTCGCAGCGCATCCAGATCCGAAATGCCGAGCTGGCCCATGGCCACCTGCAACTCCTCGGTCAGCAGGCCCGCCACATAGTCCGCGCCTTCATCCCCCAGCCCTGCGAGGCCGATGAGAAAAGCCCGGCCGCAAAATGTGCCCAGCGCCCCCAGCGCCACCGCCCGCGCCACATCGAGGCCGGAACGGATGCCACTGTCGAACAGGATGGTCGCCCTACCACCCACCGCCGCCACAATCGCCGGCAATACATCTATGGAGGCGGGGGCGGCATCGAACTGACGACCGCCATGGTTCGAGACCATGATCCCATCCACACCGATAGACACCGCCATCTGCGCATCGGCAGGATGCAGAATGCCCTTCAGCACCAGCGCGCGCGGCCATGCATCGCGCAGCCGCTTCACCGCCTCCCACGAGAAGGTGCCCTTGATTTCGGCCTGCACGAAGCCGGCTGTCTTGGGCAGGGTGGCGGGGGCATCCACATAGGCTTCCATATTGGCGAAAGCCGGTGTTCCGGCACGCGCCAGCGCCAGTGCCCATGGCAGGGAGGTCATGACCTCGTAAATGGTCCGTGCATTTGGCCGGAAAGGTACGACGAGGCCGTTGTTCAGATCTTTCGGCCGCTTGGCGCGCACGGGGGCATCCATGGTGGCAACAATGGCCTGCGCTCCGGCAGCTTCCGCCCGTCGCACCAGATCGAAGGTGACGAGATGATCGCGCCCCGGCAGGCCATAGAGCTGGAACCAGGTGCAATCCCCGGCAATGCGCCCCACCTCTTCAATCGTGGCACCGGCCAGCGTGCCGACAATATAGGGAATACGCGCCTTCGCGGCCGCCTGCGCCAGCAGTTTGGTCGCGCCCGGCCACACCAGACCATCCACACCAACGGGCGAGATACCGATGGGTGCGCTGTAGTGCGTGCCAAACAGGTTTACCCCGGTCTGGGGCGGGGCTGATGCACCAAACCGGGACACCAGTTCCACGCCATCCAGTGCCGAACGGTTGCGCCGCACTCCAAGATCGGTGCCGGTGCCCCCTTCCAGAAAATCATAGGCGAAACCGGGAATGCGCCGGCGGGCGGCACGGTCCAGATATTCCAGCGTTGGCATGTTCTGCTTGCGCCGTGCGGCAGCACTGGTGCCGGAACCTGCGCCCCATGCCTGTGGAGCAGGCGAGACGACAGATGATGTCGCACTACGCCCTGAACGGGATTGTCCCGTCATCTTGGTATTTCCTCACATGTTCTGTTTTGTGTGAGGCTATGGCGAGACATATCATCACTTCAAATAATTACGCCTTATCGCCAACATCACATCTTCTGATCAGATACAGTCTGCGCCTCTGAAGAGCGTGAGCCGGCACTGCGGCGCACCCGTGGCCGTGCATGTCCTTCCGATGCCGGGCGTACAAAGCGGGCGGCAGAGGTGGAGGCCGCCACCAGATCCTGACAGATGACATCCACCACCGCCTGTGCAGCCGGTGAAACCGCGCGGCGCGGATGGTGCACGCAGGCAATGGCACGCACCAGCCGGGGCGTGGAAAAATGATGCGCGCGCACCCGCCCAGTCGCCAGCGCCTGATGCAATGCGATGGTGGGCAGCACGGTGACCAGATCCGTGGTCGCCACCACTTCGCAGATCGCGGAAAGCGTATCGATTTCCAGACGCGGCTTCAGCTCTATGCCTGCTTCCGCCGCCTGCTCTTCCAAAATCATGCGCAGACCATGGCGCTTGGAGGGCATGACCAGATCAAACCGCGCCAGATCAGCAAAGCTGAGATTGGCCGGCACCTGCAACGCGGCCTCATGCCGGCAGGCGAACACCATTTCCTCATCCAGAATATGCTGGGAATTGAGCGCCGGCTTGCGGCGCGGCACATTGATGATGGCGAGATCCAGCTGGCCGGAAATGGTCCAGTCGATCATGGTTTCCGTATAGCCCTCACAAGCCGAAAGCTCGACATCCGGATAGCGCGCCGCAACCGTGGCGGAAGAACTGGCCAGCGTGCTCTGCGCCACCGAGGTGATGAGCCCCACCACCACGCGGCCGGAAATGCGCCCGTCCAGCCGCGCCATTTCCTGCATGGCATGCTCCACATCCCGCGCAATGGGAACAAGCAGCCGCATCAGCGTATCACCCGCAAATGTGGTGGTGACGCCATGGGCGTTGCGATCAAACAGCTTCTGCCCGAACTCGGCCTCAAGTTTCGCGATCTGCATCGAGAGCGCGGGCTGCACGATGTTCAACTGCCTTGCCGCGCGGGTCATGTGTCCCGTCTCGGCCAGGCAGAGGAAATACTGCATCTGCCGGAAATCCATGTCGCGCCTCCGATCACTATGAGTGATTTTTTCTATAATCATTCATTATTTGCACTGATGATTGGGTATGTCTATCAATTGATATACCGGCTTGTTCGGCGCGGCCGGTGCGCAAGATCGGGACAACCCGGCAGCGCGGGAGGATGCCAGGAGGACAAGGGCTGATAACGCCTTTGCCTGTTGTAACCGCATGCGCCGTCTCCCCAGTCCCTCGCGTTTCAAGGCGGGAGGGCATGCGATGCAGGTGTCGTCATGTTGGATCAGCAACGCCTCATTGTCGGCATTTCCGGCGCCTCCGGTGTCACCTATGGCGTGCGCATGCTGCAGCTTCTGCGCAATGCCGGGGTGGAAACGCATCTTGTCATGTCGAAGACGGCGGAGATTACCTTCGCCTATGAAAGCGACATGAAGATCGCCGAGGTAAAGGCGCTGGCCAGCGTGTGCCACTCCATCGACGACATGGCCTCCGCCATCTCCAGCGGCTCATTCCGCACAATGGGCATGGTGGTTGCACCCTGCTCCATGCGCTCCATGTCCGAGATCGCCTCCGGCGTCACCACCACCCTGCTGACACGCGCTGCTGACGTGGTGCTGAAAGAACGCCGCAAGCTGGTGCTGATGGTGCGCGAAACCCCGCTGCACACCGGCCATCTGCGCACCATGACCACACTTTCCGAAATCGGCGCGATCATCGCTCCGCCGGTTCCGGCCTTCTACGCCAAGCCTGACAGCCTCGACGACATGGTCGACCACACGGTGGGCCGCGTGCTCGACCTGTTCGACATCGATCTTGGCGTGGTGCGGCGCTGGGGTGAAGACCCTGACCTGAAGCGCCGCTCACCGCGCCTGCGCCCGGTCACGGGCTGAACCGGCCACCGGACTTCCCGCATCACGGCGCGAAACCTGAACGCGCCCCGGATTTTTCTTTGCCGCGCCGACGGCAACGTCGACGGAGACATTCCAGATGCCAACCACCCCTCTCGCCAAGCCTGAGCCACACACCAAGGAGCCCGACCTGCGCACATGGCTGGTTGAGCTGTGCACCCGTGGCGACCTTGCCGTGGCGCGCGAGAACATCTCGCTGATCGATGAACTGGCGGCTGTTGCCAAGCGCACGGACCGCGACAAGGCTGTGCTGTTTCCGCGCCCTTCCGGCCATGACATTCCGGTGGTGGTGAACCTGTTCACCCAGCGCAAATGGGTCTCGGACTCACTCGGCGTTGCAGAAGAGGATCTGCTTGAGCACTTTCTGGATGCGGCCCGCAATCCCCTGCCCTGCACTGAAGTCACCAGCGCCCCCGCGCAGGACATTGTGCACATGGACGTGGATCTGCTGAAGCAACTCCCTATTCCCAAGCATAATGAACTCGACAGCGGTCCCTATATTTCCGCCGGCCTGATGATTGCCCGCAATCCTGTGACGGGTATTCAGAATGTCTCCATCCACCGCTGCCAGATCAGCGGCCCCAACCGCATCGGCGTGCTGCTTCTGCCCCGGCACACCATGGCCTATTACCGCATGGCGGAAGAGGCCGGGCAGGCGCTGGAAATCGCGCTGGTGATTGGCTCCCATCCTGCCTGTCTGCTGGCCTCTCAGGCGATTGCGGCGCTGGATGAGGACGAGATGGAAATCGCCGGCGCATTGCTTGGCCGCTCACTGGATGTGGTGAAGTGCAAGACCAACAATGTACGTGTGCCGGCCCATGCGGAAATCGTCATTGAGGGGCGCATTCTGCCCAAGGTGCGCGAGCTGGAAGGCCCGTTCGGCGAGTTCCCGCAATATTACGGCATCCGCGCCGAGCGCGAGGTGATCGAGGTGGACGCCATCACGCATCGCCGTGATGCCATCTTCCATACAATTGTCGGCGGCAGCTTCGAGCATCTGGTGATGGGCGGTGTGCCGCGCGAGGCGACATTGCTGGAACATCTGCGCCGCAGCTTCCCCAATGTGCTGGATGTGCGCCTCACCCGCGGCGGCACCTGCCGCTACCACCTCGCCGTGAAGATCGACAAGGTGAATGACGGCGAACCCAAGAACATCATCATGAGTGCATTCGGTGGCCATTACGACATCAAACAGGTCGTGGTGGTGGACAAGGATGTCGATATTTCCAGCGCCGATGAAATCGAATGGGCCATCGCCACCCGCTTCCAGGCCGACAAGGATCTGGTGCTGGTTTCCGGTGCGCTTGGCTCAAAGCTTGACCCCTCCACCCATGAGGGCATCAGCGCCAAGCTCGGTTTTGACGCCACCGTGCCGCTCAAGCGCCGGCCGGATGAGTATCTGCGCATCCATGTGAAGGGCGAGGAGGATGTGAACCTCGCGCACGCACTGGTGCAGGACCCCAAGGCTGCCTTCGCCAGCCTCATCACGCGCGGGGTCGACTGACACCGCGCCTCATACGAACCACGTCTCAAACAACTGTAACAGAAGCCGAAGGCGACACGCTGAACGGACAGTCTACAGGGAGGAAAAGATGACGTTTCACCGCCCCCGCGCGCTTCTTGCCGCGGCAACACTTGCCATAAGCCTCACCGCTGGTGGTGCGGCCCATGCGCTCGACCGGGTCAAGGTCGGCGTCAACAATGTGATCTCGGATGTCGTCTTCCATCTGGCGAAGGAAAAGGGCCTGTTCAAGGAACAGGGTCTGGATGTCGAGCTGATTGCATTCGACTCCGGCCCGAAGATGATCGCCCCGCTTGGCGCGGGCCAGATTGATATTGGCGCAGGCGCATCTTCTGCCGGTCTCTATAATGCCGCAGCACGCGGTATCGACATCAAGGTCGTGGCGGACAAGGGCTCAACTCCTGTCCATTTCGACTATATGCCCCTGATGGTCCGCAAGGAACTGATCGACAGCGGCAAGGTGAAGACTGTCGCAGACCTCAAGGGCCTCAAGGTGGGCTCTGTCGGACCGGGTGCGGCCACCAACTCGAAGCTTGCGCATATTCTGGCGGCCCAGGGCCTCAAATATGATGATGTGAGCCACAACTATATCGGCTATCCGCAGCAGATCGCGGCCTTCACCACGGGCGCAATTGATGCCGCCATCACCACCGAGCCCTCCGCCGCGCAGGCTGTGCAGAAGGGTGTGGCCGAACGTTTCGTGGTGGATGGCTTCCCCGACCAGCAGGTGGCCGTGCTTCTCTATAATGGTGACTTCATCAAGAAGCGCCGCGATGTCGGCGAGCGTTTCATGCTCGCTTATCTGAAGGCTGCACGCCTGTTCAATGACGCGACCGCCGGCGGCAAGTTTGGTGGCAAGGGTTCGGATGAGGTCGTTCAGACCATCATGCGCACCACCGGCCTCAAGGATCCGGAACTGTTCAAGACCATCATTCCGCCCGGTATCAACCCGGATGGCAAGGTCAATACGGAAAGCCTGGCGCAGGACCTGAAGTTCTTCAGCGACAATGGCTATCTGGAACGCTCCGGCAAGGTCGAGGATGTGGTTGACCCCTCTTTCGCCGTGCATGCCGTGAAGGTGCTGGGCCCCTATACGCCCACCGCGAACTGAATGACGCCAACCGGGCGGCGGCATTCCGTCGTCGCCCGGACTAGGGACAGGAACGGACGTAGATCCGCGAAGGACGACAGCCCCGTTCGACCGGAGGACTCGAGGAAATGGCCGTGGTCAACATGATAAGCCCACAGCAGAAGACACTGCCGGCAAAAGCGCCGGTGCAGATCTCGCTGAAGGGTGTTCGCAAATATTTCGGTTCGTCCGGCTTTGTTGCCGTGGACGGGATCGATCTTGAAATCCCTCAGGGACAGTTCTTCGTGATCGTCGGTCCTTCCGGCTGCGGCAAGACCACGCTCCTGCGCATGCTGGCCGGGCTGGAAAGCGTCAGCGAAGGCGAGATGAAGATCAACCGGCTGAACCCCAATCATCCGGAAAACTCCATGGTTTTCCAGGGTGATAGCCTGTTTCCTTGGATGACGGTGTATGACAACGCCTCCTATGGCCTGCGGATGCGCGGTGTGCCGGAAAAAGAAGTCTCCGAGCAGGTCCAGCACTGGCTGGAGCGCATTGGCCTGTGGCGGTTCCGTGATCGCTATCCCAACCAGCTTTCAGGCGGCATGCGCCAGCGCGTTTCCATCGTGCGCGCCTTCGCCAATGATCCTGAAGTCCTGCTGATGGATGAGCCCTTCTCTGCTCTGGATGAACAGAACAAGATGGTTCTTCACGAAGAATTGTTGCGCATCTGGGAAGCAACCAAGAAGACCGTGGTGTTCATCACCCACTCGGTAGACGAGGCCGTGACACTGGGCGACCGCATCATGATCATGACCGCCAATCCGGGGCGCGAGAAGGCCATTATTGATGTGCCATTCGAACGCCCGCGCAACGTGCTCGAACTGCGCCATAACCCGGCTTATGGCGATCTCGTTTTCCATATCTGGGAACAGCTGCGTGATGAAGTGCAGCGCGCCCGCATGAGCGCCGAGGGAGGCAAGTGATGGCTGCCAAATCTTCCCTGAAGGTTGCAGAACGCTTTATCGGCTTTCTCACCCCGCTCATCCTGCTGGGTCTGTGGGAAGGGGCGGCGCGCCTCGGCATGATTGATGCGCGCTTTTTCCCTCCGCCCTCCAGCATCATCCACCAGTTTGGCGTGCTGGTTGCCAATGGCGAACTGGCGGACAATCTCCTCGCCAGCCTGCGCCGCCTGTTTCTGGGCATGCTTCTGGGTGGTGTGCCGGCGCTGTTCCTCGGCCTCGCCATGGGCATTTCCCGCCCGCTGCGCGCGGCGATTGATCCGCTGATCTCCGCCACCTATCCGGTACCGAAAAGCGCCATCCTGCCGCTGGTACTGCTGATCTTCGGCCTGGGAGAGCTTTCCAAGGTTGTGATGGTGGCTCTGGGCGCTTTTTACCCCATTCTCATCAATACAGTCATGGGTGTGGCAAATATCGACAAGATCTATCTTGATGTCGGCCACAACTTCCGGGCAAGCCGCTGGCAGGTTTTCCGCACCATTGCTCTACCAGGCGCGCTGCCGTCCATCATGGCCGGCATCAAGCTCGCAATGGGCATGGGCCTGATCCTGATCGCCATCTCCGAGATGGTCGCCGCACCGAACGGCATTGGCTACATGATCTGGAATGCATGGCAGGTATTGACAGTTGACACCATGTATGTCGGACTACTTGTCATCGCCCTGCTTGGCTTCATCTTCTCGACTATTCTTGATGAAGTGGAACGCTGGCTGATTCCCTGGAAAGGGAAGTCCTGATCCAAGCAAAAGGCAAACGGACCGAATGTCGGACGCACTGCGTATCGCCTGTGGCACCTTTGGACGCGTGGCATTGCTCAATATGGACCATTCACTGGTCCGCCACGCGCATCCCCATTGCCATGTGCTGCTGAAAGTGGAAGGCGCGGACACCACCTTCGCCGTTGGCGATACGGTGGTGCCGCTCTGCGACCGCACGGCAGTTTTGGTGAATGGGTGGGAGCCGCACGCCTATGTGCACAATCCGCTCGCGCCAAAAACCATCATTCTCGCGCTTTATATCGAGCCGGAATGGCTGCGCATGTTCCGTCCGGCCTGGGGCGCTTCCGGCGTACCGGGTTTTTTCGAACAGCCGTGCGGGGAGATTTCCCCGCGCATTCATCGCCTTGCACACAACCTTGCTGCCGAGATGATGGCCCGGCCGGACGCCGGAAAGGACCATGAGGAACTGCTCGCGGACCTGATGATCGCCGTGGTCGAGCGTTTCACCCCATGGCGCAGCCTGCCATCCATCAGCACGCTGGACAGCCACCGGCGCATGGACTGGCGCATCCGCCGCGTCATCACGAGCATGCGCGAAAACCTGAACCAGGACCTCGACATGACCACACTTGCGCGCGAGGCAGGGCTTTCGCGCGCACATTTCTTCCGGTTGTTCGAGGCCTCCACCAATGTTTCACCCCGCATCTACATGAATGTGATGCGAGTTGAGGCTGCGGTTTCAGCCGTTGTGCAGGCTAATGACAATCTCACCGATATTTCGGAGCGTCTCGGCTTTTCTGCTCCCTCGCATTTTTCACGTTTCTTCCGCGAACATACGGGCGTGACACCCAGCGCTTTCCGCACCATCTCACGCATGGCGATGTGAGACTTTTTGAAAGCGCATGCGCCTTCGATCTCTCATCCTGACCTGAGAACATGCAGGCCGGATCGCACATGGTCCACCGCGCGGACATAGCCACGCGCGGCTTATGTCCCGATAGCAGGTTTTGCACGGCCTCTCCCGCTCGTAGCAGAACCGTTTACGCCCTATCGCCTGCCACCAGAAAGCCTTCAGCTGCGTCACCGCATGGCTTTATCGGCAGCCATTTCCCCTTCCCAGATTCAGGAATTCAAGACACGGCCTAACAGTGCGTCTCTGTTTTTCTCAAGCTATATATTTACAAATATAGCTTTCCCCTCCTATTTTCATGTCACGCTCCATCATTTCTGCTGAAATTCAGATATCGAATATATAAATATATTGATGTACCTAGCCCCATCCAGCGCCGAAAACTGTCCTTTTTCATGCTGTGCAGCATAGGAAATGAGACTGTACGGTAAGTGATGAGACTGGGCGGCATGGCTCGTCCCTCCCTCCACAGGCACCCTCCCGGGTAATGAAGCGCGGCCAAAAAGGACACGCGCGCAACCCAGGGAAGCGCCAGAGATGCTTGACCTCCCCCGTCAGCAGGGATGGATCGGCCGTGACATCGAGCGGGTGGAAGACTCTGCCCTTCTCACTGGTCGCGGACGCTATCTCGATGATCTGGGTGTCAAGCCGGGCACCCTGCATATGGCGATCCTGCGCTCGCCCCATGCCCATGCCGATATTCTCTCTGTCGATACATCCGCGGCCATGGCCCTGCCGGGTGTTGCGGCTGTCCTCACCGGTGAGGATGTCAAGAAGCTGACCACCAGCCTCGTGGTGGGTGTGAAGGCCCCTGTCGAGTGCTGGCCGGTGGCCGTGGACCGGGTGCGCTATGTGGGCGAACCGGTCGCGCTAGTGGTGGCAAAAGACCGCTATGTGGCTGAGGATGCACTCGATCTCGTCGAAGTACGATATGACACGCGTGCCGCCATTGTCGATCCTGTCGCCGCGCTGGAAGATGACGCCCCCCTGCTGCATGACGGCTTTCCGCGCAATCTCGCATCAGAACGACACTTCACCTATGGCACGCCGGACAAGGTGTTTGCCGAGGCAGAACACTGCATCTCCATCTCCGTGCGCTACCCGCGTAACAGCTGCACGCCGATGGAAACCTACGGGCTCATCGCCGAATATGACCCCGGCGAGGATGCCTATGATGTTCTTGCCAATTTTCAGGGCCCCTTCTCCATTCACGCGGTGATTTCGCGCGCGCTGAAAGTGCCCGGAAACCGCCTACGTCTGCGCACGCCGCCAGACAGCGGCGGCTCGTTCGGCATCAAGCAGGGCATCTTTCCCTATATTGTGCTGGGTGCGGTTGCCGCGCGCGTGGCTGGTCGCCCGGTAAAGTGGGTGGAAGACCGGCTTGAGCATCTCATGGCCTCGGTCTCGGCCACCAACCGCGCCACCACCATCCGCGCTGCCGTGACAGCTGATGGCCGTATCACCGCGCTGGATTACGACCAGGTCGAGGATTGCGGCGCACATCTGCGCGCACCGGAGCCTGCCACGCTCTATCGTATGCATGGCAACCTTACCGGTGCCTATGACATTCCCCATCTCAAGGTGCGCAACCGCGTTGTTGTCACCAACAAGTGCCCCACAGGTTTGAACCGGGGCTTTGGCGGTCCGCAGGTCTATTTTGCCCTCGAACGGCTGATGCAGCGGATTGCGGTGGAACTCCACCTCGATCCGCTGGAGGTAATCCGTCGTAACCTCATCCCGGCGGATGCCTTCCCCTATCGTACAGCGCCCGGCGCGCTTCTGGACTCTGGCGACTATGCCGCGACGCTGGATAAGGGCGTGGCGAAAGGCGGCCTTGCCGAGCTTCTCGCGCGCCGGGACGCCGCGCGTGCGGAAGGCCGGCTCTATGGCATTGGCTTTGCCGCCGTGGTGGAGCCCTCGGTCTCCAACATGGGCTATATCGCCACTGTTCTCACACCAGCGGAACGGCGCAAGGCCGGGCCGAAGAATGGCGCACAGGCCACCGCCACCATCGCCATAGATCCGGTGGGTTCGGTGAGCGTGCATGTCTCGTCCGTGCCACAGGGACAGGGGCACCGCACCGTGCTCTCGCAGGTGGTGGCGGATGTCTTCGGGCTGACACCGGCCGAAATTCGCGTGAATACGGAAATGGATACGGCGAAGGATGCATGGTCCATCGCCTCCGGCAACTATGCCAGCCGGTTTGCGGCGGCGGTGGCTGGCGCCGCGCGCATTGCGGCAGACCGCATGGCCAAGCGCCTTGCCCGTATTGCCGCCGCCCAGCTCAACGTGCCGGCAGATGAGGTGGAGTTCTCCGGCGGCAAACTGCATGCGCGCGGAAATCCGGCTAATGCTGTCTCTTTCTCGCGCGCGGCAGCTCTCTCGCACTGGTCACCGGGCCAGTTGCCGGAAGATACAGGCCCCACTATCCGCGAAACCGCCTTCTGGACCCCACCGGAACTGACAGCGGCGGATGATGAAGACCATATCAATTCTTCACTCTGCCACGGCTTCATCTTCGATTACTGCGGGATCGAGATCGATCGCACCACCGGCGAGATCCATATCGACCGCTATGTCACGGCGCATGATTGCGGCACCATCCTGCATCCCGGCATGGTCGACGGGCAGATCCGCGGCGGCTTCACCCATGCGCTGGGTGCGGCCTTGCTGGAAGAATATGCCTATGGACCCGATGGCAGCTTCCTGACCGGCACATTCGCCGATTATCTGGTGCCCACCGCCACCGAGGTGCCGGACCCGATTATCGTCCATACCGAAACGCCATCGCCCTTCACGCCACTGGGCGCAAAGGGCGTGGGCGAGGGCAACTGCATGTCCACCCCCGCCTGCCTCGCCAATGCGGTGGCGGATGCGCTGGATGTGTCAGACATCACCCTACCGCTGGTGCCCTCCACCATCACCGCCTTCTTCCATGAAGAGGAAGCGCCAGCCCCCGCGAACATCGCTGCCGCCAAGGCTGCAACGGCCCCCAAGAGTGCCGGCGCGAAGGGCGAGAAGCTCATGCGCGGCGAGGGCAAGGCGCAGGTGAATGCCTCCCCGCAAGCCATCTGGGACATGCTGCTCGACCCCAAGACGCTGGAATCCATCATTCCCGGTGCGCACGGTGTGGAGAAGGTTTCCGACACCCATTTCCGCGCGGATGTCACGCTCGGCATCGGTCCGGTGAAGGGACGTTATCGCGCCGAAGTCACGCTGTCTGATCTTGATCCGCCGAAGGCCGTCACGCTGGGTGGCAAGGTGGAAGGCAATCTCGGCTTTGGTGGCGGCGCGGGACGCATCCTGCTGGTGCCGAACGAGAAGGGCGGCACTGACCTTCAATACACCTATGAGGCGTTTGTGGGCGGCAAGGTGGCCAGCATTGGCGGCCGTCTGCTCGATGGCGCGTCCAAGGTCATCATCGGCCAGTTCTTCGCGGCGCTGGCCCGCAAGGCAGGTGGCGGCAGCGGGCCCAGTGTCGGCCTCTTCGCCCGGATCATGGCCTTCTTCTCACGCAAATCGTCTGGGGGGGACGCAGCATGAAGCCCGCCAAATTCGATTTCGTGCGCGCCGATACCCTGGATGAAGCCCTTGGCGTTCTGGCGAACGAGGGCACGGATGCCCGCATCATCGCCGGTGGCATGTCCTTCATGGCGATGCTGAACATGCGCCTCGCCCGCCCGAAAGTGCTGGTGGATATCATGCGCCTGAAGGGTCTGGCGCGGATCGATATTGGCAAGGATGTCACCGTCTCCGCCGGCATCCGGCAGGCGCAGCTGCTGGCGCACCCGGAATTGCCGCGCGTGCTGCCGCTGGTGTCCAAGGGCCTGCCCTTCACCGGCCATGTGCAGACCCGTGCGCGCGGCACCGTATGCGGCTCCATCGCCCATGCGGACCCGAGCGCGGAACTGCCGCTCTGCCTCATCGCGCTGAAGGGGCAAGTGCATCTGCGCACCGCCCGCAAGACCCGCAAGGTGCCGGCGGAAGAGTTTTTCACCGGCATGATGGCCACCGCCAAGGCCGATGACGAGATGATCGAGGCCATCTCCTTTCCCGCCGCGAAGGGCGAGGGCACGGCCTTTAGCGAGATTGCCCGCCGGCATGGGGATTTCGCCATTGTCGCCTGTGCGGCGGTGGCTACGGAAAAATCCATCCGCTTCGCTGTGGGCGGGGTGGCGGATGTGCCGACCGCACGCGACTTCCCGCTGCTCGAAGGCTCCGCGCTGGACGATGCGCTCAACACCCTCGCCTGGGAACTGGATGCGCGCGACGACGTGCATGCCAGCGCCCGCTACCGCCGCGAACTGGTGCGCCGCATCGGCCGCTCCACCATCGAGGAGGCCCTGCGATGCCGCGCCTGAGCGCTGATGCACGCCACACCGTGCGCTTCACCCTGAATGGCCGCGTGGTGGAAGGCGAAGCCGAACCGCGCATGCAGCTTTCCGATTTCCTGCGCCATGTCATCGGCGCCACCGGCACCCATGTCGGCTGCGAGCATGGCGTATGCGGGGCCTGCACGGTGGAGGTGGATGGCATGCTCACCCGCTCCTGCCTCACCCTCGCATTGCAGGTGGAAGGCGCGTCCATCCGCACCGTGGAAGGGCTTGCCCCCGCGCCAGACCGGCTCTCGGTGCTGCAGGCGGCCTTTCGGCGTCACCATGCCCTGCAATGCGGCTTCTGCACCGCAGGCATTCTCATGTCCCTCGACGCCTTCCTGAAGACAACACCGGACCCCGATGAGGACGCCGTGCGCGACCTCATCTCCGGCCATGTGTGCCGCTGCACAGGCTACACGCCCATCGTGCAGGCGGCACTCGAAGCGGCAGCAGAACTCAAAGCAATACAAGAGGAAACCGCTCATGCTTGACCTCGGCACCAGCTTTCTCGCCAGCGTGGCACGGGACCCCCATGCCATTGCGCTGGTGGATGGCGACCTGAGGCTGACCTACCGCCAGTGGTATGGCCGCATCTCGGCGCTTGTCGCTGCCTTCGACCGCGCGGGGCTGCGGCCCGGCGACCATCTGGTCAGCATTCTCCAGAACCGCTGGGAAGCCGCCACCCTGCACTGGGCTTGCCAGTTTGCAGGGCTCGTCATCACCCCCATCAACTGGCGCTCGAAGGCGGATGAGCTCGATTACTGCATTGAGAACTCCGAAGCCCGCGCTCTGGTCTATGAAGACATTGCGGCCGATGCGGTGCGCGAGAGCATGCTGGCCGGTGGCCTGCTGCGCATTTCCTGCGACAGTGTTGTAGCCGAAGGCGTCACGCGCTTCGCGGATCTGGTGGCAGGCGATGCACCCGATGCCCCCGCCCGCGTGGGTGCGGATGCATGGTCCATCATGCTCTATACCTCCGGCACCACCTCCAAGCCCAAGGGCGTGCCGCGTCGCCACCGGGCGGAACGTGCCGCCGGCATCGCCCATGTGGCGCAGAACATGTACGGCCGGGGCGAGGTGACGCTCGGTGTCATGCCGCTCTACCACACCATGGGTGTGCGCTCGCTGCTCGCCATGTCCATCATCGGCGGCACATTTGTCTGCCTGCCGCGCTATGACACCCGCAAGGCGCTGGCGCTGATCGAGAGCGAGAAGGTCACCAATCTTTATCTGGTGCCAACCCTCTATCACGATCTGGTTCATGACGCGGCCTTTGCCGGCACCAATGTTTCCAGCGTGCGCAAGCTCGGCTTTGCCGGCGCATCCATGACCGATGGCCTGCTGCAGAAACTGGACGAGGCCTTCCGGCCGGAGCTGTTCGTAAACCATTACGGCTCTTCGGAAATCTACACCTTCACCATCGACCAGAACGCGATTGCCAAACCCGGTTCGGCAGGCCGCGCCGGCATCAACCAGATGGTGCGCGTGGTGCGGCTGAATGCACAGACGCCGGATGACACCTCCCCCATCGGCGAGGAAGGCGAGATCATCGCGCTCATGGCCGGTGACGAGGCTTTCGAGGGCTACTGGCGGCGCCCCGAAGCCGATGCCAAGTCGCTGCGCAATGGCTGGTACTTCACTGGCGATACCGGCTTCATCGACCAGAATGGCGACCTGTTCGTCACCGGCCGTGTCGATGACATGATCATCACCGGTGGCGAGAATGTCTCCCCGGTGGAGATCGAGAGCTGCCTCTCGCTGCATCCCGGCGTGCTGGAAGTGGCCGTGGTGGGCCTGCCCGATGAAAAATGGGGCAAGGTCGTCACCGCCTTCATCAAGCGCAAGGATGGCGTGGATGAAGCCGAGCTGGACCGCCACTGCCGCGACTCCGGCCTCGCCAATTTCAAGCGCCCGCGCCGCTTCATCTTCGTGCAGGACATCCCGAAATCCCCGGTCGGCAAGCTGCTGCGGCGCTTCCTCGTCTCCGGTGATTACGCCCCCGAGCACGCCTCCAAACACGCACCCGCGCAAGGCGCTGCCTGAGCGCCCTCAAAGCTTTTCCATTTTACCCAAGGAGCCACAGATGCCCACCCCCCTGACCTTTGAAGACCCCCGCCTCAAGACCCTCGACGGGTTCCGCGTCGAGATCGACGAGGCCAATGAGCGCGCAGACATCATTCTCGACCGCCCGCCCTACAACATTGTCGAAATGGGCGAGCGCGACCAGCTGCGTCTTGTCTTCGAGACGCTGGATGAAGATGACCGCGTGCGTGTCATCGTGGTGCGCGCTGTTGGCGAGCATTTCTCTTCCGGCGGCAACATCAAGGGCTTCATGGAAGCCAGCCCCGAGCATGTCTCCAAGCTCGCCTGGAACATTGCCGCTGCCGCCCGCGCCTCCAAGCCGGTGATCGCCGCCAATCGCGGCTATTGCTTCGGCGTCGGCTTCGAGCTGTCGCTGGCCTGCGATTTCCGCATTGTCACCGAGACCACGCAGTATGCCCTGCCCGAGCAGAAGCTGGGCCAGATCCCCGGCTCAGGCGGTTCCGCACGTCTTCAGGCGATGGTCGGCATCACCCGCACAAAGGACATCGTGATGCGTTCCAAGCGCATCTCCGCCCAGCAGGCACTGGACTGGGGCATCGCCACCGAGAAGGTCGCCGATGCGGATCTGGAAAAGGCAACGGATGCTCTGGTGGCGGAACTGCGCACCTTCTCGCCCATGGCCCAGCGCACCGCCAAGAAGATGCTGAACGATTCCGAGGACTGCCCGCTCTCCATCGCCATCGAGCTGGAAGGTCTCAACTATTCGCGTCTGCGCCAGTCCCACGATTTCAAGGAAGGCGTCGAGGCATTCCACGCAAAGCGCAAGCCCGAATTCAAGGGCTCCTGAGTCAACTGGTCTGAACAACCGCCCTTGCCCCCCGGGGAGGAAACATAACAATGTCAAATACAGACACGCCTGCCGCCCCCACCACAATCGTGGTGGGGACCAAGCAGAGAAACACGGCAATCATCGCCTCAGTTCTTGGCTGGGCTCTTGATCTGTTCGATCTCTTCATTCTTCTTTACGTTGCGCCCGTCATCGGGCAGCTCTTCTTTCCCTCCACGCATCCCACATGGTCTCTGGCGGCGGTGTATGCCTCGTTCGCCGTGACCCTGCTGATGCGCCCCATCGGCTCCGCCATTTTCGGCCATTATGCCGATGCGCATGGCCGCAAGGGCGCGATGCTGGTGGCGATTGTGGGTGTCGGTGTTTCCACCGCCGCATTCGGCCTGCTGCCCACCATTCATCAGGTCGGCATCATCGCCCCCATCATCTTCCTCGCACTGCGTCTTGTGCAGGGCATTTTCGTTGGCGGCGTTGTGGCATCCACCCACACGGTTGGCACGGAGTCTGTGCCGGCGAGCTGGCGCGGCTTCATGTCCGGCCTTGTCGGTGGCGGCGGTGCGGCGATTGGTGCGCTGCTGGCCTCCTTCGTGTTCCTCATCACCTCCCTGCTCTTCCCCGGTGAACTGTTCGCCGAATGGGGCTGGCGCGTGATGTTCTTCTCCGGTCTCATCTCCTCCTTCCTCGGCTGGTACATCTTCCGCAATCTGGAAGAATCCCCCTACTGGAAGGAAGCGCAGAAGCAGAAGGCAGAGAAGAAGAAGCAGAAGACCCCGCTGAAGGAGCTGTTCGCCAGCAACTACCGCAATGTCCTGCTCATCAACCTGCTCATCACCACTGGCGGCGGCGCGGGTTATTACCTCACCTCCGGCTACATGCCGACCCTGCTGAAGGTGGTGAACGGGCTGCAGAACCAGACCGCATCCTTCATCCTGATGGCCTGCTCCATCGCTGCTTTCTTCGCCGCGATCATGGTGGGTTCGCTCAGTGACTTCATCGGGCGCAAGAAAACCTTCATGCTGGTGGGCGTGGTCGCCATCATCCTGCTGCCGGTCTTCTATCTGGGCATGGCGGGTGCAACGAACCTGACCACCATCGTGCTCTATGCATTGGGCATTTCCTTCATCGGCAATGCCGGTTATGCGCCGGTGCTGATCTTCCTCAACGAACGGTTCCCCACCTCCATGCGGGCGTCGGGCACCGGGCTGTCGTGGAATCTGGGCTTTGCGATTGGCGGCATTCTGCCGACCTTCGTCTCGCTCGCCAGCGCCACCACGGCGGACATTCCCATGTCCCTCTCCATTTTCGCGGTGGCCGTGTTCGTGCTCTATCTCATCGGCTCTCTGGTGATCCCGGAGACGAAGGGCGAATTCCGCTAAACATCCGGCTTTCGCGCCCGCTCAACCGGGCGGGCGCGAAGACACTTCCATTCTGGCAGGCAGGACAATGACCGAAACCTCTCATGCACGCACCGGCGGACAGATCCTTGTGGATGCCCTGCGGATCCACGGCGCCGACACCGTCTTCTGCCTGCCCGGCGAGAGTTTCCTTGCCGCCATTGATGCACTTGCCGGCGCAAGCGACGCCATCCGCACCATCGTGACCCGCCACGAGGCCGCCGCCGCCAACATGGCGGAAGCCTATGGCAAGATGACCGGAAAGCCCGGCATCTGTTTTGTCACACGCGGGCCGGGCGCGAGCCATGCCGCCATTGGCGTGCATACGGCATCCCAGGATTCAACACCGCTCATCCTGTTCATCGGTCAGGTGGCGCGCGGCATGCGCGGCCGCGAGGCTTGGCAGGAGGTGGATTACCCGCAGATGTTTGGTGGCATGGCGAAATGGGTGGTCGAGATCGACCGCACCGAACGCATCGCCGAACTGGTCTCGCGGGCCTTTCATGTGGCCACCTCCGGCCGCCCCGGCCCGGTTGTCATCTCTTTGCCCGAAGACATGCTGGCCGAAATCGCAACCGCACCGGATGCGCAGCCCTATCACCGCACATCGGCCTTCCCCGCCCCTCATGACATGACCCGCCTGCGAGACATGCTTGAGGCGGCAGAGAACCCGCTGGTGATTGTCGGCGGCGGCGGCTGGGATGCGCGCGCCGCAAAAGACTTCCAGCATTTCGTGGAAGCATTTGACCTGCCCGTGGCTGCCGGCTTTCGCCGGCAGGACATCTTCGACAACACCCACCCGAACTATATCGGCCATGTGGGCCTTGGCCCCAGCCCGAAGCTGATCGCGCGGGTAAGAGCCGCGGACCTCATTCTCGCGGCAGGCGGACGGCTGGGTGAGACCACCACCGGCGGCTACACATTGTTCGAGGTGCCCCGCCCTCGCCAGCGCTTCATCCATGTGCATGCGGATGCGCTGGAGATTGGCCGGGTCTACCAGTCGGATCTCGGCATCACGGCGGGTATGCGCGAATTTGCATCCGCTGCCGCAAAACTGCGCCCGCACGGCCCATCCAACTGGAAGACACCCCAGCGATGGAGCGCCACTGTCAAGGCTGCCCGCTCTGAGTATCTGGAAGATCAAACCCCCGGCCCCATGCCCGGCCCGATCGACCTCGGCGCGGTGATGCTGCATCTGCGTGAGGCTCTGCCAAAGGACGCCATCATCACCAATGGCGCGGGCAACTATGCCATCTGGGTACACAAGTTCCACCGTTATGGCGGCTTCCGCACCCAGCTTGCCCCGACCTCCGGCGCCATGGGCTATGGCCTGCCCGCCGCCATCTCGGCCAAGCTGCGTGAACCGGCGCGCGAGGTGGTGTGTTTTGCCGGTGATGGCTGCTTTTTGATGAGCGGGCAGGAACTCGCCACTGCCTGCCAGTATGGTGCAGGCGTCATCATCATCGTGGTGGACAATGCCATGTATGGCTCCATCCGCATGCATCAGGAGAAGGAATATCCGGGCCGGGTCTACGCCACCGACCTCGCAAACCCGGACTTCTCCGCCTATGCCCGCGCCTTCGGGGCCTTTGGCGAGCGCGTGGAAACCACCGCCGATTTCGCCCCGGCACTGGAGCGCGCACGCGCCTTTGCTGCCGCACAGAACAAGCCGGCCCTGCTGGAACTGAAGATCGACCCGGAAGCCATCACCCCCAGCGCCACCCTCACCGGCCTGCGCACTGCCGCGCTGAAGGCCGGGCACGGCGCATGAAATTTCCCCGGCGAACCAGACTTCGCCGGGGCCAGTACACGCATCGCATCAGCCGGGGCACAAGCCATGACCGGATGGTGCGCAGAACATCCCGGAGCAACAGGCCGCCCCAAAGACAAGGCCTGAGCAGGAGGAACGCCAAATGACCGCATCACACAAGGCCCTCAACTCGGCCCTCAACCTGATTGACGGCGCATGGCAGGGTGCCATCAGCGGCGAGACCGGCGTCAGCATCAATCCGGCCGATGGGTCCGCGCTCGGCACCTATGCCGCCAGTGGTACTGCCGATGCGGTGGCCGCGATTGACGCTGCCCGCCGTGCTTTCGAGCGGCCGGACTGGGCACAGGCCCCCCGCCTGCGCCAGATGGTGATGCTGCGCTGGGCCGATGCGATGGAGCGCAAGGCCGAAGACCTCGCCCGGCTGCTCACCGCCGAGAATGGCAAGCCGCTCGCCCAGTCCCGGGGCGAGATTGGCGGCGCGATTTCCGAGATCCGCTATTATGGCGGCCTCACCCGCTATATTCCCGGCCATGTGTTCGAGGTGGAACCAGGCGCGTTTTCCACCCTCATCAAGGAGCCGGCCGGCGTTTGCGGCCTCATCATTCCATGGAATGCACCGGCGGTGCTGCTCATCCGTGCGCTGACGCCGGCACTGGCCGCCGGCTGCACCACCGTCGTCAAGCCCGCCCCGCAGACCGCCCTCATCACCGCCGAGATCCTGCGCACCCTGCATGAGGTGGAGGGGCTGCCGAAGGGCGTGCTCAACCTTGTCAGCGAAAGCGGGCACGAGGTGGCGCAGGAACTGGTGACCTCGCGCGAGGTCGATGTCATCTCCTTCACCGGCTCCAACGCCACCGGCGCACGCATCATGGCCGCCGCCGCGCCCACCATGAAGAAGCTCTCGCTGGAACTGGGCGGAAAGTCCTGCTGTCTGGTGTTCGAGGATGCCGATGTCGCCTCGGTTGCGCCGAAGCTGGCGCATGCGGCCACCATCATCTCCGGCCAGCAATGCACCGCCGCGCGCCGCGTGCTGGTGCATGAGAGCCGCTATGAGGAGATGAAGGTCGCCCTCAAGGCTGCTCTCTCCGCTCTGGTGGTTGCCCCCGGCGATGCCTCCGGCGCGCAGATTGGCCCGCTGATTGATGCCGCCTCGCGCGATCTGGTGGATCAGCGCATCGCGCAAGCCATGGATGCCGCCGATGAGGTGGTGCTGGCCGGCTCCCGCCCCGGCGGTGCACTGGAGCAAGGCTTCTTCCTCACCCCCACGCTGGTCGCGCATGAAGATACGGGGGCTTTCTTCGTGCAGGAGGAAATCTTCGGCCCGCTACTGGTTCTGGAGCGCTTCAGCGACGAGAAGGATGCCGTGCGCCGCGCCAACCACACCGAATTTGGCCTCTCCGCCAGCGTCTGGACCAAAGATGGTGCGCGGGCCATGCGGGTCGCCCGCGCCCTGCGCAATGGCACGGTGTGGATCAACGACCACAACAAGCTGTTCGCAGAAGCGGAGACCGGTGGCTATCGCCGCAGTGGTCTTGGTCGCCTGCATGGCTATGACGCGCTGATCGACTTCATGGAGATCAAGCACATCTATCAGGATGCCGGGGTGGTCTGAACTGCCACCACCTGAAGAACACACGCACGGGCCACCACAGATGCTGCCCCTGCGCAGATATGGATCCATCCGGTTCGAGGTTCCTCCCGAGACTCAACCCGGCCAGATCCGCGCCCGGAGCTGAACAGGCTCCGCGCACCTCGGGCGGAGGCAGGCTTCACACAGCCGCCTGCCTCCGCCTCTTTTGTTTTCCAGTTTCCGCGCGCAATCGCGCGCCCCTGAAAGTCCGCACGCCGTGAACTTCAATGAAGCACAAAGGCGCGCTGAACGGAGGCCCGACCCATGCCCCACACCGCCCCTTCATCTGCCGTGGATGCCAGCACACAGCCGGCCTTTGACTACATCATTATCGGCGGCGGTTCGGCGGGTTGCGTACTGGCCAACCGTCTTTCCGCAGACCCGCACATCCGGGTGCTGCTGGTGGAAGCCGGCATCGATACCCCACCCGGTGACGTGCCCGCCCCCATCGCCGACAGCTACCCCATGGGCCTGTTCCATGGCGACCGCTTCATCTGGCCCGGCCTTGCCGCCCTCACCGGCACGCGGGGTGATGGAACGCGCGGCAGCCGCGCCTATGAGCAGGGGCGGCTCATGGGTGGTGGTTCATCCGTGAATGTGCAGTCCGCCAATCGCGGCCTTCCGCGTGATTATGATGAATGGGCGGAGCTGGGCGCGACCGGCTGGGGCTGGGATGAAGTGCTGCCCTTCTTCAAAAAGCTGGAACGCGATCTCGATTTTTCCGGCCCGCTGCATGGCAAGGATGGCCCCATCCCCATCCGCCATATTCTGCCGCCCAGCCCCTTTTCGGGCGAAGTGGATACCGGTTCGCGCAAAGAAAACGCACCCGGGCATTCGCACTGGCCCCCTTTCGCGGAAGCCGCCACCCGTGCCTTCGCCGCCAGCGGCCTGCCGCGAAAAGCCGACCAGAACGCAGAGTTCGAGGACGGCATTTACCCGCCCGCCTTCAACAATGAGAATAACCAGCGCGTCTCTACCGCTGTCGCCTATCTCGATACAGCCACACGTGCGCGCACAAACCTTGCCATCTGGCCCCAGACCCGCGTTCTGCGCCTGCTGATGGAAGGCCCGCGCGCCACCGGCGTGGAACTGGAGCGCGATGGCGCACGCCGCATCGTGCAGGCCGGGCGGATTATCGTCACGGCCGGAGCCTTGCAGAGCCCGGCCCTTCTGCTGCGCGCCGGCATCGGGCCGGCAGCGGAGCTTGCCGCACTGGGCATCCCGGTTCAGGTGGCGCGCGAAGGGGTGGGCCGCAATCTGCGTGACCACCCCACCCTCACCTTCTGCCAGTATCTGCCCGCCCGCTTGCGGCTGGAGGAGAGCTATCGCCGCGCCGGTTTCGCGGCCCTGCGCTTTTCATCGGGCCTGGCAGAAGCCTCGGACATGTATGCCACCGCCTCGGCCCGCGCGGGCTGGCATGCGCTGGGACGACGGCTGGGGCTCTATTTCCTGTGGTGCAACCGCCCGCGCTCCAGCGGTCATCTGCGCCTCACCTCGCCGGACCCGCTCATCTACCCGAAGGTGGACCTGAACCTGCTGTCCGACCCGCTGGACCTGCAACGCATGATGGCCGGCGTGCGCCTTCTGGCCCGCCTGCTCATCAGCGATGCGCTCAATCCCAATCCGGGAGACCTGTTCCCCGCGGCCTTCTCGCCCTTCATCAAGAAGCTGAGTGCCGTTTCTTCCACCAATGCCGCCACCACCGCGCTGCTGGGGGCGATGCTGGATGTGCCTGCTCCCCTGCGTGCATTGATGCTACGCCATTTCATGTCCGGCGGCACCAGTGTGGCGGAGATCGTGGAGGATGATGCCCGCCTCGAAGCCTTTGTGCGGGCCAATGTGTTTGGCGTCTGGCATGCCAGCGGCACCTGCCGCATGGGGGCAGATAAGGACCCGATGGCGGTTACGGCCCCGGATGGGCGGGTGCTCGGCACCGAGAATCTCTATGTCTCGGATGCCTCGGTGATGCCGCGCCTGCCTACCGCCAACACCAATATTCCCGTCATCATGATCGCGGAGAAGATCGCGGCCGGCCTGCGCGCCGGGCATTGAAAAAGGCCGGAGACACCCTCTCCGGCCTTTTCTGTTGTCATATCCTCTGGCTCACCATTCGCCGGTATTCGGCATGGACGCCCATGGCTCGGCCGGCTCCAGCGCCTTGCCCTTCTGCAGCAGTTCCACCGAGATCAGGTCCGGCGAACGCACAAAGGCCATGCGGCCATCACGCGGCGGACGGTTGATGGTGATGCCGGCGGCCTGAAGCTTCGCGCAGGTGGCGTAGATGTCATCCACCTCAAACGCCAGATGGCCGAAATTACGGGCAGAGCCGTAATCTTCCTCGGAGCCCCAGTTATAGGTCAGCTCGATCAGCGGCGCGTCCGTCTCGGGGCTGGTCACATCCACAGGTGCGCCGAGAAAGATGAGGGTGAACTTCCCCTGCTCTGATTCCACGCGGCGCACTTCTTTCAGGCCGAGATGGGTACAAAAGAAGGTAAGGGCGGCATCCACGTCGCGAACGCGGATCATGGTGTGCAGATAGCGCATATCTCTTCCCGGTGATGTGGTTGCCCCTGCGCGGTGGAACGCTCATTCCCGGACGAACCGATGACAGAGCGGCCTGCCGCGCCAGCCTTTATATAGGGTGCCAGGCTCTCATTCTGAACCCTCCGGCAGTTGCGATGCGCAGGAAGCCGGCAATAGCGCCTCAATCAGGCGCTCACTTGCGCAATCCAGTCATTGAGATTGTATGTGTTGGTGATGCGCACGACCTTGCCATCGCGAATTTCGAAGAAGGCACCGGCGGGCAGCACATAGGTCTGGCCTTGCGCTTCGGGCAGGCCTTCATCAGTGGCCAGATAGGTGCCGTTCACCACAAACTCCGCTGCCCCGCGTGTGCCATCCTCATTCTCCAGAATGACGATATCGGTCAGCTTTTCGCGATAACAATGGTTCATGTGGGTGAGGAATTCCCGGAAGGCCGCCTTGCCCGTGCGCCGATCGCCCTGGTTCACATCATGGGCCACATCATCGGCCAGCAGGGCAAGGAACCCTTCCACATCCTGACGGTTGAAGGCGTCATAATAGGCGCGGATCACGTCTTTGGCGCTCATGGCCTGTCCCTCGTTTTCAGGCGGCCATGGATCAATGCCGCACTTCCTCTTAATACAGGGGGGGAGTATATGGGAAGCCGAAAGGAAGCAGATGACGAATATCCAGATTCTGGTGCGGCAGGGCGAGGAGGCTGCGCCCTTCATTGGAGAACTCGCGCGCCTGCGCATCAGCGTCTTCCGCGCCTTTCCCTATCTTTATGAAGGCGACCCGGCCTATGAGCACACCTATCTGGCGGACTATGCCCGCACGCCAGACAGCGTATTCGTGCTGGCGCTGGACGGGGAAGATGTGGTGGGCGTTTCCACCGGCCTGCCCATGCGCGCGGAGAATGACGCCTTCAAGGCACCCTTCCTGAATGCCGGCCAGAACCCGGACCGCATCTTCTATTTCGGCGAATCCGTGCTGCTGCCGCCCTATCGCGGACAGGGTATCGGCGTGCGCTTCTTCGAGGAACGCGAGGCACATGCCCGCCGCCTCGGCGCATTCGACATCTGCTGCTTCTGTGCCGTGGAACGGCCTGAGAGCCACCCCCTGCGCCCGGCCGACCATGAGCCGCTCGATGCCTTCTGGGCCCATCGCGGCTATGTCCACCACCCCGAACTGCGCACCACATTCACATGGCGCGATGTGGGCGAGAGCGAGCAGACCGCCAAGCCCATGTCATTCTGGCTCAAGGATATAAGCTGATGCTGCGCTTCGCCGCCTGCCAGTATGCCATTCCCCTGTGCGAAAGCTGGGATGACTATGCAGCTCACCTGCGGTCACTGGCGGGAGATGCGGGCGCACAATTGCTGCTGCTGCCGGAATATGCGGCCATGGCCCTCACCGGCCTGCTGCCGCCCGATGAACGCGGCGACCTGCATCGCTCCATCGCCGGCATCCAGCCGCTCATTCCCCACTGGCTCACCTTGTGTGAGGCGATTGCGCGCGAACATGAGGTGCACTTCTGCCCCGGCTCAGCCCCGGTTCTGGATGCGGATGGCATCTATCGCAATCGCGCCTTCCTGTTCGGGCCACAGGGGCTGCTCGGCCATCAGGACAAGCTCATCATGACCCGCTTCGAGCGGGAGCAGTGGTTCATCGGCGCGGGCACGCAAGGTCTGCGGGTGTTTGAAACCCCGCTCGGGCGGCTCGGCATCCTCATCTGCTATGACAACGAGTTCCCGATGCTGGCGCGCAGGTTGGCAGAGCAGGGCGTGGACCTTATTCTCGCCCCCAGTTGTACGGATACGCAGGCTGGAGCCCACCGCGTACGCATTGGCGCGCAGGCACGCGCACTGGAGAACCAGTTCGCGGTTCTGGTCTCACCCACGGCGGGCCTTGCGCCATGGTCTCCAGCGGTGGATGAGAATTTCGGTCGCGCCGCACTCTATGTGCCCTCCGATTACGGCATGCCACCCGATGGGGTCTTTGCGCAGAGCGATGAGCTTTTCTGCGCTGAAAGCCGCTGGCTGCATGGCGAGATCGACCTTGGCCATGTCGCGGCCCTGCGCACAGGGGGGCAGGTTGCGCTATTCCGGGACTGGCCGGAGCAGTTTGACATTTAAGACCTGCGCACGGCCGGACGGGAAGCCGACACGCTTTTTTGAAAAACACATGACGCCGGCACATTTTTCGGGTATGGAGCCGCGTCCCCTTAACTTACAACGACACGATGGGACGTCGGGCAGGCTTGGACAGCATGCATCATCCGGCGCTCATGAAGGTTGGCGACAATGAACATCATTCAGACCCTTGAGGCCGAACAGGCCACCAAGCTGGCCGAACAGCGCGCGATTCCCGAGTTCCAGCCCGGTGACACCGTCATCGTGAACGTGAAGGTTCGCGAAGGCGACCGTTCGCGTGTGCAGGCTTATGAAGGCGTCGTGATTGCCCGCTCCGGCGGCGGCATCAACGAGAACTTCACCGTTCGCAAGATTTCCTACGGCGAAGGCGTCGAGCGCGTATTCCCGGTTTACGGGCCGCTGATCGATTCCATCAAGGTGGTCCGCCGCGGTAAGGTGCGTCGCGCCAAGCTGTATTACCTGCGTGACCGTCGCGGCAAGTCCGCCCGTATCGCCGAGCGCACCGACATCACGCTCGACGGCAAGAAGCGCGTCAAGCCTGCTGCCAAGTGATCTCTCCTGCGTGAGATGTCCGGGCTGATCTGACAACAAGTGGGCGCTTAGGTGCCCACGATTTCCGGATCAGACAGGCAGTTGCATGCAGCATTTAACGCCGCCAGCTTTGGCGGCGTTTTTTATTGGGATTTTCCATTCGCGCGAATCCATCCCGGCACGATGACCACCTCAAACGGGAGGCCAGCCAAGAAGACCGAACATCAGAGCCGAAGACTTGAAGGAGAAGGACCGGGCAACTGTCAGGCTCGGCCGCAGGCCTGCGCATATTCTTGGCCCCGGTCTTTGGCCAACATTGCGGGATTTTCAAACATCGCGCGGACTGAACCAATGGTCACAGAGTTTACGCAAGCCTGCCCACGGTCACAACTGAACGCGCGACAGCTAAATCTCTATTTCAAAAAGGTTTCAACCGGATCCATCCGCAGGACCGGCCATCACACCTCAACACCCGCCTTCGGTACATCCACAAGTGCTGCCAGCAGCCCTTCCGGGTCGGCATCATAGGCCGCGCGCATGTCGGCCAGCGCGGCCTCGCCGCCACGATAGCTGGCTCCGCCCACATGCAGCCAGCCATCCACCAGCATCTTGGGTTCGCTGAAGCTGGCCCCGCGCTGCGGCACACGCACGGTGCGCACTTTCGGCCAGGCCAGATCCTTGCGGTTCATCCGCCGATACAGCGCATACCAGTTGCGCCCGCCCGTATCCGTACCCAGCAGCCGGTCTGGGCCGAAATCCAGCGCCGCATCCGCCAGCGCGCCGTCAAACACCGCAAAGCCCGGCCACAGATACCAGGCATCCGTGCGTTCACCGGGGCGATACAGCCCATAGGCCGGCTGGCGCGCCACAAGAGAAGGGAAATCCACCGGCGCAAGCGGGATCAGGTCATGGTCCAGATAGGCGAACACGCGCGGGCGCACAGGGCGGATGATGTTGTGAAACACCCAGTTCGCCGCCGCCGCATGGGAACGCGCGGTGCGGATGCGCACAAACGGGGCCTGCGGCAGCGAGAGATAGAGCAGACCGCGATCCGCCGCGATCCGCGCAAGTGCTTTGCGCGCCTCCGGCTCGCTTGAATTGTCACACACCACCAGCGGCGTATCGGGCGCGAAGCGGGCCATGGCATCGGCCAGCAGTTCCACCGCCTCAGGCACATTATAGGCGATGGTGACGGCCAGCGGACGATCCCGCTGCGCAGACAGGCGCGCCACCAGTTCATCTTGCCCGGGCGCACGCACGCGCCAGTAGAGCCGGTCCAGCACCATGTAACGGCTGTGATTGACCCAGTGCAGCCCCGGCACCGAAGCGGCAAGCCCACCCAAACTCATGCTGCTTTTTCCATCCGCCATTGCGGCTTTCCTTCCCGCCCGCCTGCCGGCATACGCCCCAGGCCGCGCGTACAAATACTGTCACTTCTACAACAGCCCCGCGAAGTGCTGTGGTCGCCATGCATGCAGAGCGGCTGCGTATTCGGCTCCTACCCGCACATAGCCCCTGAACCGACCAGAATGAACCACGGAGTCTTTCCCATTTCCATGAAGCAGGGAAAGACGCGGCACTTTCCCGATCCGGACAAAGACTACACCGGGCTGCACCTTAATCCCGGATTATCCGGCGGCGGGCTTCACCTCTCCGCCTTCATGTCTGCCGTCTTGCTCATCTTCCCGCTTTCGGCCTTTTCCACGCGGAGGCGGAATGGGCACCAGCGCGGCCAGCAGGCCTTCCGGGTCCGCCTCATAGGCCCGGCGCACGGCCGCGAAAGCCCCGGCACCGCCATGCCCGGCACCACCCGCATGCAACCACCCATCCACCAGCAGATGGTGATCCTGCGACCCATCGCGCGGATCAACCACATACATAGGCTTCATCGGCGCGGTACAGGCGGCCCGGTCCAGCCTGTTGTAGAGCACGCTCCAGTTCTGCCCACCGGTATCAAGGCCTAGCGGTGTATCAGTGCCGAAATCCAGCGGCAGATGCCCCACCGCGCTGAAATTGAAGACACTGTAGCCCGGCCACAGATACCACGCCCCCTCCGCCTCGCGCACCATGCCGTAACAGGACACGTCCTCAACGCGGGAGGCCAGATTCATGCGTTGCAGGGGCAGCAGGTCGTGGTCCAGCAGCGCAAACACGCGGGGCGCGGCCGGGCGGATGAGATTATGGAAAATCCAGTTCAGCGCCACGGCATGTGAACGCGAACCATTGCGCCCGCCCTTGATGGGCACCGGCGGCATATCGCAATAAAAAACAGCCGGTGCCCCCGCATGGGCGGCGCAGATGGCCGCATTGCGACGGCGCGCTTCCGGATCGCTGGAATTGTCACACACCACCAGTGGCGTATCCGGCACAAAGCGCGCCATGGCGGCCAGCAGCAGCTCTATGGCCTCCGGCATGTTGAAGGCGACCGTGAAGGCCAGCGCCCCGTCATGGCCCGTCAGTTGCCGCACCAGTTCCGCCTGCCCGGGTGCACGGCGGCGGCGGTAGATGCGGTCCACCATCACATTGCGTGCACGCCGCAGCCGGTGAGCCAGCGGCACCCCTCTCAACCATTCATGCGGGGCATAATGCGAAAGCTGTCGCATAGAGGGGCGGGCCTCAGGGCTGGTTCGAAGGTGCCTGCGGCACCGGGGCGGGGGGCGCGTCCTGTGCGCCGGGGCCAACATCCTGCTCCGCAGCGGGAGCTGAAGGCACTTGTGGCGGAACCTCGGCGGCAGGTGCGGGCGCTGGCTTCAGAACATAGAGCCATGCCTCGCCCTGCCCGTCCCCACGCGGATAAGTGCCGATACGCTCAAACCGCTCGGGAAACGCATCCAGTGTCTTCATCACCACTGCCTGCACTGCGCCTTGCCGGGATGCCGCTCCGGCATCGAGAGCGATGAAGGTGGGAGAGAGGCGGTCAAGACCCGCCATCAGGTCTGAGGCATCAGGATAAAGCACCGCACCCGCGGCCGGCCCGCGCCCTGCGATGGCAAGCACCGTGCTGCCGGGCATCACGAAAGTGCGCAGTTGCTGGTCCTGCTGGGCCATCGCCGCCACCATTGCGGCCTCAGCCTGCGCATCGCCCACCACCAGCACCGAGAAGGGGCCGCTGTGGCGGGCCAGCATCGCCTCACTCGCCTCATCCATGGCGTTGCCGGGCTTGGACATCGGGTCAATGATGCCCGGCATTGCCCCCAGCAGCAGCGCCAGCGCCACCACAAGGCCGGCAATGGTGGGCCAGCCTGAAACCAGAAGCCCCACAAGGCGCATCAGCCCGAAAGCCGCGAGCATCACCGCCGGAGCCAACAGCGGCAGAAGCGCACCTGCCTCCAGCGACAACGGCACCAGACACAGCACGATGAAACAGGCGATAAAGGCCGCCGCCATCGCGCCCATGATCTCGGCTCTGGGCATGCGCTTCCAGCATTCCATGGCGGCGAAGATGATGCCGACCAGCGCCAGCATTGTCAGCGCGATACCAAGCCCGGCCACCAGATCAGCACCATAGGCCTGCGCTGCTGTTGCGATGAAAGACGCACCGAAACTGTTCGGAAAAGCCGCCGAAACCAGCGGAAAAGTGCCGATGGTCCACGGGCCTGCCAGAATGAGAATGATGAAATAGGCCAGCCAGAACCCACGTCGCCGGAACAGAGACAGCCGACCGCAGAGCAGCAGTGCCAGTGGCGGCAGAAGCAGCAGCGCAACGCCGGTGCCCTTGGTGAGAATGGCGGCACTGGCCAGCAGGGCGAACGGCACCGCACCGCGCGCTCCATCACTGGCAAGAAAGCGGGAAAAGGCCAGTGCGGCCAGAAGCACAAACACCGCCAGCGGCAGGTCCAGCCCCACCACGATGGTCGCCTCCCGCAAAAGCGGCACTGCCAGCAGGGCGATGCTGACCGCGGCACCAGGCAGCGGGCCCAGCGCACGGCCGGCAGCCCAGCCGGCACTCACCATCAGCAGTGCGGCCAGCATGGCGGGCAGCAGCAACAGGGCCGGCGTGGTGGGGCCGAGAACAGAAACCCACGCCCCTTCCATCACATAATACAGCGGCGGCCACACCCCGAGCACGACAGCGGGAAAATGCAGCGCATAATCTGAAATGAAGGCGAGCGGCGGAAGAGGCGGAAAGCCTTTCGTGAAATATTCCGCCATCATCAGGCCGGTCACCACATGCCCGGCCTCGCTGGCGCGGGTGGCGGCGATCTCGGCCACATATGCACCCGAAGCCCGTTGCAGCGCCACGACGATGGAAGTCATCAACGCACCGAGAATCAGGAATGCCAGCGCTCTCAGCGACTTGGCCCCGACCCCTGAACCGTCTTCCTGCTGCACCAAAGCGTGCCTCCGCCGCAAACTGAACGTATCCTGCCTGACCGCACCTTGCCCATCAGCCTTTGCAAAGCCATGACGCAAGCCGGCGCGAGCGATGACATCCCGCTCTGCCTTCCAGACGTTCTAGAAGGAGAGCGCGACAACGTCCATGCCCGCCTGTGCAGGATGCTTGCACCCCGCAGGCCTCTCCAACCCAGCGGATCAGGCGCAGGATGCGGGCCGGGCATGGCACCCCTCACCTGAAAAACATCCAACTCATTGCGGGGTCGTATTTATTTCACGCAAAAATGCCCTAGACTGAAGTGCGCCCGATGCCCTGCGCGCAACAGGGCGGGCCGGCGGGTTTCTCACCGAAGGTGACTCAAAAGACGATGCCCCATCCTGCATTTTCGACCCGCCTGCGCTCTCAGGCACAGATCTGCGTGCTGGCAACCGCCCTCTGCATTCTCCCCTCCGCCCTGCATGCGGAGCAGGTGCAAACGCCCGTTGCGGCTCCCTCTTCGGTGGAAACCCCGGCCAATGAGAACCCGGACAAACCCGCAGGCTATCTGAAGAAAAGCGAACTGCCCGACAGCCTCACCATTCTGCCGCCCCCGCCACAACCGGGCACGCCTGCCTTTACCCTCAATGAAGTGGTGCATACCCGGGCGGCTGAACTGCGCGGCACACCCCGCTGGAATCTGGCCATTCAGGATGCTGACCTGCGCGAGGGTGGAGCCATAACCGCTTTCAGCTGTGCGCTTGGCGTGAATGTGAGCCCACAGACCACCCCACGCCTTTACACCATGCTGCTGCGCGCCTTGCGCGATACCGCCCGCTCCACCAATGCCGCCAAGAACCACTATCAGTTCACCCGTCCCTTCGCCGCGCGGGGCGAGACCACCTGCACGCCGGAGAAGGAGCCCTCCCTTCTCGACAACGGCTCCTACCCTTCCGCCCACTCCGCGCGCGGCTGGGCCCTGTCGCTGATCCTGACAGAACTGGCACCGGACCGGGTCAATGAACTCATGTCCCGCGCCCGGGCCTATGGGCAGAGCCGACTGGTCTGCAATGCCCACTGGCAAAGTGATGTACTGCAAGGCCGGGTGATGGCCGATGCGACCGTCGCGCGACTGCATGCCGTGCCGGACTTCATGCAGGACATGAGCGTCGCCCGCACCGAACTGGCCGCAGCCCGGGCAGCCGGTGACCCGCCGAAGCGCGACTGCGCGGCAGAGGCGGAAGCCCTGAAAACCAGTATTCCCGACGCCTATTGAAGTCGCGAAGCGCGCGTCACCGCCCCATCAGGAGGCGGTATCCACACGCACGTAGTCAGACCACAAGCGGATGGCCGCACGCCCGCAGAATGCAAAATGCCCCGCGCCTCATATGAAGCGCGGGGCATCCTTTCGGGGCAGACATACACATCACCGGGAAAGGCCGGAGTGCGAACTCAGGCGGCGTCGACCAGCACCAGTTCGCTGTCCTCAAGCGCCGTGACCCTCAGCCGCGCAGCCTTGGAGATCGCGACTCCATCCCGCGCATTGGCGCGCACCGTGTCCTTGCCATCCGCAATCTCGACCGCACCGGTCGCGGGTACGAGATAGGCATTGCGTTCATCGCCCAGCTCATACTCTGCACTTTCACCGGCCTTGAGGGTCGCGCCCAGAACCCGCGCCTCGGTGCGGATGGGAAGAGCGTCCTTGTCCTCTCGATAGCCGGAAGCCAGAGCCACGAACTGGCCGCCCCGCTCACCCTTCGGGAAAGGCTTGGTGCCCCATGAGGGTTCCTCACCATCACGGGTGGGAATGATCCAGATCTGGAAGATGCGAGCCGCCACCTCTTCCCTGTTATACTCGGAATGCACAATGCCCGTGCCCGCCGACATCACCTGAACATCGCCCGCGACAGTGCGACCCTTGTTGCCGAGATTGTCCTCATGACTGATCGCGCCTTCGCGGACATAGGTGATGATTTCCATGTCGCGGTGCGGATGGGGCGGAAAACCGGTGCCAGGTGCGATCCAGTCGTCATTCCACACCCGCAGATTGCCCCAGTGCATCCGGGCCGGATCATAATAATTGGCAAAGCTGAAATGGTGCTTGGCATCAAGCCAGCCATGGTTTGCACCGCCAAGGCTGCTGAAAGGGCGCAACTCGATCATGACCTGATCTCCTGTCTGTGCGCGCCACCGGGGCGCTTCTTCTGAACGGAAGATGGGCCTTGCAGACATAAAGCGGAAGCTGGATAATTTAGGACATATTATTCAGGAAACCTGAAAAGATGGATGCGCCGGGCACCCCCACATTTGACCAGTTGCGCATTTTCCTCGCCGTGGCGGAGGCGGGCAGCTTTGCCGGTGCGGCACGCAGATTGAACCGCGCTGTCTCGGTCATCAGCTATGCCGTCGACAATCTGGAAATTCAGCTTGGCCTTCCCCTGTTCGAGCGCGAGGGCACGCGCAAACCGCGCCTGACCCCGGCCGGACGCGCCGTTCTGGCAGAGGCGCGCACGGTCACGCTGGGGGTCGAGGGGCTGCGCGCGCGGGTGAAGGGTCTGCTGGATGGTATGGAGGCGGAGGTCGACCTTGCGGTGGACGTGATGCTGCCGGCAGACCGGCTGGGCCGTGTGCTGCGCGCCTTCGCACAGGCCTGCCCCACCGTATCCCTGCGCCTGCATGTGGAAGCGCTGGGCGCCGTGACGGCCATGGTGCTGGATGGCAAGGCCTCCATCGGCATTTCCGGCCCTCTCGCCATTGGGGTGGAGGAACTGGAACGGGCGGCGGCCGGCTCCGTCATCATGGCTCCGGTGGCTGCGCCGGACCATCCACTCTCCCGCATGGAAACCATTCCGCCCGGTGCTGCGCGCAACCATGTGCAGCTCGTACTCACAGACCGTTCCCGCTTCACGCATGGCCGGGACTTTGCTGTACTTAGCCCGCGCACATGGCGGCTGGCCGATCTCGGCGCAAAGCACGCCTTGCTGCGCGAGGGAATCGGCTGGGGCAACATGCCCCTGCCACTGGTACAACCCGATCTGGTGAACGGCACCCTGCACCGGCTTCAGATGCCGGACCAACCGGCTGGAGCCTATCGCTTCTTCGGTATCTGGCGGCGCGACACACCACCCGGACCGGGAGCCGCATGGCTGCTGGAACACTTCACGGCACTGGGTGCGCAGGAGGAGGGGCTGTCCCTGCCGGATATTTAGGGCGAAACCGGCAACAGGGCCGCATCATGCTACGCGCATCACAAGCCTCTCTAAAGCTGAAGCGACAGATGCAGGTTCACCCACAAGCACCCTCCTCCCGGTAAAACCGCGTGCGCATGAGCCGCGCGTTTCAATCGAACAGCGAGAGTTGCTCCCCCACCACGGGGGCCCGGCGGAAGTGCGCCGTGGTCAGCTTCATGCCCTTTCCATCCAGCCCCAGCCTGCGGGCCGCGATCTCGAACCGCCGCCCGATCGTCCACGCATAAGGCCCCTCCCCCCGCATGCGCTTGCCGAAGGTCGGATCATAATCCTTGCCGCCATGCATCTGGCGCACCAGAGACAGCACATGGCGGGCCTTGTCCGGGAAATGGGTCACCAGCCACTCGCGAAACAGGTCCGCCACCTCCAGCGGCAGGCGCAAGGTGACATAGCCTGCGGAACTCGCCCCGGCAGCCTTTGCTGAATCCAGAATGCGCTCCACCTCCATGTCATTCAGCGCCGGAATGAGCGGGGCCGTGAGCACGGTCACAGGTATGCCCGCCTCGCTCAGGGCGCGAATGGTGGAGAGGCGCCGCAGCGGGCTGGCGGCACGCGGTTCCATCAGGCGCGAGAGTTTCGGGTCCAGCGTGGTCATCGAGATGGCCACCTTCACCAGCCCCTTTTCCGCCATGGGGCCAAGAATATCGCTATCGCGCGCCACCAGTCCGGATTTGGTGACGATACCCACCGGATGACCAAACTCCGCCAGAACCTCCAGCAGCCGGCGGGTCACCTCATGCTGGCGCTCGATGGGCTGATACGGGTCGGTATTGGTGCCAAGGGCGATCACCTTGGGCTTGTAGCGCGGATGCGAAAGCTCCTTGCGCAGCAGCTCCGGCGCATCCGGCTTCACAAACAGGCGGGTCTCGAAATCCAGCCCGGCCGAAAGCCCGTGATAGGCGTGGGTAGGGCGCGCGAAGCAATAGACGCAGCCATGCTCGCAGCCCCGATACGGATTGATGGAGCGGTCAAACCCCACATCCGGGGAATCATTGCGGGTGATGACGGTGCGCGCGCGCTCTTCCGTCACCTCGGTTCGAAACGGGGGCAGGTCCTCAAGGCTCTGCCAGCCATCATCAAAGGCAATGCGGGCTGCGGACTCAAAACGCCCGGTGGCATTGGAAACCGCCCCGCGTCCACGCCGGCGTTCCGCCTCCACCCTCGCGCCAGGGCCCTCATCCGCACACGGTTCCACCAGAACCATGCCCGGAGGCTGGCCTGAAACCGGATGGGTATGGGAAGCAATGGGGCTCATCATGCCACATGCTTAACACGGAATCGGGAACGAATGAAGAACAAATAGGGGGAATCGAGCCAGGCGCCCTGCGTGCAGAGCGGGTAGAGAAGCCCCACGCCACCTCACCTGTTGCCAGATAACGGGTGGTCAGCTATGCCCCAAAGGGAGAGCATATTGGCATGGGGGGTTGGAATGGGCGCTCTTGGCATGATCGGGCCCGACTGCACGCATGGGGGTAGAACCTGTTGCGCGCCTTCGGATGCAAGCGCTTTCATGCCATGGTCAAGGTGAAGGAAGGCCGGGTTTCAACCCGTTCTGCCAGCATCACGGCCGCCATTCTCGCTCACGAATCGATCTTCCTCCTCTGAGTCCAGCGGGGCTTTGGAGCACTGGAGACATAACAGATGAAAATCGCTGTCCCCGCCGAGGTTGATCTCGGCGAGCCGCGAGTCGGCGCAACTCCGGATACGGTGAAGCGCCTTGCCGGTCTCGGCGCCGAAGTGGTGGTCGAAACCGGAGCGGGCATCAAATCCGGCATTCTCGACACCGACTACACCGCCGCCGGCGCGACCATCGCGGCCTCTGCGGCTGAAGCGCTGGCTGGTGCGGATGTCGTACTCAAAGTACGCCGCCCGACGGAAGCTGAACTTTCGTCGTACAAGCGGGGCACGCTTGTACTGGCGATCATGGACCCCTACGGCAATGATGCCGCACTGGAAGCCATGGCACGCGCAGGCGTTTCCAGCTTCGCGATGGAGCTGATGCCCCGCATCACCCGTGCGCAGGTGATGGACGTGCTGTCCTCGCAGGCCAATCTTGCCGGCTATCGCGCCGTTCTTGATGCCAGCTATGAATTCGGCCGCGCCCTGCCGCAGATGATGACCGCCGCAGGCACTGTTCCGGCTGCGCGCATCTTCATCATGGGTGCAGGTGTTGCCGGCCTTCAGGCCATCGCAACCGCCCGTCGTCTCGGCGCGATCGTGACCGCAACCGACGTGCGCCCTGCCGCCAAGGAACAGGTCGCCTCGCTGGGCGCGAAGTTCGTCGCGGTGGAGGACGAGGAGTTCAAGCAGGCGGAAACCGCTGCCGGTTACGCCAAGCCGATGTCTGCCGAATATCAGGCCAAGCAGGCGGCCCTCGTGGCCGACCACCTGAAGAAGCAGGACATCGTCATCACCACCGCCCTCATTCCCGGCCGGCAGGCTCCGCGTCTGCTGACAGCCGAAATGGTGGCCTCCATGCGTCCCGGCTCCGTTATCGTCGATCTGGCGGTGGAGCGCGGCGGCAATGTGGAAGGTTCGCTGGCCGGTGAAGTGGTGGATGTGAACGGCGTGAAGATTGTCGGCCATCTCAACATGCCCGGCCGCATCGCCGCCTCCGCGTCTCCGCTGTATGCGAAGAACCTCTTCAATTTCTTCGAGACCATGGTGGACAAGTCCGCCAAGTCCCTCGCCGTGAAGTGGGATGACGAGCTGGTGAAAGCCACGCTGCTCACCCGTGATGGCGCGGTCGTGCATCCCAACTTTGCTCCGAAGACCGAGGGAGCTGCCCAATGACCCCAGTTTCCGCCAACCCCGCGGTGCATCAGGCCGCTGAACAGGCGCGCGTTGCGGCCGAAGTGGCCCGGCAGGCCGCCGATGCCGCGCAGGCCTATGCCGATCAGGCGGCTACCGCCCTCGGCGCTGCGGCCCATGCCGCCACCGGCGGCGCGATTGACCCGTTCGTCTTCCGCCTCTCCATCTTCGTGCTGGCGGTATTCGTCGGCTACTATGTGGTGTGGTCGGTGACGCCTGCCCTGCATACCCCGCTGATGAGCGTCACCAACGCCATCTCCTCCGTCATCGTGGTCGGCGCGCTGCTGGCCGTGGGCGTGCCCACCATTGTCGATACGGAACATGCCTGGTGGGCCCGTATTTTCGGCTTCCTGGCCCTTATCCTTGCATCGGTGAACATTTTCGGCGGGTTCATGGTGACCAGCCGCATGCTCGCCATGTACTCGAAGAAGAAGTGAGGCGCGGGACATGAACGCCAATCTCGCAGCCTTTTTCTACCTCGTCGCGGGGGTGCTCTTCATCCTCGCGCTGCGCGGTCTCTCGCACCCCACCACCTCGCGGCAGGGCAACCTGTTCGGCATGGTGGGCATGACGCTTGCCGTACTCACCACCCTTGCGCTCCAGCCGCCGTCCGATGTCATCGGCTGGGTGCTGGTGATCGCCGGCATCGCCATCGGTGGCGGTATCGGTGCCGTGGTGGCCAAGCGCATCGCCATGACGGCGATGCCGCAGCTGGTCGCGGCCTTCCACTCGCTGGTCGGTCTTGCGGCGGTTCTGGTGGCGGCAGCCGCGCTCTATGCGCCACGCGCATTCGGTATCGGTGATCCCGGCCATCTGCCGGCCGCCAGCCTCATTGAAATGTCGCTGGGTGTGGCCATTGGCGCCATCACCTTCACCGGCTCCATCATCGCCTTCGCCAAGCTCAATGGAAACATGAGCGGCAAGCCGATCATGCTGCCGGCGCGCCATCTCATCAATGCCGGTCTGGCCCTGCTGCTGCTCATCCTCATCATCGCTTTCGTGATGACGGGCTCGATCACGCTGTTCTGGATCATCACCATTCTCTCGCTGGTGCTCGGCGGGCTGCTCATCATCCCCATCGGCGGCGCGGACATGCCTGTCGTGGTGTCGATGCTGAACTCCTATTCGGGCTGGGCTGCGGCGGGCATCGGCTTCACGCTGGGCAACACCGCGCTCATCATCACCGGCGCGCTGGTGGGTTCCTCGGGCGCGATCCTGTCCTACATCATGTGCAAGGGCATGAACCGCTCCTTCATCTCCGTCATTCTCGGCGGCTTTGGTGGCGATGCTGCTGCGGCCGGTGCGGCGGGCGGCGGCGAGGCCCGCCCTGTGAAGCAGGGTTCGGCGGACGACGCGGCCTACATCATGAAGAATGCCGAGAAGGTCATCATCGTGCCCGGCTACGGCATGGCGGTGGCGCAGGCTCAGCATGCGCTGCGTGAAATGACCGACATGCTCAAGGAAGAGGGCGTGGAAGTGAAGTTCGCCATTCATCCGGTGGCAGGCCGTATGCCGGGGCACATGAACGTGCTGCTGGCTGAAGCCCAGGTGCCGTATGAGGACGTGTTCGAGCTGGAGGACATCAACTCCGAGTTCGCGCAGGCGGATGTCGCCTTCGTCATCGGTGCGAACGACGTGACCAACCCGGCCGCGAAGACCGACCCGACCTCGGCCATCTATGGCATGCCGATCCTCGACGTGGAGAAGGCCAAGACCGTGCTCTTCATCAAGCGCGGCATGGCCGCCGGTTATGCCGGCGTGGAGAACGAGCTGTTCTTCAAGGACAACACGATGATGCTCTTCGGCGACGCCAAGAAGGTGACCGAGGAAATCGTGAAGGCCTTCGGCCACTGAGGCCCATGATGATGCGCCAGGCAATTGCGCGCATCCCATGTCTCACAAATCTTGCGGCCGGCCCTTATTGGGCCGGCCGTTTTCGTTATGGGCTCCAGCTGGCCGGATGCATGTGGGCATCCCAGTCCAATGCCCTGTGCATCACGCCTGAGAGGCAGATACGCACGCGGCAAGTCCAATGAGACAAGCGCAAGCGTCTGGGCCGGCATGCATGCAGGTGGCTTGTCCGCTCCCGCTGCAAAACGCATAAATCCGCCCCTCCCGATGAGAATGACGCATAGCCGCGCTATCCTCACCGCAGCCATTCCTTCGCTATCCGGCCAAACCCATGCCCCTTCTCACACGCCTGTTTCCGCTCTGGGCCATCCTTGTCGCGGTTGCGGCCTACTTCGCCCCCTCCACCTTTCGCACCATCCTGCCATGGGTGAGCTGGCTGCTGATGCTGGTGATGTTCGGCATGGGTGCGACCCTAACCTTTGCCGATTTTCGCCGCGTGCTGCTGCGCCCGGCTCCGGTTCTGGCCGGCATCGGGCTGCATTATCTGGTGATGCCGCTGGCCGCCTTCCTGCTGGCCCGCCTGCTCGCCATGCCGCCGGAACTCACCGCCGGCATGATCCTTGTGGGCAGTGTCGCCAGCGGCACCAGTTCCACGGTCATGGTCTATCTCTCACGCGGGGATGTGGCGCTGGCCGTGACCATCGGGGCGCTGTCCACCCTTGTCGGCGTGGTCGCAACACCGCTGCTCACCTGGCTCTATGTGGGTGATGCCGTACCGGTGAATGTGATGGGCATGCTGCTCAGCATCCTGCAAATCGTTGTGCTGCCGGTGACTTTGGGCCTGCTGCTGAACCATTTCGCCCGCCCGGTGGTGCGCGCCGTGGAGCCGGCATTGCCGCTGATCTCCATCCTCGCCATCCTCACCATCATTTCCGCCGTGGTGGCGGGAAGCGCGGGCAGCATCGCCAGTGTCGGCCTTGTGGTGCTGGTGGGTGTCATCCTGCACAATGCCATCGGCCTGCTCGGTGGCTATTGGGGTGCACGCCTGCTGGGCTTTGACGAGTCCATCTGCCGGACCCTCGCTCTTGAGGTGGGCATGCAGAATTCCGGGCTCGCGGCCACGCTGGGCAATCTCTATTTCTCACCGCTGGCTGCCCTGCCGGGGGCGATCTTCTCGGTCTGGCACAATATTTCCGGCTCGCTGCTGGCCGGTTTCTGGGCGGGCCGGCCCACAAACAAGGCGGAAGACTGACAGCGCCACACGTCTTGCCTAGACCAGAACACGGCCAAGCCTGACCCGGTCCTCCATTCAAATCAACCGTTCAAACAAAAAGCCGCCGGGCGCAACACCCGGCGGCTTTTTCAGTTCTGGCAGGCCTGCGGCGGCTTAGCCGCGCACCATGCCCACAATGTCCTTCACATCGCGGATGGTCTGGTCCGCGATCACCCGTGCCCGGTCCGCGCCATCCTTGAGAATGGCGTCGATGGAAGCGGGATCGGCCATCAGGCGCTGCATCTCGCCACCGATCGGTCCCAGCTTCTGCACCGAAAGCTCCACCAGTGCCGCCTTGAAGGCCGAGAACTGCGCCCCGCCGAAATCGCGCAGCACGTCTTCCTTCGAGATATCGGAGAGAGCCGCGAAAATGCCCACGAGATTGTCCGCTTCCGGCCGGCCCTTCAGCCCCTCCAGTTCGGATGGCAGCGGCTCCGGGTCGGTCTTGGCGCGGCGCACCTTGTTGGCGATGGCATCGGCATCATCGGTGAGGTTGATGCGGGAGAAATCGGAAGGCTCCGACTTCGACATCTTTTTTGCGCCATCACGCAGGCTCATCACGCGCGTGGCGGGACCGGCGATCAGCGGTTCGGTCAGCGGGAAATAGCCTTCACCATGGCCGTTGGCGGCGATGGAGGGGGCGAAATCCGTGTTGAACTTCTGCGCGATGTCGCGCGTCAGCTCCAGATGCTGCTTCTGGTCCTCACCCACCGGCACATGGGTAGCGCGATAAAGCAGAATGTCTGCCGCCATCAGGCTGGGATAGGCGAACAGGCCCAGCGAGACATTCTCCCGGTCCTTGCCCGCCTTCTCCTTGAACTGGGTCATGCGGTTGAGCCAGCCCATGCGCGCGACGCAGTTGAAAATCCAGGCCAGTTCGGCGTGGCCGGAAACCTGGCTCTGGTTGAAGACCACATGGGCCTTGGGGTCGATGCCGCAAGCGATGAAGGCAGCAGTCACCTCACGGGTGTGGCGCTTCAGCTCTTCCGGGTCCTGCCACACGGTGATGGCATGCAGGTCGACCACGCAATAGATGCACTCATGGCTTTCCTGAAGCGCCACGAAGCGCTTGATGGCACCCAGATAATTGCCAAGGTGCAAATTGCCCGTGGGCTGCACGCCGGAAAAAACGCGTTCTGCGACCGCCGCCATGGCGACCCTCCTGAAGGGCGAAAAACCGCCCGGCCTGTCTCCGCCACGTCCCGCATCCGCGACCCGTGGCGGCTTCAAAACAAATGGGTAAAACAGTTGCATGCCACGCAGCACGCCAACGGCCACCCGGTGAGAACAAACTCCTGCCGGGAATGTCGCCATGCGCGACGCCGGCTTGATGGCATCCGTCTGAAGTCTTCAGCCCGCGATGCATCCAGAATGAATCTGCCGGGTCATGCCACCGCACACGGTGGGATGCAAGGGCTGTGAGCCGGGCGCGCTTGTGAGGTGCGTGCCGGGAAAAGGAAAGCGGCAGATATGGGCCGTTCCGGGCGGCTCACAGATCAATGCTGCCCTGCCGGGGCGTCGTCTCTTCATCTTGCCTGTCACGGGCTCTCAGGTGCGTTTGTACCGCCCAAAAAAGCTCTTGTGATCCGCACTCACACCCACCCGAAACACCACTTGCACGCGCTGAGACAACGCGTAACAGTCTGAAGTATCGCAGGTGCCGCCAGGGAGTGGCCAGATGTGTCAGGCATGTCGTTGGGCTTCATATTTCACCGCTTTCGGAGATAGGGGAGAGGCAAGCCGACGCACGGTGCTGCGTGCTGGTGCCGCGATGACGGCGATGGCCGCTTTCGGCTCTGTCTTTCAGGCCACAGAGGCCTTCGCGCGGGAGGATGGCGGCTCCGCCGGCGCATCCAGTCCCCATGCGGACTTCATCTTCCATAATGGCCCCATCCATACGGTGGCCGGCCCCGCCCAGAATGCAAAAGCCGTGGCGGTAAAGGGCAAGACCATCGTGCATGTGGGCGATGAGGCGGGCGCGATGGCGCTGGCAGGGCCGAACACACGGGTCATTGACCTCAAGGGCCGCCTGCTGATGCCCGGTTTCGTGGAAGGCCATACCCACCCTTTCCTCGGGGCCTTCCTCACCTCCGGCCTTGACCTGCAGGTGCCGACGGGCGCGGATGCGCTGGCCGCGATCGAGCAATATGCGAAGGAACACCCCACCGGCCCCATCCGCGGCTTCGGCTGGCGGGTGGACATGTTCCCGCCCGAAGGCCCGAACCGCGCCGAGCTGGACCGCATCCTGCCAGACCGCCCGGCCTTCTTTTTCGCCATTGACGGGCATAGCCTGTGGGCGAACAGCAAGGCGCTGGAAATGGCGGGCGTGACCCGCGACACGCCCGACCCGATCCCCCGCTTCAGTTATTATGTCCGCGACCAGAAGGGCGACCCCACCGGCTATGTGCTGGAGGTCAACGCCGTGCTCGGCCTCGTGAACGCGGTGGAACCGATCTCTCCCGCCAATATGGCCCGGCTGATGGAAAGCTGGCTGCCCAAGGCGACCGCGGCCGGCATCACCACCGTGTTCGATGCCGGCGTGCCGCCCATTGGCGGTGATCAGGGCGCTCTCATCGCCCTGTATGCGGATGCCGAAAAGCGCGGCGTCCTGCCGTTCCGGGTCTCGGCCTCCTATGCGGTGAAGTCCCTGCCCATCGACAATGCGGTGGAGGTGCTGAAAGATATTCGCAGCCGCGTGTCCACCGAACTGGTGCATGTCGATATTCTCAAGATTGTCGGCGATGGCTCGCAGGGCGGCTATACGGCATGGCTGATCGAACCCTATGCGGACAAGCCGGATTCCACCGGCGGCTCGCCCTTCACCGAGGAGCAGTGGCATCAGCTGATCGGGAAGGTGGATGCGGCCGGCTTTGACGTGCATGTGCATGCCTGCGGCGAACGCACGGCCCGCACGGCGCTGGACGCGATCGAGGCCGCCATTGCCGCCAACCCGCCACGCGACCGTCGCCACGCCATCGCCCATCTGGTTTATGTGGAGGACAGCGACAACCCCCGCTTCGGCAAGCTGGGCGTCACCGCGCAATTCTCCGCCAACTGGCTCTCCGCAGACCCCGACACCCTGCAGAACATGCTGGAACGCTATGGGCCAGCCCGCCAGAGCCAGCTCTATCGCCCGCAGGACATTCTGAAGTCCGGCGGCCGCATCTCCTTTGGCACGGACTGGCCGGCGGCGGGTTACTTCTCCACCTACAAGCCGCTGGATGCGATCGAGGTCGGCGTCACCCGCCAGCTCACCGGCCAGCCGGACGCACCTGTTCTTGAACCCGTGAACCAGCGCCTGTCCGTGATCGAGGCCATCCATGCCAACACCATGGGGGCGGCCTATCAGCTGCGCATGGATGACAAGGTGGGCTCACTCGAGGTGGGCAAGCTGGCGGATCTCATCATTCTCGATCGCAATATTCTTGCCGGTGACCCCCACGATATTCACCGTGCACGGGTGGACCTGACAATGATGAATGGCACCATCCGCCACGAGGCATGAGCCGGAACCGAAAGCCCCGTTCCCGGCTGCCGGGAACGGGGCTGACCGGTGATCGCCTTCAAATGCGCTTGCTGTGGACCAGCAGCCACAGCAGATAGAAACCGCCCAGCAGGCCGGTGGTGAGGCCTATCGGCATATTGAGCTGAAGGGGAAGGCGCTGGCTCAGAAGGTCGGCGGCCAGAAGCAGCACGGCTCCCATCAGCGCGCCGGAGACGAGCGGCACACCCGGTGCACGGGTCAGCCTTCTGGCGAGCTGTGGCCCGGCAAGGGCAATAAAGGCAATGGGGCCGGCTGCAGCTGTGGCCAGCGCGGTGAGGCCAACAGCCGCGATCACCACCACCAGCCGGGTGCGCTCCACTGCCACGCCGAGTTGCAGGGCCGCATCATCCCCCATCTCGATCAGGTTGACATGGCGGGCATGGGAGATGGCGACCGGCACGATCACCGCAAAACCAATGGCGGCAGGCAGCACATGGGACCATGTGCGGGTGCTGAGCGAACCGGCCAGCCAGATCTGGGCGGACATGGCCTGATCGAGATCGCCCATCACCAGCAGCACCGTATTCACGCCGGAAAGAATGGCCCCCACCCCGATGCCGACCAGCACCAGTCGATAGCCCCCCGTGCTGCGCCCCTTCAGCGCCAGCAGAAAGACGATGATGGCTGTGGCAAGGCCCGACACCACCGCCGCCAGTGCGGTTTCAAGCGGCCCGGCCCCGAACAGGATGATCTGCACAATCGCCCCTGTTGCCGCTCCGGAAGTGAAGCCGATGATATCCGGCGAACCCAGCGCATTGCGGGAGATGGACTGGAAGATGGACCCGGCCATGCCCAGCGAGGCCCCGACCAGCAGCGCCGTGAGCACGCGGGGCAGACGGATACGCAGGATGACCCTGTCTGCCAGCGCGTTCTCTCCTCCACCCGCAAGGCTGGCGAGGACTTCGGCTGGAGAGAAGGCCAGTGTCCCCGTGCCAAGCAGCGCAATGGAAAGTCCCAGCCCCGCCAGCATCAGCACCGCGCAGATGACCAGTGTGCGCACGCGCCAGCGGAAGGAGAGCGCCCCAAGCCGGAGGGTGGAAACAGCGGGCGGCTTCATAGCTTGTTCAACCTGAAGCGCCGCACAACCAGAACGAAGAATGGCCCGCCAATGAGCGATGCGATAATGCCCGCGGCCACCTCCGAGGGCATGGCGATCACTCGCCCCACCACATCCGCCCCCAGCAGCAAAATGGCTGCGAACAGGGCTGAATAGGGCAATATCCAGCGATAATCCGGCCCGCAGATCAACCGGGCGATATGGGGCGCGACCAGCCCCACAAAACCGATAGGCCCCGCCGCCGCTGTTGCCGCACCTGCCAGAAGCATCACGCACAGGCAGGAGAGGGTCCATGTGGTGCGGATGCTGACCCCGAGCGCGAGCCCCAGATCCTTGCCCAGCGCCAGCGCATTCAGGCTGCCGGCGATAGACAGGGCAATGGCAAGACCAATGGCGACCGACACTGCCAGCACACGCACCACATCCGATCCCCTGCCCTCAACCGAACCGGCCGACCAGGTGCGAAAATTATCGAACACCGTCACCGGCACATTCAGCAGCACAATCCCGGCTATCGAGCCCAGCATCACCGAAAGCCCCGCGCCGGCCAGAACAAGTCGCACGGGATTGGTGCCGGTTTCATGCGCCTGCCCCAGCAGAAAAACCGCGACACCGGCCAGCCCCGCCCCCGCAAAAGCGAACCACACATAATGTGCCATGCTAGAGATATTGAAGAAGGCAACGCTGAGCACCACCGCGAGCGCAGCCCCGGCATTGATGCCGAGCAATCCCGGTTCGGCCAGCGGGTTGCGGGTCGCCGCCTGCATGATCGCCCCCGCCACCCCCAGCGCCGCACCGGCCAGAATGGCGACAAGCGTGCGCGGCACCCGCAAGGTGCGGATGATGAGGTGCAGGTCGTTGTTCGGGTCATAGGCCTGAAAGGCCCGCAGCGTCTCCTGCAGCGGCACCGGACGGGAGCCAATGCCGAGGCTGAGGATGATACCGATGCCAAGCACCAGAAGGCCCGTCAGCAGCCCCCATCGACGCCAGAGCCGGTTTTGGCGGCGCCGCACCTTCTGGGTGCCGAAGACCTCACCACTCATGCCGTCCTGCTCATACAGAACCGCATCATGGCGCGCGGAAATTCAGGGCGACCATGTCGATCATCTGCCGGCCTGAATAATAATCGATGCGGAATGATGTGGGGCCGAGCGGATAGACCTGACGGTTACGCACCGCCGGAAGATTGGCCAGCACCGGATCGGCAAGAAAGGCCTTCACATCCGCATCCGTGCCATTGAGCAGAAAAACCGTTTCGCCGGATATGGCCGCCGAGAGATTTTCGCGGGAGATGAATTCGAAATCCGAACGGCGCGTCACCTGCGACATCAGGCTCTGCGGCAGGCCCGCCACTTTGAAGCCGAGCGATGACAGCAGCTGGGCATGCGGACTTTCCGGTCTGGCGATGGAATAGCTGCCGCCCAGATTGTAGCCGACAATACTCACCGGCGTCTGCGGAGCCTTGAGCGTGGCGGCGACCTGCGCGGCATACTCATTGAAGCGCTTGATCGCATCCGCGGCACCGGCTTCAAGACCCGTGGCCTCTCCCAGTTTGGTCGCGATTTCCTGCCAGCGCTGGTTGGAATAATTGACCACCAGCGTGGGAATGCCCTGCGCCTCCAGCTCCGCATAATGCTGGACGGCACTGTCTGCGCCCGTGGCCGAGACCACCAGCAGGTCCGGGTTTGCGCCGATCACGGCTTCCGGATCGAACCGCAGATTGCTGTACAGGATGCCAATGTTCCGTTCATCGGCAATATCCGCCCACTGCGAGAAGAAGCCTTTGTCATCGGTCAGGATGGAGGGGGTGGTCGCGGCGCTGGAGACAAGCGGTGCACCGATGGCCAGAAGAATGCCGGTGACGCTCGGCGTGGTCGAGACAACCCGCTGCGGCGGCTTCTCCAGCACCAGTGCACCCGCTTCATGCGTCACGGTGCGCGGCCATTCGGCCTGCTGCGCGAAGGCTTGTGCGCCAGCCAGAACAACCGCAGCGATCAGCGCCAGCGCGGCAGGGTATTTTGCGACATTCATCATCGGGGTCTTTTCAGATCATACGCACGGGTACGGTGGCGCATATCACCACCGCATCACAGCCGTCTCAAACAGGCAGATCGAGGTCTTCAAAGCGCTCCAGCTTTTCGCCGCGCGCGTGCAAATCCGTGTAATGGCCAAGCCGCACCCGATCGATCTGTGAACTGCTGACACCCGCACGCCAGTATCCAAAGACGCGCACCTCTTCCCGGCTGAGGCCATGATCCTGCGTGAAATATGTGCGGATGGCGCGGGCCGTGCCCCGCTCTCCCGCCGCCCAGACCGTCCAGCCCTTCGGATCCGGCAATGCCATGGCGGCATCGACCAGAAGGGTGGTTTCACCCGCATGCTCATGAGGCTGGCGCAGCAGCAGATGCTTCTGCACACCGGGCACATCCGGCAGTTCATCAAATGCCGCGCGGTCTGCCGTCTCGACATGGACAACGCCCTGCGCCGGAGCCTGCCACTGCTGCAGGATGGCATAGATGGCGGGGATCGCCGTTTCATCGGCAAAAAGCGCAACCTGCCGGCCACATTCGAAATCCGGCACGAAATGCGGACGCGGACCAACAAGCATGGTCGCCATGCCCACATGCGCGCGCGCCAGCCAACGCATCGCGGGGCTGTCATCCGGGTGCATCACGAAATCGAGTTCGATCAGGCTGCGGGCGGCATCGAAGCTGCGCACCGTGTAAATCCGGGAGACCGGCCGCTGCCCTTCAGGCGTCTCCACCTCAAGACGCACGGCCACATTGGGGCGCTGCCAGATCTGCGGGCTGGAAGGTGCGATACGGGCCGTGACACGGGTGACGGATGCACATGGCCGGAGGATATCCGTCACCACCATTTCAATGCGTTCCATGCCCCCCATATGATCGTCCTGCGCGAGCAGACCCTGACGATCCTCGACGCTTTCATCGCGCGGATTACCCATGAGACCCAATACCTCCGGAAACAGCGGGACAATGCGTTCACCCCGGAATCGCACGTCCGCACAGCCCTCCGGCGCACGATGCAGGCATGCGCCCGCACACCCCGGAAGGCGCATATCTCATTCCACATTACGAATTGCATTCCGCTATGCAATATGATTTGAGGGAAGAGACACAAGGTTTGAGGAGTTCAAACCTGCCCGGTCCTGCATCCCATACCGCGATGCCATTTCAGAGCCAGATATCGTGATGAGACCGTCCATTACATATCACGCTGGGTATAACAGGCCAGAAATGGATCAAGAATCGCGACATAGTCGTGCGTTGTAATGTTTATAAAATTATTCGCAGTCCATTCAGATTTGATCCAGATACGGTGTAAAGAGGTCAAATCCAGACATAAGTTCTTGATCTTTACCACGAGACAACAATCCTGCATGCAGGCACACACGAACCAGCATGGCAGCTCCCCTTGCATGTGTGCAGCCGGAGAAAGACACACATGACCCATCGCCTGCGCGCAGAGGCCCTGACCCTGCGCTATGATGAGCGGACAATCTCTCAGAATCTGTCTGTTGCGGTCCAGGATGGCGGGTTCACGGTCATTGTCGGACCGAATGCCTGCGGCAAGTCCACCCTGCTGCGCGCACTCTCGCGGCTGCTGTCTCCTGTATCGGGACAAGTTGTTCTGGATGGGCACGGCCTGAATACGCTGCCCGCGAAAGAAGTTGCACGCCAACTCAGCCTCCTGCCGCAAAGCTCGAATGCACCCGATGGCATCACGGTGGCCGATCTGGTCGCGCGCGGCAGATATCCGCACCAGTCCTTTCTGCGGCAATGGTCAAAGGCGGATGAGCACGCGGTCCATGCCGCCATGGAGGCCACCCGTATCACCGCGCTGGCCGAGCGCACGGTGGATGAACTCTCCGGCGGCCAGCGCCAGCGTGTCTGGATCGCCATGGTCTTGGCGCAGGAAACCGGAATTCTGCTGCTGGATGAACCGACAACCTATCTCGACATCGCCCACCAGATCGAGCTTCTCGACCTTCTGGCCGAACTGAACCGGCAGGGGCGCACCATCATCGCGGTGCTGCATGATCTCAATCAGGCCTGCCGCTATGCCTCTCACCTCATCGCCATGCGGAATGGGGCTATTATGGCTGAAGGGGCGCCGCAATCCATCATCAATGCAGAACTGATCGAGACGGTCTTCGGCCTGCCCTGTATCATCATTGAAGACCCGGTTTCCGGCACGCCGCTGGTGGTGCCGAAGGGGCGCGCGGCCGGCACGCCCACATCCACACGCATCTGAAACAACCTCTTGCAGGATATGCTGAATATGACCGTGAGACGGCAGCTTCATATCGGCCTCAGCCTCACCGAGACATGGACAATCGGCAATCCGCCGGAACCGCATGAAACAGGGCGCCAGACGCGCGATCCGGCTGCATTCTACATCGCACTGTCACAGGCGGCGGAAAAGGCGTGCCTCGATTTCGTGTTCAAGCCAGATGTTCTGGCGATGCGACGGGGCCTTTCCGGCACCTCCAGAGCTTACATCGGGCTGGATGTCACGATGATGCTGGCCGCAATCGCGCATGCGACCGAAAAGATCGGCCTTGTCACCACCGCCTCCACCACCTTCAACCCGCCTTATGTGGTGGCGCGCCAGCTCATGTCCCTGCATTGGCTGAGCAAGGGGCGGGCGGGCTGGAACATCGTGACCTCGATCGACGGCGCGGATAATTTCAGCGATGCGCCCATGCCGTCCACCGATATCCGCTATCAAAAAGCCGCCGAATTCACTCAGGTGGTGCAGGCACTGTGGGCGAGCTATCCGCATGATGCCCTGAGCAGCCCCGATACCAGCGCCGGGCCGCAACCGATCAATCATTCTGGTGCGTTTTTCAGCGTGAAAGGCCCGCTGAATGTGGCGACCCATGCAGCCGGGACGCCGCCCCTGTTTCAGGCTGGGGCATCTGATATCGGACGCGAGTTTGCTGCCTCCGTAGCCGATGCCACCTTCGCCTCAACCCCGGACATGGCGGCTGCCATTGAGCTGCGCACGGATCTGCGCGCACGCGCTGAAAGACTGGGGCGCTGCGCGGATGCCGTGCGGGTATTGCCGGGGCTCTATTTCTTTCTGGCCGACACGCGCGAGGAAGCGAGAGAGTTGCACCGGCGTGCCCATGCGCATCTGACCCTTGAGCATCGCCATGCGGCGCTCAAAACCATTCTCGGGCTGGATATCACCCACCTGCAACCCGGCAGCCGGGTGACGCCAGATATGCTGCCACCTATCTCTCAGCCCGTGCGCAGCCGCACCCATGCCGACCTGCTCCGGCGCTATATTGTAGTTCATCAGCCAACGGTAGAAGACTTGCTGGAACAGCCGGAAGTCGTCGGCTCCGGGCACTGGGTTTCAGTTGGTACTGTTGATGATGTTCTGGCAGATATTATCGCATGGTTTGAGGCAGGTGCGATTGACGGGTTCATCGCTTTACCCGGTGGCTCCTTGCGCTCGCTGGAGATCTTTTTCGATCAGCTTGTACCAGCACTGGCAGCACGTGGCCTGTTTCGCACCCATTATGAAGGCGCAACGCTGCGCGCGCATCTGGGGATGGAGGCGCACTAGCCTTCCCCACATGTGATGTGACACGCACAGAAAAAGGCCGCCGCGCGAACAGATCGCGCGGCGGCCTTTTTTCATTTCAAAACAGCATCATATGGCAGCGCCGGAATGCGGTTCAGAATGTCCCCCGCACACCCACGCCCAGCATGCGCGGCTCCACCATGCTGGCTTCAATGCCGCCAACAACACTGCGGTTCTGCTGGATGTAAGTGGGAGCCCGCACATCAAAGAGGTTCTTTACATATCCATAGAGCTGGAAGCCATCATTGAAGTCATAGCTCGCCCGCACATCTGCAACGGTATAGGGATCAACCTCATATTCAGGTGTATTGGCGACATTCGAGAAATATCCCGCAAGATGTCGTACCTGCCCGGAGACATTGAGCTGCTCCGTGATATCCCAGCTCACACCCACATTGAACATGACGCCCGGAGACTTGGGAAAAGCATTGCCCTGCAACTCGATATTGCTGGATATCTCCTGAATATCGGTGTGAAGAAGACTCGCACCCGCATTCACCAGAAGGCTTTCCGAGATCCGGTAATCGACGCTCAGTTCCGCGCCATAGGCTTTCGCTTTCTCGGCATTGATGGTGTAGGACTGCACCACACCGGTCGAGACCACCACCGGAATGTTGAACTGCATATCCTTGATATCCATCATGAATATATTGCCGTTCAGGAACAGCCGGTTCTCGATCAGGTTCGCGCGCACGAACACTTCATAGTCCCAGAGCGTTTCTTCCTGGAAGGTCTGCCACTGGCCGGATGTCAGGTTCAGCGACACACCGCCCGGATTGTAGCCGCGTGATGCCATCACACCCACGGTCCATTCCGGTGTCAGCGCATAGGAAAGAGAAATCTTTGGCAGCAGGGCATTGAAGGTCTCGTCATAATCCACCGGCGTGCGGGTGAAGGTGGATGTGCCAAGGCGCTGGACATGATCCTGCTGGTAACGCAACCCGCCGGTCAGGGTCCATTTTTCTGTCAGGCGATAGCTGGCTTCACCGAAGACACCCAGATTATCCTTCGTATCATCGAACCTTGACGTTCCACGCAGATATAGTTTTTCATCAGTCTTAGTATTCGCATAGTAAAGGCCGGCCACACCTGTCAGCGTATCACCCTGATTGCCGAACAGAAGACGCGTCTCGTTGGAAACATTCTGCTGATTGATGTCCGCACTGCCATTCGTGGATATGGGCGCGGTGCGGCGCACGGCGGAATCCGAGAACTGGGTCTGGTTCAACACCTGATAGCCATTCTGGAAATCATATTTGAGATCCAGAATGCCTGTATTCGTATCCTGCGACCAGGTGGGCATGGTGGCGGTGTTGCTCTGCAGCTTGTCGAAAGGCGCGGTCGCGGCTTCCTGGCTCGGCCGGTTGGTCGAGTTGTGCGAATAGGTGAGCTTGGCCTCAAATCCGGGAAGCGCCGCTGGCACCCAAAGCAGCTTCGCGCGCCCGGTGAGCGCCTTGAAGTTGAGGTCTGTCGCGCCACTCTGGAACTGCGGATTGACATAATCAATGAAGGTGTCGCGGCCGGAATAATCCAGCGCGACACGCGCCGCGAGTTCATCCTTCACAAGCGGACCGGAGAATGCCAGCGAAATGCGCCGGCTCGCATAACTGCCGATCTCCGCCTGATAGGCCCCTTCAGGTGTGAAGGTGGGGTCCTTGGTATTGACGATGATCGCGCCTGCAATGGCGTTTGCACCCTGAGATGTGGTCTGCGGACCGCGGAAAACCTCAACAGTCTGGACATCCCAGCTTGATGTCGCACCAAAGTAGAATTCATTATAATTGAGGTAATGACCATCCAGATTGATGGTGGCACGCGGTACGGTTCCGGCAAAGAACGCACCTGCGCCCGTATTCGGCCCCTGCGAGTCCATGCCGCGAATGACAGGCGCGCTGACCGTATCGGGATAGACCACGTTCGGTGTGCCGTTGACCACCTGCGAGATCGAGGTATCACCGGTCAAGCGCCGCTGGATTTCCTGCCCCGTAATCACCACCACGGATGATGACGTATCCTTCAGGTCGCGCTCGATATTCTCGCCGGTCACGGTGACCGCCTCAAGCACGATTGTCCCCTCGCGGCCGGCAATGGCGGCATCTTCCTGCGCAAGGCCCGATGATGCTCCCACTGCGCACAGGATGGCGAACGTGCTGACACCGCGCATCAGCGGTGCGGCAAACTTCAACGACATGGAAGGCCCCGTCTATCCGGAAAAGGATCGCTGGCTGGGAGCACGGCCTTAGCTTGCGAATGATTATTAATTCCACATTGCATGACGCATTCTGCATGTCAACATGATGCGCCGCACGCGCACACGGCGGACCCAGGAGCGTGTTTGTATGGCCACACTGCTGCGGCACAGGCCTTACACGCTGGATATAAAAGGATGATCCGGATGCCGGCAGACCGATTGATCTCGCCGTCGCGCCACCTTAGCTTGTGTGCCGCATATCAGCCGGTACTGCCGGTGATATGCACGTCTCTTCCTTCGGTCTTTCTCAGGCATGATCAGAACAATGAACACATGCGCTCTTTCCCGCACCAGCCTGCCTGCCCCGGAGATGCGGCCATGACCGCGATCGAGAGTGAAGACGAGAAAGCCGCCGGCAAGCGATCATCCACGGTGCAGTCTGTCTCCATTGCCGCCCGATTTCTGGAGATTCTGGCGCGCTCCGAAGGTCCGATGGCGTTAGGAGAGATTGCCCGGCGCGCCAAAACCGGCACGTCCACCGCACACCGCTACATGCAGAGTCTGGTACGCGAGCGGCTGGTGGCGCAAGATGACATCACCGGGCATTATGACCTTGGCCCGGCGGCGCTCAGCATCGGCATTTGTGCCCTGCGGCGCATCAATCCGGTTGAGGTTGCCGCCCGCGCGATGAAATCCCTCTCCATGCGCATTGCATCCAGCTGCGGCGTGGCGATCTGGACCGAACGCGGGCCAACAGTCGTGCACTGGTATCGCAACTCCGCCTTCTCGCTCAGTACCGTCTCACTGGGCGATGCACTGCCCGTGAACAACAGTGCCTGCGGGCTGGTGTTTCAGGCGTATCTGGACAAGGAAGAAATTGACGCCGTCTACAAGCGTCAACCCGCCGCCTTCCGGGGCGCTGCCCCCAAGGCCGGCGTGCGAGATGCCATTCGCGAAGCGGGGGGTGCGGAGCTGAACGAGCATCTGTTCTCCATGCTCACCGGCAAGGCGGCACCTGTCTTCAATGCGCATAATGAAATTGCCTGCGTCGTCACCACCGTGTCATTTCTCAAGACCGCAGAGGCAGAAGGGCATCGTGAGGCCCTGTTTGATGCAGCACGTCAGGCCACGTTCGAGTCCGGGGGAAGTTGACCTTGCGCGTTGATGGCGTGAATGGTGCCTTGACAGATACAGATGGAAGCGGGCTACGGCATTGATCCACGACCACTCGACATACGTAAAAGCCTGAAGCGCAACTGCGGTTCAGGGCTGGTCTCATGTCATATGCCATCAGTTATATTGCAACAGGCCTCACCTTTCTGGCCATGGACGCCATCTGGCTCACTCTCATGTCCGGGCGCTTCTACAAGCCGCAGCTCGGGGACATGATGGCTGACAAGGTCAATTTCAAACCCGCGATCCTGTTCTATCTGCTCTATGTGCTCGGCATCGTTGTCTTTGCGGTTGTGCCGGCCCTCACCTCAGGGCTCTGGACAACGTCCCTCGCACTGGGCGCGCTGTTCGGGCTTATCGCCTATTCGACATATGACCTCACGAACCATGCCACACTGCGCAACTGGCCTGCTGCGGTTTCAGTCGTCGACATTGCGTGGGGCACATGCCTCACAGCCATTTCCGCAACGGCCGGCCTGCTCATCACACAGGCTGTGACGGGCGGCTGAAGCATGCTGTTCAGGCCCTTGGCGGTCCGGGCCAGAAGGCATTCACGCGCTTCTGATAGGCCTCGAACGCAGCCCCGCGCGTGCGCAACATGTGCGCCTCTGTTGGCGGAATGCCAGAGGCATGCACCAGCACGACATACATCAGCACCGGCCCTGCAAGGGCAAGCAGGCTCCACAGATAACCGCCGCTGATGTCAAATGCGATGACAGGGTAAGCGGCCCAGCCCAGCCATTCGAAAAAATAGTTGGGGTGCCGGCTCACACCCCACAGACCGTGATCGCAAACATGACCGCTATTGGCGGCATCGGCCCTGAAGCGGGCCAGTTGGCGGTCCGCAAGACCCGCTCCAAGCACGGCGGCTAGAAACAGTACCACCCCGGCCATGTCCCATATGCGCCAGCCCTGATGGGGCTGATGGGCGGCGCTGGCAATGGCAATCGCCAGCACGAAACCCGCCAGCGCCTGCGCCTGCAGAAACTGGAACAGACGGCGCGAGGCATCCCTGCCCCATTGCCGGCGCAAATCGGCATAGCGCGCATCATCATGCCCGGCCATGGTTCGGCGCAGAATGTGGCCCCCCAGTCTCAGAGACCAGATCGCGGCCAGACCGGCCACCAGCAACTGGCGTGGCAGCCACCCCTCCGCCCCCAAGGGCAGAAGCGCGGCGGCTATTGCGGCTGCACCGGTTGCAAACGACCAGATCGTATCCACCCAGCCGTGATTGCCGCTGCGACCGGCGACCCACCACGCCAGCATCATGGCAAGGCTTAGTCCGGCGGTTATTGCGGTGAAGGCGACAAGCGCAGTCATGGCACGGACCTTGTGGATGAGCGGTCGCGGACGAAGCCTGTTATCTCGTCAAGAACCGGTGCGAGCAGGCGCAAAGGGCGCGCAAATGCACCCAGAACAGAGGCATGGTTTACACGGGCATGAAAACGCGTTTCCACCTCACCGCCATAAGCCTGAATGCGGGCGGCAAGGCGCGTACTGTTGCCGGGATCGACGATGGCATCCGTGGTCCCGCTGACAAGAAAGACCGGCGCCTCACCACCCATGACATGGTTGATCGGCTGACTGAGTGGCAGATCTTGCCCGGAACCAAAGATGTCCTTCAATGTCGCACTGTTGAGCGGCAGAAAATCATATGGCCCGGCTATGCCTGCCATTCCGGCAATATCACGCGTTGCATCCAGCCCGACTCCTGCCAGCCATTGGCGATCGAAGGCCAGCATCGCCGCGATATGCGCACCTGCCGAGTGCCCGACAAGAACCAGCCGGGACGCATCACCCCCGAATTGCGCCGCATGGTCATGTGCCCAGCGCACGGCATGTGCGCCATCCTGAAGAAAGCCCGGAAAACGCACATCGGGATAGACCCGGTAGTCGGGAATGATGGTGACGATCCCCCGGCTGGCCAGAGCCGCGCCGACAAACCTGTAAAGCGCGCGGTCTCCCTCTTCCCAGCCACCTCCGTATAAGAACACAACCACCGGGCGATCCATGCCCGTCTTGAGTGGAAGATAGACATCGATCCCGTGTCGCGGCCCCGGCGCATAGGTATGGCCCGTGCTGACCCGCGCGGCCTCCAGCCGCGACAGGAGATTGAGGGTCGCAACCGGCAGCAGCCATATGATGCCGGCACCGCCCGCAAGAACACAAAGCGCGACAAGCACAAGAGCATCGCGCATCACGCACCTACAACCGGACAAAAGGCTGCATGAGGCGGCCGATAAAGCCATTCAGCCTCATGCTGCCATCAAAAGCTGCAAGGCAGATGCACTCTCCATCCGGGTCAACAACCGGCTGGTGTTCGATGTCGTGGTCCATCTCGGCAAGGTCTCCGGGCAAATAGCGCCCAAACTCATCGGAGAAGGACCCCACCAGAACCTGCGTGAACTCCGTGCCAACATGGCCATGCTCAGGCAATTTACGCCCCGGCCCAACCCGAAGCAGGGTGAGACGCGCAGAAGGATCATCCGGCAGGCGGAGCGCGCTGGCACGCACACCAAGGCCGATCCACCGCCAAGGCCCCATATCGCAATGGCGCAGTGCGGCAGGAAGCGGAATTCCGCCCGGAAGGGTTGCCTGTACGCGCACGGAACGCGCGGAATCCAGACTTGCCGGAGCGTTTCTCTCTTCCTCTTCATCAATCATGCGCAAGGCGGCAGCGAAGGCATCCGGTGCCATGGGAGCCGGTTCCATCTCCTCCAGCAGCGCACCGCCAAGGGCTTCGAACGCGGCAACGCGGGCGCGGCAGTGTGGGCATCCCTCAAGATGCGTGGCGACAACCAGAGCCGCTCCTGCGGGCAAACGGCCGGCAGCATAGCGCAGCAGCGTTTCATCGGTTGCGTGGTGACGGATCTTCATGACTTGTCTTCCAGCAGCGCACGCAGCCGCCCAAGGGCTAGACGCACGCGTGATTTCACGGTCCCGAGCGGCAGGCCGAGTGTGGAGGCGATTTCCGAATGCGCCTTGTCATCGAAGAATGACAGGCGCAGCACGGTTGCCTGTTCATCGGAAAGGGTCAGCATCGCCGCGCGCACGTGTGCCTCTCTCTCCGAGGCCAGAAGCAGAACCTCTCCTGAAGGCGCGGTTTCCACCTCTTCCGTCACCCCGTTTTCTGCCGCGGCCGCCACACGATGACGGCGCAGGTGATCGATACGCAGGTTGCGGGCGATCGTGAAAATCCAGGTCGCGGCACCGGCCCGGTCGGGATCGAAATAGGAGGCCTTTCGCCAGACAGACAGCATCACTTCCTGCGCAACCTCCTCCGCGGCATTCGCCGGCAGGCCGGACTTTCGCAGGAAGGCATGAACACGTGGGGCAAAATAGGCATAGAGACGCGCAAAGGCCTGCCGGTCCTGATCCGATGCGATCCGCACGATAAGACGCGCCAGCTCAGCGCGATCGGGCGGCGCGCCGTCTTCCATCAGGCGTGTCACCACATGCCCCAGTTCCGGAGACGGGCGGGGATGTGGCTCACCGCGAGGGGGATATTCCAGCACAGCATTCATGACCCCTTCTACGCATCATCTCGACCATCGGATCATAGGGCGGGCAGTGATCCAGCGGGAAGCCGACTGCGTACACACTAGACAACACCGCCCCATCACTCCACCGGTCCGGGAAGCAAGTGCCATGAACATTCATCACGACTTCCCCCGGGAGAAGGCACTGCGCATCGCGGTCATCGGTGCCGGTATCTCAGGCCTTTCAGCGGCATGGCTGCTTTCCAGCCGCCATGAGGTGACCCTGTTTGAAGCCGACCGGCGGCTGGGCGGGCATTCCAACACGGTGGAGGTTGAAGGCGTTCCGGTCGATACCGGCTTCATTGTCTATAACGAGAAGACCTACCCCAACCTCACCGCACTGTTCGCCCATCTGGATGTGCCAACGCGGGACTCGGACATGTCATTCGCGGTCTCGCTGGATGGCGGGCGGCTGGAATATTCGGGCACCGGAATACGCGGCCTGTTCGCCCAGCCACGCAATCTGGCCTCGCCCCGCTTCGCCGCGATGCTGGCAGACCTGCTGCGTTTTTATCGTAATGCGCGGCGCGACCTGCCGACGATGGGGCTTTTGAGCCTCGACACCTATCTCGACGCCCATAATTACAGCGATGCCTTCCGGCACGACCACCTCTATCCAATGGCGGCGGCCATCTGGTCGACACCGGCCACGCGGGTCGGACATTATCCGGCTGCCGCATTTGTGCGGTTCTGCGACAATCACGGCCTGCTGCAACTGCTGGACCGCCCCATATGGCGCACCGTCATGGGTGGCAGCCGGGCCTATGTCTCGCGGCTGCGCAAGGACTTCAGGGGACGGATCATCACCAATCAGCCGGTACATGGTGTGCGGCGTGTGCCCGAGGGCGTGGTTCTGGCCCATGGCGAGGGCAAGACAAGCCATTTCGATCATGTGGTGATCGCCACCCATGCCGATCAGGCCCTCGCCATGCTGGAACAGCCTGGCGTTGCGGAACGCAATCTGCTCGGCGCATTTCGATACAGTCAGAATACCGCCGTGCTGCATGGCGATGTCCGCCTTATGCCACAACGCCGCGTGGCATGGGCGGCATGGAATTATCTGGCCGACCGGCGTGCCGGTGAAAAACTCTGCGTCACCTACTGGATGAACCTGCTTCAGGATCTTCCCAGGGATAAACAGATGTTTGTCACGCTCAACCCGACCCATGAGCCGGACCCGTCATTGGTTGCGTACTGCACGGACTATGAGCACCCCCTGTTCGACACAAAGGCGATGACGGCCCAGTCCCGCCTGTGGTCGCTTCAGGGCGATGGCGGTGTCTGGTTCTGCGGTGCCTATTTCGGTTCGGGTTTCCATGAGGATGGGCTTCAGGCCGGGCTTGCCGTGGCCGAAGCTCTGGGCGGTGTGCGCCGTCCATGGCGGGTTGCGGATGAATCCGGCCGTATCTTCCTTGACCCTCACACCCCACCGGCACGGCGGGAATGGGCGGCAACGGAGCTGGCCTCATGAGCGCAACCCCTTCAGCTCTTTATGCCGGGTCCGTCATGCATGTGCGGGTGAAGCCGAAACGCCATCGGTTGTCCTACCGCATCTTCTCATTGCTGCTGGATCTGGACGAGATTGACTCACTGAGCGGCAGGCTGCAGCTTTTCTCCCGCAACCGGTTCAACATTTTCAGCTTTTTTGATCGCGACTATGGCACGCCAGATGGCAGCGCCTTGCGCGAACAGGTTGAGCGGCTGCTCGCCTCGGCCGGGCTGGAAACGGATGGCGGTCGGATCTGCCTGCTCACCATGCCGCGCCTCTTCGGCTATGCCTTCAATCCAATCAGTGTCTATTTCTGCTATCGGAAAGATGGCGGACTTCTGGCCACGCTCTATGAGGTGAACAACACCTTCGGCCAGCGCCACTCCTATCTCATCCCCGTCAGCGCGGATGAAGCATGGCCCCTGCGCCAGAAAGCGGACAAGCATTTCTTTGTTTCGCCCTTCATGGACATGGACCTCACCTACAGCTTCCGCATCCAGCCCCCGGGGGAGGATGTGCGCATTGCCATTCTCGTCAGCGATGTGGAAGGACCCGTGCTGAGCGCGGTTCACACCGCCACCCGTCAGGAACTGAGCGACCGCGAGCTTGTCCGCGCCCTTTTTGTCTATCCGCTGCTGACACTGAAGGTCATGGCTGGAATCCATTGGGAAGCCTTGTGGATCTGGATAAAAGGCATCCGCCTGCGTCCCCGCCCGCCTGCGCCGGACACACCCGTCAGCATTCTGCCGCCTCCCCATTCCTGAGGATCGAACCTCATGCAAACTCTTGCCCGCACCTCACACCCTCACCACACGGATGCCGTCTTGCGTGAACAGCATGAGCCGGAACCTGCGGCCGGAGCGCACTTCAAAAATCAGGATATGGCGGGTCACTCCATCACAAATGAACCTCCACCTGCGCATCATGGCCTGAAGGAAAGCGTGCTGGCCCGCCTGTTCGGGGGGCTTGCGGTTGGCACCCTCACTGTCGTGACACCCGAAGGGCGGCGGCTCGTCTGGTGTGCACCCGTTTGCGGCCCCGAGGCAACACTGGTGCTGCACCGCTGGCGCGCGATGCGACGGCTGGTGACCGGTGGTGATCTCGGGTTTTCCGAAGCCTTCATTGCCGGGGACTGGTCGAGCCCCGACCTGCCGGCATTCATAGAGCTGGCCGCGCTCAATATTCCCCGGCTGGCCGCGCGTGTCGCCGCGCTTCCGCCCGTGCGTCTGTGGAACCGGATGCGCCATGCCCTGCGCGCCAATTCCAAAGCCGGAAGCCGCCGGAACATCTCGTTTCACTATGACCTTGGCAATGCGTTCTACCGCGCATGGCTCGATGACAGCATGAGCTACTCATCTGCCATTTACACCTCGCCTGACCAGAGGCTGGAGGATGCACAGAAAGCCAAGATTGAGCGCATCACCACCCTTCTGGACACCCAACCCGGCCAGCAGGTGCTGGAAATCGGCTGCGGATGGGGCGCGCTTGCAGGTGCACTTGGCCGCAGCGGGGCGCATGTCACTGGTATCACGCTCTCGAAGGAGCAACTGGCATATGGACAGGACATGCTGCGCGCGGACCCTGAACTTGCGGCGCGGGTAGAGCTGCGTCTTCAGGATTATCGGGATGTCACCCAGCGTTATGACCGCATCGTTTCCATTGAAATGCTGGAAGCGGTCGGCGAGGCATACTGGGCGTCCTATTTCGCCAAGCTGCGCGCATGCCTGAAGCCTGGAGGGCAGGCTGTGCTCCAGGTCATCACCATCGAGGAGGATCGCTTCGAGGACTACAAGCGCAAGACCGATTTCATCCAGCGCCATATCTTTCCGGGCGGCATGCTGCCGACCCCAAAACACATCGCCACACATGCCCATGATGCAGGACTGGAACTGGTGGGGCAGGAATGCTTCGGGCTGAGCTATGCCCACACGCTTGCCGCATGGCGCACGCGCTTTATGGCTGCCCAGCCGGAAATGGAGCGGCTTGGCTTCAATCAGGACTTCTGCCGCCTGTGGACCTATTATCTCAGCTATTGTGAGGGCGGCTTTCGTGCCGGCGCGATTGATGTGGGTCTCTACACGCTGCGTGGGTAGCGTGGAGATTGATGGAGAATGCGGGAATATATGCCCCCATGAGCAGAATACGCAGAGCGCGCACGGCCTTATCGGCATGGTGCGCGCTCTCTGGATGCTCAGGTCTTGTCGTGGAAACCTGCTGCCTCAGCAGTTTTCCTGAATATACTTTTCCCGCAGTTTAAAGCGGATCGCCTTCCCCGAACCTGTTCTTGGAATTTCATCCACGGCGCGCAGATCTGCGGGGATCTTGTATGGGGCGAGCAGGTTGCGGCAATATTCGCTCAGGCTCTCGAATGTCACGGGTTCGGATGACCAGACGACATAGGCCACGGGAACCTCGCCCAGCGTTTCATGCGGCACACCCACCACCACAGCATCCCGCACGGAAGGGTGCGTAAGCAGCGCCTCCTCGATCTCGGCAGGTGAGATATTCTGTCCGCCGCGAATGACCAATTCCTTGAGACGCCCTGTAATGGTGAGGAAACCATTTTCATCCGAGCGGGCCAGATCTCCGGTATGGTACCAGCCATTGCGCAACGCCTTGGCGGTTTCTTCCGGCTTGTTCAGATATCCCTGCATGACATTGGGACCGGAGCAGATCAACTCGCCCTCTTCACCACGCGGGCGATCAATGCAGGTGAGCGGATCCACAATGCGCACGCACACGCCCGGCACCGGTAATCCGCATGAGCCCATGACACGGCTCTGGCCCGGCCAGTTCATCGTGACCATCGTCGAGGTTTCGGTGATGCCATAACCATCCAGCAGCTCAACGCCGAAATGGCTCTCGAAATCCCGGTTGAGGGCAGCCGGCAGGATCGCACCTGCGGAAATACAGGCCCGCAACCGGCCCAGATCGCGCACGCCCCTCTCCCGCGCGGTGAGAAGCAGATAGTGGAACATGGTGGGCACACCCGGCAGAAGCGTCACATCTCCGCCCTGCAGCAGTTCCAGCGCCCGGCCGGGCGAAAAGCGCGTCATGATCCGCTCTGTTGCACCTGTGGCCAGAATACCGAGAACCGTGATGTTGATCGCGTAGGAATGGAACAGCGGCAGAGGTGCCAGCACCACATCATCTTCGCACAGCCCGGCTATCGGTGCCCAGCAGGCGGCATTGACCCAGAGCATCGAATGCACCGTGAGGATCACGCCCTTGGGCGTGCCTGTGGTGCCGGATGTGTAGACGATGAAAGCGGGTGCATGAATATCCTCCTCGGGCAATGTGCACGCGGATGCGGCGGGCATCGGCAAACCACCATCGCGCCAGATGATGCGCGACAGCACCCGGCCCTTTTCCTGCATCTGCGTGATGACAGGGCGGGTGGACGCATCCGCGAAAATCACGGCCGCATCGCTATCCTGAAGACGATATTCGGCTTCGTGCAGGGTTGCCTCAACAGTGATCGGAACCGCAACACCGCCAGCCCGGATCGTGGCCAGGGTTGCCACCACCCAGTCAACGGAATTTGCCAGCCAGATGGCCACGGACTGGCCGCGCTTCAGGCCTCCCTCAACCAGATCGCGCGCAAGTTCTGCTGTTTCAGCCTCAAGAGCAGTCCATGTTATGCCGCGTGTATCATCAATATAGGCGATCTTGTCTGGCCTCAGCGCTGCATGGCGTTGCAGGAGCGTGCCGACTGGCGCGATCAGATCAAGTCTTATCATTATTTCCTCCCGGTGGCGGACGCACCGCCTCCACTCACCCGTGCGTGTCAGCTGCCACGAAAGGCGGGGGCTCTTTTCGCGGCAAAAGCCGTGCGCCCCTCGCGATAGTCCGCACTGTCAGCCGCAGCATCAATCAGACGCTCCGCCTCAGCAGGATCGAAACCGCCAATGGTATGGCCATTCAGGATATATTTCGCACCACCAATAGTGAGGGGCGCAGATGTGGCGGCAAGATCGCGCGCAAAAGCCATGGCTTCCTCAAGGGGTGATACGCAGAGCTTGTCGATCAGCCCCACATTCAGCGCATGTTCTGCGCCAAAACGATGCCCGCCATAAAGAATGCGCTTGGCTTCACTCACACCAACCAGCGCCAGCAGCTTGCGGGTGGCCTGCACCCCATACACGATAGAAAGCCGCGCAGCCGGAATGCCAAACTGGCCATCAGAGGGCGCAAAACGAAAGTCAGCCGACATCGCCACATGCATGCCGCCGCCCAGCGTGTAGCCCTTGCAGGCCGCGATGACAGCCTTGGGGCAGCGTGCAATGGCATCGCATCCCAGGTCCACGGCCACCTCATAGGCGCGCGCCTGTTCGGTATCATCGCGGATGCTTGCGAACTCGGCGATATCGGCCCCGGCCGTGAAATCGCTGCCCGCGCCCGTCAGCACCACGGCTTTTACGGCCGGATCGCGCCCCAGATATGAGAAGATCGTATCCAGACCATTCCACATGTCATAGGTCAGTGCATTGCGCTGCGCCGGCCTGTTCAAGGTCACCAGCGCCACACCATCCTCGATGCTGACCAATATATCTGTCATCGTCATCTTCCTGAAGGAATGTGCGGCCAGCACAGGCAGACAGATGCCGGCCGCAGGAGATCAGTTCTTCTTCACCAGCGGGCATGTGCTTTCAGACAGGGGCCGATAGGCCTCATTGCCCGGAATGACACTCAGCAACTTGTAGACATCCCACTCGCCCGTGGATTCGGCCGGTGTTTTCACCTGATACACATACATGTCGTGAACCATGCGCCCGTCTGCGCGGATCACACCATCCTTGGCGAAAAAGTCGTTCACGGGCATTTCGCGCATCTTGGCCATCACGGCATCCGCATCCGTGGTGCCAGCCGCCTGCACGGCCTTGAGATAATGCATGGTTGAGGAATAATCGCCAGCATCACCCATGTGCGGCGGGCGGCCAACACGCTCCGCAAACCGCTTGGAGAAGGCACGGGTTTCATCATCCCGGTCCCAGTAGAAGGCGTTGGTCAAAATCATGCCCTGCGCAGCTTCCAGCCCGAGGGAATGCGTATCGGTCAACCACACCAGAAGGCCGGCGAGGGTCTTGCCCTGACTGGTCAGCCCAAACTCACCGGCAGACTTCACGGCATTGATGAAGGTGGTGCCCGAACCGGCAATGGCCACGACATCAGCAGGTGAAGCCATCGCCTGCAACATGAATGAGCTGTGATCCGTCGTTTCGATGGGATAGCGGATCGATCCCTCAACCGTGCCGCCGAGCGACTTGAGGATGGCGCTTGCATCCGCTTCCAGCGCATGGCCGAAAGCATAGTCCGCAGTCAGGAAGAACCACTTCTTGTGGTCCTGCTTTGCCAGTTCCCGCGCCGTGCCATTGGCCAGTGCATAGGTATCGTAAGTATAATGAATCGAGTGAGGTGTGCACCCCTCACCCGTCAGCTTCGATGAACCGGAGCCATTGACGATGGCAATGCCATTATGCTCCGCGGCAACACCGGCAACAGCGAGCGCAATACCTGAATTGATCAGGTTGGTGACCAGGTTCACGCCACGGGATTCATACCATTCCTGTGCTGTTGAAACAGCAAGCTCCGGCTTGTTCTGATGATCCGAGACAAGCACCTCGATCTTGCGGCCCAGAACTTCCTTTCCGAAATCCTCGACAGCCATATTCACGGCAGCCACGGACCCTTCGCCGGCCTCATGGCTGAACTGCCCGCTCATGTCGGTCAGCACACCGATCTTGACCGGCGGGTTCTGCGCCAATGCCGGAGCATAACTTGCAGAAACCAGCAACGCGGCTGCCAGAGCAACCGGCCGCAAAGTGCGTGCATTCAAGCGCACCATGCCTTCATCCTCCCAAATGAAGAGATACCATTTTCAGTATCATTATCGAACGTGATATTAATTGCATTATTGGACTTTTCACGTCAATAGGCCACTAACACACACTGACGACCGCTTTGAACCAAAGACAGATGCCACGGTTGACACGCATCATAGTTTCATAGTTAGACTTTTATGCCGGATAGAACTTTTCAAACAGAAGCGATCGGCACAACGCCCGGAACGGGCGGCAGGGAGGAGAAACAGTGAGCGAATCGAGTTGCATCCTCGAGGCGAAGGGGCTGCGCAAATCCTTTGGAGGCTTCGTCGCCATCGCAGGTGTGGATCTGCGGGTCGAGACGGGGCACATCCATGCGCTGATCGGCCCGAATGGAGCGGGAAAATCCACCCTGTTCAATCTGCTGACCAAGTTCATTCAGCCAACGGACGGGGAAATCCGCTTCAAGGACAATGATATCACCCGCGCCTTGCCCGCCGCGATCGCGCGCATGGGCATGGTGCGCTCATTCCAGATCTCTTCCGTCTTTCCACACCTGACGGTGTATGAAAATATTCGCGTTGCACTTCAGGCCCATGGTCATGACACGTGGGGCTTCTGGAAGTCCGAAGCTGAATTGCACCGCTTTGATGATGAAGTGCACCAGCTGGTCTGCCAGGTCGGGCTGGAAGATCTGGTCTATACTCGCGCGGCAGACCTGTCCTACGGCCGCAAGCGTGCACTGGAGCTGGCCACCACACTGGCCCTTCGCCCCGAACTGATCCTGCTGGATGAGCCCATGGCCGGCATGGGGCAGGAAGACATTGAGCGCACCGCCGCGCTCATTCATGCGCTGGGGCGCAGGCACACCGTGCTCATGGTCGAGCACAATCTGAAGGTCGTCGCCAATATTTCAGACCGCATCACCGTGCTGCGCCGGGGCGAGAAGATCGCCGAGGGCAACTATGAGGAGGTCGCATCCAATGCGGAAGTGCGCTCGGCCTATATGGGAGGCGCACATGGTTGAGACCCGTCTTCAGGTGGAAGCCCTTGAGGGCTGGTACGGCGAAAGCCACGTTCTGCATGGAGCATCCTTCACGGTTCGTCGCGGTGAGGTTGTCACGCTTCTGGGGCGCAATGGCGCGGGCAAGACATCCACCATGCGCGCGCTCGCCGGCATCATGCGCAAGCGCAAGGGGCGCGCGGTGTTTGATGGCAATGAACTGCTCACCACACCACCCCACCGCGTGGCCCGGCTGGGGCTTGGTTTCGTGCCGGAAGAACGGGGCATCTTTTCATCGCTGACCGTGCGCGAGAACCTGATGCTGCCGCCTGTCGTGCGTTCCGGCGGATGGTCCATTCAGGACATCCACGAGCTGTTTCCAAACCTCAAGGGCCGCGACACCACCATCGGCACCCGCCTTTCCGGCGGAGAGCAACAGATGCTGGCCATGGCACGCATCCTGCGCACGGGATGCGATTTCATATTGCTGGATGAACCGACCGAGGGACTGGCCCCGGTCATTGTCGAGCATATTGGCCATGCCCTTGTGAAACTGAAAGAAAAGGGCATCACGGTTCTACTGGTCGAGCAGAACCTGAACTTCGCCCGGAGCGTCGCCGACCGTCACTATGTGATGGAGCAGGGCCGCATCATCGATGAAATCGACAATGGCAGCCTGTCGTCACACATGGACAAGCTGAACCGCTATCTCGGCATCTGAGAGGGCATCATGACCGAACTTTTCGGAGTGCCGATTGCTGTCCTGTCGGGACAGGTGATGATTGGCCTCATCAACGGATCATTCTACGCACTTTTGTCTCTGGGTCTGGCCATTATATTTGGCCTGCTCAATGTCATCAACTTTGCCCACGGCGCATTCTACATGCTGGGTGCATTCGTCTCATGGGGATTGCTGACCTATGGTGGCGTTGGATACTGGCCGTCCTTGGTGCTGACCCCGCTGATCGTGGGTGCGCTGGGCGCCGTGTTCGAACGCACCATGCTGCGCCGCCTGTATGGGCTGGACCACCTCTTCAGCCTGCTGCTCACTTTTGGGCTCGCACTGGCTCTGGAAGGTATATTCCGCTGGGTTTATGGTGCGGGCGGCAAGTCTTATCCCGTACCGGCAAGTCTTCAGGGCGTTTATAATCTGGGCTTCATGGTGCTGCCCATCTATCGCGCATGGGTAATTGTCGCCTCGCTCGTGGTCTGCCTTCTGGCATGGGTGGTGATTGAAAAAACACCGCTGGGCGCACGCCTGCGAGCAGCGACAGAAAACCCGAAGCTTGTCACCGCTTTCGGCATCAATGTGCCCCTGATGCTCACGCTCACCTATGCCGCAGGCGTGGGACTGGCGGGGCTGGCGGGCGTGATGGCCGCGCCGATCTATCAGGTGAGCCCGAACATGGGCTCCAGCCTCATCATCATTGTCTTTGCCGTGGTGGTCATTGGCGGCATGGGCTCCATCATGGGCTCTATCGTTACCGGCCTCATGCTGGGGGTGCTGGAATCCCTGACAAAAGTCTTCTTCCCCACGGCATCCGCCATCACCGTCTTCATCGTGATGATCCTTGTGCTGCTCATGCGCCCGGCCGGGCTGTTCGGAAAGGACAAGTAAATGGCCCATCGATATCGGGATTTCCGGCCGGAGCTGATGTCAGCGCCATGGCGTTACTCCCTCCTTGTGCTGGCCATTGCGGTGGCGCTGCTTGCACCGCTTGCAGTTTACCCGCTGTTTCTGGTGAAAGTGCTCTGCTTTATGCTGTTCGCGGCAGCCTTGAACCTTGTTCTTGGCTTTGCGGGTTTGCTGTCACTGGGGCATGCCGCCTTTTTTGGCGGGGCGGCCTACGCCTTTGCCCAGTCTGCCAAGATCTGGGGCTGGCCGTTTGAGCTTTCGCTGCTGTTCGGGGTCGTGGCAGGCGGCGCGCTGGGATTTGTCTTCGGGCTGATCGCCATTCGCCGACAGGGCATCTATTTCACCATGATCACGCTGGCGCTGGCGCAGATGGTCTACTTCCTCGCCATTCAGGCTCCCTTCACCGGCGGTGAGGATGGCATCCAGAATGTGCCCCGCGGCACGCTGCTGGGGCTGCTGGACCTGCGCGATACCAACACGCTCTATTATGTGGTTCTGGTGATTGTGGTGGCCTGCCTGCTGCTGATCCGCCGCACGGTCCACTCGCCATTCGGGCATATTCTCGGGGCCATTCGCGAGAATGAAACGCGCGTCACCTCTCTGGGCCTGAATGTCAGCCGCTACAAGCTCCTGGCCTTCACCCTGTCTGCGGCGCTCTCCGGCCTCGCCGGCGCGCTCAAGGCTTCCGCGTTCCAGCTGGCAACACTGAATGATGTCTCATGGCATATCTCGGGAGAGGTGGTGCTGATGGTGCTGATCGGCGGCATCGGCACATTGTGGGGCCCGCTCTTCGGCGCAATCTTCGTGGTCATGATCGGCCATGTCCTCGCGACATCGGGCCTGCCGGTTTCTCTGGTGGTGGGTGTGGTCTTCATGGCCTGCGTCATGCTTTTCCGGCGCGGCTTCTATGGCGAGACGATTGATTATCTGCGCCGCAACCTCATCCGCAGCACGAATGCGGCCGGAAACTCCGGGCATTAAGGTTCCAAAGAGCAAGCAAACCCGCCACCATAATGTGGCGGGTTTGCATAAGCCGGGGAATGTGTTTAAGGGGCATGTCGCTTTCGAGGTCTTTCTTTGCAATGAAACCGGATACAGCCGCGCCATTGAATCTGCCTGTCGTGATGCAGCGGCACTCCTCTGTCCGGCGCGCGATAGATATCGTTCTGGACAGCTGGAACTTCCTCATCATCCGCGAAGCCTTTTTCGGGGTGCGCCGGTTTGACAAGTTTCAGGCCCGCCTCGGCATTCCTCGCCAGACATTGTCTTCCCGGCTGAATGTACTGGTTGAGAAAGAAATCCTCGCCATCGGCCGCCGCCCCGGCGAACCAGGCCACCAGTATTTCCTGACAGAACGCGGCAAGGATCTTTTCCCCGCCATGCTGTCGCTGATGGAATTCGGCGACACCTGGCTATGCGGAAATGAACTGCCGCCACTCCAGCTCATTCACACCAAATGCGGCAAGGAATGCCACCCGATCACGGTCTGCTCGAGTTGTCTCGAGCCGATTGATGCGCGCTCCGTCTCACCGCGTGACGGGCCGGGCGCAGGGTTTGAACCGGCCGAGGCACGCCCGCGTTCCCGCCGCAGTTCCGACCCCACCCTGCTCCAGCGCGTACGCCCCTGCACGGTGGCCGGAAGCCTTGCCATTATCGGGGATCGCTGGAGCTTCCTGATCCTGCGCGAGGGCTGGACCGGGGTGCGGCGTTTTGAGGAAATGCGCGAGAATCTCGGCATTGCACCCAATATCCTGACAGACCGGCTGAACCGGCTGGTGGAGGCGGAGGTCTTCCGGCGCACGCCCTACGGCAATGGGGACCGGCAGGAATATCGCTTCACCGAGAAGGGGCTGGCGCTCTACAAGCCGATGATCGTCATGATGGCGTGGGGTGACAAATGGCTGGCCAATGGCAAGCCGCCGATGCGGTTGCGCCACAAGGCCTGCGGGCAGGATTTCACGCCTATTGTCGTCTGCTCGCAATGCAAGCAGCCGATCGCTGCGCGCGATACGGACTATATCCTGCGCTACGATCTGCCCGAATAGAAGCATCGGCCATCAGGCCGATGCCCCATGCTTCTCGCGTGCTGCCCGCACCAGCTGGAACAGCCTCTCCGGCGTTGCCGGCAGCATGTTCACCTTCACATCCAGATGCGCCAGCGCATCCGAGATCGCATTGGCGATGGTTGCGGGCGCCCCGATGGTGCCGCCCTCGCCCATGCCGCGAAAGCCGCCCACATTATTGGGCAGGGCGGCCTCGATATGGACGATGTCGATATCCGGCACATCGGTTGCGACCGGCAGCAGGTAGTCGGCCAGGCTGGCCGCCACGCTCTGCCCCTGATCATCATGGATGATCTCTTCCAGCAGCGCCGCCCCGATGCCCTGCGCCACCGCGCCATGCACCTGCCCGTCCACGATCATCGGATTGATGATGCGCCCGCAGTCTTCCGCCACCACATAGTTGAGGATCTTCACCCCGAATGTGCCGGGGTCCACCTCCAGCATGCACAGATGGGTGGAGGAACAGGCTGTGCCGAGATAGGGGTCATAGGTTTCCTGCACCACCAGATCGACGCGCTGGTCGCGCGGGATGCGGCCCATTTGGTTATAGACCGCCTTCGCGACGTCCTTCAGCGACAGGCTCTGGTTGGACCCGCGCGCGGTGATGATGCCGCCGTGAAGCTCAAGCTCTTCAGCACTGACCTCCAGCAGGATGGCGGCCATGTCCAGAACCTTGGTCTTCAGCGCCCGCGACGCGAGGGTCGCAGCCCCGCCGCCCAGAACCGCCGAGCGGCTGGCATAGGTGCCCGAGCTCATCGGTACCAGAGAGCTGTCTCCATGCAGGACGACAATATCATCCATGGTGCAGCCGAGTTCATCCGTGATGATCTGCGCCAGAGTCGTTTCCAGTCCCTGCCCATGGGAGGCGACACCGAAAGCGGCCGTCACGACACCCGTCGCATCGATGGAAATATTCGCGGTTTCGGTGCCGGTATTGATCGGCATGCCGGGAGCAACCGAGATGCGCGAGCCGATGCCGGTCAGCTCCGCATAGCTCGCCATGCCAATGCCGACCCAGCGTCCCTCCGCACGCATGCGGTCGCGCTTCTGGACCAGACGGGGATAGTCCACGGCAGCACAAGCGCCTGAAAGGCATTCCTGAAAGGCGGACTGGTCCCAGATGATGCCCGGCGCGGTGCGATAGGGAAACTCATCATCGCGCACCAGATTGCGGCGGCGGATTTCGGCCGGATCCATGCCGATCTTGCGCGCCGCCATCTCCACCATGCGCTCCATCGCCAAAGTGGATGAGGGCCGCCCCACACCGCGATATGGGCCCGTGGGTGGCTTGGGCGTCATCACCCCCCGGATACGGCCGCGATAGGCCTCGATCTTGTAGGGTCCGGGCATGAAGCTGATGACCTGCACGGTCTCCAGCGCCGCTGTCCACGGATAGATGGAAAACGCCCCGACATCGCCGATCACATCCGCGCGCAGGCCCAGAAACTGCCCCTCATCATCAAAGGCCAGTTCCGCCTCGATCCGCTCGTCAAAGGCCTGACTCATGGCGGCCAGATCCTCCAGCCGGTCGGCGATATATTTCACCGGCCGCTGGAGCTTGCGCGCCAGAAGGCACACCAGCATTTCCTCGCCATAGAACGAGCCCTTGCCGCCGAAAGAGCCGCCCACATCCGGCGCGATCACACGCAGCTGATGGCTGGACAGGCCGAGGCAGCCGGAGAGCACATCGCGCACCACGCCGGGGATGTTCGAGGCGGTGTAGAAGGTCAAAGAGCGCCGCCGCTTGTCCCATTCCGCCATATAGCTGCGGTTTTCCATGGGACTGGCGCATTTGCGCGTCATGCGGAAAGTATCGCCCACGATATGGGGGGCGCTGCGAAAGACCTCATCCACATCACCACGGGCGAATTCGCGCTTGATGATGACATTGGTGCCCGCCTCTTCATGCAGCAGCGGCGCATCGTCCTTCACCGCATCCACCTGACGGATCGCGAAGGGCAGCGGCTCATATTCTATATGAACATGTTCCAGCGCATCTTCCGCCACATAGCGGCTTTCCGCCACCACCGCGACGACCGGCTCACCCACATAGCGCACCTTGCCACGGGCCAGCGGCCATGTGGGCGTGGCGTAATAATCCTTCATGCGCGATGTCGGCACCGCCGGCTGGCATTCGCCCTCGAAATCGGACATGTCGAACACACCGACCACACCGGGGATATCGAACGCGCCGCTGGCATCGATGGACACGATGCGCGCATGTGGCTGGTCGGAACGGCGGATCGCCACATGCAGCATGCCGGGGGCCTGCACATCATCCACATACTCACCCGTGCCAGTCAGCAGGCGCAGATCCTCGGTGCGCTTGATGCGGCTGCCCACCATTTTCGGGCGCATGGTGACATCGGAAAAATCGGGGCTCTTCATCGGAACCCTTCTTTCCGTGCTGAAAGCCCCTGCCATTGGGCATCATCATGGCCACAGATGATCTGCGCCCCACGATCCTTCAGCGCCCGGATCTCGACCAGAGAGCGGAGGGCCTCATCCATATCCCAGCTGTTCCTGGGGGCGAAACCTTCATCCACATGGCACATCATGGGGGCGGCATCGGAGGCCAGAAGAAAGACGCCATCGCGGTCCAGTTCCACCCGCGCGGAGATCAGGCCGGGGGAATGGCCCGGCAGGGGCAGGATCACGATCCGCCCGTCATCGAACAGATCCCTCTGGCCGTCGATTTCCGTATAGCCCTGCGCAATCTCCCATTCCTGCGGCAGATACCCCATGCGCTCCGCGCCCTCCATACGGGCGGCCGCCAGTTCCGCCCTGTGCGCAATCACACTGGCGCGGGTGAAGGCGGCGTTGCAGCCGCAATGGTCCGGGTGCAGGTGTGAGCAGATGACCAGATCAATATCATCCGCCCCGAGACCATGCGCAGAAAGCTGGGGCAGCACGGTCTCCTCAACGGAGAAGATGGGCTGCATGGCCCGCGCCAGAGGCCCCCAGCGACCGTCGGGATCCTGCGCCACCTGCGGCGCGCATCCCGTATCAAACAGCACATTGCCAGAGGCATGACGCAGCAGGACGGAGACGACCGGAAGCTCCACCATCTCTTCCCTGCTCTCGGCCGGCATATAGATGGATTTGCGCATTTTCAGACGACCAGCGGAAAGAATGTCCATTCTCATGACAGCGGTCCTCTTTCACGGGCCAGCTCGCGCACAGCCGCGATGATGTGGATGTAGCCGGTGCACCGGCAGATATTCCCTGAAAGCCCCTCACGGATCTCATCATCCGTTTCCAAAGGGTGGTGCTTCAGAAGGTCGGCAATGGCCATCACCATGCCCGGCGTGCAGAAGCCGCATTGCAGGCCATGATAGTCCTGAAACGCCTTCTGGATGCGCGAGAGATGGTCCGGCGTGCCCTCACTCTCGATGGTCTCGATCTCCATGCCATCCGCCATCACGGCCAATGTCAGGCAGGAACGCGCGGAGCGGCCATTCAGGGTGATGGTGCAGGCCCCGCACACGCCATGTTCGCAGCCGACATGGGTGCCGGTCAGGCCCAGTTCGTGACGCAGGAAATCCGAGAGCAGCATGCGCGGCTCAATCCGCCTTGTGTGATGCATGCCATTCACGGTCATGGTCACGTCGATCCTGTCCTCGTGCATGGATTCACCCTCCCTCATGACGCGACCTGTCGCAGGTCAAGCGCGCGCGCATGCGCCTTGCGGATGGCACGACCCGCGAGCACGCCGGACAGGTGCCGCCGATAATCCGCGCTCGCGTGAATGTCGGAGTTGGGGGTCAGGGTATCGTGCAGCCACTGCGCCATATCGGACAGCAGGGCGTCATCGGGCTGCCGGCCCTCCACCAGAGCTTCCAGCCCCGGCATCCGTATGGCGGTTTCACCAACCCCTGTCATGCCGATCCGCGCATTGCGGATCGCGCCCTCGTCATCCGCATGGAAAGTGACGGCGATGGCGGACATCGCGAAATCACCATGCCGGCGCGAGAATTCCTCGAAGGCCCAGCCCTCATTGGGACGGGAGGTGCCAATGGTGATGCCGGTAACCATCTCATCCGGTTCCAGCGCATTGACCATGGAACCCACCAGAAACTCCGATGCCGGCAAAACGCGCCGTCCACCGGCGGATGCGATTTCTACCTCGCCATCAAACATCTGAACAATCATGGGCATTTCGGCGGCAGGATCTGCATGGCACACGCTGCCGCAGAAGGTGCCGCGATTGCGCACCGTCATGTGCGCCACATAGTGCATCACATCATGCAGCACCGGGAGCTTGCGCGAGATCACGGCATCGCTGGCGGTCATCCGGTGGCGCGCCAGTGCACCCATATGCAGGCGCTCTCCGCGATCCTCGATCACCTCAAGACCGCAGATGCGATTGATGTCGACCAGAACCGCCGGCTTCACCAGCCGGAAATTGATCATCGGCATCAAGCTTTGGCCACCGGCAATGATCTTCGCCTCGCCGCCATGCTGCGCCAGCACCTCCAGTGCATGGGCGACGCTTTCCGCCCGGACATAATCAAATCTTGCCGGCTTCACGGCCACCTCCCCTGCCGAAGGACGGCGCGGCTTATCCAACCTTTCCGGTTGCGCGGCGCACCTGTCCACATTCGGGATCAATTTCTATTTTTCACTTGCTTTACTAGACTACAATAGGGCATGTCAATGGAGGAGGAAGCGCGGGGAGCGGTGCGCAAGACATCGTTCCTCCCATAAAAACAAGGAGGTTGGCGCATGGAGATGTCCGGTCAGAAGCTGATCCCGGAAACGCGGGAAACAGTCTGGAAGGCACTTAATGATCCCGAAATCCTGCGCAAATGCGTACCCGGCTGCCAGACTCTGAACAAGACTTCCGAGACCGAGATGGAAGCGACGGCCTCCATGAAGGTGGGGCCTGTCTCCGCCAAATTCGGCGGGAAAATATCACTTTCTGAACTGAACCCACCAGTGAGCTACCGCATCACCGGAGAAGGACAGGGCGGCGTCGCCGGCTTTGCCAAGGGCAGCGCATTCATCAGTCTCGATGAGGTCGAGGGCGGCACGATGCTGAATTACAGTGTCGATGCGCAGGTGGGCGGCAAACTGGCCCAGCTTGGGGGACGCCTGATCGATGCGACAGCCCGGAAGATGTCCGAGGCCTTCTTTGAAAACTTCGCATCCGAGATCCGCAGACAATATCATGCGGACGGTGGGGAAGCGCACAACGCTGCACCACAGGCCTCCGCCGCACCGGCGGCGCAGGGCGCACCAGCCACAGCAGCCGGCAATGCATCCGCTCCGCCACAGATGATGGCACCGCAGGGCATCCCTCCCGGCATGAATCCCGGCTGGTTCCCGCCCCCTTATGGATATGCGCCGCCACCACCGCCGCCCCAGCCCTCTGGCGGCTCAAAAGCGCCATTCCTTGCGGCTTTGGTGCTGGCACTTGTCTTCGCCTTCCTGTGGCTGAGCGAGCAACAGGGCGGCCCGCTGGTTCTGCCCTCGCCGCAAACCGTCTCGCCCGGCTTCGGTGCCGCGGTCCAGCTCATCCTCATCGCCGCGGTCGGCTATCTGTTCGGCCGCCTTTCAGATCGCCGCCACTGAGCGGCACATGTCCCCCAGGAGTGTGTTCCATGCAGTTGTCCCTTGAAGGCAAGGTCGCGCTGGTGACCGGCGGCGGTCGCGACACCGGAGCTGAAATTGCCCGTGAACTTGCCGCTCTTGGCGCAAGCATTGCCGTCAATTATCGTAAATCCGAAGCGGAGGCTGAAGAGCTTGTTGCAGAGCTGACAGCATCTGGCCACACGGCCAAAGCCTACCGGGCAGATATCTCGGATTACGCACAGGTGCAGACCATGGTGGAGGCGATCATTGCCGACCATGGCCGGATCGACATCCTCATCAACAATGCCGGCTATGTGAAATACCAGAGGTTTGTCGACAGCACGCCTGCAGACTGGAAAGCCCAGATCGATACCTGCCTGTATGGCGCGCTCCATTGCAGCCATGCGGTCGCCCCGCATTTCATTCGGCAAAATGGCGGGCGGATCGTCAATATCGTCGGCGACAGCTCGCGCATCGGCGAAGCCAATCTGGCGCTCGCGGCAGCTGCTCGCGGTGCCACGGTGCAGCTTGGAAAATCCATCGCGCGGGAGCTTGGCCGTAACAATATCACCGTCAACACCGTCTCGCTGGGGCTCATCCAGACCTCGCACAGTGACCCGGATTTTCTTGCCAAGAATATGGACAAGATCGTCAAGGCCTATCCTCTGCGCCGGATCGGCCAGCCTGATGATGTCGCGCCAATTGTCGCCTTTCTTGCAACAGATGCGGCATCATGGGTGACGGGGCAGGTCATCAGCGTGAATGGCGGCTTCTCGATGGTCTGAGGCACCCGCCCCTCGGGACGTTCTGGCAAATCGGAGGCAGACATGACGCCTTTCGTCTTCAACACCACAAAGTCCATTCTCTTTCGCTCCGGTGCAGCGAAAGAGATCCACGTGCATGCCGGCGCGCTGCTGGGCGGCACCATCCTGCTGGTGACGGACCCCGGCCTGCGCAAGCTGGGGCTGGTCGATCCTGCCATCGCCGCACTGAAATCGGCGGGGCATGAGGTCACCATTTTCGATGCGGTGGAAGCAGACCCCTCTGTCTCCACCCTGAATGCTGCGGTGGATGCCGGACGGGCAGCCGGGGCAAGTGGCGTACTGGGTTTTGGCGGCGGCTCGTCTCTGGATGTCGCCAAGGTTGCAGCCTTGCTGCTGGGCTCGGGCGAGCCGCTGGATGAGGCCTGGGGCGTGAACAACGCCAGAGGGCCGCGCCTGCCTCTGGTGCTGGTGCCGACAACAGCCGGCACCGGCTCGGAGGTGACACCTGTCGCCATCCTGACCGTGAGCGGCGATGAGAAGCGGGGCGTCTCCTCCCCTCTCATCCTGCCGGATATCGCCCTGCTGGATGCGGAACTGACACTGGGCCTGCCGCCTTCCATCACCGCCGCGACCGGCGTGGATGCCATGGTGCATGCGATCGAGGCCTATGCCTCTGCCAATGCCAACAACAACCCGCTGTCCCGCATGCTGGCACGCGAAGCCTTGCGACTGCTGGGCGCCAACATTGAAACGGTGGTTTCCAACGGGAGCAATGTGGACGCGCGGGAAGCCATGTTGCTGGGCTCCATGCTGGCCGGGCAGGCTTTTGCCAACTCACCCGTGGCTGCCGTACATGCGCTGGCTTATCCTGTGGGCGGCATCTTCCATATTCCGCACGGGCTCTCGAATGCTCTGGTGCTGACTGCGGTGCTGCGCTTCAACCGGCCCGCTGCCGCCTCCATCTATGCCGAGATCGCAGCCGACGCCTTCCCGCATCTGGCCGATGTGCCGGCGGATGTGCGCGGCGAAGCCTTCATTGCAGCCCTGCAGGATCTCATCGCCCGCCTCGGCATGCCACCCCGGTTGCGCAATGTGAACATTCCGGCGGATGCCCTGCCGCGCATGGCGGCGGATGCGATGAAACAGCAGCGCCTGCTGGTCAACAATCCCCGCCCGGTCACACAGGCGGATGCACTGGCCATCTATCAGGAGGCCTGGTGACATGCGCGCTCCACCCGGAACACGCGCCGATTACGTCCACTTTCGCCAGCACACCACGCGCTGGAGCGACAACGACGTGTATGGGCACCTCAACAACGTCATCCATTATCTGATGTTCGATTCCACCGTGAATGAGTGGCTGATCCGGAACGGCTTGCTGGATACGAAAAACAGCCCGGCCATCGGCCTCGTGGCGGAAACCGGTTGCCGCTATCATGGCGAGATGTCCTATCCGCAGGTGATTACGGCGGGCCTCAGGGTGGCGAAACTGGGCTCATCCTCGGTGCGCTACGATATCGGCCTGTTTGCGGATGACAGCGACATCGCGGCGGCGGAAGGGTTCTTCGTCCATGTCTATGTGGATGCAGCAACGCACCGCCCCTGCCCCATTCCCGTTGAGACCCGCACCGCCCTTCAGGGGCTGGTGAAGGAGGCATCATGTCCCTGAAGCTGAATGATCCCGCCCTGCTCGAAAGCCGCAACCTGATTGCCGGACGCTGGACCCGCGCAGAAAGCGGCAAGACCATCACCGTCACCAATCCGGCCACGGGTGAAGACATCGGCACCGTGCCGTCCGTCAGTCGGGCCGAGGTTGCGCAGGCGATTGCGGCAGCGAAGGATGCGCAGGTGCCGTGGGCCGCCCGCCCGGCCAAGCAGCGCACCGCTGTGCTGCGCAAATGGTTTGAACTGGTTACGGCCGCAACCGACGATCTCGCGCTGATCCTGACCAGCGAACAGGGCAAGCCTCTTGCCGAGGCAAAAGGCGAGATCGCCTATGCCGCCTCCTATATCGAATGGTTCGCGGAAGAGGCCAAGCGCATTTATGGCGACACCATTCCCGGCGCGAACAGTGGCCAGCGCATCATCGTGGTGAAACAGCCGATCGGGGTGACAGCGGCGATCACGCCATGGAACTTCCCCGCGGCCATGATCACCCGCAAGATCGCACCCGCTTTGGCGGCCGGATGCGCCATGGTGCTGAAGCCCGCCAGCCAGACCCCGCTGACAGCCCTTGCATTGGCTGTTCTGGCGGAGCGCGCGGGTGTGCCGGAAGGGCTGCTCTCAGTGGTGACCGGCGCGGCGCGGGACATCGGGGCAGAACTGACCGCCAATCCCACCATTCGCAAGCTCTCCTTCACCGGCTCCACCGAGGTTGGCAAGGAACTGATGCGCCAGTGTGCGGGCACTGTGAAACGCACCTCGATGGAACTGGGCGGCAATGCCCCTTTCATTGTCTTCGATGATGCCGATATCGATGCCGCTGTTGAGGGCGCGATGGCATCCAAATATCGCAATGCGGGCCAGACCTGTGTGTGCGCCAACCGCCTGTTCGTGCAGGCGGGCATCCATGATGCTTTCGTCCAGCGTCTGGCGGAGCGGGTATCGAGCCTGAAGGTTGGGGCCGGCACGCAGCCGGGGGTCGAGATCGGTCCCCTGATTGATGGTGCGGCCGTCTCCAAGGTGCGTGAACTTCTGGAGGATGCGAAGGCCAAGGGCGCGACCATCTCGCTGGGTGGCAATGTGCATGCGCTTGGCGGCACATTCTTCGAGCCCACCATTGTCACGGGCACCACCCGGGAGATGGCGTTCTTCGATGAGGAGATCTTCGGCCCCGTTGCTCCCATCTTCCGCTTTGACAGTGAGGAGGAGGTGATCGCTCTCGCCAATGACACGCCCTTCGGCCTTGCCTCATATTTTTATGGCCGGGATGTGGGGCGCGTGATGCGTGTGGCGGAGCAGCTGGAATACGGCATGGTCGGCGTGAATACCGGCATGATCTCCAATGAGGCCGCACCGTTTGGCGGTGTCAAGGAGAGCGGACAGGGCCGGGAAGGCTCGAAATATGGAATAGAGGACTACATCTCGGTGAAATATATCTGCCTCCAGATATAGAGCCTTCGCATCTGCTCATGACATGCATCACCCCCTGCCTGCAGGGAGGTGGTGCATGCGCGAATTTCAGGTCTTGCCCACCTTGATGACCCGCAGGTTGTTGGTGTTGCCGGATGCCCCGAACGGGATGCCGGCAACAGCCACCACATATTCCCCCACCTGCGCCAATCCCGTTGCAAGCACGGCCTCACGCGCGGCAATGACGGACTGGTCATAGCTGCCGGCATCCGGCGACGGCAGGCTGATGGCCCCCCAGAGCAGACCGAGCTTGCGCGCAACCAGAGCGGAATGCGTCATGGCGAGGATCGGCACCGGCGGGCGTTTGCGGGCGATGCGCGCGGCTGTTGCGCCGCTGGCCGTATAGGCGACGATGGCGACCGCGCCGATCGCCTGCGCCACATCAGCCGCCGCACTCGCCACCGCATGGGAGGGCGATTCCGCGGCATCCGGTTCGGTGGCATCCACGATCAGGCGATAATGGCTGTGATGCTCTGTTTTCTCGATGATCCGGTCCATCATCCGTACCGCCTCGACCGGATAGCGACCGGCAGCAGACTCCGCCGAAAGCATCACGGCATCAGCGCCATCATAAATGGCACCTGCAACATCAGAGGCCTCCGCCCGTGTGGGGGCGGGCGCACTGATCATGGAATCCAGCATCTGCGTGGCCACGATCACCGGTTTGACCGCCAGCCGGCAGGCCCGGATGATTTCCTTCTGGCGACCCGGCACATCCTCGGGCGGAATTTCAACGCCAAGATCACCACGCGCCACCATCACCGCATCAGAAAGACGGATGATATCATCAATATGCTGTAGGGCTGACGGCTTCTCGATCTTCGCCACCAGTCCCGCCCGTTCACCGATCAGCGCGCGGGCCTCCAGCATATCGGAGGGTTTCTGCACGAAGGAGAGGGCGATCCAGTCCACCCCCAGTTCCAGCCCGAAGGCAAGGTCCGCCTTGTCCTTGGCTGTCAGGGGAGAAATATCGAGCACCGCACCCGGCACATTCACCCCCTTGCGGTTGGAAATGGGGCCACCGGCCATCACCTCCGCCTCGATGAAATGCCGGCTGACAGCGCGCACGGTGACACGCACGCGCCCGTCATCAATCAGAAGATCATCGCCGGGTGAAACGGCTGCGAAGATTTCCGGGTGTGGCAGGGGAATATCCCCCGGCCCGGTGCCCACCTGCCCGGCGCCCACCTGCCCGGCGCTCACTTGCCCGGCGCTCACTTGCCCAGCCTTTCCATCATCAGGCAGAACGAAGCGGATGCGTTGTCCGCTTTCCAGAAGCAGGCTGCCCTGCGCCAGCACGCCGATGCGGATTTTGGGCCCCTGAAGATCCTGCAGGATGGCGACAGGCACGCCCATCTCCTCCTCCAGCGCCCGAATATGCCTCACCACCTGCGCATGGTCTTCATGGCTGCCATGGCTGAAATTGAGACGGAATGTATCCACACCCGCAAGGAAAAGCGCCCGGAGCATGTCAGGCACAGCGGAGGCCGGGCCAACCGTGGCGACGATCTTCGCGCGGCGATTGCGATGAAGGATCATGTCGTTCTGCTCCCGGTGCGCGAAAATGACTGGTGCGAAAGCCCCTGTCAGACAGGCAACAGCTCTCCGATACGTTCGGGAAGCTGTGAGAAGTGGTCGAACACGGCCTGATGCTTCAGTTGCTCAACCGGCGTCTTGCGATAACCTTCCGTGAACAGGAAAAAGGGAAGACCCGCGGCTTGCGCTGCACCGGCATCAATTTCGCTGTCTCCCACAAACACCGCCTCCCCTGCCCCCAGCAGCGCCATGACATGCCGCACGGGTTCAGGTGATGGCTTGCGCGTGGGCAGGGTGTCGCCTCCCACAACAGCCTCAAAGAAAGGCGCAAGGCCGGTGGCGACCAGAATCTGCCGGGCAGGATCCTCCGGCTTGTTGGTGCACACGGCGAGGCGCGCGCCCTTGTCCATCAGGACGGTCAGCGCCTCCACCACGCCGGGGTAAGGGCGTGTGTCATCCAGCATCACGGACTCATAATGGCGCAGGAAAGCGCTGTGCCACTGCCCGAGCAAAGCCTCATCCGCCCCAACCGCCCCGATCACCTGGCGGATCAGCATCTGCGCGCCCTCGCCGATGAAGCTGCGAACCTGCGGCAGGCCAAGCCCCTCATGGCCGGCATCCGCCAGCACCAGATTCACGGCAGTGCGGATGTCTGCCACGCTGTCCACCAGCGTACCGTCGAGATCGAAGATGATGTTCATGTCAGTGCCCCCAGCCGTGCGCGCAATCCGACGAGTCCGCCCAGATTGGCGAAGCAGTCGATGCTGAGTGTAGCCTCTGAAGCCGGTTCATGCAGGGTATAGATGCCACGTGACAATATGACGGGCACCCCCGCCATGCGCGCGGCCCGCACGCCGTTTCGAGAATCCTCGAAAGCGATGGCCTCATCCGGAGACACACCCAGTTCCTCCAGAGCCTGAAGATAGACATCGGGTGCCGGCTTCTTCGCGGCCACCATGTCACCGGCGACAATCACATCGAACACCTCACCCGCCGGCTGGCCAAAAGCCGCGCGGCACAGGGCTTCCACATTCTCCGGGCTGGTGGTGGTGGCGGCGGCAAGGCGCAGACCTTCCGCCCGCGCCTGCGCCATCAGTTCACGTATGCCCGGACGCAGGCGAATGCCCTCGCGCACACGCTTGGCGAAGAGATGCGTCTTCTCGGCATGCAGCAGGGCCACTGGCACCGCACCCGCATGCATTTCGTGCGCATAACGGGCGATGCGCTCCTTGCCGCCAGTGGTGGTGAGCAGATCGCGATAGGTTTCACGATCCCAGTGCCAGCCCAGCGCAAAGGCGACGAAGGCTGCATTGAAAGCGGTGCGGTGCAGTTCTTCTGTTTCGGCAAGTGTGCCGTCTATATCGAAGATCAGTGCCTTCATGTCAGGCATCCTGTTCCCTGCGCGGCGGCGCGGATGGCGCGGATGTTCCCGCCATAAACGGACGGGTTGGCGAGAGAGCCACCCTTGAACACGGCAGATCCCGCCACCAGCACATCCGCCCCAGCCTCCACCACCAGAGGCGCGGTGAGGGGCGTGACACCGCCATCAATCTCGATATGGATCGGCCGGTCGCCGATCATGTCCCGTAGGCGACGCACCTTCTCCACCTGCGACGGGATAAAGGATTGCCCGCCAAATCCGGGATTGACCGTCATGACACAGACGAGATCCACCATGTCGAGCAGATGGCCCACATCGTCCAACCCCGTCCCCGGATTGAGGGCGAGCCCGGCCTTGCAGCCGGCACCACGGATAGCCTGAAGCGTGCGATGAATATGCGACCCGGCCTCAAGATGGGCCGTGATGATATCCGCGCCAGCGCGCGCGAAGTTCTCGATATAGGCATCCACGGGCGCAATCATCAGATGCACATCCATCACCCCCCGGATATGGGGGCGAATGGCGGCGCACACAGCCGGGCCAATGGTGATGTTGGGCACATAATGCCCATCCATCACATCCACATGCACCCAGTCCGCGCCCTGCGCCTCCACCGCCGCGCATTCCGCGCCAAGTGCCGCGAAGTCCGCCGAGAGAATGGAGGGGGCGATCAGGATCTTGCGCGCACTCATGCCGGCTCTCCCATCTTCAGCCCGCCAGAGAAGACACGGCTGGTTGCAATATCCTCGGCCTCGATGGTGGAGAGCATCGCTGCGCTCACCGGCCCCTCCAGACTGAACAGGCGGCTGGCCTGACGCAGACGCGCCCTATCCAGCGCATTGCGGATAGACCGGGCATTTGCGAAATGCTGTTGCCCACGCCGCGCGGTGATGTAGCGGCCCAGCACCTCTTCAGCCTGAGCGGACAGGCGATAGCCCTGCGTGGTGAGCATGGATCGGGCGATGAGCTGAAGCTCACCGTCTGAATAATCCGGAAAATCAATATGGTGGGCGATGCGTGAGCGAAAGCCGGGATTGGACTGGAAAAAACGGTCCATCCGATCCGCGTAACCGGCGAGGATCACCACCAGATCATCGCGCATGTTCTCCATCACCTGAAGCAGGATCTCGATCGCCTCCTGCCCGTAATCGCGCTCATTATCGGGGCGGTAGAGATAGTAGGCTTCATCAATAAACAGCACACCACCCATCGCCTTCTTCAGCACTTCTTTCGTCTTGGGTGCTGTATGGCCGATATATTGTCCAACCAGATCATCACGCGTGACACTGACAAGGTGTCCCTTGCGCACATAGCCCAGCCGGTGCAGCAGCCCGGCCATCTTCAGCGCCACCGTGGTCTTGCCCGTACCGGGATTGCCGGTGAAAGACATATGCAGGGTGGGGATTTCCTGCGTCAGCCCCAGTTGCCGGCGGCTACGGTCCACCAGCAGGAAGGCCGCCGTATCGCGTATGCGCGCCTTGACCGGGGCAAGCCCGATCAGTTCGCGGTCCAGTTCCTCCAGCACCTCACGCACGCCCGCGCTCTCATATTCGGCGTGCAGATCAACGGTTGCAACGTCTTCCCCGTCCATGAGATTTTCCTTTCCGGCACAGGCTGGCCGTACCCAGGAGGCAGGGTGCCTCCGGGCGGGATCTGTCAGCGCTGAACGTCGTGGGTGTAGTGCACGGACCGCCCCTGCACCTCGGTCCGCACCATGCGGATGGAGGCTTCATGTTCGGGACGATTGACGATGAAACTCATCGTCACCGTCTCAAAACCGCGGACGGAGTCGAAGGCATTAAAGCGGATATAGGCCTGTGGATGCGCCTTGCGGCACTCCTCCAGTTCCAGCATCACGCCTCTGGCATCCTTCAGGTCGAACATCGGGTTGCCCCACATCTCCCAATAGGTGTTGCGGGGGTGGGGGTCATAGGTCCATTCGACACCCACGGCCCAGTCGCGGCCAAGACAGTAATCAACCTGTCTGCGTATCTGTTCATCCGTCAGGTCGGGCAGAAATGAAAAGCAACCTTGAGTGATGCGCATGTCATTTTTCCTCAGATGACAGATGCCGTCGGCACGAAGTCCGATGTATCGGTGGATGTGTAGTTGAAGGTGATGTTGCCCCAGGTATCGAGAGCAGCTTCTAGCGGCTTGCACCATTTGGCGGCGGCACGCAGGATTTCCGGCCCTTCGTTCCGGATGTCGCGCCCTTCATTGCGCGCGAACACCATGGCTTCCAGCGCCACGCGGTTTGCAGTCGCGCCCGCCTGAATGCCCATGGGATGGCCAATGGTGCCGCCGCCGAACTGCAACACCACATCATCGCCGAACAGGTCCAGCAACTGGTGCATCTGCCCGGCATGGATACCGCCCGAGGCCACCGGCATCACCTTCTTCAGGTCAGCCCAGTCCTGCTCGAAGAAGATGCCACGGGGCAGATCCACCTCGTTCTTCATCTCCCGGCAAACATTGTAATAGCCCTGCACGGTGAGTGGGTCGCCTTCCAGCTTGCCCACGGCGGTGCCGGTGTGGAGATGATCGACCCCCGCGAGGCGCAACCACTTGGCGATGACACGGAAGCTGATGCCGTGGTTCTTCTGGCGCGTATAGGTGCCATGCCCGGCGCGATGCATATGCAGCACCATGTCATTTGCGCGGCACCATTCGCTGATGGACTGGATGGCGGTCCATCCCACAATCAGGTCCACCATCACGATCACCGAACCCAGTTCCTTGGCGAACTGGGCGCGGCGATACATCTCCTCCATCGTGCCCGCGGTGATATTGAGATAATGCCCCTTCACCTCGCCGCTCTCGGCGCTGGCCTTGTTCACCGCCTCCATGCAGTAAAGAAAGCGATCCCGCCAGTGCATGAAGGGCTGCGAGTTGATGTTTTCGTCATCCTTCATGAAATCGAGGCCGCCTTTCAGCCCCTCATACACAACACGGCCATAGTTCTTGCCGGAAAGACCAAGCTTCGGCTTGGTGGTGGCGCCCAGAAGCGGACGGCCGAACTTGTCCAGCCGCTCGCGCTCAACCACGATGCCGGTAGGCGGCCCCTTGAAGGTCTTCACATAGGCCACCGGCAGGCGCATGTCCTCCAGCCGCGCGGCCTTCAGCGGCTTGAAGCTGAACACATTGCCGATGATGGAGGCTGTGAGGTTGGCGATGGAGCCTTCCTCGAACAGGATGAGATCATAGGCCACATAGCAGAAATACTCGCCCGGCCGGCCCGGCACCGGATCCACCCGGTAGGCCTTGGCACGGTACTGGTCGCAGGCGGTCAGGCGGTCGGTCCACACCACGGTCCAGGTGGCGGTGGAGCTTTCGCCGGCCACGGCAGCGGCAGCCTCGATCGGGTCCACGCCCTCTTGCGGGGTGATGCGGAACAGGGCGAGAAGGTCCGTGTCCTTGGGCACATAGTCCCCGTTCCAGTAGCCCATCTCGGCATATTTCAGCACGCCGGCCTTGTAACGTTCCTTGCCCCGGATTTCCTGTGCGACGTTCATTGTCCTGGCTCCTTTCAGGCGGCCTTGGCGGTGGAGGAGGTGGGCCCGAGGGCACCGGAGGCGTAGCGCTTCGCCATCTGATCCAGCGCAATGGGCTTGATCTTCGAGGCATTTCCAGCAGTGCCAAAAGCTTCGAACCGCTCGCGGCAGAGCTTCGCCATGGCGTCCATGGCCGGCTTGAGAAACTTGCGCGGGTCGAACTCGCGCGGGCTGGTCGTGGCGATGCGGCGGAATTCGGCGGTCATCGCCATGCGGCAGTCGGTGTCGATATTCACCTTGCGCACGCCATGGCGAATGCCACGCACGATCTCTTCCACCGGCACGCCGAAGGTCTGGGGCATCTCGCCACCATGGGCATTGATGATGTCCTGCAATTCCTGCGGCACGCTGGAAGAGCCGTGCATAACAAGATGGGTGTTGGGCAGGCGGCGGTGGATTTCCTCGATCACCGACATGGCGAGAATCTCGCCATCCGGCTTGCGCGAGAATTTATAGGCCCCGTGCGAGGTGCCGCAGGCAATGGCAAGCGCATCCACGCCTGTCTTCGCCACGAAATCCTCGGCCTGCGCCGGGTCGGTCAGAAGCTGGGAGAGTTCGAGCTTGCCTTCCGCACCATGGCCGTCCTCGGCCTCACCCTCTCCGGTTTCAAGCGAACCGAGCACGCCCAGTTCGCCCTCCACCGAAGCCCCCACCCAGTGGGCGGCGCGCACCACCCGTTCGGTGATCGCCACGTTATATTCGTAGGTGGCGGGGGTCTTCATGTCGGCTTCAAGCGAACCATCCATCATCACCGAGGTGAAGCCGGACTGGATGGCGGTGAAGCAGGTGGCTTCACTGTTGCCATGGTCCTGATGCAGACAGATCGGGATTTCCGGATAGGTTTCGGCCATCGCCTCCACCATGCGGCGCAGCATCAGGTCTCCGGCATAAGAGCGTGCGCCCCGGCTGGCCTGAAGAATGACCGGCGCATCACAGGCTCGCGCCGCCTCCATAATGGCGAGGCCCTGCTCCATATTGTTGCTGTTGAAGGCGGGCACCCCGTAACCATGCGCGGCGGCATGGTCGAGAAGCTGTCGCAAGGTGATAAGCGCCATGTCAAACCCTCTCACTCTGGCGCTTCAGCGCCGCTATGCCGGGGAGTTCGCGTCCCTCCAGCCACTCAAGAAAAGCCCCACCGGCGGTGGAGACATAGGTGAAATCTGCGGTGACACCGGCAGTGTTCAGGGCCGCGACAGTGTCACCACCGCCGGCAACCGCCACAGCCTTGCCCGCCCGCACCCTGCGTGCCGCGTGCCGCGCGAGCAGCACCGTGCCCATGTGAAACGGATTCAGCTCAAAAGCCCCCAGCGGGCCGTTCCAGAGAATGGTCTGCGCCCCGTCCACCACCGCCTGGAAAGCCGCAACCGAGTGCGGGCCGGCATCCAGGATCATGGCGTCCCCGGGGCAGGCATCGGTGCGCGCAAATTCGGCCGGTGCATCGGCACGGAACTCGCGTGCGACAACCACATCGGAGGGCAGATGGATGGTACAGCCGGAGGCGGAGGCAAGGCGAAGAACCTCGTTTACCGTTTCGGTCTGGTCTTTCTCATGCAGGCTTTTGCCCACCGCCACGCCCTGTGCGAACAGGAAGGTATTGGCCATGCCGCCGCCGATGATGAGATGATCGACCCGCCCCACCAGATGGCGCAGCACCGCGATCTTGGATGAGACCTTGGACCCGCCGACAATCGCCACGGACGGGCGCGAGGGTGCATCCAGTGCGGCGCGCAAAGCCGTGAGCTCTTCTGCCATCAGCGGTCCGGCCGCTGATGGCAGAAGCCGCGCGATCGCTTCCGTGGAGGCATGGGAGCGATGGGCGCAGGAGAAGGCGTCATTCACATAGATATCGCCCAATGCCGCAAGCCGGCGGGCAAGGGTAGGACAGTTCGCTTCCTCACCCGGATCAAAGCGCAGGTTTTCCACCAGCAGAACCGAGCCGGGGCAAAGGGTGGCGGCGGCAGTCTCCGCACGCTCCAACGCGGCAAAACTGACCGATGTTTGCAGCGCGGCCTCAAGCGCCGCCCGCACGGGAGAAAGACTGAAGGCCGCATCCGCCTGCCCGTTCGGGCGTCCGAAATGCGAGAGGATGACCAGCGCCGCCCCCTCTGCCAGCAAAGGGCGCATGCCGGCGGCGAAGCGGTCGATGCGTGTGGTGTCGGTAATCTGCCCGTCCTGCATCGGCACGTTCAGGTCGGCGCGCACCACCAGACGGCGGCCGGCGACATCCAGATCACGGATGGAAGGGATCATGAGAGCCTCCCCATCACCGCTGCCGTATCCAGCATGCGATTGGCGAAGCCCCACTCATTGTCGTACCAGGACATGACGCGGCACAGACCGCCATCAACCACCTTGGTCTGATCCATATGGAAGACCGAGGAATGGGGGTCGTGGTTGAAATCACACGAGACATTCGGCTGGTCGGTATAGCCGAGCACACCGCGCAGGCGGCCATCGGCGGCCTTGCGGATAACGGCATTGATTTCTTCCACCGTCGTGTCCCGCGCGGCCTCGAACACGAGATCAACCACCGAGACATTGGGGGTTGGCACACGGATGGCGAACCCATCCAGCCGCCCCTTCAGCTCCGGCAGCACAAGCCCCACCGCCTTGGCCGCACCCGTGGAGGTCGGGATCATGGACAGCGCTGCCGCACGGGCGCGGTAGAGATCCTTGTGCACCTGATCCAGCGAGGGCTGGTCATTGGTGTAGGAGTGGATCGTGGTCATGATGCCACGCATGATGCCGATGGACTGGTGCAACACCTGCGCCACCGGGCTCAGGCAATTGGTGGTGCAGGAACCGTTCGAAACCACCACGTCATCGGAGGTCAGCGTGTCATGGTTGACGCCATAGACCACGGTCTTGTCGGCCCCATTGGCGGGTGCGGACACCAGAACACGCCTTGCACCGTTCTCAAGATGCCGCGCCGCCTTGTCCCGGTCGGTAAACAGGCCGGTGCATTCCAGCGCGATATCGACATCAGCCCATGGCAACTCTTCCGGGTTACGGATAGCGGTGACACGAATGGGCCCCCGCCCGGCGTCGATCCAGTCCGGCCCTGTCGTCACAGCCTGCGGAAAGCGGCCGGCGACAGAGTCGAAGCGCAGCAGATGCGCGTTGGTTTCCACCGAGCCAAGATCATTGATCGCCACGATCTCCACATCCGTGCGAGCGGACTCAACGATGGCGCGCAGCACATTGCGCCCGATGCGGCCAAAGCCGTTGATGCCAAGCCTGATCGTCATGACCTGCACGCTCCCTGTGCCGCACGGATGACGGCATCTGCTGTGATGCCGAACTGCCGGTAGAGTTCAGGCGCGGGGGCGGAGGCCCCAAAGCCGGTCATGCCGATGAAGCTGTCCTCGGGGCGCAGAACCAGATCCCATCCGGTGCGCAGCGCCGCCTCAATGCCGATACGCGGAGCATCGCCCAGCACGTTCTGGCGGTAGGCTTCATCCTGCGCCGCAAACAGCTCGAATGAGGGAAGGGAGACGATGGCAGCCCTGATCCCCTCCTGCTCAAGCTGTTCTGCCGCCAGATGCGCGATCTCGATTTCAGAGCCGGTGGCGATCAGCGTGACATCGCGTTTCTCGACAGGCCGCAGCACATAGCCGCCACGCGCGGTGAGGTTTTCCTCCGCGCTCTGACGCAGGGTCGGCAGATTCTGGCGCGAGAGCACCAGCATCACCGGACGGTCTTTTGTGGCGAGGGCGACTTCCCATGCCTCGGCGGTTTCCACCGCATCACAGGGGCGAATGACCGTGAGATTGGGGATGACACGCAGGCTCGCAAGATGCTCCACCGGCTGGTGGGTTGGCCCGTCTTCACCAAGGCCGATCGAGTCATGGGTCATGACAAAGATCGTTGGCACACCCATCAGGGCAGCGAGGCGGACAGCCGGGCGGCAATAATCCGCGAAAGCCAGAAAGGTGCCGCCATAGGGACGGAACAGGCCGTGCAGCACCATGCCGTTCATGGCTGCGGACATGCCATGCTCTCGAATGCCCCAATGGATGTAACGGCCTGAATAATCATCCGCCGTTATGGCGTGCATGTCGCGGGTGCGCGTCAGGTTGGAGCCGGTCAAGTCCGCTGAGCCACCAATGGTGAAGGGCAGCGCCGCATTGACCACGCCCAACGCCATTTCACTGGCCTTGCGTGTGGCGACCTTCGGCCTTTCTATGATGAGCCTCGCCTTGTACTCCGCCATCGGCGCATCCAGCGCCTGCGGGCTCAGTGCCTGTGCTTCAAGGAACGCATCCTTCTGTGGCGAGGTGGCAAGCCGCTCCCGCCACGCCCTGTGTGCGGCCGCACCACGGGCGGCGATACGGGAGAAGGCGGCATAAACCTCTGCCGGAATTTCGAAGGGCGGCGCGGTCCAGCCCAGATTTGCACGGGTGGCCGCGATTTCATCCGGTCCCAGTGGTGCACCATGCACATCACATCCGCCCTGACGGTTGGGCGCACCACAGCCAATGAGGGTGCGGCAGGCAATCATCGTGGGACGATCAGAGCGACGGGCCTCCTCGATGGCAGCGGCAATCTCATCCGGCGCATGGCCATCACAGGACAGGACATTCCAGCCGGAAGCCCGAAACCGCATGGCCTGATCCACCGAGGTGGACAAAGAGGTGTGGCCATCAATGGTGATGCGGTTGTCATCCCACAGCACGATGAGCCGGGCGAGCTTCAGGTGCCCGGCAATGTCGATGGCCTCCTGGCTCACGCCTTCCATCAGGCAGCCATCACCGGCCATGACATAGGTGGTGTGCTCCACCAGACCGGGGAAACGGGCCGCGCCCATGCGTTCGGCCAGCGCCATGCCAACGGCGGTCGCGATGCCTTGCCCGAGCGGGCCGGTGGTGACCTCCACACCCAGCGTATGCCCATATTCCGGGTGCCCGGCCGTGCGGCTGCCCCACTGGCGGAAGGCCCGCAGTTCAGCCATGCCCATATCCGCATAACCCAGCAGGTGATGCAGGGCATACAGCAGCATCGAGCCATGGCCGGCCGAGAGGACGAAACGGTCCCGGTCTGCCCAGTCGGGGACTGTCGGGTCGATCTTGATGAAACGGTTGAACAGCACCGCCGCCACATCCGCCATGCCCATGGGCATGCCCGGATGGCCGGATCTGGCCTGCTCAACGGCATCCATTGTCAACACACGCAGGGCGTGCGCCATCGTCCGCTCATTGGCGGCTGACAAGACTTCAGTCATCGGAATGTGCCCTTTCAGGCCTGCTTCTTGCGCGCGAGCAGACGCAGGATGAGGGGGGTGAGGATCAGCTGCATGGCCAGATCCATCTTGCTGCCGGGGACCACGATAGAATTCGCCCGGGTCATCCATGACCCATGGATCATGGTGGTGAGATAGGAAAAATCTATGCCACGCGGATTCTTGAAGCGGATAACAACAAGACTTTCATCTGCTGTCGGAATCCAGCGTGCCACGAATGGATTTGAAGTATCCACCACCGGAACGCGCTGGAAATTGATGTCCGTTTCGGTGAACTGCGGACAGATGCAGTGCACATAGGCATGCATGCGGCGCAGGATCACATCGGTTACGGCCTCGGTGGAATAACCGCGCATGGCGCGATCCCGGTGGATCTTCTGAATCCACTCCAGATTGATGACCGGCACCACGCCGATCTTGAGATCCGCCCAGCGAGCGATATCCACTTCCTCATTCACCACCGAACCATGCAGGCCTTCATAGAAGAGCAGATCGGATCCGTCTTCGAAGGGTGCCCAGTCCGTGAAGGTACCGGGACGGGTGCCATAGCGCTCCGCCTCGTTCTGGTCATGCACATAGTGGCGCGTGCGCCCGGCACCGGTTTCGCCATAGATGCGAAAGGTGCGTTCCAGTTCGGCAAGCTCATTCGCCTCATAGGAAAAATGCGAGAAGGTGAGATCACCGGCCTCGGTGCGTCGGGCGAGTTCATTCTTCATCGCCTCACGGTCAAACCGGTGGAATGCATCCCCCTCGATGGAGACGGCATTGATACCTTCGCGGCGGAAAATCTGGTCAAAGGTGTGCTTCACCATCGTCGTACCGGCGCCTGATGACCCGGTGACCGAGATGATCGGATAACGGACACTCATGGGGATATCCTCAGGTGCGAAACAGGCTGCGATTGCTGAAGAGCGCGGTTGTCTCCGCCTCCGGCAGATCATGATAGGAGGCCACGCGCGCGACATTGTCCGCTGAGCCGAAGACAAAGGGGCTGCGTTCGTGCAGGCTTTGCGGCGTATGGGCCAGTGTCCGGTTCAGGGCGTCGGTAGCCAACCCGCCCGCCTGCTCGATGATGAAGGCGATGGGCGCGCATTCGTAGAGATAGCGCAGCCTGCCCCGCTCATATCCGCGCCGGCTGTCTGCGGGATACAGGAACACGCCGCTGCGGGTGAGAATACGGTGTGTCTCCCCCACAAGAGACGCAAGCCAGCGCATGTTGAAGTTCTTCTCGCGCGGGCCACTCGCCCCCGCCATGCAATCATCCACCCACACCCGGATGGGCCGGGACCAGTGGCGATAATTGGAGGCGTTGATCGCGAATTCCCAGGATTTGCGCGCGATGCTCAACCCGTTCCCGACAAGATTGAAACAGCGTGTTTCCGGATCGAGCAGATACTTCTGGACACCTTCGCCAAAGGTGAGGATGAGGCAGCATTGCGGCCCGTAAATCGCATATCCCGCCCCGCACATCTCGAAACCCGGACGCAGGAAACTCTCTTCCGGCGTGCGGCCCGCAGGATAAAGGGCAAAGATGGAGCCGATGGGAGCATTCACATCAATATTCGAGGAACCGTCCAGAGGATCAATCGCCAGCGCCAGATCACCATCAAGGTTCAATGTCAGCGCCGCTTCCTGCTCCTCGGACACGAGATAGCGCACCTGCGAGCCAGTCAGCGCGGCGCAAAATGCATCATCGGCAATGATATCCAGCGCCTTCTGCGCATCTCCGCCACCACCATCGCTCTGCATATCCTGATGCAGGGCATCTTCGGGCGCGCTTTTCGCGATGCACAATGAAAGACCCGCGACAACAACCGCTATTCTTTCGATCACATCCCGATATTGCACCGGAACATGGCTATGCGGAATTACCGCTTGCCCTGCGCACATTTCGCGCCCTCCCGACCCGTTTTTATTTGAATAAAACTTGCCATAAGCCAAAATTCCGGGATATTTAAAAATATCCAACCGTCATTCAGAAAAATCTAATGCCGCGCCCCCTTTCCATCACCCTTCGCCAACTGCGCGCCCTTGTTGCCGTGACAGAAACAGGCTCCATCACGGCAGCGGCGGAAAAGATGGGGCTGACCCCACCGGCGGTGCATGCCCAGATCCGCGGGCTGGAAACAGCTCTCGCCGTGCCGCTTCTCCAGCGGGCCGAACATGGCAACGGTTCTGCGCCCACGGCCGAGGCGGGGCCGGTTCTGGAAACCGCACGACGTATCGAGATTGCACTGGCGGCCTGCGTCACCCAGGTGCGCGCGCTCAAGTCCGGACAGGCCGGCCATGTCACACTGGGCATGGTATCAACGGCGAAATATTTCGTGCCGCGCCTTGTGGCGCAGCTCAAGCACCTGCTGCCGGGTATTGAAATCGCACTGGTGGAAGCCAATCGGGGCGGCATCATTTCAGACCTCCAGCGACAGGCCATAGACCTCGCCATCATGGGGCGTCCTCCCCGCCAGCCGCTGGTGATTTCATCCGCGCTCGGCCCCCATCCGCACGGCTTCGTCGCACCGCCAGACCACAAGCTGGCAGGCCACAGACTGACGGCTCAAGACCTGTTTGAGCACCCTCTGATTTCGCGCGAGGATGGTTCCGGCACGCGCATCCTGATGACCCGCTATCTGGAATCACAACCGGAAGGGCGCGCTGTCATTCCGACAGTGATGGGCTCCAACGAGACCATCAAGCAGGCGGTCATAGCTGGCCTCGGCGTGGCCTTTCTCTCCTTGCACACAGTGACGGATGAACTGCAAACCGGTCGGCTCGTGGCGCTGGATGTTCCCGGCATGCCATTGATACGGCAATGGTTTCTGGTCCATCCCGCAACCGCTCGCCTCTCTGCCGCGGCAGAGAGTGTGCAGGCGCAGATCGAGGCGATGGGCGCATCCTTCCTGCCAGAACTTCCGGCAGGCATCCTGCACGGCCACAAGCGCTGAAACCGTGGCAGCCATAGGACATGCACCTGCTCAAGATGAGCCAGCCTCCATATCTTTCATGTCGAACAGAATGATGGTGGCGTTATCCGGTGCGCCAGCCTCCATTACTGCGGCGATGATCGCGTCCGCAGCTTCGGCCAGACTTTCAGCAGCCATGGCAATAGCCCGAACCCGCTGGAGCGAGAGCACTTCGAACACGCCATCGGACCCCAGAAACAGGATGTCGTCATCCGGCCCCCGTTCAAACCGGATGATGTCTGGCTCATGGCTCAGTGCCGGCCCAAAAGCCGGTACGCCAAGTGCACGCGAAACAGCGATGCCCATGGGCATATGCGGCACGAAGAGCCGCAATGGCCCCCAGCCCACCATTTCGCCGCTATCCATCATGCGCAGTTCGCGCCGCACCTCTCCTCCCGCAGCAAGGATGCGGCGCGCCTCCCCATCCTGCGAAGGGTGATGCGGCTGGGTCAGTGCGCGCGCATCTTTTGAGGGCGCGGCCGAAATTACGCCGGCGGGAGAATCCCCAACCCATGCCAGATGGATGTCATCCTTTCGCACCACCACGACAGTCGCCGTTGTGCCACAGGTGACACGCGGGTCGATCCTGCGCAGACGGGCCTGCGTGTCGGCGAATGCGTCACGGATGGCCCGCTCCATCAAGCCCTGCTCACAACTGGCCGTGATGCCCAACCGTTCAGACAGCACCAGAGGCAGGTGCCGTGCTGCGAACTGGCTGCTGCGCGCGCCGCCCAGCCCATCAAACACGGCAAGGATAAGCACATCATCGCGTTCCAGAATACAAGCGGCATCTTCCATAGACCTTCTGTGCCGTCCTGCAGTGCTCGCCATGCCAATGGTGCGGGGAAGCTGCGGCGCAGGGGGTGCGCCCCCATGCACCACCAGCGCGCCTCTGTTGTTTTCAAGATCATTCAGTATTTCGTGGAATTCAGGCCGCTGCTCCGGGTCCATAAGAAGACAACGGGCGGCGAGTGCCTGCAATTGCGGATCTTCCTGATACCATTGCGGTCGCAAACCCTCCTCAATCACCTTCCGCGCGAAAGCTGTTGCATCCAGCGCGTCGGGCAGGCCTGTAGCAACATCGCGATAGGGTCGCGCACCGCCATGTGCAACCTCATGCATCACTATGCCGAAAGCATAGATGTCGACACGTCTGTCATATGGCTTCCATGCCAGAAGCTCTGGCGCCATGTGAAACAGGGACCCTACCGGCTCTTCCTGCCAATCGTCTTGAGGAAGCACGATGGCCCGGTCAAAATCCGCCAGCTTCACCTGTGCAGCCTGCCCATGATTGTGACTGAAAACGAGGATATTCTCGGCCTTCAGATCCCGGTGCACAATATCCAGCGCATGTAGACCTGCCATCGCCCGTGCAATCTGCACAAGAATGGCGCGTGTCTGGTCTGGTGTCGGGGGGCGAGGTTCTCCCTTCGCATCCCGCAGGAAACGGTGCAGCTCACCGTGATGCGCACGTTCATAGGCGCGCACCTGATGTTCGCGTGTTCCGCCCACGCCCATGAGCCGCACGATACCCGCCATCTGTTCAAGGGCATGCATGCGCGCATAGATGTCCAGTTCCCCATCGACCAGTGCCGCCTTCTCCCAGGGCGTGAATTTCCAGATGAGTTCAGGCCGGCCATCGTCAGTCACGAGCAGAGTCGTATTGGGCAGCATGCGTCCTTGAGCAGGGGGAAGCGGAGCGCAGAGCGGCAGGTTTTGCATGTGCCCCGCCCTTGCCGGCAGGCTGGAATACAAACCAGACATGGGAGAATCCTTCACAAGCGGAAAGCGCGCGACCACACATGCCGCGCGCTTTCCGGCTGTTTCAGCCCGGATTTCAGCCAAACAAGGCGAGGGTCTTCACAAGGGTCGTCCAGACGCCCCAGGCCAGAGGAATGCCAACCGCAGCCCAGGCAAGAGCGGCGGAAAGATCGAAACGACCGCGATCAATACCGTAAGACCCGGCCGTGACCACCGCCGCCTTCCCCTTGGACTGGAGAGCGGCAACCTCTTCAGGTGACATGAACCACTTCTTGTCGAGCGGCCGCACGAGCATGTTGGCAACCAGCCCGACAGCAAGAAATGCCGCAAGAATATACATCGTGAAATCATAGACATGCGCACGCGGAATACCTGCCGCGATCTGTGCCTCACGAATATAGTTCACCGCCACGGGGCCAAGAATGCCGGCGGTTGCCCATGCGGTCAGCAGTCGTCCGTGGATCGCGCCCACAAACTGTGTTCCGAAAATATCGGCTAGATAGGCCGGAACAGTCGAGAACCCGCCGCCATACATGGACAGGATGATACAGAACATGGCGACGAACAGAACCTGATTGCCCATGTTTGCTGCAATTGGTGCCAGTGCATAAAGCGCAATCCCAAGACCGAAGAAGACAAAATACGTATTCTTGCGCCCCAGCTTGTCTGAGGCAGAGGCCCACAGGATACGCCCGCCAATGTTGAAGAGCGACAACAGGCCCGCAAAACCGGCGGCGATGGCTGCAACGGCCATCAACTGGCTGGAATTCAACTGGGTGAAGGTCAGCCCCGGCATGCCGATCAGGTGCCCGGCGAAGATTTCCTGAAGCATCGGGGAGGCCATGCCAATAACGCCGATGCCCGCGGAAACATTCATGCACAAGACAAGCCATATGAGCCAGAACTGCTTTGTCTTGTGGGCATTGCGCAGATGCACATGCCCTTGTGTAATCATCGACTTGGCATTGGCAGGCGGCGGGGTCCAGCCCTCAGGGGTCCAGCCCGCCGGTGGAACGCGATAGCCGAATGCGCCGCCCATCATGAAAACCAGATAGATGGCGGCCATGACAAAAAAGGTCTGCCACACCCCCACAGAGATATCGGTGGCGAACAGGCGCATCAATCTGTCTGCCAGTGGCGCGCCAATCATCGCACCACCGCCAAACCCCATGATCGCCATGCCGGTTGCAAGGCCGCGCCGATCCGGGAACCATTTGATAAGGGTCGAGACCGGCGAAATATAGCCAAGGCCCAGACCAATGCCGCCAATGAAGCCTGCCCCGAGCCACATCAGCCACAACTGATGAAACATGACCCCGATTCCAGCCAAAGCCATGCCCCCGCACCAGCACAGTGCGGCAACAAAGCCGGCCTTTCGAGGACCAGCTGTTTCCAGCCAGCCACCCCATATTGCTGCAGATGAACCAAGTAGAACGAAGAAGAGCGTATAGATCCACCCCAGATCCGCCACCCGCCAGTCGCAGGTTGTGGTGAAAAGAGCCGTCATCAACCCCATGCCATCACAGGTGATAGGAGCTGTGATGCCGATGGCGTGTGAAAGTGGCAGCCAGAAAACTGAAAACCCATAGGCCATGCCAATACAAAGCTGAATGGCCAGTGCTGCGGGTGGTACAAGCCAGCGGTTGAACCCGGCTTTGGCTATTGTTCGTTCCCGGGACAAAAGCGCGGGCACCCCGTGCCCCTCGCCTTGCCCTGCATGTGTGGCAGTCATGTTCCCTCCCCATCCCGGTTTGTCCGGGAATTCAGGGCGCACCGACAGCTTTATTATTTGGGGTGGTGCGCCTGATGTTTTGATGGCGGCGCCACGCCCGTCTCCTCAAACGGGCCAGGGGCGCTTTGAAATGAAGCGGTGATAGAGGCCGGCCATAATGACGAGGCCGATAGCCCCAAGCAGAATGGGCATGATGAGGAAAGACCATCCCGCTCCTGTCAGAATAATCACCAGCGGATCCGCGCCCGCGGGTGGATGCAGTGTGCCCGTAAACTGCATGACAGCAATTGCGCACCCAACGCCGATGGCGCAGGCCAGAGCCCCGTCTCCCATCAGGGCAAAAACCGTGACACCAACAAGTGCGGACAGGAAATGCCCACCGATAACATTTCGTGGACGAGCCAGCGGGCTTTGCGGCAAGGCGAACAGCAGAACACAGCTGGCACCGAATGGTGCGATCAGCAGGAGTTGCTCAAATGTTTCTGTCGCCTGTGCCAGCAACCATATGGTCAGGGTTCCGCCCAAACCCGAAACGACTGAAACAATTCCGTTTTTCTGAATATAGGTACGCACTGCGTCAAATATTGTCGGGACGCGTGTGACATCAGGATCTGGCTGCATGCCGATACTCCATGCGTTTCCGGCCCACACACACAGGTGCATGGGCCGGAGCCAGATCACTTGAGGGTTTTGAACTTCGCAGCCTCTTCGCTACCCCCCGTCGCGTTACCCTTGGAGTAGGAGTGCGCGCCGGTTCCAGCCAGTGCGCCACCCTGCACGATCAGATACTCATCCCGGATCGGCCGCCCTTCGAAGAAGCATTCAAGGATTTCACGCGTGCCGGCCGCATAACGGGTCTGTGCGGAAAGGGAAGTGCCGGAGATGTGGGGCGTCATGCCGTGATGCGGCATGGTGCGCCAGGGGTGATCTTGCGGTGCAGGCTGCGGGAACCACACGTCACCGGCATAGCCGGCCAGCTGGCCGCTTTCCAGCGCACGCACAATGGCATCACGGTCGCAGAGCTTCCCGCGTGCGGTATTGACCAGATAGGCACCGCGCTTGAAGTGCTTCAGCGTCTCGTCATTCACCATATGCTCGGTTTCGGGATGCAGCGGGCAGTTCAGCGTCACCACATCGCAGGCTGCATAAAGCTCCTCACGCGTGGCGTGCCAGGTGAGCCCCAGCTCCTTCTCCACCGCTTCCGGCAGACGGTGACGATCGGTGTAATGCAGATGCATGTCGAACGGCTTCAGGCGCTTGAGCACGGCAAGACCGATACGACCGGCCGCGACCGTACCCACATGCATGCCTTCCACATCATAGGAGCGCTCGACGCAATCGGCGATGTTCCAGCCGCCCTTCACCACCCACTGATAGGAGGGGATGTAGTTGCGCACGAGGCCGAGGATCATCATCACAACATGCTCGGCCACCGAGATGGAGTTGCAGTAGGTGACCTCAGCCACAGTAATGTTGCGATCAATTGCGGCCTGAAGGTCCACATGGTCCGAGCCGATGCCGGCAGTCAGCGCCAGTTTCAGCTTGGGTGCCTTGGCGATACGCTCGGCGGTGAGATAGGCGGGCCAGAACGGCTGGGAAATCACCACCTCGGCATCAGCGAGATGTTTTTCAAGGTCGGAATCCGGGCCATCCTTGGAAGAGGTGACAACAAACTCATGACCAAGGGACTCGACATATTTGCGCAGGCCAAGCTCACCAGATACCGAACCCAGAAGTGTACCCGGCTTGAAATCAATGGCCTTCGGTGTCGGCAGGGTTTGCCCATCCGGATACTTGTCGATCTTCGGAAGATCATCACGCGCATAAGTCTTCGGCTGACCGGTGACCGGATCGTCATAGAGCACACAAACAACCTTGGCCATGCTTCTTCCCTTCAATTATTGATGGCGGCATTTGAAGAAAAGCCACCCAGTTCACAGGCAAATCAGCGGCATTCCCCACTCTGTTCAGGCGGGGTTTATATTCAGCCAGCAATCAGCTTTACGCTTTGGGTCGTCTCAGCCTGGAGTTCTTCTCTGAGAGACATGAGCAGCTTGATTGCGACGCGCTGACGCATCCAATGAATTGTTTTCAACTATTGATAGGCATGACCGATGGAGGTGCGCTGCAAAATAATATTAGGCCATATATATCTGCATCTTCTCCTTTAGAACCGGGTTTTTCTTCTGCATGGCAGCAGGAAAATATAAATAATCCTAAGCTGCGGATGCACGCCTCATGTGAAGGGGAGCGACGGGCTTGCCATGCATGGCCCTGAAACGTTGCGCGACATGCGCGCTTTCCACACAGGCCTGCAAGGCGCACGACATAGGAGACTGGGGCGCGCGGTCAGCAAGAACAAGGCCGATAGCCTGATTGTGGACAGGCCCGCTCAGGCTCTGCAGCGAGAGATAATTTGTGCTGTCAAACACGAAAGCAAACGTCTGGGGCACAATGGAACACCAGATCCCGCTGCGCAGATGGGCGGCCACACCCGGGAACGAGTTACTGACAATCTGGGGCGCAAGCTTCACCCCGACACTTGCCGCAATATTATCCAGAATTCGCCGATGCTGCATATCCGCCGAGAGCAGGCAGAGCGGCTGTGCCACCGCCTCTTTCCATGTCACTGTTTTGGAAGATGCCAGCGGATGGTTCTTCGGGCATGCAAAGACATATTGCTCTTCATACAGCCCAAACCGCACCACATGCGAGAGCGGCTCGTTATCGAGATAGGTGATGCCGCCATCAAGCTCGAAATTGCCCAACCCTTTCTCGATCTCTCTCGACGACATGGCGCGCACTTCAATCTGCGCCAGAGGATTGAGAGCCGCAAACTCTTCGGAGAGGAAGGACACGAGCGGCATGGCGGTTGGAATTACCCCCAGACGCAGTGTCCCGCTCAGTCCGCCACGCCTTCCACCGTTGAGGTCATCATGCAGGTTGTCATAATCGGTCAGGATCTGCCGTCCCCACCGCAAGACCTTCTCGCCCTCCGGCGTCAGGGCCGTGAAGCGGTGCCCCCTGATGATGAGGACAAGGGCCAGATCCTCTTCCAGCTTCCGGATGGCTTGTGACAGGGTCGGTTGCGTCACATTGCACAACTCGGCGGCACGTCCGAAATGCTCCACCTCTGCAAGCGTTACAAAAAACCTGAGATGACGGATCAACATAACAGAACCTCCCATAAAGCCGATATTTTATTAGATGAACATGATCATGTATTTTATATTTACTTTAAATAACAACCGATAATTGAATAATACATAATAATAACTTAGCCAGAACAGACAGGCCAATTCTGCGAATGGACTGAACCCCTCTGCATCAGGCGCAAATGGAGCCGCCCATCAAGGCCGCCCCTTGCCACCACGACGCCCCAAATGCCCTCATGCCGGAAGGCACAAAGCATCGCCTCAGGGTATTTCAGAACCTTAAGGTATATTTCTATATATATAGCTTGATCGACGTGAGGGCAATCTTCCCAAAAAACAAGACGGGTTCATCGCCCTCGCCTGCTCAAGCCATCGCAGACGAGCCCCTTGTGAGCGAAGTGCCCTCGTGGATCAGAAACTGTCCGGAATCAGCGCCCTGGCTGCACTCTTGAGCGCAAGAGGCGGGTCAGTCCCAGCGCGCACAGCCCATAAACAAGCATGCCGGCCGCCACCAACCCCGCCAGCCGCGCGGCGCGCACCCAGCCTGCGCCATCTGCGGGCACCAGAGCCCGCGTGTGGAGTTCCAGTCCCCACACGGCCAGCCCCATAAACAGCCCGCTGATGAGTATACCCGCGCTCATGCGGATGATCCGGGCATCCACATCAAGATGTCCTGCCCGCACCAGCACACTCAGCATCCCCGCCACAGAGGCAAAGGCCGACAGCGCTGCGGCGCCTGCCACCAGCGCCACACCGGGAAAACCATGGGGCGCACCCAGCCAGCCCAGCACCAGCCCGCCAAGAAGGCACAGCAGAAGAGAGGCCAGAGCAATTTTCTCTGCCACCCGCATCAGGCCGGCAGCAGCAGCCATGGCACTCAAAACTCTCTCCAGCCCCTGGAACGGCAGGGAGAGCGCCAGAATGGTCAGCATGGCAGACGTGATCTGCACATCCTGCGCATCAAAACTGCCCCTCTGGAACAGCACACGCACAACCGGCTCAGCCAGAACGAACAGGCCGATGGCAGCAGGGACTGCAAAGGCCAATGCTGCAAGCACCGCCCGCCCGGCTTCATCACGGCTCTCGCGCCCCCCGTGAACCAGCAGGGGCAACAGCACCGCACCGGCGCTCGCCCCCACCAGCCCCAGCGGAAGATCCATCAGGCGCTGGGCATAGTTCAGTGCCGCAAAGGCTCCATCGGTGGCAGATACCAGAGCGGCAATGATGATGAAGCGGAACGGGCTGAGTCCGGCAAACAGAAGGGCCGGAAGCGCATCTCTAAGCACTCCGGCGGCCTTGCGCCACACCACCGCCGAACCAAACTCCCCCGTTCCCGTCTCACGCGGTTTGTGAGTGGGTGAAGCAGGACACCCGCGGGCCGCGCAGAGCATCAGCACAAGCTGGCTGAGGCCGGCGGCCAATGTCGCACCCGCTATCGCCAGCGCCGCCTGATCGCTCTCCATCATGCCGCGCCAGACCAGAACGGTGATGACGGCGAGAACCGTCATGTTGGCCGCGATGGGGGCAAGGGCCGGCAAAAATACCCGCTGGGCACTGTTCGCGATGCCGCCATAAATGGCGGAGAGACCGGCCAAAGGCAGATAGAACACCGCAATGCGTCCGCACCAGATGGCAAGCTCAGCGCGTGCTCCGTCCGGTGTGAAACCGGGAGCCAGAAGACCGATGAGCGCCGGCATGAAAACAGCGCCCAGGGTGGAAACCGCCAGCAGAACCCCCACCAACAGAACCAGCGTAGCCCGGGCCAGACGGGACGCACAGACCGCGCCACCATCCTCCGTCTCACGGGCAAGGGCGGGGAGGAACGCCAGATTCAGCGCCCCTTCCGCCAAAAGACGCCGGGCCAGCAAGGGCAATGTCAACGCGGCAGCCAATGCATCGGCCACCGGGCCCACACCCAGCACCGCGGCCGTTGCGGCATCGCGCACGAATCCGAGCACGCGCGAGCCCAGCGTGGCGACCGAAACAATGGATGTGCGCGTGCGAACAGACATGCCTCGCATATGCCCACTGGCAGACGCCCTGTCGATGGTTTTGCTTGTGTAAATCCCCCTTCTTCCGCCTGCTCCTTATCCCGCCGGGCAGAGCCATGCCCACGCCATTGCGCCTGCCCCCTATTGGCATCTGGTTGCCGGAGGACTAGGACATGACAAGCTGCCGCTGGCCTTCATTCCGGAGTCATGGCCCCAAGCCGTGCCCGCGCTGGAGACACAGACGGTGGAGGTGGCCTTCGCCGGCAGGGCTGCCTGAAGGGGGATGGAACCGGCGCCAAAGAGGACTAGCATTCATGCGCAACAAGGTTTTCGCCGACGCGAAAAGCGCCCTGGAAGGCGTGGTTTCCGAAGGCATGACCGTCATGGCGGGCGGCTTCGGCCTGTGCGGCATTCCGGAAAATCTCATCGCGGCCATTCGTGATCTTGGCCCCAAGCACCTCACGGTGATTTCCAACAATTGCGGCATCGATGATTTCGGCCTCGGCATTCTGCTTGCCAATGGCCAGATCAGGAAGATGGTCTCCTCTTATGTGGGCGAGAACAAGCTGTTCGAGAAGCTGTATCTGAGCGGCGAGCTGGAGCTGGAATTCAACCCGCAGGGCACGCTGGCCGAGCGCATCCGCGCGGGCGGGGCGGGCATTGCCGCCTTCTACACCAAGACCGGCTATGGCACCGTGATCGCCGAAGGCAAGCCCACGGCGGTTTTCGATGGCCATAACTATGTGCTGGAAACGGCCCTGAAGGCGGACCTGTCCATCATCAAGGCCTGGAAGGCTGACAAGGCCGGCAATCTCGTCTTCCGCAAGACCGCACGCAACTTCAACCCGATGATGGCCACCGCTGGCAAGGTCACCGTGGTTGAGGTGGAAGAGGTGGTGGAAACCGGGCAGCTTGATCCCGATAACATCCATACACCCGGCATTTATGTGGACCGCATCGTGCTCAGCCAGGGCGCGGAAAAGCGGATCGAGAAGGTGACGACCCGTCCGCGTTCCGAGGAGGTGAAGTGATGGCCTGGACCCGCGAACAGATGGCGGCCCGCGCCGCCCAGCAGATCCGCGATGGCTTCTATGTCAATCTGGGCATCGGCATTCCCACCCTCGTGGCCAACGCCCTGCCCGAAGGCATGGACGTGACCTTCCAGAGCGAGAACGGCATGCTTGGCATCGGCCCCTTCCCCTATGAGGGCGAAGAGGATGCCGATCTCATCAATGCCGGCAAGCAGACCGTGACGGAGGTGGCAGAAACCGCCTATTTCTCCAGCGCGGACAGCTTCGGCATGATCCGCGGCGGGCATATGGATCTCTCCATCCTCGGTTCCATGCAGGTGTCCGAGCATGGCGACATCGCCAACTGGATGGTGCCCGGCAAGATGGTGAAGGGCATGGGCGGCGCGATGGACCTGGTGGCCGGCGCACGCGAGGTGATCGTGCTGATGGAGCATGTGGAGAAATCCGGTGCGCCCAAGCTGGTGGAACGCTGCACCCTGCCGCTCACCGGCACGCAGGTGACCGATTTCATCATCACCGATCTGGCTGTCTTCGAATTCACCAAGCGCGGCGGCACCATGGTGCTCAAGGAGCTTGCTCCGGGCGTGAGCCTTGAGGAAGTGAAGGAAAAGACCGCAGCAAAGTTCGAGATCGACCTGCGCTGACCGGCATCCTCAGGATGGGAAAGCACATCATCCTGAGGAGTTGAATTTCGAGCCCGCCTCCAACCGGAGGCGGGCTTTTTCATGCCCGCATCTGCGCTCCCCCTCGAGAGACTTCACATACGAAAACACGGGCCCGCCGGTCTGGCGCACCCGTGTTTCGCAATTCAGGCCTCGGGAAGCGCTATGGCTCAGCCCTGACGGTTGGCCTCGATATGTCCGGCCAGATAGTCCGCATCGTGCCACACACCCCAGATGAAGGGGGAAGCGCGGCGCGCCAGCCATGCCAGACCGAGGAAGTACAGGCCCGGCTCCTGCGAGACACCGCGATGGTGCTCGGGGCGGCCCCGGTCATCATAGGTGCCGGCCTTCAGCCAGCTGAAATCGAGAGCATAACCCGTGGCCCACACGATGGAGGTCACGCCGGCCTTCGCCAGATCCAGTTCCAGCAGCGGATTGGTGACGCACTCCGGGTCGGCACCGATCACATGCGCCTCGGGCTCGGGGGGCAGATCAAGGCCGTTCTTCTCGATATAGGCATCCGCCGCCCGCAACAGGGACAGGTAGTTGTTGTCACCCAGCGCGATGTTCTGGGCGAGGTCGGGAGAGAAGCTCACCACGCCGTCCTTGTAGGCGCCGGTCAGGCCGACAAGGGTCATGCCCTGTGCCGCCAAATTGCGGAAGTCCACCGTATAGCCGCCATTCGCACCGCTCACCGAAATGGTGACATGCTCCATGCCGGGCTCGATGGCCTCTGCATTCCACAGGCCAAGCGCGCCCAGCCACCACACGAAATCGCGCCCGCGATAGCGACGGGGCGGACGGTCATGCGGGCCAACGGAGAGATAGACCTTGCGGCCCGCCTTCATCAGTTCTTCCGCGATCTGCACGCCGGAAGAGCCTGCACCCACCACCAGCACCGCGCCTTCCGGCAGCTGGGCCGGGTTGCGATAGGTGTTGGAATGGATCTGGGTGATGCCGACATCATTCGGCACAACGGTCGGGATGATGGGACGCTGGAATGGACCGGTCGCGGCCACCACATTGCGGGCCTCGATCTCACCGTGCGAGGTCTCGACCCGGAAGCCGGAACCATCCGCCTTCTTCTCCACAGACGTCACCTCGACCCCACACCGGATGGGGGAGGAAATCTGCTTCGTATAGGCTTCGAAATAGTCGACAATATTCTGGCGCGGCGCGAACGCATCCGGGTCAAGACCGGGAAAGGTCATGTTCGGAAAACGGTCATGCCAGGCCGGGCCGTTGGCCACCAGCGAATCCCACCGCTCCGAACGCCAGCGCTCTGCAATGCGATGACGCTCCAGCACAAGGTGAGACAGGCCCCGCTTGCCGAGATGCTCGCTCATCGCAATACCGGCTTGCCCGCCGCCAATGACCAGCGTGTCCACTTTTTCAACTGCCATCTCGGCGTCCTTGTCCATTTCGGGATGAGGTTCGGCCATCTGGCCAAAGTCTTTTGAAAAGCTATGAGAGGTCAGGACGCCTCGAAATAAGTGTTTCTTTCAGCCCTGATTAGGTCTTGCTGAAGAGGTGACGCAGACACGCAGAAACCATTCCGGGCTTCTCATGAACCCGGCTGCGGCTATATCTATTCGTGCGGATTGAAGCAGAGCGCCTGAGCCCCCTCAGTCCAGCCCCTTCTCCAGTTCATCAACCAGTCGCGCCAGCATCGCGTCGCATTGGGCAAGCTGGCTGGCGCTTACAAACTCATCAGGCTTGTGGCCCTGATCCATGAAGCCGGGTCCGCAAATGGCGGTTGAAAGCCCCAGTTCCTGATCGAACAGGCCGCCTTCCGTGCCAAAGGCCACCTTCAGGGTCGGTTCATTCGTGCCCAGCACCCGTTGCAGCAGCAGCACGGCCTGCGCATCTGGGCGCGTATTGAGCCCCGGATAGCCGGAGACGGTCCCGATCTCGATGCGCGCCTGCGGGAAGCGGTCACGATGTGGGGCGGCGATCGCCTCCGCATCCTGCTCGATCCCGGCCAGAATGGCCTGCGGATCATCCTCGGCGATGTTGCGGATCTCGAAATCGATCTCACAGCGGTTCGGTACGATATTGAGCGCCGTTCCCCCCTGCATCACCCCCGCATGGATGGTGGAATAGGGGATGTCATAATCCTCGTCCCGCGCGCCGCTGATGCTCAGATCCTGCTGGCGTTTCGCGAGCGACTGAATGAACCCCGCGCCCAGATGAAGGGCATTCAGCGCATTGGGCGCAAGGGCAGAGTGCCCCTCCTGCCCGTGGCAGCAGGCCTTCAGCGCCAGCTTGCCCTTGTGGCCATTGGCGATGCGCATGCCGGTGGGCTCACCGATGATACACAGGGCCGGACGATCTTCCCGCCGTGCCAGCGCCTCAAGCATGCCCCGCACGCCAAGACAGCCGATTTCCTCGTCATAGGACAAGGCCAGATGAAGCGGGGACTTCAGCGTGCGCTGGCCCGCCAGAAGTGCGGCATGCAGGGCAGCGGCGACAAACCCCTTCATGTCGGCCGTGCCGCGTCCGTAATAGAGGCCGTCCCGCTCGTTCAATCTGAAGGGATCGCTGCTCCACGCCTGCCCGTCCACCGGCACCACGTCCGTGTGGCCCGAGAGCACGACACCACCGCTTCCTTCCGGGCCGATGGTGGCCCACAGACTGGCGCGGTTGCCTTCCGGGTGGACAAAGCGCTCGGTCCGCGCCCCGGCCGTGCGCAGCAGCTCCTCGGCATAATCCAGCAGGGCCAGATTCGAACGGCGCGAGACGGTCGGCTCCGCGATGAGGCGGGCGAGGATGTCGGTCGTTTTGGGAATCATGGCCTGTCCAGTGCGGGATCAAAAAGGAAAGGGAGGGGGCAGCGCCCCCTCCCCGGTCACAGGTCGCCAGGAACCCCATAGCTCGGGGCACCAGCCGGGTTCAGCGCCCGTGTGACATACGCGTCCATTTCGGTGCGCCACCGCTCCCAGAGCGCAGCGCATTCCTCAATGGGATCACCCTCGGTCCAGTCGATGCGCAAGTCCGCGACATTCCACGAGACCTTGTCCACGAGCAGCATGCCCATGGAATGCACCGGGCCTTCCTCGCCGCCAGCCGCAATGGCCGCCCGCATGCCGGCGATCAGCCGGTCGCCAAGATGCTGGCCCTTCGCGCCCTCGAAGGCCGCGACCATCTGGCGGGTCACACCTGTAGAGGTCAGCATGTTGCCGGCTGCAACCACATCCACGCCCTGTGCAACGCCATAGGTGCCAAGGGTTCTGGCACCGGAATAGGCGGCAGTGCGCCCCTGCGCATCCACCAGCGCAAGCTGGCGATACTCGATATGGGGTGCCTCCGAAACCAGACGCTCCAGCGCCGCCTCTGCGGAGAGGCCCTGCGCCATCAGGTCCAGCCCCTGCGGGCCAAGACGCGGATCCGTCACATTCTGGGTCGCAACCACCCCGACACCGGCCCGTGCATGGGCACAGCGGGCCGCCACGCAGGGCGAGGAAGAAGAAAGCGCGATGCCGAACATGCCGGTTTGCGCGCAACGGCCCGAAATGGAGAAGGTCATCTCGCCCTCGTCTCAGGCTTCGTCGGGAATGACGGCAGTGGCTTCAATTTCCACCAGCCACTCGGGACGCGCCAGCGCCGAGACAACCAGACCCGTGGACACCGGGAACACACCGCCCAGATACTTGCCCATCTCCTGATAGACCGCCTCGCGATAGCGAATGTCGATCAGATACACGACCACCCGGCAGATGTGGGAGAGATCGGAACCCGACTCTTCCAGCAGCATCTTGATGTTTTCCATGGCCTTGCGGGCCTGTGCGGCGGCATCGCCGACATGCAGGCTCTCACGGGTATCGAGATCCTGCGAAATCTGCCCGCGCACGAACACCATGGTGCCACGCGCCACCACGGCCTGACACAGGTCGTTGTTCAGCTTCTGCTCCGGATAGGTCTGCTTCGTGTTGAACGGACGGATGCGGGTATGGACGGGCATGGGGGTTTCCTTGATGCGCACGCGCGCGGATAAACGCACCCCCGCACAAGGCGGGGGCGCAAAGTCACATATTCAGGGTCACTTGGACTCGTAGGCGGTCCACTTGCCGTCACGCACCGTCTTCAGCTCGATCTTGATCGGGGTTTCCGTCTGACCGTTCTTGTCGAAGGTGATGGTTCCGGTGGCACCGTCATGCTTGATGGCGCGGATGGCGGAGGCGAGCTCGGACTTGTCCTTCACGCCCTTCTCGTTGATGGCCTGGATGATGACATTGGTCGCATCGAAGGCATACTTCGTGTAGGGGCTGGCCGGCTCCGCAAACTTGCGGGCCTCATAGTCGGCATTCATCTTTTCCATCTTCGGCGTCACGGATGCCGCCGGATAGGACACGATGGCGTTCTGGGCCGCATCACCCGCCACGGAGATGAACTCCGGGTCATACATGCCGGAAATGCCCAGCATCGGCTTGTCGAGGCCGAGTTCCTTCATCTGGCGCGCGACAATGCCGGCCTCGGTGATGACACCGCCGAAATAGATCGCGTCCACATTCTTGGACTTGAGCGAGGTGAGAATGGTGCGGAAATCGGTGGAGCCCACCGGCAGCAGGTCGGTGGAGACAATCTCGCCACCAGCCCCGACCACGAACTCCTTCACGGATTCCGCGTTCGCCTTGCCGTAATCGGAGGTGTCCGCGATGATCGCGATGCGCTTGGCGCCCAGATCCTGCACCGCCCATTCCGCAAGCGGCTTGTTCTCGGTGAGCAGGGTGGGCGTGACGCGGGTCACTTCCGGCAGGTTCTGAGCGGTGATGGCGGGGGAGATCGCGCCCCACACGATCAGCGGGGTCTGGAAGCGGGCGAACACCGGCATGGTCGCCAGTGCAACCGGGGAGTTCCAGTGCCCTGTGGCCGCAGCGACATTCGGGTCGTTGACCAGCTTCATCGCGGCAGACACGCCGGTCTGCGGGTCAGAGGCGTCATCCAGAACGACACCCTCGAACTCATACTTGGAATCGGGGTTGGCGTTGGCCTGCTCGATGGCCAGCAGGAAGCCGTTCTTGGCGCCAAGACCCTGCTGGGCATTACCGCCCGAAAGGGGGCCAAGGAAGCCGAGCTTCACCTTGGTCTTCTCGGCATAGGCCGGAGCGGAAAAGGCGAAAGCGGAAAGCAGAAGCCCCGCAATGGCGGTGCGGCGGCTGGTGCGAAAATGAGCCATCAATGTCCCTCGTCATGAGAACGGGCGCGCGCAGGCGCGCGGTGCGGGCAGAACCTCTCTGACATTTTATGGATGCACGGCCCTCAGGGGCTCTGGACCGCGCGCGCCAGTCTGGTTTTCAGCAAAACCAGTCACGGACACCCGCGCGCCTGTGCACGCTTTTTATTGTCGCCAACAGTATCATTGCGACGCACAGGACTTGAGAATTCGTTTTTGCTGAACCGGCGTTTCGGAAAAGGCTATGCTCGAGCGGCCTGTTTCTAATTTACACTTCCGGCCTCATTACGCAACTTCCCGTCAAGAAGAGCCGAGATCAACAGGGTGGAAAGATATGGATAGCCTTCTCGTTCAACACCTTATGAACTGGATTGTGCTAGGTAGTATATACACTCTGATCGCAATCGGCTTCAGCCTCTTGTTCGGGCTGCTCAATGTCATCCACTTCTCGCATGGCGATGTGTCGATGATTGGGCCATTTATTGCTCTGGTTGCATTGCAGGCGCTTCTGGGTGCTGCGGGCAATGCCGGCCTGCCGGCCATTCTGGCGGCTCTGGCTGTGGCCATTGTGTTTACCGGCCTCATCGGCATCGGGGCAGACCGCCTCGTCATCAGCCGTTTTCGAAAATCGCCCGCCATGATGGCGCTTGTGGCCACGGTCGCGCTGGGCACCGCCGTACGTGAAATGATCCGCGGCTTCTACCCCCAGGGCTCGAACCCCAAGGCCTTTCCCGCCATCGCGGAAGGCTTCATCATGCTGGGGGACAGCCGCCTGCCGATCCAGCCACTGGTGATTATCGGCACCACCATCGCCGTAGTCGTGCTGATGTATCTGCTCATGCTCAAGACCCCCATCGGCGTGCGCATCCGGGCGGTGGCCGAGGATCGCGACACAGCACGCCTGATGGGCATTTATCCCGAGCGGATCTTCGCCTTCACCTTCTTTCTGGCCTCTGCAGTTGGTGCGCTGGGTGCGCTGTTTTTTGCCAGCCATGCCGGTGTGCTGCGGTTCGATTTCGGTGTGCAGCTTGGCCTCATCGGCTTCTCGGCGGCGGTGATTGGCGGGCTTGGCTCCATCTCCGGGGCTATTCTGGGCGCGCTCGCCATTGCGGGCATTGAGGCGATTGTTCAGGCCACGCTCGCGGATGGTGCCTCCTACCGGCTGGTCTTCGCCTTCCTGCTGGTCATCCTGATGTTGTGTCTGCGTCCCAGCGGTCTGCTGGGCAAGACCGTGGTGGAGAAGGTCTGATTCATGTCCGTGACGTCTGCCCCTGCTCCACAGTCCATGTTCTTTCCCCCCGCTCTCACGGTCATTCTCGCCGAACTCACCGGAGCAGCCCTGCTCTGGGGCCTGCTGACAGCAGATTCCACCCCTATGGTGCTGGCCCTGCTGGCACTGATGGGCGCTGGCTTTGCCGTGGCACAGGTGCGCCCGCAGATTGAGGATGCCATTGTCGGTGCATTCCAGTCCCAGCGCCGCCTCGCCACCATGCTGGGCATCGTGCTGGTGCTGCTCTATCCATTCGTGCTGAACGGCAACACCTATGCACTGCACCTTGTCATTGTCGCCCTGCTCTATTCGGTGCTGGCGCTGGCGCTGAACTTCCAGCTCGGCTCTGCCAATATCCCGAACTTCGCCACAGGTGCCACATATGGCATTGGCGCCTATACATCCGCGCTGCTGGCCATCCATTTCGGCTTCTCGCTCTGGGCGACGCTGCCGGCGGCCGCGATCATGGCGACGGCTTTCGGCTTTCTGCTTGGCATCCCGGCCATGCGCACGCGGGACAGCTATCTGGCGCTGGTCACGATCGCCTTCGGCATCGTCATCCACCAGATGCTGAACAATCTGGACTGGACCGGCGGCCCCAACGGGTTGGTCGGCATCCCCGCCCCCTCGCTGTTCGGCCACTCCTTCATGCGGCCGATTGATGTATTCGGCATTCGCCTCCCTTCGCAGGCGAACTTCTATTATCTGTCGGCCGCCCTGCTGGGCCTTGCGATCCTCTCGGCCAAGCGCCTGCATTCCAGCCGCATCGGCCTTGCATGGAATGCCATTCGCGCCGATGAGCTGGCGGCGCGCTGCCAGGGCATCAATGTGGCCTGGTACAAGATCCTAGCCTTTGCGGTGGATGCGTTTCTCGCGGCCTTTGCCGGCACCATTTATGCCTTCTATGTGTCCTACATCTCGCCGGACAACTTCACCTTCCTCGTCTCCGTCACCATCATGACCATGGTGATCGTGGGCGGCATGGACAACACGTTCGGCGTCATCGTCGGGGCCTTCCTGCTGACCCTGCTGCCGGAGAAGCTGCGGATCTTCTCGGACTATCGCCTCCTGTTCGTGTCGGTTGTCGTGATCCTGTTCCTGATCCTGCGTCCCAAGGGCCTGTTCCCGCAGCGCCAGCGCCACTACGGAGGCCATTGATGACCCAGTCGCTTCTGTCCCTGCGCGGGCTTGGCATCCGCTTTGGCGGGCTGGTGGCCGTTGACGATGTCAATTTCGAGCTGCCCGCCTCCCACATCACCTGCATTATCGGGCCGAACGGGGCGGGCAAGTCCACCCTGTTCAACCTCATCACCGGCATCTACAAGCCCACCTCCGGGCAGGTGATATTCGAGGGTGAGGAAATCACCGGGCAGGCTGCGCACAAGATCGCGGCCAAGGGCATCGCCCGCACCTTCCAGTCATCTCGCCTGTTCGAGGATCTCTCCATCCTCGATAATGTGATGATTGGCATGCATTCGCGCACCAAGACCGGCGTGCTGACAGCCCTGCTGCTGCCCGGCCGCTCCAAGCGCGAGCTTGAAGCCTGTGCGGCTGAAGCGGAGCAGATCCTCAAGGGGCTTTCGAACGAGCTTTATGAGCGGCGCTATGAACCGGCCGGTATCCTGCCGCAAGCGGACCGTCGCCGGCTGGAGATTGCACGTGCGCTCGCCTCCCATCCGCGCCTCATCCTGCTGGACGAACCCTCCTCCGGCATGGATGACCGCGACACATCCGAGCTGATGGAAGACATCCGCCGGGTGATGAAGGAAAACCCCGGGCTCTCCTTCCTCATCATCGAACATGACATGCGCCTTGTGGCCGAACTGCCGGATGACGTGATCGTCATCGACTATGGCAAGAAGATCGCCGAGGGCAATTTTGCGGAGGTACGGCTGCTGCCCCGCGTGCAGCAGGCCTATCTGGGCCAGAAGGCGGTGGAAGATGCTTGAACTGACGGATATCAGCACCTCCTACGGTCAGGTCTCCATGCTGCGCGGCGTATCGCTCCATGTCCGCAAGGGCGAGCTGGTGTGCCTGCTGGGGCCCAATGGCGCGGGCAAGTCTACCACCTTCAAGGCCCTTTCCGGCCTGCTGCCTCTGGATGGCGGCACAGCACGGCTGATGGGGCAGGATGTGGCGCAGAAGGGCACGGAAAAGCTCACGGCCCTTGGTGTCGGCTTTGTACCGGAAGGCCGGCGACTGTTTCCCTCCCTCACCGTGCGTGAGAACCTGAAGCTGGGCTATGACGCCTCCGGCTGCAAGGTCAGCTTCGATGAACGGCTGGAACTGATTTACGATCTCTTCCCGCGCGTGAAGGAGCGCATGGGCCAGCAGGCGCGTACCATGTCTGGCGGCGAGCAGGCCATGGTGGCTCTGGCGCGTGCCCTGATCGGGGACCCGGAGCTACTAGTGATGGACGAGCCCTCTCTCGGCCTCTCGCCCAAGCTGATTGATGAGTATTTCGATACGGTCGCCCGTATTCATGCCGAGGGCAAGACCGTTCTGCTGATCGAACAGAATGCCGAAAAGGCGCTCTCGATTTCGGACCGTGGCTATCTCATTGTGCGCGGGCAGATCATGGTTGAGGGTGCGCGCGCTGACATGCTGGCTGACGACACCATCAAGCATATGTATCTGTAAGCAGAAACAGGGGGATACGGGAGAGGTCTTTGCCTCTTCCGGTGCTTGAGACCGATAGCATCCTAAGAGACATCGGTCATCAGATGCACAAATACTGATCTATTGCACATTTCCAGGTCACACATTTGCGATGACGGGCCTCGCCAGAACAAGCGAGCCCCGTCTCGCCTCACTCCGCAAGCCTGCCCGGAACGGCTGCGGGGGGCGAACCGGCCACCACATCCCCCTGCATCAGGTCCGCACAAAACGAGATGAACCTGCGGACGGTTAGGGGGATACTCGTGCCCTTCATCGCCAGAATACCCATGCGCATGGCGCGCAGATCTCCGGTGATCGGTACGAAGACAAGCTTGTGGCAATCGCCTGTCAGGTCGGCTAGTGGGCGAATATTGGCGATGGAATATCCGAACTGGTTGGCAACCATGGCGCGCATCACAGCCATGTCCCGCGTCCGCTCGATAATATGCGGATGCAGATTTTCCATACGGAACAAGGACATGAAATAGCTGGAGCTGTGCGGCAGATCCAGCAGGATCATGGGATGCGGCGCAAGATCATTCACGGTGACACTGTCGCGTCCGGCCAGCGGATGCCCCTCATAGAGCACGGCATGTGGGGGCAAGACGCCCAGTTCATGAAACTCTATATCCGGGGGAATATCCAAATCATAGCTCAGCGCGAGATCAAAACGCGCCATCCGCAAGCCCTCCAGAATGCGGGCATGATCGCGTTCATAC
>JAMHVS010000019.1:0-2638 GCA_035911315.1 Xanthobacter sp.
CACCCCCGTGGATGCACTTCCCGATTTGTCGGATGTCCAGGTCATCATCCGCACCTCCTATCCCGGCCAGGCGCCGCAGATCGTGGAAAACCAGGTGACCTACCCGCTGGCCACCACCATGCTGTCCGTCCCGGGCGCCAAGACGGTGCGCGGCTTCTCGTTCTTTGGCGACTCTTTTGTCTACATCCTGTTCGAGGACGGCACGGACCTGTACTGGGCGCGCTCCCGCGTGCTGGAGTACATGAACCAGGTGCAGGGGCGACTGCCCGCCACGGCCAAGTCGTCGCTTGGCCCCGACGCCACCGGGGTCGGCTGGATCTACCAATATGCGCTGGTGGACCGCACCGGCAAGAACGACCTCGCCCAGCTGAGGGCTCTGCAGGACTGGTTCCTGAAATTCGAGCTCAAGAGCTTGCCCAATGTGGCAGAAGTGGCGTCGGTGGGCGGCATGGTCAAGCAATACCAGGTGGTGCTTGATCCGATCAGGCTCGCCGCTCAAGGGCTGACCCAGGCGCAGGTGCGCGAAGCCATCCTGGGCGCCAACCAGGAAACCGGCGGGTCGGTGCTGGAGTTGTCCGGGGCCGAGTACATGGTGCGCGCCAGCGGCTACCTCAAGACGCTGGACGACTTCCGGGCCATCCCGCTGGCGTCGCGCGCCGGGATTCCCGTCCGCCTGGGCGATGTCGCCACGCTCCAGATCGGGCCGGAGATGCGGCGCGGCATCGCTGAACTCGACGGCGAGGGCGAGGTGGCCGGTGGCGTGGTGGTTCTGCGCTCGGGCAAGAATGCCCAGGAAACCATCCAAGCCGTCAAAGCCAAGCTTGGCGAGCTGCAAAGCAGCCTGCCCCAGGGTGTAGAGATCGTCACCACCTACGACCGCAGCGCTCTCATTGAGCGGGCAATCCACAACCTCACCACCAAACTCGTGGAGGAGTTCATCGTGGTGGCCCTGGTCTGCGTGGTGTTCCTCTGGCACCTGCGTTCTGCGCTGGTCGCGATCATTTCTCTGCCGCTGGGGATCATGGCGGCGTTTCTGGTGATGCGCTACCAGGGCATCAATGCCAACATCATGTCCTTGGGCGGGATTGCAATCGCCGTGGGCGCCATGGTCGATGCGGCAGTGGTGATGATCGAGAACGCCCACAAGAAGCTGGAAGCCTGGCAGCACAAGCATCCCGACCGCCAGCTGGTGGGGGAAGAGCGCTGGAAGGTGATCACCGACGCCGCTGAGGAGGTGGGCCCCGCGCTGTTCTTTTCGCTGCTCATCATCACCTTGTCTTTCGTGCCCGTTTTTACGCTGGAAGCACAGGAAGGCCGCCTGTTCGGACCGCTGGCATTCACCAAGACCTATGCCATGGCCGCAGCTGCGGCCCTCTCGGTCACGTTGATCCCGGTCCTGATGGGCTACTGGATCCGGGGCCGTATCCCTGATGAGCAGAAGAACCCGATCACGCGCGCGCTGATCGCCGTGTACCGGCCTTGCCTGGAGTGGGTTCTGCACAGCCCAAAATCCACCCTGGTCATCGCCGTGCTGGCGCTGACGACCACGATCTGGCCTCTGTCGCGGTTGGGGGGCGAGTTCCTGCCCAGGCTGGACGAAGGTGATCTGCTGTACATGCCGTCGGCGCTTCCGGGTCTGTCGGCGCAGCGGGCCACCGAACTGCTGCAACTGAGCAACCGGATGATCAAGACGGTGCCCGAGGTTGAGCGCGTCTTCGGCAAGGCGGGCCGCGCGGAGACCGCCACGGATCCGGCCCCGCTGGAAATGTTCGAGACCACGGTGAAGCTCAAGCCCAGAGACCAATGGCGTCCAGGAATGACGCCCGAGGGTCTGATCGAGGAACTGGACAAGGCCGTCAAGATTCCTGGCCTGTCCAACATCTGGATTCCACCCATCCGCAACCGGATTGACATGCTGGCCACCGGCATCAAGAGTCCCATCGGGGTCAAGGTGACCGGCAACGACCTGAAGGTGATCGACGGGATCGCTGCCCAGGTCGAGCAGGTCGCCAAGGGCATTCCGGGAGTGACTTCGTCGTTGGCAGAGCGCCTGACGGGGGGGCGCTACGTCGATGTCCGCATCGACCGCACAGCCGCAGGGCGCTACGGGCTGAATGTGAGCGAAATTCAGGCAGTGGTCTCCGGGGCCATCGGTGGAGAAAACGTCTCGGAAACGGTCGAGGGCCTTGCCCGCTTCCCGATCAACCTGCGCTATCCACGTGAGTGGAGGGACTCCCCGGAACGCCTGGCTCAGTTGCCCATCTCCACCCCCATGGGGCAGCAGATCACGCTGGGCACGGTGGCCAGCATCTCCATCACCGATGGACCACCCATGCTCAAGAGCGAGAACGCCCGCCCATCGGGCTGGGTGTATGTCGATGTGCGGGGGCGCGATCTGGCATCGGTGGCCAATGACCTGCGCGATGCGGTGAGCCGCCAGATCAAGCTGGAGCCCGGGATCAGCATCACGTACTCAGGCCAGTTCGAGTACCTGGAGCGAGCCAATGCCCGCCTCAAGGTAGTGGTTCCAGCCACGTTGCTGATCATCTTCGTGCTGTTGTACTTGACCTTCTCGCGCATGGGTGAGGCGGGACTGATCATGGCGACGCTGCCATTTGCGCTCACCGGGGGTATCTGG
>JAMHVS010000020.1:0-100063 GCA_035911315.1 Xanthobacter sp.
CTCGATCGCCGCACCTTCACGCAGGAATTCAGGGTTTGACACCACGGCCACATCCGCATCCGGATTGGTCTCGCGGATGATGCGCTCCACCTCATCGCCGGTGCCCACCGGAACCGTGGATTTGGTGACAACGACCGTAAACCCCTGCACGGCCTGTGCAATCTCTCGCGCGGCGGCATGGACATAGGACAGGTCCGCATGCCCGTCCCCGCGCCGGGAGGGGGTGCCAACCGCGATGAAGACCACATCACTGGCCGCGACACCGGCCTTCAGATCCGTGCTAAAGGAGAGGCGGCCGGCCTTCACATTGGTCTGCACCAGCGCCTCAAGGCCAGGCTCGTAGATCGGGATCTGGCCTGCTTCAAGGGCCGCGATCTTGGTCTCGTCCTTGTCCATGCAGATGACGTCATGGCCGAAATCCGCAAAGCACACGCCAGACACAAGCCCAACATAGCCAGAACCAATCATCATGATGCGCATATGAAAACCTCTGGCGGCATGGAGCTTGAGGGGGGTAGGCAGGGGCGGAAACTAGGCGCTTTGTTTTGCCCTGCCAAGCACCTCTTTGCCGGTTACCATCGGCCAATCCCATGAATGGCGTATGTCACGGACAAGCGAGACAATTCAGGGGATTGGGAGCATCAGATGCGTTCGGGACATATCGATGGGTGGCCTGACGCAGGGGCACAAGGTCACCTTCGGGCGGTGACTGATGGCGGCATATCTCGATTGGTCGTGCGGGTTTATGGGGCTTCCAGCTTTTCATGTGCTGGGCCAGACTTTCCCGTTCAGGGCATGCTCTTGGCGGGTCTGCTCACCACCACTGCCGGGGCAAGAGCCGCAAGCCCTACTTGTTGCCCCACTGCCGCACTGTTCATGACGCGCGCCAGAACCTGAAACTGTGCGCCATCTTGGGCCCGCACCACATAGGTGATGGCGTAGCCGTGGAAAATCCGCTCAATCACCTCAAAACTCGGGCGATGCGCAGACACGGGCAGAAGCTCCAGCGCCTCTGGCCGCAGCGAGAGCATCACAGCACCCTCACCGGGTTCAGCCAGACTGACTTCCCCTAAGGCTGTTTGGGCTGTGAGGCCATGGGCTGTCGCGGTGATGAGATTGGTCGCGCCCAAAAAGCCGGCAACAAAGGCGCTGCGCGGATGGGCGTAGACCACCTCCGGTGCGCCGGTCTGTTCCAGCCGCCCGGCATTCAGAACGGTGATGCGATCCGCGAACGAGAGGGCTTCCTCCCGGTCATGGGTCACGAACAGCACGGCGATGCCGCTGCCTTTCAGCAGGATGCGGATATCGCGCCGCGCGGCTTCACGCAGGGAGGCGTCAAGATTGGAGAAGGGTTCATCCAGCAGCAGCAGGCCGGGGCGGGCAGCCAGAGAGCGGGCCAGTGCCACACGTTGCTGCTGGCCGCCGGAAAGCTCGGCCGGGTAGCGCTGTTCCAGCCCGTCCAGTTGCAGCATGGCCATGTGCTCACGCACACGCAGAGCCCGCTCCGCACGTGGCAGGCGGTTCAGGCCAAAGCCGATATTGGCCTCTACCGTGAGGTGCGGAAACAGGGCGTAATCCTGAAATACGATGCCGATGTCCCGTGCTTCCGGCTTCAAATGGCCGATGGGCTGGCCACGCATCATGATCTCACCGGCATCCGGGGTTTCAAACCCCGAAACCAGCCGCAGCAGGGTGGACTTGCCGCAGCCGGAAGGGCCGATGAGCGCGTGAATCTCTCCATCCGCGATGTCGATGGAAACACCATCCACCGCGCGGGTTGCGCCGAAGCATTTGGTGAGGGCGGAGAGGGACAGCAGGGACATGCGTGATCAACGATCCTGACGGCTGCGGCCGGAGTTGGAGAGCACAAGGCCGATGAAAAGCCCTGAGAACAGGATCATCAGCCCCGCATAGGGCGCGGCATCATAAAGCGCGCCTTCATTGGTGCGGGAGAAGACGCTCATGGCCAGCGTGTGCGTGCCCGTGGGCGAAAGCAGAAGCGTGATGGGCAGTTCTTTCGCCGCCACCATGAAGGCAAGGAGCCCGCCGGCGATGAGTGCGCGCAGCAATTGCGGCAGGGTCACGCGTGAAAAGGCTTCCAGCGGGCCGCATCCCAGTGCGCGGGCGGCTTCTTCCACCCGCGGGCCAAGCTGCAACAGCCGCGCCCGTGCCGGACCAATCGCCAGTGCCAGAAAATGCAGGGCCAGCGTGGCAATGAGCAGGGCAAGGCTCTGGTAAAGCGATGGCACCACTGCAAGCGAGAAGAAGGCCATGGCCAGCGCGAAGGGCAGGGCGGGCACGGCATATCCCAGATACACCATGCGTTCCGAGAGGAACGAGAGGCGGCCGGGATAACGCGAACTCATGAGCGCCACCGGCAGGGCGGCTGCCATGGCGATGAGCGCGACCGGCCCGGCGATCATCAGGGTTTGCAGCGTCGAATGGCCAATGGTTGTCCAGTCGATCGCTTCCGGCGTGCGCGCCAACCAGAAGATGATGACCCCGAACGGCACGCCTAACGATGTCAGCAGTACCAGCGCAACAAATGCTATGGCGGGCAGAAGCATTCGCCCCAGAGGCCGGCGTGGAACCGGACGTGCAGAACCCGTGCCGGAGCGCGAAAGCCGCACGCCGCGCACGGCCCAGGCTTCCATCACCAGAAACGAGGCGGCCAGCGCCATCAGCATCAGTGAGAGCCAGGCGGCGTAATACACCTCGAAGGCCCCGGCATACTGGCTATAGATGGCCGAGGAAAACACATCGAAGCGCATCAGCGCGATCGCGCCATAATCACCCACCGTATAAAGCGCGATGACCAGCCAGCCAGAGAGAAAGGCCGGCTTGAGATGGGGCAGGACCACGTTGCAAAAAACAGAGAGTGGCGAGCGGCCAAGGCTGCGGGCGCTTTCTTCCAGCGCCGGGTCCAGTGAGGAGAGCGCCGCGCGCAGGTTCAGGAAAAGATAAGGGAAAACATAGAGGCCCAGAGCCAGCGTCGCGCCTGTCAGTCCCTCAAGGCGCGGCAGGCGCAGGCCAAAAAACGCATTCAGGGGGCCATAATAGCCGGAAAGGCCGATGAGCGCATAGGCCATGACATAGCCGGGAATGGCCAAAGGCAGGGTGAACAGCGCGGAAAACAGCCCCGGCAGCGGAATGCGATAACGCGTGACCAGCAAGGCCAGCGGCAGGGCGATGACGGTGGACAGGGCCACAACGCACACCACCAGAGACAGCGTATTGAAGAGAAGAAGCGCCGTGGCCGGGCGCCACACCAGAAACACCAGTTCGCTCCACTCTACATTGGAGGCGCGCACCAGCAGATAGATGAGGGGAATGAGCATGGCTCCCCCGGCCACGAAGGCCGGAAGAGCCAGCAACAGCGGGGGACGGCCCCCGCTGGATTTCTGGATCAGTGCCATGCGTGGCGGATCAGAGCAGACCCTGCTCGGTCAGCAGCTTCTTGGTGCCATCAGTGTCAGACAGGGCATCCTGCTTCACGTCCGGGGCAACAGCCTGCGGGTTGGCAACCGCGCCAAGGGCAGGGTTGGGGATCACGCCCTTGACCACCGGATATTCACCGACGGAGGACACGAAATACTGCTGGGCCGCAGGGGAAAGCAGATATTCCACGAACTTGGTGGCATCGGACTTGTCGTCAGAGGCCTTGACGATGCCCACGCCCGAAACGAACAGCAGGTTGCCAACGTCACCCTTCTCGAAGAAGGCCTGCTCAACCGGGAACTTGGCGTCGCGGCCCTTGAAGCGCGGCAGGTAGTAGTTGTTCACCAGCGCGGCGTCGATCTCGCCATCGGCAATGGCCTGGATCAGGGCGGTGTTGTTGGAATAGGTGCGCGCACCGTTATCCTTCAGGCCCTTCACGAAGGCGCGGGCCTTTTCCTCGCCGTCCTTCTCACGCATGGCGGTGATGAAGGCCTGGAAAGAGGCGTTCTTGGGCGCGAAGCCAACCTTGCCCTTCCACTCCGGCTTGTTGATGTCATAGACAGACTTCGGCAGGGCCTCGGCCTTCACTCGTTCGGTGGAATAGGCCAGCGTGCGGGCGCGGGCAGAGGTACCGACCCAGTTCTTGGCGTGGTCACGATAGGCGTCGATCTGCTCGGCGAAGACGCCATCGGGCAGAACTTCGAGCAGGTCGGTGGTGGAGCCGAGCGCGCCGGCATCCTGCGCAATGAAGACATCTGCCGGGCTCTTGCCACCTTCTTCGCGCAGCAGGGCGGCGAGTTCTGCAGTGGAGCCATAGCGGGCCTTGGTCTTGATGCCGCTCTGCTCTTCAAACTGCTTGATGATCGGGGCCATGAAGCTCTCGCCACGGCCGGAATAGATCACGAGATCATCCGCCATGGCCGGCAGCGCAAGCGCAAGGCTGGAGAGAGCCAGGAAAGATGCACGCAGGGTCTTCTTCATGAAACACTCCATCCACTCGACATTCCGGGCGTAGTGCGGCGCAAGTCCCATCCCCCAGGGCTTAAGCCGGAATATTATTTATTGTCGAGCATGTGCTGTTGTAATGCAGCCCGAAAAAGAGCCCTCCTTCTAGCCGAAAAGTTGACCCTACGAAATGAGTTTCCCCCAGAGTGGTGGGAACAATTTAAACTTTAGAATAAATATAATTCGTAGTTTGTATTTTGCTGGCAACGCAGAGCGCAGGTGCTCCCGGGGCCGGAAGCACCTGCGTGGGAGTTTTACTCACATATGGGTTTGAAGTGGCCTGATTTACTTGCCAAGGAAAACAGGTTTGCGCTTTTCAAGAAAGGCATTGATGCCTTCCTTGTAGTCATCGCTGTTGTAAATCTCGCGGCGCATGCCCTGAAGGCGCTCGAATACCTGCGTGGCGACAGGCTGATAATCGCTGAGCACGCGCAGCTGTTCCTTCACCACGGCAATGGCGAGGGGGGCCTTGGCGGCCATCAGTTCCGCAAAAGCGCGCGTGTGCTCTTCAAGCTCATCCGCCGCCACAAGATGGTTGATGATGCCCCAGCGTTCCGCTTCCTCCGCCTTGATGGGGGCGGCTGAAAAGAACATTTCCTTGATGAGGTTCAGCGGCAAACGGTTCATGCAATGAAGCAGGCCCGTGGTATTATAGGGCAGGCCCAGATTGGCCGGTGTGATGGCGAAGCTGGAAGTCTCGTCCGCGAAAATCATGTCGCAGGAGAGCACAAGATCAAACGCGCCGCCCCACACCGTGCCCTGAACCATGGCCACCACCGGGCCGGGATAGGAGCGCACCGCGCGCAGGGTCTGTTCCAGCGGGTCATTATAGCCAAGCGGGTCTTTGCCCCCTTTGGGCAGTTCGCGAATATCATGGCCCGCAGACCACACCTTCATGCCCGGCGCAGCCCGCAGGATGACAACGCGCACAGAGCGGGTGCGAAAATCTTCCAGCGTGGCCATGAATGCATCAAGCAGGTCCTGGCACAGGGCATTGCGTTTGGCCGCATTGTTGAGAGTGATGGTGCCCACATGACCATCCACGACGCCCGTCACGATGGGGGCGGCAGGGGCATCTGTTGCCGCGGTGGGCGCAACTGTTTCTGTCATGCTCATATCCGTTCTTTACGTCGCGCCATCTGTACCAATGAATTCCTGAATGATCTGTGCCCGGTGCTGGTCCAGTTCGGGCGGAGGGGCGAAGCTGGTCGTGTCGGCCTGTCCTGTGAGCTTCACGGGGGTGCCGCCAATCTTGATGTCCCTGATAGGTGCATTGCCAACTTGATGACGCGCGCCAAGATCGGCGAGGGTCAGGGCCCTGCCAGCACGCGGGAAAGATCAACAATCGTCTCGCCTTCAAGCCGTGGCCTGGCCTGCGATGCAGTTGAGTTGTCCATCATTCTTCCATGCCTCAAGGTGTGCTGCTGGAACGGGACTGTTCCGGCCGCATCTTTTTCGCCGTGAGACGCCACATATTTTGCCGGGCAAGAATAGCCTGCGCGTGGTTCAGAAAGACGAGGTACTGGACGAACGTGTCTGCGACTAATGAAGGTTCTGCGTATAGACGAACTTGGGCATGCCCCAGTTGAAGCGGATCGCCAATAGACGCAGGGTCAGCCCGATCAGCATGGAGCCTATCATCACCGCATCATGCGGAAGCTTCAACCATTCTCCTGTCACATAAAGGGCGCCGGTGACGATGGAGACCGTGGCGTAAAGTTCTGCCCGGAACAGGAGGGGGACATCCGCACACAGCACATCGCGCAGCACACCGCCCACGCATCCGGTAATCATGCCCGAAGCGATGACGATGATGACGGGCATGCCCATGTTGATGGCGATGTTGCAGCCGATAACGGTGAAAACCACAAGCCCGACAGCATCCAGAAACAGGAACAGATGCCGCAAATGGTGCATGTAGCGGGCGATGAGAATGGTGAAGAGCGCCGCTCCACCCGTGATAAGCAGCAGGTGCGGGTGTTCCACCCATGTCAGCGGATGGCGACCCAGAAGCACATCGCGCACCGAGCCGCCGCCAAGGGCGGTGACACAGCCCAGCAGATATACGCCCAGCCAGTCCATCTCGCGCCGCCCGGCAGCAAGGGCCGCTGTCATCGCTTCGGCGACAATGGCGACAATATAGAAGACGTAGAACAGTAGTGCCGTATCCATTCCGCGTCCTCCGAACATGAAGCGGGCTGCTCGGGCCTCAGGGGCTGGTGCAGCACTCAGTTGCGCATAGCACAGGGCGGCTTGTGCGTTCCAGCCGTTCTGGCGAGCGCAAGCTCATGTGGATGGTGTGCGCGGTGGTGAGACCGCCGGACGGTCTGTTCCTGCCCTGAGCGAGGCGAAGGCCGCCGCGTTTCATCAAAAGCAGTCGGCCCCGGCAGTGCGCCGGGGCCGACAAGGGTCAGACCAGACCGGTGGTGTAGTAGACCGTAATGGCGAAGAACACCGCCGCCGTCTTGATGAGGGTGATGGCGAAGATGTCCGGATAAGACTGCTTGTGGGTCAGCCCGGTTACGGCCAGAACGGTAATGACCGCGCCGTTCTGTGGCAAAGTATCCATGCCGCCAGAAGCCATGGCCACGATACGGTGCAGCACTTCCATCGGGATGCCGGCGGCATTGGCCGATTGCACGAAATGCTCACCCAGCGCCGCGAGTGCGATGCTCATGCCACCCGAAGCCGAGCCGGTGATGCCGGCCAGAGTGGAGACGCTGACTGCCGCATTCACCAGCGGATTGGGAATGGAGACCAGCGCTTCCTTCACCACCAGAAAGCCCGGAAGGGTCGCGATGACTGCGCCGAAACCATATTCGGAAGCGGTGTTCAGGCCCGCCAGCATCGCGCCGGAAACAGCCTGCTTGCTGCCGTCGGCGATCTTCTTCGAAACCGTGCTCCATGCCGTGATGAGGATGAAGACAATGCCGATGAGCAGTGCACCCTGCACGGCCCAGATGCCCACCACGCTGTTGATGCTGGTGACGAGCGGTTCCTTCATGCCCGGCATGGCCACCGTGTTGCTGGTGCCATACCAGACCGGGATCATGCGGGTGAGAATGAAGTTGGAGATGCCGATAAGGACCAGAGGGGTGATGGCAAGAATGGGGTTGGGCAGGTGGTCCTTGTCCACCGCATCCGGCTCATTCAGCAGCGGGCCATTGGCATAGCCTTCGCCCTTGGCCACACACACACGCCGGCGCCAGTTGAGATAGAGAATGCCGACGATCAGGATGAAGATCGACGAGACAATGCCCAGAGCCGGTGCGGCCCATGTGGTGGTGCCAAAGAAGGTGGTGGGGATGATGTTCTGGATCTGCGGCGTGCCGGGCAGCGCATCCATGGTGAAGGAGAATGCGCCAAGGGCGATCACACCGGGGATAAGACGCTTGGGAATATTGTTCTGCCGGAACAGTTCTGCCGCGAACGGATAGACCGCAAACACCGCCACGAACAGCGAAACGCCGCCATAGGTGAGCAGGGCGCATACCACCACGATGACAAGAATGGCCTGATCTGCCCCGATCCAGCGGATGACCGCGGCCACGATGGCCTTTGAGAAGCCGGAAAGCTCGATCAGCTTGCCGAAGATGGCGCCCAGCAGGAACACCGGGAAATAGTTCTTCACGAAGCCGACCATCGCCACCATGAAGGTGCCGCTGAACATTGGCGCCACGCTGGAAGGAGAGGTCAACAGAACCGCAGCCAGGGCGGCCACCGGGGCCATGATAATGACGCTGTGCCCGCGATAGGCGGCGAACATCAGCAATGCCAATGCCGCCAGGACGACGATCAGATCCATGGAGTTCCTCCGGTGAATTTCTTGACATCAAGCATATGCATTATATTTCAGTACTTGCTTTTCATTTGTTTTAAAATGCAATGTAAAAGGCAGGGGGCGCCGGGCTGAGTAATGTAGGAGCTTGTAATTTCGGTGTTATGACGCTTTAAAAACTCCAACAGATTTTACATGGCCATCATATGCCCGCATCGACGATGAACAGCAGTGCGGTCTGAGCATTTCCATGAATATGACGATTGGTGTGAGGTGCTCTCTCGTGAGGGTGATTCCGGAATGTGTAATGTGTCTCCCTGCCATTTGGAATACTTGCCACAGAAATGGCATTTGGCAATCGACAGATCGAAATGACGTAACGTCATCTTGATTTGCGATTGCGTAGATTTGATTTTGTGGGGAGTTGCAGGGGCGCTGGGCCTGAATGCTCTCAGCGAACCGTGAGTGTGCTGATGAAAGGCATGCTGCCGCCACAATCCTTGATTGTATATATATATAAAATATCCAGAGGTTGAGGTTGGGTGAACTGAATGCTATGTCGCATGACTGACCAAGTCTCATGCATAAGTAGCGGCTGGATATATGAGTGGTATCAGAAGAAGCGCCGGACCCGTCATTGGAGCGTCATCATCGAGCTCAAGTAAAAAGGGTGCGCAAAACAGATATATTATATTTATATCATTATGCGCTTTTATTCTGAATCAAGTTGTTGAATTCATCATCCTTCGGTCAAATGGTCATGGCTATGATGCACTCTGCATCTTTGACTGCCGTTGGTACTCAAGCATTGTGATGGATGGTTATGCTCTCGTTCCATCGGGGCATGAGAAGGGGGATGCCGCGAACTGGGCATTTTTCCCGCTCTCACCTCTTGTCGCGACAGGCGTTAGGTATCTGACGGGGGTGACTGGAGATTTGGCCCTTATCATATCAAGCCGAATATTTTTTCTGCTTTCAATCTGTGCCTTTGTAAAATTCTGTCTGATATATTCACCCAGAGTTAGTATAATTGTTTGTGCACTGGTTGCCGCATATCAGCCATATGCGATTTATGGGAATGTTGGGTACACCGAGCCCATGTTCTTGCTGGGAACGTGCCTCTCGCTCATTTGCATGAAGCAAAGAAGATATGTTCTGGCAGGGATATTTGGTGGGGCTCTATCTGCTGTGCGCGCAGTTGGTGTTGCTTTGTGCCTTTCATATGCTGTCTTGTTTGCAAAAGACGTTCTGACAAAGCCAGGTGATCGTTATCGTATCATTCTGGGGGCAATGCTTTTGCCTCTTGGCTTGACATTTTACATGCTGTTTCTTCACTTCTGGATGGGTGATGCTCTCGCCTTCTCTCATATTCAGAGGGCATGGCACCGTCAGATGCAGAACCCATTTTCGGTTCTGTGGAATAATTTATATGTCCACCCGCAAATGATGTCATATTATTTTTCAATATTAATATGTATTATTTCTATATTTTATAATGTCATGGCTGGAAGGGCGGAGCTGGCTGTTTTCTCGCTGTTCTGCATGTTTATTCCGCTCTCGACCGGGATTGACTCTATGTCCAGATATATCTGGTGGCAGGCTCCTGTTCTTCTCGCTGCATCCGAGTTTGTGAGTTTTTCAATATTCAGAATTTCGTCTCTTTCAAATGGAAAGAAATGGCTCTGGGTAGGGGTGAGTATCATATTTTCTATGATGACAGCTGTTCAGTTTTTTATGGTTTTGTCATGGGTTTCTGTTCGTGAGTATATGATATGAAGTACATTTTAATATTTTCATTTTTATTATATTATTTATTTGTTTTATATGTCGCCTCATCTCCGCGCGTTGGGGATGATTATAGAAAATATTACATCACGCGAGAGTCGGATGTCGCTCCGAAAGAGGTGGAGCGCATGTCCTCTGTTCCGGTGCCTGTACGAGAGCCCCACAATAGCAAGTATTTGGTTTTTGATGGCTGGCATGTTGCGGAGGCAGATCGGCGCTGGGCTAAAAATAAGCACCCGCGTATTATTTTCCGTCTTGCAGAGGGCGATGTCAGGCGTTTGAGTGGTCAGATGGATCTTAAAGTTACGGGTATTCCTGAGCAGAGTGGTCGGATTTTTTTAAATGACTTAATGTTGAGAGAGGGGGATCTCTCTGGGTCTGAAAATCTGAATCTATCTTTCAGTTCAGACATTTTGAAAGATACGAATGAAATTCGCTTTGAATTGGTCCGCTCTCAGGTCGCTTCGAATTTTGATCCCAGGGTTATATCGATATCAATTGAAGAATTGAGATTGAAGTGAATAATTAAAATTCGATATTTTCTTGTCGAAACACAGGCCTCTAACCATTCCACTGATACGTCTGGAAATGATCGGACGTGTGATTTGTCTGGCCCAATCGGATTGTCGGCGTGTCTGCATTTCCAGATCCGCGTCATCTGCCAGCATGGTAGACAATCCATCCGCCAGTGCATTGGCGGTAAAGCCGGGCAGTGTCCTGATAATGGGCGCAACATCATCAAACACGGGGAGGTCTGTACATGCGCAGGCTATCCCTGCAGAGATGGCGAGCCGTACATCTATATCCACACAATAGGTTTCAGCCTGTGTGGGAAAAACTGCAATATCCGCAGATGCCAGATATGACATTCTTTCATATTCAGTCAGTGTCTTGCTTATCATCGTCACGTGAGGAGAAAGACGCTTCTCTGAAATGAGCTGGTGGCAGGTTTCCAGTTCTGCACTCGTGTCTTCAGGCACTTCATGAAGCATGAGCAGGTGCAGATCAGGGTGTGTCTTGAGAAGCAGCTCAAATGCTTCGATCATGTCTCCCAGGCCTTTGCGCCGGTGCGCGGAACCGCTGGTGACCAGAACCCGGCGTTTTTCCAGACCCAGCGCACGTCGCACGGCCGTTCTGTCACCCATAAATGGCATGGGTATGCCATAGGGTAGCAGGGTCACATTTTCCACCAGGCCCATATCTTTCAAGATATTCAGGCTGTGAGCGGAGTGGACGATGATGCGGGTGGCGCAGGACAGGCGCTTGTAGTCCTGTTTGAGCGCAGTGTCCTGATCTGGAATCTGAAGGAGGAATATGAATACAGTTTTTCCGCTTGCTTCCAGTGGCTCTGCCATGTCTGCAAGGTCTGCAATCGATTTTTTGTAGTCGCTGATAAAAATAGCATCCAGTTCAGCCTGAATTTCATTCGAAATGAATGGCACACAATATGAACACTCATATGTGTTGGGGCAATAGTCTGAAATTGGGTGTTGAGGATCCCATGGCTCGAGCCAGCCAATTTTAGGTTTATGCATAATTGCACGTTCCATATGCTCCAGAATATCCACGGCATGACGTGTTTTTCGCGTCACCACATTCCAGTTATACCTGCTTTTGAGAAGACTTTGCCCGTTTCCGACTTTCTTCATGACCTCTTCTGGTGAAGCCGTACGCACAGCCTGCATGGCAGCAACCAGAGAGCCAATGTCTGGTTCAGCCCAGACAGAGACACTCATGCCCAAGTGCGAACGGGAATAGGCAAAGCGGAAATCGCACAACCATGCGGTTTCAGGCGTGCAGAAATCTCTCTGCCCACTGAATCCTGTCGTTACCACGGGCTTGCCATGCGCAAAGGCTTCCGCCATGGGCAGGCCAAACCCTTCTCCGCGTGCCGGACACACCACAGCATCGGCCGAGGCGTAAAGCTGATGAATTTGGTCTTCGCTGATATCTTCTTCAATCAAAATGATGGGAGCATGGTCGGGATATGTCGCTCTCAACTGCGCAATCTGTTGGGCAACAGTGTGGAATGCATTGGGGAAGGTCTTGATAACCAGCTCCACCCCATCTTCATGCGTGAAATCTTGCGCCCATGCGGCCAGCAGCACATCCACGCCCTTACGCGGGTAACAGGATGATATATGGAGATAGCGATATGGCCGTGGCGAGGGTGCGCGCGGCTCGCACTGTTCCGGCGGTTGGAAAATGCCATTGCCCACCATGGCGATGGGAACGTGCACGCCATTATCTCTCAGAACCTTTGTCACGAAATGGCTGGTGACGGTGATAAGGTTGAGCGTGGCATTGAATGCCGCGACATCCTGCGGCGGAAAGCCACTCTCTTCCCACGCGTAATTGGCCATAACACGGTTGAGACCGCGCATATCCAGCACATGCGGCGGCCAGAGATTGCGGGTCACGACATCCGGCAGGGAAAGAGTGATGCCACGATGCCACAGAGCCTCAACACCGGGTTCGTCTTGCAGAAAGGCGGGGTCTGGTGAACGGGGGCCCTCTGCATCCACGCTGCCCAGCGCAACGCGCTCTCCCTGTCGTTCTAGCTCCAGCGCAAGTGCGCGGTTCACAATGGCGAGGCTGAAGGAGCTGTCGAACGGCCCCTCTATCCGCCATCCACCCGTATCTATCCGGCTTTCAGGAGGAGACGCCTCACCGAACGCCAGAAGAAGGTTTGCCGGCGTTCTGGTTTCCAGATATGCGCGTTGTTGAAGCACAAGCCTGCGTCGTCGTGCAGGTTCTTCCACGATGGCACGAAGGCGCGCGGCCAGAGCTTGCGGGGTTTCCAGTTCCGTCTCTACCACAGGCACATCCGCACCCATTGCGCGATGAACCCAGCGCGAGTGGGGGCGATGCTCATCGCAGATCAGCAGTGTGGCCTGAGCGAGAAGGGGCCACAGATCATCCGTCTCCATGCTTGCCTGATGGAGTCGCAGCGGTACAGCAACCTGTTCTTGCAACAGGCGGAATGCCGCTTCCACTCTCTCATGAGATGCCTCGCACCCCACAGACAGCAGCACGAGGGCGTCGTTCGGGATGCTTCCGTGGTGTGGAAGAAGGTGCGAGGCAATGAAGCGGCGGTGAATCTCGGCAAATATCACTGTTCTGGTTCAGCCTGTGTTTGTGCCCGTCGCGGGTGAGGGCCAGCATGCTGGGAGCGATGGCTGTGCGGAGGGAGGGGCTGTGATGACGACAGCTTGCTCTCAGCTCCGCATTTCAAGTGCCCGCGCCAGCAGGCCATCTGCATCATGACACCGTGCCAATGCTGCACGGGCGGCACGGGCCTTGATGGCGGTGCTGGTGTCGCGCGCCATCTGTTCCGCCACATGCCGGATACCCTGTGCGTAGCGGGCAGGGGTGTGGCATAGTTCCAGTTGCGCCCGGCCGGCAGCCCCGATTTGTTCGCAAAGACTGCGATCTTCGGCAATGCGACGCATCAGGTTTTGCATGGCGGCCTGTTCCCCTTCCAGCGGTATCTTGAACACGGCCTCATCGGGCAGTGATCCATACCAGCCAAGATCCGTCACCACAGCTGCGGCTGAGGCATTCCAGATGCGCAACTGGCTGCCCGAGGCTTCGCCCATGGTTGGAAAGCGCAGGTTGAACACCAGATGCGCCTCAGCCAGCTTCGCATCCAGAACAGGCTCTGCCACGAAGCCATGAATCTGCACCCGTTCGGCAATGCCAAGCTCTGCTGCGCGCCCCATGAGATAGGCCGGATCCCAGACATTGCCCATGATGTCGAATCGCCAGTCCACCTCATCGCGCAGCGGGGCAAGGGCTTCCAGAACCTGCTCCAGCCGGCGGTTGAGGCCGATATAGCCGAACTGCACCAGTTTCAGAGGGCCGTCCTTCACCCGCTGGGCGGAGGGTGCCTGTGAAGAGGGACGGAAGGGCAGGTCCAGCAAATAGGCCGGCAAGCCGGAGTTCACCGCTGCTTCATATGCCACAGGCGTATGGGCGAGAACTGCAGCGGCTTTATCCAGAGTGATCTCAAAGCCGGGCATCCGGGTTGCCACATCCAGCGGGCGAATGCGCCTGGCCAGCATGTCCTGCGCCAGTTCGCGCCCGCGCACGCCGTTCCAGCGCTCCATTTCAGAAACATAGGTCTGTTCCGGCAAGCGATGGTTCGCCATGCTTTCAAACAGCATTTCCTGAAGTGCAAGATCATGCAGCACGATGATGGAAGGCATCCGCCGTGCCAGCCGTAACAGGCCACTATGGAACACCCATGAGTTGCCGATATGGATGAACAGCGCGTCAGGCCCGCCGGGATTGCACCCTGCACGGGCGAAATCGGCAGGGGTCATGCGGTCCGGGTCCAGACGGCGCACTTCGCAGTGGCTTTCCAGCGTGCGGTCCCATGTCGGGGCATCGGTCCACAACACCAGATCGCACTGTTCAGCCAGCTCGGGCAGAATGCGCGCGGTGTAATGTGCGATGTCTGTTTCCGCCGGCGGCAGGGGAGAGATCCAGTGCACACGGGGCTTGGGCTTGGAGGCGGGCGGAAGGGGTGCGCTGGTGCGATGCGGCATCAGCCCTTCTCCGCCAAACGGGGCGCATTGCGCGCAAGGTTGAGGAATGCAGCGCGCGAGCAGGGCAGCACGATGGGCGCACTGCGGCCTGTGCCGGCGAAGGTGCCTCCGCCGGCCTGATAGGCATGGAGGCGCAGTTGCCCGGCCTTTTTCCGTTGCTCGGCTGGGTCCAGCAACAGGTTGAACTCATGGGTTTCACCCGGCTGCACCACATCGGTGATCGGCTGGAACACATGCTGGTGGCGCAGCAGGCCATCCTCATCCACCCATTCTGCAAGAATACATGTGGCGTGAGGGCCGGTGAAGTTCCACCACAGGGAGGACTGGTTGGTAAGACCCAGCCGCAGCAGGCCGGTGTCATCATCCCAGTTGCCAATCTGGAAGGTGGCGGCCATGCGCTGGGCATCACCATAATAAAGCCGCGTGGGCGCACCTGTTGCCGTGCCGCTCTTGCGGCCCAGATAGAAGATGGTCTCTCCCCTCAGGGCCAGATTGTCTCCGCGCGATGCCAGAAGTTCCGCGGTGCCGGGGTCTATATGGCGGTCATAAACATCGAGGGTCTGGAGCCGTGCGGTTTCAAAACCGGCAGCCTGCGCCAGTTCCGCCACCTCTGGCGGTGCATATTCGCGGTTGTGCCGACCATAGACCCCGCCTGTGGGCACAAAGATGCCGAAGGAATAGGGGGCAATGCCATTCAGCATTTTCCAAACGCCCCGGTGGCTCACCACATTGGGAGTTGTCACCACCAGCCGGCCACCCGGCTTCAGCACCCGCGCCGCTTCGGAGAAGAAGAAGTATGGGTCGAGAGCCAGATGCTCCAGAATCTCCATGGCGGTGACGGTATCGAAACTCTCATTGGGGAAAGGCCAGCGGTCCCGCTCCGTATTGGCGGGAGAAAGGGTGATATCGAAGCCCGGATATTCAGCCGAGCGGCTGCGCACCTGCTGGGCGTAAGGGTAGGGGCCTTCCCACAGGCCGGTCATTTCCACGCCGGGATAGCGGTTGGCCAGCATCGCCTGAAACACCAGCGGCGGGAACACGCCCACATCCAGAACCTTCTGCGGGGTGTCCTCTCCCAGCAGGTCCAGCGTTGCCAGAAAACGGGTCCAGTGTGTGCCGAGATAGGCTGCCAGCTCCGGGTTGATGGGTTTGTCCGCTTCACCGATAAGACGCGGGAGTTCCTCAAGCTCATAAGCCTCCAGCACCTCGGAGACAGAGGCGAACGGGAACCCGGCAGGCGCAGATGGCGGCGCAATGGCAGCAGCGAGTTCCGCAACGGCTTTCTGCTGCGGGTCTGGCTCTGTCCCTTCCGGCATCTCATCTGGCGCAAGTGCGCCGGGCGGCAGGGAGACCGCCGAAGCCATGCTGCCTTTGGTGCCTGTCAACTGTTCCACCACATGGTCCCAGTTGATGTTCATGGCATGATAATGCGTGGCCCCGGCCTGCCCCCAGCGCTCTGCGGCGGCCTTGTCCTGCATCACACGTTCAAATGCGCTGCCGAGATCTTCCGCCACTGGGGGCACCACCAGCCCCTGTTGCTCATGGGTAATGAATTCCAGCGGCCCGCCCGCATCCTCAACGGTGATGACCGCCTTGCCCGCCAGCATCGCCTCAAGGGTGATATAGCCATAGTCCTCATCCTGCGGCACAAACACGACGGCTCGGGACTCGGCATAGTGGCGCAGCAGGGTGGCGTCATCCACCCGCCCCAGCCACTCCACCCGTCCGGCCACACCCAGTTCCCGCGCCAGCGCATGAAGCTGCTGCTGGTAAAGCGGGTTTTCCGCCACACCGGCCACCACAAGCCGCACGCCGGGGGCCTGCGCCAGCCCGCGCAGAATCAGCTCCAGCCGCTTGGATGGATTGATGCGGCCGGGGGCGAAGATATAGTCGCCATAGCCGCCTTGAATCATCCGGTCCGCCTGCGGTGGCGGGTGATAGAGCGGCGTGGAGCCGATGCCGAGATACCGCTCCAGCCGGTTCGAGACATTGCGCGAATTGCTGAAGATGGGGTGCGTGGTGGCGCCAAAAGCCGCACGGTCTTCCGCCATGATGAGCTGGCGCAGGGCTTCGCCATCCGGATCCTGCAACAGGTCGGAATTGCCAAGGCTCCACATGTCATAGGCCTGGCGGTGCTGGTGAATGATCCAGAACGTCTTGTTGGGATGCGGCGCGAGATAGGCCGGGAATTTGAGGCCGATCGTCAGGTCCACCGGCACGCCTTCAACCTCTGAGAGGTCGAGCATCTTGGCCGCAAGAATATGGCTGGCCAGCACTTCGCCGGGATACCATTTGAACGGCAGGGTAATTTCCACGGCCTCATGGCCATGGCGGTTGAGAGCTTCACACAGATTGCCTGCATGCCGCTCCGCCCCGCCAGTAACGAAGGGAACCTGTGTGCGAAGAACGCCGATTCTCATGGTGCTTACTCCCCCGCCGGGCGGGTGCCAAGCACCGCGAGGTCTTGCGGGCCAAACAGCAGGCGCGCCAGTTCATTGCTGAAATCCGGCCGCGCCAGAAACTCACCCAGCCGCTCATGGGGATGCAGATGGCGAATCTCCACCGGGTCATAGCCGGCCGTGTCGAACAATGTGCCGAGCACCTGTTCCGGCATCGGCTTGATGTGGGTGGGGTCGGTGTGGAAGGTGGTGGCGCCCACCAGCACATTGCGGGTATTGGGCGTTTCAAACAGCAGCAGCCCGCCTGGCGCGAGAACGCGCATGGCCTCGCGGGTGATCCACGCCACCATGTCGAACGGCAGATGCTCTACCAGATGGTGGGCAGTGAGCACGCAGAGGCTGTTGTCCTCCGCCTGTGCGAGAAAGGCGAGCGCATCGCCCAGCCGCACATCCAGCCCATCACGCCGGGCTTCCTCAATCTGTACCGGGTTGGTGTCGACCCCGAAAGCCTCTATGCCCGCCTTGCGCAGCAGGCCAAGCCATTCGCCGCGACCGCAGCCAATATCCATGGCCGGTTTTCCGCCCGTGCGAATCGAAGCCGCCTCCACATCCGGCAGATAGATGCGCAGCCGGTTGGAAATCTCCTCCGGCGCGCCGCGATAGCGATTCTCCAGCCGGTGGTAGAAGCTGTCCTTGAAGGCGCGGAAGCCTTCACTGTCATAAGGGGCAGAGGCAGATGAAGCGGGCGCGGCAGCCGCGCCCCCAACATCCGGCAGCCCGTGCAGCAGCACCAGATCCAGCCGGCGACATACATCGCTGATGGCGCGCGCGGCAGCGGCATCGTTGGTTTTCAGAAGTTCGCGCATCACCTCGAACTGTTGCGCGTGGCGCTCATGCGAACGCTCAAGTTGGGTGATGGACTGCCAGACCTGCTTCACATCATGGTTCAGATCACCCAGCCCGGCCTGCGCATCGCGGCGCAGGTCATCCACCGCGCCCTGAAACTGGTGGCGCGTGTCATGAAGCGTCACCTGCCCCTGTTCAGCCATGCGCAGGGCCTGCTTGGCCGTCTGCTCGGTGCGGCCAAGCTTGAAGAAGGCGGAGACATAGCGCACCAGTTGCTTGAGCGGTTTCAATTTGGGCGTCCTCATCTGGCCGGAAGCGGGCATTTGGCTGAAGGGGCGGGTGCCGGGTGAGGCGGCATGCGGGGGGCAGGGCGGAGGCGTTTGAAGGCGCTGCGCCATGGTGGGCACATGCTGCGCCACGATTCCCTCAGGAGATGAATCAGAAGCTGTCGTCATGCCACGCAGCACCCGCTGAACGCCGGGGAGCGGCATGCACGCATGGCGCGAAGGTGCGTGCCGTATGGCCCGACATAACGAGCGATTGCTGTATGGAGTCGTGCCTCATCGCCGTCATATGGATTCATATGGCGGTTGGGTCTCTCGCTGGTCTGTTTCATGGGTCCTGAAGGCCTTTGGTGAGCCTGTTCGAGATAGCTTGGCGCACGGGGCGCAGACGTCTTGCCTTTATGCGTTCCGCTCTGTGCCGCAGGTTCCGGGGCGCGGCGGAGTTGTCACGACCGTTCGCGCGCACCTGAACCCTTTGCCGCCCCTGCATCCCGGCCCGAACCGGAGTTCTCACCCACATCACCAAGGGGTGTGATACCGCTTGATCCACAGGCATAAAACGATTGCAGAATGCCGCAAAAGCATCATTCTGGTTGTATTGCGAAGCGCCATTTTGCTCAACCCAAGATTTTGATTTCTTCAATGCGCAATTTGTAGCTGTACAGCATCTGGTGTGTAGTGTATCCACTGTACGTCCCGATGCACCCAATCCGGTTACCGGCGTGGAGTGGCGGGGCTGAAGTTCCATCACGTCAGCCGCTTCCCGGGCACGGGGGGTGCATCGTGTTCACCTAATGAGGTAAGAGATGGCTACCGCTGCTGAGCAGATTTCCCAGATTTACGTCGGCTACTTCAACCGCGCTCCCGATCCGGCTGGTCTTCAGTACTGGATCACCCAGCTGAACAATGGCATGCCGCTCGGCGAGATCGCCGACTACTTCGCCAACGAGCAGGAAACGCTGGATCTGTATCCCTACCTGCGCGAGCCGGACCTGAACTCTGTTGATGACTTCATCAACGAGATCTACGCAAACCTCTTCAACCGTCCGGCCGATGCCGCTGGTCTGGCTTTCTGGAAGGGCCAGCTTGAGAGCGGTGCGGTTTCCGAGGGCGAGTTCATTGCCGCCATCGCGAACGGCGCCACCGGCGAAGGCCGTCTGGTTCTCGACAACAAGGTTGCTGTCGGCGTGTACTTCGCCACCGAGCTGAGCCAGAACAATGTGGTCTGGGACGCAACCGCTCTCGACGCCGCCTATCAGGCTCTGTCTGGCGTGACGCTGGATCCGGCTTCCGTGATCGAAGCTCAGGCTGAGATCGACACCTTCGTTGATACCGGTGCATGGCCGGGCACGGTTGGTGAGACATACACTCTGACCACTGGCGTTGATGATATTGTCGGAACCGCTGGTAATGACACTGTGCAGGGTGTTATCGGTGCTCCGTCGCCGACTTTTACCACGCTCGATAGCATTGATGGTGCGGCAGGTGTCAATACGCTGAACCTTGTGGTTCAGGGGCTTGTGGGCACACAGGCCGCTCTGCCTGGCGAAGCAGTTGTCAGTGTTAAGAACATCCAGGTCGTGAATCTGGTTTCTGAGAATGGTGCAATCGCTGCCAGCGGTGGGGCTGCCATTAATGCAGCAGTTTTTGGTGATGAGCTTCAGCAGCTTTGGCAGCTTCAGGCTGGCAACGACGTGGAGGGGCTTCAGGACGGGCAAACTGCCGGTTTCGGCGGTAATGTAGTGTTCGGTGCCGGTGGCGGAAATCCTCTGGAAGTCTCTTTCGAAGGTACTGAAGCTTCTATCGCCCTTGAGGGCGTTGCTAGCGGCTCCACATTTGCCGTTCTTGGCAATGATGTGGAGACGGCTTCTATCTCCGGTACTGTTGCGGGTGCGGGTGTTCTGTCTATCGCAGGTTTGGGTGGTAGCACTACAACCGTGAACCTTGCTATGGAAGCCTTCACAAACGTGGGGTTGGCTGCAGCGGCTGTAACTCAGATCCGTGATGTTGAAGTCATTGATGGTTCGGCCTCGACTGGTGGTCTGAATCTTCAGCTTGTTGCGGGTGTTCTTCCGGCTCTGAGTCTCGAGAGCCTGTCCACTGGTTCTGGCAACGATGTTGTGTCTCTGGCAGTCGACAAGCTGACGGCAGCGGATGTGTCCGTTGACCTCGGTGCAGGCAAAGACTTCTTTGCAGTCGATTTCGGTGCTGTCCCGACTTCTCTGGACTCTGCACTTTCGATCACGACTGGTGCCGGACGTGACATCATTGCATTTGGTGATCTGACCCTCGATGCCGATGGTGTCGTCACCGCAGCTGTCGCAGCTGGTAACCTTATCGTAAATGGTCAGTCCATCGTCGGTGGGGTGACGATTGAGGACTTTGCTTCTGCTGAAGACGTGCTGCAAATTGCTGGCTTCACCAGCTTCACTACGCAGAATCTGGTAGATGATGCCGTTGAAACTGTAGTTGATGCAGGCGGAAGCTTGGTTCAGGCGCTTGCTGCTGTGCAGGGCGTTCTGTCTGGTGCTGCCAGCGGAATCACTGATTACGCTCAGTTCGTATTCGACGGTAACACCTACGTTTATGGTGATATTCCCGCCGCGGCGGGCTTGAACGGTGATCTGCTCATCGAGCTGACCGGCGTGGTTGCACTCAACGATACGAATGTGTCTGGCGTTCCTGTCTGATCTTTCTTGTTCAGTCTCCAAATTCTGGCCCCGCCGTGTTCGCACGGCGGGGTTTTTTATGCCGCCCGCCATGGCGATGACATAAAGCCGGGCTTGGTGGCGTGTACCTAAGATTGTATAGTCACAGTTATACACTTATAGATGGCACGCGCCCGTCATGCGGGCCGGGGAACAGCGCGGTCATTCATGCTCAATATGCGTTCACAGGGGCAGGGGGGCGTTCAGGCGCCCACGGCACTCGACAAGGCCCTGAAGCTGGCGAAGCCGGCTTTTGTTACGGCCATCGTCTTCTCATTCTTCATCAACCTGCTGGGCCTCACCGGCCCGCTCTACATGATGCAGGTGTATGACCGGGTGCTGGCCAGCCGGAACATCACCACGCTGGTGGTGCTCACCCTCATCATCGCCTTCCTCTATCTCATCTGGGCGGTGCTGGAATCACTGCGCTCCAAGGTGCTGGTGCGCGCGGGCGTGAAGTTTGACGAGGAAGCCAGCCCGGACATGTTCATGGCCGTGCAGCGCATCTCGCTGGTGAACCCCAATGCCGGCAGCGTGCAGGCGCTGCGGGACACGGACACGGTGCGTGAATTCTTCACGGGGCAGGGGCTCATCGCCCTTTGCGATGTGCCGTGGGTGCCCATCTACATCATCGTCGCCACCATGCTGCACCCCTATTTCGGGTTGCTGGCGGTTATCAGCTGCGTGTTCTCCGGCATTCTGGCCTTCGCCAATGACCGGGCGACCCGCACCTCGCTGAACAAGGCGACGCAGGCGAACATCGCCGCCAACAATCAGGCCGTCACCACCTTCCGCAATGCAGAGGTGCTGCAGGCCATGGGCATGGTGGGCCAGCTGCGCAACCAGTGGCGGGCCAACCATTCCGGCGCGCTGGGCTGGCAGGCTGCGGCCTCGGACAAGGCCGGCATTCTCATGGCCGCCACCAAGTTCAACCGCGCTTTCGTGCAAAGCCTTGTGCTGGGGCTTGGGGCATATCTCGCCATTACGGGGCAGATCTCACCCGGTGTGATGATTGCGGCTTCCATCATTGTGGGGCGCTGCATCCAGCCGGTGGAAATGGCGATCAGCAACTGGAAGTCGCTGGTCAATATGCGCTCGGCGTTCGATCGCGTGCAGAAGCTGCTGCACAATGTGCCGCCACTCTCCGCTCGCGTGCGCCTGCCGCGCCCCAATGGCACAATCTCGGTTGAAGGCCTTGTGGTGCGTGCGCCGGGGCGTGAGGCGCCGGTGCTGCGCGGGGTTTCGTTTCAGGTGCCATCGGGGCAGGTTCTGGGTGTTATCGGGCCAAGCGCGGCGGGCAAGTCCAGCCTGGCGCGGGCACTGGTGGGTGTGTGGCCGGCCATCGGCGGCTGCGTACGGCTGGATGATTCTGATCTGCGCCACTGGGACCCGGACCAGCTGGGCGAAAATCTGGGCTATCTGCCGCAGGATGTGGAGCTGTTCTCCGGTTCCATCGCCGAGAATATCTGCCGCTTCCGCAAGGGTGATGACGAGAAGATCATCGAGGCCGCGCAGATGGCTGGCGTGCATGAGATGATCCAGCATCTGCCGGATGGGTACAACACCCAGATCGGTGAGGGCGGGCAGGCGCTTTCCGGCGGTCAGCGCCAGCGTGTGGGCCTCGCCCGCGCCATTTACGGCATGCCCGCACTGGTTGTGCTGGATGAGCCGAATGCGAGCCTCGATTCCGCAGGCGAACAGGCGCTGATGGATTGCGTGCGGCGTCTGCGTGAGGCAGGGCGCACGGTGGTGCTCATCACCCACAAGACCAACAGCCTTGCGCTGTGCGATCTCATCCTGCTGTTGAAGGACGGTGCGGTGCAGGCTTATGGGCTTCGTGATGAGGTGCTGGCGCGTCTGATGAAGCCGCATGTGGTGCATTCCGCCGCCAGCCCTCAGCAGCCGGGCGCACCGGTGGCCCAAAGCGCTGGCGCGCCGATGCAGCAACCCATGGCGCAATCCATGCCGCAACAGGCCTCTGCCATTGGTGCAGTTGCGCAACCCGCAATGGCGGCTGCGCAGGCCAGCCCGCGCACGACAGCGCACGCCTCGTTCCAATCGTCCTTCCGTCCGGCTCCGGCGGCTTCCGTCAACAGCGCTCCAGCCGCATCGACAGAACCGCGCCTGACAGCAAGCGAGGCCTGACATGTCTGACGAGAAGGAAAACGGGCAGCAGGCTCTGGGGAAAATAGAGATCAGGAAGATCACCCCGGAAGATCTGCTGAAAGAGCAGAATGAGGGTGCGGCTGAGGCCAAGCCCGCAGATGCGCCGCCCCAGCCTGTTCCTGAGGACAAGGCGAAAGAGGACGTGAAGCTGGCGGCAGATGCGCCAACCCCAAGCAGTGATTTTCGCGCTGTGACCCTGACGGGCTATGCGGTCATCCTGTTCGCCTTTCTGGGGCTTGGAGGCTGGGCTGCCTTTGCCTCCGTGGACAGTGCGGTGATTGCGCCGGGCGTGATCTCGGTGGAGAGCAAGCGGCAGGTGGTGCAGCATCTGGAAGGCGGGATCGTTCGCGAGATCCACGTGACCGAGGGACAGCAGGTAAAGGGCGATGACGTGCTCTTCCTGCTGGACGGCACTTCCGCGCAGGCCAGCCATGATACGGTTCGTGCCCAGCTTGATGCGGCTCTTGCCTCCGAGGCCCGTCTGATATCAGAGCGCGATGGGGCGGATGAGATCATCTTCCCTCAAATCTTGCTGGATCGTGCAGAACAGCCGGCTGTGAAAGAGGTGCTGGCAGACCAGCGCGCGCAGTTCCGGGATCGCAAGGGTGCGATTGACGGCCAGATTGAAATTCTCGAAAGCCGTGTCGGTCAGTTGCAGACCGAGATTGAGGGGCTGGCGCAGGAGAAAAAGTCTGCGGACATGCAGCTCCATTTTATCGATGACGAGCTGGAAGGGGCCCGTTCTTTGGAAGCCAAGGGACTGGTCACAAAGGCGCGGGTGTCATCGCTGGAGCGTGAGAAGGCGCGGCTTTTTGGTATCGTCGGCCGCAATATTGCGGACAGCGCTAAATCTCAAGGCAGCATCGGTGAGATGAAGATGCAGATCGGCCAGCTCAAGCAGCAGCGGGCCGAGGAGATTGGCGAGCAGCTTGTCACCATCCGCCAGAAGATCAGCGATCTGCGGGAACGCATGAATGTGGCGCAGGATACGCTGGAGCGGGTCGAGATCCGCGCGCCCCGCGCAGGCACGGTGCAGAACGTCAATCCGCGTATTTATACGGTGGGTGCTGTGGTGCGGCCCGGTGATACCATGCTGGAAATCGTGCCCGAGAATGAGCCGCTGGTGGTGGATGGCCGGGTGCCGGTGCAGGATGTGGACCGCCTGAGCAATGGCTCTCCGGTGGAGGTGAAGCTGCCGAACTTCCATTCGCGCACCACGCCTCTCATTCTGGGCAAGCTCATGTCCATCTCGCATGACCGTATTGTGGATGAGGCGACCCATGAGCCCTATTATCTGGCGCGCGTGGCTATTGCGGATACGGACATCCCGCCAGACCTGAAGGCCGCCCTGCGCCCCGGCATGCCGGCAGAGGTGGTGTTCAACACGGGTGAGCGCACGGTGCTGAACTATCTGGTGCGCCCGCTGACAGATGCCTTGGGTCGCTCCATGCGCGAACGCTAGTTTTTTCAGACCCCTGGGGTGTACAGTAACTCTTGTACTCCCCCCTAAGTTGTGCATAGTTGGCAGGAAGACGGATTGGAAGGTATTGAGGGTATCATGATTGGAAACAGCCAGCGTCGGCTCTCCGACGATGCACTTGAACTGCGCCGGGAAGCGGGGCGCTGGCTGAAGCAGCGCCGTGAAGAGCTTGGCCTTTCCCAGCGGGAATTGGCGGCCCTTGTGGGTACCGAATATTACACCTTCATCTCGCAGCTTGAGACCGGGCGCGGGCGCATCCCGCCAGAGCGGTATCGCGTGTGGGCCAGTGCCCTGCAGATGGACGCGCGTGAGTTCGTTCGCATCATTCTGCGCTACTATGATACCCTTACTTACGAAATCCTGTTCGAAGACGAACAGGGCTCCGCCACTGCCTCAGAGCGTGTGTGATTTCTTCCGGGAGTAGACAGGGTATGATTGGCAGCAATGTCATTTCCCTGTTCCGGCCACGTCCTGTTGATCGTGACTGGAACAATCAGGAACTTGCGGAATTTTACCGCGTGGAAAGCTCACTGATTTCGGTGGGCTTCCATGTGGACACGGAGCGTGGCCTCTCGGACGAGGGCGAGCCGTGGTTCGTGTTTGTCGATGCATCCAGCGGGGATGTCATCGTGCATTGCGCGCGTACGGATGGCGCGTATCTCATCGCCAGCGCGGCCTTCGAAGGGGTCTTGCGCGGGGTGGACTTCCGCGCTCTGGTTGAGGCCTTCCTGGAGCATCAGCCTCTGGCCCTGCCCAGGATCGAGACGCCGGAGCAGCGGAACAATATCCACCTTCACCCCAGCGCCTTCCTCGTGGCTCTGGTCGCGACGGCCTTCTTCAAGCTCTCCAGCACCAGTGCTGAAGCGGCTGTTTTGGGCGATGGCGATGCGCGCCATGACCCATATGGAACGGATGCCGACAGTGCCTCCGACCGTCTTGGCATGGAGCTGGACAAGCGTCAGTCTCTGGTCGTTCTGGCAGCCGTTGCGGTTGTGACCGGTCAGGCGATTTCGGATGTCACGGATGTCTCCGGCATGGGCACGACGGCTCGCTTTCTGAGCGAGAACGATGCGCCGGCTGAAGGCCGCAGTGCCATCAGTTCCTCTCTGCCGACATTTGTCGAAAAAACGGATGGCTCTCGTCTTGCAGATACCATCAATGGTGTCGGGGTTGGTGAGCCCGAACTCCTGTCTTCAACTGACGGCGGCTCAGGGTCAATTTTCAGCACCGTTCTGGCCGACGTTTTGTTTGGAGATGCACCGATCGATCTGACCGCAGCCGGGCCGAAGGCCGGGAGCAGCGGTTTTTCAGATGGTGACACTGCGGGGCTTGCGCTTGCCGCATTGGGGCAGACGCTGCTCGACTTCAGTGGCAGTGCGCTGGATATGTCCAGCATGGGCCATGCCATTCGTAATCTGGGTCATCATGCCATTTCATCACCCGCTGAGGAAAATGGTGCCGCTGATAAAGACGCCCTGATCCTGACGCAGGCTTCAGCCTCTGATGCCTCTACCCGTGCTCTTTCGCCGGCCGTTCAGGTGGTGGATATGCAAGGGCTTGAACGGGGGGATGGAGTATCCGGAGGGCAGGTTTCCGCTGTCGTCCCGTCCCAGCCCGTGAAGGAGACACCTTCGGTTGTGGCTCCTGTGGATGAGCAGCCCTATATTCCGCCGGAGACAACCTCTGGCATCGACCTTCAGCGTTTGCTTCATTCCGTGGCGGGTGAACTGGACGTGAAGGTGGGGCAAGTGCGGATTGATGCAGAAGTGCGCAGTTATGATGATGATGCGCGCGCGCTGATCCTGGATTTCGTGCAACAGGAAGATGACCGGAGGACATTCTCTTCGGGGCAGGATCTGATCGTGTATGACTCCAGGCTGTCTGATGCTGTTGACAAAGACATCAGCTTTGTCACCTGGACCCTCGATAACGGGGCAACGATCAGCATTCTGGGTGTTGTTGATTATGACCAGCTGGCGGCTTGAAATCACCAGCTTGTCTTAGAAAAAAGAGCGGAGCACCAGACAGGTGCTCCGCTCTTTTTCTTTAATGGGTCTGGTTGGCAGGCAGCAGCAGCAGATCTGTATGCGGGGAGGCTTCTGGCGTTTCCTGCGCTAGAAACTGATGGAACATGGCATCCATCTGCTCATTGTTCAGGGGGGCTAGAGCATTCTGTTTCAGGGATTCTCTCAGATCATAAACCTGTCGGCCGGATGCCTCTAGGGCGGCCCGGAGCATCTCATATCCACCGGATCGGTTCAGCCCATAAGGCCAGAATTCGCAGACGATTGGCGCAGGTGAGGCCAAGAGTGCATTGCCGCCGCCAAAAACGTAACCTTCATGCCCCTGCGTATCTACCCACACAAGGCCGATATCTCTGAAATTTATGCCATTATTTGTGACAATAGTGTCGATTTTATCTTTGATGATGTCTTTAACAATCCAGTTCTGCTCGGCATGGACATTCTTTTGCAATGCCTGCTGAGACAGAACGCGGTTGTCGCCGAAATTGTCAGGCGATGTCTCAAGCCGACCAGCCCCTGCGGTTTCAGATGCTGCAGCGCAAATGTTGATACAGCATACATCAAGATTATTCATGATCTGGTTGATGCGGAGAAGCTTGAAATTTTCCGGGTCTGGTTCAACGCAGAGCGCTTTCTGGAAGCCATTCTTCAACGCGAAAATGGTGTGGGTTCCAATATTCGCGCCGATGTCTACAAAAAGCGACTTGTTGATTTTAATTTTCTGATTTTGAAGAAATTTAACGGTATCTTCTATATGCTTTTCTTCAAAAGATCCGGTCAGGCGAATGGACTCTCCAATAATCATGTCCTGATTGTTGGTGACCATACACCCATGTTCTGTTTTACTGATGCTATATGGGGTTTTGGGAACTTCAGTTCCAGCTTTGCTTTGCTCCGGTTCCTGTGGGCTCTGGTCTTCCTTCTCTTTTAGATGAGACAGGATGGTGTCGAGTTTGGATGTCATAACCATCTGGTTCTGCAAGGCAGAGTGTATTGAGACGCTCAGCGTGTCCAGGGATGTGACTTTTGATGCGTTTATCGCGTTGCGAACCAGTTTGGAGAGGCGTGACATCAAACATTCCGACTGAATGTGGAGCGGTGAACAGTCCCGTGTGACCGGGAGGGCGATGAAGCCGGCTTCCCCGAGGGTGGCCGTATTCAGGGTTGTGAATTTCACTTATATGGTGTGGTTACGTAGTCTGCAATCAAATGAAAATAATCATATATTTTCAATGAGCTATATTATTTTCGCAGCCCGGTTCGACGCCCCTGAAATAGCCACAGATGCCGCTATGATTTGGAAAATGAAGTGAGACAGGATGCATTCAGAAGCGCTTGCTTATCGCTCTGGTGCATGTCTCGTGGTGTGTGTGGCTGTGATCCTGTTTCAACCTGAATTTGGTTGTGTGTTTTGTATTTTCATTTTTAGGTTGTAATTTCCCAAGCTCATATTATGACGTGAAGAGAGCCTCCCCCACGGCAAGGTGGGGTGAAAGCGTGTGTGTTGGTGCGGGCTGATGGCCCGTTTCCAGCAAACCGCCTGCGGTATGGGTGACGGCGAAATGGGATTGTTCCGGCATCTTGGGCAAAGCAGGCGCGAGGCGCGTGAGCGTCCTATTCCGCAGCGTTATCAAGGCCTGTATCGTGCGCCCATCGATCGCGATGCGGTGGCATTGTGGGGGTTCCTGCAATCCCAGATCGGCATAGGTTCCTCCGCACGCGGTTATGCCCGCCTGCTGCGACACGCACTGCCAGATGTGCGGTGCCATGCCATGGCCTTGCCGGGGCGAGATGGCGTGTGCTTTTCGGCAGATGCGCCAGAGCAGCGTGCTGGACGCAACATCGTGGTCCTCAACCCGCCGGAACTCTTGAACGGCAACCTGTTCTTTCCCTCAGACCTGATGCGCGGCACTCATGTCATTGGCTATTGGGCATGGGAGTTGCCCGATATGCCTGCTGCCTGGTGTCCCGCCTTTGATCTGGTGGACGAGGTCTGGACCTGCTCAGAATTCGCCGCCCGTGCTTTTCGTCGCGCCACGCGCAAGAACGTGCGCATTTTGCCCCATGTGGTTGAGGATTGGGAGCACCTTCCCCGTTCCGAGGCGCGCGCCCGTCTGGGGCTGGGAACTGGTGACGATTTCATTTTCCTGAGCGTGTTCGATTTCGCATCCACGCTGAAACGAAAAAACCCTCTGGGTGTGATTGCGGCTTTCCGGGCAGCTTTCGGTGATGGGCCAGAAGGACCATTGCTGGTGATGAAGTATCACAGCGGTGAGCAGTTCGCGCAGGATGAGGCAATGGTGCGGGCAGCAGCGGCATCTTGTCCACGCATCCGCCTGCTCACTGGTGTGCTCTCGCAAGGTGAGATGAGAACGCTGTTCGATGCCGCGAACTGCTTTGTGTCTCTCCATCGCTCGGAAGGGTTCGGGCTGAATATTGCTGAGGCGATGATCGCGGGCGTGCCGGTCATCTGCACCGGCTATTCCGGCAACATGGATTTCACACGCCCGGACAACAGCCTCTTGGTGGACTGGACACCGGTGGCCCTCCGCTCCGGGGAGTATTTTGGCTGGCAGGGACAGACATGGGCGGAGCCCAGCATCGCCTATGCCAGCGCTGCCATGCATCATGTGATAAACCACCCGGAAGATACGCAGGATCTGGCATTGCATGCCCGTGCGGATATGAAGCGCATGTTCAATCCCGAGGCGATCAGTGCCCGGATGATGGATTTGCTGCGCGAATCTGAACCGCAACCTCTTCAGGATCAAGGGCGGTGGAGTTGGCTGCATGACAGGTTTAGGGCTCAAGGTGGAGATGCTTCCGCGCCGGGGCACCCAACTGGTCGGCTGGATCATCTGGCCGGGCCATAGCGCTTCTTCCGCTTCAGGGCTGTGAAGGGCCGTGTGAGGCCTGCCATGACCCGCAGAGGCATTTCCCTGTTTCAGGCAATCGGGGAGGCGCTTATGTTTATTGTCAATACAATGTTTCGGAATGAATCTTGCGTTTTCTTCTAAAGATATAGGGCTTATGGCCTTTTCTGAAGAAACCGCTGCGGTCTCCATAGAGTATAGAGTACCAAAAATCAGACTATAGAGTATGATGTGAGCCTGAAGCGCATCTTCGACATTTAGTGTGCGATGCCGGAGGCGGAATAAACTCCGCCTCCCAGCCATGGACCTCTAAGTATTGACTGCTCAGATGCTCTCGATCCGTGCGAGAGGTGCAGCGAAATCCAACGCTTGCCCGACTTCCGCCTGATGCACCAGTCGCCCGGCCCGATGCGCTTCTATGCGGGTTTCCATCTTCATCGCTTCCATCACGGCAATCACGTCACCAGCCGTAACTTCAGCGCCATCTTCCATTTGCCACATGGTCAGTGTGCCGGAGATGGGGGCCGTGAGTGTGGCTTCATCAGCCTCAGGGGCGGCGGGAGCGGAGGCCTCGCTTCCACCCGCAGGCAGGGCAGAGAGAAAGGCCGCCGGAAGTCCGATCTCGTGACGCTTTCCATCAATCTCGATGGGAAGGCGCAGCAAGGCAGGCCCGCTTGCCGGCGTCACGCGTGCATGGGGGGCGACGGCTTCTGCCAGCTTCTCGGCAAAATCGGTCTCGATCCAACGGGTATGAACCCGGAAGTTCCCATCCTCTGCACGAAAATCCGGCTCTTCCAGCACCGCACGCGCGAACGGCAGAACCGAGGCGACCCCTTCAATGCGGAATTCCGTAAGGGCGCGGGCCGCACGCTGGATGGCCTCCAGCCGGGTTGCACCCGTCACGATCAGCTTGGCCATCATCGAGTCATAGGAGCCCGGAATGATGGAGCCGGAGGCAACGCCGCTATCCAGCCGGATGCCGGGACCGGAGGGGACGTCGAAGCGCTCAACAAGTCCGGGAGTTGGCAGGAAGCCGCGCGCCGGATCTTCGGCATTGATGCGAAATTCAATGGAATGGCCAGTGGGCTCTGGCACGGCTTCATCTGCCAGCCTTGCGCCCAGCGCCACCTGGATCATCGCCCGCACCAGATCAATGCCGGTGGTTTCTTCGGTGACAGGATGCTCCACCTGCAGGCGTGTATTCACCTCCAGAAACGAGATGGTGCCATTGGCCGAGAGCAGGAATTCCACCGTACCCGCACCGCTATAGCCGGCAAGGGCGCAGATTTTGCGCGATGACTCATGGATGCGTGCGCGCTGCTCATCGTTCAGGAAGGGAGCTGGTGCTTCCTCCACCAGCTTCTGGTTGCGGCGCTGGAGAGAGCAATCCCGTGTGCCCAGCACCCGCACATTGCCATGCATATCGGCCAGCACCTGCGCTTCGATATGGCGCGGGCGATCCAGAAACTGCTCGATGAAGCATTCCCCGCGCCCGAAGGCCGTTACCGCCTCACGGGTGGCCGAGGCGAAGAGCTCTTCCACCTCTTCCAGGCGCCACGCCACTTTCATGCCGCGCCCGCCACCGCCAAAAGCGGCCTTGATGGCAATGGGCAGGCCATGATCGCGCGCAAACTGAAGCGCCTCGGCGGGTGATGCCACCGGGCCGGGCGTGCCCGCCACCAGCGGTGCACCGGCAGATTCGGCTATGCGCCGGGCTTCGATCTTGTCGCCCAGCGCCTCGATGACCTTCGGGTTCGGGCCAATCCAGATCAGGCCGGCGGCCTGCACCGCGGCGGCAAAGTCCGCGCGTTCAGAGATGAAGCCATAGCCGGGATGGATAGCCTCAGCCCCGGCCTGTGCCGCGATCGCGAGAATTTTGCCGGAGTTCAGATAGGTGTCGGCAGGCTTTTCGCCGTCCAGTGCAAAGGCGTGATCCGCCATGCGCACGAACAGGGAGTCCCGGTCGCTATCCGAATAGATGGCAACAGATTCAATGCCTTCATCGCGGCAGGCGCGGATGATGCGGACGGCAATCTCACCCCGGTTGGCGATCAGCAGGCGCTTGATCTGGCGGGTCGGTCCTTGGGTGAAGAGGGTCATGCGGGCCTCGCGGCTATGATGGGGGCGAAGGGGCGTGTCGCCGTGAAGCGGATGCGTGCGCCGGGCGGAATCTGGCCAGCCAGATCGAGCGCCTCGGGCAGGATCGTCGCAATCACGGGATAGCCGCCGGTCAAGGGATGGTCGGCCAGAAACAGCACGGGCTGGCCGGAGTGGGGAATCTGGATTGCCCCGGTTTCAGTGCCTTCGGAGGGCAGTTCGGCACTGTCTGTCCGGCTGAGGGGTTCCGCGCCTTGCAGACGGATGCCGACGCGCGAACTTTGCGGTGTCACCAGCCAGTCCTGAGACAGAAACAGTTCCACCATTTCGGACGTGAACCAGTCTGTCCGTGGACCAAGGGTCACGGGCAGTTCCACCAGGTCGCCGGCTTTGGGCAATGGTGGCGGCGTTTCCGGGGTGCCTGCGGCTTCGGCAAGGGCATGGGCGGCTCCCAGAACAGCGCCATCCTTCAGCGGCTCGGGGCCGACAAAGGCCAGTGTATCGGTGGCGGCAGAGCCCAGAACCGCTGCAACAGCAAAGCCGCCCCGTATCGCCAGATAACTGCGCATGCCATGCGCGGGTGGGTGGATCAGCACTTCATCTCCGGCATCAAGCGCAAAAGCAGCACCCGGTGCCACAGGCAGCTTCGCGCCATTGGCGAGAAGCTCGATTTTGTCTGCAGCACCGGCCAGAGCAAGAGTGAGCGTCTCGCGTGCCAAAAGCCGCACGGGACCAAGCGTGATCTCAAGAGCGGGCGCGCCGGAGGGGTTGCCGACAGCCCGGTTGGCGCGATGAAGCGATCCCATATCCAGCGCACCGGCAGCGGAAACGCCCTGTCCGCCCTGTCCGGGGCGCCCCTCATCCTGAAACACGATGGGGAAGGCGGTGGAGGTGATTTTCAGACCGCCTTGCGTAACGGCCTCTTCCTCACGGATAGCGGCAGAGGGGTGGACCTCCGCCGTCTGGAGGACAAAGCGCGCCCGCACGCCGGGGCGCAGCAAAGCGGGGGGCTGGCGGGAAAGATCCCACATCGGCACCTTCGTCGTGCCCAGTAACTGCCATCCGCCGGGTGTTTCCTGCGGATAGATGCCGCAGAAGCGGCCGGCGAGCGCCACCGAGCCAGCCGGAATCTTCGTGCGCGGGGCAGGGCGACGGGGCACATCAAAGCGCGGATCATCGCAGGTCATATAGGCGAAGCCGGGCGCAAACCCGCAAAAAGCCACCTGCCATGTGGTGGCCTGATGCGCCGCGATGACCTCATCCACGCCGAGGCCCATATGGGCGGCCACGTCTGCCAGATCCTCCCCATCATAGGTCATGGGGATTTCAACGGTCTCAATCTGCCCTGCCTCTCGCACGGTGCCGGGCGCAGGCTGGCGGGCGAGGATTTCTGATGCCAGCCGGTCATCGGCCGCAAGGCCGGTTGCCACGCGCACCATCAGCGTGCGGGCTGCCGGAATGATCTCCACAACACCTTCGATCGGGTCTGCCAGAAGGGCGTCAAACAGCGCAAGCGTTGCGTCAAGGTCTGCCAGCTCGACCAGAACCGTGCGGGGGCCAACGGGAAGGAAGCGCATGGTCATACCTGCCAGAGGCTGTCGGGCGTATCGGTGACAAACATGTATCCCGGCGCATGGGAGATGGCGAAGGGCGGCCTTGAGGCCATGACGGCCGCCTGAGGTGTGACCCCGCAGGCCCAGAAGACCGGGATTTCGCCCTTGCGCACTTCAACCGCGTCTCCAAAATCCGGTCGGGCCAGATCGGTGATGCCCAGTTCCTCTGGTGCGCCGATATGCACGGGCGCGCCATGCACGGCGGGGAAACGGCCGGTAATCATGGAGGCTTCCGCCACCCGGTCTGCCGGGATCGGGCGCATGGACACCACCATCTGGCCATGCAGCCGTCCGGCGGAGCGGCAGGCGCGGTTGGTGAGATACATCGGCACATTGGAGCCGGCCGCGATGTGGCGCATCTCTATGCCCGCCTGCTGGAGCGGCGTCTCAAAGGTGAAGGAGCAGCCGATGAGGAAGGTCACCAGATCAGGGTGTTCGGCCCATGCCTCGGTTGCATCCGCCGTTTCCTCGGCTAGCATGCCATCGCGCCAGATGCGATAGAGCGGCAGGTCCCGCCGCAAATCCGCGCCGGGGGCCAGAACGGTTTCATGGCTGCCGGGGTCGGTGACATCCAGAACCGGGCAGGGCTTGGGGTTGCGCTGGGCATAGAGCAGGAAATCCCACGCCCAGTCCTTGGGCAGGGAGATCATGTTGCACTGGGTCAGCCCGGGTGCGACACCGGCCGTGGGGGTCACCAGCCCATCGCGATAGGCGAGACGGGCGGTGCGGGCGGCCTGAATATCCGGGCGCATCAGGCATCCTTTCCGACAAAGGGGGTGATGCGCACGCCGGCCGCCAGCAGGCCCTCGCGGATGCGCTGGGCCATGGCAACCGCGCCATCGCTGTCGCCATGCACGCAGATACTGTCGGCATGCAGCTTCAGGGTTGAGCCATCAATGGCCTCGATAACCCCTTCGGTGGCGAGGCGCACCATGCGGCTGGCCACCAGTTCCGGGTCATGCAGCACAGCGCCCTTTTCACGACGGGAAACCAGCTGGCCCTCGGGCGTATAGGCACGGTCCCCGAACGCTTCGGCGGAGACCTTGAGGCCAGCGGCGCGGGCCTGTTCCAGAATAGGGGTGCCGGCAAGGCCCATCAGTACCAGAGAGGGGTCGATCTGCCTGATGGCCTCGATCACGGCCGCGCCCTGGCGGGCATCATTGGCGATGGTGTTGTAAAGCGCACCGTGGGGCTTCACATATGTCACACGCGTGCCGGCAGCCGCGCAGATGCCCTGAAGCGCACCGATCTGGTAGATGACATCGGCGGTGAGTTCTGCCGAGGTCACATCCATCGGGCGACGACCGAAGCCGACACGGTCGGGATAGGAGACATGCGCGCCAATGGTCACGCCAAGACGGGCGGCCTCGCGCACGGTGGCAAGAATGGTCAGCGGGTCGCCGGCGTGAAAGCCGCAGGCCACATTGGCGGAACTGACAATGCCGAGCATGGTGGCATCATCGCCCATCTTCCATGCGCCATAGCCTTCACCGAGATCACTGTTCAGATCAATCGTCAGGGTCATGTCATCCTCCCGTTCAAAGATTATGGCGGCCCCGTTTCAGGGGCTGCCGATTTTTGTCACATGCCGAGGAAGGCAAAGATGGGGCCGATGGACTTGTAGCCCATGTACCATGTCAGCAGACAGGTGATGGCGCTGAGCACAAGCAGCGGGCGGTTATAGTGGTGGCCACCCATCAGGTCAGAGCGGGCAAAGCCGACATAGGTGAAGATGGTGAGGCCGATGGGCAGGATGAGACCATTGAAACCACCCACGAAGACCAGCATTGCGGCGGGTGTCGTGCCCATCATCACATAAACCAGCAGGGAGATGGTGATGAAAGCTACGGTCGCATAGTTGCGCAGCCGGTCATCCATATCCTTGAAGACGGTGAGGAAGGATACGGAGGTATAGGCCGCACCAATGACGGACGTGATGGCCGCCGCCCAGAAGATGAAGCCGAACACGCGCATGCCCGCGTCGCCCAGAACCGAGGCGAAGGCCTGACCGGCTGGATTTGCTGCCTGACCTGACAGATCCAGCGTAACGCCCGAGGCCACCACGCCCAGAATGGCGAGGAACAGCACATAGCGCATCACACCCGTGACCGCGATGCCAGTCAGCGAGGCGCGGGACACGGCCTCCAGATTGGCCGCGCCGCCCAGTCCCTTGTCGAGCATGCGGTGCGCACCGGCATAGGTGATATAGCCGCCGACCGTGCCGCCGACGATGGTGGTAATGGTCGCGAAATCAACGGTGTCCGGCCAAACCGTCTGGCGCAGGGCGTCACCCACTGGCGGGCTGGCGACAAAGGCCACAACCAGCGTCATCGCAATCATCAGAATGCCGAGCGCGATGATGAGGCGGTCCAGCAGTACGCCCGCACTCTTGGCGGTGAAAATGCCGATGGCGATCAGCGCGGAGATGGCGCCGCCAATCTTGGGGTCGAGACCGAACATGGCGTTCATGCCAAGGCCCGCGCCGGCAATATTGCCGACATTGAAGGCCAGACCGCCGATAACAACAAAGATAGTGAGCAGATAACCCGAGCCGGGGATGGCTGCGTTCGCCGTATCCGAGGCGCGCTTTCCGGTGAGTGCGGTGATGCGCCAGATATTCAGCTGCACCACGAAATCGATCACGATCGAGGCGAGGATCGCGAAGGCGAAAGCCGAGCCGAGCTTGGCGGTGAAGGTTGCTGTCTGGGTAATGAAGCCGGGGCCAATGGCGGATGTCGCCATGAGGAAGATGGCCGCCATAAACCCGCCTTTCAGCGCGGCATTGGCGGTGGATGGGACTTTGGGCGGTGAGTCACTCATCGGTCTTGCTCCTGCTCCCAAGAGGCACCAAGGGAGGCATTGGGTTTCTGCATGACTGGATCGTGACTTTTGCATGGCAAGACGTCAACGATAATTTGACGGATTCATGGTGATTGTTCAACAAATCAGCACGTGTTGAGGGGCGTTGATGGTTGCTGGTGCAGTTCTGATGTTCCTTGCTTGCCATTTGGGCAAGTCTTGCACAAAAGGAAATCCAGCATTTTGAAGCATCCTTGGAGAGACCCGTGAATCGCGGGGCATCCGGTGTGCCGTCTCGCACAGATGAGGAAAGTTCTTATGGCCGATGAGGCCCCCGGTCTTGCCGAAGAGACGGCAAGCCGCCTTCGTAACGATGTGATTGATGGTCATCTCTCGCCCGGCCTGCGTTTGTCGGAAACCCGGCTGGCGGCCCAGCTTGGCGTGTCGCGCAATACGCTGCGGGAAGTGTTTCGCCTGCTCACCCGTGAGGGGCTGCTGCGGCATGAGCCGAACCGCGGCATGTTCGTGGCCGTGCCTTCAATGGCGACGATCGTGGATATCTATCGTGTCCGCCGCCTGATCGAGGTGCCCGCGCTGGCCAATGCGTGGTCGCGCCATGAGGGCGTGGGGCATATGCGGGCAGCGGTGGAGCGAGCCAAGCTGTGCCGCGCAGAGATGGACTGGCGCGGCGTTGGCAGCGCGAACATGGAGTTTCACGCGGCGATCGTCTCGCTGACGGACAGCGCACGTCTCAAGACCTTTTTCGGCCAGATCATCGCGGAACTGAGGCTGGCCTTCGGCCTGCTGGACAGTTCTGAGCGCATGCACGCCCCTTATGTCGACCCGAATGAAGCCATTCTTGTCATGCTGGAGAGTGGTGATACGGCCGGGGCCGCCGCAGCGATGAACAGTTATCTCGACCGCTCCGAGCGCGTAGTGCTGGAGGCGTTCGCGAGTCTGGAGTGAGGCGCTGCCTCCCTTCCGGACACATAAAGCGCGGGCGGCCGCTCAGGCCGCCCTTGCAGCTCTTAATGCTTGTTGCCGGTGAGTTTGTCCGACCACGCGAGAAGCAGGCTGGAGCCGACAAACACCACATGGATGATGACCAGCCAGGTCAGGCTCTGCTCATCATAGCCCTTGGGCAGGTCCATGAAGGCCTTCAGCAACTGGATGGCCGAGATGGCGACGATGGAGGCCAGAAGCTTTTGCTTGAGGCCGGAAAAATCAACGCGCGTCATCCAGTCCGGCCAGTCCGGGTGACCGGCAGGGTCGATCTTCGAGACGAAATTCTCGTAGCCGGAGAAGATGACGATGAGCACCAGATTGCCCATCAGCGTCAGGTCCACCAGGGCGAGAATGCCAAGAATAATGCCGCTTTCGCTCGCGCCCATGGCACCTTCAATGAAGTGCAGCAACTCCATAGCGAACTTGAACAGCAGCACAAGCAGCGCCGCCACAAGCCCCAGATAGAAGGGGGCCATGATCCAGCGGCTGCGGAACAGAAGACTTTCGATCAGACGCTCCAGCATCGATTTCATCCGTGGCTTCCAGACACGCCGGTTCCTGTGTCAGCACGCATGCTGCACTGCAAAATGGTTGCCATGAAAACCGGGCTGTTCGCAAGAGGATTTCATGCGGGAGGGGCGCTGGAATAGACGCGGGCCATGCACGCCTAGAGCCTGTTTCCCGTTGTCGGGCGGTAACGGTAATGGGCCGTGCCTACATGGTTTCCAGCAGGGCCAGCATCCGGGTTCGCTCTGCCAGCCCCTGACGTCCGTGGTCGGTGCCGATATTCTGCCGTGCGAACACGATGGTTTTCCCATCGCGCTCCGCCCAGCCGACAAACCAGCCCACCGGCTTGCCTTTATCCGTCTTGTCCTGTGATGGCAGGCTGCCGCTGCCGGTCTTGCCATGTACCCGCCAGCCAGAGGCGGTCTCGAAAACCGGCAGAATGTCCTTCGTCTTTTGCTGGGCCTCAGCGGAAACAGGCAGGTCCCCGGCAAGAAGCCGGCGGATAAAGGCGGCCTGTTCACGCGGGGAAATCTTGAGAGAGGAGGAAATCCAGGAGCGGGTCAGCCCGTTATCTTCACCGGGATCACCCGCGACATCCTCATTGCCATAGACGAGGCGATGCACATAAGCGCCAAACCGCGCCGCGCCCAGCCGACGGGTCAACTCGCGCGAGTACCAGACGACAGAATCCGCTTCCCAGATTGTCGGGTCCACCGGTTTCCGGTCGCGTTGCGGGGCGCGCTGGTTTGGCGGCCATTCCCAGCGCGGGGTGTGGGCATCGGTCAGCAGCCCGGAATCAAAGCCCATCAGCGCCAATGGCACCTTGAAGGTGGAGGCAGGCGTGTAGCGTGTGTTGCAATCACCATCCTCTATCCGGGTGTGGCCTGTATCTGCATCCACAATCAATGTGCAGGACTGGGCATGGGCCGAGCCTGGAGATGCTATTGCCGCTGCACAGGCCAGAAGAGACAAGCCCAGCATCGTGTTCCGCACATTCATGCGCATGGTTTCCGCCCGCATTCATATTCCCTTGTGGCGATATCGTACCGCCGGGATATGTTCGAAAATGGATCGGACATTGCCGGGGGGCTATCATGCACTTCTGCACTGTCTTGGAGAAAAGGAACGGATGATGGACGCTAACCGGCCGCTGGTGCTTCAGAATGGAAAGATCATGGACCCGGCCCTCGCGCCAGCGCTGGCGGAACGTTTCAATGTGATTTTCCCCGATGCCCTGACGCCGGAAAATGCACCGGCCGTGCGCGCCATTGTCAGCGGTGGCGGACGAAAGGTGGATGCAGACCTGATCTCCCGCCTGCCCGCGCTGGAGATCATCTCGAATTTCGGGGTGGGGTATGACTCCGTTGACGTTGCCGCCGCTGTGGCGCGCGATGTCATCGTCACCCACACGCCGGGCGTGCTGGATGAGGAGGTGGCGGACCTGACGCTGGCCCTGATGCTGGCCACGGTGCGTTGCCTGCCGCAGGCAGACCGTTATGTGCGCGAGGGCAAGTGGACCTCCGGCCCGTTCCAGCTCACGCCTTCCCTGCGCGGGCGCACGGTGGGGCTCATCGGCCTTGGGCGTATTGGTCTGGCCATTGCCCGGCGGGTGGAGGCCTTCGGGGTGCCGGTTGTCTATCACAGCCGCACGGCACGCACGGATGTGCCCTACACCCATTATCCGGAGCTTGTAGACATGGCGCGAGCTGTGGATGTGCTGGTCGCGATCCTGCCCGGTGGCGCGCAGACCCGTCACATCGTGAATGAGCAGGTGCTCGACGCGCTGGGGCCGGATGGCATCTTCGTGAATGTGGCGCGCGGTAGTGTTGTGGATCAGGACGCTTTGATCGAGGCACTGCGCAGTGGGGCCATTCTCTCGGCCGGGCTGGATGTTTTCGCGCAAGAACCGAATGTGCCGGAAGCCCTGCGGCAGATGGAAAACGTGGTTCTCCTGCCCCATGTCGGTTCCGCCACATTCGCCACGCGCGCGGCCATGGGGCGGCTGGTGGTGGAGAATCTGGACGCATGGTTTGCCGGTGTGCGTCCGGTGACGCCTGTGCCGGAATGTCTGGAACTGGCCTCCCGTCGCGCGGAATAAGGGGAGCCTCTTCCAGCGCCTGCGATCTCGATCTGCGCGAGAGGAAACAGATGGTGCCCTGTGTGGGCAGTTGAGCAAACAGACGAGGCGGGGCTATAGCCCTGCCTTTTTTGTTTCAGCTTGAATATGGCGTGTCTCACCGGATGAATTGTTGAGAACAGGGCGCCATCGTCCGCGCATTACGGCCTCGGTGCTTTCTACATAAGTATAGTTTTCGCAGCTGGAGATGCTCAAAGATTCGAGGGCAATGCTATTTATTCATTCGCTGAATAATGTGGTTTTTGTGCCGTTCCGCGGGTTTTGTGACGGTTCCCGCACCTCCCTGGCCTGAGGCTTATCTCTATTCCACATTTCGCGTTGCATAATAGACACAGCAAAATCGAGCATTTTCGGTGAGTTGCTTAATTCCAGTGCAATTGATGCCCAAAGTTTGTCGTTAGGCATTCGAAGATTTGGTGCTTTCTAGACACAGATCTTTTCGGGGGTAAGTTATGAAGAAAATTGCGCTGGCGACCGTCGCGTCCCTGTTCCTGGCCGGCACCGCCATGGCCGCCGATATCTCCATGCCGATGAAGGCCGTTGCCCCGGCCGAGCCTGCTCCCCTGTGGGATGTGTCCTTCGGCGTCACCGGCACTACGGACTATGTGTTCCGCGGTATCAGCCAGACCAATGGCAATGCCGCCATCCAGGGCTATGCCGAACTGTCCTTCCTTGACTGGTTCTATGTCGGCGCCTGGGGCTCGAATGTCAGCTTCCTCGGTTCGGGTTCTGCTGAAGTCGATGTGTATGGTGGCGTGCGCCACACCTGGGACAAGCTGACCCTTGATGTTGGTATCACCGGCTATCTCTATCCCGGTTCTGACGCCGACACCGACCTGAACTACTGGGAAGTCTATTTCAAGCCCAGCTATCAGGTCACCGATTGGCTGAACATCGGTGCCCAGCTTTACTACACCACCGATTTCGCAGCCAGCGGCACGGACGGCACCTATCTGTCCGGTACGGCTGAAGTGACCCTGCCCAGCTTCGGCCCGGGTCAGGTCATTGGCTGGTCGGTGTCCGGTGAGTTCGGCCATCAGTGGCTGGACAGCAGCGCGTGGAATGGCACCTTCCTCACGCCCATCACCCTCACCCCCTATTATGTCGACGTTTCCGGCTACAACTACTGGAACATCGGCACCAGCCTGACCTACAAGGCCGCGACGCTGGACCTGCGCTACCATGGCTCTGACCTGAATGACGAACAGTGCGTCATCATGGTTGCGAACTCCAAGAGCTGCGGTGACCGCTTCCTCGCCTCGCTCTCCTTCGATGTCTCCTTCTCTGATCTGAAGTGATCTGAGGGTCGAATATCCGGAGCGTTGCCGGTTCATCTGATGAACTGAAATGCTCCGGAGTTTCAGGTGAGCGTTTTTTCGCGAGCGAAAATATTCTGGAAAAGGCGCGACCTCTGCGGTCGCGCCTTTTCTTTTGTCCCGGTGCCAGAGATGGCTCGCGCAGCTTTGTGTCAGGCCTGAATTCTACAGGCCGGAGCATTTATCTATAGGGCGCGAAGGTGAGGGGTATGTGCCTGTTGGATGGGGCAGGCTCTGTGGCTGACCCGGCCTGATAAGCTGGCACAGTGAAGTGGTCTGGCTTCAGATCATCCCCAGCCCGCGCAGGCTGGCATGGCCATCCTTGCCGACAATGATGTGGTCATGCACCTCAATACCCAGCGGCTTGGCCACACCGATAATGCGATGGGTCATGTCGATATCCGCCCGAGAGGGGGTCGGGTCACCGGAAGGGTGGTTGTGGCACAGGATGATCGCTGATGCAGAAAGCTCCAGCGCCCGCTTCACCACCTCGCGCGGATAAAGCGGGGCATGGTCTACCGTGCCGGTTTGCAGCACTTCATCGACAATAAGCTGGTTTCGCTTGTCCAGAAACAGCACGCGCACCAGTTCACGGTCGGCATAGGCCATCGTGGTGCGGCAATAATCAATCACGGCACTCCATGAGGAGAGTACAGGCCGGCCCTTTACCTGCCCTTTGGCGAGGCGCTGGGCGGCAGCCTCCACCACTTTCAGTTCGGTGATGATGGCATCCTTCACGCCAGCCACTTCGGCCAGTAGCGCAGGTGGTGCGGCAACCACTTCCGCAAACGAGCCGAAGCGGGCCACAAGCTCTTTCGCCAGCGGCTTTACATCGCGACGCGGAATGGCCCGAAACAGGATGAGTTCCAGCAGTTCATAGTCCGCCAGCGCCTGCGCACCGGCATCGCGAAAGCGCGCACGCAGGCGGTCGCGATGCCCGTGAAAATGCGGGGGCGCTTCACGCAGGCCGTCTCTGGGCTCATCCACCATGGAAGGGCGGTCCGGTTCAGGCGGTCTTGTAGGGCGGCTTGTCGTAACCTTTCGGGCTCAGGGTAAAGATCTCCACCCCGGTTTCCGTCACCCCAACCGAATGCTCGAACTGGGCGGAGAGCGAGCGGTCGCGCGTCACGGCGGTCCAGCCATCGGGCAGCACCTTCACATGCGGCTTGCCCAGATTGATCATGGGCTCCACGGTGAAGATCATGCCCGGGACCAGCTTCGGTCCCTCACCACGGCGGCCCACATGCAGGATGTTAGGCTCATCATGGAATACACGCCCCACGCCATGACCGCAGAAATCGCGCACCACGCTCATGCGCTGGGGTTCCACGAACTCCTGAATGGCCGCGCCAATGTCGCCCACATGTGCGCCGGGCTTGATGGCCTCGATGCCAAGCATCATTGAGTCGTAAGTGACCTCGATCAGCCGTTCCGCCTTGCGGGGAATCTCGCCCACCGCATACATGCGGCTGGAGTCGCCATACCAGCCATCCAGAATGACGGTGACATCGCAGTTCACTATGTCGCCCTCGCGCAGGGGGCGGCTGTTGGGCATGCCGTGGCACACCACATGATTGAGCGAAGTGCAAACGCTGTAGCGATAGCCGCGATACATCAGCGTGGCGGAAAGTGCGCCCGCCTGTGTCGTCATCTCGTAAACCAGATCATCGATCTGGGCGGTGGTGACACCGGGGGCGACCAGTTCGGCGATGGCGTCGAGAATGGTGGCCACCAGTTGGCCGGCCTTGCGCATGCCCTCGAAAGCATCGGGCCCGTAAATCTTGATCTGCCCGTTCTTGCGCAGCGGCGCGTTGGCCGCCTCAACATAGTTCATCACGTCAGTCTTCCATCCGCGATCCACCCGCGCACCCGCGCAAGGATGAAATACGCTCCAAATTCAGTCTGGCCGCCAATATGCACCAGAAGTGGCCCGCGATGCCAGAGCCTCAGGACATGGCGGGCATGAAGTTCAGCCCAGCACCGGGATTTCACCCACAACTGAAATGCCGCATGTCTCAACCCGGCAGACCAGCCCGATGGCCTCGACCCCGGCGAGGCGTGCAGCATCAAAGGCGCGGCCATAGGCCGGGTCGAGATCCCGCGCCAGCGAAATCTCGTTCGCCGAGCCGATCTGGCTGAGATAGACCATCACTGCCCGCGCCCCTGCCGCCACTTCTGCGGAAAGCTCTTGCAGATGCTTGGCGCCTCGCGCGGTGACGCAATCTGGAAACTCGGCAAGGCCGGGGCGGCGCATCAGATGCACATTCTTCACCTCCACCAGACAGCGGGGGCGTATATCGTCTTCGAGCAGAATATCGATGCGGCTGTTGATGCCATATTTCACCTCACGTCGCTGGCGGGCATAGCCGGAAAGGGCAGGCACCAGCCCGGTGGTGATCGCCTCGGCCACCAGCGCGTTGGGGTGCACGGTGTTGACGCCGACCAGCTCGGGGCCATTGCCGAAATCAGCCTCCACCAGTTCCCAGCTCAGGGGCAGCTTGCGGGTGAGGCTGGCTGAGCGGGAGAGCCAGACCCGGCTGCCGGGGGGGGTGAGCCCCAGCATGGCACCGGGATTGGCCACATGCACGGTTGTCTCCGTGCCGTCTTCCAGCAGCACATCGGCCAGAAAGCGCTTGTAACGACGCAGCAGGCGGGCGGGTATGAGCGGTGCTGAAAATTGCATGGGGACCATGGGTTCCGTGGCAGGCAATGCCCGGCTGAGACAGATACGAATCGCGGGTGGGTCGTTATTGTGGGTTTATATTAGGTGCGCAGGGCAGGTTGCGCAGGCGCATTGAGTTGTCGTGCTCCTGGCCGCATCCTGCGCTTGAGGTGTTCTTTGCCGCCGCGTGGGATTGTCTGGAAAGCGATATGAGTCTGCCATCTTCGGAAGTTGAGGTCCGTAAACGCTCGATCCTGCGCCTGCGGGCCGGGTTATTCCTGCTGGGTGCTTTCATCCTGCTCTGCGGTTTTGGGGGCTATTTCGTCGCGTCCAAGATCGGTCTGGGGCTGGGATGGGCGATTCTCATCGCCATCGTCATCTGGATTGCGGTAGGTGTGCTGCTCTCGCGCATGGAGCCGAAGGTTTATTACGGTATCGCCCTCGTCATCACCTTGTTGCTGGCCTATCTGGTCTATGATTTTGTGACGACGGCGCTCGGTTGGTCCGGTCTTCTCGCGGCCATTCTGGCAGCATTGGCCACGGCCTTTATCTCCTTCACCTTCCACGACTTTCAGAAGCTGAAGAAAGAATTGCGCCTGTTGGTCTATCGCCGGTAAACGGGTGCGGCACTATTTTGATGCCCTTTCAGTCAGTATGATTGTGGTTCAGACCACTCTCGGCTGCGTGATGTCGGTTGTATCCGCGTGCAGTGCAGCTTGACTTTCTCCCCTGCTGAATTAGAGCCTTTCCGGGCAAGGGGACACGGCCCGCGTGTATTGTGTGGTGGCTCATGTTTAGCGGCGATCGCGCATTCGCATGAAAAGCCAGACATCCGGACCGGTCCATGCACAGACGGGTCATCCGCCTGTGAGAGGCCTTGGCCTCCTTCCGGGGTAAGCCCTTTTTGGGGCAGGCCCCGACCGCGTAATGTTGCGTTCAGCGTATCACCAGCGGGGGTCTTGTCGGACCTCTGCTCGCAAGGTCATGCCGGCGTGTGGGCGCGTCCGGCTATGCGGAGACCCGGGCGGGTATGACGGACGGTCGCCTTTATGTGTTCACAGGGCCAGCGGTTGCCGTCATTGTGGCGGCGGCTTTCCTTGTGGCATGGCTGTACCAGCGCCAGTACCGTTACGCCCTGTGCTTTGCAGCGGGCTTCGTTGCCTATGCCATGGCGGCGCTCATGCAGATCATCGGCGTGCCGAATACGGTGGGGCTGAATGCCGTGCTGACAGCCCCGCTTTATGTGGCATGCATTTTCCTCTTGTCCAAGGGTGCGCTTCTCCATGCGGGGCTGAAGGGCGGCGATGGCATTTATTATCTCATCGCCGCAGTTGTCGTGTTTCTGGTCTGGTATTTCTTCTACGTCGAGCAGAGCCTCATCATCCGCATCTATGTCCAGAAACTGGGTTGCGGCCTGATGATCCTGATAACTGCCGGCCGTTTGGGCGCACACCGTTCCCGGCGGATGATAGACCGGGTGCTGTTCTGGGCAGTTCTTCTCTTCGGCCTGCACTTTTTCATCCGTATGGTGCTGACCCTGCCCATGGCGCGGGATCTGATCCAGCTTGAGAAGCTGAGCAAAGAGGGGGTGGACTTCATTGTCCTCTCCAGCATGTTCAACAGCTCGCCATTCGGGCAGGTGATGCATTTCACCATACTGATCTTCGGCTTCGTGCTTGCGTTGGCATTTCTGGCCGCAGTGGTGGTGGATATTATTGATGACCTGCGCCATGAGATCGCCATCGATACGCTCACAGGTCTGGCGAACCGCAAGGGGTTCGATGTGCGGGCGCAGCACCTGATGAAGACATGGGGGCCGCAGCCTTTCAGTCTTGTCTATTGCGATCTCGATCACTTCAAGTCCGTCAATGACACCTATGGCCATGCGGCCGGTGACAGGGTGTTGCAGCGCTTCGCCCAGGTGCTTGAAAATGAGCTGCGCCGCTCGGATGTGGCGGCGCGCTTTGGCGGTGAGGAGTTCGTGATGCTGCTGCCCGGCTCCAGGCTGGAACAGGCCGGCGTGATTGCAGAGCGCCTGCGCGCCCGTCTTGTCTCCCTGCAGGTTGAGGGGCTGGAGAACCATCAGGTAACCGCCAGCTTCGGTGTGGTGGAGATTGGCCCCCGTGAAACGCTGGATGAGGCCATTCACCGGGCGGACATGATGGCCTATCAGGCCAAGAACAGCGGGCGGGACCGGGTGTGTCTGGACATCAACATCCGCACCATGCTCACAGCCGCTGTTGCATAAGCCTGCTGACAGGATTTGATCGTTCCCGTGATTTGGGCGATTGATAGGGGCAATGAGGCTGCGAGCTTCGGGTTCCGGGCGGATTCGTGCGCGCTAAACCTGGTTGTCTCCGGCACGAAGTGTATTGCCCCGCCGGGCCGGATGTGATGCGCTTCAATAAAATTGCCCCACCGCATGCGATGGGGAGGGGAGTGCGGCCGCGTTATGAATCTGTTGACCCAGCCTCCGGCGAACCTGCCCTGCGAGAGCGCTTTCAGCCCCGCCTTGGCCGAGTCCTCCGTTCTGGTGGTGGATGACGAGCCGGGCATCCGCAACTTCCTTGTGCGCATGCTGCGTTCCCGCTGTCGCCACGTGGCTGAGGCGACGGACGTGGAAAGCGCCTCGCGCCTGCTGGAAACCACCTCGTTCGACCTCATTATCCTCGATAATGTGATGGCGGGCCGCACCGGGCTGGAATGGCTGCACGAGCTGCGCGCCACCGGCTTTTTCAGCGAAGTCATCCTCATCACCGCCTTTGCGGATCTCGACACCGCGATCGAGGCCTTGCGGGCGGGGGCTGCGGATTTCGTGCTCAAGCCTTTCCGTTCAAACCAGATCCTGAACGCCATTGGCCGCTGTCTCGACCGGGCACGTCTCCAGCGCGAGAATTTCGTGCTGCGGCGGGAGCTCGGTGTGGTTCAGGCCATCCAGCGCACGGTTCCGGCCGTGGGGGGGCTTGTGGGCAATTCCGGTGCCACAGGAGAGGTGCGCCAGATGGTGGCGCGCGTCGCGCCCATGCCCACCACGGTTCTGGTCACGGGTGAATCCGGCACCGGCAAGGAGGTCACCGCCCGCGCCATCCATCAGGCCTCGCCCCGCGCCGCCAAGCCTTTCGTGCCGGTGAACTGCGCCGCCATTGCACCGGATATCATCGAGAGCGAACTGTTCGGCCATCTCAAGGGGGCCTTCACGGGGGCGGCCTCCTCGCGCGAGGGGCTGTTCTTCTATGCGCAGGGTGGCACGCTGTTTCTGGATGAGGTGGGCGAACTGCCGCCCGCCATGCAGTCCAAACTGCTGCGGGTGATCGAGGACAAGAAGGTGCGCCCGGTGGGAGCGGAGCGGGAAGTGCCGGTGGATGTGCGCATTGTCGCGGCCACCAATTGCGATCTGGAAGAGATGGTGGCGGCGGGCCGCTTCCGGCAGGATTTGTATTACCGGCTGAATGTGGTCAACATCCACCTCAAGCCCCTGCGCGCCCGCCCGGCCGATGTGGCCCCGCTGGTGCAGCAGTTCATGGCGGAGCTTTCTGCCCGGCTGGGCGTGCCGCCGCTGGAGCTTTCCCCCGCCGTGCTGCGGGCGCTGGCACGCTATCCCTGGCCCGGTAATGTGCGCGAATTGCGCAATGTGGTGGAACGATCTCTCATTCTTGGCGACTTCCCGCAGGATGTGGTGCCGGAACTGGATGATGCCGAGACCAATGACAACGAGGCCGATCTACCGCCCGACGCGCTGGGCATGGTGGAAAAGACCCACATGCTGAAGGTGCTGGCGGAAGCGGGTGGCAACAGGGCCGAGGCTGCCCGCCGCCTTGCCGTGTCTCGCAAGACGCTGGATCGCAAGCTCAAGGCCTGGAATGCCTGAAACCGGCGCGGCATCCGGCGGGGGCCCTGCCGCTTCACATTCCACCTCATCTGCGGGGCGGGGCGTGCTGAAGCGGCTGCGATCCGTGCGGATGCGGCTGCTGGTTCTGGCGCTTTTGCCCACGCTCATCATTCTGCCCGCCGTTCTGGCTGGGGCCGGCTGGTGGTGGGGCCGTCAGTTCGACCGTCTGCTGGCCACCAAGGTGAATGGCGACCTCACCACCGCGCGCCAGTATCTGAACCGGCTGATGGAGCACAGCGGCAACAGCCTCGTGGCGTTGGGAGATTCCGTCGCTTTTGCCGATGTGGCCACCCAGATGCTTCAGGCTGGAGATCCTGCCGCCATGGCAGCCTTTCTGGCAAGCCGGCGGGCGGACATGGGGCTGGATTTTCTCTATCTGCTGGATGGTGAGGGCCGCTGCCTCGCATTCGCCCGCGCTGGCGCGACATGGGTGCAGGGCGTGGGGATGCTGGGTGAGCCTGCTGTGCCCCCGTCCTCCCAGACCGGAATAGCCCCGGCCCCCGCATTGCCGCCCCCCTGTGAGCCGCAATGGAGCGTTGCGAGCGATGCTCTTGAGGGGCGCGCGACCACGCAGATTGATCTGTTCTCATCCGCCGATCTCACCCGCCTTTCTCCCGCCCTTGCCGAACAGGCCCGCATCGATCTGGTGCCCACCCCCGGCGCGGTTCCGGTGGAGCGGGCAGAGGAAGGGCGCGGACTGGTGGTGCAATCCGGTGCGCCCGTACATCTGGTGACGACCGGAGCCGGTTTCGCGTCCGGAGCGCTGATCGGCGGGGTGCTGCTGAACCGCAATCTCGATTTTATCGACACGATGAATGACCTCGTCTACCGCCGGGGCAGTCTGCCGGAGGGCAGCGAGGGCACGGCGACGCTGTTCGTGGATGATGTGCGGGTGTCCACCAATGTGCGCCTGTTTGCGGGCAAGCGGGCACTGGGCACGCGTGTCTCGCGTGAGGTGCGCGAGACGGTGCTGGGGCAGGGCAGGGTATGGCTGGACCGCGCCTTTGTGGTGAGTGACTGGTACATCTCGGCCTATGAGCCGATCGTGGACAGCCGCGGCGCGCGCGTCGGCATGCTCTATGTGGGCTTTCTGGATGCACCCTTCCGCACCCAGCGCCAGATGGTTCTGGTGGGGGCAGGCGTGGGCTTCCTGCTGGTTGCGCTCATCACCATTCCCCTTCTGTTACGCTGGGCGGCGGCCATTTTTCGCCCGCTGGAAGCGATGGATCGCACCATTGCCCGCGTTGAGGCCGGCGAGATGGATGCGCGCACCGGCATCACCGAGAATGCTGACGAAATCGGCCGTCTCGCCCATCATTTCGATGGACTTCTGGAACGGGTGCAGCAGCGCGATGCGCAATTGCGCAGCTGGGCCGATGAGCTGGACCGGCGGGTGGTGGAACGCACAAAAGAGCTTCAGGCTGCCAATGAAGAACTGGCCGCTACCCAGCGCCGTCTTGTCATGTCCGAGAAGCTGGCCTCTATCGGCGAGATCACGGCCGGTGTGGCGCATGAGATCAACAATCCGGTGGCGGTCATTCAGGGCAATCTGGATGTGGCGCGTGATGTGCTGGGGCCGGCTGTGGGACCGGTGCGCACCGAGTTCAACCTGATTGACCAGCAGGTGCACCGCATTAACATCATCGTGTCCAAGCTGTTGCAGTTCGCCCGCCCCGGTGAATTCGCCGGCACCAGCGAGCCGGTGCATGTGCCGGATGTGATCGGCGATTGCCTGCTTCTGGTGCAGCATCTGATGACCAGTACCGAAATCCATGTGGTGCGGCAGGATAGCGCCACCGGCTTCGTGCGCATGAACCGGGTGGAGTTGCAGCAGGTGCTCATCAATCTGATGGTGAATGCCCTGCATGCCATGCCCGAGGGCGGCACGCTGACCCTGACCAGCCGCGATGAAACCCGCGAAGGCCGGCAAGGCGTGATGCTGGAAGTGCGGGACACCGGAAAGGGCATTGCGCCAGAGCATATCCAGCGTCTTTTTGATCCCTTCTTCACCACCAAGGGGCAGGGCGGCACCGGGCTGGGCCTCTCCATCAGCTACAGCCTTGTGGAACATGCCGGAGGCGAAATGGGGGTGGAGAGCATTTTGGGGCAGGGTGCAAGCTTCCGCCTGTGGCTGCCCGCAATGGCGCTGGATGAGGTGGCTTGAGTTTTCAGGCCTTCGTGAGCGGACATGGATTTCAGGCTGGCTGCTTTGGCGGAGCACCCGGCGCTCTTGCCGCTCCGCGTGTCAGATGCATGCTTGTGGCACCTGCCAGATGGAAGATGAGGCGCAGCGTCGCGCCTGCCTTCGTTTCGCCCGCTCTGTATCTGTTCTAGAATGCATCCCGATAAAAGCTGGAGCGAGATCTTGAATTCGGGCCTTTTGGGTGGTGCGGGGGTGCTTGGTGGGGCGGGCGTTGGTTTTGTGCTGGGCGGTCCACTGGGCGCATTGCTGGGCGCTGTTGCGGGTTTCGCTCTCAACCGCCTTCTGGCCCCTGCGCCTAAGCCCGCCGCTTTCTCCGTGGCGCTCATCGCGCTTTCTGCCAAAATGGCGAAGGCGGATGGCGTGGTGGTGCCCTCCGAGGTCAAGGCCTTTCAGGAGGTCTTCCTCATTCCGCCCGAGGAGTTTGACGCGGTCGCCCGCCTGTTCAACCTCGCGAAAGCCGATACGGCCGGCTATCAGGCCTATGCCCGGCAGGTGGCGCAGTTGTTCGCTGATGATGCCGACACGCGCGAGGATCTGCTTGACGCGCTGTTCCATGTGGCCAAGGCCGACCACACCCTGCATCCGCGCGAACTGGAGTTTCTGGCGGATGTCGCTGCCATACTCGGCTTCACCGGCATTGCCTATGAGCGGATAGAGGCGCGCCACGTGCGCCGGCCGGATGACCCCTATGCGGTTCTGGACCTCGGCCCCGATGCGACAGACGCAGAGGTGAAGGCCCGCTGGCGTGCGCTGGTAAGCGCCCATCACCCAGACCGCATCGCCGCGCGCGGCCTGCCGCCTGCCGCCCTGAAGCTGGCGAATGACCGGGTGGCGGCGCTGAATGGCGCGTACAATCGCATCCTCCAGAAAAATTCATTTTCCATGGTGCAGGCGCAAGAGTAACAAGCTGGCGCAAGTGAGGACGGCGCGGACGCCGAAGATGAGCCATGGAGTTGGGCGATGCCTGATTTTTCAAACATGCTGGCCTTTGCGGCCATCTCTCTGGGCATGGTTCTCACGCCCGGCCCGAACATGGTTTACCTCATCTCCCGTTCCATCTGTCAGGGGCGTGTGGCTGGCCTCATCTCGCTGGGCGGGGTAGCGCTGGGTTTCGTGTTCTACATGCTCTGCGCCGCGTTCGGCATCACCGCGCTCGTTATGGCGGTTCCTTATGCCTATGACGCGCTGCGCATCACCGGCGCGCTCTATCTGCTCTATCTGGCATGGCAGGCGCTGCGGCCGGGCGGGCGCTCGCCCTTCCAGGTGCGGGAACTGAAGCCGGACAGCCCGCGCAAGCTGTTCCTGATGGGGTTTTTGACCAATCTTCTGAATCCGAAGATCGCCATCATGTACCTGTCCTTGCTGCCGCAGTTTATCCAGCCGGACCATGGCAGCGTTCTGGGGCAGTCGATTGCACTGGGCGCGACGCAGATTGTTGTCAGTGTGAGTGTGAATGCCATGATCGCGCTGGCAGCCGGCAGCATTGCGGTTTTCCTCACCCGGCGTCCGGGCTGGAGCATGGTGCAGCGCTGGCTGATGGGCACGGTTCTGGCTGGCCTTGCCGTGCGGATGCTGACCGAGGCACGCCGATAGGCCGGGGCAAAAGGGGCGCGGCGAAGCGGCGTATTTTCTTTGCACTTGGCGGTATTCGCCTTGCTCTAAAGCCGTCTCAAGACCATCAACCTGACCAGAAAAAGAAGTGGCCAGACCATGAGCGTGGACTTCAAGCCGGATAGCCCATTGGTGCGCAGCATTGCACCCACGCCCAATTTCGGCCCCCGCCGCCTGCCGGTGGATATGCTGCTACTGCATTATACGGGCATGGATACGGCAGAGGCTGCCATTGCCATCATGCAGAAGCCGGAGGCTGAGGTTTCCTGCCACTATGTGGTGCTTGAAGATGGCGGTGTGGTGCAGATGGTGGCGGAAGAAAACCGCGCCTGGCACGCCGGCCAATCTTCATGGGAGGGGGAGAGCGACACCAATTCCCGCTCCATCGGTATCGAGATCGTTAATGGCGGCCATTCCGCCGGCCTTCCGCCATACCCGGATGCGCAGATAAGGGCGGTGGTGGAGCTGTGCCGCGATATCCTCTCCCGCCACGCCATTCGGGCTGACAGGGTGCTGGCACATTCGGATGTCGCCCCGGCGCGCAAGCATGACCCGGGTGAGAGATTCCCTTGGGAGTGCCTGAAGGCGGCTGGCATCGGCCATCTGGTGCCGGAAGCGCAGATGGAAGGCGGGCGCTTCTTCATGCTGGGAGATGAAGGACAGCCGGTGGCGGCCCTTCAGGCCATGCTCGCGCTCTATGGTTATGGGGTGGAGGTGAACGGGCGCTATGATGAGGATATGGCGATTGTTGTGAGCGCTTTCCAGCGCCATTTCCGCCGCTCGCAGGTGGATGGTGTGGCCGATGGCGGCACCATCCTGACCCTGCGTAACCTTCTGGCGGAACGCCCCTCGGATGAACCTGTGGAGGAAGAGGCGCCCCGGCCAGAAGCAGGCCACGCTGCCATCCGTCTTTACAAGGCGGGCGAGGCATAGGCGCAAGAGGCGAATAAAGCTCAGGCGGGGAAGGCATCCATCAGGTTGATAATGCCTTCCTTGCGCTGATGCTTGTTGATGAGCGGCACCAGCCGGCGGAAATGTTCGCTCGCGCAATGGATATCCAGCGCCGCCCTGTCTGGCCATTCCTCGATGAAGATGAAATGGCCGGGATCTTTCTGGTCAATGAACAAGTCATAGGCAATGCAGAGCGGCTCCTGCCGGGTTGCGGCCACAAGCTCGCGATACATCGGCAGAACGGTGTCCACTGCCTCGGGCTGAATGAAGTCCTCTGCAATCACCTTCAGCATGATGTTCGTCCTGTTTTGACCGCAAGCTGCATCTCGCGACTGCGGTGGTCTTACCAAGGGGCAAAAGGAAAAACGGGGGAAGACGGGGGCCGTATTCTGTCCGTGCAATGTGCTGTTCCCCATAGGGGAGACCCGGTGCATATCCGCACCGGGAATGCTTCAGGCGACACCCGTGCGCAGCAGGTCGTGGATATGCAGCACGCCCACAGCCTTGCCATGCTCTGCCACCAGCAGGGCCGTGATCTTTTTCTCGTTCATGATGGCCAGTGCCTCGGAGGCCAACTGGTCTGGCTGAACGGTTTTTGGCGCGGCGGTCATAATGGCATCCACGGGCTGCAGGGTGAGGTCGCCAGACATTTTCCGGCGCAGGTCACCATCGGTCACGATGCCGATGAGAAGGCCGTCCTCATCCACAACGCCGACGCAGCCAAGGCCCTTGGCGCTCATCTCCACCAGCGTCTCGCCCATGGGGGTGGCGCGTTTCACCAGCGGTACGGCATCACCCGCGCGCATCACATCACGCACGAAGCTTAAGCTCGCGCCCAGCTTGCCGCCGGGGTGGAACTGGCGGAAATCACTGGCGGTGAAGCCACGGCTTTCCAAAAGCGCCACGGCCAGCGCATCGCCCAGCGCCAGCTGCATCAGGGTGGATGTGGTGGGGGCAAGCCCATGGGGGCAGGCTTCCGCAACCACGGGCAGGGCAAGCAGCACATCCGCCGCCGCGCCCAGCGCGCTTTCCACGCGTGAGGTGAAGGCGATGAGCGGCACGCCGAAGCGGCCGGCATAATGCACCAGATCGCGCAGTTCGGCCGTTTCGCCGGACCAAGAGAGGGCGATGATGACATCATCTGTCGCGATCATGCCCAGATCGCCATGGCTGGCTTCCGCCGGGTGCACATAATAGGCCGGGGTGCCGGTGGAGGCGAGCGTGGCCGCGATCTTGCGCGCCACATGCCCGCTCTTGCCCATGCCCGTCACCACCACACGCCCGCGCGCATTGCGGATGGTGTCCACGGCGCTGGAGAAGGGCGCGCTGAGCGCCCCGCCAATGGCTTCGCGCAAGGCCTCAAGCCCGGCCTGCTCGGTGGCAAGCGTGGCGAGGGCTGAAGTGACAGCGCGGGAGGGGGCAGATGATGGCGATGTGGGCTGCATGCGCTCCAGATAGCATTCTTCGCGGCGAATGGGGAGAAGGCAGGCCGGATGAGAACTTCGTTTCCCCGGTCTTCAGACGGGCAGGCTGATAGCCGGCGTTATTGTCCCGTCCTTTTGTGCCATGTGCCCTTGACGGGCGACGCGTGAGCGCCCATTCCTGCCCGCGCCAGCCGGCCGGGCGGCCGCGGTGCTTCGGCATCGAGGAAAGTCCGGGCTCCATGGAGACACGGTGCCGGATAACGTCCGGCGGGGGTAACCTCAGGGAAAGTGCCACAGAAATCAAACCACCTGCGTTTACGCAGGCCAGGGTGAAACGGTGGGGTAAGAGCCCACCGCGCGGCCGGTAACGGAAGCGGCACGGCAAACCCCACCGGGAGCAAAGTCGAATAGGGACGACACGGGAAACCACCCTGTCTTCGGGGCGTCGTCCGGGTTGACTGCTAGAGGCGTCGGGTAACCGGCGTCCCAGAGGAATGGTCGCCACGTGGGCTTCGGCCCGCCGTACAGAACCCGGCTTATAGGCCGGCTGGCATTTTCCATCAGGCCTTACAGCCCCTGTGAGGGCTTTATTGACCGCGCCGGTAGGCCGTGCCCGGATGACGGACCGGCAGATGCGGGCCATTGCCAGCAAACAGCTTCTCCCGCAGCGCACCTGTGCGATAGGCGGTCTTGTAGCGCCCGCGCGCCTGCAATTCCGGCACCAGCAGATCCACAATCGCGGTGAGGGATTCATGCGCCACAAGGCGCACGAGGTTGAAGCCATCCACCCCGGTTTCATCCGCCCAGTCCAGCAGCCCCTGCGCCACTTCTGAGGGATTGCCCACCAGAAACGGGCCGCGCCCGCCAATATGGTTGAAGCTGATGAGGTCGCGCACCGTCACCGGCTTTTCGGCGCGGATGGTGTTGTTATCCACGAAGGACTGGATGGAGTTGCTCTTCTCATGGCGGATGGGGTCATCCAGATCATATTTCGAGAAATCGATGCCAGACCAGCCGGAGATCAGCGCCAGTTGACCCACCGGGTCGATATGGCGGGCATATTCGGCGTGCAACTCCTGCGCTTCAGCGGTGGTGGGCGCGACAATGACGGTCGCGCCAAGAAAAATCACGATGTCGTCGGCATGGCGTCCATACGCCACGGCCTGCTGGCGAATGGCTTCCACCGCTTCGCGCACAATGGGCTTGGTCTGCCCGTTCAGGAAAATGCATTCGGCATGGCGTGCCGCAAACTGCCGCCCGCGCGAGGAGGAGCCGGCCTGATAAAGCACCGGCGTGCGCTGGGGTGAGGGGGCGCTGAGATGGGCCGCCTCAAGCTGGTAGTAAGGCCCGTCATGTTTCACCGTATGGACACGGGCCGGGTCTGCAAAAATGCCATTGGTGCGGTCCTGCACCAGTGCGCCATCTTCCCAGCTGCCTTCCCAGAGCTTGTAGGCCGCCTCAAGGAAGTCATCACCCGCCGCATAGCGCTCATCATGGGCGCGTAGCCCGTTATGGCCCATGCCAGAGGCCCCGCTTTTCAGATATCCGGTCACGATATTCCAGCCCACGCGGCCACGGGTGAGATGGTCTAGCGTGGAGAAGCGGCGGGCGAAAGGATAGGGCTGCTCATAGGTGAGCGTGGCGGTGATGCCGAAGCCGATATGTTGCGTGGCCTGCGCCATGATGGGCACCACCGCGAAGGGGTCGTTCGAGGGCGCCTGCGCGCCGGTGCGGATCGCGGCATCGCGGTTTCCGCCATAGACATCATAGGCCCCGATGACATCGGCCAGAAACACGCCATCCAGCAGTCCGCGTTCAGCTGTCTGTGCCAGATCCACCCAGTAATCAGGGCTGGTGAACTCCACGGAGCGGTCTCGCGGGTGCCGCCACAGCCCGGCCCATGAATGGCTGGGTGTGTTCATGTGGAAGGCGTTCAGGCGGATTTCGCGCGGGTTCTTATTCCCGGTGCGGCTGTGCTGGGACATGCCGTGGGCTCACTTTCCGAAGGAAGAATAACGCCCCTGCCGTGATGCCGCTTCCTTGGAGGTAGGCAGGCGCGGGGCGCTGAAAGGGGGACTTCGCGATGCCGGGCTTTCAGACGTATGGCGGGCCGCCGCCATCCACGAGCAGCGACGTGCCATTTACGAAGCGCGCGGCATCGGAAAGCAGGAAGGCCACTGCCTCCGCCACATCACCCGGCAGGCCGGGGCCGGGAATGGCGCTTGCGGTGTTGTAGCGGGCTGTTCCGGCCTTCGTGGCCTCCAGTCCTGCAAAGCGAGGGGAGAGAATGGGACCGGGCGCCACCACATTCGTGCGCACGCCTTCCGGCCCGAAGCGCCGCCCAAGGCCGATGGCCAGCAGATCCAGCGCCGCATTCACGCTGGAGCCGGGGAAGTGCTGCGGCGGCGGATCAATACCGCCGCGCCCGCCAATCAGCACAATCGCTCCGCTGCCTTGTGCAACCAGATGGGGGACGACGGCCCGCACAGGGCGCACCGTGCCCAGCAGCTTGGCATCCAGCACCTTTTGCCAGTCCTCATCAGTCAGGTCGAGGAAGTCTCCAAATGCGCCGACATTGGTGCTGGTCACCAGCCCGTCAATGCGGCCATGGCGGGCAAGGATGTTATCTACCGCCGCGCGCACGGCGGCATCATCGCGTACATCCAGCGGCAGGCGGGTGATGCCGTGGGCATCACCAAAATCGGTCTGCGCGATGCTGCGGCCGGATGCGATAACCGTTGCCCCCTGGGAAGCCAGATGCAGCGCTGTCGCCTTGCCCAGCGCACCGGATGCGCCGGTGATCCAGAACAGTTTGCCCGTGAAGGTTTCAGCCATTTCTCATGCGCCTTCCATGGAGGAGAGGCGGCTGGCATGAGCCGGGATGATGGCCGGGTAGCTGGGGTGTGTTTCCGGGCGCAAGAGATGGGGCATGCTGTGCTTCCTCCACAATCGGTCGCAATGTTGGCCAGCACGACGGGAGGATGCGAGAATAATCTTCTTTGTTATGTGTAAAGAATAATTGTCTCAACATGTATGTGAAATAGGGGCGCGCCACGCTATTCCTGTTCTTATCACAGGAGAAAGAACGATGGCGTTGCCCGAACATGCAGTCTGGTTCATCACGGGGTGCTCCTCCGGTTTCGGGCGGCTTCTGGTTCAGGCGGCGCTCGGGCGGGGAGATCGTGTGGTCGCCACATCCCGAAATGTGGAAGATCTTGCCGATCTGTCTGGTTCGGATACGGAGCCCCGCCTGCTGCGGCTGGCTCTGGATGTGACGGAGCCGGCTGCCGTGAAATCTGCTGTTACGGCCGCCGTGGCGCAGTTCGGCGGTATCGATGTGCTGGTCAACAATGCCGGTTATGGCTACATCGCAGCCGTGGAAGAGGGCGAGGATGACGCCATTCGCGCGCTTTTCGATGTGAATGTTTTCGCGCTGGCAGATGTTACCCGGCAGGTGCTGCCGGTGTTGCGCGCACGGGGTGGGGGATGGGTGGTGAACCTCTCTTCCGTTGCCGCTCTCTCCCCCAATCCGGGTGTGGGCTATTATGCGGCCAGCAAGGCAGCGGTGGAGGGGCTTTCCGATGCATTGGCATTGGAAGTTGCGCCCTTCGGTATCCGGGTTCTGGTGGTGGAGCCAGGCCCGTTTCGCACCGCTTTCGCCGGCCGCTCCCTGAAGCTGGCCCCCGCACACCCGGATTATGCAAGCACTCCCGCAGGACACCGCCGGGCCGCCGCCTTGCGCGGTGGTGCGCCTTCAGGTGGCGACCCGCAAAAGGCGGTGGCGCTCATTCTTGAGGCTTTGGCCGATGACAACCCGCCACTGCGCCTCGTGGTGGGGAAGAATGCGCTGGATCGCATTCTGGCTAAAACCAAAGCCGTGCAGGAGGATATCGCGGTCTGGTACGCCCGCTCCGCACAGACGGATGCGGAATAATCAGGTGCAGGCTTTTGCTTTTGGAGCAGGCTTTCAACCGGGTTTTGCGAGATGCTCAAAACCTTCGTGGAAATGTACTGTGAAATTTTTGTTTCCCGCGCGTAAAGCGTAAATAGCTTCTCTATCCAAACTTTCGCTGGATATGTTGGCCGGGCAATTCGGCACCTATCTGGAGCGGGGCTTGTCCTTCATCGCCACATCTTCACCGGCGCTTTCGCCTCTGGCGCGGCTACAGGCCCAGCCTCTGATTTTGGGTCTGTTTCTGCCCATCTATTCCGGAGGCTGGTCTGTTACCGATGCGCCGCGCGGCACGGACTGGAGCTTTGAATATAACGCCCGCATCGTTGCGCAGGCCGAGGAGGCGGGGTTTGATCTTGCCTTTGGTTTCGCCAACTGGCTGGGCAAGGGCGGCTTTGGCGGGCGCACGCAGTTTCGTGCCAACTCACTGGACTCCCTCATCTCCAGCGCCGGGCTGGCGGCACGCACGAAGCGCATCGTGCTGCTCTCCACCATCCACGCGCTCTATGGCTGGCACCCGCTGAATCTGGCCCGCATCGGTGCAACGCTGGACCATATGACCGGTGGGCGTTGGGGTGTGAATCTTGTGACCGGCTTTCTTCAGGGCGAGGCGGACAAGTTCGGGCAGGCCCCCATTCCCCATGATGAGCGCTACCGGCTTCTGGACGAGTTCGCCCGCGTGCTGGAGCAACTCTGGACGCGGGACGAGGAACTGGACTTCTCGGGTGAACGCTGGTCGTTGAAGGGGGCCTATGTCTCCCCCCGTCCGGCCCATCATCGCCCGCTGATGGTGAGCGCGGCCTCTTCCGATGCCGGCTTCCGCTATGCAGCTCGCCACTCCGATCTGGTCTTCATCACCAGCCCCGCCGGTGCGGATATCGAGGATGCGCTGGGCGCGCTGCCGGATGTGAATGCCAGAGTGAAAGCCTATGCGGCGGAGGAGGGGCGGCATATCCGTACCCTCATCAACCCGCACATCATTTCGCGCGAGAGCCGGGCAGAGGTGGATGCCGTCCGCCGCCGCATCGTGGATGGGGTGGATGAGGAGGCGCTTGCCAACTTCAATCGCGGCTTCACCGCCAGCGACGCCAGTTCATGGACCGGTCACCGACAGGAGCAGCGCATCATCGGCGGCAACATCCATATCTTCGGCACGCCCGAAGAGGTGGTGGACCAGTGCCTGCGGCTGAAGGCTGCCGGATGCGATGGCATTCAGGTGAATTTCTTCGATTACGAACCCGACATCACATTCTTCAACCAGCGCATTCTGCCCCTGCTGCGGCAGGCCGGATTGCGGCACTGAGAGACAGATATGAGCACAGTTTCCGGCGCGCAAGACGCCATTCCCGCCATCTCTCCGGCCACCCTGCGCGTCTGGCTTCAGGATGGGGCGGAGCTTGCTATTCTGGATGCGCGCGAGGAGGAAACCTTCTCTGCCGCACATCTTCTGCATGCCGCGAACTTCCCGCTTTCCCGGTTGGAAGTACTGGCCCCCGCGCTGCTGCCACGCCGTGATGTCCGCATCGTGCTGACAGACAATGGTGAGGGGCTGGCGCAAAAGGCAGCGCAGCGTCTGGCCGGGTTCGGCTATGAGGCTGTCTCGGTGCTGGAAGGCGGCAATGCGGCGTGGGAAGCGGCAGGATATCCGCTTTACAGCGGCGTGCATGTGCCCTCCAAGGCCTTCGCCGAGGTCATCGAGCATGAATGGGGCACGCCCTATATCACTGCCCGCGAACTGGCAGATCTGCAGGCGCGCGGTGAAAAGCTGACCCTGCTGGATGCCCGCCCCTATGAGGAGCACAACAACCACACGGTGCCGGGCTCCACCTTCGTGCCGGGGGCAGAACTGCTGCTGCGGGCGGGCGATGTGGTCTCCAGCGCGGATGAACTGGTGGTGGTGCACTGTGGCGGGCGGACGCGTTCCATCATCGGGGCGCAGGCGCTCATCAGCGGCGGGCTGAAAAACCGGGTGGTGTCGCTGAAGGATGGCACCATGGCCTGGGCGCTGGAGGGGCTGGACCTCGCCTTCGGTGCGCAGGGACATCCGCCGGCCCTTGTCTCCGATGCCGCACGGACTTTTGCAGAAGAGGCCGGTGCACGCGTGGCGCAGCAGGCGCAGGTGGAAAGCATTTCTGCCGCACAGCTTGAGGCATGGCGCGCGGATAAAACCCGCACGCTGCATGTGTTCGATGTGCGCACCCCGGCAGAATTTCGAGAGGGGCATCTTCCCGGCAGCCTCTCGGCCCCCGGTGGCCAGCTTGTGCAGGAAACGGACAGCTTCATCGCCGTGCTCGGCGCACGCATCGTGCTGGTGGATGATGGCAGCCTCGCCCGCGCCCGCATCACCGCCTTCTGGCTGAAACAGCTGGGGTGGACGGATGTAGCGATATTGGAGGCAGGGCTTGAAACGGGCGTGCTTGAAACCGGCGATGTTGCGCCCCGCCTGTTTGGTCTCGCCCAACTTGGGGATGGTGACGTGAAGCGTCTCTCTCCCGCGCAGCTTTCGAACCTGCTGGCCAAGGCCGGGGGTGTCGTGGTGGTGGATCTGGCGCTGAGTAAGCGCCACAAGGCAGGCCATGTGCCGGGGGCGTGGTTCGCCATTCGTGCCCGGCTCGCACAGGCGGTTGAGAGACTGCCGGCCGGCACCACACAGCTTGTTCTTACCTCGGAAGACGGCAACTGGGCGCGCCTTGCCGCTTATGAGCTACGCGCCGCCGGGCTTGCGGGGGTGCCTGGCACGCCGGAGCTGGCGCTGCTGGCCGGCGGCACGGCCGCGTGGCGCACGGCGGGCCTGCCACTGGAAGCTGGCATTCCACATCCGCTCGATGAGGTGGACGATGTGTGGTTCACCCCGCGCGAGCGCAAGGGCGATATCACGCAGCACATGTCTGATTACCTGGATTGGGAAGTGAAGCTGCTGACCCAGCTCGGACAAGACCCTGACAACCGTTTCCAGCTGGTGCGCCAGCCCGCACGCGCCTGAGGAGACGCCGGATGACCGCAAAAGTAACTTTTCTGAATGCCACGCCAGCTTCGGACATCAGCGCCGTGGATCTGGCCCGCACCCTCGCCGATGACTTCGCCCGTGAGGCTGCGGACCGCGACCGCGAGCGGCGTCTGCCCTTCAAGGAAATGAAGCAGCTTCTGGCCAGTGGCCTGCATGCCCTGCGTATTCCCCGCGCCTATGGTGGGCGCGAGGTGAGCTTTGTGGATATGGCACAGGCTGTGCTGGAAATTGCCCGGGGTGACCCGAATATCGCCCAGTCCATCCAACCGCATCTGTTCTTTCTGGAAGTGCTGCGGCTGGATGCAACAGAAGAGCAGCGCAGCCACTGGTATGGCAAGATTCTGGAAGGCAGCCTCATCACCAATGCCTTTGCCGAGCGTGGTGGGCGCACGATTGGCGAGGTGAACACAAGGCTGGTGCGTGAGCAGGGACGCCTGCTTCTGCGTGGGCGTAAATATTATTGTACCGGAAGCCTGTTCGCCGACTATCTCTTCGTATCCGCCAATACTGAAGAGGGGGAGCGTATTCTCGCTATCGTGCCGCGCAAGCGCGAGGGCTTCACCATCGAGGATGACTGGGACGGCATGGGCCAGCGCACCACCGCCAGTGGCACCGCCATTTTGAATGACGTGCCGGTGGAGGAATATGAGGTCATCCGCCAGCCTCTGTTCGGCAAGCAGCGCAGCTATGTGGGTGCGGCGGCGCAGATCTATCACGCCGCGATTGATGCCGGCATTGCCCGCGCGGCGCTGGATGAGGCGCTGGTGAATGTGCGCAACAATGCCCGTCCCATGCCGGAAGCCGGCGTAGAGCGGCAGTCGGAAGATCCCTATGTGCTGCATGCCACCGGCGAGATGGCCGTGAGCTTCCATCAGGCCGAGGCGATGCTCCAGAGAGCCGCGCGGGCGCTGGACCATGCCGCCAATGCCCAGCTTGAGGGCACGCTGGAAGGCGAAGCGCTGGAGCGTGTTCTCGCGGAAAGTTCCATTGCGGTGGCGGAAGCCAAGGCCAGCGCCAATGCGACATCGCTGATTGTGGGAGAGGCGATCTACCGTCTGGGCAGCGCCTCTGCCACCCTGCGGCGTCACAATTTCGACCGGCACTGGCGCAATGCGCGCACCCACACCACGCATGATCCGGTGAGCTACAAGTACCGGGCAATTGGCGAATATCTGCTGAACGATCGCCTGCCGCCTATCTCCACCAAGATCTGAGACGGCTCCCACATCACAAGACGTGAAAACCAGCCGCGCCAGTGTGCGTGGCTGGCCGGATGCGCTTTTGCCTTTGTGCAGCGCAAGAAAAACTTGCGTCTGTAAAATACATAAATGGCGTGCTGAAAAAATAAATTCACTCAAGAATGAAGATCTAGAAAAATTAAACCGGAGATGGAGTGGAAATCGGTACGATGCGAAACAGGGAACAGGAACGCGCGGATGCGGAGCTGGATGCACTGGTCGCGAGCGCTGCTGTGACAGCAGCGGGCGGTTCCCTGCCTCTCCCCGCATCCCAGGTGCCGGCCGGCCGGGGGGCTGCCTTTGCCAGGTTGCGTATGGGGCGGCTGGGTTGGTTTGCCCTGCTGGCCCCCGCACTGGTGGTTCTGCTGCTGGTGTTTGTGCTGCCGCTCGCCTTTCTGGCCAGCAACAGCCTGCATCCCGGTGGCAGCATGGGGCGCATTGGCCCGCAATGGACGCTGGCCAATTATATCCGCTTCCTTGGCGACCCTTTCTATCTCGGTATTCTGGTCGATACGCTTGCGGTTGGGCTGGTGGTGGTCGCGATCTGCGCGGTCATCGGCTACCCGGTGGCCTATTTTCTGGCCCGCACCCATTCGCGCTGGCGGGGGGCGCTGACCTTCGCCGTGCTGGCCCCCATGCTGATTTCAGTAGTGGTGCGTAATCTGGGCTGGCTGCCGGTGCTGGGTGACTCCGGGCTGGTGAACTGGCTGCTGCTCTCCACCGGGCTGGTGAATGCGCCGGTGAAGCTGGTCTACAACCTCACCGGCGTCATCATCGGCCTCGTCCACGCCCTTTCTCCCTTCATGATCATGTCGCTCATCACGGTCATCCGCGGCATTCCGCCGGAGCTGGAAGAGGCATCCACCAATCTGGGCGCAGGCCCGCTGGAAACCTTCTGGCGGGTGGTGCTGCCCCTGTCCCGGCCCGGCCTTCTGGCCGGTGGGCTGCTGGTCTTCACCCTCTCCATCGCGGCCTACATCACCCCGGCCATGATGGGCGGAAAGCGGGTGCTGCTGATGGCCGTGTTTATCGAGCAGCAGGTGCGCTCGGTGCTCAACTATCCGTTCGGGGCCACAGCCTCCGTTGTCCTGCTCACCGTTGTCATTCTGGCCACGCTGCTGGCCCTGCGGGTGGGGAGGGAGCGCGCATGAACCGTCTTCTGCGTAGCCTTCTGGCTGTTTTCATCGCCCTTGTTTTCATCTTCCTGCTGCTGCCGATACTGGCGGTCGCGGTCTCTTCCTTCAGTACATCCGGCGCGCTGGCCTTTCCGCCAACCGGCTTCACCACGCACTGGTATCGCTCCATTGGCAGCGGCTACATTGATGCGCTGAAGGTGAGCCTCGTGGTTGCGGCCGGTACCACCACCATCGCCACGCTGGTGGGCACGCCTGCCGCTCTGGCGCTCGTGCGCGGACGGTTTCCGGGGCGCGATGCGCTCTCGGCCTTCTGCCTCTCTCCGCTCATGGTCTCGACGCTGGTGATCGCGGTCGCCGCGTTCCAGTTCACGCTGGTGCTGTGGGACCTGTTTGATATTTCCCTGACGGGCACCGTCATCGGCCTCATTCTCGGCCAGTCCGCTTTCACCATCCCGTTTGTGGTGCGGGCCGTGATTGCCGCACAGGCCAATTTCGACACCTCTCTTGAAGAAGCCGCGCAGAGCCTTGGCGCGGGGCCACTGGAAACCTTCTGGCGGGTGACACTGCCTTTGCTTCTGCCGGGCGTGATCTCGGGTGCGATCTTCGCCTTTGTCATGTCGTTTGATGACATCGCGGTGGCGCTGTTCGTGGGCGGCGGCGATGCCATGACCCTGCCGATCAAGATCTACACGGCGGTCGAGTTCAACTTTGACGCCGACATCATGGCGATCAGCACGCTCGTCACCCTTGCCTCCCTTCTCATCATGCTGGGCCTCGACCGGCTTACCGGCATCGAGAAATTCGCATCCGCCGCGCGCGGCTGACCTTTGACGGAGAACAGTTCATGCTGAAAAACATCACCGCCGCGGCCGCCGGAATGGCGACATTGGCCGCACTCACGCTTCTGCCGAACTTGGCCCATGCGCAGGCCAAGTCTGATGTTGTCCTGAAGGTGGGCAATTATGGCGGGCGTTTTACAGAGACCCAGAAGAAATATGCTGCAGACCTTCTCACCCAATATACCGGCGTGAAGGTGCAGTTTATCGACGCCAACCCGCTGGATCATATCGCCAAGCTGGTCGCCGCAAAGGGCCGGAACGTGCCCTATGATGTCATCTATATTGATCCCGATCTTCAGCCGACCGCCATCGAGGCCGGGATTATCGAGAAGGTGGACCCTGAGGTCATCACCAATCTGTCGCGTCTTTATGAGGATGCAAAGAGCCCGCAGGGCTATGGGCCGATCAACCACATCAATGCATTCGGCATCATCTACAACACCGAGAAGTTCAGGGAAGCGGGCATTCCAGCCCCCACCAAGTGGTCGGATTTGTGGGACCCGCGCCTTGCCGGCAAGGTGGCCGTGGGCGAGCTGGGGCACGGCAGCGGGCGCGTATTGCTGGTGCAGGCGGCACGTCTGGCCGGTGGCAAGGAAGGGGATGTCGACAAGGGGGTCGACAAGGTCGCCGAAATCAAGGCCCACTCCTATTACTCTTCAACAGCCCAGCTTGAATCCCTGCTGACCTCCGGCGATGTGTGGGCGGCGGTGATCGCTTCCGGCCGGGGTTGGGGCCTGATCGACAAGGGCTATCCGCTGGCCTTTGTGGGGCCGGAGGGCGGTGCTGTTGGCACCGGGGCCACGCTTGAGGTGGTAAAGGGCACGCAGCACCCGCGCGAGGCCAATCTTTACATCAACTACACGCTCGATCCGGTCGCCCAGATCGGACAGGCATGGGACATTCCCTATGGTCCGACCAATGCTGCCGTGGCTCCGGTGGTGGATGCCTATCCCGAGCTGAAGAAGAAGCTGCCTCCGCAACTGAGCACGCTCGATCGTCCCGACTGGAAAGCCTACTGGGACAACCATGAGCGCGCCGTTGAACTCTGGGCGCGAAAGATTTCAAGCCGTTGATTTCAATAAAAAACTCCCAAACAGAATTCAGATCAAGGATAACCCATGCTGAAACATGTCATCACGGCAGCGACATTCGCGGCCGCTACCTTCGCCGCCACAGCCCTGCCCACCAGCTTTGCCCATGCGCAGGCGAAGTCTGATGTTGTCCTGAAGGTTGGCAACTATGGCGGCCGCTTCACGGAAACCCAGAAGAAGTATGCGGCAGACCTCTTCACCCAGCATACCGGCGTGAAGGTGGAGTTCATCGATGCCAATCCGCTGGATCATGTCTCCAAGCTGGTGGCCGCGAAGGGCCGAAATGTGCCTTATGACGTGGTCTATATTGACGGTGATCTTCAGCCGACCGCCATTGAGGCCGGGATACTCGACAAGCTGGATCCCAGCATCGTGACCAATCTGGACCGCCTGTATGATGAGGCCAAGAACCCTGATGGGTATGGCCCGGTGCAGATCTTCTATTCCTTCGGCATTCTCTACAATGAGGACAAGTTCAAGGAAGCCGGCATTCCGGCCCCCACATCATGGGAAGATCTGTGGGACCCGCGCCTCGCTGGCAAGGTGGCGGTGGGTGAACTGGGCCATGGTGCCGGCCGTGCGCTGCTGATTCAGGCCGAAAGACTGGCCGGCGGAGATGTGACCACACCGGAAAAGGGCATCAACAAGATCGCGGATCTGAAGGCCCACTCCTATTTCAGCTCCACCGTGCAGCTTGAGGCGCTGTTCCCGCCCGGTGATGTCTGGGCGGCTCCCATCGCTTCGGGCCGGGGCTGGGGTTTGATCGACAAGGGCTATCCGCTGAAGTTCGTGCTGCCCAAGGAAGGCGGCGTGGCAGCCACCACCACGATCGAGGTGGTGAAGGGCACCAAGCATCCGCGTGAGGCCAACCTCTTTATCAATTATGTGCTCGATCCGGTGGCGCAGGTGGGGCAGGCCTGGGAAATTCCCTATGGCCCATCCAACAAGGTGGTTGCACCTGTTGTCGAGGCCTATCCGGAACTGGCGAAGAAGCTGCCCGGCAATGCCGAGCAGATCCGCGCGCTCTACAAGCCCGACTGGAAAGCCTATTGGGACCGACACGAGGATGCGGTGGAGCTGTGGCAGCGCAACGTCATCGGCAAGAAGCAGTGACAGCCTGAATTCATAAAGCAACAGATGGAAGGCGGGCATGGCTCGCCTTCCCGTTTCAGGCATTGATGCGCCGGGCGCATGAAGGAGCAGGCCGATGGTTGCCGTTCATCTTTCCAACATCAACAAGCTCTATGGCAAGCACCACGCCGCCCGGAATGTGGATCTTCATATCCGGCAGGGCGAGTTCGTCACGCTGCTGGGGGCCAGCGGCTCTGGCAAGACCACATGCCTGCGCATGATTGGCGGTTTTGTGCAGCCCACCAGCGGCCGCATCCTGTTTGATGGTGAGGACATTACCCGCCTGCCGGCGCACAAGCGCAATATTGGCATGGTCTTCCAGAATTACGCGCTGTTTCCGCACCTGACTGTTGCGGAGAACATCGCATTCGGCCTCAAGGTGCGGCGTCTTTCGCGCGCGGAAGTGGAGGCCAAGGTGAAGGAGGCGCTGCGGCTTGTGCGGCTGGAGGCGTTCGGCGCGCGCTATCCCGCCCAGCTTTCCGGCGGGCAGAAGCAGCGTGTGGCACTGGCGCGGGCAGTGGTCATCAATCCGCGCGTGCTGTTGCTGGATGAGCCTTTGGGCGCGCTGGACCTGAAGCTGCGCGAGGAATTACAGGCCGAAATCAAGCGCGTGCAGGGCGAGCTTGGCATCACCGCCGTGTTTGTAACGCACGACCAGAATGAAGCGCTCACCATGTCAGACCGCATCGCCATCATGCATGATGGGCAGATCGCGCAGGTGGGCTCGCCGGATGACATCTACAGCCACCCCAATTCGCGCTATGTGGCGAACTTCGTGGGGCGCACGAATTTTCTCAATGTCACCGTACAGGGTGTGGCAGATGCGGGGCTGAAGGTTTCGGGAGCGGATGGCACCTTCTTCATCGCACCCCGTCCGGGCCAGAACTTTCAGCCTGGTGAGGAGGTCCAACTCGCCTTTCGCCCGGAGGATGCGCATCCTTCAGACCGTGGGCTGAACCAGCTGGTGCTGAAGGTTGAGAAAACCATATTCATCGGCGAGGGACGCCTGCTGCATGGCCGTGCGCCCGGTGGCGAAGAGGTGGTGGTGCGCCTGTCGCCCGGTGATGCGGTGCCGGCGGTGGGCGAAACGGTGAGCGTGGGTTTCTCACCCTCCCGCGGCTTGCTCCTTCGCGATGATGTGTGAGGGCGAGCGGAAGAGGGGCGCCTCTTCCGCAGCCTCTTCCTTCAGCCATGCGAGGAAGAGCTGAATGCGCCCGGACTGCAACTGGTGCGGCGGGCACACGAAATAATAGGAATGCTGCACCTTCTTCGGGTCTCCGAAGGGGTGCACCAGACGGCCGGTGGCGAGATCATCGCTCACCAGATTGCTGCGGGCCAGCGCCACGCCTTGCCCGGCAATGGCTGCCTCAATCACCATCAGGGCCTGATCGAAGCGCGGGCCGCGTGCGGCGTCTATATCGTGAAGGCCGGCGATCTTGAGCCAGCTGCGCCAGTCCGGTGCTCCGACGAAAGAGCTTTCGCCATCGTCGTGCAGCAAGGTGTGAGAGCGCAGCATGGCTGGGTCTGTCAGCGCATTGGGGCCATCCAGCAGTGCGGGCGCGCAGACCGGCAGGATGAAATCCGAGAGCAGCAGTTCAGAATAGAGCCCCTCATAGGTGCCTGCGCCAAAGCGGATCGCGCAGTCTGCATCCTCCCGCCCGAAATCCACCAGAGCAGTGCTGGTGCTGATGCGAATATCAAACTGCGGATGCAATGCGCGCAGCCGGTGCAGGCGTGGCAATAGCCATTTCAGGCCGAAGGAGGGGGCGACAGAGACATGCAGAGGCTGGCTGGTATCCTCTTCGCCGAGCTGTTGCACGGCGGCGATGATGGCGTTGAAGCCATCCACCAGTCCGGGCAGCAGGCGGATGGCGGTTTCTGTTGGAACCAGTTGGTGACGCTTGTCGCGCAGGAAAAGCTGTTCTCCCAGATGGCCTTCAAGCAGCCGGATCTGTTGCCCGATGGCCGCCGGTGTCACATGCAGCGCCTCTGCCGCGCGGGCGAAACTGCGATGCTGGGCTGCCACCACGAACGCGCGCAGGGCGGTCATGGGGGGCAGGCGCGAGATATTGAGGCGTTGTGTGCGATGCTCGGAACTCATGTCATTTAATTTAATTAAATTTATCGAATTAATCTATTGATATCCTCCTGAGGGATGCAAACAAAAATTTTTGACAGGATTTCCATGTGATTTTGTGCGGCGTCCAGCTACTCAAGGGCATGGGGAACCAGTGCGGCTTTGCCCATGCTGGCGCGATATCTATGTCAAGGAATGCACGGGCGCAGACCTAAAGCCATGCAAGCTTGCGGATGAGCGCTCAGACATCAGGCCTCATTCGGGATGCCACCCAGAAGGGATGCTCTCACCAGCTTGGCGACGCCGCAGGCATGGTCTCAACGCATCCGGAGTTAAACTCACACCGCCCGCGCACCATGGTCGCGCAGAAGTGCAGCCAGCGTTTCATCTTCCGTTTCCTGCGCCATGGAGAGGGCTGTCTCGTCGCGATTGCCGATGGCATTCACATTAGCACCACAGGCCAGAAGGGCCGCGACAACATCGCTGCCATTCTGCTGCTCTCCCGCCTGCATCAACAGGGGTGTCCAGCCCCGTGCGTCCCGCGCTTCGAGGTCCGCGCCATGCCGCACCAGCAGGGGCACGGCATCCGGATCGGTCAGGATGTGCAGAAGCGTGACGCCCTCATCATTGCGGGCATTGATATCTGCACCATGATGCAGCAGCAGCTGGAGGATCTCCGGCTCGAAATACATGTCCATGAGATGAACGGGCTGGAAGCGATATTCATCTTCAGATGTCGCAAGAGCCGGACGCCTTGAGAGCAGGGTGCGCACCTGTTCCACATCGCCCTGATGCACAGCGTCATGAAAGGCACGAACGGCTTCTTCATTCGTCATGCGTGCAACAGGAACGTTGGGCGAGAAAAGCGCACGCAAACGACTGAAAATACCTGTCATGTCATGCCTCTCTACTGGCCGGTTGAGTGTGTCTCGAGAGTGCAGGGCAAGGCGGGGCACCGCACCCTGCCGACACCTCACGCAACCATGCACGCCATATCGGCCAGTGCAAAGCGCTGGAGAAGACGAAACGGCTGGCCTGAGCCTTCCTGCCTGAACACGGCAATATCCTGCACCATAAGCGCGGAGCTGGCCCGGCATTCGGCATATGCCGCAGCCAGCGCGTGCCCCACATCTTCACGCATCTCTTCTGTCACGGCCCCTGTCAGGGTCATGTGGAAGCGGAACTCTTCCAGAACGAAGGGGTAGCCATGGGCCTCCAGCAAGATGCGCTGGCGGGGCGTGAGCTGGTGAGGATTGCGCCGTCTGCGGTCAGCATCTGTCAGCGGGGCACGAAACCGGTCCAGCTCCAGAACAGCCCGGCGGGCCAGTGCGTTCATTTCGGGCGCGGGTGCGGATGGAACGAGCGCGAAGAAGTCGCCTGCGATGGAAAGCTCCAGCGCGGGCAGTTCGAAGGGCGGGCATGAGCCGGCCAAGGCGGTGACCGCAGCCAGAAGCATGGCCTCGTCATAAGCCGGGTCCAGCCGGAAGGGCGCTTTCAGCGTGCCATGAAAACCATAGCCGGCCGGCTTGCGGCGCATATCGTGCCAGAAGGCCGCCTCAATGCCGGCGGGCGGTGCAATGGGCATATCCACCCCGCATTCCGCATCATAACCCAGAATGCCGCATCCAAATGCCCAGAGGGCGCTCTCTGCCATCGGCGCATAATAGAGCGCATAACGCGGCCCATCATCCGCCCGCCCGGCTGCTTCAGCAGCGGCACCGGGCATGGCCTTGTTCAAACCGTGAAAACCCATGCAGTGCGGTCTCAGCGCTGCAGGAACGGGTTGGAGCTGCGTTCATCGCCAATGCTGGTCAGCGGGCCGTGGCCGGGCAGGCACACCATGGAGTCACCCAGCGGCAAAAGCTTCTCGCGTATGCCGGTAATGAGCTGCTCGGAATTGCCATAGGTGAAATCCGTGCGCCCCACCGAGCCGCGAAACAGCGTATCTCCCACCAGCGCAAGGTTTGCCGGCTTGTAGACATAGACCAGATGGCCCGGCGTGTGGCCCGGCACATGCAGAATGTCCAGTTCCAGATCACCCACGCGCACGGTTTCTCCCTCCGCCAGATAGCGGGTGGGGGTCACGGGGCGTGCGCCTTCCACGCCATAGGCGGCCCAGTCCTTGTCCAGCGTATCCATCAAAAACTGGTCTGCTGCGGTGGGGCCTTCCACCGGCACGCCGAAATGTTCGGAGAGTTCCGCCGCCGCGCCCGCATGGTCGAGATGGCCATGGGTGAGCAGAATCTTCTCCACCTGCGCGCCGGTCTCGGCCACGGCAGCGCGGATGCGGTCTGCATCACCGCCGGGATCGACAATGGCGGCCTTCATGGTCTTGGTGCACCACAGGATGGAGCAGTTCTGCTGGAAGGGCGTTACCGGGACAATGGCGATCTGAAGCGGTTGCATGCACTCTCCATTTCCGGCGGCGAAAGGCTCTGGCCCGCCCCGGCGCGTCATTCCTCATCGCCATGGGCATTGCGGATGCGTCGCACCACACCCCACACGGCAAGCACCACCACCGGCACAAGGGCTGCGGAAACCAGTCCCGCATCCAGATGAAAGCCCAGCCGATCATTCAGCCCGGCCTCATACAGACCCTTGATCAGGTAATGGATCAGGCTCACCACATAGTAGGAAATGGCCGCAACCGAAAGACCCTCCACGGTGCGCTGCAAACGCAGCTGCATCCGCGTGCGCTCATTCATGGAGGTGAGAAGGTCGCGGTTCTGCTGTTCCAGCTCCACATTCACGCGCGTGCGCAGCAGGTCTGCGGCATTGGCCAGCTTGCGGGAAATCTTCTCCTGCCGTTCCTCCACCGAAACACAGGTGCGCATGGCGGGGGCGATGCGGCGGTTGAGAAATTGTTGCCAGGTGGGCCAGCCGGGCAGGGGCACCTCGCGGATGGTGGCGAGGCGCAGCTCCACAATTTCCATATAGGCGCGGCTGGCACCAAAGCGGAAAAGGCTGCCGGCAGCATTGGCCTCCAGCTCCGCGGCCAGCGCCACCAGCTCGTCCAGCAGGCGATGGTTATCGCTGAGCCCGGCGGTGCGGGTCATTGCGGTGGCCGCTTCGTTGAGCCGGTTCTCAATGCCGGCGATGGCGGGTGCGAGACGCTGGGCCTCTGGCAGGCCGAGCAGGGCCAGCGTGCGGTAGGTCTCGATTTCGAGAACCCTCTGCACCAGAGCGCCGGTTGATTCCGCGCTCAGCCCCCGGTCTCGCACCAGTACGCGCACGAAGCCGGAGGGGTCCGCGCGAAAGTCTGTGGCAATCTCGGCGAGGCCGTCATTCACATCGGAGCGGGCGAGGCTGGCGGGGTCGAACACCCGTTCCAGCATGAAGTCCTCGGCGCTGTCAGGCACCAGATGCAGATCCACAGCCACCAGCAGCGGTCCGGGCTGGGGCACTTCCGAGAAGGGGCTGGCCAGACCTGCCGCGGCAGGCTGGAAGGGCAGGGTGCCCACCGCCAGCGGAGTGCTGGGCAGACCCCATGTGTAGGTGGAGAATTCGGCGTGGCTTTCCCAGCGCAGGCTGGCGCCGCCAAATACCACATAATGGTGGCGGGCCCCTGCAGCCGGGGCCGGCACGCCGCGCGCCACGCATAGGCGGGTCAGGGCCTCACGGTCTTTTTGCGCGCCCGCACCATCCAGCAGGAAAGCGGCATGCAGAATGCGGCGCGGTGTTTCCACCGGCACGAAGGGGCGGGCGTGGAGTTCGCGCAGCACGGCTGCCCGCAGCGGATGGGCAGATAATGCCCGCTCCCCGCCGATCGCGAGGTCTCCCTCACCCCTTTGCGCGCTTTCGCCCGCCATATGCGCTTCTCCCCTCGTATGTTTTGGGGAGCAGACACGCATGACGGGCGGGAATCAAGCGCCTTGAATGGAACCACTCTCACAAATGGCGCAGTACCCGTGCAGGGGCCTGCCCCAATGCGCGGAAGGTGCCAAGAAGGCCGAATCCGACGGTGAGCACCAGCGCACCTGCCACCGCCCCGAGGGCGGCAAAAGGTGAGAACACGAAACCGATTTCCATCACGAAGGTTGCCACGCCCCATGCCGCCAGCGTGCCTGCCCCCACTGCAAAAACGGCAGTGACCAGACCAAGTGCAGCATATTCCAGCATATAGGCTCCCAGCAGCCGGGCGCGGGTGGCACCCAGTGTCTTGAGCACAACGGCATCATAAACCCGGTGCTGGTGTCCGGCTGCCAGTGCACCCGCCAGCACCAGAACCGAGGTGAGAAGCGTGATGACGCTGGCCGCATGAATGCCGAGTGAGAGCTGGCCCAAAATGGCCGCCGCCTGTTCCAGCGTCTCCTTCACCCGCACCGATGTGATGGCCGGGAACTGCTGCGCCACGGCTTTCAGCAACGCCACCTCTTGCGCCGTATCTGCCCCGCCCGGCCATGTGAGGGTGGAGAGCACACTGTGCGGCGCACCGGCGAAGGTGCCGGGCGAGAACACCATGACAAAATTGATGTTCAGCCGCTCCCACTTCACCTGTCGCAGGTTGGCGATGGTGGCGGTGATGTTGCGGCCCAGTACATTCACGGTGATGGTGTCGCCCAGCTTCAGGCCCAGCTTGCCGGCCAGCTTCTCATCGAAGGAGATGAGCGGGCGGGTTTCACCCGGCTGCCACCATTCACCGGCCACCAGTGTGGAACCTTCCGGCAGAGTATCGGACATGGAGATCCCGCGATCGCTCTGGAGCACCCATGCGGCATCAGCCGGCACCTGCACCTCTTCCGCCGGGCGGCCGGCAAGGTGGGTGATGCGCCCGCGCAGCATCGGCACCGAGCGATAGGTTGCATCCGGTGCCTGAGATGAGATGAAGTTGTGGAACTCCTCCTGTGAGGCGGAGGGCACATCCACGAAGAAGAAGCTGGGGGCCTCTTCCTGCAGAGGGCCGTTGAGCTCATTGGAAAGGGAGCGGTCAATCAGCGTGATCGCGACCAGAAGCGTGAGCCCCAGCCCCAGCGAGAGCACAACCGTGGGGGTGAGCGCACCGGGGCGGTGGATATTGCCCAGTGCGAGGCGCGCCATTGTCATCTTCGGGCGGGGCAGGCGGCGGGCAATCGCCATTACACCCATCGCCACCAGCCGCAGCAGGATGAAAACCGCTGCCGCCACCGCAAGAAAGAGTGCCGCCGTGCGCCAGACATCCGCGCTCAGCATGGCCACCAATGCGAGGGCGAGGCCAAGCAGGCAGGAAAGCACCATGGCGAACGGGCCGGGCCGGGGCCGACGGGCATCAAACCCATCACGGAACAGCACGGAAACCGGAGCCTCCTGCGCCGCTGCCAGCGGCCACACCGTAAAAGCCGCCGCGACCAGAAGCCCGTAGAGGGCTGCCAGCCCCAGCGCCGCCCAGTCCACCACCGGAGAAAGCGGGAAGGGAATGAGCGAGGCAATTGCCGCACTCGCCACAAATGGCAGCGCCGCACCCAGCGCCAGCCCGATGATGATACCGAGCAGGGCGATGAGCAGAATCTCGATGCCATAGGTGGTGAAGATGACCCTGCGTGATGCCCCCATCGCCTTCATGGTGGCGATGACCTCTCGCCGCGCTGCCAGATGGCTGGAGACGCCATTGGCCACGCCCACGCCGCCCACCATCAGCGATGTGAGCGCCACAAGGGTGAGGAACTGTGCGATCCGATCCACATTCCGCTCAAGCTGGGGGGAGGCATTGTCGCGGGTGCGGATCTGGAAGCCGCCCTGTTCCAGTTCGGCATGGGCCAGTTGTGAGGCGGCATCCATCATCTGCGCGGATTCATCCGGCAGACGCAGGCGATAGCTCCAGCGCACGAGGCTGCCGGGCTGCACCAGCCCGGTTGCCTCCAGTGCGGCGCTGGATACCAGCAGCCGCGCCCCAAAGCCAATGCCGGAGGAGAGAGCATCGGGCTCTGAAACAAGACGGGAGCGGATCTCGAAGGTGGCATTGCCCACCTGAATGCGGCTGCCGGGCGCAAGGTTCAGCCGGGTCAGCAGCACATCATCCGCCGCCGCGCCCCATATGCCATTCTGCTCGCCCAGCAGTTCCGTTTCCGGCATTGGCGGGGCAAGATCGAGCTTGCCGACCAGAGGGTAGGCCCCATCCACCGCTTTCAATTCCACAAGGGTGGCATCATCGTTCGTGGTGCGGGCCATGGCGCGCAGTTGCGCCACTTCGCTCACCGCACCGAAGCCTTGCATGAAGGTGCGCTCAGCGGGCGTGGCCTGTCGCTGGACCAGCGTGAAATCCAGATCGCCCCCCAGAATGATCCGGCCTTCGCGATGCAGGCCATCTGTGAGCGCACCCGCAAAAGAGCCGATGCCGGCAATGGCCATGACGCCGACAATGAGGCACCCCAGAAACACGGCAAAGCCCCGCCGCGTCCCGCGCAACTCGCGCAGGGCGAAACGCAGGGGGGTGAGCGTGCGGCCCAAGGACGAGGTGGCGGCTTGTGAGGTCTTCTCCCCGTTCATGCCGCACCCTGCGCGCTGTCTTCCACAATCTCACCGGAGCGCAGACGCAGAATGCGCCCGCACCGGTTCGCCAGCACCGGGTCATGTGTCACCAGCACCAGCGTGGTCTTGCGAGCCTGATGGGCGGCGAACAGAAGGTCCATGATTTGCCGACCTGTTCCTTCGTCCAGATTGCCGGTGGGTTCATCTGCCACCAGAATGGGCGCTTCAGGAGCCAGCGCGCGCGCCACCGCCACGCGCTGCTGCTCTCCGCCGGAAAGCTGGGCCGGATAATGCGCCGCCCGGTGACCAAGGCCCACCGCCTCCAGTTCGCGCATGGCGCGGGCGAAGGCATCGGTTCGGCCAGCCAGTTCCAGTGGCACGGCAACATTTTCAAGTGCGGTCATTGTCGGGATGAGATGGAAGGACTGAAAAACAATGCCCACATGGCGACCGCGAAAGCGGGCCAGTGCATCCTGCGAGAGGCGGGTGAGTTCCGTGCCTGCGACCTCCACCTGCCCGCTGTCCACAGTTTCCAGCCCCGCCATGACCATGAGCAGGGTGGATTTGCCCGAACCCGATGTGCCAACCAGCCCCACCGCTTCTCCTGCCTCGATACGGACGGAAATGTCCTTCAGAACATGCACACGGGCAGCTCCGCTGCCGAGAGACAGATCCACCCCCTTCAGGGAGAGGGCGGGCGAAGCGGAAGACATGTTCATGCCGGAAGCGACCTTTGCTGAAGCACGCCTGAAAGCGGCGAGAGGTATGCGGGCGGGCTGCGGCGCAAGGCGCCATGGCGTGCGGGCGGGACAATCAGATACGGGGAATCACAGACCTGCCCCGAGGGAAGTATCGAAAATGAACTTTAAGGCGTTGCGAGGGCTGCCCCATGCCCTCCTGCTTATTGGCTCAGTTGCCATCACCGCCCTGCCGGGCATCAGCGCCGCGCAGGGCGCCCCGGTGCGTGTCGTGGCGCTGGGAGACAGCCTGACCGCAGGTTATGGCCTGCCGCCCTCCGAGGCGTTTCCGGCCCAGCTTGAGGTTGCGCTGAAAGCGCGCGGCCATGATGTGGTGGTGGAAAACGCCGGTGTTTCCGGTGACACCGCGACCCAGGGACTGGCCCGGCTGGACTGGTCTGTGCCGCAGGGTACACAGGCTGTCATTGTGGCGCTGGGCGCAAACGACATGTTGCGTGGCCTGCCGCCAGAGGTGACCCGCACGGCTTTGAACAATATCGTGGTGCGGCTGAAGGCGCGCGGACTGCCGGTGCTCGTTTCCGGCATGCGCGCGGCTCCCAATCTGGGCGAGAGCTACCGTGCGCGTTTTGACGCCATCTATCCTGAACTGGCGGAAAAGCAGCAGGTGCGCCTGCACCCCTTCTTTCTGGAGGGCGTGGCCGGTTCGCCAAATCTGAACCAGCCCGATGGCCTGCACCCCACAGGCAAAGGCGTGGCGCGCATGGTGGAAGGCATTCTGCCAGATGTGGAACAACTGGTGGAAGAGGCACGCAAAAAGGCAGAACTGGAAGAGCAGAACCCGGCCCCATGAGGGAGCAACGGTATGGCCTTCGGATGGTGGTTTATGCCGTTGTGCCTGCTCGTTTCGCCCGTGCTCATCCCGGGTTTGCGGGCGCTGTGTTCATTCAGCGCGCCGCCGCAAGGCAGGCCGTGTTCCAGCTCGGGCCTCAACACATCCGCCCGATTTACAGGATGAAGGAGGCAGACGCGCGGGACGCTATCGGGTGACAGGGCCATAAGCTGGAACTTGCCTTTGAAGTCTTGTCCTGCTTGCTTCATGCCGCCTTCAGTCTTGCAGACCAGACATGGCCGGGGTGGACCTGATCCAGCCAGTTGGCCAACTGCATCCGTTCATCTCGGCCCAGCTGTGGCAGGGCGGTTTCAAAGTCCCGCTCATCCTTCGGACGCTGATATTTGGCCTTGAGCAGAAGCACGGCTTCCGGGGCCAGATAGGGCACGTTCTGCCTGCTCCACCGCACCATCCGGGAGCGCGGATACCGGATGCGTGAATCTCGTTTGCTGACCCATGTTTCAGCTGTTCCGGGGTCGATCATCATGTCAGCCCGCCAGCAGCCGGCGTCTTCATCCCTGCACCAGAACTGTCCGGTTTCCGGGGATGGCGTATCGTGCGGTGCAAGCAGGGTGATCCTGCCATCATCAACGGCATAAATTGAAACGCTGCTTAGTCTTTCGCGAAAATACGGCAGGTGCTCGCGCAGAACAGCAAACTCGATATCTTCGTGCGGGCGGGTTTCTTCGCCATGCCATAGGTCCAGAGCCCAGCCGCCCACCACACACCAGGGCCGTGCAAGGCCCTCCAGCCTTTGCGCCAGCTCTTCCGGATGCCAGGGTTTCCAGTTGGCGTCATCCATATGTGCGGGTCCTGAGAAGCGGTTCTGAAACAAAAAGAGCGGCCCAAAGGCCGCTCTTTCCTATTCACTGCAGGGGCAATGCCACCCGCCTGCCGTCACTCGGCGTTGTCGCCTTCGCCGGCAGCAGCCTTGGCGGCTTCCCGCTCGGCCTTTTCCTTGGCTTCCAGATCTTCGCCGGTAGCCTGATCCACCACCTTCATCGACAGGCGGGTCTTGCCGCGCTCGTCGAAGCCCAGCAGCTTCACCTTCACCTTGTCACCTTCCTTCACCACGTCGGAAGGCTTGTTCACGCGTTCCTTCGCCATCTGCGAAACGTGGACAAGGCCATCCTTGGAGCCGAAGAAGTTCACGAAGGCGCCGAAATCGACAACCTTGACCACGGTGCCTTCATAGATCTGGCCCACTTCCGGTTCGGAAACGATGGACTTGATCCAGTTGATGGCGGCCTTGATGCTCTCGCCATTGGCGGAAGCGATCTTGACGGTGCCGTCGTCCTCGATGTTCACCTTCGCGCCGGTCTTTTCCACGATCTCGCGGATGACCTTGCCGCCGGAGCCGATCACTTCGCGGATCTTGTCCACGGGGATCTGCAGCACCTCGATGCGCGGCGCATGCTCGCCCAGCTCTTCACGAGCCGTGGAAAGCGCCTTGGACATTTCACCCAGAATGTGGGTGCGGCCATCCTTCGCCTGCGCGAGGGCGACCTTCATGATCTCCTCGGTGATGCCGGCGATCTTGATGTCCATCTGCAGGGAGGTGATGCCGTTCTCGGTACCAGCCACCTTGAAGTCCATGTCGCCGAGGTGGTCCTCGTCGCCGAGAATGTCGGTCAGCACCGCGAACTTCTTACCCTCAAGGATGAGGCCCATGGCGATACCCGCAACCGGACGGCGCAGCGGCACGCCGGCATCCATCAGCGCCAGCGAGGTGCCGCAGACGGTGGCCATGGAGGACGAGCCGTTGGACTCGAGAATCTCCGACACCACGCGCAGGGTGTAGGGGAACTCGTGCTTGGCCGGCAGCATCGGGTGGATGGAGCGCCATGCCAGCTTGCCATGGCCGATCTCGCGGCGGCCGGGCGAACCCATGCGGCCGGTCTCGCCCACGGAGAAGGGCGGGAAGTTGTAGTGCAGCAGGAAGTGCTCCTTGTAGGTGCCTTCCAGGGAGTCGATGAACTGCTCGTCTTCGCCGGTGCCGAGAGTTGCGACCACAAGGGCCTGCGTCTCGCCGCGGGTGAACAGGGCCGAACCATGGGCGCGGGGCAGGATGCCGGCTTCGGATACGATCGGACGCACGGTCTTCACGTCACGGCCATCGATGCGGATGCCGTCGTCCAGAATGTTCCAGCGCACGATGGAGGCTTCCAGAGCCTTCAGCACATCGCCAACCACCTGGGCGGTCGGGACGGCAGCGCCGGTCAGGGCCAGCTCTTCATAGAAGCGCTTGACCTTGGCCTTGGCCTCGCCAACAGCCGCGTAACGGTCCTGCTTCTTCTGGATTTTGTAGGCCGCGCGCAGGTCAGCCTCGGCAATTTCCTTCACCTTGGTCTCGACGGCAGAGACGTCGAGCGGCTGGAAGTTGCGCGGCTCCTTGGCGGCCTTCTCGGCGAGGCGGATGATCGCTTCGATCACCGGCTGGAAGTGACGGTGACCGAACATCACCGCGCCGAGCATGATGTCTTCGGGCAGTTCCTTGGCTTCGGATTCCACCATCAGAACGGCGTCGGTCGTGCCGGCCACCACGAGGTCGAGATTGCTCTCCTTCACCTCTTCAACGGTGGGGTTCAGCACATATTCGCCATCGATGAAGCCGACGCGCGCCGCACCCACGGGCCCCATGAAGGGCACGCCGGAAAGGGTGAGAGCTGCGGAAGCCGCAACCATCGCCACGATATCGGGATCGTTCTCAAGGTCGTGCGCCAGAACGGTCAGCACCACCTGCGTGTCGCACTTGTAGCCAGCCGGGAACAGCGGGCGGATCGGGCGGTCGATCAGACGGGAGACCAGCGTCTCCTTCTCGGACGGACGACCCTCGCGCTTGAAGTAACCGCCGGGAATGCGGCCAGCTGCGTAGGTCTTTTCCTGATAGTTCACGGTCAGGGGGAAGAAGTCCTGGCCGGGCTTGGGCTCCTTGGCGGAAACCACGGTGGCCAGAACCTTGGTGTCGCCATAGGTGGCGAGCACGGAACCGTCGGCCTGGCGGGCCATCTTGCCGGTCTCGAGAGTAAGGGGCTGCCCACCCCAGTCCAGCGTCTCGCTGTGAATCTCGAACATGCGTTTTATCTTTCTCTTGCTGGTGAAGAGAACGAGCCGGAAATTCCTTGAGCCATGAGCAAGACGGCCGGGCGCATCATCATCTGCACCACTGGGGCCCGTCTTGAGCGGGCCGGGCTGCGCCTCGGGTAGGTGAGGGGTGCGCCCGGCGATCCTGCCATGACTCTCTTCCGCTCGTCTTTCACCCGGTCATGTTGCGGGTCTGAAAGACCCAGGATTGCCTCGCGCGGAGGCGGGTGGCCCATGACGGGCCGGGGAAACGGCCCTGCCGGCAGATTGCAGGCAGGGTCGGTTCCCGTGTGCCGTTCCCGGCCTCCAGTGAGGCCGGGTCCGTCAAATCAGCGGCGCAGGCCGAGACGGCCGATCAGGGTCTTGTAGCGCCCCTCATCCTTCCGCTTCAGATAGTCGAGAAGGCTGCGGCGCTGCGACACGAGCTTGAGAAGCCCGCGACGGGAGTGGTTGTCCTTGTGATGGTCCTTGAAGTGACCCGTGAGGTTCACGATCCGCTCGGTGAGAACGGCAACCTGCACTTCCGGCGAACCGGTGTCGCCTTCCTTGGCGCCATATTCCTTGATGAGCTCTTGCTTGCGCTCGGCAGTGATCGACATCGGTCTTTCCTTTCAACAGAGGGTCAATATTGCAGTTTCCTGATGGCCAGTGGCCGTTGGAAACCGCCTTGCGGCCGGGCCGGGATGTCGTCCAGCACGGTCGAAACTCACAGGCGGCGGCAAACCGCGCCCGCGCGGCGGGACTATAGCGGCTTTTGCCTCGTGAACCAGCGGAATATTAACGTCCCGCTGATCCATCCGCCGGATGGAATGGCTCAAGAAAGCCATACCGGTTTGGCTCGGTGTTTTCAGTCCTGCCGGGGTTTTCCAGCCGGCTTCAGCCCGCGAGGTGCGGGTGCGGCCTTGCGGGCCCAGTTGAAAACGCGGTGCGGAAAGATCTCGCCATTCTCCACATCGCCGATAGCGATCAGGGATTCCTGACAGAAAATGGCCGCATGGCCTTCCACGATTGGCGCATCGCGCCCGCGCAGAATAACGCTCTGCCCGCAACGCATGCGGTGGGCATCCTGCGGGGAAATGGAGAGGTGCGGCAGTTCTTCCAGCGCGCAATCGACCGGGTCGAGAACCTCCAGAAGGGCTTCCTCGCCTGCTTCCGCACGCTCCCGCAGTTCATCCAGCGGCACCAGATCCTCTTCGAGGAAAGAGCCGACACTGGCCCGGCGCAGGGTGGCCACATGACCGCGTGCACCCAGCATGCGCCCAAGGTCACGCGCAATGGCGCGCACATAGGTGCCCTTGCCGCATTCAGCTTCCAGCACCGCGTGGTCCACATCCGGCCGCTCGACCATGATGAGGCTGTAGATGGTTACGGGCCGTGCTTCCAGCACCACGGTCTCGCCGTCGCGGGCCAGATCATAGGCGCGCTCGCCGCCGATCTTCAGGGCCGAATAGGCCGGAGGCACCTGCATGATCTCGCCGATGAAGGCAGGCAGGGCTGCAAGAATGTCATCATCCGAGGGCCGCGCATCGGAGGTTTCAACCGGCTTGCCTTCGGCATCATCGGTATCGGTCTCAATGCCGAACCGGACGGTGAAGCGATAGGTCTTGCGGCCATCCATCACATAGGGAACGGTCTTGGTCGCTTCGCCAAATGCGATGGGCAGGCAACCTGAAGCCAGCGGATCCAGCGTACCCGCATGGCCCGCCTTCTTGGCGTTGAACAGACGCTTTACCGCACTCACGGCCTGGGTGGAGGTGATGCCAACCGGCTTGTCGAGCAAAATCCATCCATCGAGATCGCGACGGGGCACGCGGGGGCGGTTATCCGGCTGGCGACGCTGTGGCTTGCCGGCAGGGCGGGCATCTTCAGCCACGGGTGTGGCATCGGCCACAGGTGCATCGGCAGAGACATCCGCCTCAGGGGCGGAAAGCTTGGGGGCGGGCGAGCCAGCAGTCATTCGGGTTGGGTCTCTTCGTCGTCGGAATCAAGGTCGCGCACCACTTTGGGCGAGCGCAGCAGGGCATCCATGCGGGCACCCTCATCAAACGAGGTATCTTTGCGGAAGCGCAGTTCCGGCGTGGACTTCAGCTCCACCCGGCGCGAAACCTCATGGCGCAGATGGCCCTTGTTGGCCTCCAGCGCCTTCAGCACCTTCTCCACATCTCCACCGCCCAGCGGCATGACATAGCAGGTCGCAATTTTCAGATCAGGCGACATCCGCACTTCCGGCACGGTGATGATGTGGCTGGAAAGTACAGGGTCGATATGGTCGCCGCGCGCAAGCACATCAGCGAGGGCATGGCGCAGCAGTTCGCCAACGCGCAGCATGCGTTGGGAGGGGCCGCCTCCGGTCTGGGCAGGGGATTTCATGAAATATCTAAGCCTCTTGGCACAAGTCTTCTGGTGAAGTCACGGGCATGGCCACGTCAGGCATAAGCCTTCGGTGTTCTGGATGCGGGTGATCCCAGTTCACAGCATGAAGGGGAGGCGGGTTTGGACCGCTCCGCTCCGGTTCGTTCGGTTTCGCCACCATGCCTCTCGCTGGTAGCGATGGAGGAAGACGGGCGTTATTCACAACACCAAACATCTTCCAGCCTGCACGCAGCAGCGAAGGGCATCAATGGACGATAGGGGCAGGAATATGCCCTGAAATGATGACCACATCATGCCGACAATAGCAGCACAATCCGGCGGAACAGGCACCAACCTGTCTCACCTTGTCATCCGGGCGGAAACTGCCGCCCCGGCCTTTTGAAAGGGCCGGGGCGATAAGGCTCACAGCGAGCGCTGAACCGTCTCGACGCGATAGCACTCGATCACATCGCCCTCGCGCATGTCCTGATAATTCTCGAAGGACATACCGCACTCCTGACCAGAGTGGACGGTGTTGACCGCATCCTTGAAGCGGTTGAGCGTGGAGAGCTTGCCCTCGTGGATCACCACGTTGTCGCGGATGAGGCGGACATGCTGTCCACGTTCCACCACACCGTCGGTGACAAGGCAGCCGGCAACCTTGCCGATCTTCGACACGGCGAAAATCTGGCGGATCGAGGCGTTGCCCAGCATGGTCTCGCGGGTGATGGGAGCCAGAAGCCCGCTCATCGCCTTCTTCACGTCATCCACCAGATCGTAGATGATGTTGTAGTAGCGGATTTCGATGCCGGCACGGTCGGCAGCCTCTCGGGCTTCCTTGTTCGCGCGCACATTGAAGGCGATGATGGCCGCGCCGGAAGTTTCCGCCAGCGTCACGTCGCTTTCATTGATGCCACCCGCGCCGGAATGGATGATGCGGGCCTGCACCTCGTCATTGCCCAGCTTCTCCAGCGCACCGATGATGGCTTCCACGGAACCCTGCACGTCACCCTTGATGATGAGCGGGAATTCCTTGCGGCCAGCCGCCTTCACCTGGTTCATCATCTGCTCCAGAGAGCCGCGGATGGTGGCGGAACGGGCCGCTGCCTTCTCACGCTTCTGGCGCTGACGATAGTCGGTGATCTCACGGGCGCGGGCTTCGTTCTCGACAACCGCAAGACGGTCGCCCGCCTCCGGCGTGCCGTTGAAGCCGAGCACTTCCACGGGCATGGACGGGCCAGCCTTGGCAGTGTTCGCGCCGGTATCGGTGATGAGGGCACGCACGCGGCCCCATTCTGCACCCGCCACCACGATGTCGCTGACATGCAGCGTGCCGCGCTGAACCAGAACCGTCGCCACGGGGCCACGACCACGATCCAGCTTGGCTTCCACCACGGTGCCTTCAGCAGCACGATCCGGATTGGCCTCGATGTCGATCATTTCAGCCTGAAGCGAAATGGTCTCCAGCAGCTTGTCGAGATTGATACGCTTCTTGGCGGAAATTTCCACCTCAAGCGTTTCACCACCCAGGCTTTCCACCTGCACCTGATGCTGAAGCAGTTCAGTGCGCACGCGCTCGGGCTTGGCTTCCGGCTTGTCGATCTTGTTGATGGCAACAATGATCGGCGCGCCAGCAGCACGGGCGTGATTGATGGCTTCCACGGTCTGCGGCATCACGCCGTCATCTGCGGCCACCACCAGCACAACGATATCGGTCACCTTCGCGCCACGGGCACGCATGGCGGTAAACGCCGCATGACCGGGAGTGTCGATGAAGGTGATCTTGCCACCCAGCGGTGAGGTCACCTGATAGGCGCCGATATGCTGGGTGATGCCGCCGGCCTCGCCTGAAACCACATTGGCTTCGCGCAGGGCATCCAGAAGCGAGGTCTTGCCGTGGTCGACGTGGCCCATGATGGTCACGACCGGCGGGCGATCCTGAAGGGTCTCCGGCTCATCCAGCGCATCGAACAGGCCTTCTTCCACGTCCGACTCGGAGACGCGACGCACGGTGTGCCCCATGTCTGCCGCGATCAGTTCCGCGGTATCGGCATCGATCACGTCGGTGATCTTGAGCATCTGCCCCTGCTTCATCAGAAGGCGGATCACATCCACGCCCCGCTCCGACATGCGGTTGGCGAGTTCCTGAATGGTGATCGTTTCGGGCAGGATCACCTCACGGACGATCTTTTCCTTCTGCTCCTGCTGTCCGCCCTTGCCGGTCATACGCTGGGTACGACGACGGAAGGAGGCAACAGAACGCTGGCGCTCGTCACCTGCCGAAAGGGCGGTGACAACCGTCAGGCGGCCACGCTGCTTTTCAGCACCGGGCGGCGTGCGCGTGGGCTTGACCGGAGCAACCGGGCGGTTTGCAGGGCCACGACGTGGCGGGCCACGACGTTCTTCCTCGCTCTCGGTGGTTGCCGCAGTGCGATTGGCCGTGCCGGCAGGGCGCGGCGCGCCAGCCGTGGTCGTGCTGCGCGTGTTCGAAGCGGTGCCGGAGGCAGCCTCATCCGTGCCAAGCCGCTTGCGGGCTTCCTGTTCGGCGCGGCGCTTGTTCTCTTCTTCCTGAGCGCGGCGGGCATCTTCCTCGCGCTTGCGGGCTTCAGCTGCCTCGCGTTCAGCACGCTCGATCCGCTCGCGCTCGGCGCGGCGACGCGCCTCTTCCTCAGCCGCGCGGCGTTCTTCGGCCATCCTCTGTTCTTCGACAGCGCGAACGCGGGCATCAGCCAGCGCGCTGGCGCGGGCATTGCGTTCCTCATCTGTCAGTGTGCGCAGAACCACACCGGAACCGCCCTGCCGCTGACCGGCACGACCCGCAGGCGCACCCGGACGGCGATCCTGCTGTGAACCGGGACGCTGCGGCTGACCGGGACGGCCTGCTGGGCCACCAGCCCGCTGCGGGCCGGAACCGGGACGATTCTGGGACTGGGAAGACCCACTTCGGTTCTGTCCACTATCCTGCGGACGCGCGGCGCGCGGGGCCTGCTCATTCGAGCGGGGAGCCTGCGCAGCCGGGCGGGGGGGAGCTGCAGGAGCCGGCTTGGCGGGCGCAGCCTCAACCTTGGCCTCTGGGGCCTTTGGTTCAGGAGCCTTCGCCTCGGATGCCTTGGCTACAACCGGCTCGGCAGCGGGTGCTGCTTGCGGGGCTGCCGGTGCGGCGCTCTCCGCCTTGGCCGGGGCCGGCGTTTCTACTGTCTGTGCGACCTTCACGGGTTCCTCGGGCTTGACCGCTTCCGGCACCTTGGCCGGCTCGGGAGCCTTCACAGGCGCAGGTGTGGCTGCAACCGGTGCGGCAGGAGTCTCAGCTGCGACGGCTGCCGGAGCTGCAACCGGCTTTTCCGCAACCTGCGGGGCAGGTGCAGGTGCCGGGGTTGCCGCCGGCGCGGAGGGCGCCGGTGCGGCAGCAGCATCAGCAGGAGCAATGACGCGGCGCTTCACCTTCTCCACCACAACCTGCTTGGAGCGGCCGTGGCTGAAGCTCTGGCGCACCGTTCCCTGCTCTACCGGGCGCTTCAGTGTGAGCGTCTTGCCGGTGGAGGGAGCGGGCGTCTTGTCGCCGGGTGTCTTCGTATCGTTCATTCCGTATCCGTTCCTTGCATCCGGCCGCGCGCGCGGGTGCACTCTTGTCCAATACTGTCTCGACTGTCGGGGCCGGGCCTGAGTTCAGGTGCCGGTCCTAACCGCGATCACGTTCCTCACCGCCGGGGTCGTGATCGCCAAATTCTGGACCATTCCGGTCCGGGCCACTGTGGCCTGAATCAAATTCTTTCCGCCGACCCTGATCACGGCCGTCCTGTTCCCGTACATGGTCTTCAAGATCATCGGGAGGTTGGCCGTCGCCCACTCGGCTCGCCCCGTCTTCCGCGCTTGTGGCCGTTCCGGTCCGCCAGCGCTCGAGTTTCCGGCAGCGCGCGAGGAATCCCGCAGTCGTCGGATGTGCAAGCAGGGCCGCATGTACCACATTTGACCGCCCTAACGCCAAGTCCAAATCAATGCCGGGCAAGCAATCTATGATCGCAGGCGCTTTTGTACCTGCGGCATGGACCTGACGAGCCGTGGAATTGAGCTTGCGGACCCCGTCCGGGCGCGCATCAGCGGCATGCAGAAGCACGCGCACCTGGCCGGAGGCGAGAGCGGATTCAACCTTCATGGTGCCGGTAATCACCTGCCCCGCCTTGTTGGTGAGGGAGAGGGCGGCACGCATATCCTGTTCGAGAAGCTGATCAATCAGCGCTGGCAGCTCGGGGGAGGCGGCCCCCTTGCCCTTGAATGCGCGGGAGAAAGCCTTGCGCTTCAGCGCAATCTCCAGCGCGGTACGAGTGGCGCATATCCATGCGCCACGCCCCGGCAGCTTACGGGTGAGGTCCGGGACGATCGTGCCGTCCGGCCCCACCACGAAGCGCATCATGTTGTCCACCGGTGTCACCTCGCGGGTGGCGAGGCACAGGCGCGACAAAGGCCCCCGCGCGGCAGCAACGCTGCGCGGCCCCGTGTCCGTCTCTTCCTCTACCATTTCCGCGTGCACTGGTGGTCATCTCCTTATCTCAGACGTCGGAAGACGGGGCGGCATCTTCGCCGTCATCCGTCTCTTCCGCATCGGAAGCAGGCACGTCAGCCTCGATCCAGCCGGCGACAATACGCGCCTGCATGATGAGCTGTTCAGCATCGTGGCGGGAGAATTCGAAACCGCTGAGCGCGCCAGCATGTTCGATGGTCTCGCCATCCTTGCGTTCCTTCCAGCCGACGAGGTCGTCGGTGGCGCAGCCGGCAAGGTCTTCCACATTGCGGATTTCATCTTCGCCCAGAGCCACCAGCATGGGGCCGGTGATGCCGGGCAGGGCCTTAAGCTCGTCCTCAACACCCAGTTCCTTGCGGCGGGCATCAAGAGCGGCTTCCACTTCGGCCAGATGTTCAAGCGCGCGATTCTGGAGTTCCTGCGCGGTGTCCTCGTCGAAACCTTCGATCGAGGCCAGCTCGGACAGCGGCACATAAGCCACTTCCTCAACCGAGGCAAAGCCTTCGGACGCAAGAAGCTGACCCATCATCTCATCAAGGTCGAGATCCTGCGAGAAGGTCTTGCTGCGCTCGGCGAATTCCTTCTGGCGGCGCTCGCTCTCTTCCTGCTCGGTCATGATGTCGATGTCCCAGCCGGTGAGCTGGGAGGCCAGACGTACATTCTGGCCACGACGACCGATCGCCAGCGAAAGCTGGGCATCGGGCACCACAACCTCAATGCGCTCGCGGTCTTCGTCGAGCACCACCTTCACCACCTCGGCGGGGGCCAGTGCATTCACGATGAAGGTCGCGATGTCCGGGTTCCACGGGATGATGTCGATCTTTTCGCCCTGCAGCTCGTTCACCACGGCCTGCACGCGCGAACCGCGCATACCCACGCAAGCACCCACCGGGTCCACCGAGGAATCACGCGAGATGACGGCGATCTTGGCGCGGGAGCCGGGGTCGCGGGCAACAGCCTTGATCTCGACGATGTTGTCGTAGATCTCGGGCACTTCCTGTGAGAACAGCTTCGCCATGAACTGGGGATGCGTGCGCGAGAGGAAAATCTGCGGGCCACGCTGTTCGCGACGCACGTCATAGACATAGGCGCGAATGCGTTCGCCGGTCTTCACGGTCTCACGCGGCAGCAATTCGTCGCGGCGCAGAATGCCTTCGCCGCGGCCAAGGTCCACAACCACATTACCGTATTCGGCCCGCTTCACGAGGCCGTTGACGACCTCGCCGATGCGATCCTTGAACTCGTCATACTGACGGTCGCGCTCGGCCTCGCGCACCTTCTGGACGATGACCTGCTTGGCGCTCTGGGCGGCAATGCGGCCAAAATCGAAGGGGGGCAGGGTGTCTGCGATGGTATCGCCAACCTGAGCCGCCGGGTTGTGACGACGTGCGCCATCCAGCGTGATCTCGGTCGCGGTGTTCTCCACCTCGTCCACCACCAGCAGGTGGCGGGCCAGACGCAGCTCACCCGTGCGGGAGTTGATATCGGCGTGGATGTCCGTCTCCTGGCCGTAGCGCGAGCGCGCGGCCTTGGCGATGGCATCTTCCATTGCCTCAATGACAATGCTGCGATCGATGGACTTTTCCCGCGCGACCGCATCAGCGATCTGCAGAAGCTCCAGCCGGTTTGCGCTGACGGCTACCATCAGTGCGTCTCCTTCAGGGTGCTGGCGTTGGGTTTGGATTTGGCTTTGGTTTCCGGGGCAAGCAGGGGCGCGCGCTTGGCATTGGACTTCGCCTTGCCCTTGCTGCCGCTTTTGCCACCACCGGTTTTCTTGTTCTGGCCTTTGGGGCGGCCAATACGTACAGGCTTGAAGGTCGCGGCTTCAGTGCCACTCTCCGCAGCCTGCTGATGTTCATTGAGATTGTCGAGGAAGGCCTCTTCATCCTCATCCAGCTCGCGACCGGCAGCCTTGGCGGCGCGCAGGGTCGCGGCAATGAGCGCATCGGTCAGCATCAGCTTGGCGTCGTGAACATCGGCCATAGGCAGGCGCACAACGGGGTCTTCACCGCCCGGCGCATCGGGGCGGCGGACCAGCGCCATGCCGTCCTCGACGCCCACCAGTTCACCACGGAAGCGCTTGCGCCCGTCAACGGCCACGGTCATGTCGACCTTGACCTCATGCCCGGCCCAGCGCGCGAAATCACTGCGGCGCACCAGCGGACGGTCGATGCCGGGGGAAGACATTTCGAGCCGGTACGGATCGGAAATCGGGTCATCCACGTCGAGCACTGGCGAAAGCGCGCGCGAGGCAGCTTCGCAATCGTCGATGGACATGGTGCCGTCCGGCCGTTCAGCCATGATCTGAACCGTGCCGCCGTCGCGATTCGTCACCTTCACCCGCACGAGGCGCAGGCCGAGCGTGCCGAGCACGCCTTCAGCGATGGCGGCCACACGGGCGGCCACGCCGGTTTCGGTGATGAGGCGCGGTTCGTTCTGGTCGTCGCGCGCTGCGAGGGTCTCAGTCATGTCCCTCCGGGACGGTTCAGCGCCCGATGCAGATGGCACGGAACGCGGGTTGGAATTCTGGACATCAGAAACGGTGCAGGTGTGGGGCTCTGGATAAACAGAAACGGAGCGGGCTCCGGAGGGAACCCACTCTCATCACCTTCGACTGCGATGGCTCTGAGGTATCCCTTATCGGGAATGTCGCTAATATAACCACAAACGGCGCGCGCGCAAGTAATGCGTATGAATGGGTGCCTTTAGAAACGCACTGTCGCCATGGCAAGAAGTGGATGTGGCGACAAATGGCCGTGTCCGAGGCTCTGGACGGCGAAGCCCTTCCGGTCCATCCTCACTTCCCCCGTTGTGAGGAAACATGGCTCTTCCAAATATCACCGTTCTCTATGATGAGAATCGCATCGCCGCCCGCAACCGCTCGCTTGCGACCGAGATTGCCGCGAGTGCACCGCATCAGCTTCTGGCCGTGGCGGTGCTGAAGGGCTCCTTCATGTTCGCGGCGGATCTCCTGCGCGCCCTGCATGCATCCGGCATGGTGCCGGAGGTCGAGTTCATGCATCTTTCTTCCTATAAAAAGGGCATGATCTCAACCGGTTATGTGGAAGTTCTGCGCGATGTGGAAAGCGACGTACGTGGGCGTGACGTGCTTCTCATCGACGATATTCTCGAATCGGGCCGCACGCTGGCTTATGCCAAAGACCTGTTGATGGCGCGCGGCGCGCGACGGGTTCTGGTCTGTGTGTTGCTTGAAAAGCCGGGCAAGCGGGCCGTGAGTATTCATGCCGATTTTGTCGGCTTCACCTGTCCAGACCTGTTTGTTGTGGGCTATGGCATGGATATCGCCCATGCCTTCCGCCAGCTTCCCTATATCGGCCATGTCGAGGGGCTGGAATAAGCTTCTCTTGCTTGTACGAAATTTCAGCGTACAGAAATATTCTGTTCCTGAACAAAGAGACCCCGGTTTTCACCGGGGTCTTTTCATTTCAGAACTGATTCACTGCTTCAGCACTTCCGCTGTCGGGCGGGGGGTGGTGGCCGTGGAGGCCGGCAGAACCGGAATGGTGGTGACCGGGGCCTTGCCGGTGAGGGAGTGCAGGAAGGCGACAATATCGCCCACATCCTCATCGCTCAGTTTCTCGCCCAGCTGCGATTCGCCCATGATGGCGACCGCCGTGGCCAGGCTCCAGACCTTGCCGGAGTGGAAATAGGGGGCGGTGAGCGCCACATTGCGCAGGGGCGCGGCGCGGAAGACATATTCGTCATCCGCCGTTGCAGTCACCGTGAAGCGACCCTTGTCATCGGGTGGCAGGATTTCAGCACCGGGCTTCTCGACAAGACCGAACGGATAATAGCCGTTGCCACCCACATTCACGCCGTTGTGGCAAGCCGTGCAACCCTTGTCGATAAAGAGTGTGAGGCCTTTTTTCTGCTGCTCGGTCAGGGCGTGGTCGTCGCCATTCAGCCATGTGTCGAACGGCGATGGGGTGAGCAGGGTTGCTTCATAGGCTTCAATGGCGCGGGCCATGTTGTCGAAGGTCACGGAATCCTTCTCATTTGGGAAGGATTCATGGAAAGCCTTCACATAGGCCGGAATGCTTTTCAGCGTTTTCACCACATTGTCGGGCGTGTTGGCCATTTCGACACTGGCCTGAATCGGGCCCTTGGCCTGTTCCTTCAGGTCCGAGGCGCGGCCATCCCAGAACTGGGCTTCGTTCAGCACCGAATTGAACACGGTTGGCGAATTGCGTGGACCACGTTGCCAGCCATGACCAATCGAGGTTTCCAGATTGTCCGCACCGCCGGTCGCCAGATTATGGCAGGAGTTGCAGCTGAAAACACCGGAAGCGGAAAGGCGCGGATCAAAGAACAGCTGCTTGCCCAGCTCGATCTTTTCATCCGTGATTCTGTTGTCCTTCAATGCCGGAATAGTGGATGGCAGAGGCTTGAACAGTTCAAGTGCGCTTTCCCGCAGTGTTTCCGTTGCCATGGCCGGAAGTGGCAGCGCAAGTGCGCTGGCCATCAGCAGTGCTGCAAATGCCTTTTTCATCATCATCCCCCTCATCTTGCCTTGGGGGAGGGTAGATGGGAGAGGGATGTGTTGTTTTGATTTTTATCAATTCTAAGAAGCGATATCGAGCCGCACCCGTGGGATGTGGACCCTTACGCTTTGGAGGTGCCCCGAGGCCGCCAATGGCCAGTGATGGCATCGGTGCGCGGTTCACGCGGGCCTTCCGGTTGGCTGCTCAGAACCGCATACAGGCTCTTGCGGTCGAGATTGGGATTATAGTGCGGGTCCACCAGTTTCGATGTGCCCCAGCGCTCCTCCATCCGTGCCCGTTGAGCTTTCAGCCGCTCGCGGTGGGCCTTGGAGCGCTTCTTGCCGCGCGAGACCGATTCATGATGGATGAGGCCGGTGTGGGGGGTGAACACCACATCGAACCCGGCCGCCCTTGCCCGCAGGCACAGGTCAATATCGTTGCAGTCCTCGGCGAAGCGCTCGGCATCAAGAGGGCCGGTGATGTTCCACACCTCGCGGCGGATGAGCAGGCAGGCACCGGTAACAGCGGAGAGATTCTGGCGCACCAGAAGCCGGTCCTCGCACCCGCCAGCCGAGGAGGCGGCATGGGCAAACCAGTGGCCCGCATATCGGAACAGGCCGGCGATCACGCCCGCATGCTGCACGGTGCGATCCGGATACAGCAGCTTTGCGCCCACCACGCCGGCGCGGGGCAGGGCGCTCAGGCTCACCATTTCGCTCAGCCAGTCGCCGTCAATGACCTCGATGTCATTGTTCAGCAGCAGAATGAGTTCACCCCTCGCGGCATCAACGCCAGCATTGCAGATGCGCGGGAAGTTGAAGTCCCCGTCATCGCGCACCACCCGTGTCTGGGGCCATGACGCCTGTGTTTCTTCAAACAGGGCGAAGGTTTCCGGCTGCACCGAGCCGTTATCGACAATGATGATTTCAAAGTCGTGATAGGTGGTCCTCGCAATCAGCGTGCGCAGGGCCATGCCCAGAAGGTCTGCCCTGTCGCGTGTGGGAATGACGATGGAAACCAGCGGACGGTGTGCGGGAAGGGGGAAGAGCGGACGCAGATGCCGCCCATCCGCACTGTGCTCAACACTCACACCCAGCGTACGCTCCAATGCGGCGGCGGCATCCGCTTGCGTATCGGCCGTGAAGCCGGGATGAGATGGGGTCTGCGCCCCATAGGCGATGCGTGGAATATGGCGCACCTGATTGGGTGCCAGCATGCTGGTGTGGCGCAGCAGCAGATCAAACAGGCATGCACTTTCAGCCGCGGGGTTGAAACCCAATCTCAGGGCATCCGGGCGGGACAGTGCGAAAAAGCTGCCTATATAATTGCTGGCGTAGAGCAAATGCGTGTTGAATGCCGGCTTGAATATGCCGCGTAGCGGTGCGCTATTGGCATCCAGCCGCTCCTCATCCGTATAGACCAGCGCGCAGTCAGGGTGGCTGGCGAAGGCATCACGCAGCATTGCCACGGCATCCCGTGTGGGGCGGCCGGTAGGGTCCAGCGGGCAGATCAACCCACCTTGTGTCGCAACCAGTGCAGCCTGAAACTGTGACGCCATATCAGCGCTGTTGGCATGGACAATCTGAACCGGCGGGTGTGCCATCACGGGGAGGGCTGGGCGCAGCAGGGCGCTCAGTGCGACAGCCTCTTCCGCGCGATGGGGCGGCAGGGCGATGATCCACTCGAAGGCTTTGTCATTCTGGCGGGCCAGCGCCTGTGCGCAGGTGAGCAGGTCTTTCGCCGAAGTATCACCCGCGGCACTGATGAAGGCCAGACGCGGTGCAGCTTCCGTCGCCGGAATGGTTGTGAAATCCTCGACAAAGCGGGCGCGATACTGCTGGTAGCGTGCCGCTGTTAGCGCCATGCCGCCACCGGATGTTTCCGCCAGTGCCGTCAACGCACCGCGCAGGGTGCGGGCCGCAGCGCCGGCCGCATTCCAGCGCCGGGTGGCCGCGCTGTCCTCAAACTGTCCGTGAAGGAAGGCGTGGAGCTTGAGCTCGACCTTGCCGGTTGGATAGATGCCCAGCCTGGGAAGCTGCGATGTGGACGCATGCAGCGCAAGCCGTCTTGTGCCAGTGGGCAGGAACAGGGCGCATGGCTCTCCCTCCAGCAGATCGACCGTGGCCAGAACCGTGCCGGCGCGATCCAGCGCAGCCAGCTTCGGTGCGGGGCCGGTATCTTCCGCCACGAAGATGCACATTCTGCCATCGCGTTTCAGATGGGAGAGCAGGGGCAGGCGAAACTGCCACTGGCCGGGCTTATAGGCCTTGCCGTGCAAGCTGCGGGGGGGAATTCCTGTATCCATCATGGCAGGCTTGGCACTCACATCGCACATCAGGGGGTCTTGAAGCATCGTTTGGCGCGCAAAGGCAAGCCGCCACCTGTGCAATGTACGCATTGACCGTGCGCTCGCTATGAAGACATGCGCAGAGGACGGGCAGGCGGAAAGGCCAAGCGCATTCCTTCAAAAGAAAACACCCCCGGCTTGCGCAGGGGGTGTTCCATCATGTCAGGTCTTTCAGCCCTGCATCACTCGGCAGCCACAGGCTCCGCGCGGTTGCGGGACTGGCGTTCCTTCTTCAGCAGTTCTGCCACAAGGAACGCGGTCTCAATCGCCTGCTCGGCATTGAGGCGCGGGTCGCAATAGGTGTGGTAGCGGTCCCGCAGGTCTTCGTCGCTGATCGCGCGGGCGCCGCCCGTGCATTCGGTGACATCCTTGCCGGTCATCTCCAGATGCACGCCGCCGGGGATGGTGCCCTCGGCCGCATGAACCTCGAAGAAGGAGCGGATCTCGCTCTGCACCCGGTCGAACGGGCGGGTCTTGTAGCCCGAGGCGGCCTTGATGGTGTTGCCATGCATCGGGTCGCAAGACCACACCACCGTGCGGCCTTCCTTCTCCACCGCACGCACAAGCGCCGGCAGGTGCGCCTCCACCTTGTCCGCGCCGAAGCGGCAGATGAGGGTGATGCGGCCGGCCTCATTGTCGGGCTGGAGAATGTCCAGCAGACGGATAAGACCTTCCGGCTCCAGCGAGGGGCCGCACTTGATGCCAATGGGGTTCCGCACGCCACGGAAATATTCCACATGGCCATGGTCCGGCTGGCGGGTGCGGTCGCCGATCCACAGCATGTGGCCGGAAGTGCCGTACCAGTCGCCAGAGGTGGAATCCACCCGCGTCAGGGCCTGCTCATAGCCCAGCAGCAGCGCTTCATGGCTGGTGAAGAAATCCGTGGAGCTGAGTTCAGGATGGTGCTGCGGGTCAATTCCGCAGGCCCGCATGAAGTCCAGCGCCTCGGTGATGCGGTTCGCCAGTTCCTGATAACGCGAGGACTGGGGCGAATCCTTCACGAAGCCAAGCATCCATGCATGGGCATTGCCGAGATTGGCATAGCCACCATTGGCGAAGGCGCGCAGCAGGTTCAGCGTCGCCGCCGACTGGCGGTACGCCTCGATCTGCCGGCGCGGATCGGGAATGCGAGCCTCGGGCGTGAAGGCGATATCGTTGATGATGTCACCGCGGTAGCTCGGCAGCGTTACGCCGTCCACCGTCTCGTTATCAGACGAGCGCGGCTTGGCGAACTGGCCGGCAATGCGCCCCACCTTCACCACCGGCGAACTGCCGGCAAAGGTAAGCACCACTGCCATCTGAAGGAACACGCGGAAGAAATCGCGGATATTGTCGGCGGAGTGCTCGTCGAAGCTCTCGGCGCAGTCGCCGCCCTGCAGCAGGAAGGCATCGCCGCGCGCAACGCGGGCAAGTTCAGCCTTCAGCTTGCGGGCTTCGCCTGCAAACACCAGCGGCGGGTAGGATGCCAGCTTGGCCTCTACCTCGGCGAGCGCAGCCTTGTCTGGATAGGCAGGCATCTGCACGCCGGGATAAAGCCGCCAGCTCTCCGGACGCCAGTCGGCGGCGCGGCGAGAGGTCTCGGCGCCAGGGACGGGTGCGGAATGCGGGCGGGTCACCATTTGACTCTCCATAATGCATATCTCGAAACGGACGGCGTCATGCCGGCCCGATTTTCTTGTTCCGGCAATGCGTTCCTCTTGTGTTCGCCTGCCGGAAGCCCGGCTTATACACGAACTGCTAGATTTTCGGAAGAACAATGCGCCTGAGATATCTGGGGTGCCGACAGGGGCATTTCCAGCCCTGCGTCGCATGAAAGCGCGGTGTGGACGTCATGATGCTTGCGAAGGGCCTGAAGCTGCCATGCCAAGGTCACATTCGATCTCGAAAAAGCGGCATGCCCCATTCAAAAGCTGTTATGGCGAGCCTTGCGCTGGCCCTTGTTGCCATTGGAAGTGCGAGCGCCGCCGCACCTCTCTCTGATGCGCGCAACCGCTCACTTCTCAAGCTGGAACTCGGCACCCGCATAGAGCAGCGCTGTGATGCCCGTGCAGGCGGAGACGTGGCGCGCCAGCATCCGGGCTTCAAGCCGGACAAGGTGATTGCCTATGCTTTTTCCGATCCGAAACGCCATGGCACCGAAATCGTCGCGACTGGTGCTGTCATTCGAAATTCCGGGCATTGGTACCGGCTGTCTTTCCGGTGCAAGACGTCACCGGATGGGCTGGAGATCGTGTCTTTTGAACATACGCTTGGCCCTGAAATTCCCGGTTGGGACATGAGCCAGCTCTATCACGGCGACTGATCGCGAGATTGCGGGCTTGTTGCCTCGAGATAAGGGGCAAAGCCAGATGCATGCGCCAGTGCGGGCTGTCGCGAAACACTTGAATTTGCTTCAGACAGGAGCCATGCGCGAAGGTCTCTTCTCCTGAAGCCATAGTTCGATTATGTCTGCCTGCGATCCGTTCCGCGCAAGGTGTCTGGCCGTTCGCGCGCGTTACTGTCCCCGTTTGTCCGCCTGTGTCTGTTGCGGGACACACATTATCGAGCAACCATGTCCTCTCCCAAAGACACTTCCCTGCCTTCCGCGCAGGGCCGTTCGCCTGTGTCCTTCCCCGAATTCGTGGCCCTCATCGCCCTGATGATGGGTATCACCGCCTTTTCCATCGATAATCTGCTGCCCGCTTTCCCGGCGATGCGCGATCACTTCGGCCTCGCGCACGCCAATGACGTGCAGGTGACCATCTATGCCTATCTCATTGGCTTTGGTGCGGCGCAGATCTTCTATGGTCCGCTTTCCGATGTGTTCGGCCGACGGCCGCTGCTGGCCATCGGTCTGGCCATCTATATGGCTGGTACGGTTCTGGCGCTGTTCGTGACCGACTTCACTTGGCTCATCATTGCCCGTGTCATTCAGGGCATCGGGGCGGCGTCTCCGCGGGTGCTGTGCGTGGCGATCGTGCGTGATCGCTATGAGGGACGGGACATGGCGCGGATCATGTCCTTTGCCATGATGGTCTTCCTCATTGTGCCCATTCTGGCTCCGGCCATGGGCTCGCTCGCGCTGCTGTTCGGCCCGTGGCATCTCATTTTCCTGCTGATGTTCGCACTGGCGGCGCTGTTGTGGGTGTGGTTCAGCCTGCGCATGCCGGAAACGCTGCACCCTGAATATCGCAGCCCGTTTTCTCTTTCCGGTATCGGGGCGGGCATCCGCCTCACCCTGCAAAGCCGGCGCGCAACCGGCTATGCCACCGCCATCGGCCTCATGACCGGGGCGCTGATGACATATGTCGGCACCTCGTCGCAGGTGTTTGAAACCGATGTGTACAAGCTGGGGCACTGGTTTGTGGTGGTGTTCGGCGCGGTGGCGGGCCTGATGGCTGTGGCCTCCTTCATCAATGCCATGCTGGTGCGCCGCATCGGCATGCGCCGCCTTTCCCATGGCGGCATGGTGGGCTTTATTCTGGTCTCTGCGGTGATGGTGGCTGCGGCCTTCATCTGGCAGGGCAAGCCGCCGCTGCTGGTGTTTGTGGCCTTGCTGGCGCTGGTGCAGTTCCTGTTCGCGCTTACGGTGCCGAACTTCAACTCCATGGCGATGGAGCCTCTGGGGGCGGTGGCCGGCACGGCCTCATCCTTTATCGGCTGCTACACCACGCTGATGTCTGCCATTCTTGGCCTTCTGGCCGGGCGGATGCTGGATGGAACGGTGCTGCCGCTCTCCATCACCTATGTGGTGCTGAGCATTCTGGCACTGCTTGCGGTGCTCTGGGCCGAGAACGGACGGCTGTTCGGCCATCAGGACTAGGTCAGGTTCAGGCCGCCATCCGAGAGGAGAATTTCTCCTGTGATGTAATCTGCGTTCAGCAGCAGCATCACAGCCTGGGCAATATCTTCGGGGCTGGCGGCCCGTTTCATTGGCGACTGCGTCTGCCACAGGGCCTGCGCCTCGCTCCAGTCCGCCGTGAGCGGCGTATCGACAAGGCCGGGAGCAACCGCATTGACCCTGATCTGCGGGCCGAGCGAGCGGGCGAGAAGGCGCGTGACATGATTGAGGGCAGCCTTCGTCGCCGCATAGGGGATGGAGCCGCCCTTGGGGCGTACGCCGGCATGTGAGCTGATATTGATGACGCAGGCGCGGCCCTTCCCCTGCGCCGATTCACGCAAATATTCTTCAGCCAGCGCGACAAGCTGAAATGGCGCGATGACATTGACTTCGTATAATGCGCGCCAGATCTCCGGGCTTGCCGCCTGAAGGTCACCGTGCGGGATCAGGCCGCTGATCCCGGCATTATTGATGAGAACATCCAGTCTGCCGGTGATGGCTATGGCTTCGGATATGAGCCTCGCCCTCTCGGTATCCTGCGCCAGATCGGCCTGAATATAGGCCGCGTGATCCAGCTCGGCCGCAAAAGCCTTGCCCCTTTCGGCAGATCCTCTTGAATGCAGGATAACGAACAGGCCTTCATCGGCAAGACGACGTGCAATCGCGGCACCTATGCCCGAGGTGGACCCCGTGACCAGCGCAACCTCGCGACGGCTTCCGCCTTCCTTCACCAGTTGTTCCATCATGCCCCGCACTAAAGTGGACGGGTGGTTTGCGCCACCCGCCCGCTGTTCACCGCCCGGCCTCAGTTCGCCTTGGTGCGCATGGTCACCAGCTCTTCCGCCGCTGTCGGGTGCACGGCGATGGTGCGGTCAAAGTCAGCCTTGGTGGCCTTCATGCCCAGCGCGATGCCGGCAAGCTGGATCATCTCTCCCGCCGCCTCGCCGATGATGTGGCAGCCCAGCACGCGGTCTGTCTCCGCGTCCACAACCAGCTTCATGAACATGCGGCTCTGGCGGCCGGAAAGTGTGGCCTTGAGCGGACGGAAGGCAGATTTGTAGATATCCACCTTATGGCCGTTCTTGCGTGCCGCCTCTTCCGAAAGGCCGACTGTGCCGATCTCTGGCTCGCAGAAGACCGCGGTGGCGATGAGGGAGTGGTCCACCACCCATGGTTTGTTGCCGAACACCGTATCGGCAAAGGCATGGCCCTCACGGATCGCGACCGGGGTCAGGTTCACGCGATTGGTGGCATCACCCACCGCATAGATGGAAGGGATGGATGAGCAGGAGGCTTCATCCACCACCACCGCGCCCACCGTGTCGCGCGCAACGCCGGCCTCTTCCAGCCCCAGATTGGCAGTGTTGGGCACACGGCCGATGGCGAGCAGAACCTCATCCACCTCCAGCGTGGTGTCATCGGAGAAAGTGACGCGCTTGCCGCCCGCCACCTCGGTAATGCCGGCGAGCGAAACGCCCTTCACGATCTGGATGCCGGAGGCTTCGACCTCGCCCAGAATATGGTGACGGATTTCCTCATCAAACCCACGCAGCACATGGCCGCTGCGCGAGGCCAGATAGACCTCTGCCCCAAGTCCGCGCAGCAGGCAGGCAAATTCCAGCCCGATATAGCCCGTGCCCTGAATGAGGATGCGCTTGGGAAAACGCGGCAGGTCAAAGAACTGGTTGGATGTGATGGCGAGTTCTCGGCCCGGAATATCCGGCCCGAGCGAAGGCGTGCCGCCGGTGGCGATCAGAATGTATTTTGCGGAAATCTCCTCGCCGGTGGCAAGGATGCGCACGCTGTTCGGCCCCGTCACCACCGCGCGCGAAGCCACCTGTTCCACGCCCGCCAGTTCGGCATTGCGCTTGTAGATGCCTTCGAGGCGGGAGATTTCTTTGTCCTTGTTCGCGACCAGCGTGGCCCAGTCAAAGCTGACCTCACCCACCTGCCAGCCAAAGCCAGCCATGTCTTCCAGTTCATGGGAATAGCGCGAGGCATAAACGAACAGCTTCTTGGGCACACAGCCCCGGATGACACAGGTGCCGCCGGTGCGGAACTCCTCGGCCATCATCACACGCGCGCCATGTTGCGCGGCGATGCGTGCGGCGCGCACCCCACCGGAACCCGCACCGATGACGAACAGATCCACCTCTTTGCGCGACATCGACACCCTCCGCTCTGGAATCATCACCCGCATCTGGCGGGTGGCCTGAAGGCCAGCTTGGGCAAGGCTTGGCGGAGTGCTCCCATGCCGTCAAGCCCCGCCGCCGCATTGCAGCACACAGGCAGAGGCATGCAGGCATTTTCGGGCGCGGATCAGGATGCAGGCGGCCAGCCGGGAGTGCGGCCACCTTTCATCGCCAGTGCTCGAATGGATAGGAGAAGAGATGGGCGTCAGGATGCCGGTTTCTGGGCGTTTGCTGCAAGCGGATGTGTTCCGCTTCAGCTGCGCCCCTCACCACTGACCATGCCGGCCACGCCGGCAAAGGCACCCGGCACCAGTTCCGCCACCAGCAGGCGCGCGGGGTCTACAGGTCCGGGCAGGGTGACTTGCCCGAATGGCACGCGACTGAAGCCGAAACGTGCATAGAAGGGTTCATCGCCCACCAGAACAACAAGGCGGTATCCCTGCTGCCTGGCGGCCTCCAGCGCCGTTTCCATCAGCTGGGCGCCAATGCCGACAGACTGGAACGGCGGCTCCACCGTCAGCGGGCCAAGGAGCAGGGCCGGGGTCTGCCCAACCCGCACACGGGTGAGCCGCACCGAGCCAACCAGCATCGTGCCCACCCGCGCCGTAAAGGAGAGGGCGCGCTCATGCGGCGTGTTCTCGCGGATACGGAACGCGGTGCGCGAATAACGGCCGGGGCCAAAGGTGCGCGCATGCAGGCGCTCAATGGCGCTGTCATCATCCGGCGTTTCAGGATGAACGGAGAGGGGCAGTTCGGTCATGGCAAGGTCTCGGGCAGGCGGATGCCCGCGCATGCGGCGGGCTTCAGGCGGGCAGGGCGGAAGGCGCGCGAAAGCGCGGAAAGTCCTGTCGTCGTCGCATCAGCGCATGGCCATGGTCATTCTTCTCCATGGGCGGGCGATAGCATGTCGGTTCAGGGTGGTCCAGAGGGCTTGCCGTAGAGGCGGTTGAACGAGGGGAATCCGTAAAGCGCATGAATGGCGGCAACGGCCATCATGAGCTGCAGCCGGTTTTGTGGACAGTTGTTTAAGCCCGCTTGGCGCGTTCTTCGAACTCCATTGGGCTGATATAGCCCAGTTTCGAGTGCCTGCGATGCGGATTGTAAAAGCGCTCGATATAATCAAACACATCAGAGCGGGCCTCATGGCGTGTACGATAGAGTTTGCGGGCTGTTCTCTCTGTTTTCAGCGATGAGA